>NZ_UFQB01000063.1 GCF_900496965.1 Achromobacter agilis
ATTCATGACTGGGGTGAAGTCGTAACAAGGTAGCCGTATCGGAAGGTGCGGCTGGATCACCTCCTTTCAGAGCTTAGTGCTCGTGTTAAGCGTCCACTCTTATCGGTTGTTTGATATATAGCTGGGATCAGTTGTAGGCTTGGGTCGAGGGAGTCTTCCCTGGGTCTTCAGCTACCTGACTACTGATCCGAAAAGGTTTTGGGTCTGTAGCTCAGTCGGTTAGAGCACCGTCTTGATAAGGCGGGGGTCGTTGGTTCGAATCCAACCAGACCCACCAAGTATTCTGCGATGCAGAGTATGGGGGTGTAGCTCAGCTGGGAGAGCGCCTGCTTTGCAAGCAGGATGTCATCGGTTCGATCCCGTTCACCTCCACCAAATCCTATCACCTGGTGATGATGTAGAGGCTAACTCATAATGTCGTGATCTACGATCTTATGAGTTAGGTTTTACCTAACAGCTATATTCGTTCTTTAACAATCTGGAAGAAGCACAACGAAATGTACTTATCAAGTACTCGGCGCAAGCCGAAGAAGATAAGTACG
>NZ_UFQB01000061.1 GCF_900496965.1 Achromobacter agilis
ATCGGCCGCCGTGCCGGCCACAACGTGTATGCGGCGATGAACATCCTGCTGCTCAACGAGCGCACGGTGGTGCTGGTGGACACGCATGTGAACGACGAGCCCTCGGCCGAGCAGATCGCCGAATTCACGGTGATGGCGGCGCAGGAAATGGCCCGCATGAACCTGGCGCCCAAGGTGGCGCTGCTGTCGCGGTCGAACTTCGGTTCGGGCAGCTCGGCGTCGGGCGCGAAGATGCGCCGCGCGCTGGAGTTGGTGCGCGAGATCGCGCCGGAGCTGGAGATCGACGGCGAGATGCATGGCGATTGCGCGCTGGACGAGGCGCTGCGCATGCGCATCCTGCCGTCGTCTTCGCTCAAGGGCGAGGCCAATCTGCTGGTGTGCCCGAACGTGGACTCCGGCAACATTGCCTACAACCTGCTCAAGACGGCCGCGGGCGGCAACGTGGCGGTGGGTCCGTTCCTGCTCGGCGCCAATGCGCCGGTGCACATCCTGACTTCCAGCTCCACCGTGCGCCGCATCATCAATATGGCGGCAATGACGGTGCTGGACGCCAACCGGGTCTAAGCCCAGGCCCGATCCGGATGTGGAAAAAGAGCCCCTTAGGGGGCTCTTTTTTCGCCGGAGGGCATCCACGGCCTGCGCAAGAATGGCCGGTCCGCCGCCGGGCCGCCCCAAGGCGGGCCAGTGTATGGACCGGGGACATGGGTAACAGGTGTACGAGGACATGGGTGACACTTTTCCGGGTTAGGTGCCCGGGAGAGT
>NZ_UFQB01000060.1 GCF_900496965.1 Achromobacter agilis
ACCGACCCGGACAAGCTGGTCGAGATCATCGCGGGGCTGGAGGCCACCTTCGGCGGCATCAACCTCGAAGACATCAAGGCGCCGGAGTGCTTCATCGTCGAGCGCAAGCTGCGCGACCGGATGAAGATTCCCGTCTTCCACGACGACCAGCACGGCACGGCGATCACGGTGTCGGCCGCCTTCATCAACGGCCTGAAGGTGGTGGGCAAGGACATCAAGAAGGTCAAGGTGGTGACTTCCGGCGCCGGCGCGGCCGCGCTGGCCTGCCTGGACCTGATGGTGGACCTGGGGCTGCCGCTGGAGAATGTCTGGGTCACCGACATCGAAGGGGTGGTCTACGAAGGCCGCACGGTGCTGATGGATCCGGACAAGGCGCGCTTTGCGCAGAAGACGGAGGCGCGCAAGCTGGCCGAGGTGATCCAGGACGCCGACGTGTTCCTGGGGCTGTCGGCCGGCGGCGTGCTCAAGCCGGAGATGGTGGCGTCGATGGGCCCGCGCCCGCTGATCCTGGCGCTGGCCAACCCGACGCCCGAGATTCTGCCGGAAGTGGCGCACGGGGTGCGCGACGACGTGGTGATGGCCACGGGCCGTTCGGACTACCCGAACCAGGTCAACAACGTGCTGTGCTTCCCGTACATTTTCCGCGGCGCGCTGGACGTGGGCGCCACGACGATCACCCGCGAGATGGAAAAGGCGGCGGTCTACGCCATTGCGGAGCTGGCCGAGGAAGAGCAGAACGAGGTCGTGGCGGCCGCTTATGGCACGTACGACATTTCCTTCGGCCCCGAATACCTGATTCCCAAGCCGTTCGACCCGCGCCTGATCGTGCGCATCGCGCCGGCGGTGGCCAAGGCGGCGATGGAAGGCGG
>NZ_UFQB01000058.1 GCF_900496965.1 Achromobacter agilis
ACATGGGTAACAGGTTGATCAGCTTACTTCATGGCCTTCAGATCCACTTGTCCGAGGCAGTGATGGCAGAAGAGGATGTCGAAGGAGCCATCCTCGTCTCGCCTCGGTCTGAAGGCGACATATTGACCACGTAATCCGGCCGATAGACGCAACTGTCGCCCTTGTAGGTCGACCCACCCTCCGTACTGGACCTTGCGCACCAATGTGTCCGCGGCGTAAACGATGGGCGGCAGAACCCGTGGCATCGAGCGTACGCTTGGCCGATAACGTTGCGCGGGCGTTTGCATGTCTAGCGCCTGGTGTGGGCGCTCGTGGTTGTAGATTCGACGCCACGGATCGAACTGGCGCTGGGCATCGTCCAGATCTCGGAAGCGCCGAGTACCGAGGACCTCAGCCTTGAAGGTGCGATGGAAGCGCTCGTCCTTACCGTTACTCTGCGGATGTGCGGGCCTGCTATGCGTCAGCTCGATGCCAAGCCGTATGAACCAGACAGCCAACCGCGTCAACGCATCCATGCCTGAGGCGGCCCAAGGCGTGCCGTTATCGGTGTTGATGCGCCTGGGCAGGCCGTAGCGGAAGAACGCTTGCAGTAGCGCGGCCTGCACTGGCTCGAAGCGTTCGGCAGCCATGGCCTGCAGAACGATGTTGTAACGCGAGTGGTCGTCGATGACCGTCAGCGGATGGCAACGCTGCCGGTCCGTGGCGAAGTGACCCTTGAAGTCCATCTGCCACAGGTCGTTGGGGGCTTCGTGCTCGAACCGCTGCCAGGCCCTGCCTGAGCCGGGCGGGGTATCTGCCAAACATCCATGGCGACGCAGCACCTCCGTGACGGTGCTGGGTGCGAGCCTTACCCCTTGATCGCGTAACAGCACATGGGCGATCTTGCGCCCGCCCCAGGCCGGATGACGTTGCCTGACCTCAAGGACCTGAGCCTCAAGCGCCTCGGCTGTACGCCCCGGTGTGTGCCGAGGGCGCCTCGATAGCGGTTCAAGCCCGGCTGGCCCGTGCTGTTCATGGCGGCCAAGCCACTTATATCCAGTCTTACGACTGATGCCGAAACGCCGGCACAGCTCGCTCATGTTGGCGTTAGCCTGCCCGGCCAACGCCACAAACTCGGTCTTCTGATCGTTCACGGTAACAGGACTCCAAGGCATGGAACTCTCCCGGGCACCTAACCCGGAAAAGTGTCACCCATGTCCTCGTACACCTGTTACCCATGTCCCCGGTCCATACA
>NZ_UFQB01000056.1 GCF_900496965.1 Achromobacter agilis
TGACCCGTCCTGAATTTGGTTGACACCTTTTTGAGAGAAAAAAGGAGAGTCAATTGGAATCAAGGATCAAGCGAACCCAGCGGGACTACAGCCTGGCTTTTAAACTGTCGGTGGTCGAGCAGGTGGAAAAAGGCGAGCTGACGTACAAAGAGGCGCAGCGTCGCTATGGGATCCAAGGCCGGTCGACGGTGCTGGTGTGGCTGCGCAAGCATGGTCGCCCGGGCTGGAGTGGCTGGAGCCTGCCGACGGTCAGAGGAGTGGATATGGATCGTCAGGGCAAGGCGCTCACGCCCGAGCAGCGGATCAAGGAGCTGGAGGTTCAGCTTAAAGAGGCGCGCGAGAAGGCGCAGTTGTTCGAGGCCGTAGTCAACGTGCTGGAGAAGGACTACGGGGTGCGCGTCGTAAAAAAGCCTTCGGGCAAGTCCTTACGCAAAAGCTCGTCCAAGGGTTGAGCGTGGCAAGGGCTTGCCGCTACATGGGCCACAGCCGCCAGGCCTACTACAAGGGCAGGCACAGGGAGCGGGAGCGCCAGCAGCAGGCGTGCCAGGTCGTGTCGATGGTGACGGCGTTACGGGTGCGGCAACCGAAGCTGGGTACGCGCAAGCTGCATCATGTGCTACGCCAACCGCTGCGCGAGGCGGGGATCAAGGCTGGGCGCGATGCGCTGTTCGACATCCTGCGCAGCGCCCGGATGCTGGTACGCCCGCGCCGGGCGTATCACAAGACCACAGACAGCCATCATCGCTTCCGGCGCCACCCGAACCTGCTCAAGGCGGGTCAAGGCCAGGTGGTGGCGACCGGTCCCGAGCAGGTCTGGGTAGCTGACATCACCTACCTGCCGACCGCCCAGCGGTGCACCTACTTGAGCCTGGTGACCGACGCCTACTCGCGCAAGATCGTGGGTTACCACGTGGCCGAGAATCTGCAGACCGAAGGGGTGCGCCGCGCGCTGGAGATGGCGTTGCGCTCGCGGCGTTCAAACCAACCGCTGGTGCACCACTCGGATCGAGGCATCCAGTACTGCTCGACGTATTACCAGCGCCTGCACGCTCGGCATGACATCCGTTGCTCGATGACCGACGGCTACGACTGCTACCAGAATGCCTTGGCCGAGCGGGTCAACGGCATCCTGAAGGGAGAACTGTTGCTCCAAAGACCCGCCGATCTGGCCCAAGCCAGGCTCATGGTCAGGCAGTCTGTCCAGATCTACAACACCGAGCGCCCACATCTGTCCCTACAATGCAAAACACCCGATGAAGTTCATCGGGTGCTCAGTCCGTAATCGCTACGGATACCGGCCCGTAGGTGTCAACCCAGGGCAGGACGGGTCA
>NZ_UFQB01000055.1 GCF_900496965.1 Achromobacter agilis
GTCAAGCGCGTCGTTGACTACAACGTCAAGGTGCGCGTCAAGTCTGATCAGACTGGCGTGGATATCGCCAATGTGAAGATGTCCATGAACCCCTTTGACGAAATCGCCGTCGAAGAAGCCACCCGCCTGAAGGAAAAAGGCGCGGTCGCTGAAGTGGTGGCGGTTTCTTGCGGCGTTGCGCAATGCCAGGAGACGCTGCGCACGGCCATGGCCATTGGCGCCGATCGCGGCGTGCTGGTCCAGACCGACGCCGAACTGCAGCCGCTGGCCGTGGCCAAGATGCTGAAGGCGCTGGTCGACAAGGAACAGCCGCAGTTGGTGATCCTGGGCAAGCAGGCCATCGACGACGACGCCAACCAGACCGGCCAGATGCTGGCCGCGCTGCTGGACTGGCCGCAAGCCACGTTCGCCAGCAAGGTCGAGCTGGCCGACGGCCAAGCGACGGTGACGCGTGAAGTCGACGGCGGTCTGGAAACGCTGACGCTCAAGCTGCCGGCGATCGTCACCACCGACCTGCGCTTGAACGAGCCGCGCTACGTCACGCTGCCGAACATCATGAAGGCCAAGAAGAAGCAACTGGACACCGTCACGCCTGAGGACCTGGGCGTGGATCCGGCTCCCCGCCTGAAGACGCTGAAGGTCAGCGAGCCGCCGGCCCGCAAGGCCGGCATCAAGGTGGCCGATGTCGCGGCCCTGGTGGACAAACTCAAGAACGAAGCGAAGGTGGTCTGACATGACGACGCTGGTTATTGCCGAACACGATAACGCCCAGCTCAAGGGCGCAACCCTGAACGCCGTCGCCGCCGCCGCCAAGATCGGAGGCGACGTGCACGTGCTGGTCGCCGGCGCCAATGCGCGCGCCGTGGCCGACCAGGCCGCCGCCGCCGCGGGCGTTGCCAAGGTGCTGCTGGCCGACGCTGCGCAACTGGCCGATGGCCTGGCCGAGAACGTCGCGGCCCAGGTGCTGGCCGTGGCCTCGGGCTACAGCCACATCTTGTTCCCGGCCACCGCGTCGGGCAAGAACGTCGCCCCGCGCGTGGCGGCCAAGCTGGACGTGGCGCAGATTTCCGACATCATCGGTGTGGACTCCCCCGACACCTTCCAGCGCCCGATCTACGCGGGCAACGCGATCGCCACGGTGCAGTCGGCCGATGCCGTGAAGGTCATCACCGTGCGCACCACCGGCTTTGATGCGGTTGCCGCCCAAGGCGGCTCGGCCGCCGTGGAAGAGGTAGCCGCCGTGGCCGATTCGGGCCTGTCCACCTTCGTGGGCCGCGAAGTCGCCAAGAGCGACCGTCCGGAACTGGCCGGCGCGCGCGTGGTGGTGTCGGGCGGCCGCGGTCTGGGCAGCGCCGAGAACTTCAAGATCCTAGATCCGCTGGCCGATAAGCTGGGCGCCGCCCTGGGCGCTTCGCGCGCCGCGGTGGACGCGGGCTACGCGCCTAACGACTGGCAAGTCGGTCAGACCGGCAAGATCGTCGCGCCGCAGCTGTACGTGGCGGTGGGTATCTCGGGTGCGATCCAGCACCTGGCCGGCATGAAGGATTCGAAGGTCATCGTGGCCATCAACAAGGATCCGGAAGCCCCGATCTTCGGCGTGGCCGATTATGGCCTGGTCGGCGATCTGTTCCAGGTCGTGCC
>NZ_UFQB01000052.1 GCF_900496965.1 Achromobacter agilis
TGAAGTTCATCGGGTGCTCAGTCCGTAATCGCTACGGATACCGGCCCGTAGGTGTCAACCCAGGGCAGGACGGGTCATCGGTTCTAGGCGGGGTAGAGCGCGCCCAGGATGCGCGGTCCGCGCGCGCCCGTGACGGCGGGCAGCCCTGCTGGCCGGCGCTCCATGAACGCCTGCGCCAGCCACGCGAACGCGAGGGCCTCGACTTCCTGCGCGGGCACGCCCAGTGCATCGGTGGCGCGCACGGGACGCTGCAGGCAGTACGCCAATTCGCGCATCAGGCCGGCGTTGCGCGCGCCGCCTCCGCACACAAAGACTTCCCGCGTGCCGGCTGCGGCGGCGTCGATGGCGTTCGCCACGGTCCGGGCCGTCAGGCGCTGCAGCGTGGCCTGCACATCCTGAGGCTCGGGCTTGGGGCCGTCGAACGCGGCCAGCCGGGCATCCAGCCATTGCATGTTGAACAGGTCGCGGCCCGTGGACTTGGGCGGCGGCAGGGCGAACCACGGTTCGCTGGCGATCAGTTGTTCCAGCAGCGGCGCCAGGACCTGTCCGGTCGCGGCCCAGCGGCCGTCGGCGTCATAAGGCGCGCCGAGATGGCGCTGGCACCAGCCGTCCAGGAAAACGTTGGCGGGGCCGGTGTCGAAACCGCGCGGAGGCTGTTCCGGCTCCAGCAGCGTTATGTTGGCGATGCCGCCCAGGTTGAGCACGGCTCGGCCTTCGGGCGCGCCGAAGATGGCCGCATGAAAGGGCGGCACCAGCGGCGCGCCCTGGCCGCCCGCGGCTACGTCGCGGCTGCGGAAGTCGGCCACCACGTCGACGCCGGACAGTTCCGCCAGCAGGGCGGGCGCGTTGAGCTGCACGGTATAGCCGCTATCCGGGCGGTGCCGGACCGTCTGGCCGTGCGCGCCGATGGCCGCGACGTCGCCTGCCGCGATGCCGGCGCTGCGCAGCAGTTCGGCCACGGCCTGGGCGTAGAGGCGGGCCAGCGCATTGGCGGCCAGCGCGCCTCGCGCCAGTTCGTCCTCGCCGGACAGGTTCAGCGCCAGCAGTTCTTGGCGCAGGTCTGCCGGCATGGCGAGGCTGGCGCTGGCGAGCACTTGCGGCGGCTGGCCGCCGCTCAGGCGCGCCAGCACGCCGTCGACGCCGTCGACGCTGGTGCCCGACATCAACCCGATGTAGAGCTTGGGGGCCTTGCGATGCTCGGGCAGGGGGGAAGTCACGGGCGCCTCGGAAGAGAAGGGAATATGCCCCTGGCGGGTTCTGCTCCGGGGCGGCTTTGCAAAAAAAAACGGCCGCGCAATGAATCTTGCGGGGCCGCCTTCGGGGACGTTCTGCCGGGTGGGCCGCCTAGCGGCTGGCCACGTTGGTCAGCGCGTCGGGCAAGGTCTGCTGGAACTGGGTCAGCAGCTGGATCTGCTGCTTGTACGGCGCCACGGCCTGGTTGAACGCGCGCACTTCGGCGGGTTCCAGGCTGCGGGCGACCGGCAGGTCCACCGACAGCGGATCGATCGGCTGGTTGTCCACGCGGAACTCGTAATGCAGGTGCGGGCCGGTTGCCCAGCCGGTGGAACCGACATAGCCCAGCAGCTGGCCTTGCGAGATCTTCGCGCCCTTGGTGATGCCTTGGGCAATGCGGCTCTGGTGCGCATACAGCGTCGTGTACTTGCCGTGGTGCTTCACGATGACCACGTTGCCGTAGCCATTCTGCCAACCGGCGAATTCGACCGTGCCGTCGGCGGTGGAGTGGATCGGCGTGCCCGAGGGTGCGGCGTAGTCCACGCCTTTGTGTCCGGTCCAGGTCTTGTGGATGGGGTGCATGCGCATCCCGAACGTGGAGCTGATGCGGCTGAATTTCAGGGCGGTGCGCAGGAACGCGCCGCGCAGGCTGGTGCCGTCGAAGTCGTAGTACGAACCGCTCTTTTCGTCGGGGCTGAACCAGACGGCGTTGTAGGTCTTGCCGCCGTTGATGAATTCCAGCGCCAGCACGCGGCCCGCGCCCGCGTAGCGCCCGTCGTACGAACGCACTTCGTAGACCACGCGGAACTGGTCGCCCTGGCGCAGGTCGCGCAGGAAGTCGATCTTGGCGCTGAGGATGTCGGCCATCTGCATGGTGACCGAATCCGGGATGCCGGCGGCGTCGGTGGCGCCGAACAGCGACGAACGGATCGTGCCCACGGCGACGCGGGTCTGGCGTTCGGTGCTTTCGGCGACTTCCTCGGCCTTGTAGGTGTCACCGGCCGGCGCGACGTGCAGCATGCGCGTCACGACCTGGCCGTCCGTTTCGTTGCCGGGGGTGTGGATGTAGCGCAGCCAGATCAGCTTGCCTTCTTCGTCCGTTGCGGCCTGCACGGAGCGGCCCGGGTACAGCTTGTAGATGCTGCGGGCGCTGGCCTCGTGGGTCAGGAAAGTCTGCAGATTGGGCGCGTCGAGCTCCAGGCGCTGCAGCACGGCGGACAGGGTGTCGCCGGGGCGGATGCGGGTCTCGCTGATATAGGGGGCGGCGCTGGGGGCGCTGACTTCGACTTGCTCAGCGCTCAGCGGCAGGACGCTGCGGATGATGCGGGACGGGGGGAGTTCGCTGCGGTCGGGTTGCTGCACCATGCCGAGAGCGGCGGCGCCGGCGAACAGACCGATGGCGGTGACGAGAAGAGTGCGACGGAAAAGACCCGAGCGCTGGGGCTTGGGTTCTGCGGGCGCAAACAGGGCAGCAACTTTGCGCTTGATGCTACTCGCCAGTTCGTGGAGGCCACGATTCATCGTGAAGATACCCTCTCAGGTGGCAGGAGCTCGCAGGGTGCGCGATGCGAACAAGCCCTCGCGCGCCACGGTTTCCGGGGCAAGGGCTGGCGCGAGGCGCATCTTGTGAACAACGGGTGGTAGAGCGACCGCAACTGCGTATAGATGGCAATTGCGTATGATTAGGGCGGTATCCTAGCCGATTCGGCTAGAATTTTCGATAGTTTTCGTCACTTTTTACACCTTTTTGTCGGCTGAAGCCGCGTCGGTCCCCCTGCCATGTCATCCTCAGAAGCCCCCATTACCCCTGAAGTCGAAGCAGATCTGCGTATAGCCAAGCGCGGTTGCGACGAGCTTCTGGTCGAATCCGAGTTCGCTCGTAAGCTGGCCAGGAGCCGCGCCACGGGCGTGCCCCTGCGCATCAAGCTGGGGCTGGACCCGACCGCGCCGGACATCCACCTGGGTCACACGGTGGTGCTGAACAAGATGCGCCAGCTGCAGGACATGGGGCACAACGTCATCTTCCTGATCGGCGATTTCACCTCGACCATCGGCGATCCCAGCGGCCGCAACAATACGCGACCGCCGCTGACCCGCGAGCAGATCGAGGCCAATGCCAAGACCTATTACGCCCAGGCAAGCCTGGTGCTCGACCCGGCCCGCACCGAGATCCGCTACAACTCCGAGTGGTGCGACCCCCTGGGGGCGCGCGGCATGATCCAGCTGGCTTCGCGCTATACAGTGGCGCGCATGATGGAACGCGAGGATTTCACCAAGCGCTTCAAGGGCGGCATCCCGATCTCGGTGCATGAATTCCTGTATCCGCTGATGCAGGGTTATGACTCGGTGGCGCTGAAGTCCGATCTGGAGCTGGGGGGCACCGATCAGAAGTTCAACCTGCTGGTCGGCCGCGAGCTGCAAAAGGAATATGGCCAGGAGCCCCAGTGCATCCTGACGATGCCGCTGCTGGTAGGGACGGACGGCGTAGAGAAGATGTCCAAGTCCAAGGGCAACTACATCGGCATTTCGGAGTCGCCCGACTCGATGTTCGGCAAGCTCATGTCGATTTCCGACACGCTGATGTGGCGCTACTTCGAACTGCTGTCGTTCCGCTCGCTGGAAGACATCGCCGCGCTCAAGCAGGAGATCGACGGCGGCCGCAATCCGCGCGACGCCAAGGTCATGCTGGCCCAGGAAATCATTGCGCGTTTCCATTCCGCCAAGGCGGCCGAGGATGCGCTGGCCACGTTCGAGGCCCGCTTCCGCGACGGCGCCATCCCCGACGACATCCCCGAAGTGAATATCGGCGGGGCGCCGGTCGGCATCCTGAAGCTGTTGCGCGAGGCCGGCCTGGTCGCTTCCGGATCGGAAGCGCAACGCAACGTAGAGCAGGGCGGCGTCCGCGTAAACGGCGACCGCGTGGAAGACAAATCGTTGCAATTGCCGGCGGGGACTTACGTCGTTCAGGTGGGCAAGCGCAAGTTCGCGCGTGTTAACTTGAATCCCTGATTGCGGCATCATTTTTGCCGCCGGGCCGCCCCAAGGCAAAAGCGGCCCCCTTGGGGGGCAGCAAGCCGAAGGCGCAGCGTGGGGGCATCTTTTGCCGCCGGGCCGCCCCAAGGCAAAAGCGGCCCCCTTGGGGGGCAGCAAGCCGAAGGCGCAGCGTGGGGGCATCTTTTGCCGCCGGGCCGCCCCAAGGCAAAAGCGGCC
>NZ_UFQB01000049.1 GCF_900496965.1 Achromobacter agilis
CCCGCCGCGCAAGCGCCTGGCGCGCCCGCCGGCGCCGCCAAGGCCGGCACGCCGCGCCTGGCGCCCGAGACCGCGCTGCCCCGCCCTGCGGGCCAGCCTCACGCCGACACCGCGCAAGTCCTGGCCCCGGCGCACGAAGACCAGGATCCCGCGCCCATGCTGGCGAGCGCAGACCAGCAATTCCAGGCGCCGCAGCACGGCGCGCAGTCCCACGACGCCCTGGCGGCGACGCTGGCCGCAGCCGCTGGGCAGCGCCAGCCCCTGCCGATCGCCAACCCCACCGCCTTCGCCGCGCCCGCCGTTCCCCTGGTGATGCAGGTCGCCACCCCCGTGGGCGGCACGCACTGGGGCACCGAACTCGGCCAGCAAGTGGTCATGATGAGCCACAGCGCGCGCCAAGGCATGCAGACCGCCGAACTGCGCCTGGATCCGCCCGACCTGGGCCCGCTGCGTGTCAGCCTCAACCTGACCGACGGCGTTGCCAGCGCTTCGTTCGTCTCGGCCCATGCGTCCGTGCGCCAGGCGATCGAAACCGCCATGCCGCAACTGCAGCAGGCGCTGGCCCAGGCCGGCATCTCGCTGGGGCAAACCAGCGTGGGCGAGCAGGCTGCCCAGCAAGAGTTCGCGCAGCACGGCGGCAACGGCTCGCAACGGCAGTCCGGCGGCGCAATGACCGGCGCCGCGGCTGCGGCCGACGCCCCCATCGCAGTGACGGTGGCGCGCAACGCCAACGCCCTGGTGGACACATTCGCCTGACCTACGCGCATCCCGCGTCCGGCAAGGATCGCGGGCAGTGCAGCAATAGCTTGAGATACACGGCTTTCGCCCTGTTTTTCGCCCCCAAGCGGAGGCGGGATTTGGGGCAGAATGCTTTCATCAACTAAGAACCCGTTTTCATCAGCGGCAAAATACGCATCGACACCGAGATGGCGACTTCCAAATCCACACCCATGCCTGCGCGCGGCGCATCCTCTTCCCGCGCAGGCGGCCTGGGCCGCGTTCTTCGCCCGTTGCTGGCCATCCTGGTCCTGCTCATCGTCGCCGCGGCCAGCGCCGGCGCCACCTGGTACATCACCCAGCGCATACAGCCGCAAGGCGCGGCGCCCGTGCAGCTCGGCGTGGGCCAGGTGCCTGGCGGCCAGCCGGGCCAACCTGGGCAGCCGGGGCAGCCGGGCCAAGGCCCCCAGGCCATGCCAGCCACCTTCGTCGCGCCGCCCGCCAATCCCATTGCCGTGCCCGCGCCGATCTTCGTGCCGCTCGAGCCCTTCACCGTCACGCTGCAGAATCCGGAAACGGAACGCATCATGCACGTCGGCCTGACGCTGCGCGTCAGCGACGAGCAGACCCGCACCCGTCTCGAGAAATACATGCCGGAAGTGCGCAGCCGCATCCTGATGGTGCTGTCGTCGCAATCGCCCATCGGCGTGCAGACGCAGCAAGGCAAGACCGACATGGTCAATGCGATCAAGCAGGCGGTCAATCGCCCGTTCTCGCCTTTGCCTGACGGCCAGTACGTCACCGACGTGCTCTTCACGGCGTTCGTGGTGCAATAAGCATGGCCTACGAGGCATTCCTTTCGCAGGACGAGGTCGACGCGCTGCTCGCTGGCGTCACCGGCGAGAGCGACAGCAAAACCGAAGCGACAAGCCAGACGACCGGCGCGCGCGCCTACGACCTGAGCTCGCCCGAGCGCGTCGTGCGCCGCCGCATGCAGACGCTGGAGCTCATCAACGAGCGCTTCGCGCGCCAGATGCGCCATGTGCTCCTGAACTTCATGCGCCGCAGCGCCGACATCACCGTCGGCTCCATCAAAATCCAGAAGTACGCGGACTTCGAGCGCAACCTGCCTGTGCCGAGCAATCTGAACATGATTCAGATGAAGCCGCTGCGAGGCACCGCGCTCTTTACGTACGACCCGAACCTGGTGTTCCTGGTCATCGACAGCCTGTTCGGCGGCGACGGCCGCTACCACACGCGCGTCGAAGGCCGCGACTTCACCACGACCGAGCAGCGCATCATCCGCCGGCTGCTCAACCTGACCCTGGAGAGCTACGGCAAATCCTGGGATCCGGTCTATCCGATCGAATTCGAATACGTGCGGTCGGAAATGCACACCAAGTTCGCCAGCATCACCGGCAACAATGAAGTGGTGGTCGTCACCTCCTTCCACATCGAATTCGGCGCGACCGGCGGCGAGCTGAACATCTGCCTGCCGTACTCCATGATCGAGCCGGTGCGCGACCTGCTGACGCGGCCGCTGCAGGAAACCACGCTCGAGGAAGTGGACCAGCGCTGGTCGCAGCAGCTGTCCCGCCAGGTGCGCAGCGCCGACATCGACGTCGTCGCGGAATTCGCCCGCATTCCTTCCTCGATCCGCGAACTGATGCACCTGAAGGTCGGCGACGTCCTGCCCGTGACCGTGCCGGAAACCATAATCGCGAGCGTCGACGGCGTGCCGTTGATGGAATGCGGCTATGGCGTCTTCAACGGCCAGTACGCCCTGCGCGTACAGAACATGTTTACCCACGATACAGAACCCAACGAGGCCTCTGACCATGACTGACAAGAACGAGCCCGGCACCGGCTCGTCCCCGGCCGACGACTGGGCCGACGCGCTCGCCGAACAATCCCGCGCCAATCCGCCCACCCAAGCCGACGGCCTCAAGCCCCAGGACGACTGGGCCGCCGCGATGGCGGAACAAGCCGCCGCGCCCGCAGCGGCGCCGGCTGCCGCTCCCGCAAGCGCGCCCGCCGCCCCTGCCGCGCAACCGGCGGCGCAGCCGGCCGCGCAATCGGTGTTCAAACCGCTGGCCGGCACGACCGGCGGCGCAGGCACCGACATCGACCTGATCATGGACGTCCCCGTCCAGCTCACGGTCGAACTGGGCCGCACCCGCCTGACCATCAAGAACCTGCTCCAGCTGGGCCAGGGCTCGGTGGTCGAACTGGACGGCCTGGCCGGCGAGCCGATGGACATCTTCGTCAACGGCTACCTGATCGCGCAAGGCGAGGTCGTGGTGGTCGAAGACAAGTACGGCATCCGTCTCACCGACATCATCACGCCATCCGAGCGGATCAACCGCTTGAACAACCGCCGCTGATCCTGGCTTCGCCATGAATGAATCCGCCCTCATGCGCGTCATCATCGGCCTGGTGCTGGTCGTGGCGGCCATCCTGGTCGCGGCCTGGCTGGCCCGCCGCGCCGGGCTGACGCAGCGGGGCGGCGGCAACCTCCTGCGGCAGGTGGCCAGCCTGCCGGTCGGCCCGCGCCAGAGCATCGTCGTGGTCGAGATCGAAGACACCTGGCTGGTGGTCGGGGTCGGCCCGAACCAGCTCAATACCCTGCACACCCTGCCGGCCGGCCAGTTGCCGGAAGGCTCTCCGCTGCCCGCCGCCGCTTTCGCGGCCAAGCTGGGCCAGGCGCTCAAGCGCCGCTAGCGCCACGGCGCGCCTCACGCTATACCCATGAGTTTTCTCACCCGCTCGACGCCTGCCCGCGCCCGCCCCGCCGCGCTACCCCTGCTTGCAGCCGCCGCCCTGCTTGGCCTGGCCTTCTTTCCGGCCGGTGTCGTCGCCCAGGCCACCCTGCCCGCCCTGACGGCCACCCCGGGGCCGAACGGCTCCGAGACCTATTCGCTCAGCATGCAGACCCTGCTGCTGATGACCTCGCTGTCGTTCCTGCCGGCCGCGCTGCTGATGATGACGGGCTTCACCCGCATCATCATCGTCCTGGGACTGTTGCGCAGCGCCATGGGAACCGCGATGTCGCCGCCCAACCACGTGCTGATCGGCCTGGCGCTGTTCCTGACCTTCTATACGATGTCGCCGGTGTTCGACAAGATCTACGCCGACGCCTACAAGCCGCTCTCCGAAGGGTCGATCCCGTTCGAAACCGCCGTGGAGCGCGCGGCCTCGCCCTTGCGCACCTTCATGCTGCACCAGACCCGCGAGAACGACCTGTCGCTCTTCGCCAACCTGGCCAAGGAACCGGCCATGGAAGACCCGACGCAGGTTCCCATGCGCATCCTGGTGCCCGCGTTCATCACCAGCGAGCTGAAGACCGCCTTCCAGATCGGCTTCACCATCTTCATCCCGTTCCTGATCATCGACCTCGTGATCGCCAGCGTCCTGATGGCGCTGGGCATGATGATGGTGCCGCCGGTCACCGTGGCGCTGCCGTTCAAGCTGATGCTCTTCGTGCTCGCCGACGGCTGGAACCTGCTCATGGGTTCGCTGGCGCAGAGCTTCTACCAATAACGCCAGGAGGGAAATCGCCATGACCGCCGAAACCGTCATGACCATGACCTACCAGGCGATGAAGATCGTGCTGGCGATGGCGGGTCCGCTCCTGCTCGTCACGCTGATCGTCGGCCTGGTGATCAGCATCTTCCAGGCCGCCACGCAGATCAACGAAATGACGCTGTCGTTCATTCCGAAGCTGCTGGCCATGTGCGGCGTGCTGGTGCTGCTGGGCCCGTGGCTCATCGGCGTCATGGTCGACTACATCCGGCAACTGATCGGCCAGATTCCCATGCTGGTGTCCTGAGCGGCAGTTGCCGCCAGACCCCGCGCCGCCCGCCATGATCGCCTTCACGCTCGAGCAGCTCAACGGCTGGATCGGCCAGTTCCTCTGGCCGTTCGTGCGCATCCTGGCGCTCGTGGGCACTGCCCCGCTGTTCTCGGAATCGCTGATCCCCGTGAAGGTGAAGATCGGGCTGTCGTTCGTCCTGGCCGTCGCCATCAGCCCCGCCCTGGACCCCATGCCGCCCATCGCGCCGGGCTCGTTCGCCGGGCTCTGGATGGTGATGCAGCAGGTGCTGATCGGGATCTCCATGGGTTTCACAATGCGTCTGGTATTCGCCGCCGTGCAGACGGCCGGTGAATTCGTGGGCCTGCAGATGGGTCTGTCATTCGCGTCGTTCTTCGACCCCAGCGCGGGCGCCAACACCGCCGTGCTCTCGCGGCTGTTCAACATCATCGCGATGCTGACCTTCCTGGCTCTGGACGGCCACCTGCTGGTCCTGGCTGCGCTGGTGCGGTCCTTCGATACCCTGCCCGTCGCGATGATCCAGCTACACCAGAACGGCTGGGGCGTCGTGGTGGAATGGGGCAAGACGGTGTTCATCTCCGGCCTGCTGCTCGCGCTGCCGCTCATCTGCGCCTTGCTGACCATCAACCTGGCCATGGGCATCCTGAACCGTGCCGCGCAACAATTGTCCGTTTTCTCGATCGGCTTCCCCGTCACGCTGATTGTCGGCGTCACGGTGCTGGCCGTCGTCCTGCCCCACGCGGGGCCATTCCTGGAATCGCTGTTCGAATCGGGGCTGACCGCCATGAGCCGCGTCGCAGACGCGCTCGCCGGCAGGTAACCCCTCCGGGAACCCGCCGCGGCCTTACTGCTGCCCCGTAAGGCGGAAGACGCGGATCGTATCGCGCAGCGCGCCCGACTGGCTGCCCAGCTGCATGACCGCGCCGCCCAGATCCTGCACCAGCGCGGTGTTCTGCGCCGTCATGACGTCCATCTGCGAAACCGCCGTATCCACCTGTTCGATGCCGCTGGATTGTTCCTGGGAAGCGCGCGAGATCTCGCCGATGATGTCGGTCACACGATGCACGGCCGCCACGATCTCCTGCATCGTCGCGCCCGCCTGTTCCGCCTGCAGCGATCCTTCGGCCACGCGTTCGACCGAATCCTCGATCAAGCCCTTGATTTCCTTGGCCGCCTGCGCGCTCTTCTGCGCCAGCGTACGGACCTCGCCCGCCACCACCGCGAAGCCCTTGCCCGACTCGCCGGCGCGGGCCGCCTCCACGGCGGCATTGAGCGCCAGGATGTTCGTCTGGAAGGCGATGCCTTCGATGATGCTGACGATATCGGCGATCTTGCGGGAGCTGTCCGAAATGCCGTGCATGGTGTCCACCACCTGCCCGACCGCCACGCCGCCGCGCCGCGCCACGTCCATGCTGCTGGCCGCCAGCTGGTTGGCCTGGCGGGCATTGTCGGCGTTTTCGCGCACGGTCGCGGTCAGCTGCTCCATGCTGGCGGCGGTCTGCTGCAGGGAAGAGGCCTGGCCTTCGGTGCGGCCGGCCAGTTCCTGGTTGCCGCGGGAGATATGCGCCGCGGCAAGAGTCGTGCCTTCGATGCCGCGATAGACGTCCTGGGCGATGCCGATCAGGCTCTTGCGCATAACGTCGAGCGAGAATTTCAGGCTGCCGACCTCATCGTCGGACTCTGCCACGATCTGGGTAGTGAGATTGCCGGCCGCCACCTGGCGCGCCATGTTGGCCGCGTCGACCATCGGATCCAGCAGAAAACGCGAGAGGCGCCAGCCCATGCCGAAGATGGCAAGGACGCCCAGCCCGATCGCCGCGCAGCCCAGGCCGGCGCCCATCGTGTCGAGCTTGTCCCAATTAGCATGCAGCCCATAGGCGCCCGCGACGGCCACGAAGCCCGCGGACAGCAGTGCATGGCGCAGCATGCGGCTGCGGACGCCGCGCTTGAAAGGAAACGCCAGCACGTCCAGCCCGCGACGCCACCCGGCCCGCACCGGCCGGCCGCGCAGGATGCGCACGCCATTGGCCGTGCCCTCGCGCATACGCGCGTACAGCGCTTCGGCCATCGCGATCTGCTCGTCCGAAGGACGCACCCGCACCGAGGAATACGCCACGACCTCGCCGTTCTCGACGATAGGCGTGGCATTGGCCAGCACCCAATAGAACCCGCCGTCCTTGCGGCGGTTCTTGACCAGGCCCAGCCACGATTCTCCGGCCTGGAGCGTTTCCCAGAGATCCTCGTACGCTTCGGGCGGCATATCGGGATGGCGCACGATATTGTGGGCCTTGCCGATCAGCTCCTCGTGGGAGAATCCGCTGACCTCGACGAAGGCCGGGTTCGCGTAGACGATCCTGCCTTTGGTATCGGTACGCGAGATCAGGTACTGATCCTCGCGCAGCTTGGTTTCCACGTTATGGATAGGTAGGTTGACGCGCACAGCTTGTCTCCGGTTATATCGAAAGCAACAAATGAATAACGGCGAGCAAACTGGACCTGATGCCCCGCATCTACACTTCCCCGCCCGGCTCGTGAAGCACCGGCGCCGGCCGGCGCGCGATATCTGTCGAACACTGTTTCAGCGCCTTATTCAGGCGTTATAACGATTAACGGCCGTATTTTCGAAAACTTAACGTGCGCACGATCCGTTCGTTTTCGTTACCGCAAAAAAACAGGACCGGGGCCGCGCATCTGCGCGGCCCCGGTCCTGCAGGGATGCCTCAGGGCGTCAGGCCTGGGTCAGCGTCGGCGCGGCATAGCCGGTCAGCTGATGAGCGGGTACTTCGATGACCTCGCCTGCGTTGATCTTGAACACGGCGACCGCCTCGGCCAGGCGCTGCGCCTGTTCCTGCAGCGAACCCGCCGCCGCGGCAGCCTCTTCCACCAGCGCCGCGTTCTGCTGCGTCACCTCGTCCATCTGCGACACTGCGCGGTTCACCTGGTCGATGCCGCTGGACTGTTCTTCCGACGCCGCCGAAATCTCGCCCATGATGTCCGTCACGCGCTTCACCGACGCCACGATCTCCTGCATCGTGGCTCCGGCGCGCTCCACCTGCTGCGAGCCTGCGCCGACCTTCGTGACCGAATCCTCGATCAGGCCCTTGATTTCCTTGGCCGCCTGCGCGCTGCGCTGCGCCAGCGAGCGCACTTCGCCCGCCACCACCGCAAAGCCCTTGCCCTGCTCGCCCGCGCGCGCCGCTTCCACTGCGGCGTTCAGCGCCAGGATGTTGGTCTGGAACGCGATGCCGTCGATCACCGACACGATTTCGGAGATCTTGCGCGAGCTGGCCGAAATGCCTTGCATCGTGCTGACCACTTCCGACACCGCCGAACCGCCGCGCTCGGCCACGTCCGATGCGCTCGCCGCCAGTTGATTGGCCTGGCGGGCGTTGTCCGCGTTCTGCTTCACGGTCGAGGCCAGCTCTTCCATGGAGGCCGCGGTTTCTTCCAGCGAGGCCGCCTGTTCTTCCGTGCGGCTGGACAGGTCAGTGTTGCCGGCCGATATCTCGCTCGAACCCACGGTAATCTCGTCCACGCCGCGGCGCACCGCCGACACCGTGCGGGTCAGGCTTTCCTGCATCCGCTTGAGCGCAGCGAACAGCTGGCCGATCTCATTGTGCGAACGCACTTCCACCCGGCTGGTCAGGTCTCCGGCGGCGATCTTGTCGAAATGCTGGCCAGCCTCCACCAACGGGCGGACCACCAGGCGGCCGAACAGCATGCGGGCCATGATCATCAGCAGCAGCGCCAGGCCGACCGCAACACCCACCGCGATCATGGCGCGGTCGAAGCTGGCGCCCGCCTGGTCGATCGTGGCTTGCTGCTGCTCGCCGATGTACTTGCTGAACTGGCTGATCGCCTCGATGAACGCGGCGCTGCGCGGCGTGCCGTATTCGTTGTTCACCATGTAGAAGGTCGAATAGTCTTCGCTGCGCAAGGCTTCGACCATGGTGTCCACGCCATCGTCGATGTACGAACGGTAGCGGCGGACCAAGTTCATGGACAGCTGGCGGCCGGTGTCGTCCTGCAGCATGTTCTTCTGGAAATCGGCAAAGCGGCTGCGAACGCCGGTCAACAGGTCGGTCGCGCTCTTCAAGGCCGCCGCCGCGTCGCGGGCCGAGTTCTCGCCGCTGCCCCAGCCGGATTCCTGCAGGTGGCGCGCGGCGACCATCAGCGCGACGCGAGCGCGCAGCATGTCGCTATTGATCACCTCGACCTGCTTGGCGCGCTCGGTCAGCGCGTTGACCTCGCGGATGGACTCATAGTTGTTCTGCAGGAAATAAGCGGCCAGGCCGCCGACCGCCGCGATCAATATCGCGAAGAACGCCATGACCCACAGCAGCATCGTGCCGACGCGGGCATCGCGCAGGCGCAGCTTCCTTTTCACCTTGGGCGTGCGCGCCGCCTTCCTTTTGCCGACCTTGCCGGACTTCGCACCGGATTCGAGACTCGCTTCCATATATTTCCCCATCCCTCAGGAACTGCCTGACCAAATGAAAAACCACCCCGTGGACACGCCCTGTTACATGACGATTCCACTCAGGGCGACGTACGTTGCGATCTGCGCCGCAACGTTCTCTGCCGGACTACAGGACTTACCCGCCCCGCGGCCTCGATCCGGCCGGTTCACCCGGGCCGGGTATATAAATGATTTGCCCCTCGGGCTCCACCGCGGGCAAGGCCCAGTCCTGATCGAAGCCGGGCGCAGGCGCCGGCCCCAGCAGTTTCTGGCGTTCCCAGGGTTCCAGCAGAATATTGGTGCTGTCGACGAGGCGCATCAGCCGGCCGTCGGGCCCGAACTGGAGCAACGCTTCCTTGCGGCTGTACAAGCCGTCGGTGACAAATGTGATCTTGAAAGACCAGAGGGCCAGCAAGGAGCCGTCGGTCTGCCGGTAGACGTTATCGGGCGGAGCGGTCAACGCCCGCGAGGCCTCTTCGAGCGTGGTCTGCCCCGGCGTCAAGGTCGACAGCTTGTCCGGGTCGAAGTTGTGACCCGTCGCCGCGCAGCCGGCGAGAATGGCCGCAAGAGCGGCCGCCGCCAGAAGATGTATATAGCCTCGCATACCTACCCATTTACCGGACTGGCCGGTGTCAGAAAGATTCCCAATCGTCATCCGAAGGCGGCGACCGGCGGCTGGCCGCGGGCGCCGCTTTCGCATCGGACGCCGCCGCCGGCCGCACTGCGGGCCGGCGCAGCGGACGCGCCGCCGTGGCGCCTTCGACGCCTGCCGGCTTGGCGCGG
>NZ_UFQB01000048.1 GCF_900496965.1 Achromobacter agilis
CTGCCCGGCCTGGCCCGCGGGCGCCTGGGCGGGCGCGCCGGCGGGCTGGCTGGAGGCGGCGTTGGCGCTCCAGAGCGGTGCGCGGCCCTGGAGCGCGGGCGCGGCTTCGGGATACTGGGCGAGCAAGGCGAGAATCGTGCGCGCGGTACTGCCCAGCGTGGTGGGGGCCGAGGCCGTGGTGTCGCTGCTGGTGACCAGCCCGCGGGCGGCCAGCGCAAGCGCGGCGGCGGTCTTGGCGTCGACGACAGTATTCTGGCGGTCGCCGCGGGCGCCGCCCGCCTGTATGCCTTGCCGGGGATCGCGGACCGAGCCGTCGGACGGTCCGGGCCTGTCCAGGCTGCCGGGTTGGCTGACTGCGTCCGGCCGGGCGCCGGAGACGAGATTCGCGTTGGCGGCGGACATCGTCGTGCCGAGCACGGCGTCCAACCGCTGCACTAGGACGCTGCCGAGTGCGGCGGGGCCTACGCTCATTCTTCAGGCGCCTGGTAGCCGTAGGCGGACAGCAGGGTCTGCTGGCGCTTCATGCGTCCCAGCAGTTCGCCCAGGCGGGCTAGCTGCGGAAGCGCCAGATCGCGCGTGAGCGCGTCGTTTTCCAGGATGCGCACGAGCAGGTCGTATTTCATGGCGCGGCCGGCTTCGTCCAGGGGGGCGGTGTATTCCACTTGGCGCAGGCGTTCTACCCGTTCGCAGTACTGTTGACCATGGACCATAGCTCCGTCCCAGTCGCCGGCCTGGGCGGCCGCTAGCATTTCTCCCGTGATGAGAGCGATCTCCTGGTAGTGTTCCAGGATAGGAGAGGTGAGCTGGGTAATCGACGTCATGGAGATCTCGGGCATTCGATGGCTGGGCTGTGTGTGCCGTGTCGTTAAGGCAGCACGTCCCCCGCAGAGCGATCTATGGATGTCTGCCAGGCCTCGGCCAAGTCCGCCAGCAGGCGATCGGCCGTTTCGAGCGCTTCCGCGTCTGCGCGCAGGTTTGCCAGCAACAGTGTGCGGACGATGTAGTCGTACAGACGGGCGAGGTTCGCGGCAATTTCGCCGCCCGCCTCCATGTTCAACCCGGTCTTGAGGCCTTCGTCGACGATCTTGATCGCCTTCGAAAGCGCCGCGCCACGCTCCATCGTCCTGCCTTCCTGCAGATGGAGACGGGCCTGCCCGATCGCCGCCCGGGCTCCCATGTACAGCAGCGAAATCAGCCTTTCCGGGCTGGCGCCCAGGACCTGGGTTTCCAGACCGATGTCGGTGTAGGAACGCACGGAATAGGAGCCGGTCGGACGGCGGGCGGCGTAAGTCATCAAGGCATCTTCTATAAATTACTTGGATTTGCTCAGGGCCGCGAACTGCTGGGTCAGGTAGTTGGCCGTGACAGTCTGCTGCGATACAAACTTGTCCAGAGCGATGAATTGGGCGCGCATGGCAGCAATGGACGCGTCGCTCGAGGCTTTGGCGCGGACGAGCTGGTCCTTGACGTCCTTGATGGATTCGTTCAAGCCATCCTGGCTGATCTTGATGGAGCCGTTGCTGCCAAGAACGGTCTTGGTGGCGGCGTCGAAGCGGGCCGCGAGGCCGTCGGTCGACGTCATGATGCGCTTGACGTCGGCGGGGTTGGCGGTCAACGCCTTGTCCAGTTCCTTCTGGTCCAGCTTCAACTGGCCGGTCTTGGGATCCATTGCAATACCCAGGTCGGCCAGCGAGCGCAGTGCGCCCTCGGACGTGACCACCTGCAGTGCGTTGGACATGGACGATTGGATGCCGCGGGCGGTGTTGTCGCCGGTCAGGGCCTGGTTGGTTTCGGCGGCAACGTCGAATGCCGTCAGTTTGCCGATGGTGCTTTGCAGCGAGTTGTAGGCATTGACGAAATCCTGGACCGCCTTGCTGGCCACGCTGGTGTCGCTCTGCAGCTTCAGGGTGACGACTTTGTCGGCGCCCGTCGTACTGTCCTTGCCGGTAATCGCGGTCAGGTTCAGCGTGATGCCGTCGATGGCGGTCGAGACATTGTTGCTACCGCTCTTGACGGTGATGCCGTTGATTTCGATTTCCGAATCCGCCGCCGCGGTCTGTTGCGTCAACTGCGCGCCGGAGCCAGAGTTGTAGCTCAGGATATTCTGCAGCTTCTGGTCGCCAGTCACCGTGATGGACTTGACCGACGCCTGCTCGCCCGTGTCCTTGGCGCTGAGCATCAGGTAGCTGCCGTTTTCATTGGTGATGATCGTAGCGCGCACGCCGGCCTTGTCGTCGCTGTTGATGGCCTTGGCGATGCCGTTCAGCGAGGTGTCGCCGTTCAGCTCGATGGTGCGCTTGTCGCCGTTGGTCAGTTCGATCTCGAACGAGCCGTCGGCCCCGTTGGAGGCCGTGCGATCGCCGACGTTACCGGATTGCAGGGTCTGCGCGGCAGCCAGGCTTATCACCTTGATGGCGTATTCGCCCATCGTGGCGCCGTCATCGCCGATGGTGGCGGTCAGTCCATCGCCCACCACGTTGGCCTTGACGGCGTCCAGCGTCGAGGATTTGCCCAGGGTTGCCGCCGCTTTTTGCAAGGCTTCCACCGCGCTTTGGATCTGGCCATAGGCGCTCACCCGGGCTTCGTAGCTGGCTTGACGGTTGGTGTACAGGCTCAGCTTCTTGTCCTCAGCAGCCTGAAGCTTCGTGAGGATGTCCTCAAGCGGGAGTCCGGTGGTCGAACCGAGATTAGTAATAGAAGCCATGTGAAATCCTTCCTAGCAATGCGATTCTGTCAAAAATACGGAGCCGGCGATTGGCCGGGTAAGGGCATAAGGCATGCCTAATTCGGTGTTTCTGTTGCGGATTGGCGCTAAAACTGCGTAAAACACCGTTTTAATCCGCGCATCAGGCACTGGTCTTGATGCCGTTGCCCTGCATGTTCACGATCATTTTGGCTATTTTCAGCACGGTCTCGCTGGGGATGGTGCGCACGACGTCGCCCGATTCGGCATCCACGATCGACACCACGACCTGGTGCACGTCGGGGTCGATTTCGAACTGAAGCTGGGTGGACCAGGCCTTCATCTGGTCGTTGATCTCCTCCAGGGCTTTGTCCAGGGGCAGCTTTTGCGAATCGGCTTGGCCGGACGTGGCGCTGTCGGAGGCTCCGCTGTTCGTCGCGGCGGCGGCGGGCGTGACGCTGATGGCGGGATCCGCCGCGACGGGAGCGGGCGCGACCGGCACAGGGGCGAACGAAGCGGGGGCTAACGGGGTTACGGCCATGATCACTCCAACGGCGATGTGGGCGTCTCGGAGGAACGCGCTGTTTTCAGGGAATTCTCAGCTACCATTACGGCAGGCGCGCAAGGAACTTTAGCCTTCGGCGAGCCAGATGTTTCACACGCTAATGGTTCGGATGGGGCAATGAGTGTCAAGACGGCGCTGCGAGTTATCGAAATCATCGAAACCTATGCCCGCGAAAAGCGCGCCTTGCCGCTGTCGGAACTGGCCCGGCTGCTGGACGTCCCGGTTTCCAGCTGCCTGGCGCTGATACGCACCCTGACCGGCCTGGGCTATCTCTATGAAACCGGGCGGCGCCAAGGCTACTACCCGACGGGCCGGTTGCTGGCCATGGCGCAGCGCATCGCGCGCGCCGATCCGGTGCTGGACCGCGTGTATCCCAGCCTGACGGAGCTGCGGGACGCCACCCGCGAAACCATCGTTTTCGCGAAGCTCAGCCAGGACGGCCGGGTGGTGTACCTGGACGTGCTGGATTCACCACATACGATCCGATACGCGCCGGTTGCCGGCGAGTTCAAGGACGTACATGCAAATTCGCTGGGAAAGGCGCTCTTGTCGCTGCTCGACGAGGGCGCGCGCGATGCGCTCCTGGCCGGTATGCCGATGACCCGCCACAACGAGCGCACGCTGGTCACGCGCGAGGCCTTGCTGGCCGATCTTCAGTTGTCGCGGCAGCGCGGGTGGTTCATGAACAGCGGGGAATCGATTCCCGATGTGGGCGCGATCGCCTGGCCGGTCACGCTGTCGGGCGAGCATTACGCCATTTCGGTGGGCGGCCCGATCTACCGGATCGAGCCGCAGCAGGAAAACTATGCCCGCATTCTGCGGGCAGCCTGCACGGGGCTCGAGCAGCAGGCCTGATCGCGGTCTGCCTGCCCGAGGGGCTCAATACGATTTGGGCAGCCCCAGCACCTTTTCCGCAATGAAGCACATGATCAGTTGCGGGCTGACGGGCGCAATGCGGGGGATGAAGCTCTCGCGCAGCAGCCGCTCCACATGGTATTCCTTGGCGTAGCCCATGCCGCCCAGCGTCATGACGGCGGTCTGGCAGGCGTTGTAGCCGGCCTCCGCCGCCAGGTATTTGGCCGTGTTGGCGTAGGGGCCGCAGGGCTTGCCCGCGTCGTACAGGCTGGCGGCCTTGAACACCATCAGGTCGGCGGCCTCCAGCTGCATCCAGGCTTGGGCCAGCGGATGCTGGATGCCCTGGTTCTGGCCTATCGGGCGGCCGAACACGGTGCGTTCGCCAGCGTACTTTACTGCGCGGTCCAGCGCGGCGCGGCCGATGCCCACCGCCTCGGCCGCGATCAGGATGCGCTCGGGATTCAGGCCGTGCAGGATGTATTCGAATCCCCGGCCTTCTTCGCCGATGCGGTCGGCCACGGGAATGCGCAGGCCGTCGATGAACAGCATGTTCGAGTCCACGGCCTTGCGGCCCATCTTCTCGATCTCGCGCACCTCGATCCGCTCGCGGTCCAGGTCCGTGTAGAACAGCGACAGGCCCTGCGTGGGCTTTTCCACTTCGGCCAGCGGGGTGGTGCGCGCCAGCAGCAGCATCTTGTTGGCGACCTGCGCCGTCGATATCCAGATCTTGCGGCCATGCACGATGTATTCGTCGCCCTGGCGCACGGCGCGGGTGCTGAGCTTGGTCGTGTCCAGGCCGGCGTCCGGCTCCGTCACGGCGAAGCAGGCCTTCTCGCGGCCCGCGATCAGCGGCTCCAGCCAGCGGCCGCGCTGCTCGTCGGTGCCGAACACGACGACGGGGTTCAGGCCGAAGATGTTCATATGGACGGCCGAAGCGCCGGTGAAGCCCGCGCCGGAGGCGGCGATGGTCTGCATCATCAGCGCGGCTTCGGTCATGCCCAGGCCGGCGCCGCCGTACTCCTGAGGCATGGCGATGCCCAGCCAGCCGTCGCGCGCCAGGTCGGCGTGCAGCGGTTCCGGGAAGCCGCCTTCGCGGTCGCGCTCCAGCCAGTATTCGTCGGGATAGCGGTCGCAGATGCGGGAGACGGCATCGCGCAACGCCAATTGCTCGGGAGTGAATTCAAAGTCCATCAATCGTTTCCGTCCTGGGTGATGCCACGGGCGACCATGGCGTTGATCCGTTCGGCGTCGTAGCCGGCTTGCGCCAGCACTTCGCGGCTGTGCTCGCCCAGCCGGGGGGCGGGGCGGCTCAGGGAGGTGGGGGTGCCTGCATATGTGCCCAGCGGCGCGGTAGTGCGTATGGGGCCTTCGCTGGGGTGCTCCAGGCGCCGGATGAAACCGGTCGCGGCCAGGTGCTCGTCTTCGATCAGGCCATCGACCGTATAGAGCTGCGAAGCGGGGATGTCCGCCCGCGCAAGGTCTTCCAGCCATTCCCGGCTGGAGCGCGTGCGGACCACGTCGGCGACGAAGGCGTAGACCTCGCTGATATGCGCGGCGCGGGCGCCGTGCGAGCAGAAACGCGGATCCTGCGAGAGCTTGGGCTGGCCGATCAGGTCGAAAAAGTTGCGCCAGTGCTTGTCGTTGTAGATCAGCAGGCAGATATAGCCGTCGGCCGTGGCATAGGGCCGGCGGTGCGGCGCGAGCAGGCGCGCGTAGCCGGTCGGCCCCAGCGGCGGCTCGAACGTGGCGCCGCCCAGGTGATCTCCCAGCACGAGGTGGGCCATGCCTTCAAACATGGGGATCTCTACCTGCTGGCCGCGTCCCGACGAGCGGGCGTGCAGCACCGCGGAGACCAGCGCGATGGCCACGTGCAGGCCGACGGCGCGGTCGGCCAGGGTCAGCGGCGCGTAGCGCGGCAGTTCGCCGCTTTGCTGGGCGGAGAGGGCGGCAATGCCGGTCTGGCCCTGGATCAGATCGTCATAGGCGGGCCGGCCGGCATAGGGGCCGGCTTCGCCGAAACCATAGGCGCCCAGGTAGACGATGCGCGGATTGCGGGCCGCGACCGCTTCATAGGACAGGCCCAGCCGGGCCATGGCCTGAGGCCGGATGTTATAGAGCAGGGCGTCGCAGCTTTCGGCCAGCTTCAGGCAGGCGTCCAGGCCTTCGGGCGTCTTCAGGTCGAGCACGACCGAACGCTTGTTGCGGTTCAGGTGCAGATACAGATGGCCCATGCCGGGGTTGCGCATGGGGCCGACGGCCCGCAGGTTGTCGCCCGCGGGCGGCTCCACCTTGATGACGTCCGCGCCCAGGTCGCCCAGGACCTGGGTTGCGTAAGGCCCCATGACGACCGAGCTCAGGTCCAGGATGCGCACCCCGGCCAGGGGGCCGGGAGCGGCGGAGGCGGATTGTGCGGTCATTGCTGTTCGATTCCCGCGTCGCGGATCAGCTTGCCCCAGAGGTCGCGCTGCTCGCCGACGAACTGGCCGAAGGCTTGCGGCGTGCTGGAGAAGGCGTCGAATCCCAGGTCGGCCAGGCGCTTCTTGACGTCGGGCTTGGCGACGACCTCGTTGATCGCGGCATTGAGCTTGGCGACGATTTCAGGCGGCAGGCCCGCCGGTCCGAAATAGCCGTTCCAGGAGTTCAGGTCGAAGTCCGGCACGCCGGCCTCGGCCATGGAAGGCAGGTCCGGCACGATGGCGCTGCGTTCGGCCGTGGACACGGCCAGGGCCCGCAATTGGCCGGACTGGACGAAGGGCAGGCCGGACGCCAGATCGGTGAACATGAAGTCCACCTGGCCGCCGACCACATCGGTCAGGCTCTGGGGCGTGCCTTTATAGGGCACGTGCAGGATATCGATCTTGGCGCGGTTGGCCAGGGTGGCGCCGGCGACGATGCCCGTGCTGTTGCCGCTGGCGTAGGTAATGCGGCCGGGATGCTGGCGCGCGTCGGCAATGAGGTCGCCGACGGTTTTCCACGGGCGCTTCGGGTTCACGACCAGAATGAAGGGCAGGTTGCCGCCCCGGGCGATGGGCGTGAAGTCCTTGACCGGATCGTAGGGCACGTTCTTCATCAGCCACGGCGCGGCGGAATGCGAGGTATTGGTGGTGACGAACAGCGTATAGCCGTCCGGCTTGGCGCGCGCCACGTAGTTGGCCGCGATGGTGGCGTTGGCGCCCGGCTTGTTTTCCACCACGATCTGCTGGCCCAGGATGGCCGACAGCTCAGAACCGAAGATGCGGCCGACGGCGTCCGTGCCGGAACCGGCCGGGAAGGGAACGATCAGCGTGATGGGCTTGGTGGGGTAGTCGGCGGCCTGGGCGGCCGGGACGGCCATCAGGGCCGCCCCGCCGGCCAGGACGGCGCTCAGCAGGCTTGTGAATTTCATGGGGTGTCTCCTGTGTTGTCGTTCCGGGTCGCGGCTTCTGCGGCCGCTCTCCCGGGCGGTGCCGCGTCAGGCGGCAGGGGGATTTGCCGGAAAGCCGCGAATGACGCGGTCGGGGGATTCTTCATACGGGGGCGTGTAGATCACCAGCAGGCGCGCGGGCTCGTCGCTGGTGACCGTGAACACGTGGGGAACGTCGGGCGGGAAGTAACAGCAGTCCCCGGGCCCCATGTCGGCCCATTCGTCCTGCACCTGGGCGCGCGCCGTGCCCGAGATCAGGTAGCAGACCTGTTCGATGCCGGGATGGGCGTGCGGCAGGGCGCCTTTGCCCTTGTCGATGACCCCCAGCAACACTTCCACTCCGCGCGAGCCGACAGTGTCCGGGCCGATCAGGCGCCGGTTGAGGGTGCCGGTGTGATTGGCGGGGTGGTAGCCGGGGACATCGGCCTCGCGGACCAGCCAGCTGGGCGTCTTGGGTTGCGTCATGGGTGTTCCAATAAAATTCTCATACGTGAAATCATTTTTACGTATGAGAAAAATAACGGCAAGCGATTTTTCCGGCGGGATACCGTGCCGCGCCCTAGGGGATTAGGGAAAACACCGGGCCCGGACTGCTAAAATCCAAGGCTGATCCCACTTCACGGCCCCGCCATGTCTTCTGTACGCACGCCTGACGCTTCCGCAACCCTGGCCGATTGGCTGCAGTATCTGGAATCCATCCACGCCACGGCGATCGACATGGGCCTGGACCGGGTGCGGGAAGTGGCGGCACGCATGGAGCTGGCGCTTTCCGGCGTGAAGTTCGTCGTCGGCGGCACCAACGGCAAGGGTTCCACCTGTGCCATGCTGGAAGCCATCCTGCTGGCGGCCGGCTACAAGGTCGGGCTGTATACCTCCCCTCATCTGATCGATTTCAACGAGCGCGCCCGCATCAACGGCCAGATCGCGACGGACGAGGCCCTGATCGCCCAGTTCCAGGCCGTCGAGGCGGCGCGGGGCGATGTTTCCCTCACGTACTTCGAGTTCACCACATTGGCGATCCTGCGGCTGTTCTCGCAATCCCGCCTGGACGCGGTGGTGCTGGAGGTGGGGTTGGGCGGCCGCCTGGACGCCGTCAATATCGTCGATGCCGATTGCGCCATCGTCACCAGCGTCGACCTGGATCACACCGACTGGCTGGGCGATACCCGCGAGAAGATCGGCTTCGAAAAGGCCCACATCTACCGCGCCGGCCGTCCTGCCATCTGCAGCGATCCGGTGCCGCCGCAATCCCTGCTGGACTACGTCGCGGAAATCGGCGCCGACCTGTGGCTGTTCGGCCGCGACTACAACTACTCCGGCGACCGGCAGCAATGGGCCTACGGCGGGCGCGAGCAGCGCCGCAACTCGCTGGCCTATCCGGCGCTGCGCGGCGCCAATCAGCTATTGAACGCCTCGGCCGCGCTGGCCGCGCTCGAATCCATTCGCGACCGCCTACCGGTGCCGCAGCAGGCCGTGCGCCTGGGGCTGCTGCAGGCATCGCTGCCCGGCCGCTTCCAGATCCTGCCCGGCCAGCCCGCGGTCATCCTGGACGTGGCCCACAACCCGCACGCCGCGTCGGTGCTGGCCCTGAACCTGGACAACATGGGTTTCCACCCGTATACCCACGCAGTGTTCGGCATGCTCAACGACAAGGACCTGGCCGGCCTCGTGGCCAAGCTGGGTACGCGCATCGATTACTGGTATTGCGCCGGGTTGCCCGGTCCGCGCGGCACTTCGGGGCAGGCGCTGGCCGGGCAGGTCGCCGCGGCGCTGCCGCCGGTGCCGGCGGGGGGCGAAAGCCCGGGGATCACGTCATATGCCGACCCCGCCCAGGCCTTCGCGGCAGCGCGCGAACGGGCGGGCGAGAATGATAGAATCGTGGTGTTCGGATCGTTTCTCACCGTAGCCTCGGTTTTGCAGGCTCTGGGTCGCAAGGCATAGGCAAGAACGGGTCAAACGCTCCTGGGCGGCCCGCCGCCATATAGCCGCAAGGAATTCTCCTCCATGGGTTTTTTCAATCGCAAAGATCCTGCCGACCAGGCGCCATCCTCCAAAAGGGCGGCAGTGCCTAGCGAGGTCCAGGCTGCGGAGCTGCGCGGCCGCGCGCGGCGCAGGCTCGCGGGCGCCATCGCGCTGGTCCTGGCAGCCGTCATCATCCTGCCCATGGTGCTTGATTCCCAGCCCGTGCCGGTGGCTGACAACATTCCCATCAAGGTGCCGGAACGCAATACGCCGTTCCAGCCGCAAGTGAGCGAACCCCAGGCCGTCGCGCCGGAGACACCGGCGCCGGGGGCCGCGCCGACCGAACCTTCGTCCGTGCCTACGCCGCCGCCAGTCACGTCCGTGCCACCGCCCGTCGCCGCGGCGCCGACGCAGCCGCCCGCCGCGCAGCCGGCCACCCCACCCGCTACGCCGCCGAAGCCG
>NZ_UFQB01000047.1 GCF_900496965.1 Achromobacter agilis
GGCGCAGCCCGGCCCAGGCGGCCGCGGACAGCGCCAGCGCGAGGCCGCCCAGGGCGATCCAGAGGGTGTCGGCGAGCGCGCCGCGCGCCGTCAGCGCCAGGCAGGCCAACCCCGTCAGCGCAATGCCGGCGCCCACGCCGGCGTAGGCCACAGCGGAGGCGCCCGCCTCGCGCGGGTCGCCCACGGGCACGGGCCGCCAGGCCGCCACGCAGATGAAGGCGCTGGCGCTTGCGTACCCGGCGGCCAGCCGCAACGCGCACCAGGCCGCCATGCCATGCCAGAGCGGCATGGCCAGCGTGAGCAGGGCCACGGCCAGCAGGCTGGCCGCCAGCGTGCCGCGCAGACGCCGGACGGGCCAGGCGATGGCGGCCAGCGCGCCGAGCAGATAGCCGGCATAGTTGGCCGAGGCCAGCCAGCTGCCCTGAGCCAGGGACAGCCCGGCTTCCTGCGCCATCGAGGGCCAGACCGGCGTAAAGGCGAACCGGCCGATCCCCATGGCCGCGGCCAGGGCCAGCGCCGCGGGCCACGCCAGGGCGGCTGCGTTGCGGGATGCGGGGGCGGGAGAAGTAACGGGCGTTGACATGCCCCTTACTCTACGGCTGTACTAATATCTTTAATAGTGAATTATTAAGAATACGAGTTCTTGAAATGAGAAATTTGGATCTCGACGCGCTGCAGATATTCAAGGCGGTTGCCGACCAGGGCGGCGTGGCGCGCGCCGCCGCGCACCTGAACCGCGTGCAGTCCAATGTGTCGACCCGGCTGAAGCAGCTGGAGGCCTCACTGGAAGCGTCGCTCTTCCGGCGGCAGAACCGCCGCCTGGTGCTGTCGGACCAGGGGCGCGTGCTGCTGTCGTACGCCGATCGCCTCTTGCGTCTTTCGGATGAGGCGCAGGCCGCGGTGCGCGAAGGCTCGCCGCGGGGCGTCCTGCGCATCGGGACCATGGAAAGCACCGCGGCCGCGCGCCTGCCGCCCATCCTGGCGGCCTATCACGCGTCCTGGCCGCAGGTGCGCATCGAACTGGTGACCGGCACGTCGGCGGCGCTGGCGGCCAAGGTGCGCAATTACGATATCGAAGCCGCCTTCGTCGCCCGGCCGTTCCCGGCGCAGGGGCTGGCGGCGATGGACGCGTTCCGGGAAGAACTCGCGCTGATCTCGCCCATGGCATGGGATCCGATCGGAAGCGCGGAAGAACTCGGGGACCGCAGCGTCATCGCGTTCGCGTCGGGGTGCTCCTATCGCCGCATCCTGGAATCCTGGTTGAACCAGGAAGGCGTGACGCCGGGCAATGTGATGGAGTTCGCCTCGTATCACGCCATTGTGGCGTGCGTGGCCGCCGGGTCGGGCGTGGCCATCGTGCCGCGTTCGGTGCTCGCGGTGCTGGGAACGGCGCATTCGGTGCGCGTCGGCGCCCTGCCGGGTTCCCATGGCCAGGCCTTGACGCAACTGGTGTGGCGCGCCGACGACGACACGCCCGCCCTGCAGGCCTTGCGGCAGGAACTGGAGGCGTCGCGCGCCTGACGGCGGCGCCTGCGGCGCGCCGCAGGCGTGTCCTGCCGCTTAGAAGCGGTAGCCGACGCCCAGCGTCGCCACCCAGGGGTTGATCCGTGCGGTGCCGACGTGCTGGCCGTCCAGCTTCACCTTGGACGAGATGTCGATGTAGCGGATGTCCGCGTTCATGAACCAGCGGTCATTGATCTTGATGTCCGCGCCGAGTTGCGCGGCCACGCCCCACGAATCCTTCAGCTTCAGGTCCGAGCCGCTCAGCGCGCCTTCGGCCTTGGTGTCGAAGAAGTGGGTGTAGTTGATGCCGACGCCGATGTAGGGCTGGATCCTGCTGTCCGGCAGGATGTGCCATTGCAGGCTCAGCGTGGGCGGCAGGTGCTTGGTCGAGCCGATCTTGCCCAGGCCGCTGCCGCTGATGTCGTGCTGGAACGGCCAGGCGCCCAGCAGTTCGAGGCCGATATTGCGCGTCGCCATATAGGTCACCGTGAAGCTGGGACGCACGTTGTTGTTGACGTCGAGCTTGACGCTGCCGTCGAGCACGCTGCCGTTGTTGGAGGCCGGGCGCACCTGCGTGACTCCGACCTTGAGCAGCACGTCTCCGGCTTCGTGTGCGTGCACGGGGGCGGCGAGCGAGGCGGTGGCGATCAGGCCGGCGATGGCAGTGGCGCGAAGGTGCCCGTTCAGCGAAAACATTTCCTTTCTCCGATCTTTCCGTAGGTTGAGCAGACAGGTTCGCAGACCCGCCGCAGACCCCGATTGACGTGTGTCAACTCGTGAAAAGACCGCGATAAGAAAGTGGTTATGTCACAACAGCGGCGCGCTAGAAAATGCCCCCACGCCGCGCAGGCTTCGCCCGCTTGCTGCCCCCCAGGGGGGCGTTTTTGTCTTGGGACGGCCCGGCGACAAAAAAAAACGCCGCCGGCGCGAAAGCGCTCGGCGGCGTTGCAGGCCATGCCGGGGATCAGCGCGGCAGTTCGCTGCTTCCCATCAGGTAGGCGTCGACGGCGCGCGCGCACTGGCGGCCTTCGCGGATGGCCCAGACCACCAGGGACTGGCCGCGGCGCATGTCGCCGGCGGTGAAGACCTTTTCCACGTTGGTGCGGTAGTCGTCGGTATTGGCGCGCACGTTGCCGCGCGCGTCGCGATCCACGCCGAAGGCGTCGAGCACGGTCTGCACCGGCGACACGAAGCCCATGGCCAGCAGCACCAGGTCGGCCTTGATCTCGAATTCCGAGCCTTCGGCCTCGCGCATCTTCATCTGGCCGGTGGCTTCGTCCTTGAACCATTCGACGCGGGCGCCGACCAGCTTTTCGACCTTGCCATTGCTGCCCTTGAGCAGCTTGGTGGTCACGGACCAGTCGCGCTCGCAGCCTTCCTCGTGCGAGGAGGACGTGCGCATCTTCAGCGGCCAGTAGGGCCACGTCATGGATTTGTTTTCAGATTCGGGCGGCTGGGGCATCAGCTCGAACTGCGTGACCGAGGCCGCGCCATGGCGGTTGCTGGTGCCGACGCAGTCGGAGCCCGTATCGCCGCCGCCGATCACGATCACGTGCTTGCCCTTGGCCAGCGTCTGGTTGGTGAGGCGGTCGCCGGCCACGGCCTTGTTCTGCTGGCGCAGGAAGTCCATCGCGTAATACACGCCGGACAGTTCGCGGCCCGGCACCGGCAGGTCGCGCGGGGTTTCCGAACCGCCGCTCATCACGACCGCGTCGAACTCGGCCAGCAACGATTCAGGCGTGCGCACCGTCAGGCCATCGGCTACCGGGTCGCTGGGGTTGCCGATGTAGGTCGAGGGCGCGAATTCCACGCCTTCGGCCTCCATCTGCGAGATGCGGCGATCGATCTGGTGCTTTTCCAGCTTGAAGTCGGGGATGCCGTAGCGCAACAGCCCGCCGATGCGGTCGCTCTTTTCGAACAGGGTCACGGAATGGCCGGCGCGGGCCAGTTGCTGCGAGCACGCCAGGCCGGCGGGGCCGGAGCCCACGACCGCGATCTTCTTGCCTGTCTTGCGGGCCGGCACCTGCGGCGACACCCAGCCTTCGGCCCAGCCCTTGTCGATGATCGCGTGCTCGATGGACTTGATGCCCACGGCGTCGCTGTTGATGTTCAAGGTACAGGCGGCTTCGCAGGGCGCCGGGCAGATGCGGCCGGTGAACTCCGGGAAGTTGTTGGTGGAGTGCAGCACGTCCAGCGCGCGCTTCCAGTCCTGCTTGTACACAAGATCATTCCAGTCCGGGATGATGTTGTTGACCGGGCAGCCGTTGTTGCAGAACGGGATGCCGCAGTCCATGCAGCGCGCTGCCTGCTGCTTGGCCTGGTCGTCGTTCAGGTGCAGCACGAATTCGCGCCAGTTCTTCAGGCGCTTCTGCGGGGCCTCGGAGGCCTCCTGCAGGCGCTGGTATTCCATGAATCCGGTGATCTTTCCCATGATTTTCCTCACGCAGCCAGTTGTTGCGGGTTGGCTGCACGCCACATTTCACCCAATGCGCGGCGGTAATCCGTCGGCATGATCTTTACGAATTTGCCGCGTGAGGCTTCCCAGTCGCCCAGGATCTCGCGCGCGCGGAAGCTGCCGGTGTAGCGGAAGTGGTCTTCCACCAGGCGGCGCAGGATGGCTTCGTCCGTTTCGCGTTCGCCGCCGCGTTGCGCGCTGTGCCAGGTGTCCATGCTGTTCTGCGCGACCTGTTCCGCGTGCGGGGTCACGGGTTCCAGTTCCACCATGGCCAGGTTGGCGCGGTGCTTGAGCGTGCGCTCCGGGTCCCACACATAGGCCACGCCGCCGGACATGCCGGCCGCGAAGTTGCGGCCCGTGGCGCCCAGCACCACGACGGTGCCGCCGGTCATGTATTCGCAGCCGTGGTCGCCCGTGCCTTCCACCACCGTGGCGGCGCCCGAGTTGCGCACCGCAAAGCGTTCGCCGGCCACGCCGTTGAAGAACGCCTCGCCCGCCAGCGCGCCGTACAGCACGGTATTGCCGGCGATGATGTGGTCGGGGCCGAAGCCGCGGAAGTCATTGGGCGAGCGCACGATGATGCGGCCGCCCGACAGGCCCTTGCCGACGTAGTCGTTGCCTTCGCCCACCAGGTCCATCGTGATGCCGTGGGCCAGGAACGCGCCGAAGCTCTGGCCGGCGGTGCCGTTGCACTGGATGTGGATGGTGTCGTCCGATAGGCCGTCATGGCCGTAGCGCGAGGCCACGGCGCCCGACAGCATGGCGCCGATCGTGCGGTTGCGGTTGCGTACCGGGACGATGAACGACACCTTTTCACCGCGCTCCAGCGCGGGCTTGCTGCGCTCGATCAGTTGATGATCCAGCGCGCCGGCCAGGCCGTGGTCTTGTTCTTCGGTCTGGCGCACGTCGGCGTCGGACTGGGTTTGATGGAACACGCGGGCGAAGTCCAGGCCTTGCGCCTTCCAGTGTTCCACGCCCGAACGCATGTCCAGCAGGTCGGCGCGGCCGATCAGGTCGTCGAACTTGCGGATGCCCAGCTGGGCCATGATTTCGCGGACTTCCTCGGCGATGAAGAAGAAGAAGTTCACGACGTGTTCGGGCTTGCCCTGGAATTTCTTGCGCAGGACCGGATCTTGCGTTGCCACGCCCACCGGGCAGGTGTTCAGGTGGCACTTGCGCATCATGATGCAGCCTTCCACGACCAGCGGCGCGGTCGCGAAGCCGAATTCGTCGGCGCCTAGCAGCGCGCCGATGACGACGTCGCGGCCGGTCTTCATCTGGCCGTCGGCCTGCACGCGGATGCGGCTGCGCAGGCGGTTGAGCACCAGCGTCTGCTGCGTTTCGGCCAGGCCCAGCTCCCACGGCGTGCCCACGTGTTTGATGGAGGACACCGGGGACGCGCCCGTGCCGCCGTCATGGCCGGCGATCACGACGTGGTCGGCCTTGGCCTTGGCCACGCCCGCGGCCACCGTGCCCACGCCGACTTCGGACACCAGCTTGACCGACACCGAGGCCTTGGAATTCACGTTTTTCAGGTCGTGGATCAGCTGGGCCAGGTCTTCGATCGAGTAGATGTCGTGGTGCGGCGGGGGCGAAATCAGGCCCACGCCCGGCACGGAGTAGCGCAGCTTGGCGATGTATTCGGACACCTTGTGGCCGGGCAGCTGGCCGCCTTCGCCGGGCTTGGCGCCCTGGGCCATCTTGATCTGGATCTGGTCGGCGGACGACAGGTATTCGGCGGTCACGCCGAACCGGCCCGACGCCACCTGCTTGATCTTCGAGCGCAGCGAATCGCCCTTCTTCAGCTGGACGTCCGCTTCGATGCGGTCGGAGCCCAGCACGGAGGCCAGCGTATCGCCGTCCTTGATGGTGCTCTTGCCGTCGCGCATTTCGGCGCGGTAGCGCAGTTCGTCCTCGCCGCCTTCGCCGGTGTTGGACTTGCCGCCGATGCGGTTCATGGCAACGGCCAGCACCGAGTGCGCCTCGGTGGAGATCGAGCCCAGCGACATGGCGCCGGTGGCGAAGCGCTTGACGATGTCCTTGGCGGATTCGACGTCGTCCAGCGGGATGGCGCGCGACGGATCGAAACGGAACTCGAACAGGCCGCGCAGGGTCATGTGGCGACGGCTCTGGTCGTTGATGATCTGCGCGTATTCCTTGTAGGTGCGGTAGTTGTTGGCGCGCGACGCATGCTGCAGCTTGGCGATGGAATCCGGCGTCCACATGTGCTCTTCGCCGCGCACGCGGTAGGCGTATTCGCCGCCCGCGTCCAGGTCATTGGCCAGGACCGGGTCGGCGCTGAAGGCGGCGCGGTGCTGGCGCAGCGCTTCCTCGGCGACCTGGAAGATGCCGATGCCTTCGATGTTGGACGAGGTGCCTGTGAAGTACTTGTTGACCAGGGCGCCCTGCAGGCCCACGGCTTCGAAGATCTGCGCGCCGGTATAGGACATGTACGTGGAAATGCCCATCTTGGACATGACCTTGTTCAAGCCCTTGCCGATGGCCTTGATGAAGTTCTTGACCGCCTTTTCGGGGTCGTTCATCTTGCCCAGCGATTCCAGCGCCAGGTAGGGGTGGATGGCTTCGGCGCCGTAGCCGCCCAGCAGCGCGAAGTGGTGCACTTCGCGCGCCGAGCCGGTTTCCACGACCAGGCCGGTATTGGTGCGCAGGCCGGCGCGGATCAGGTGCTGGTGCACCGCGGACGTCGCCAGCAGGGCCGGGATGGCCACGCGCTCGCTGTCGACCAGGCGGTCCGACACGATCAGGATGTTGTAGCCGCTTTGCACCGCGTCGACGGCGCGCGCGCACAGCGCGGCCACGCGGGCTTCGATGCCCTCGGGGCCCCAGGCGGCGGGGTACGTGATGTCCAGTTCAAAGCTGCGGAACTTCTTGCCTGTGACCTGCTCGATGTCGCGGATCTGCGCCATGGCGGCGAAATCCAGCACCGGCTGCGATACTTCCAGGCGCAGCGGCGGGTTGACGTTGTTGATGTCCAGCAGATTGGGCTTGGGGCCGATGAAGGACACCAGCGACATCACCAGCTGTTCGCGGATGGGGTCGATCGGCGGGTTCGTGACCTGCGCGAACAACTGGCGGAAGTAGTTGTAGAAAGGCTTGGCGCGGTCGGACAGCACGGCCAGCGGGGCGTCGTTGCCCATCGAGCCGATCACTTCCTCGCCGCTCGCGGCCATGGGTTCGAGAATGAACTTGTAGTCTTCCTGGGTCCAGCCGAAGGCCTGTTGGCGATCGAGCAGCGACACGGGCGACTGCGTGGCGACGGCGGCCTGGCGCGGGGCCGGCAGCGATTCCAGCTTGATCTGCAGGCGTTCGATCCACTGGCGGTAGGGACGGCTGTTGGCCAGCTGCAACTTGATCTCGGCGTCGTCGATGATGCGGCCCTGTTCCAGGTCGATCAGGAACATCTTGCCCGGCTGCAGGCGCCACTTCTTGATGATGCGGTTTTCGGGGATCGACAGCGTGCCGGCTTCGGAGGCCAGGATGACCATGTCGTCGTCGGTGACCAGGTAGCGGGCCGGGCGCAGGCCGTTGCGGTCCAGCGTGGCGCCGATCTGGCGGCCATCGGTGAACGCGACCGCCGCGGGGCCGTCCCACGGCTCCATCATGGCGGCGTGGTATTCGTAGAAAGCGCGGCGGCTTTCGTCCATCTGCGTGTGCTGCTCCCAGGCTTCCGGGATCATCATCATCATGGCGTGGGCCAGGGAATAGCCCGAGTTCACCAGCAGTTCCAGGCAGTTGTCGAACGTGGCGGTGTCGGACTGGCCTTCGTAGACGATGGGATACAGCTTCTTCAGGTCGTCGCCCAGCACGGCGGACTGCATCATGCCTTCGCGGGCGCGCAGCCAGTTGAAGTTGCCCTTGACCGTGTTGATTTCGCCGTTGTGGGCGATCATGCGGTACGGGTGGGCCAGTGGCCAGGCTGGGAAGGTGTTGGTCGAGAAGCGCTGGTGCACCAGCGCCAGGGCCGAAACGGTGCGCGGATCGGCCAGGTCGCGGTAGTAGCGGCCGACCTGGTCGGCCAGCAGCAGGCCCTTGTAGACCACGGTGCGCACCGAGGCCGAGGGCACGAAGTATTCCTTGCCGTGCGCCAGGTGCATGTTCTGGATCGCGTGGCTCGCGGTCTTGCGGATCACGTACAGCTTGCGTTCCAGCGCGTCCGGCACCATCACGTCGGCGCCGCGGCCGATGAACAGCTGGCGAATCACGGGTTCACAGGCGCGCACGGTGGGCGACATGGGCATGTCGACGTCCACCGGCACATTGCGCCAGCCCAGCACGACCTGGCCTTCGGCGCGCACGGAGCGCTCCAGTTCCTGTTCGCAGGCCAGGCGCGACGCCGTCTCTTTGGGCAGGAACACCATGGCCACGCCGTATTCGCCGGGTGGGGGGCAGGACGATGCCTTGCTGGTTCAGTTCGTCGCGGTAGAGCGCGTCGGGGATCTGGATCAGGATGCCCGCGCCGTCGCCCATCAGCTTGTCCGCGCCGACCGCGCCGCGGTGGTCCAGGTTTTCCAGGATCTTCAGACCCTGCTGGATGATGGCGTGGCTCTTCTTGCCCTTGATGTGCGCAACGAAACCCACGCCGCAGGCGTCATGTTCGTTCTTGGGGTGGTACAGGCCCTGGACCGGCGGCAGGCCGATGCGGCTGGCGTCGATAGGGGTAGCCTTGGGCGGGGGACAGGATTCGATCTGGGTGTTTTGGGACATAGCGCGCTCCGCAGTGGGCCTGCGTCGTAATGTTGCAGTGCAGGAGACGGACAATACCCCCGCCGGGAGTAGGGTGCAATAGAAATAATAGGGGTTTGTCCCCATTTATAATGACGTATTGCCATAGGCAATTTATAAGGGGACGCATCTAGAGTGACGCTACTGGCGGCTTCGCAAGGGGGTATGCACCAGCTAGGTGCGCGGAAAGCCATGGCCCCCCTATTTTTGCTTTTATATGTCCCTTATTTTTGCATTGAAAAACAGCGGAGATGCCCGCCGCTTTCAGTGTTGCGGGAATGCCAATGCTGCAAGCCCGAGGCAAGGACGCCGGCCAGGCGCGCAGCGTCCCGCGTGCCCGCTCCCGGCGGGACGGATGAACAGACGGATGGAAAAGGCAGGGTCCGCCGCCAGGGCGGAACCGGAATCAGGAATTGGGGGTGGAGGACGGTTCGGCGTCGGCCGGCGCCGGGACGGCAGGTTTCTTGCGCGGGCGTCCGCGCTGGCCGGGAGCGACCCGCCGGCTGGCGGTGTGGGCCAGGCTGGCGATGAAGCTGGGGCCGCCCAGCGCCCATTGGCCCGAAACCGCCTGGTCGATGCGCTGGCTTTCCTCGCGCGACAGGCCATCCTGCAGCCGCTTGCGATAGTTGGCCTGGCGGTCGAACGGGGTGTTGCCACACGCCCAGTAGTCGGCGTGGTCCGACTGCCATTGCGCGGGGGCTGCGCTGGTGTTGCCGGTATGGCTGGCGGCGGACGACCAGGGCCAGGAGTCGGGATCCTGGGAGGCGCCGCTGCGCACGGGGTAGGTTTCCAGCCAGACCAGGGCCGGCAGCACCCATGCGCCGGGCTCCAGCAAGGCGGAGCGGTAGCGTCCCGCGAAGACGCGGCCACCGCGCAGCCGCGCCGCAAGGTTGCGGCCTAGCGTTTGCATCAGCCGGGGCAAGCCTTCCTCGTCGGCGGGCGTGGCCAGCAGCAGGATGCGGTCGTTGGCAAGCAGCCAGCCGTGAACCGAGACACGATGGCGCTGGGCGGATTCGCCGAGCCATGTGGCCAGTTGGTTCAGGATGTCGGCCGGCGCGGGTTGCGACGGCGCCGCCAGCGGCTGGATGAAGTTGGCCTGCACCAATTGGGGCAGCCCAGGGGCGTACAGACGGGGCAGACGGGCCATAGTGTCAGGACTTGCGTATCTGGAAGAACGGGTTGTCTTCTCTCACGGTATATAAATAGTGCCACGGTAGGCGCTGGTCAAGTCCCGTGATCACGATATGGGCAAGGAATCGCTTTTTTTCGTCGTCCGTACCCGATAAAGCGCAGGTTAACATTCGGCGACAGAACGTCGTACCGTGGATATACCCTAACCCGGCGACGCTTTTTTCATTCTTTCGATTGGAGACGACCTATGGCCTCGGCCCTGGAACTCATTTCGCAGCACCGCTGCTTTGGCGGCTGGCAGCGCTACTACCGCCACGAGTCCACGGAGATCGGCCTGCCCATGCGCTTCTCCGTCTATGTCCCGCCGCAGGCCGAACAGGGCCCGGTGCCGGTACTGTTCTACCTGGCCGGGCTGACCTGCACGGAAGAAACCTTCATGATCAAGGCTGGCGCCCAGCGCCTGGCAGCGGAGCTCGGCGTCATGCTGGTCGCCCCGGACACCAGCCCGCGCGGCGCCAATGTGCCCGGCGAGGACGAAAGCTGGGACCTGGGCACGGGCGCGGGCTTCTACGTCGACGCCACCACGCCCGCCTGGCGCGCCCACTACCGCATGTACAGCTACGTGACGGAAGAACTGCACGGCATCGTCACCGGCGACGCCCTGCCCGGCGACGCCTCGCGCACGGGAGTTTTCGGTCATTCCATGGGCGGGCATGGCGCCCTCGTGCTGGCGCTGCGCAACCCGGGCAAGTTCCGTTCGGTGTCGGCGTTCGCGCCCATCGCCGCGCCGAGCCAGTGCCCCTGGGGCAAGAAGGCGTTCGGGGCCTATCTGGGCGCCGAGATCCAGGACTGGGCCGCCTATGACGCGTCCGCGCTGATGCGTCAGGCCCAGCGTCCGTTCCCGGACGGCATCCTGATCGACCAGGGCGAAGCGGACCAATTCCTGGCGGAGCAGTTGTATCCCGAGGTATTCGAGGCCGCCTGCGCCGCCGCCGGCCAGCCGCTGGTCCTGCGCCGCCACGAGGGCTACGACCATGGCTACTATTTCATCTCGACCTTCATCGAGGATCACATCCGGTTTCACGTCGAACGGCTTGGAAAACCGGCGGCCTGAGGGCGCTTCTATACTGGCGGGCCTGCCGCGGCGGGCCCGCGGCGCCCGGGGGGGCAGCCGGGCCGCCGCCTGCGGCGTGTTCTTGAATAGGAACGCCTGACTTGATCAACGGAATCGCTCCCTTCGTCTGGATACTGCTGGGTGCCGTCATCGTCCTGTTGCCGGGCATCGTCATGTTGCTGGGCAGGGGCGGCCCGCGCGACGAGCGCGGCCGCAAGATGTTCCAGTTTCGGCCGGTGCGCCGCCTGTTCGGGCTGATGCTGGTGCTGCTGGGGTGCGTGTCCGGCCTGCTGGCCTTGTCGCTGGTGCAATTCTTCCGCCTGACCACCGACGAACCCGTCGCCCGCATCGAGATCCGGCAGCAGGCCGAGGGCCAGTTCCAGGTCAATGCCAGCGCGCCCGGCACAGGAACCCGTCAGTACGTGTTGTATGGCGACCAATGGCAGATCGACGCGCGGGTCGTCCGCTGGCGGGTGCCGGCGCTGATGGCGGGCGTGCCGCCGCTGTACCGCCTGGAGCGGCTGTCCGGCCGTTATAGCGATGCGGCGCGCGAGGCGTCCGCCACGCGCTCGGTTCATTCGCTGGACGACTGGCCCGCGCCGGACTTGGGTTCGCTGAAGAAGAATTTTCCGAACTGGTTCCCGTTTGTCGATGTCCAATTCGGCAGCGGGGCCTACATGCCCTTGTTCGACGGCGCCCGCTACCAGGTCTTCCTGGATCCGCGCGGCGCGCTTTTCATCCGCCCGGACAACGAGGCCACGGCCGAGGGGCTGAAACGCCTAGGCTGGTAATGGTGCCCCCACGCCGCGCGCACTGCGTGCGCTTGCTGCCCCCCAAGGGGGCTGCGTGTATGGACCGGGGACATGGGTAACAGGTGTACGAGGACATGGGTGACACTTTTCCGGGTTAGGTGCCCGGGAGAGT
>NZ_UFQB01000018.1 GCF_900496965.1 Achromobacter agilis
TTCACATTGGCGATATCCACGCCAGTCTGATCAGACTTGACGCGCACCTTGACGTTGTAGTCAACGACGCGCTTGACCGGCACCAGCACTCTCATGCAATAGCTCCTTGCTCAAATGAACCCCAGGCCGCGATGCCGGCAGGGGGGTGATTCCTCGACGCCGATACCGGCCGCCAACTGCGGGCTTACGCCTCGCCTTCTTTCGATTCCGCCTGCAGCTCGGCCTGGATATCGCGCACCGTGTTGGTCAGTATCTCGATCTTCTCTCGGAGAAAACTGCCCGCCAGGCGTTTTCTCAAGGCCGAAATGCTCAATGCCCCAACGGGCAAGCCATGCCGGTCGAAGATCGGCATGGCCAGCGACAGGATTTCCTGCACTTCGAGCACTTCATTGATGAAGTAGCCCTTTTTGCGGGCATGCGCGATGTGCTCCCACATGGTGGCGACATCGAACCTTGGATAGTCGCGCTCCAGCCGCAGCTTGTTTGCCTGGTAGATGCGTTCGATCTCGTCATCCTCGAAGCAACTCAACAAGGCAACCGCGCCGCCGCCTACGTTCAAGGGCCGGTGCCGGCCGACGTCCGTAACGAAGGCCTTGACCGGGTACGCGCCTTCGGCGCGCGCCGCGCAGACGCCGTCGAAGCCTGACCGTATGGTCAGGAAGACCGTATCGCCCGTCGCTTCGGCCACCCGCTGCAGAAAGGGTAGGCAGACGTCCCGCAGGTCGAACTGCGGCGCCGCCGCCAAGCCCATTTCGTAGACCAGCGACCCCAGGAAGTACTTCTTGGTCCGGCTGTCCTGGCGGACCAGGCGTTCCGTGACCAGGGCCTGCAAGATCCTGTGCGCGGTCGGGCGCGAGAAATCGGCGGCCTTGTACAGATCCACCAGCCGCATTCCCGTGCGATTGTTCGTGGTGATCAGCGTCAGCAGCTTCGCGCAGCGATGGATCATCTGCGTGCCGGTGCGGCCTTCGTCGGTGGCCTCATTATCCTCGAACCTTGCGTGCATTGCATCCTCCTGAATCTCACTTTGTAGACTTTTGCTTGTGGTCAAAACCATGGATCCGCCTAGATAATGGTGAAACGATATCCAGTTTTGAAAAAATAGTCCACATTGAGGGAGATTGATCAGGTGACAACCGATACCTTGGACACCAGCACATCCGGCATTTCCGCCGTGGTGGGCATAGGCCACACCGATTGGGTGGAAGACCACAAGCGCGTGCGCAATGGCGAGAAGCCGCATGACTCCTATGGCTATGCCGCCCTGGCGTTCAAGCGGGCGCTGGATGACGCCGGCATTTCGCGCGACGAGGTCGATGGGCTGATCGTCGGCCCCACCACGGCGTATGAGCGCATGGGAGAGATCCTGAACATCGATCCCCGCTGGGGCGGGCAGGCGGATGCCGTCCAGGCCGTGTTCCAGGCGGTCATGGCGATCAAGTCGGGCATGGCCGAAGTCGTGGCCCTGGTATACGGCAACGACCAACGCTCGGCCGCGGTGCAGTACGGCGGGCCGGAAGCGATGGGCGGCGGGTCTTTCCTGTCGTACGTCTATCACAGCCCCTGGGGCCTGACGTCGCAGGGCGCGCTGTATGCGCTGATGTTCCAGCGCTACAAGCAATTGCACGGAATCGGCGACAGCGACCTCGGACAGGTCGCCGTGGGCCAGCGCCAGTGGGCCAGCCTGAACCCGAACGCGATCATGCGCAACAAGCCGCTCAGCCTGGACGACTATCTTGCCGCGCCGTACATCGCCGAGCCGCTGCGCATGAACGACTACTGCCTCATCAACGACGGCGGCGTAGCCCTCATCATCATGGAAGCCAGCCGTGCCCGCCGCCTCGCCAATAACAAGGCGGTGACCATCCACGGCCTGGGCCGCAGCGACCTCAACCATCACGCCACCAGCCTTGGGCCGCGCCTGATGGACTTTTACCTTCCCGCGCAACGCGGCGCGGCCGAGCAGGTATATGCGGCCGCCGGCATCGGCCCCAAGGACATCGATGCCCTGATGGTGTACGACAGCTTCAGCCCGCACATCTTCTTCGCGCTGGAGGGCTTTGGCTTCTGCAAGCCGGGTGAAGCCGCGAAGTTCATCGCCGACAACGGCATCGGCGTCGGCGGCAAGCTGCCCGTCAACACGCACGGCGGCCACATCTCGGAATCGTACATGCAGGGCTGGAACCACCAGATCGAGGCCGTGCGGCAGGCGCGCGGAAAAGAAGGGAAGCGGCAAGTGCCTGACTGCCGCTTCGTGCAGTATGTGTCGGACGTCGCTGGCAAGGCCATGTCCATTATTTATGGACAGTGAAGGAGGCTCGCACCATGAAAAAGAATCCCCGCTTGTACTCTCCCTACGATGCGCCGATGTGGGAAAGCATCGCCGAAGGCCAGATGAAGCTGCAGCGCTGCTCCGAGTCCGGCGTATTCCGCTACCCGCCGGGCCCGATGTGCCCCGTCAGCCTCAGCATGGAATATGAATGGACGCCCATTTCGGGCAACGCCAAGGTCATTGCCTGGACCGTGTTCCATCGCCAGTATCTACCAGCCTATCCGGCGCCTCACCTGGTGGTTGCCGTGCAGCTCGAGGAAGGCCCCATCATGGTTTCCTACATGGACCATGCGGACCTGGACAAGATCGAGCTCGATACGCCGGTCAAGATGGTCTATGCCGATCATCCCGACGGCTACCGCGTGCCGAAGTTCGCGCTGAATTGAAGGCCCCGATGCAAACCCGCCGTGCGCCTGAGGCGCGCGGCGGGTTTGTGTTTTTCAAGCCGGCCGGATCAGGTCGATTCCAGGAGAATGGCCCGCAGGCGGTCCCGGTGCCGACTCAACTCGCGCGAGCGATCGGCGTTGAAGTTGAACAAGGAGGATGCCAGGGCCTGTTCGAGATTCTGTTCCGACACGCCTTCCAGCCGGCCGGGCAGGCCCAGTCCCTGGGTCAGCGATTGCACGGCCGCTATCACGCATTCGGGCCTGGCCGCTTCGGCCGCCGGCAGGCCCAGCGCGCGGCCCATCTGTCCGACGGCATCCGGACAGAGATCGGCGAAATGCCGCAGCGCGGGGGCCGTCAGCACGACATGGGTGGCGCCCTGGTCCAGATGCGGAACGCAATTGAACAGGGCGGCGCCCAGGGCATAGACCGAGCGGGCGATCCAGTGAGCGTCGAAGGGACGGCCGCCGTCGTCCTCGTCCCGATTCTGCAGCAGGGCCGCGGCGCACATGTCCAGGCGCGCCTGGACATCGCCGCAATCCCGCATGCGAGGCAACGCCGCTTGCGCCAGCGTGTAGGCATGCAGCCGCGAAGCCTGGACCAGGGGGTTGGCCTGGCAGACCGCGCCGATGTTCATCAAGGCGCGCCAGAAAACGCCCAATCCGGTCGACAGTGCCAGGGAGGGCGGCGCGCTGGACAAGGCCTGCGCGTCCCAGAAAATGGCGGCGGGACGGGTCTTGGGATCGAAGAACTCCAGGCGCGGGCCGCCGTCGCTGCGCCGCAAGGCGGCGCCAGCCCGGTTCTGGGCCGAGGTCGCGGCGGTCAACACGTTGAAGATCGGCGGCTTGGGCCGCCGCAGCCGGGGGCTCACGGGCGCGCCCTGTTCGGGATATTGCGTCGCGAGCCGGGGCAGGTCCTCCGCCTCGCCCAGCGCCATCGCGATAACGCGGGTTCCCTTGAGAACGCTGCCCGCGCCGACGGCGATGAGCAGGTCGGCCCGGCATGCAGCGGCCTGCCGGACGGCCTCCTGCACATCTTCCAGCGGCGCGTCCTTGCCGAGCCGGGTGTAGGCCCCCGCGAAGCCGTCGCCGAGCAGGTCACGTATCCGGCCGAGCAGGGGCGTGCGCGTCGCCACGGCGTTTCCGCACACGACGAACGCGCGCCGCGCGCCCAGCCGGGCGGCCTCGCGCGGCAACAGGTCCAGCGCGGCGTCTCCCGCGTGGATCCGGACACCGGCCGAAATCGAGGAAAACGCCATCATGCCCAGCTCCTTTCCGTCAGGCCTCGGGAATGCCGCCGCGCAGCAGTTCGCGCGCCACGACCCAGCGGTGCACCTCGCTCGGACCTTCCACGATGCGCATGACGCGGCACATCCGCGAGATGTATTCCAGCGGCAATTCCTTCGATACGCCCATGCCGCCGAACAGCTGCATCGCCCGGTCGACCACGCGGGTAATCATCTCCGTGCCCTGTACCTTCACCATCGAGCCGTCCAGGCGGACGTCCTTGCCGGCGTCCATCTTCCAGGCCATCTGGTAGACCATCAGGCGAACCATTTCGATTTCCTGGTAGCTGTCCGAAATCCACCATTGCACGGCCTGCCGGTCGGCCAGCGGCGCGCCGAAAGTCTGGCGGGTGTTGGCCTGCTCGATCATCATGTTCAGGCAGCGGGTGGCCAGGCCAAGGCAGCGCGAGGCGATCTCCAGGCGGCGCACGCCCAGGCGCTTGGACAAGGGAGCGAAACCCGCGCCCACTTCGCCCAGCACCTGGCTGTCATCGAGCTCGACGTTGTCGAACACCACCTCGTAAGGGTGATATTCGCCGATCATCGGGAACGACGTCGGGATACTCATGCCGGGCGTGCCCTTGTCGACCAGGAATGCCGTGAATTTGGCGCGCTTGTCGGCCGCCGCGTCCGTCACGGCCATCACGATCATGAAATCGGCCCGGCGCGCGCCGCTGATCCACAACTTGGTGCCGTTGAGCACCCATTTGCCATTCTTGCGCTCGGCGCGCGTCTTGATGGCGGCGGCGTCGGAGCCCGCGCCGGGTTCCGACAGGGCCAGGCAGCTTTTCTTTTCACCGCGCGAATACGGAAGCAGGTAACGGTCCACCTGATCGCCCTTGCACAATTCCTTGAGCATGAACAGATTCGGGCTTTCCGGCGGCAGCACGAACGGCACGATGCTGTTCTTGAGCTGCTCGATCACCAGGCACTTGGTCAGCATGCCCAGGTCCTGGCCGCCGAATTCCTCCGGCACGTCGATGCCCCAAAGGCCGATGCTGCGCGCCTTTTCCTGCAGCGTGGCTTCCAGCTCGGGCGGAATGAGGGCGGTGTCGGCAAAGCCGCGCTCGGCTTCGCGGCGGATGATCAATGCTTCGTGGGGAACCAGTTCCTCCTGGACGAAGCGCGCTACGGTATCGCGCACCATGCGCGACGAATCGGGTAATTCAAAATCCAATTTCTTCTCCTGGTGTTCTTTGGTCTAGCGGCCTTGGTAGACGGGCGGACGCTTTTCCTGGAAGGCGCGCCGTCCTTCGATGCGGTCTTCCGTATCGCGCAGCAGGCCAAACACATAGCGTTCGTTGTCCAGAGCGGCCGGCAGGGGCATGTCGGCGCCGCTGGTAACCAGGCGCTTGATCGACCGCACCGACAAGGGCGCGTTCCGCGCAATGCGCAGCGCGATCTCGCGCGCCGTGGGCAGCAACTCCGCGCGGCTGACCACCTTGCTGACCAGGCCGGTGCGCAGGGCTTCGGCCGCATCCACGCGATCTCCGGTCAGCAGCATCAGCATCGCGTTGGATGCGCCGATCGCCCGCGGCAGGCGCTGCGTGCCGCCGGCACCCGGGATGCTGCCGATGCGGACTTCGGACAGCGCGAAAATCGCGTTGTCCGAGGCGACGCGGATATCGCAGGCGAGCGCAAGCTCCATGCCGCCGCCCATCGCATAACCGTTGATGGCGCAGATCAGGGGCTTATCGGTATCCAGGCCTTCCAGCAGATGGTCGGAGTACGCGCGGCCGAACGTCAGTTCGGCGAAGCTCTCCTTGGGAGGCATGGTCTTCTTCAGGTCGGAGCCGGTGCAAAAGGCCTTGTCCCCGGCGCCGGTCAGGATGGCGACTCGGATGTCGTCGTCCTCCTTGATGCGTTTCCAGGCCGCGTGCAGCTGGTTCCGCATTTCGGGGTCGATGCTGTTCATGGCCTCGGGGCGATTCAGGGTCAGCGTGGCGATATGGTCCTGGACGGCAATATCTAGTGCCATGGTCTATCCTCTTTGTGTATACGTTCAAATGGAGGCGCGGCCTCAGGCCAGCACGCCTTCCGCGCTCAATTTCTCGATCGCCGCATCGTCCAGCCCCAGCAGCTCCCGGCAGATTTCGGCTGTGTGCTGGCCCAGCAGCGGGGCGGGGGAAGACGGTTCGGAATACGCGTGCGAAAAGCGGTAGGGCGGCGAGTTATAGGTGCTGGGCCCCATTTCCGGATGGTTCAGCGTCACCCAGTGGCCGCGGGCGTCCAGTTGCGGGTCGTTCACCACGTCGCGGGCGTCGTAGACGGCCCCGGCCGGCACGCCGGCGTCCTGCAAGGCCTGCGTGAGGCCCGACATGTCTTGCGTTGCCGTGCGCTTCGCCACTTCGGCGTCGATGGCTTCGCGCTGCCGCAGTCTCCCCTGCATGGTGGCCCAATCGGTCTCTGCGGCAAGGCCCAGCACCGACGCCAGCCCTTGCCATTGGGCGTCGTCACAGACTTCGATGGCGATCCAGCGATCGTCTCCGGCGCAGGGATAGACGCCGCTGGGGGCATGGCCCGGCCTTGCATTGCCGTGGCGGGAGTCGATGGCGCCGTTGACCAGGTAGTTCATCAGGGAAGGCCCGATGAAGGCCAAGGTGGGCTCCATCTGCGCCAGGTCTATGAACTGGCCGCGTCCGGTCCGGCGCTGATGGCGCAGCGCCGCCAGGATGGCGAACGCCGTGTGGCCGGGATTGGGAATGTGGTCGGGATAGTTCGTGCCGGTTCCGGCAGGCTCGCGGTCGGGCAGGCCCGTCATGTGCTGTAACCCCGTCAGCGCGGCGATCGTCAGGCCGTAGCCCAGATCGGCCTTTTCGGGGCCCTCGGCCCCTTGCATGGACATCGAGGCATATACGATGCGTTCGGACAGGGACCGGACCACGTCGTAGCCCAATCCCAGCTTGTCCATCACCCCGGGAGTGAAATTGTTCGTCACCAGGTGGGCGTCGGCGATCAGGCGCCTGGCCATGTCCAGGCCGCGCGGATCCTTGACGTTCAATGTGATGCTGCGCTTGCTGGAATTGCGGTCCGCGAAATAGCCGCTACGGTTGACGCCGGGCTTGCCGTCCTTGAACGGCTTCGTCACCCGCAGCGTATCCAGGCGCTGGGAGGATTCGATCTTGATCACGTCCGCGCCCAGGTCGGCCAGGATCTTGGTCGTATACGACCCCGCGCCTATCCACGAAAAATCGATGACGCGCACACCTGCCAATAATGATCTCATTGCACTGCTCCCTGCTGCCGCAGCGCCTGCTGCTGGTCCTGGGTGTATCCGGCCCAAGCCAGGACCTCCTGGGTATGTTCGCCAAGCTGAGGCGCCCGCTTGCGCAGCGCCCACGGCGTTTCGGACAACTTGTAGGGCGCTCCGGGCATGCGCAGCGTGGCGCCATGGGCGTCCGCCACGTCGACGAAGTATCCGCGGTATTCGCGTTGCGGGCTCTGGCAGATATCACGGGTATCGGAGATGGGCGCCAGGGGGATGCGGCGCTCGCGGCCCTTGGCGTGGAGCTCGGATTTCGTCAGCGAGCGCGCGAAGGGCGTGAAGATCGCGCCAAAGCGCTGCTTGGCCTCGTCCGTGACGAGAAACGCCTGGTCCAGCCAGCAAGGCTCGCGGAATTGTTCCGCGCCGGCCACGCCCTCGGCGATCAGCCAGTCGGTCGTTACGGCCCAGAACTTATTGCTGCCCACTCCGCCGGCCATCAGGTAGATGTACCCATCGCGGCATTCGAAAACGCCGGTTCCCGCCAGGCGCTGCGTGCCCGCGTTGCGCTTGCGGATGGACCCTTCCAGGTCATAGAACTGGACCGCGTTCTCCATGCCCAGCACCACGCATTCCTGCATGGACACATCGACGTGCTGCCCCGTGTTGCTGATCTCGGCGTCATATACCGCGGCCATCGAGGCCACGCCGGCGAAGACGTTGGCCGCGCCCACGGCCTGTTCGCCGCAAGCCACCATTGGCGCCGTGTCGGGATAGCCTGCCAGGTACATCATGCCGCCCATGCCCATGGCCGTGAGGTCGGTCGCCAGCCAGTGCGAGAACGGCCCTGACTGGCCGAACGCCGTAATGCTGGTCAGCGTCAGCGATGCATTGAGCTTGCTCAGCTCGGCAAAGCCCAGGCCGCGCCGGGCCATCACGCCAGGCTGTTCGCTTTCGATGACCAGGGAAGCCTGGCTGGCCAGCTTGCGGAATACTGCCTGGCCGGCTTCGGTATCCAGGTCCAGGGCGATGCTTTCCTTGTTCGTATTCTGGTACTGGAAGGTCAAGCTGGAGTCCGGGTCGTTCCGGCCGGCGATCCGAGGCTCGATGTGCCGGGTAGGCGCGCCTTCAGGGGGTTCGACCAGGATGACCCGGGCCCCCAGGTCAGCAAACAGCTTGCCGCAGTAATTCCCCAGGGGGCCCGCGACGTCAAGTACGGTGATGCCCGCCAGCGCGGCGGCATTTGGCGTCGATGTCATGTGATGTGTCCAGCTATGCGGAGGTCTTGCTTAAAGGCGTGGAAAAAATCATTGAACGTGGTAGATGCCGGCCTTCTTGGCGACGTCTGCCCATTTCTTGAGGTTGGCCTGGATGTTCTTGCGCTGTTCTTCAGGCGAGCTCGCGACGACGTCGTAGCCCAGCTCTTCGAGTTGCGTCTGGCGCTTCTTCAGGGACCTGACGATGGCCGCGCTGAGCGTTTCGACGATCTTCGGATCGGCGTTGGCGGGCATGTTGAAGCCGTACCAGGTATCGGAGTCGTAGCCCTTGAGGCCGATTTCGTCCAGGGTGGGGATGTTGGGGAACTGCTTGTTGCGCTGCGGGCTGCCGATGGCCAGGATGCGGATTTTCCCGGCGTCAACGAGTTGCTTGGCCGAGGCCGACTGGACGAACATCATGCTGATCTGGCCGCCCAGCAGGTCCGTCATGGCGGGTTCGCCGCCACGGTAGGGCACATGGAGAATGTTCACGCCGGCCATGCTTTTCAGCAGTTCGCCCGCCATGTGCTGGGAGCTGCCCAGGCCGGCCGATCCATAGCTCAGGCCTTCTGGGTTCGCCTTGGCGTGGGCGATCAGTTCCTGGGCCGTCTTGAAGGGGGAGTCCGAGCGCACGACCAGCACGATAGGCGCATTGACGGCGATCGACAGCGGCGTGAAGTCCTTGAGCGAGTCGTAGTTCAGCTTTTTGTAGATGGCGGGATTGACGGCCATGATGCCGTCGGTCGTGAAGCCGAACGTATAGCCGTCGGCAGGCTGGCGGCGCAGGAAGTCGGCGGCGATCGTTCCGCCCGCTCCGGGCCGGTTCTCGATGATCACCGGCTTCTTGAATTCCTCGCCCAGGTCCTTGCCCACCATGCGCGCGAGAGAGTCCGTGCTGGCGCCGGCGACGTACGGCACGATCAGTTTGATCGGTTCGGCGGGATAGGCGTCGGCCGCGGCCGCCTGGGCGGCGGATGCCAGGCAAACCGTTCCGAACAAAAGTTTCATCCAGTGCTTGATGGAAAACATCAATGTCTCCTGTTTTTTGTTGAATTCACAAATGGACTGCTTATGACGATTGCACGCTCAGGCGCGAGCCGCGAAGCGTATAGATGTTAGGTAGACATCAACACACAAGCAATGTCTAAAAGACCACGATATGAACTAATAGACAAACGTTTTAGAAGAAGCTCAGGAGGGGTGTGATCATTTAATCTCACATAGCAGACTAAATTGGCGGGCGGCGTATGGACGTCGGGTGGGGTCCTCGCTCAGAATCGATGGCTTCCCACAACAGAACTTCCATCACGGAAACAGACATGTCCAAGCCCGTTCTCCCCTCGAAAGCCCGTGTGCTGGTTTCCGCGCACATCAAACGACAGGGAGGGGAGGCGATTGCCGGGCTGGCCGCCTCCAACGGCAGCGAGGTAACGCTCGTCGCGGCCGCGCCCGGCCTCGGTGCCCAAGAGCTGGACGGCATCGACGCGGCCTTTTTCAGCCGGGATATCCACGCCATGCCCGGACGTCCTCCCTCCAATGAAGAAACCCGCTCTTTCTTCCGCCTGCTGGATGCGTGCCCGAACCTGAAGTGGCTGCACATTTTTTCCGCGGGCTCGGACGGAAATGCATACCGGAAACTCCAGGCCCGGGGCGTGGCGGTATCCACCAGTCCGGCCGCGAGCGGCAAGGCGGTGGCCACCAGCGCCCTGGCAGGCATCCTGGCGCTGAACAAACGGCTGCCTTGGCACTATGCCAATCAACAGGCGCGGGCGTGGCGGGCCATGCCGGACGAGCTCAGTCCTCTGCCGCTGGACCGCCAGACCGCGGTGCTCGTCGGCACGGGGCACGTCGGCACGGTGCTGGCCACGTGCCTGCAGGCGCTGGGCATGCGCACGATCGGCGTCAACCGCAGCGGCAAGGCGGTCGAGGGTTTCGACGAAACTATGCCGCTGGGACAGCTGGACGGCCTCATCGGCCTGGCGGACTGGCTGGTCATCTGCTGCCCGTTGACGGATGAAACGCGCAACCTCGTCGATGCCGGCAGGCTGGCTGGGCTGAGGCGCGAGGCGCTCCTCGTCAACGTGGGACGAGGCGGCATTGTGGACGAATCCGCGCTGATCGCAGCGCTGCGCGCGAAGCGCATCGCGGGCGCCTATCTCGACGTCTTCGAGAACGAGCCGTTGCCGGCCGAATCCGAAATCTGGACGCTGGACAACGTCATCGCCACGCCGCATTCCGCCGCCCGGATTTCGGATTTCAACGACCGGGTATTTGCTTGCTTTCTCGACAACCTGAAGCGCTGGCTGGCCGGCCGGCCGCTGGCGAACATCGCGGGGTGAGCCGGGGCCGCCGCAACGCGGCTGCCCGGCCGCCCTTGGCGGCCAGGAACGCAGGAGTGCGAAAAGCACGGCCGTCCCGGCGCCGGTTCAATGGTCCAGCGAGATGTTCTTGAGCTTGATCACTTCGGCCCACATCTTCCGGTCGGCCTGGATCAGCGACGCATAATCCTGCGGACTGCTCTTCTGGGGAAGCACGAATCCCAGATCGCCGAATTTCTGGCGGAACGCCGGATCGGCCAAGGCCTTGTTCATCGCGCCCGACAAGGTGGAGATGCGGTCGGCCGGCGTTGCGGCGGGCGCCATGAATCCATAGCGGACCGTCACGACGAAGTTCGGATAGCCGAGTTCCGCGAAGGTCGGAACATCCGGCAGCAAGGCCAGCCTTTCCTTGGACGCAACGGCCAGGGCGCGCACATTGCCAGCCTTGATCTGCGGCAGCGCCGATCCGACCACGCCGAACAGCGCCTGCACCTCCTTGGACGCCAGCGCCTGCATGGCGGGCGCCCCGCCCTTGTAGGGCACGTGGGTCATCTGCACGCCGGCCATCTGGTTGAACAGCTCGCCCGAGAGGTGGAACGTGCCGCCGGTGCCCGTGGACGAGAAGTTCAACTTCCCCGGATGCGCGCGCGCATACTCCACGAACTCCTTGAGATTCTTCACGGGCAGCGATGCGTTGATCAGCATCACCAGCGGCAAGTCGCTCACCAGCCCGATGGGAGTCAGGTCCTTGTCCGGGTCGTAGGACAGTTTCTTGTACAGCAAGGGATTCAGGACCGCCGTGGAGTCCGATGCCAGCATGAACGAATATCCGTCGGGTTTGGACCGTGAGACATGGAGCGCGGCAATAATGCCGTTCCCTCCGGTCCTGTTTTCCACCACGACGGTCGAATCCAGTTCGCGCGCCATGCGTTCGCCCATGGCGCGCGAGATCAGGTCCGTCGTTGCACCCGGTTCGTAGGGTACGGTCAACGTTATGGGACGGCTGGGGAAGGTATCGGCGACTGCCGTTGCCGCGTACCCATATCCGAGCATCACCCTGGCGGCCAGACCCGCCAGCCGCCGAATCCCCCTGGATTGCCAGGACCACTTCTTATGCATTGTTGTCTCCTTCAAAGCGTGGCCGCCGCATGCCTTCGCCGCGGAAGACCACAAAAAAGCCACCGGGCGAGGGGCCCGTTTTATTGTTGTGGAAGGCCGTTGCGCAGCAGGTCCCGCGCAATCACCCAGCGATGCACTTCGCTAGGCCCCTCGACGATGCGCAACACCCGGCACATGCGGGCGATGTATTCCAGCGGCAGTTCCTTGGACAGGCCCATGCCGCCGAAAAGCTGGATGGCCCGGTCGGCCACGCGCTGGATCAGCTCGGTGGCCTGCACCTTGACCATGGAGCCGTCGCGCCGGAAGTCGGCCACGCCCTGGTCGATCTTCCACGCCAGGCGATGGATCAGCAGGCGCACCATTTCGATTTCCTGGTAGCTATCGGAAATCCACCATTGGACCGCCTGCTTGTCGGCCAGGGGAGAGCCGAAGGTCTGGCGGGTATTGGCCTGTTCGATCATCATTTCCAGGCAGCGGCTGGCCAGGCCCACGCAACGCGAGGCGATGTCCAGGCGGCGGATGCCCAGCCGGTTGGTGAGCGGCACGAAGATGTTGCCGACCTCGCCCAGTACCTGGCTGTCCTCCAGCTCCACCTCATCGAAGAAGACCTGATAGGGATGGAATTCGCCGATCATGGGATAGGAGACCGGGATGGTGACGCCGGGAGTCCCCTTGTCGACCAGGAATGCCGTCATGCCGCCGCGGGACCCGAGCTTCGGGTCGGTTACGGCCACGACGATCATGAAGTCGGCGCGGCGGGCGTGGCTGATCCACATCTTGGCGCCATTGAGCACCCATTTCCCGTTCTTCCTTTCCGCCCGCATTTTGATATTGGCCGCATCGGAGCCGGCGCCGGCCTCCGACAGCGCGATACAACTCTTTTTCTCGCCGTTGGCGTAGGGCAGCAGGTACTTGTCGATCTGCGGCCCCTTGCACAGCGCCTTCAATAGATGGAGATTGGGGCTGTCCGGGGGAGGGACGAAAGGCACGATCGAATGCTTGAGCTGTTCGATCACCACGCATTTGGCCAGCATGCCGAATTCCTGGCCGCCAAACTCCTCCGGCACGTCGATGCCCCACAGGCCCACCTCGCGCGCCTTCTGCTGCAGCGTCGCTTCCAGCTCGGGGGGAATCAGCGGGTCATCTCCCATGCCCCGCTCGGCCTCGCGCCGGATGATGAGGGGCTCATGCGGGATCAGTTCGCGCTGCGTAAAGTTGCGCACCGTGTCTTGAATCATCCGGGTGGTGTCGGGCAACGTGAAATCCATGTCTACTCCTTGCTTCATGCCTTGAGGCTCGATTTATTTTTCGTGGCGCGCGATCGAGAGGAAATCCTCGACCCGTGCCGCCGGGTCCGACGCGATCGCCAACTGGGCGCCGGCATCCGCCTGGAATCCAACCCAGCCATAGCAGTCCATGGCTTTGGCCATCAGCGCTTCGTCCGTCAATGGCAGGGCCGCGGATCCACGCAATGCATCGACCTTGCGTTCGATGCGCTGGCCGTCCCGGGTGTAGAGGCGCACCAGCGCCCAGCGGGGCAGGATCGAGTCGCCTGGCGTGCTGCGTCCTAGCACGAAGGGAAGAAATGCCTGGATGGCGGGGCGCTGCACCGCTTCGTCCGTGAAGGTGGCCAAGCCGATGTGGCCGTCCAGTAGCGCCGCGGCGACCGCATATTCCAGGCTGAACTTTCCCTGCAAGCCTGTCGTTGGCCGGTGATGAATGAGCGGCACCAGCGCGCCGGGGCTGGTTTCGATTTCCACGCGCTCCACGTCGGCGAGCGCGATGCCGTGTTCCGCATGCAGGTCCAGCAAACCGTCCAGCGTCCGGTGGGTCGCGTAGCACAAGGGGTACTTCTTGACCTCCAGTCCGCTCGTGGCCAGCTCCAGCGGAACCGCGCCCAGCGTCGCCAGCGCCGCCGAGAGATCCTGGCCTTGCCCATAGAGCGCGGCATAGCCTTGCTGGGCATCCATGGCATCGGGCGACGAGGTGAATCCCGCCTGCGCCAGCCGGGCGGCGCGTATCGCCGCCGCGTTGGCGTGGCCGGCCTGGAAGGATTTCGCGTCCGAGCCGAAGTTCGCGCGCGTGCCCGCCGCCTGGGCGACCGCGATGCCGATGGCGTGCGCGGTCTGTTCCGCGTCCAGCGCTAGCAGATGGGTGCACGCGGCCGCCGCGCCGATAATGCCGATGCTGGCGGTGACGTGCCAGCCTTTTGCGTAGGCGTCGACGGCGGCGGCCTTGGCCAGCTTGCACATCACCTCGAAGCCCACCACATAGGCGGATTGCAGCCGCCCCATGGCGATGCCGTCGGCCTGCGCCAAGGCGGTCAGCGCCGGCCACAGGACCACGCTGGGATGGCCTCGCAAAGGCGAAGTCACATCGTCGTAATCGAGCACATGGGCGGCGACGCCGTTGTAGAACGCCGCCGCTTCCGGCGCGGCGCGTCCGGCGCACCCCCACAACGACGCGCCGCTGCCGGCGCCCAGCGTCGCGAGATAGGCCAGGGCGCGCGCAGAGGCGGGTTCGTTCTTGCCGGCAACGCCCACCGCATAGGTATCCAAGAGGGAGCGCGCGCAATCATGGCGCAGCGCCGGGGTCAGGGCTTCGGCATCAAATGCCGCGGCGAATGCCCCAATCTGTTCAGAAGGCGTCATGCAGATCTTTCCTGGTGTCCAGGCCTCCGGCCGGTATCGGGCCGAGGCATCTTCGTCATTCGCTCCGCGTACAGGCCCCACGAAGAAAGGCGCGGCGGCATATATCGCAGTAGTCCATAATTTGGACTACTTTGGGCTGGCTAAGCATTTACTCTACCCAATACGAGCGGATAGGTCGCATAATTGCTCGGCCATAAGGTCCATATAGTGAAAAATGTCGAACCATACCGAGCGCGGTGCCAATAGTGGCACCCAGGTCCTGCAGCGGGCAGCCGCGCTGTTGCGCCTGATCACTGCGAACAACCGCCTGGGAATGCGCTTGACGGACCTGCACGCTTCGAGCGCCATAGAAAAGCCCACGGCCCACCGCATCCTGCAGGGGCTCATCGCCGAACAGATGGTCCGGCAGGACAATGCGAACAAGCGCTATTACCTGGGGCCGGCCATGTATGAAATGGGGCTGGTCGCGGCCCCCAGGGTTGCGTTGCGCGACATCTGCCTGCCTCATCTCCAGGCGATTGCGGAGCAGACCGGCGACACGGTATTCCTGACGATACGCTCGGGGTTCGATGGCTTATGCATCGATCGGGCTGAAGGCGGCTTTCCGATCAAGGCGTTCGTCCTGGACATAGGCCGGCGGAGGCCGTTGAACGTGGGCGGGGGCAGCCTGGCAATACTGTCGACGCTGCCCGAGGCCGAAATCCAGCGCATATGCAGCGCCAACGCCGATCGCGTCAAAGCGAACTTCCCCCGCTACAACACGGCGGACCTGCTGCGCGACATTGCGGCGTCGCGCGCGCGAGGCTACGCCCTCAAGGATGTGCTGGAGATACCCGAGGTGCGTTCCGTCGCCGTGCCGATATGCAGGCAAGACGGGGAGGCCATCGCCGCCATCAGCGTAGCCACCCTCAAGGCGCGCCTGGACGATGCGCGCGCGGCCACCGTGGCGGGCTGCATCGCGCAGGCCGTCGCGCAAATAGAAAAGCGGCTGGGCGACGGGCACCCATGAACAGCATAAGAAACGGCGCAGTCGCTTGCGTCGAAGCCGCATGGCTTACGCCGCAAATGGTCTAGCCCTGGAAATCAACTGGCTGCGTGGCAATGGCAACTGCGATGCGTCGTTCGTATGGGAACCGGCAGGCTGGAGCTCAAGCTGGGCGCGGAGGGCCTGGCGGCAAGGCAGTGCAGGTGTCGGACCAAATTTTGGCCAGGCGGGCAATGATAGCCAGAGCGGCTACGGTGGCATGTTGAACGTGCGCTACAGCCGGTGGCGGCGGCTTGCGGCGACCCCGCTAGGGATAGCGGGCGCCGACCCGGAACGTGCGCCAGTTGTCTCCGCCGAGGGCGAGCAAGGCCTTCAGGCTGCTTGCGCCCATCGGCGGCGACAGCACGCTGCCCAGGATGCGCAGGTCTGGAAATACGCGCATCCAGTGCAGATCGTGCGCATGGTTCACGTCTGAAACCAGCAGGGGAAGCTTGGCGACTTCGGCTTGTTGCACCAGCTCGATGAACCGGCTGCGCAAGGACGAGAATTCGGAAAAGTCGGGAGGCGCCTTGATGTGCAGGCCGGTGACCTGCAAGGCGCCGTGCGCGCTTGGCCCGCCCCGGGCCACGGTGGGAGTGAGCCTGATGCGCAAGCCGACTTTGAATTCAGCGTAGCGGGAGAACAGGTGCGACCGCGCATGCAGATGGGAAACCGGCGGTGCATGGAAGGTGACGAGCCTTGCGGGGTATGCGGCATCGACGCCGAAGCGCTCTTCCTGTGCCGGGTTGGGGTTGGCGAGCAGTTCGGTTCCGTCCAGGACCAGGCCGCTTGACGCACATAGCTCCGCCGCGGACCAGCCTATGCTGGAGAGGTCGCCGCCGCAGTCCAGTGTAAAGGGTATGTGCTCGTGGAAAGAGCGAAAGAACGCAAAGGCTTCACGGGCGAGATGCGCAGGCCGGCCGGGTATGTGACGCCGCCACGTATGGCGAGGGCCGGCGACAGCGTACTCGAGCACCAGGCCGTCGGCGGAGAATATCGGTTGGAAGCTCAGCCCTTCCATGGCAGGGCGTGCCGGGGACTCCGCCGTGGCGGCATTGTGGTGCACTAGGGATTCCATTGATCGCATCTGCCAGCAACCGATCGGTTATGGATGATGCCGCGACCGCGGCATGCATGCGAGACAGGAGGCTGAGCACGTGGGAAATGAAAATTCTAGTAACCGTGGGCTTGCCCTTCTATGGGAATATTCTCAATCTGGGGCCAGGCATAACGGGGCGCGGAATCACACCGCCGCCAGCATGGCTTTCATGTCCGCGATCAGCGCTGCCAGGCTCTGTTGGGCCGCGGCGCTGAGGCCGTCATTGCGCAACTGGTTCTCCACGCGCTCGGACTGGTTCTGCAGATCGGTGAGCTCTACCGCTGCCAGGCCGCCGCGCATGCGGTGCAGCACGGCGCGCAGGTCGCGTTCGCTTGCTTCGCCGGCCGCCTTCTCCAGCTTGTCCAGGTCCTGGTTCATGGTTTCCAGGAAAATCGCGCGATACCTGGCGGGGATGGAGGGCACCTTGCCGGGGGCGGCAGGAGACGTCCTGGCCGCGTCTGCCGCCTGCAGAGAGGCGGCGGGCTGGGCCTGTGCATCGGCGTGGGGGCGCAGGCGGCGCAACAGCGAGCGTAGTTCTATCGGCTTGACCAACCAGCTGTTCATGCCGGCGGCCATGCAGCGCGTTTCCTCTTCCTTCATGGCGTTGGCGGTCACGCCGATGATGGGCACTGTGACGCCTCGCGAGCGCAGCGCGCCAGCGAGGTCGTAGCCGTTCATGCGCGGCATGTTCACGTCGGTCAGCACCAGATCGAAGGGCTCGATGCTCCACATGGCGAGCGCCTCGGCGCCGTCCGGAGCGATCACCACCCGGCAGCCCAGCTGTTCGAGCTGATCGCGGATGGTGACCTGGTTTATGGGGTTGTCCTCGGCCACCAGTACGCGCAGGTTCAGGGGCGTGTAGGCCGCCTGGCCGGAATCCTGCGGCTCTTCGGCGGCGCCGGACATCAGGCGCTCGATGGCCTGGCCGATGCTCAGCATCGAATGCCGGTCCGCCTGCGGGCGATGCTTGCCCAGCGTATCCGCGCCGCCCGCGACGATGAGCGGGCCGGCCCACTCCGCGGGCCTCGCGCGGCTGGTCAGCAGCACGTCGACAAGCACGCCGTCCAGGCCGCCGTCAGGGTAGGCATCGGCCGGCAGGATCGCCGTGTGGGCTCCCCAGCTCGCCAGCCATTGGCAGATGTTCTCGCTCAATTCCTTGCGCGGGCTGCGCACGTGCACGTTGAGGCCTTGCAGTTGGGGCGGGTCGGAGGCGGGCGGCTCCGCTTTTTCCAGGTCGATTTCTACCGAAAAGCTGCTTCCCAGTCCCGGCTCGCTAGTGACATCGATCGTGCTGCCCATGAGTTCCGCCAGTTTGGCGCAGATGGACAGGCCGATGCCGGCTCCCCGGATGGTGTGAGAGCCGCTGTCGATCTGGTAGAAGGGCTCGAACAGGCGGACCTGCTCCGCAGGGCCGATGCCCACGCCGCTATCGACCACTTGCAGGCCGAGCCGGGCCTTGCCGCCGGGAAGCTCCTCGGCCCGCAGCCTGGCGATGACGTGGCCGGATTCCGTGAACTTGATGGCATTGCTCAGGAGGTTGCTGAGGATCTGGCGTATTCGGCCGCCGTCGCCTCTCACGCATTCGGGCACCGCCGTGTCGACACAGCTGTAGATGATCAGGTCTTTCTGTTCGGCCATGCTGGCATAGGACGCCACCGTGCCCTGGAAGAGTTCGCGCGGGTCGAAGGTGTCGATTTCCAGGGCCAGCTGGCCGGACTCGATCTTGGTGATGTCGAGGATGTCGCTGATCAGTTGCTGGAGGATCACCGAGGAAGTCTGTATGCGGTCGACGTGACGTCGCTGCTCTTCGCTCAGAGGTGTCATGGCCAGCACCTCCAGCGTGCCGAGCACGCCATACAACGGGGTGCGGATCTCGTGGCTCATAGTGGCCAGGAAAGTGGATTTCGCCTCGCTGGCCTTGTCGGCCTGCTCCTTGGCCAGTGCCAGCGTGCGCTCCATTTCGGCGCGCGCGCTGATATCGGCGAAGGCGCACAGCACCACGTCCTGCTTTTTGTAGCGGGTAGGTGCGAAGGTGACGAACAGCGGCCGGCCGTCGTAGGCGAGAAAGGTCTCGATGGTGCCGGCCGCGCCGGATCCCAGCGCCTGGCGCAGCAACTGGTTGGCGTCGGGCGAGTTGTGCAGCTCGCCGCCCGGCTCGATGCCCAGCCATTGGGAGGCTAGCGCGTTGCTGAACACTACTTTTCCGTCGGGACGGGACAGCACGCAGAGCGCCACGGGGGCGGTGCCCAGCACCGCGCGGTTGAATTCCTCGTTTTCGACGATCTCGCGATGCGCTGCCTCGGCTGGCTGGATCACCCGCCGGTTGTACCAGCGCAGGTAGGCTGCGCCCAGGCCCAGGCCCAGGATGAGCAGCAGCAGAGCGCCGACGGGCAGCCACATGTTGGCGCCGAAGAAACTGCCATACGTCAGCTTGTAGTAGCCTGTCCAGGTTCCGGTCCCATCGGTGATCTTGAGGACGAGGCCATCGGAGAAGTAGTGCAGGCGGTCGCCCTCGGACTGGGGCGGCGGGGTCGTGCCGATCAGCAAACCGCTGCCTTGCCGGGTCAGCCAGAACTCGTCGTACAGGGGCTCGTTCAGGACTCTTTCGGAAATGTTGATGCGCTCCCTGTTGAGCAGGGTCGCGGCATAGACGTTGCGCCGGGTTTCCGGCGCCTCGTTCGCCAGGCCCATGGGCAGGCTGCTGGGCATCATGCCTATCATGGCGTTGGGCAGCTCCGGGTCCTGGATCCATTCGATCCGGCCCGGCGTATCGAGCCGCGATTCGTCCGGGTTCGCGCCGTCCGCCTTGGCCATGACCGCGTCTACCACGGTCATGAAGGCGCGGCGCGTGAGAGGCTCGTAGCCCGAATCCGTGGCCACTGCGGGGACGCTGAGGCTCACCCCCTGGCTGGGCGAGATGACGAACACCGGCGCCGCGGGGAAATACGATGCGGCCCAGTGGCTGGAGTAGAAGTCGGACAGGTAGGGGCCGATGCCTTGGAAAACGCCCTTGCTGACAGGACAGGCGTCCGGCCGTTGGCACAGCAGGGAGAACGGCATGGACGCCAGCGCGTGCTGGCCTTCGAAGAAGCGCCACGCTGGAGGATCGAAGCCGGCGGCTTCGCTGACGCCGGTGGAAGACACCAGATCATGGGAGTCGGGCCGCCTCGTCTGCGTATGCAGGACGCGCAGCATGCGCTCCTGCGCGTTGATGTAGCCGACGAGAATCGAGAAGTCGATGCGGAATTTATCTTCTTCTTCCTGCAGGATGCGCTGGCCGCCCCAGTAAAGGGCGCCGGCCAGCACTATCACGAGCGGCAGGATGCCGAACAGCGCGGTATTCAAGCGGCGGGAAGCGCGCGTCACTTTTCTTAGCGGCGTATCCAGTTTCATAGACGATGTGGGCAGATCTCGCGCCAGGGTTTAGTGGGGCGGCGTGCAAGTGGAAAAGCAGGGGTTGGGCTTGTTGGCCAGCAAGCGGCTGAATGCCGACACATCGACGGCGGCGGAAATCAGGTAGCCCTGCGCATAATCGCAGCCGACCTGGCGCACGAATTGCAGGTCCTGCATGGTTTCCACGCCCTCCGCCGTCACTTGCAGGCCCAACTGCCTGCCCAGTTGCACGGAGGATACCAGCGCAGCCGCCCTGACTTCATCCTTCGCCGCGCCGCAGACGAATGCACGATCTATTTTCAGTTCCGTGAAGGGGGTTGAGATAAGGCTGTACATCGTACTGTAGCCTTTGCCGAAATCGTCTTGCGACAGCCCGAATCCCTTCAGCCGCAAGCGGCTGGTGCCCATATAGTATTGCCCGGCGTCGACCGTCATATCGTCTTCGAGAAGCTCAAACGTCACGTCTTCGGCCGGAAGTCCGGAGTTGGTGACCATATAGTAGAGTTCGTCCGGCAATTGCGGCCTGTCGAGCAGAGAGGTGGGAAGGTTGATGGAAATGGGGATGCGATACCCCTGGCCGCGCCAGATGCGATAGGCCTTGAGTCCGTCTTCCAGCATGCGGATCAGCAGGTCGTGGTCCAGGCCGTAGTCCCGCAGGGTTTTCAGGAACGATGAGGGCATCATCAGCCCCAGCTCCTGGTGCTGCCAGCGCATCAGCGCTTCGGCGCCCACGATCTGTCCCGACGACAATGATTTCTTGGGTTGGAACCACGCCCGGATGCTGCCGTCGCGCAGCGCGCTTTTCACGCTGTTCCTGTCGAGCAGGCTGCTGGCACAGTCCGTGCGGGGAACGCTGAAGCGGGCGCCGGCGGGAGTCTTGCGCAGCAGGCCGACGGCAAGGCTGTCGATCTGCTCGTGCGAAACGGGCTTGACGAAGGCGCCCAGCACGGCAAGGCCTCTTTCCTTCGCCATCAGGCTGATGCTGTTGGCCATGCGTCGGGAGCAGCCGGTCACGATGGCGAGCATGGGGGTCAAGTCCTGGCGGGCGAGCTCGTGGATGAACTGGGCGCCGTCCATGACGGGCATGTTCACGTCCATGACGACGAGGTTGTAGCCATCGTCCCGGATGCTCCGCAGGGCATCGCCCGCGCTTTGCAGGGTGTCCACGTGGCTGAATCCCGCCTCTTCCAGCATGTCCTTCAGGTGTGCGCATTGAAAAGCATGGTCATCCAGAACGAGCACTTTGTAGGCAGACAACATATTCAGTTCAGATCCTCTGCTAGGCCATGCAATGTTTGCGCCAGGACCAGAATGGGCAGGGGCTTGAGAAGCACTCGGTCCATGCCCGCGTCCAGGCCCTGGCGGGCGGCTTCGGGCGCCGCGCTGGCGGTCAGGCCCAGGATGGCCCCGGTGTAGCCGAGCTTGCGCATCGAGCGCGCAAGCTCGTAACCGCCCATCATCGGCATGTTGAGGTCCGTGAGGACGACGTCGTGGTCCAGGGCCTTCCAGTGCCTCAGGGCTTCGTTGCCGTTGGAGACCATCGTCGCCGTGCAGCCGAGGTGCTCGAGCTGTTCGCGCAGGATGATCTGGTTGATGACGTTGTCCTCGACCACCATCACGCGCAGCCCCAGCGAAATGCGCTGCACGTGGGCCTGGCCCAGCGCCGGCCGTTCGATGCCGTCCTGGGCCATGCGCACGGCCCGGCCGATGCTGACCGGATTGAAGGTGCTTGCGATGCCGGTCTTGGACACCGCGGCGACGAGGGTTTCGTGGCCGGAGCCCGGCGCCAGCACGCGCACCCGGCCATGCTTCCAGCGGGGCTCCTGCGGCGCGGGAGGCCAGGCCTGCACGAGTACGGCGTCCTCGCATTCGAGCGTGTCCGCGTATCCGCGGTAGGGCATGGCCACCGCGCCCCATTGGTTCAGCCAGGCGCACAGGTTGGCGACGACCTCGGGAACCGCTCCGTCGACATAGACCGGGCGCCGCCGCAAGGCGACGGCCGCCGCCGAGGGCGGCGCATCGAGCGTCAGGGTGAAGACGATGCTGGTGCCCAGGCCTTCCTCGCTGACGACGGAGAGGGAGCCTCCCATGAGGTCGGACAGCCGCCTGCAGATCGCCAGGCCCAGGCCCGTGCCGGAGATGTCGTGCTCCAGGCCGGCGTGGGCGCGGAAATAGGGTTCGAAGAGTTGGGCCTGGGATGCGGCGGGAATGCCCACGCCGGTGTCCGCGACCTGGAACCGGAGAGAAATGCGGCCATGGCTGGGCTCCGCCGCGGAGGCGCGGACCACCACGCGGCCGGCTTCGGTGAATTTCACCGCATTGCTGACGAGATTGTTCAGGACCTGGAGGATGCGGGTCGGGTCTCCGAGGACGGCCGCTGGCACGTCGATGTCGGTGACGGCATAGATGAGCAGCCCCTTGCCTTGCGCCCGGGCGGCGTAGTTGGCGACGACGCGCTCCAGGACGTCGGCCGGGGAGAATTCCGCGATGTCCAGCTCCTGGCGCCCGGCTTCGATGCGCGACAGGTCCAGGGTGTCGTTGATGGTGCGCAGCAAGGTCGAAGAGGATTGCTGGATGGTGTTCAGGTATTGCTGCTGCTGGCCGCTCAGGCCTGTCAGCGCCAGTAGCTCCAGCGTGCCGACGATGCCGTACAGCGGGGTGCGGATTTCATGGCTGATCGTGGCGAAGAACATGGTTTTGGCTTCGCTGGCCTTGTCGGCCGCCAGCTTGGCCTTTCTCAGCGTGCGCTCGATTTCCTTCTGGCTGGTGATGTCGCTGATGCCGCAGAGCACGACGTCTTCGGATTGGTAGGTCATGGCGGCGAACGTCAGGCAGACGCTGCGCCCGTCCGGCAGCGTATATTCGCGGCCGCCCGTTGCGGTAGTGGCGTGCCGGATATCGTCGCGCCAGCCGCCATGTTCGTCGAGCAAATGGCGGGCGGCTTCGTTGGACATGATCACTTCGCCGTCGGCGCGGCGGACCAGGCTGAGACCCACCGGCGCGACCTCGATGATCTTGTCGTTGAGCGCGACGCTGTCCGCCAGGGCCAGGTACTGCTGCAAAGCCGGCTCGACGAGCTTTCTCTTGATGTGCCGGACCGCCAGCAGCACCACGGCCATCAGGAGCAGGCAGATGGCGCCGGCCGTCCAGAACGAGGCCGAGCCATGGCGCAGGACGTCGCGCAGCGGCACGTAGTAGGCGAGCTTCCAGCCGGCTTCGCCCACCGATTTGACCAGGACCAGGTTTTCGGGAAACCAGACGCCGCCCTGGAATCCGAACGAATCCTGCTCCAGGCGCGACGCCATGGGAGCGATCATCGTTGGCAGCGGGCCGCCGTGCAGCGCCAGCCGGCTGTTGCTGTCGTAGAGCGCGTAGCTGCCGCCGTCGCTCGCGCATTCGGCCGCGATGACCGCGGCGATGCCGTCGACCTCCAGGCCGATCCAGCTGCGCTCCTGGCCCGCGGTGTCGAGCGGGGTATAGAGGAAGAAGCGGTCCACGTCGTCCATGGGAGGCCGCAGCCAGACGATGGGCGCGCGGCCGTCGGGGCCGGGGCTGGGGTCGCGCAGGGCGAGGGTTTCCGACAGCCAGCGTTCGGTGCGGGGCGAGATGGGCGCCGGCGGACGCCGGGTTTCCAGGGGCAAGCGCTGCGAGACGGGTTCTTCCGCCGGGGCATAGACGATGCGGGCATTGGCCGCGACCACGTCGGCGCGGTCGCGCGGCGTCAGGACTAGCGCCCATTCATAGCTGTCGTCTTGCTTCAGGAGCGGGGTGACGCTGATCTGCCTGGTTTCACCAAAGGTATTCGGGGTGCGCGCGGGCGGCATGCGGTCGGTGTTGCGCACCGACGAGCCGGCCACCGACCTGAGCAGCCCTTCGCGCTGGTCGAAATAGACCTGCGCGTTGTAGGCGGCGGCATTCATCCTCCGCCGGTACCTGGAGACTTCGTCGCTGAACGACCAGTACAGGGAGAGCGCCGTACCCACCAGGATGCACGCAAGCAGCGCTACGGCAAACAGGTGCAGTAGAAGCATGGGCAGGCCGGGCACGGCGGGCCCCGGCTTCCGGAAGAGGCGGGGAGCGACAATCATGCAACGATGATAGGAGTCGCGTCCGCCCCAAAAAACCAGACGATTCTTAAAAAATAGCCCCGGGGCGAAGCTGGGGCGTGGCTGGCCTCGAGCCTATTGGAACAACCCGCTTTCCATGCAGAAGGCAACCAGCTCCTGATCGGTCTGCACGTTCAGCTTACGCATGGCGGAGGCCTTTTGGCCGCTGATGGTCTTGACGCTGCGTTTCAGGTTTTCGGCGATCAACGTGACCGTTTCCCCGCGCACGAAATGCCGGAGCACCTCGAATTCCTTGGGCGAGAGGCTATTGATGCAATCGCCGATGGGGTTGCGCTGGACGCCCGCCAGGTGGTCGCGCCCGAATCCGGGCGGATAGTATTTTCTTCCGAGGCGCAGCATGGACAGCGCGGTGACGATCTCGGCGAGGTTGTCGCGCTTGAGGACCACGGCGGCGACGCCGGCATCGTAGAGCGCCGATATGATCATCGGATTGGATACCATGGTCAGCACGACTATCTGCAAGTCGGGGTGCCGCCGTATCAGGTATTTGATCAGGCGCATGCCATCGCCATAGGCGTCGTCGCCCGGCATGGAATAGTCGGTGATCACCACATTGGAGTGGTTTTTTTCCAGATGCGAGATGAGGTCGGTCGAGGTGGAAACGGCTCCCGTTACCTCGACGTAAAGAACCGTGTCCAGAAGATCGCGTATGCCCACCAGGACGAGAGGATGGTCATCCGCCAGGACAATTCGAAGTTTATCCATTGAGGAAGCAGAAAAGCGGCGTGCAACGGGACGCCGAGCCAATCGCAAATTCTGCATCAAGACGTGGACTTAAGCTAGGAGCGCGAAGGGCAAAGGGCCGCCTGCGGGAGGGCGGCCCTTCCGCCTTCAATCGTCCAGCGCGGGCACGGTTCCAATCTGGGCAAGAACGCGCGGCGATTCCATGTCGCCGGTTTCCTTGTCGACCAAGACCTCATAGGCGGCGACGCCCGCGAACTTCGAAGCCATGGAATTCGCGATCCGGATGGCTCCGAATTCGCTGCTGGCGGGGCGGATTTCGCCAGGAGCCACGCCGTTGGCGGCGGCGCGGTAGGGGACGACGATGTATTGGACGAGATGAGCAGCTTCTGACACAGGACTCTCCTGGGCGACAGTTTTTCGGGCGAGCGAAATGTATCACGAGACACTGTGTTTTTGTACAGTATCGTTTGACGCTCCGCCAATAATTTTCAACCGGCCTGGGAAAACCCCTAGCGCGCGCTCGTTGCCCGAATTTCGGCCCGCCTCTATTATTTTCGAAAATACTTAAATTTTTATAAAAAGAGGCAAGGGATGGAAGCGAACCGCTATGACGCGCACCGCGAGGACACCATAGGCCGCGCCAATGTGGCCGACTCGCCCGAGCTCATCGCCTACTACCAGGAGCTGGCGCGCCTGGAGACCGGCGCCCTGTGGACGGTGGCGAACAAGATCGAACCGTGGGCGCCGCGCTCGGTGTCGGTGCCGGTGGTGTGGCGCTACCAGGACCTGCGCGGCCACGTGCTGCGTTCGGCCGAGCTGGTTTCCCCCGAAGAGGCGGGCCGGCGCGTGATCTATCTGAACAATCCAGGCCGGCGCGACGTGGCCGCCGCCGTGGGTTGGCTGTATTCGGGCCTGCAGGTCATGAAGCCGGGCGAACTCGCTTCCGCCCACAAGCATTCGCATTCGGCGCTGCGCTTCATCATGGAAGGGCGGGGCGCGTTCACCGTGGTGGACGGCCACAAGATGACGCTGGGCGCGAACGATTTCGTGCTGACACCCAACGGCACCTGGCACGAGCATGGCGTGGCCGAGGACGGCACCACCTGTATCTGGCAGGACGGCCTGGATATCCCGCTGGTCAATGCGATGGAAGCGGGCTTCTACGCCGTGCACCCCGACCTGAACCAGACCGTGACCTATCCGGTGGACGACACCACCGCCGCCTGGGCCAACGCGGCGCTGAGGCCGCAGGTCTCCGGCTGGACCAAGCCGTATTCGCCGCTTTTCAAGTACGAATGGGAGCCCACCTACGAGGCGCTGCGCCGCTATGCGCGCACCACCGCCGGCAGCCCCTACGACGGCATCCTGCTCGAATACGTCAACCCGGCCACGGGCGGCCCGGTCATGCCCACCATCGGCGCCAGCATGCAGCTGCTGCGCCCCGGCGAGCACACCAAGGCCCATCGCCACACCGGCAGCTTCATCTACCAGGTGGCCAAGGGCAGCGGCTATTCCATCATCGACGGCAAGCGCTATGACTGGACCGAACGCGACATCTTTTGCGTGCCCTCATGGGCCATCCATGAACACGTCAACCTGTCGTCCAACGACGACGCCTGCCTGTTCAGCTTCAACGACCTGCCCGTGATGCGCGCGCTGGCGCTCTACCGCGAAGAAGCGGTCAAGGAAAACGACGGCCACCAAGTGCTGATCTAGCGCCGCCAAATCCCTGCCGAATTTTTATCCGCCGCGCGGGCGCTGTCCGCGCGCCTGACTCAACTCGTCCTGAATTTATGGAGTTCTTATGCGCTTGGTAACTTTTCGCGCCCATCCCGCCGCCGCTGCCCGCCTGGGCGCGCTGGCCGAAGGCTATGTGATCGACCTGGCCCTGCTGGGCCGCGCCGGCGGCGTGGACCTGCCCGACGACATGCTGGCCTTCATCGACCTGGGCCCCGTGGCCGTGGCGCAGGCCAGCAAGCTGATGGAGGCCTATCGCGGCAACTGGCCCGTGGGCAGCGCGCTGCCGCAGGAAAACGTCAAGCTGCTGGCGCCGATTCCGCGCCCGCGCAAGAACATCTTCGGCATCGGCCTGAACTACGTGGAGCACGTGGCGGAGTCCAGCCGCACGCTGGATACCTCGGCCGACCTGCCCAAGCAGCCGGTGATCTTCTCCAAGCCGCCCACCACCGTCATCGGCCCGGGCGACGCCATCGAGCACAACGCCAAGATCACGCAGCAACTGGACTGGGAAGTGGAGCTGGCCGTGATCATGGGGCGGCGCGCCTCGCGCGTGGCCGAAGCCGATGCGCTGTCCTACGTGTTCGGCTACAGCGTCATGCTGGACATGAGCGCGCGCGATTGCCGACGAGCCGGCCAGTGGATCTACTCCAAGGGCCAGGACACCTACGCGCCCTTCGGCCCCTGCATCGTCACCGCCGATGAGATCCCGGATCCGCAGGTGTTGGATCTGTGGCTGACGGTCAACGGCGAGAAGAAGCAGGGCTCCAATACCCGGTACATGCTGTTCAAGGTGCCGTTCTTGATCTCGGACATCAGCGCAGGCATCACGCTGGAACCGGGCGACATCATTGCCACCGGCACGCCGGAAGGCGTGGGCGCGGGCCGCAAGCCGCAGGAATGGCTGTGGCCGGGCGACGTGGTGGTGGCTTGTGTGGAAGGCATCGGCACGCTGCGCCATCCGGTGGTGGCGGTCTAAACCGCCCGGCCGCCGGGGGGCGGCGGGCAACGCAGTCTCCAAGGGGAAAACATGATCAAGAAACAGATATTGGGCGGCGCGTTGTCCGTCGCGTTGGGCGCCGCGGCGTCCATGGGGGCGGCGCACGCCGCGGACCCGGTCAAGATCGGCTTCATCGCCACCTTGTCCACGCCGGCGGGCTACATCGGCGAAGACGAGCGCGATGCGTTCAACCTGGCCATCAAGCAGGGCGGGGGCAAGCTGGGCGGCGTGCCGGTGCAACTGGTGATCGAGGACGACGGCCTGAAACCCGCCAACGCCAAGCAGGCGGCCGATCGCCTGCTGCAATCGGGCGTCAAGCTCTATACCGGCGTTAACTTCTCCAATGTGCTGGCGGCTGTCGTGCCCAGCGTGGTGAAGTCCGGCGCGTTCTACGTCAGCCTGAACCCCGGCCCGTCGAACTTCGCGGGCGAGAAGTGCGATCCCAATTACTTCGTGGCCTCTTACCAGAACGACGCCTTCCACACGGCGGGCGGCGTGGCGGCCAACGAGCTCGGGTACAAGAAGGTTGTGCTGCTGGCGCCCAATTACCAGGCGGGCCGCGACGCCATCGAAGGTTTCAAGCGCACGTACAAGGGCGAAGTGGTCGCCGAGATCTACACCAAGCTGGACCAGTCGGATTTCTCGGTGGAGCTGGCGCGCCTGCGCTCGCTGGCACCCGACGCCATCTATCAGTTCCATCCGGGCGGCACGGGCATCAACTTCGTCAAGCAATATGCGGCGGCCGGGCTGAACAAGAGCATTCCGATGCTGATGCCCAGCTTCTCGATGGATGCGCGCATGATCCAGGCCACGGGCGACGCGTCGGCCGGCGCCTACATCACCGGCATCTGGTCGCAGGACTTCGACAATGCGCAATCCAAGGCCTTCGTGCAGGCCTTCAAGGAAGCCTACGGCCGCGTGCCGACGGACTACGCCATGCAGGCCTACGACACCGCGCAGCTGATCGGCGCGGGCCTGAAGGCCACCGGCGGCGACTTGTCCAAGGCGGCGGAGTTCCGCGCGGCGTTGCGCAAGCCCGAGTTCGCGTCGCTGCGCGGCAAGTTCAGCATGAACACCAACCAGCATCCGATCCAGGACCTGTACCTGATGCGCATCGAGAAGGAAAGCGACGGCAGCCTGTCGCCGAAGCTGGTCCGCAAGCTGGTATCCGACGATAAGGATGCCTACGCGCAACTCTGCAAGATGCCGTCATGACGCTCCTGTTTGAACAGCTGCTCAACGGGCTGCAGTTCGGCGCCATGCTATTCATGCTGGCGGCCGGACTGACGCTGATCTTCGGCATCATGGGCGTGGTCAACCTGACGCACGGCTCGTTCTACATGGTGGGGGCGTATTGCGCGGCCTACGCCATCGGCACCACCGGCTCGTTCCTTGCGGGCGTGCTGGCGGCGCTATTGGGGGCGGGCCTGTACGGCATTTCGGTCGAAGTGCTGGTGATACGCAAGCTCTACAAGCGGGATCACCTGTACCAGGTCCTGGCCACCTTCGGGCTGCTGTTGTTCTCCAATGAAGCGGTCAGCCTGATATTCGGCCGGCGGCCGCCGCTGGTGGGCATCCCCAGCTTTCTGGAAGGCGCGGTGACGCTGGCGCCGGGGTTCCAGTATCCGTTGATCCGTCTGTCCTTCATCGCCATCGGCGCGCTGGTGGCGGTGGGCCTGTGGTGGCTGGTCAACCGCACGCGCATCGGCATGCTGATCCGCGCGGGCGCCGACGATCGCGAGATGGTCGACGCGCTGGGCATAGATGTCCGCAAGCTCTACACGCTGGTGTTCGGCCTGGGAGCCCTGTTGTGCGGGCTGGCCGGCGTGATGGCCGCGCCGCTTCTGGCGGTGGAAATCGGCATGGGCGAACGCATCCTGATTACCACCTTCGTGGTCATCGTGATCGGCGGGGTCGGTTCGGTGCGCGGAGCCTTGGCCGGCGCCTTGCTGGTGGGCATGGTGGACAGCCTGGGGCGGGCCTTCCTGCCGCAGCTGCTGTCGACCATGTTCTCGCCGGCCACGGCGGACCCGCTGGCCGCGGGCCTGGCTTCGGCCAGCATCTATGTGTTGATGGCGATCGTGCTGATCGCCAAGCCGGGCGGGCTGTTCCCGGCGCGAGGATGAAGATGGCATACACACTTACGAACCGCGCCCGCTGGGGGCTGGGCGGCCTGGCGGTGCTGATCCTGCTGCCGGCCGCGGCGCTGGCCTCGGGCTCGCCGTTCCTGATCGGCGTGGTGACGCGCTTCCTGATCTACGGCCTGGCCGCGGTCAGCCTGGACCTGGTGATCGGCTATGGCGCCATGGTCAGTTTCGGCCACGCCATGTTCTTCGGGCTGGGCGGCTATGCGGTGGGCATCATCGCGTTTCACACTGCGGAGGCCGGTCCGATCTTCGGCTGGGCCGGCAGCAATGCCGCGCTGGTGGTGTGGCCGATCGCGCTCATCGTGTGCGCGCTGGCGGGCTGGCTGTTCGGCTATCTGGCGCTGCGCACGCGCGGCGTGCAGTTCATCATGATCACCCTGGCGTTCGGCCAGATGGTGTACTTCGTGCTGGTGTCGCTGCAGTTCTATGGCGGCGATGACGGCCTCATGATTCCGCAGCGCAATGAGCTGCCCGGCATCAATCTGGAAAGCCCCATGGTTTTCTACTATGTATGCCTGGCGCTGCTGACCTTGTGGACGCTGCTGTGCATCCGCGTGACCAACTCGCGCTTCGGCATGGTGCTGCAGGCGCTGCGCCAGAGCGAGCGGCGCGCCATCAATCTGGGCGTGGCGCCCACGCCGTACCGGCTGAGCGCCTTCGTGCTGTCGGCGGTGGGCACCGGGCTGGCCGGCGTGCTGTGGGCCAACTATGCCGGGCTGGTGACGCCCGACATGGCGGCCTGGACCAAGTCCGGCGAACTCATGGCCATCGTCATCCTGGGCGGCGTGGGCACCTTGCTCGGCCCGATCGCGGGCGCGGCGGTGTTCCTGGGGCTGGAACAGATGTTGTCGTCGTTGACCGAACACTGGCTGCTGTACATGGGGCCCATCCTGGTGCTGGTGGTGCTGTGGGGCCAGAAGGGCCTGTTCGGCAAGCTGCTGGAGACGCGCCATGCCGACTGATGCAAGCGCAAGCCTGTTGCGCCTGACGCAACTGCGCAAGGCCTTCGACGCGGTGGTGGCCACCAACGGCGTGGACCTGGACGTGCGCGCCGGCGAGATCCACGCCATCATCGGCCCCAACGGCGCGGGCAAGTCCACCCTGATCGCGCAGATCTGCGGCGAGATCCGGCCGGACTCCGGCACCATCCACCTGGACGGGCAGGACGTGACCGCGCTGCGTGCTTTCGAGCGCGCCCGTCTTGGGCTGGGCCGCTCGTTCCAGATCACCGAGCTGTGCCAGGAATACACCGCGCTGGAGAACGTGATCCTGTCTCGCATGCTCAAGGGTGGCCGCGCCTTCCAGGCCTGGTCCAACCCGCGCCATGACGCGGCGCTGAAGACCGAAGCCATGCAGTGGCTGACGCATGTGGGGCTGGAGGACCGTCGCCACGTGCGTTCGGCGGACCTGGCGCACGGCGAGAAGCGGCAGCTGGAGCTGGCGGTGGCGCTGGCGCGTTTGCCGCGGCTGTTGCTGCTGGACGAGCCAATGGCAGGCATGGGACCCGAGGAATCGGCGCGCATGACCCGGCTGCTGCAAGGTATGAAGGGCGACTACGGCATCCTGCTGGTGGAGCACGACATGGACGCGGTCTTCGCACTGGCCGACCGCATCAGCGTGCTGGTCTACGGCCGCGTGGTGTTCAGCGGCTCGCCCGAGGAAGTGCGCCGCCATCCGGAAGTGCGCGCCGCCTATCTGGGAGAAGAGCATGTTGAAGGTTGAAGGGCTGACGGGCGGCTACGGCTCCAGCAAGGTCCTGTTCGGCATGTCGTTCGAGGCCAGCGAGGGCGAGGTGATCTCGCTGATCGGGCGCAACGGCATGGGCAAGACCACCACGATCAAGACCCTGATGGGCATGCTGCCCGCCACGGGCGGCGCGGTGCAGTTCCGCGGCCGCGCGCTGGGCCGCTCCGCGCCCAGCAGCGTGGCGCGCCTGGGCGTGGGACTGGTGCCGGAAGGCCGGCGCGTGTTCGGATCCCTGACGGTGCAGGAAAACCTGGTGGCGACTTCGCGCGCCGCGGCGGGCGGATGGGATCTGGAGCGGGTCTACACGCTGTTCCCGCGCCTCAAGGAGCGCCGCGGGCAGTCGTCGCGGACCCTGTCCGGCGGCGAACAGCAGATGCTGGTGGTGGGGCGCGCGCTCATGACCAACCCCAAGCTCCTGATCCTGGACGAGGCCACCGAGGGGCTGGCGCCGCTCATCCGCCAGGAGATCTGGCGCTGCCTGCGAGCGCTGAAGGCCGAAGGGCAGACCATCCTGGTCATCGACAAGAACCTGCCCGAAATGGCGACGCTGGTGGACCGCCACTACATCGTGGACAAGGGCCGGGTGGCCTGGTCGGGGCAGCCCGCCGAGCTGTCTGCCCAACCCGAACTGGCCCAGCGTTACCTGGGCATATGAGCTGGCCGCGTGGCGCGGCCCGCGGCCCGGGGGCGCGGGTAGAATGGGCCGCCTGCGCGCGGTACGCGCCCCGGCCGCTGACATCTGGAGACCATCTTGAAGCCTAGAATCAAAGCTTCCCGCCAGGACGATCCCGGATCGGACGGGAGCGCCGGCATTGAGGAAATCACGCTGTCCGAGCAGGTCTACCGCTTGCTGCGGCGCGACATCATGCGCGGCGCCTTCGCGCCGGGCCAGTCCCTGCGGCTGGAGTTGTTGAAGCATCGCTACGGCAGCAGTTTTTCGCCCATCCGCGAAGCGCTCAACCGCCTGCGCAGCGAGCGCATGGTCATCAGCACCACCTCGCGCGGTTTCAGCATCGCGCCCTTGTCGGTCGAGGAAATGTGGGACGCCTGTGAAACTCGCATCTTGATCGATTGCGACGCGCTGCGCCGCTCGCTGGCCAACGCCGACGACGCCTGGGAAACGCGGCTGGTCGGCGCGTACCACGCTCTGACGCTGGCCGCGCAGCGCGCCGAGGGCGCCGCAGAGCCTTCGGAAGAGCTGGACGAACTGCTGGAGGCGCGCCACCTGGAATTCCACCACGCGCTGATCGGCGCCTGCCGCTCCCACTGGCTGCTGGACCTGTCCACACAGCTCTATGCGCAGACTGAACGCTACCGCCGCCCGGCGCGCGCCGGCGCGACCGCCTACGGGCCCGAACGCAACGTCGACGACGAGCATCGCCAGTTGCTGGACGCCGCCATCTCGCGCGACGTGGAAGGCTCGGTCGCCATGCTGGCCGCGCACTACCGCAAGACCGCGCAGTTCATCGAACGCATCATTTCCGAGCCCCAATCGCAGGCCAGGCATGCATAACACCGACATCGATCTCTTCTTTCCTTCCATCGCCGAGCGCGAGGTGCAGTACAACGCGCGCGAATCGGTGCCGGATTTCGACGCCTGCGTGCGCCGCTACGCCGAGTCCTCGGCCCGGGTGCGCGCGCGCCGCCCCGGCGTGCTGGACCTGCGCTACGGCATGGGCCAGGACGAACGGCTGGACCTGTTCCTGCCCGCCGCCTCGCAGGCGCGGGCGCCGCTGTTCGTGTTCATCCACGGCGGCTACTGGCGCGCGCAGCGCAAGGAAGACGCGCCCGTGATGGCCGAGGCCTTCAACGCGGCGGGCGCCGCCGTGGCGACGCTGGAGTACACGCTGGTGCCCGAGGCCACGCTGGGCGAAGTGGTGCGCGAAGTGCGTTCCGCGGTGGCCTGGCTTTACCGCAACGTGGCGGCCTACGGCGTGGATCCCGAGAGGATCTACGTCAGCGGCAGTTCGGCCGGCGGCCATTTGGCAGGCATGTTGGCCGCGCCGAAATGGCAGGCGCGCTATGGCGTGCCGGATGACGTGATCAAGGGCACGCTGGCGCTCAGCGGTCTGTTCGATCTGCGGCCGCTGTGCGACGTCCTGCCCAATACTTGGCTGCAGCTGACGCCTGAGCAGGCGGCGCACCAAAGCCCGATCTTCCACCTGCCCGAGCGGGCGGGTCCGATGCTGCTGGCCGTGGGCGGGCTGGAGACCCAGGGCTTCAAGAACCAGACGGCCGCGTACGAAGCCGCCTGGAACGCTGCTGGGCTGGCTTCCACCCGCATCCCGACGCCGCAATGCAACCATTTCGATCTGGTCAACGAGCTGGAAGATCCGGACAGCGACCTGACCCGCGCCACCCTGGCGATGATGGGCCTGGGCGCAAAGTGAACGGTCGACCGATGGCGTAAGCTTGACGCCCATGGCCGACCTGAAACTCCTTGAAGACCTGATTGCCCTGGCGCAGACCGGCAGCTTTGTACGTGCGGCCGAGCTGCGTCACGTCACCCACCCTGCATTCGGCCGACGCATCCGCGCGCTGGAGGCCTGGGCCGGCGCGCCGCTGGTCGAGCGCCAGCGCCAGCCCGTGACGCTGACCGCTGAGGGCGAAGCCCTGCTGAAGACGGCGGCTCAGGTGGTGGAACAGATGGGGCAGGTGCGCCACCGCATCCGCAGTTCGGGCGCGGGCGGCGAAGCCGTACTGCGCATCGCTACCGGCCGCAGCCTGGCCCGCACGCTGGTGGCGGACTGGATCGCGCGCTTGCGGCTTCGCGCGCCCAAGGTGCTGACCGAGGGCACCCAGGTCGAGCTGTCGACGGGCATGATGCAGGATATGGCGGCCCGGCTGGAACAGGGCAGGGTGGATCTGCTGTGTTGCTACGAGCATCCCGCGCTGTCGGTGCAGTTGAGCCCCGGCCGATACCGCTATATGACTCTGGGCACCGACAAGCTGGTGCCCGTGAGCCAGGCGGATTCGCGCGGCCGCGCCCGCTACGCCTTGCTGGAAGGTGGGCAGTCCGCGCCGCTGATCACATACGCGGGCGGCCTGGCGATGGAGCGCATCGTGGGCGATCGCCTGGAAACCACGCCCTATTCGCTGACGCCGTTCCTGCGCAGCGACTCGCTGGACGCGGCGCACGGCGCGGTCGCCAAGGGGTTGGGCGTGGCGTGGCTGCCCTGGTCCATGGTGGCGGCGGATTGCCGCCGGGGGGCGCTGGCCGCCCTGGGCGGGCGCAGCGACGAGATCGCCTTCGAGGTACGGCTGTACCGTTCGCGCGCCCGGCTGGCGGACCTGGCCGAAGCCGTCTGGGAAGCGACCGCGAACCGCAAGGCCTGAGCCGTGGGTGCGGCCGCCGTTAAGGGCTTTTGGCCAAATCAGCACGGGAATGTGTCGATTCGGCACGAGCGTGCATGGCCGCTGCGCCGAGAATAGCTCCCGACACTTCAAACGAGACGGCGACGCCGTCCACGCCAGTACCCCAGGGAGAAAGCCATGAAATCCATCCAGCACCCGCTGCGCGGCGCGCTTGCCGCGCTCTGCGCCACCGCCGCCTTCGCCGCCTCGCCGTCCGCGTTTGCCGATTACCCCGACCGCGCCATTTCGCTGGTGGTGGGCTATCCGGCGGGCGGCAGCGTGGACCTGACCGCGCGCCTGTTCGGCGAGGAACTGGCCAAGCGCCTGGGCCAGAGCGTGGTTGTCGAGAACGTGGGCGGCGCCGGCGGCACCATCGGGGCGCAGCGCGTGGCGCGCGCGGCGCCCGACGGCTATACCCTGCTGCTGGGTTCCACCAACGAAATGGTGATCGCCCGCATGATCAACAGCGCGGTCAAGTACGACAGCGTGAAGGACTTTTCGGCGCTGGGCGTGATCGCCTCGCAGCCCATGCTGCTGGCCGCCAGCAAGAACTCCGGCGTGAAAACCGCGGCCGAATACCTGCAGAAGCTGCGTGGCGCCGCGCCCGGCAGCTTCAACTATGGTTCTTCGGGCGTGGGCACGACCCTGCACCTGGCGGGCGAGATGATCAACCAGTCCACCGGCACGCGCGCCGAACACGTGCCATACCGCGGCGTGGCGCCGCTGGTGACCGATCTGATGAGCGGCCAGCTGGACTACGGCATGCTGGTGCTGTCCTCGGGCCTGCCGCAGGTCCGCGGAGACAAGATCGTGGCGCTGGGCGTGACCGAGAAGAAGCGTTCGCCGGTCGCGCCGGACCTGCCGGCGCTGGCCGAGACGCCGGGATTCGAATCGGTCGACATCAGCGTCTGGTTCGCCCTGTATGGCCCGGCGGGCCTGCCCGAGCCGGTGGCGGCCAAGCTGCGCACGGCGTTGGCGGAAACGCTGAAGTCGGAACAGTTCCGCGCCAAGATGCAGGAAGCCGGCGGCCAGCTGGCGCAGCCCGGCCTGGATCCGGTGGCCTACCAGGCCAGCGAAACCACGAAGTACGGCGCCCTGGTCAAGGCCGCCAAGATCGAAGCCCAGTAGTCGCGGCACGGCTCGCGGCACCGCAAATCAACGGACGACGTTTCATGGAATTCACGCTTCCCGTTCCCGACCTGGGCGCCGAGCGCGCCGGCAACACCGGCACCCCCGGCGTATGGCATTTCGATTCGGGCGTGCCGGGGCGGGCGCTCATGGTGTCCGCGCTGGTGCACGGCAACGAGTTGTGCGGCGCCTGGGCGCTGAAGGACCTGCTGGCGGCGGGCCTGCGGCCGCGCCGTGGCAGCCTAACGCTGGCCTTCTGCAACCTGGAGGCGTTCGACCGCTTCAATCTTGCCCGCCACGACGCCTCGCGCTTCGTGCAGGAGGACATGAACCGGGTGTGGAGCGCCGAGCGTTTGGACGACCCGGCCACGGCCGACCGCCGGCGCGCGGCCGAGCTGCGTCCGTGGGTCGAGCGCGCGGACTGGCTGCTGGATCTGCATTCCATGCACGAGCCGGGCGAGCCGCTGCTGCTGACCGGCGTGCTGCCGCGCAATATCGCGCTGGCGCGGCGCCTGAAGGCGCCCCAGCATGTGATCGTGGACGCGGGCCACAAGGATGGCGTGCGCATGCGCGATTTCGCCCAGTTCGGCGACCCGGCGCGCGAAGACGCCTGCGCCTTGCTGATCGAATGCGGGTTCCATGGCGATCCGGCCTCGCGCGGCGTGGCGCGCGACATGGTGGCGCGCATGCTGATCGAATCCGGCGTGGCCGGCACGGCGGACCTGCCGCCTGGCTGGCTGCTGCCCGATCCGGCGGGGCAGCGCGTGCTGGAAGTAACGGATGCCGTGGTGGCGCCGTCCATGGACCTGCGCTTCTCCGAGCCCTGGACGGGCCTGGAGACGCTGGAGCAGGCCGGTTCGATCCTGGGCTGGGCCGACGGTCAGCCCATCGTGACGCCTTACGACCGGTGCACGCTGGTCATGCCATCGCTGCGGCAGCTCAAGCCGGGCGTGACGGTCGTCCGGCTAGCGCGCGACTACGCGGGCTGATCTCCCGCGCAGCGTGGGGGCCCTTTTCCCCGCCGGGCCGCCCCAAGGGGAAAAGGGCCCCCTCGGGGGGCAGCAAGCGCACGCAGTGCGCGCGGCGTGGGGGCCCTCTTCTCTACTTTTGGGGCGTATAGCGCAGTTCGTCCAACTGGTAGCCCTGCGCCTTCGCCGCCGCCAGCGCCTTGTCCAGTTCTTCCTTCGGCAGTTGCGGGGAGCGGGACAGGATCCACAGGTATTTCCGGTCGGGCGTGCCGACGACCGCCCAGCGGTAGTCCGGGTCCAGGCCGATCACCCAGTAGTCGCCCTTGAACGGCTTGAAGAACGAGACTTCGAGCTTGGCGTTGTTGCTGCCGTCCAGGACGGTGGCGGTGCCCGAGGCGGAATCGATATCGCCGTCCTTGGTGCGGCAGCGATTGTTCACGCCGACGGTGCCGTCGGTATGCAGGGTGTATTCGGCGGTCGTGTCCCCCACGCAGTCGCGCTGGTAGAACATGGGGAAATTCGCGATTTCGTACCACATGCCGGCGTAGCGCTTCAGGTCTACCGACTCCACGGTCTGCATGGGCGGCGCGGCATGGACGATCCCCGCCACGCTGGTGGCCAAGGCCAACAGGAATGTTGCGGTGCGGCGCATGGGGAAAACCTCCTGATGTGACAGAGCGGTCCGCGCCGCCCGGAGGGGGCGCGGACCAAAACCCTAACGATACGCCTTATTCGACGCGCCTTATGTACGCGGCGCCTTCAGCGCCGAGTGGTAGCGGGCGACGTAGGTATCGAAATCCTCCGTGTCCGATTGCTCCAGGCGCAACTGTTCCGCGACGGACTGCGCGGCAGCCTGTTCGTAGGAGGAGGCGATGTCGGCCGGCAGGGCCTGCGCGCGCAGCGTGTCCGCATGTTTGCGGCTGAGGTCCAGCGAGTAATCGTGGAAGGACAGGCGGCTTTCGGTCAGCGCGGCCAGCAGGCGTGCGGACGGGGTGGAGTCCGGGTGGTCCAGTTTGGCGCGCTGCGCGGCCAGCGCCTCGGCATAGGCGCTGCCGCCCAGGGCGGAGTCGAACAGGGCGGCGTAGGGCGCGATCTGGTCGAGCAGCTCGTGGCCCCATTGCGCCAGGCCGATGGACTGGCCTTCGCGATCGAGGGTCAGGCCGGGCTTGCGGCCTTCCTTCACGACAGTCGAGAAGTTGTCGGCGCTGCGTTGACAGTAGCCGTTGGCGGGGAAGAACGGGCTGTCCGACGCCGTGCAGAACAGGAGGAAGGCGTCGACGAAGCGGCTGGTGGCGGCATCGATGCCGACCGGCGAATCCGGGTCGATGTCCAGGCAGCGGACTTCGACGTACTGCACGCCGCGTTCGGCCAGCGCCGTGATGGGGCGCTCGCAGCGGCCGGTGGCGCGCTTGGGGCGGATGCTCGAGTAGTACTCGTTCTCGATCTGCAGCACATTGGTGTTGAGCTGGATCCATTCGCCGTCGCGGTGGGTGCCGATCTTCTGGTAATCGGGCCAGGGCTGCGTCACGGCGCCGTACAGGCGCCCCAGGAACGTGTCCAGGTCGTTGTAGCAGAGCTTGAGCTGCGACTGCGCCTTGTTCTGGTAGCCGAGGTCGCTCATGCGCAGGCTGGTGGCGTAGGGCAGGTACAGCGTGCTTTCGTCCAGCTTGCGCAGCGGATGTTCGCGCCCGCGCAGGAAATCGCTGGACAGCGCCGGGGCGGCGCCGAACAGGTACATCAGCAGCCAGGAATAGCGGGTGAAGTTGCGGATCAGGCCGATGTAGCCACGCGAGCGGCGGTCCTGGACGGTGCCGGGCTGCGTGTCCAGCACCGACCAGAGGTCTTCGGCCAGCGAGAAGTTGTAGTGCACGCCCGCGATGCATTGCATCGTCTTGCCGTAGCGCACGGCCAGGCCCCGGCGATACACGTGCTTGAGCATGCCCGTATTGGACTTGCCGTACCAGGCGATGGGGATGTCGGCCTCGGGCGGCAGCGTGGCGGGCATGGACTGGTTCCAGATCAGTTCATGGTCCAGCACGCCGTAGACGTGGCGGTGAGTGTTCGTCAGCTCTGCCAGCAGCGCGTCGACGTCCGTATGCGTGCCCGTGATGAGTTCGAGCAGGGATTCGGAATAGTCGGTGGTGACGTGTTCGTTGGTCAGCGCCGAGCCCAGGCCGGCGGGGTGCGGCGTGCGGGCCAGCAGGCCTTGCTCGTCCACGCGCAGGCCTTCTTTCTCGATGCCCCGCAGGGTCTGGGTCAGCAGCGAGCGGTTGGCCTCTAGGCGGGAGAGTCGGTTGGCAGCGGTATCGGTCACGGATTCTTCTCGTTTGGGTCTGACGACGGATTTTACGGGGTGCCAGCCTCCTGTGCCGAGGGAGTCAATACTGGGGACAGGGACAATGCCTGCGCCGTGCGCGCCAGCCACTCGTCCAGGTCGGCGTAGACCGGATCGGCGATGGGGGCGGTTTCGTTGAAAATCTCGTGCCAGGCGGTGTCGTACCAGCGCAGCGTCAGCAGTTCTGCCGGCGCCCGCTGGGCGAATTGGCGGCTGCCTTCGGCGGCGACGATCGAGTCGTCTCCGGCCACCATCAGCAGGGTGCGGCAGGGCAGCAGCGGGGCTTCCTGCAGGGATTCCCGGCCGCCTTCGTCCACGAAACGGGCCAGCCGGCCCGTCATGAGGCGGCGCACCAGGGGATCGGCGCGGTAGGCCTGGACCACGGCCCGGTCATGCGAGATCCGGGCGGGGGCCAGCCCATGGGGGACCCGCAGATCGGGCGCGTGCAGGGACATCCAGGTCAGCGTGCGGCGGACCCATAGGGGCACGTTGACGACGAAAGGCGGCGAACTGAGCACCAGCGCGTCGATGTCGGCCAGGCCGCGCAGGGCGATCCGCACGGCGACCAGGGCGCCCAGGCTGTGCGCCAGCACGATGGGCGGGCGCCCCTGGGCCTCGGTCCAGGCCTGGAGCCGGCCGACCGCGTCGACCACCAGGTCGTCCTGGCGCTTCAGGGTGGCGGGCGGCCCGCCCGAATGGCCGTGGCCCCGGTGGTCATGGGCGCCGACGGTCCAGCCGCGGGCGGTCAGCCAGCGCGCCAGCCGGTCGTAGCGTCCGGCATGCTCGCTCAGCCCGTGCAAGAGGTAGATACTGGGTGTGCCCGGCCCGGCGATGGGCGGGGCGACATTGGGGGCGGACGGCCAGACATAATTGGCCAGGGGAGTGCCATCGGGCGCGGGGGTCATCGAAATCGGCGACAATTTCTGGCTTCCTCGAAATGAATAGACCATCGGGATCCTCGGGTAATGATGATTTCATCGCTGTTTCGTTTCATGTTCAAGAAAGCCGGCGCCATCGTGGGGCTGGCCCTGCTGGTGGCTGCCTGCTCGCCCAGTTACAACTGGCGCGAAGTGGACGTGGCCGATGGTCATGTGCGGGCGGCCTTCCCGGACCGGGTCATGACGGACACCCGCGACCTGAAGCTGGACACCCATACCCTGCGTTTCACCCTGGCCAGCGCCAACGTGGGCGAGGCGGTCTTCGCGGTCGGGTCGGCGCCGCTGCCGCCGGATATCGCTGCGGACCCGGTCGCCAGGCGCGCGCTGGGCATGGCGCTGATGCGCTCGCTCTACACGAACATGCAGGCGATGCCGCCGATGGAATGGCCGCCCTACGGAGAAGTGATCGAGGTGCATGGCAAGGCCATGGGCAAACCGGGTTGGCTGCAGGCGAAGGTCTGGGTGACCGACACCATGCTGATCGAGGCCGTGGCGGCGGGCACGCAGGAAAGCCTGCCGGCCGAGCGGGCGCGTGAGTTCCTGCGGTCGGTCGTGCTCAAGCCGTGAGGGCGTCGAGCAAGCCGCGCCGCAAGGCTTCGACCACTGCGGCGCGTCGGCCGCGCACGCCGAGTTTGTCGCAGGCGTTGCGCAGGTGGAAATTTACCGTGCTTTCGCTTACGCCCAGGATGCGGGCGGTTTCCCAGCTGGTCTTGCCCAGCGCGGCCCATTGCAGGCAGGCGGCCTGGCGCGCCGACAGGAGTGCGTTGTTGGACGTCGGGGGCATGGCGGCGAGGGAGGCGGGAGGCCTTCTGATTGACGAGTCGCCTCATGCTGCGTTCCGGGTCGGCTGCCCGGCAAGCAATGATGCCTTGGCGCATCGATCTACTTATCTCTGACGGAATAGTCGTATGTCGGCCATCGTGCAGTTCTATTTTTCGGCCATTGTTTTGATGCTGCCCCTGCTTTTCTGCGCGGGCATTGGGATGTTCTGGGCCAAGCGCGATCTTCCGTTCGGGGGCTCCTTCATCACCACGCTGGTCACGTCGGTGACCACGCCCGCGCTGGTGTTCCACACCTTCGTCACGACCCATCTGGACGACCGCGCGCTGGCCGACGTGGCCATCGCGACCCTGCTCGCGCTGGCGCTGTGCGCGCTCGTGTGCGCGCTGTGGCTGAAGATGTGGAAGCTGCCCGTGTGCACGTTGCTGCCCACCGCCTTCCTGCCCAATGCCGGGAACCTGGGCCTGCCGATTTCGCAGATGGCGTTCGGCGACGCGGGCCTGTCGGTGGCGGTGGCGTTCTTCGCGGTGAATTCCTTCGTCATGCACACCGTCGCCGTGCGGTTGCTGCCGGGGGTCAACACCAAAGGCAGCTGGAAAAGCCCGATCCTGCTGGCGTCGGTGGTCGCGGTGGGCATGCGCGTGCTGGACATCCCTGTGCCCGAATGGATCGTCGAGACGTCCCGCATGCTGGGGGCCGTGACCGTGCCGCTCATGCTGCTCAGCCTTGGCCATGCGCTGGCGCTGATTCCGTCCAACGGCCTGCGCGACGGTGCGAAGGTCGCCGTCGTCCGTCTGGCCGTCGGGCTGGCGGCCGGCCTGGCGGTGGTGTGGATGCTGGACCTGGGGCCGGTGCTGGCCGGCGCCCTGAGCCTGCAGATGGCCATGCCCTGCGCGGTGGTCAGCTACATGTACGTGAAGCGCTACACGCCCTTGGGCGATACCGCGGCCGGCGCCGTGCTGGTGTCCACGGTGGCGTTCCTGCTGCTGGCGCCGGTCATGCTGTGGTTTTCCCGCGCGGCCTGATCCCTGCCGCGCGGCTGGGGGTTCAGGCCGCGCCGGCCATCTGCCGCAACTGGGCCATCAACGTGTCGGGCAGATCGATGCCGTGCTTGAGGGCCTCGTCGCGCAGCTTGCGGCGCCGGTCGCCGGGCAGGCGCACGCCTTCGTCTTCCAGCATGGCGTCGACCAGCGTTTCGACGCGCTCCAGATAGGCGTCGTTGCCGGCCAGGGCGCCCGGATCGATGGCCAGGAACGCCTGGCCCAGGCGAGCCGGACCGCCGTCGTCGACGAAGAACGATTCCGTTTCGAAGCCGAAATGGGCGCCCGTGAGCGCGCAGGCGAGCAGCTCGACGATGAGCGCGAGCATTGCGCCCTTGACGCCGCCGGCGGGCAGCATGCTGCCCGCCAGGCCGGCCTTGGGATCGGTGGTGGGCTGGCCTTCGGCGTCCAGCGCCCAACCCAGCGGAATGGGCTGGTTGTCGCGGGCGGCGATCATCAGTTTGCCGCGCGCGACCTGCGACAACGACAGGTCGATCAGGAGGCGCGCGCCGCCGCGGCGCGGGAATACTGCGGCGATGGGGTTGGTGCCGAAGAGCGGACGCTTGCCGCCCCAGGCGGGCATGGCCGCCGGCGAATTGCTCAGCGCCAGCGCCACCAGGCCAGCGTCCGCCAGGGCTTCGAGGTGATAGGCCGCCGCGCCGAAATGATGGCTGTTGGCAACGCCGACGAAGGCCACGCCGTGCTCGCGGGCCCGTGCCGCGGCCTGTTCCACGGCCAGCGCGCACGCGGGAAATGCCAGGCCGGAGCCAGCGTCGATCAGCGCCGCGCCGCCGCGTTCGTGCACGATGCGAGGCGCCGCCGAGCCGATGGCCCGGCCGGCGCGCAGGTGGCCGGCGTAGAACGGCACTCGCGACAGGCCGTGGGAGCCGAGCCCCTGGCTTTCGGCATAGACCAGCGCGCGGGCGGTCGCGTCCGCCATGGCCGGGTTGGCGCCCGCGGCGGCCAGCCCGGCTGCCGCCAGATGTTGGAGTTCGTCCAGATAGATGTGAGCCATATCCTTCCTGTCAGGGGGCGGAGGCCGCCGAAACCTCGGCGCCGCCGGTAAGGGCTATTGTCACACCGGCCGCCACCATGTCGGAAACGCGGGTGTTGGCTTCTTGCGTCAACCCGGCGATGTGCGGCGTGAGGATCAGGTTGGGCGCGCCGGCCAGCGGACTGCCGGCGGGCAGGGGTTCCTGGTCGAACACGTCCAGCGCCGCGCCGCGCAGGTGGCCCGCCCGCAATGCGCCGGCCAGCGCCGCTTCGTCCAGGATGCCGCCGCGCGACGTATTGACCAGCACGGCGCCCGGCCGCAGGCCTGCGATGCGGCCGGCGTCCAGCAGGTGCCGGGTGCCGGCAGTGAGCGGCAGGTGCAGAGTGACGGCGTCCGATTGTGCCAGCAAGGCGTCCAGCGGCATGGCGGCGACCCCGGTTTCCTCCCAGACAGGATGGTCCGGCGGCAGGGCCGCGTCGCAGCCGATGACGCGCATGTCCAGCCCGTGCGCCAGGCGCGCGACCAGGCGGCCGATTCCACCGAAGCCTACGATGCCGAGCGTCCGGCCCTGCGCTTCCAGGCCCTGCGAGAGCGCAGGGCGCGGCCATTGCCCCGCCGCGACCGCCTCCGACGAAAAGTAGGCGCCGCGCAATAGCGCAAGCGTCGTGCCGATCACGTATTCGGCGACGGCGCGCGCATTGGCGCCGGTGGCGGGCACCACGGCGATGCCGCGCGCGGCGCAGCCCGCCTGGTCGATGTTGTCCAGCCCCACGCCCAGCCGGCCCACGGCCCGCAAGCGCGGCGCCGCCGCGAGCAGGGCGGCGTCCACCTGGCTGCGGTTGCGCACGATCAGGCCGTCGGCATCGCTCACGGCCTGGAGCAGTGCATCGCGCTGCTCCACCAGGTCCGGCGCATACCGCACATCGAACCGCTGGCGCAGTGCTTCGATGGCGGGCGTATCCATGAACTCCGAAATGACAATATGCATTGGCTTTTCCCGACTCAAGCGACCTGGATGTTGGCTTCACGGATGATTTTTGCCCAGCGCTCTACCTCCGACTTCAGGTATGCGCCGAACTCCCCTGGACCGCGCGGTTGCGGTATGAAGCCCAGCTGCAGCAGGGCCTGCTTCATGGCCGGCTGCGAGATCTGGGCGACGATGGCGCCGCCGATGCGCTTGACCAGTTCGGGCGGCGTGCCCGCCGGCGCCAGCACGCCGGTGAAGTTCTCTACGATCAGGTCGGGCAACCCGGCCTCTTTTACCGTGGGCACGTCGGGCAGGTCCGCGCTGCGTTCGTGGGTGGTGATGGCGAGCGCGCGCAGCGAGCCGTTCTTCACGTGGGACAGCGATTCGGGATAGTTGGAGAACACCACATCCAGATGGCCGCCGATCAGGTCCGTGAGGGACGGCGCGCCGCCCTTGTACGGAATGTGCATCATGGGCAGGCCGGTGAGCTTCTGATAAAGCGCCAGGGTCAGGTGCGGGGGCGTGCCGTTGCCGCTGGAGCCCGCCGATAGCGATTTCGCGCGGGCGGCCTTCGCCAGGTCGGCCATGCTCTTGATGTCGCTCTTGGCGTTCACCACCACCATGATGGGGGACGAGGCCAGCCCCGCCAGAGGGGTCAGGTCGCGGGTCAGGTCGTAGCCGGCTTTGCCGGCGAAGAGCGTGACGTTGGCCGCGTGCGTGAGCGTGATCGCCAGCCAGGAGTAGCCATCGGGCGAGGCATGGGCGACGTGCGCGGCACCGATATTCGCGCTGCCGCCGGGCTTGTTCTCCACCACCACGTTCCAGCGCTCGGCGTCGCTCAGGGCCTTGCCCACCTGGCGCGCGGCCACGTCGGTGAGCCCGCCGGGCGGAAAGGGAACCACATAGTTGATCGGCCGCTCCGGCCAGGCGCTTTTTTGCGCCAGCGCCCGTTCCCACGGCGCCAGGGCACAGAGGCCGGCGGCGCCGAGGGCGCCGAGCAGGCGCCGGCGTTGCGCGGCGTCCGGGGTGAGATCGTGTTCGCTACTCATCTGTCTTCCTCCTTGGGTGGCGCCCGGGTAGGAATGCAACCGCCTGTGCCGCCGTGGCGGAAATCGCCCGGGTCTGCTGGTGTTGTTGCGATGGTGCTGCGGGGAGTGCGGGATGATGCCGCGTGCAGGACGGCGCGTCCGCAATCCTTCCTGCGGACGCGCCGGGGGGATGCACGCCTGGTCAGGCGCTTTCGAAGATCCGCGTCAGGACGAACTCTCGGTGGCCCAGCGCCTCGGCCGCGGTCCAGCGGCCGTTGGCTGTGGCCAGCATGCATTCCAGCAGCTTGTCGCCCGCCTGGCCCAGGTCGATCTCGCGCTGCAGCAGGCCGCTGGTGTCCACGTCGATGTGTTCGGACATGGTGCGCACGGTGCGCGGGTTGGCGCAGATCTTGATGACGGGCAGGATGGGGTTGCCGATCACGTTGCCCTGGCCCGTGGGGAAGAAGTGCACCGCGTAGCCCGAGGCCGCGCACAGGGTCACCATTTCGGCCGCCGCGGAAGACGAATCCATGAACCACAGCCCGGGGCCGTCGGGGATCTCGGCCTTGTCCAGCACGCCGTCCACGCGGCATTGCTTGCCGATCTTCTGGATATTGCCCAGCGCTTTTTCCTCGATGGTGGTCAGTCCGCCCGCGATATTGCCCTTGGTGGGCTGGGATTCCGACAGGTCGCTCGTTTTCCAGCGGTCGATCATGCCCTGGTAGCGGTTGAACATGAACATGAAGCGTTCGCGCACGGCGTCGTTGGCGCAGCGTTCGGCCACGATGTGCTCGCCGCCGGTCAGTTCCGAGGTTTCGCCGAACACCAGCGTGGAGCCCAGCGCGTAAAGCTTGTCGAAGGCGTTGCCGACGGTGGGGTTGGCGCCACAGCCGGAGGTGGTGTCGGATTCTCCACATTTGGTGGAGACCCAGAGATCGGCGATGGGGCATTCGCTGCGGCCGAGCGCCGTGGCGTAGTGCACGAATTCCTTGGCGCAGCGCGAGGCGCGCATGATGGTGTCGTGGTCGCCGTGCAGTTCGATGCTGAATCCCATGACGGGCTTGCCGGTGGCGGCGATGCCGTCCACCACGCGCTTGGTCCAGCCTTCCTCGATGCCGATCACCACGACGGCGGCGACGTTGGGATTGCAGCCGGTGCCGATGAGGGTGCGGAAGTGCAGCTCCAGGTCTTCGCCGAATTGCAGGCGGCCATAAGGATGGGGCAGCGCCAGGGTGCCCTTGATGTTGTTGGCCACGGCTTCGGCCGCGGCGTTGGAAATGTCGTCCACGGGCAGGACGATGACGTGGTTGCGGACGCCGACGCGGCCATTGTCGCGGCGGTAGCCCTGGAAGGTGGTCGAGGCGTTGATGACGGACATGGTGGTTTCCTGTGCGGGGTGGAGGGCTTACCAGCGCTTGGTCTTGATGTTGTGGACATGGGCGTGCTGGCCGGCCAGGATGGGCTGCACCACGCGGCCGATATCGACGCCGTACTTGAAAACGGTATCGCCGACGGCCATGTCTTTCATCGCCACCTTGTGGCCGATCGGAATGTCCTGCGACGCGCGCACGTGGATGATCTTGTCTTCATCCATGATCCAGGCGTTGAGTTCCGTTCCGGCGGTGACGCCTTCCACCACGGCGACCGCCACCGTGTCCTTCGCATCGTGCAATACGGCGTGAATCATTTGTCTTCCTCTCTTGGGCTTGGGCGCCTGCCGGATGCGGCGGGCGCGGATCGCTACGGCCAGGAAATCTTATGGCTCCGCATCTCCCATGTCAACTAAATCATATATATGAATTGTATGACTTGAGCCTGCTCCGTCCCCGCCGCTACACTGTGGGCTTCCGATTATTGCGATGCACCCATGAACACCAGCCTGTCATCGACTGTGCCGCTCGGCAGTCCCTTGTACGCGCAGGTCAAGCAGGCCGTGCTGGCCGCGCTGGCGCAAGGCGAGTGGAAGCAGGGCGAGGCGATCCCGCCCGAAAAACTCCTGGCGGAGCGCTTCGGCGTATCCATCGGCACCTTGCGCAAGGCAATCGATGAGCTGGCCGCGGAGAACATCCTGGTGCGCCATCAGGGCCGCGGCACCTATGTGGCGGTGCATACGCGCAACCACCACTTCTTCAAGTTCTTCCGCATCGTGCGGCAGGATGGAAACAAGTCCTATCCCACGACCGAGCTGCTGCGGTTCCGCCGGCAGCGGGCATCGGCCATCGCGCGCGAAAAGCTGAACCTGCCGGCGGGGGCAATGGTGTTCGAGTTCACCAACGTGCTGTCGCTCAACGGCGACGTGGTCATGGTGGACGAGCTTTGCCTGCCGGAGTCGTGCTTTCCGGGCATGACGGAGGCGCACTTGCGCGAGCGCGCGAGCACGCTTTACGCGCTGTACCAGGACGTCTTCGGCGTGAACGTAATCGCGACCGACGAGCGCCTGCGGACCTGCCTGGCCGAACGCGCGCAGGCGCGGGCGCTGGGCGTGGCCGAAGGCAGCCCGTTGCTGGAGATCCGCCGCGTCGCCTTTTCGTACAAGCGCCAGCCCGTCGAATGGCGGGTATCGCGCGTGAACACCGAACGCTACGAGTACCTGGGGCAGGAGCCCTGGGAGGCCGGGGCGTGACCGGGCGCTACTGCGCCACGCGCAAGCAGTGCTAGAATTCTTGCCGCAGTATCCAAAGTTTCGGCGCCGATTTGCCTGATCCGCTTGCGGGCGCCTTCCAATAAATCCAGCTAAAGAGGTCCGTATGACCACTCCTGCCCAGAATTTGGCCGGTGATTCGGCCAGCGGGTTCGTTCCCGCACCCATCACGACTTCCGAAGCCGCTGATCCCGGTTCCGTCGGTCTCGTCGCTCCCTCCTTCATCCGATTCGATGAGCCGCTGCCGCTGTCCAGCGGCCAGTCGCTGGCCGCCTACGAGCTCGCGGTGGAAACCTACGGCACGCTCAACGCGCAGCGCAGCAATGCCGTCCTGATCTGCCATGCGCTGAATGCCTCGCACCACGTGGCCGGGCAGGCGGCCGACAATCCCGCCGACGTGGGCTGGTGGGACAACATGGTCGGCCCCGGCAAGCCGGTCGACACCAACATCTTCTTCGTGATCGGGGTCAATAACCTGGGCTCCTGCTTCGGCTCGACCGGCCCGGCCAGCATCAATCCGGAAACCGGCAGGCCCTGGGGTGCCGCTTTTCCGGTGCTGACCGTGGAAGACTGGGTGCAGGCGCAGGCCCGGGTGGCGGATCACTTCGGTATCGAGCGCTTCGCCGCGGTGATGGGCGGATCCCTGGGCGGCATGCAGGCGCTGAGCTGGGCCATCACCTTGCCCGACCGTGTCGCCAATTGCGTGGTGATCGCCAGCACGCCGCGGCTGTCGGCGCAGAACATCGGTTTCAACGAGGTGGCGCGCCGCGCCATCATTACCGATCCGGATTTCCACGGCGGCGACTACTACGCGCAGGACGCCGTGCCGCGCCGCGGCCTGTCGGTGGCGCGCATGATCGGCCACATCACCTATCTGTCCGACGACGACATGGCCGAGAAGTTCGGCCGCGCCCAGCGCGCGCCCGCCGAGAACGGCGCGTACCGCTACGGCTACGACGTCGAGTTCGAGGTCGAGTCGTACCTGCGCTACCAAGGCGAAAAATTCACCCGCTATTTCGACGCCAACACCTATCTGCTGATCACCCGCGCGCTTGACTACTTCGATCCGGCCCGCAACACCGGCGGCGACCTGGCGCGGGCGCTGGCGCCGGCCAAGGCCGATTTCCTGCTGGTGTCGTTTTCGACCGATTGGCGCTTCCCGCCGGAGCGTTCCCGCGAGATCGTGCGGGCGTTGCTGAAGAATGCCAGCCCCGTGACCTACGCCGAAATCGACGCCCCGCACGGCCACGACGCCTTCTTGCTGGAAGACGCCCGCTACCATGCGGTGGTTCGCGGCTACTACGAACGCATCGCGCGCGAGCTGGGCCTCGGCGCCGCGGCCCAGACCGAAGGACGCTCCGAATGACTCCCCTGACTCCCCGCCAAGCGCACAGCGTCCTGCGGCCCGACCTGGCGCGCATCGCAAGCTGGATCGAGCCCGGCAGCCGCGTGCTGGACCTGGGCTGCGGCGACGGCGCGCTGCTGGCGCACCTGCGCGATCACCGGCAGGTGCGCGGCGCGGGCGTGGAGCTGGACGATACCTGCGTCATCGCCTGCGTGCGGCGCGGCGTCGAAGTCATCCAGCAGAACCTCGAAGACGGCCTCGCCCTGTTCGACGACAAGCAGTTCGACACCGTGGTGCTGTCGCAAACGCTGCAATCCATGCACCGCACCGAACATATCTTGCGCGAAATGGCGCGGGTGGCGCGTTTCGGCGTGGTGTCGTTCCCCAACTTCGGCTATTGGCCGCACGGCTGGTCCATCCTGCGAGGGCGGATGCCGGTGACGGGCCAGATGCCCTACCAGTGGTACAACACCCCGAACATCCACCTGTGCACACTGCGCGACTTCGAGCAACTGGCCGGTGAGCTGCGCCTGGCCATCCTCGAACGCGCCACCTTCAACGAGGGGCGCGAGGTGAAGCGGTTCCAGAGCTGGCGCAGCACCCTGGCGGTGTACCGTTTCGCGTCGCCCTGACATTCCGACACGCATCCTCCGGGCGGCACGGGCCAACAGGCCCTAAAATGCCGCAAGCCCGCGGCGCCTGCCTGTAGCGCCGCGCCGCCGCGTACAGGAGACCGTCATTACCGCTGCATCCAACGTCTACACCAGCCCCCGCGTGGCCCCCTTGCTGGTCCTGGGCTTCGCCAGCGGATTGCCGCTGGCCCTGACCAGCGGCACCTTACAGGCCTGGGCCACCGTGGAAGGCGTCCCGCTGCAGCAGATCGGTTTCCTGACCCTGGTGGGCACGGCGTACACGCTCAAGTTCCTGTGGGCGCCCTTCGTGGACCGGTACGTCCCGCCCCTGCTGGGCCGGCGGCGCGGCTGGATGCTCCTGACCCAATTGCTGCTGGCCGCCGCCATCATGGCGATGGGCGCGCTGTCGCCGTCGACGGCGCTGCAGCCCCTGGCCCTGCTGGCCGTGCTGGTGGCCTTCCTGTCCGCCACGCAGGACATCGCTTTCGACGCCTACTGCACCGACGTGCTGCGCAAGGAAGAGCGCGGCGCGGGGGCGGCCATCAAAGTCATGGGCTACCGGCTGGCCATGATCGTGTCCGGCGGGCTGGCGCTGATTCTGGCGGACCAGTGGATAGGCTGGGGCAATACCTATGTGCTGATGGGCGGCCTGATGCTGCTGTGCGCATTGGCCACGCTGTGGGCGCCGGAACCCGAGCACATCGCCCGCGCGCCGCGCGATTTGCGGGCGGCGGTGGGCGAGCCGCTGCGCGAGTTTTTCTCGCGGCGCGGGGCGCTGGCCGTCCTGCTGCTGATCGTGCTGTACAAGCTGGGAGACGCTTTCGCGGGCGCCTTGTCCACTACGTTCCTGATCCGCGGCGCGGGATTCTCCCCGACCGAAGTGGGGACCGTGAACAAGGTGCTGGGGCTGGCCGCGACCATCATCGGCGCGCTGGCCGGCGGGTCGCTCATGTCGCGCTGGGGCCTGTACCGTTCGCTGATGGCCTTCGGCCTGCTGCAGGCGGTGTCGAACCTGGCGTACTGGCTGATCGCGGTCAGTCCGAAGAGCGTCTGGCTCATGGCGCTGGGCGTGGGGATCGAGAACCTGTGCGGCGGCCTGGGCACCGCGTCTTTCGTCGGGCTGCTGATGGCGCTGTGCCGCCAGCGCTTTTCCGCGACCCAGTTCGCCTTGCTGTCGGCGCTGTCGGCCGTGGGCCGCACCTATCTGGCGGGCCCGCTCACGCCGCCGCTGGTCGATTACATGGGCTGGCCCGGCTTCTTCCTGCTGACCGTGGCGATCGCGTTGCCCGGGTTGGTGCTGCTGCACCTGTTGCGCGGCACCATAGAAACCATGGAGAAGCAGGGCGAGGAGGCCTAGGCGAGTGAAAAAAAAGCGGCGCCGGTGCGCCGCTTTTTTCATGGCCCGGACTTACTCTTCGCCGACGAGCCTGACGATCAGCACGTCGCTGGGCAGGGACTCCAGCAGCCGTTCGGCCACGCTGCCGATGGCGGTGCGCAGGATGCCGGTGCGGCCGTGCGTGCCGGTCACGACCAGGTCCGAACGATGGTTGAACGAGTATTCCGACAGCACCGTTTCAGGCTGGCCGCATTCCAGCACCACCTTGGGTGCGGCAACGTTGGCCAGTTCGGGCGTCTCGGCGGTGAACTCCTGGGCGCTCTGTTCGGCGGCCTTGTAGAAGTTGCGCGTGACGGTCTCGTCCGGCACGTTCTTGCCCTGGAACGGCACGTCGTAGGCGTGGAAGAGCGTCAGATTGGCGTTCGGCACCAGTTGCAGCGCGGCGCGCAGGGCCTGGCGCGAGCCGGCGGAGAAGTCGGTGGCGACCAGTACGTCGCGGTACGGCCTGCGCGGACGGGTCTTGACCACGAGCACCGGATGGCGGGCCTGGCGAGCCAGCTTTTCCACGGTGGTTCCCAGCAGCAACCGGCCCAGCGTTTCGTCGCGCGCGATGCCGGTGACGATCAGCGAGCACCCGTAGCTGTCGGCCGTTTCCATGATGCGCGCCAGCGGATCTCCGCTGACCACCACCACTTCGGTCTGCACGTCGGCGGCGGCCAGGTCTTCGGCCAGCTCGCGTTCGGCCAGGGCCTTGTGGTCCGACGACAGGCGACGCCAGACGGGCGTGGTCAGGCGTGCCGGCGTGGCATGGGATTCCATGACATGCAGGACGATCAGCTTGGTATCGAGTTCCTTGGCCAGTTGCAGCGCGCGGTCCAGGGCGCGGTCGCCGCGCGCGCTGAGGTCGGTTGCCAACAGGATGGGACCAGTTTGCTGTGTCATTACGTTTTCTCCCGGGTGTGGCCTGACCGACGGCTCCCGCGTCCGTGCGCTCCGGCCGTTCCGCCCTTGCGGGCATGTCCCCATTGTCTCGCTGCTTGCCGGACCGGGGTTTGATCGATATCAACGCAATGCCCAGCGTAAGGGATGACGCGTACTCAGGCAATGGGGGCCCGCCGGGCGCCAGGCTCAATACAATGAGGCCTGCCCAAATCGCGCCCGTCCCATGTTCTCCGACATCTCCCCCGTCCTGTTGCACACGCTATACCTCGTCGCCATCGTGGCCGAAGCCATGACCGCGGCGCTTTCCGCCGGCCGGCGCGACATGGACTGGATGGGCGTGTGCATCATCGCCTGCGTCACCGCGCTGGGCGGCGGATCGCTGCGCGACGTGCTGCTGGGGCATTACCCCCTGACCTGGGTGATCCACCCTGAATACCTGTGGATGACGGGCGGCGCCGCGATCGTGACCGCCCTGATCGCGCCGGTCATGCGGCGCCTGCGCAGCCTCTTCCTGCTGGCCGACGCCCTGGGCCTGGTGGCGTTCACGGTCATCGGCTGCCAGGTCGCGCAGTTGATGCAGCTGCCGATCACCGTGGTGCTGATCAGCGGCATGATCACCGGCTGCGCCGGCGGGGTACTGCGCGACGTGCTCTGCAACGAGGTGCCGCTGCTCTTTCGCAAGGAGCTTTACGCCAGCGTGTCGGTCGTGACGGGCGGGCTGTACCTGGGCGGGCAGGCGCTGGGCCTGTCCGCCAACGCTTCCGTGCCCATCGCGCTGGCCGCGGGCCTGGCGGTGCGCCTGCTGGCGTTGCGGTTCAACTGGCAGATGCCCAAGTTCGTCTACCGCGACGACTGGGACTGAGCGCCGGGCGGACCGCAACAATTTTCTTATTTGTGTTTCAAGAAATTTCTAGTATCTTGCCTGGGTTATACACCATGCATTGCGCAGCACAAGGGGAGCCGATTGGACATCAAAGCGCCCGCCACGATTCCGTACTTCCTACAGGAACAGATTCGTGAACTGATAGTGGACGGGACTATCCGCCCCGGCCAGCCGCTACGGGAACAGGAACTGGAGCAGCGTTTCGGCACCAGCCGCAGTCCTATCCGAGAAGCGCTGCGCCTGCTGGAATTGAGCGGCCTGGTCACGCACATCCAGCGCAAGGGCTTCAAGGCCACTCTCTATACGGAAACGCAGATCCGCCATCTGTACCTGCTGCGCGCGGAACTCGAGGCGTATTGCCTGCGCCAGGCTGCCGGGTCCGCAGACCTGGCGTCGCTGGTGGCCGAATTGCGCCGCCACGACGGCGAGATCGCCGCGGCGCTGGCCGCCAGCAACGTGCGGGCCTGCATCTCGGGGGCATGCGCCTTTTATCTGGCCGCGGCCCGCAGTACGGGCAACACGCCGCTGGCCGCCATGCTCAGCAAGCTTTACGAACAGATCGAGCCGCTGCGCTACCTGCTGGCCAGGCGGTCGATGGCGTCCAGCGCCATCCAGGCCTGCACCCAAGCCATCATCGACGCGATGATGGACCGGGACGTCGAACGCGCGGCCGGCCTGGCGCGCGGCTACCTCGAGGACGTGCTGCCGGCCGTCGTGGAGGCGTACCGGGACGCCGCGCTGCAGGACGCGGAAGACCTGGCGCCGCGCTACGGACGGGCTTGAGGCCGCGGGGGCGTGCGCACTTCGATGCCCGCCTGTTCAAGGGCCTGGCGGATGCCGTGGGCGAAGACCAGGGCGTTCGGCTGGTCGCCGTGGATGCAGAGCGTGTCCGCCTGCACTGGCACGTCCTTGCCGTCCACCGAACGCACCTTGCCTTCGCGCACCATGCGCACCACCTGCGCCACCGCCTGATCCACGTCTTCGATCATCGCGCCGGCGCGCGTGCGCGGCGTGAGGGAGCCGTCGTCCTGGTAGGAGCGGTCGGCGAAGACCTCGCTGGCGGCGGCCAGGCCGATGGCGCGGGCCGAGTCGATCAGCTTGCTGCCGGCCAGCCCGTACAGGATCAGGGTGGCGTCCACGTCCTTGACGGCCTGGCAGATGGCGCGCGCCAGGCCTTCGTCCTTGGCGGCCATGTTGTAGAGGGCGCCATGCGCCTTGACGTGGTGCAGCCGCGCGCCTTGCGAGGCGGCGACGCCGGCCAGCGCGCCGATCTGGTAGACCACGATGTCGTAGGCTTCGTCGGCGCTGATCTGCATGACGCGGCGGCCGAAGCCGGCCAGGTCCTGCAGGCTGGGATGGGCGCCTAGCGCCACGCCCTGTTTGAGGGCGGCCGCCACGGTCTTGCGCATAGTGGCGGGATCGCCGCCATGGAAGCCACAGGCGATGTTGGCGGAGCTGACGTACTGCAGCACCGCCGCATCGTTGCCCATGGTCCAGGCGCCATAGCTTTCGCCCATGTCGCAGTTCATGTCGATGCGGGTAGTCATAGCGGTTTCCTTTCTAGGCGAGGAGCGCGCGCAACGGCGCCAACGCGTCCTGCAGTTGCGCGAAGGCGCGCTCGCGCTCGCTGTCCAGCCGCTGCGCTTCCTCCAGCGCGACCGGCTGGAAGCGCAGCGTGTGGCCGGGCGCGCATTGCGCCAGGATGGGCAGATCCACCGTGGCGATCTGCGCGATCTTGGGGTAGCCGCCGGTGGTCTGACGGTCGGCCATGAGGATGATGGCCTCGCCGCCCGAGGGCACCTGCACGGTGCCGAAGCAGGCCGCCTCCGACAGCATCTGGCGCGGCTGGCTCATGGACAGGGCGGGCCCCAGCAGGCGGTAGCCCATGCGGTCGGATTGCGGACTGATACGGAATTCCGAGCCGGCAAAGGCCTGGCGGGAGGCATCCGAGAATTCCTGCCAGTGCATGCCCGGCAGGAAGCGGATGGCGTCGCGGCGCTTGGCGCCCAGCGCTGCCGGCAGGTACACGCGCACCTGCCACAGCGCGTCCTGCAGGGCGTCCAGGTCGCGGCCGCCGGCCAGCGGGGCCCGCAGGGGCAGCTGGTCGCCCTTGGCCAGCGCGCGGCCCTGGAAGCCGCCGAAGCCGCTGCGCAGATAGGTGCTTTCGCTGCCCATCACAGGCGGCAGCGCAAAGCCCCCATGCACCGCCAGATAGCCGCGCACGCCCGTGGCCGGCCGGGCGCCGAAGGCCAGCGTATCGCCGGCCCGCGCGACCAGCGGGCGGTGGACGGGAAGGTCCCGGCCGTTCAGCGTGGCGCCCAGGTCGGCGCCGGCCAGCGCGAAGCATGCGGGCGCATCGAAGCGCAGCGTGGGGCCCGTCAGCGTCATTTCGAGCGTGGCGGGGTCGCCCTCGTTGCCCGCCAGCGCGTTGGCCAGGCGATGCGCGCGTTCGTCCATGGCGCCCGCGGCCGGGATGCCCTGGTGCTGGTAGCCCTCGCGGCCGCGGTCCTGGAAGCTGGACAGCATGCCGGGCTTGATCACGGCAATGCTCATCGCCCGGCCTCCCGGATGCGGTGGAATTCTTCCGGGCTGATGGGTACGAAGCGGACCGAGTCGCCCGGCTGGAGCAGGGCGGCGGGGTCGCGGGCCGGATCGAACATGGTCAGCGGCGTGGTGCCGATGATGTTCCAGCCGCCCGGCAGCCGGTTCGGGTAGATCACGGTCTGGCGGTTGGCCACCGCGACCGCACCGACCGGCACGGCGGTGCGCGGAGACGGACGGCGTGGAATGTTCAGTTTTTCGTCGTGCACGCCCAGGTAGGCGTGGCCCGGCGCGAATCCCAGCATGAACACCATGCTGCGGGGCTGGCTGTGCAGCTGGATGACGCCCTCGGGGGTCAGGCCGGCGGCCTGGGCCACCTCGGCCAGGTCGGGGCCGTATTCGCCGCCATAGCAGACGGGGATGTCGATCTCGCGGCCGCCCGAGGCGTCGGCGCGGACGCCTTCGGCCAGCAGCTCTCCGATGCGTTCGGCGAGCTGGGCGTAGGTGGGCCCGCCATGCGTGCCGGGCCGGTAATGCACGGCCACCGCAACGAACGAAGGCACTACGTCGGTCACGCCGGGCAGTTGCGCGGCGCGCAGCTTGGCGGCCGCGGCCAGACAGGTCCTGCCTACCGACGCGTCGATGCGTTCGCCAAAGGAAACGATGAGGCAGCGGTCACCCTGGGGCAGGATGTGCCACGCGGTTTCGGCCGGAGAAGGGGGTTCTGAAATTGCGTTCAACGACACGAAACCTGTAGGAATGGACAGGGCCTGCTAAGGCCCTACTTGGCGAACAATGAATCCATATTCTTGAACGCCTTGAACTCCAGCGCATTGCCCGACGGATCCAGGAAGAACATGGTGGCCTGTTCACCTACCTCGCCCTTGAAACGGATATAGGGCTCGATGACGAATTCAGTGCCGGCGTCGGTCAGGCGCTGGGCCATGGCTTCCCATTGTTCCATGGAAAGCACCGCGCCGAAATGGCGCACGGGCACATTATGCGAATCCACGGCGCTGGTGGCGCGATGGCCGCATTCGCTGGGGGCCAAGTGGGCCACGATCTGGTGGCCGTAGAAGTTGAAGTCGATCCATTCGGGCGAGCTGCGGCCCTCCGGACAGCCCAGTTTTTCGCCATAGAAGGCGCGGGCTTCGGCCAGGTCGCGGACCGGGAAGGCCAGATGGAACGGCGGCAGGTTGGTTTGAGCGGTCATGAAAAGCTCCGGGGCAAGAATAATGAGGGATTGCGGACCGCCGCGAGCGCGGGCTGGCCTTGGCACCTGCAGGTATTTTATGAATTGTTTTTTTGATCGAAAAACGATATTTTTTGTGTCTTAGTATCGAAAAATTTGATTGTGATCAAAGAATTCAAAACCTTTATCGCCGTGGCGCGGAACGGAACCTTTACCGGGGCGGGCGCCCATCTGGGCCTGACCCAGTCCGCGGTCAGCGCCCAGATCAAGCGCCTGGAGGAATACCTGGGCGTGGCGCTGTTCGACCGCAGCGCGCGCGCCGCCGTGCTGAACGCCCATGGCCGCGAGATGCTGCCGCAGGCCGAGGAACTGGTGGCCATGGCCGAACGCATGGCGGCCACGGCCGGAGCCGGCCACGTGAGCGGGTCGCTGCGCATCGGCGCGATCGCCTCGGTGCAGCAGGACCTGCTGGTGCAGGCGCTGGGCGAGTTCCGCGCAGGCTATCCCGACGTGCGGGTGCGGATCGTGCCGGGGGTGTCGCTGTCGCTATTGGGGCAGGTGGATGCGGGCGAGGTGGATATGGCGCTGCTGATCCGTCCGCCATTCGCCTTGCAGCCGGAACTGGGCTGGCAGCCGCTGCTGCGCGAGGAAGTGGTGCTGGCGGCGCCGGAATCGATGGCGCCGGCGCCCTGGCGCGAACTGCTGGCGACGCAGCCGTTCATCCGCTACGACCGGGCCTCGTTCGGGGGGCGGGTGGTGGACCTGTTCCTGAAGAAGCAGCGCATCGCCGTGCACGAGGCGGTGGAGCTCGACGAGATCGAGGCGATCGCCAACCTGGTGCGGCACGGGCTGGGGGTGGCGTTGCTGCCGCGGCTGCGCGGGCTGGACCTGGACGGCCTGCGCCTCGTGTCCCTGGGCGAGGCGGCGTTCTACCGAGAGATCGGGATCATCGGGCGGCTGCCGTTCGATGCCGGCAGCGTGGGAGGCAAGATGGCGGAATGCCTGGCTCGCGCGGCCGCACACTGACTGAGGCGTGGAGAATCATGCAATCGACTGCATTGGAAAAACAGTTGGGCTTCCTGAGGGAAATCGACCGGCTGAAAACCGTCGTCCGGCAATCGCCGCTGCTGAACCGGAGCCGCAAGGAGAATTCGGCCGAGCATTCCTGGCACCTGGCAATGTACGCCCTGATCCTGAACGAGTATGCCGATGGGCCGGTTAATACCGACAGGGTCATCAGGATGCTCTTGCTGCATGACGTCGTCGAGATAGATGCCGGCGATTTTCCGATCCATGGCGGATCCGCGGGCGAAGGGCAGGCCGAACAGGAAGCCCGGGCCGCGGCGCGGCTGTTCGGCCTGCTGCCGCCGCCGCAAGCCAGCGAATTCCTGAGCCTGTGGCAGGAGTTCGAGCGGGCGGAGACCGAAGACGCGAAGTTCGCGAAAGCGCTGGATCGTTTTCAGCCTCTGCTCATCAATGTATTCACCGGCGGAGGAACCTGGACGGAGAGCGGCGTGTCGCTGGAACAGGTCCACGCCCGGTACGGCCCCGCGATACAGCAGGGTGCGCCCCGGCTATGGGCGGTCTGCGAACAATGGGTGGCCCGGCATTTCGCGGGCCAGGGGCCGGGGATGCCGGAGCAGGGCGGCTGAGCGGGCATCTGCGCCGCTAATTCTTGCGCTTGCGCCACAGGTAGAGGCCGCTGCCGAGGATCACGATCGCGATAAGGTCCAGCGCCGCCCAGATCAGCTTCAGCGGCAGGCCGGCAGTGTCGCCATAGTGCAGCGGCCGCGAGAATTGCAGCACGCGCAGGTACCAGGGCATTTCAAGGACCGCGGCCAACCGGCCCGTGCGCGCGTCCACCAGGACACCGTCGAAGAGATGGGTGGCCAGTGGGGTTTCCCCCTTGGCCCACAGCAGGTAGTGATGAGGCAGGCCCAGGCCGGCGTCCGGGAAACGCAGGGACTCCACGACCCGGCCGGCGGCGGCGGCCTGCGCGGTGGCGTAGGCCTGTTGCACAGAGGCCAGTTGCGAGGGCCCGGACGGCTGTCCGCCGCCTCCTGCCGCCACGGCGGCCCGCACGTCGTTGGACAGCCAGTAGCGGAACAAGGGAACCGCCAGTTCGTGGATGGCGCCGGTAACGCCCATCATCAGCACCCAGACCAGGGTGACGACTCCCAGGAGATTGTGCAGGTCCAGCCACTTCAGGCGTGGGGCGCGCCTGGCGCGGACGGTGCCAAATGGGGTTTTCTTCATGTAGGGGTGATAGAGGACGGCGCCCGATATCACCGCTACCGCGAAGAGTAGGGCCATGAACCCCAGATATAGCTGGCCGGGAAGGCCGGCGTAGAAGTCGATGTGCAGGCGCGTCATGACGGTTATGAAGCGCGTGCCCGGGCCCTCTTCGTCGCTGGCGACGGATTGTTGCAGCAAGCCGCTGCGGGCGTCGTATTGCAGCCGGATCGAGGATGTGCCGAACGGGGCCTCGCGGCCGGGGGCCAGGGCCATGGTGACGCTGGGAGGGTCGCGGACCACTTCGACTTCGGCGATCCGGTGCGCGGGGTAGCGTTGGAGCGTCTGGGCGACCAGGCTATCGAGGGACGGGGCGGGCGCGCCCGGCGCGATGTCCGGCCACGATGGGCGCGCATCCAGCCAGTCCACGATTTCGTCATGGAATATCAAGGGCAGGCCGGAGACGCACACCACGAGCATGAAGAGGGTACAGGCCAGGCTGGTCCACTTGTGGACCTGATACCAGGCTTTGCTGCGCACCGCCCGTGCGGGCGGCGGGCTTGGGGCGGGCAGTCGCACTAGAACTCCGCAGTGACGGACAGCAGAAGCGTGCGCGGCGCGGCCACCGTCAGACCTTCACGCGCGGCCGACTGCCAATAGTGCTTGTTGAACACGTTTTCCACTGTCGCCCGCAAGGTCACCGGCGTGCGGTTGATGTTCATTGCATAGCGCGCGCCCACGTCAAAGCGGGTCCAGCTCGGCAGTTGCTGCGTGTTCGCCGCATCGACGTACTGCGTGCTGGTGCGCAGCACGCGCGCCATCAGGGTCAGGCCTTGCGCGAAAGGCGTATCCCATTCCGCCGAGGCATTGAACTGCCAGCGCGGCACGGCGGGCGCGGTGTGGCCGTCGTTCACGCCGCCCTCCGTCTTGGTCAGGACGCCGGCGGTGTAGGCCACGCCGCCCAAGAGCCGCACGTGGCGCATCGGCTCGCCCTGCACCAGGAATTCCACGCCGCGGTTGCGCTGCCTGCCGGCCGCCTGGTAGCGCAGCGTAACCGGGTCCAGGTAGGCATTGGGCTGCTCGATCTGGAATGCGCTCAAGGTGGTCGCGACGGTGCCGAAGTCGTACTTGACGCCGACCTCATACTGCTTCGATACGTCGGGCTTGAAGGTCTCGCCGGCGTTCACGGCCTCGGCCGGCGCGGTGCCGCCCTGGCTCAGGCCTTCGATGTAGTTGCCGTACAGCGCCAGTTGTTGGGTCGGCTTCACCGTCAGCGCGATTGCCGGCGTGAGGGCGGATTTGCCGTAGTCCGATATGCGCTCGCCGGTCGCGGGGTTGTAGTTCACCGATTGCACGCGTTGCTGGCGCAGGCCGACGGTCAGTTGCACGGCGCCGTCCATTGCCGAAAGCGTGTCGGCCAGCGCAACGCTGTACAACCGCGTTTCGCTGGTCTTGCCCAGGTTGTTGGGCATGGCGATGGACGGTTTGGCCAGGTCGGCGGGATCGTACAGGTCGGAGAACACGGTCGTGGAGGAACGCACGCGTGCCGACGAATAGTCAATATCGAGAAAGCTGGCCGACAGCACCGGTTCGTGCTTGATCGGGCCGGTATCGAAGCGGCCGCGGATGCCCACCTCGCCTGTCTTGCTCCACAGTCTTTCGTTCAGGCGGGCAGGCACGGAGCCTATCGTGCCGGCCGAATCGAGCATCAGCCAGGTTGTCTGCAGGCTTTCGAAATCGTGCTGGCGCGCGCCCAGCGCGCCGTAAACGGTCCAGTCGTCGGAGAGGTCGTATTCGGCGCGCACGTCGCCGGTCCACTCCTTCGCCTTCCAGTAGGTCCAATCGGGGAAGAAGTTGCGCTTGGGGTCCGGGGCATGGCCGATTTCCTCACCGGACGGGGGCGGGAATAGCAGGCCGCTGCGTGCATCGGTCACGCGGTTCTGGTAATTGATGTCGCCTTCGATGCGGAAGCGGTTGCCGCGATAGTCCAGGCCAAGCGAGAAGGCGCCCATGTCTTCGCCGGCGCCGGAGATGTTCATGTCGCCGCCGCTGCGCAGTACATTCAGGCGCACGCCGGTACGCTGGTCTTCGCCGAAACGGCGCGCGATGTCCGCCTGCAGGCCGAATTGGCTGTTCTCGATATAGGACAGCGTCACGCGGTTCAAGGGGTCGGCGCCGGCGCGCTTGGGCACGAGGTTGAGCGAGCCGCCGACCGAGCCGTATGGCGCCATGCCGTTGAGCAGCGCATTGGGGCCGCGCAGGACCTCGACGCGCTCGATGCCGATCAGCGACGTGGCGTTGCGCGGGGAGATGCCGTAGAGACCGTTATAGGCTACGTCGTAATTGAACAGCGTGAAGCCGCGGACATTGAATTCGTCGCGCCCGGCGCCGCGCGAATAGGTATTGCGCACCGAGGGGTCGTTGAGCAGGATGTCGCCGATGTTCTGCGCCTGCTGGTCTTCGATCAGCTTGGACGTATACGAGGTCACGCTGAAAGGCGTATCGAGGAAATCCCTGTCGCCGAGCAGGCCGAGCCTGGAGCCGCGCGTTACCTCGCCGCCCGGGTAGGGTTCGTCGGCCGCCGTTGCGGCCGAGGCGGTGACCAGCACGGCGGGCAAGGTGGCTGCGGCGGATGAGGAAGTGGGCGCGGGCCGCAGCGAGTAGCCGCCATCGGCCTGGCGCGCGGCTTCCAGGCCGGTGCGGTCGAGCAGGAGGTGGAAGGCACCGTCGACGGTATAGGCGCCGCGTACTCCGGGGCTCGTTTTCCCGGCGGTGATGGCCGCCGGCACGCTGAGAAGAATATTGGCCTGATCGGCGAAGCGGCTCAAGGCACCCGCCAGCGGGCCGGCGGGGACGTCGTAGGCGTGGAGGGCGGTTGCGGCAGCGCGTCCGGTGGTTTGGGCCTGGACCGTGCCTGCGCCCGCGCCCGTCATCAGAATTGCGCCGAGCAGCGCCTTGCGCGCCACGCGGCTTACGGCGGCGGGGCGCGGTGCGGATGAGGGGGACGATCTCGGGTGGGCAGGTTGCGGCAGGCGGCGCATGGAACGGCTTTCCTTGGAATGGAGGTGAGCAAGGAGAGGTCCACCGCATGCGGGCACAGCGTGTCGGCCGGCCGTCTCGGACGGGCGTCGCCGGATGGGCGCGGCAGGGGGCCACGGGGTCCTCTTTCCCTGTTAATCGAACGAGCAGGGAAAAAACGAACCTCGGCGTGAATATTTTTCCGGAAGCGCGCTCATCTGGGTTCGAGCGTTACCCACCACGGCAGCGTGCGCTGGACGCGTATCGGCAGGTCCCGTTCAAGCATGGCCAGCGTGCGATCCCTATCGTTGGCCGGGTAGCGGCCGACGACGCGCAGGCCCGCGACGCGGGGATCGACGCCGGTGTACCCGGCGTGATAGCGGCCCAGCTCCGCGATGAGATCGGCCAGGGACAGGTTCTCGGCCAGGATCACGCCGCGAGACCAGGCCTCGCGCGCGGGGTCGGCCGGGGCGGCCATGGAGATGCCGTCGGCGGTATAGCGCTTTTGCTCCCCGGCACGGACGAGCGCATCGCCGCCGGCAATATTCTGGATACGCACCTGCCCGTCATAGACCGCCAACAGGACGTCATCGTCCATCTCCCTTACCGTGAAACGGGTGCCCAAGGCCTGCAACCGGCCGTAGCGGGTATCGACGAAGAAGGGGCGCTGGCGAGGGTCCGTGCCGGTTTCGACGAGGATTTCTCCGCCGGCCAGCGTCAACAGGCGGTGATCCTGGTTGAATTGAACGTCGATGGCGCTGCGGGTGTTGAGCCAGACGCGGGTGTCATCGGCCAGGACGATGCCGCGTTGTTCGCCAATGCTCGTGGCATAGTCGGACCGCCAGGCGGTCACGGCGACAGGCAAGGGCGTGAACCGCCAGGCCAGCCAGCCCAGGATGCCCGCGCCGCCCAGCGCAAGGACGCGGCCGGCGGCTAGGCGGCGCGACGGCGGGCGGCGGGCGGCGACCTGCATCGCTTTCTCGGCGGCTTCGCGCTCGCCGTCGGCGCGCAGCAGAGCAAAACGCCGGCTCACCTTCTCGACGTGCGCCCAGGCGCGGCGGTGTTCCGGCCGAGCGTCCAGCCAGCGTTGCCAGGCGGCTCGTTGCCGGGCGCCCGCCTCGGCGTCCTGCAGGACGGCATACCACTCTGCCGCCACTTTCAGGCTTTCATAGTCCGCTTGCGCGGGACGCTCTTCCGCGAGGGCCGGCCGGGGCGACGCTGCCATGGTTAGGGCCTGCGGGGGCGGGAAGGCGCCAGCCCGGCGTCGATCAGCGCAAGATGCAGCATGGCCTGGGCCAGGTACTTCTGCACCATGCGCAGGGACACGCCCATGCCGGCGGCGATCTCCCGGGTGGAAAGTCCATGTATCTGGGCCTGGAGGAAGGCGGTGCGCGCTTTTTCAGGCAGGCGGCCGAGCCACTCGCCGACCTCCATCAGCGTTTCGATGACCAGCGCCTGGTGTTCCGGGGAAGGGGCATAGGCTTCAGGCTGGGCCGCAAGGCTTTCCAGCCAAGCCTGCTCCACTTCCCGCCGTCGCCAGAGATCGGTGCATAGCCCTTGCGCCATGGCGCGCAGATAGGCCCGCGCCGCGCCTGCGGAGGCAAAGCCAGCGGGCACCGGCCTGAGGATCAGGCGCAGGAAGGCGTCGTGCGCCAGATCGGCCGCGTCCGCGGCATTGCCCAACCTGCGCCTAAGCCATCCCAGCAGCCAGCCGTGATGATCGCTGTATAGAGCGTGCAGGTCTTGCTGCACGGGGAGATCTGCGGCGGACATCGGACGGACCCAGGCGCGATAGGCACGCCATATTCAAGATGGATAGGAATGGTTATCGTTTATAACTGAAGTCCGCGGCATTGCGCAATGCCGATGAGCGCCGAGGCTGGCGCGAGAGAGGGGCGGCGGCAAGGGGCCCGCCGCGGGCCCCTGCCGGAACGGCGTTACACGCGGTCGCAGCGCACCGTGATGGGATGGTCGCGCAGTGTCGTCATGACCAGGTCGTCGACCTCGCCTTCGACGTCGGTGATCACATACCCGATCTGCCCCTTCGTTTGCAGCGTTTGGCTGACGATGTTCAGGCCGTGCTGCGCCATCAGGTTGTCCAGCGTGCCAAGCGCGCCGGGGGCGTTGCGGTGCACGTGCAGGATGCGCGTGCCGCCGGCCTGCTCCAGGTAGGGCAGTTCAGGGAAGTTGACCGCGCCCTTGGTGGTGCCCGCCTGCAGGAAGCGCACCAGCTTTTCGGCGACTTCGCGGCCGATGTTCTCTTGCGATTCCTGCGTGCTGCCGCCGATGTGTGGGGTCAGGATGACGTTGGGCATGCCGATCAGCGGGCTGGCCAGCGGCTCGTCCGGCCCCTTGGGCTCGGTGGGGAAGACGTCCAGCGCGGCGCCGGCCAGGTGGCCGGACTTCAGGGCGGCGTGCAGGGCGCCGATGTCCACCACGGTGCCGCGCGAGGCATTGATGAGGATGGCGCCGCGCCGCATGCGCGCGATGGTGTCCGCGTTCATGATCTTTTCGGTGGACTTGCCGCCCGGCACGTGCAGCGTGACGACGTCGGACTGTTCAAGCAGTTCGTTGAGCGTTCCGGCGGGACGGGCATTGCCCAGCGGCAGCTTGGCCTCGACGTCGTGGTAGATGACGCGCATGCCCAGGCTTTCGGCCAGGGTGCTGATCTGCGAACCGATGTTGCCGTAGCCGACGATGCCCAGCGTTTTGCCGCGGGTTTCGAAGGCGCCTGCGGCGCTCTTGTCCCAGTGGCCGAGATGGACGCGGGCATTCTTCTCCGGGATGCGGCGCAGCAGCAGGATGGCTTCGCCCAGCACCAGTTCGGCGACCGAGCGCGTATTGGAGAACGGGGCGTTGAACACCGGAATGCCGCGCTGCATGGCTGCGTCCAGGTCGACCTGGTTGGTGCCGATGCAGAAGCAGCCCACGACGCGCAGGTCGGGGTTGCCGGACAGCAGGCTGGCGTCCAGATGGGTACGAGAGCGGATCCCCGCCACCTGGGCGCCGCGCAGCGCGTCGCCCAGTTGGGCCGGCGGCAGTGCCGCGGCGTGCGTGATGATGTCGGTGTAGCCAGCGGCTTCGAAGACGGCGCGGGCGCTGGGGTGGATGTTCTCGAACAGGACGATTTGTGCCATGACTGCCTGGGGAGGGGTGGGGAAATGCGTTTTATTGATTGTGGCGCATTTTTGCTGCAGTGCAAGGAGTAGCCATTGGGCCGGTGTGGATGAATTGTTTCAAGGGAGGGGGCGGCCGTGGCACCGGCCGGCCCCCGCGCTTTAGCGGTAAGCCTGGAAGACCTTGGCGCCGCCCTGCTTGTCCACCAGCACCACATCGTGCGGCGTCTTGCGGCCGCCGTACTCGGGGCCGTCCATGCCGGGCGAGCCCAGCGGCATGCCCGGAGCGGCCAGGCCGGCGGCGTCGGGTTTTTCCAGCAGCAGCCGGCGCACGTCGCTGGCGGGCACGTGGCCTTCGATGGCGTAGCCTTCCACGGCCGCGGTGTGGCAGGAACCGTAGTCCGCCATGCCGGCGTTGCGGCGGATGGGGCCGGTGTCCTGGACGTCGTGCGTGGTCACGGCGAAGCCGTTGTCGCGCATGTGCTTGACCCAATCCTCGCAGCACCCGCAGGTGGGGGTCTTCCAGACTTCGACCTTGGTGGGCGCTTCGGCGGAGGCGAGCGCGGGCACGCACAGGGCGGCGGCGATGGCCAGACGGCGCGTAAGACGAGAAACGTTCATGATGCTCCGTGCAAGGGACGTGGACATAATGCTCAGAACCAGAACCGCACGCCCGCCATGATGGCGGTCTGGGACCGGCTGGCGCCGGCATCGGACGCGTAGCGGGCGGTCTGGCCGAACTTGCGTTCAAAGGATACGCCAATATAAGGGGCGAACTCGCGCGTGATTTCGTAGCGCAGCCGCAGCGACAGCGATCCTTCCGACAGGCCGGAACCGATGCCGCGTTCGGGGTCGTTCTTGCCGTAGAGGCTGGCTTCCAGTTCGGGCGTGAAGATAAGGCGCTGCGTCAGCAGCAGGTCGTATTCGGCTTTCAGCGCCAGCGCGGTGCGGCCCGACGAACCCGCGTAGCCGGTGGCCTCGAGTTCGATGTTGTAGGGCAGGACGCCTTCGATGCCGAGGGCGGCCCAGTTGCGCTTGGGGCCGGTGCCGATGTCGCGGCGGGCGCCCAGCTGCAGGTCCCAGAAGGGGCTGATGGAGTGGCTCCAGAATGCTTCGACCTTGCCGTCCGAGCCGCCGCCGTTCTCGCTTTCGCCTTCGCTCTTGACCAGCAGGCGGTCGGTGGCGGTGCCGAACCAGAAGCGGCCGTCCCATTCCTGCGCGTACTGCCCATCGCGGTTGCGCGAAACGCCGAACTTGTCGAACAGGACCTGCCAGGTCGGCAGGCTGTCCATCATGTGCGGATGGAGGCCATAGCTGTCGTAGCCGCGCTCGCCCGCGCCATCGCTGGTGGGCAGGCTGCCGATCGGCGGGGCGGCTTGCGCGCCGCCGTTCATCGACCCGTGATCCATGCCCGGCATGGCGCCATGGTCCATCGGGGCAGGCGCGGGCGCGGCGCCGTGGTTCATCGAGCCGTGGTCCATGCCAGGCATGGAACTGTGGTCCATCGGGGCGGGCTGGGACCAGGCGGCGGGGGCGGCCAACGCCGCGGCGAGGGCGCAGGCGCGCAACCGCTTGGTTTGGCGATTCATCGGTTTCATCGTTTACTCCACCACGACCGCTCTGAACATGCCGGCCTCCATGTGATACAGCAGGTGGCAGTGGTAGGCCCAGTTTCCGCGGGCATCCGCGCTGACGCGATAGCTCAGCCGTTGCGCCGGGTTGAGGGAAATGGTGTGCTTGCGCACCTGGAAGGCGCCGTCCGGCGATTCCAGGTCGCTCCACAATCCGTGCAGGTGGATAGGGTGCGTCATCATCGTGTCGTTGACCAGCACGAAGCGCACGCGTTCGCCGTAGCGCAGCACGATGGGCTTGGCATCCGAGAACTTCACGCCGTTGAAGGACCACATGTAGCGCTCCATGGTCCCGGTCAGGTGCAGCTCGATTTCGCGGGACGGGGCGCGGTTGTCCTGCGGTTCGCGCATGGAGCGCAGGTCGGCGTAGGTCAGCACGCGGCGGCCATTGTCGCGCAGGCCGACGCCGGGATCGTCGAGCCGCGTCGACACCACGTCGGGCAGCATCGAGTTGCTCACGCCGCGCTCGGTGGGATAGGGATGCTTGACCTCCACCATGCCGCCTTGCCCGGCGCCGGAACCGTGGCCGCCGTGGTCCATGTCATGCGCCATGCCCATGTCCATCATGCCCAGCAGCTGCACGCGGTCGAGGGCGGGGACCTCGGCCTGCATGCCGGCGCGCGGCGCCAGCGTGGCGCGCGCATAGCCGGAACGGTCCATGGCCTGTGAGAAGATGGTGTAGGCGCGCTCGTCCTGGGGCTCGACGATGACGTCATAGGTCTCGGCCACGCCGATGCGGAACTCGTCTACGTCCACAGGACGCACGTCCTGCCCGTCCGCGGCCACGACCGTCATCTTCAGCCCGGGGATGCGGACATCGAAGTACGTCATCGCGGACCCGTTGATGAAGCGCAGGCGCACGCGTTCGCCGGGCTGGAACAGACCCGTCCAGTTGCCGGCCGGGGTGACGCCGTTGGTGAGAAAAGTGTAGGTGGCGCCGGACACATCCGCCAGGTCCGACGGATTCATGCGCATCTGCTCCCACATCAGCCGTTCCGACAGCGCGGCGCTCCAACCCTTGTCGCGGGCCTCGGCGCGCAGGCTCTGAATGCTGGGCTGAATGCCGTTGTAGTAGTCGGGCATGATCTTCAGCTTGTTGAAGAGCCGCATGGGGTCTTCGTCCGTCCAGTCGGACAGCAGCACCGTGTAGTCGCGGTCGGATGCGATCGGGTCGCGGCGGCGCGGGTCGATGACGATGGCGCCGTACAGGCCGGTCTGTTCCTGGAAGCCGGAATGGCTGTGGTACCAGTACGTGCCGCTCTGGCGCACATCGAAGTGGTAGGTGTAGGTCTGGCCTGGGTCGATGCCGGGAAAGCTCAGCCCGGGCACGCCGTCCATCTCGGTGGGCAGGAGGATGCCGTGCCAATGGATGGAGGACTGTTCGCGCAGGCGGTTGGTGACGTGCAGCGTTACCGTGTCGCCTTCGCGCCAGCGCAGGCGCGGCGCGGGCAGCTGGCCGTTCACCGTGGTGCCGATGCGGGCCGCGCCCGTGAAATTCACGGGCGTTTCGCCGATTTCCAGATGGAATTCGGTGCCGCGCAATTCCGCGGCGGCGGCCGGGGCCGGCGCCGCCAGCGCGGCGCGCCAGCCGCCCAGCGCGGTCAGCGCGCCGCCGCCGGCCAGGCCCTGCACGAAGCGGCGGCGGGAAAGGGGGTGAGAGGCTGTCATGTCGGGTCCGTGTGGGAAGCGATGCTTACAGCACCGATACTGCGCCCTTCATGCCGGCGGTGTAGTGGCCGGGTTCCAGGCAGCCGAAGGACACGGTGCCCGCCTTGTCGAAGCGCCAGACGATCTGTCCGCTCTTGCCGCCTTCCAGCGACACGGCGTTGGCTTCTTCGTGGCGCATGCCAGGATCCTTCATCATCATGTCGTAGTGCGCTTTGAGATCGGCCTCGGTGCCCAGCACCAGCTCATGCCGGATCCTGCCGGCGTTGCGCACGTTCAGGCGCACGGTCTCGCCGGCCTTGACCTCGATGCGGGCGGGCGTGAAGCGCATGGCGTCGGTCATGTCGACATCGATGCTGCGGGTGACGCGGGCCGGGTCGCCCGCCTTGCCGATAGGGGCGGAGGCGGCCGGCATCGCATGGTCGCCGTGGCCGCCGGCGGCGTACGCGGCGCCCGCGCTGATCGTCAGGGCCAGGACGGCGGCTTGGGTGGTGCGGAGCAGAGTGCCTTTCACGCGAATCCTTGATAGTGGGGACGGTGATGGCACTGTAGGAAAACGGCGGTGACCCTATCCTGTCGCCAACATTACATTTCTGTAATGTTGGCCGCGGCGGTATGGCCGTCGGGCCCGCGCAGGGTGATGCCGACGATGGTGCCGCGCGCGTCCGAGGCGGCGTCCACTTCGCCGCCATGCATGCGGGCGATGGCGCGCACGATGGCCAGGCCCAGTCCGTGGCCTTCGCTGCGCGGCGCGCGCGCCTGGCCGGAGCGGAAGAAGCGGTCGAAGATGCGGGGCAGGTCGGCGGCGGGAATGGGGATGCCGGGGTTGCGCACTTCCACCCGCGCGCCGGCCGCAGACGCCGAGCAGGCCAGCACGATCTCGCCGCCCGGGGGCGTGGCCTTGATGGCGTTGGCGATCAGGTTGGCCAGCGCGCGGCGCACCAGCCCCGGGTTGGCGGCGACGGTGGCGTCGCCTTCGCAGCGCAGGCCCACCCCGCGTTCTTCCAGCGTGGCTTCATAGTATTCGGCCACACGCCGCGCTTCGGCCGCGAGCGAAACCGGCACGAGGTCCGCGGCCCGCTCGCCGCGGTCGGCGCGGGCCAGGAACAGCATGTCGTTGACCAGGGTCTTCAGGTCTTCCAGCTCTTCCAGGTTGGATTCCAGGGCGTCGCGCAGTTCGGCCGCGTCGCGGGGCGACGACAGCATGACCTGGGTGCCGTTGATCAGCGTGGCCAGCGGCGTGCGCAGTTCGTGGGCCACGTCGGCGTTGAAGCCTTCCATCTGCTGGTAGGCCGCTTGCAGTCGTTCCAGGGTCCGGTTGAAGGACCGCACCAGCTCGTGCAGTTCGCGGTCGGTGTCCTGCAGGGGCAGGCGCCGCGATAGGTTGTCGGGCTGGATGCGCGCCGCCTGTTCGGACAGCCTGCGCGTCGGCGCCATGCTGCGGCGCACGGCCCAGGCGGCCAGCATCACCGTCGCGCCTACCCACAGCGCGCAGATCAGCACCAGGGCGGTGCCATAGGCGTACAGGAACTGCGAGCTGGTGCGCGTGCTGACAGCCACGGTCAGTTGCGCGCCAGGCAGGATGCGGTCGTTCATGTTCACGCGCAGCCCGCGCATGCGGCCGCCGTCCGGGGCCTCGAGCACGACCTGCCTGTCGGGCAGCGCCTCCAGCGTTTCCGGCGCGGCGCCGCCGTAGACCACCTTGCCCTGGGCATCCATGATCCAGATCCCCAGCTGACCCTCGCCCGCGCGCATCTGGTCGAAGGTGGCGGCCAGGTCCTGCAGGCCGCTGGCGCTGTTCTGCATGTCGATCAGGTGGTCGATCAGTTCCAGCTTGCCGCTGACCTCGGTGATTTCCTGGCGCTCGACTTCGCGCTTCAATGCCCAGAACAGCGTGGCGCCCGCCAGGCTGGACACCAGCAGCGCGATGGCGCCCAGCAGCAGGGTCAGCCGCGCCTGCATGGAGCGCATGCGCGGCGGCTTCATGCGGGGCGCGATTCCAGCACGTAGCCCATGCCGCGCACCGTATGCAGCAGTTTGGTGTCGTAGGGGTCGTCCAGCTTGCCGCGCAGGCGCCGCACCGCGACGTCGATCACGTTGGTGTCGCTGTCGAAGTTCATGTCCCAGACCTGTTCCGCCAGCGTTGTGCGCGACAGCACCTGGCCCTGGCGGCGCAGCAGCAGGGCCAGCAGGCTGAATTCCTTGGCGGTCAGGTCCAGCCGCCGCCCGGCGCGCTGGGCGCGGCGCCGCGTCAGGTCGAGTTCGAGGTCGGCCAGCCGCAGCACGGTGGGCTCCTGCATGCGCCCGCGCCGCAGCAAGGCCTGCACGCGCGCCAGCAGCTCGGAGAAGGCGAAGGGCTTTACGAGGTAATCGTCGGCGCCGCCTTCCAGGCCGCGCACGCGGTCTTCCACGGCGTCGCGCGCCGTCAGCATGAGGATGGGGGTGTTCTTTTGCGCGCGCACGGAGGCCAGGATGCCGAATCCGTCCACGCCGGGCAGCATCACGTCCAGCACGATCAGGTCGTAGGCGCCTTCGAGCGCCAGGTGCAGGCCGTCCACGCCATCGCGGGCGAGGTCCACGACGTGGCTTTGCTCCGACAGCCCCTTCTTGAGGTAGTCGGCCAGTTTGGGTTCGTCTTCGATGACCAGGATGCGCATGGCCGAAAATTTACCATCCGTGCCGCGCTTGCGGCACGGATGGGCGCATGGGCGGTCAGTTCGCGGCGTCGACGGCGATGCGGTCGGGCGGGAAGCGCAAAGCGAATACGCTGCCCTTGCCCTGCTCGCTGGTGATCAGCAATTCGGCGTCATGGCGCATGGCGATGTGCTTGGTGATCGCCAGGCCCAGGCCGGTGCCTCCCACGGCGCGCGAACGGCCGCGGTCCACGCGGTAGAAGCGTTCGGTCAGGCGGGGCAGATGGCGGGCCGGGATGCCGATACCGGTGTCCTGCACGCTGTAGCGCGCGCCGCCGTCCTCGTCGCGTTCCCAGCGCACGGTGATGGTGCCGCCGTCGGGCGTGTAGCGCACGGCATTGGTCAGCAGGTTGGATAGGGCCGACGCCAGCTCGGTTTCGGCGCCCAGCACGTCCAGGGATTCATCGATGTGCCATTCCAGCACGTGGCGGCCGCCCGACAGCGCCTCGATCTGCTGGCGGGCCTTCTGCAGCAGGGCGCTGATATTGACGGCGCGCGGGTCGGTGCCCGGCGACGATTCCAGCGTGGAGAGAGTCAGCAGGTCTTCCACGATGGCCTGCATGCGCTGGGCCTGTTCGTGCATCATGTCGACGTACTGCTCGCGCTGTTCGGCGGGCAGCGCATCCTCGGGCATGTCGCGCAGCGTTTCCAGGAAGCCCGCCAGCACCGTCAGGGGCGTGCGCAGCTCGTGCGACACGTTGGCGACGAAATCGCGGCGAGTGGTTTCCAGGCGCTCGATCTGGGTGACGTCGCGGGTGATCAGCAGGCGCTGGTTGCTGGCATAGGCGGTCAACTGCATCATCATCAGCCGTTCCTGGCCCTGTTGACCCAGGCGTACCAGGATGGGCTCCGGCCAGGCGGCCCGGTGGGCGTATTCCACGAATTCGGGCGCGCGCAGCAGGTTCAGCAGGTTGTGGCCGCGGTCCGCCGGCAGGCGCAGGCCCAGGTGCTGGCGCGCCATGCGGTTGCACCAGTCGATCTGGAAATCTTCATTGAGGGTCACCGCGCCGTCCGGCAGCGCCTGCGCGGCGGCCAGCATGCCATGCATGGTGTTCTGGGTTTCGGCCAGCTCGCGGGCGCGCGCCCGGGTATAACGGTACAGCGGAGCGAGGATATCGTCCCAGGGGCCGACCGAGGCGGGAGGGGAGGTGTCGGGATTGTTCGCCCAGCGGGAGACGAGGTGCAGCCGCCAGCTGCGCCAGAGCAGCATGCCGGCCAGCGCGGCGCTGAACAGGATCCAGCCTGCCGGGTCTCCAATGAGCCATTGGGCGACAAGCGCCGCGATCGCCCACAGGGCGATCAGGAAAAGGGTGCGCAACCAGATCATCGTGCGGGAGTTTTACCGCGTCGGGAGCTGGGCAGTAAACCGGTAGCCGCTGCCACGGACCGTTTCCACGTGCGCGTCATGGCCGCTGGGCTCCAGCGCCTTGCGCAGGCGGCGGATGTGGACGTCGACCGTGCGTTCTTCCACGAACACGTGGTCGCCCCAGACCTGGTCCAGCAACTGAGAACGGGAGAACACGCGCTCGGGGTGGGTCATGAAGAAATGCAGCAGGCGGAATTCGGTGGGGCCGATCTGCAGCGATTGGCTGTTGCCCGACAGGCGATGCGTCACCGGATCCAGCTTCAGGCCGCCCACGTCGATCACGTCATCGGTGAGCTGGGGCGCGCGGCGGCGCAGTACGGCCTTGATGCGGGCCATCAGCTCCTTCGGCGAGAACGGCTTGGTAATGTAGTCGTCGGCGCCGGCTTCCAGGCCGTCTACTTTGTCCTGTTCGGAGCCCTTGGCGGTCAGCATGATGACCGGGACGGCCCGGGTGCGCTCGTCGTTGCGCAGCTTGCGCGCCATGGCGAGGCCGGACGTGCCGGGCAGCATCCAGTCGAGCAGGATCAGGTCGGGAAGCTCGGCGCGGATCAGCGTCTGGGCCTGGTCGGCGTCGAAGGCGCGCAGCACCTTGTGCCCGGCGAAGGACAGGTTGACGGCGATCAGTTCCTGGATGGCGGGTTCGTCTTCGACGACGAGGATGGTGCTGGACATGGCGGATTTGGCACACTTCTGAGCGCCGGCGCGGCGCGAACATTGCGATAGTATGGCCGCAATATTTCAGGTATGTGACCGCGGCGTGCCGCCCGAGGCGTTCGCGGGCCTCTGCCCGGGGGCCAATAGGCTACCATTGAGCGATATATCGGGAATTCACCATGCAAAACCCCTCCGAATCGCAACATTCCGCGGATTCCGCCTCGCCATCCACCCATTTCGGCTTCCAATCGGTGCCGGAAAGCGAAAAAGCCCGCAAGGTCGCCGAGGTCTTCCATTCGGTCGCCCAGCGCTACGATGTCATGAACGACTTCATGTCGGCGGGCCTGCACCGCGTCTGGAAGGCGTTCACCATCGGCCGCGCCGCCATCCGCCCGGGCATGAAAGTGCTGGACATCGCCGGCGGCACGGGCGACCTGGCCCGCGCCTTCGCCAAGCGGGCCGGCCCCACGGGCGAGGTCTGGCTGACCGACATCAATGATTCCATGCTGCGCGTGGGCCGCGACCGCCTGACCGACGCCGGCCTGCTGGTTCCGGCCGCGGTGTGCGACGCCGAGCGGCTGCCTTTTCCCTCCGCTTACTTCGATCGCGTCAGCGTGGCCTTCGGCCTGCGCAACATGACGCACAAGGACCGCGCTCTGGCGGAAATGACCCGGGTGCTGAAGCCGGGCGGCAAGCTGCTGGTGCTGGAATTCTCCCGCGTCGCCAAGCCGCTCGCGCCGGCCTACGACTGGTATTCCTTCAATGTGCTGCCCTGGCTGGGCAAGAAGATCGCCAAGGACGAGGCCAGCTACCGCTACCTGGCCGAATCGATCCGCATGCACCCCGACCAGGAAACCCTGGCCGACATGCTGCGCACGGCCGGTCTGGAACGCGTGCAGTATTTCAACCTGACCGCCGGCATCGCCGCCTTGCACGAAGGCGTGCGGCTGGGCTGAACGCCACCGTTTGCGGGATATTTCTCCGCCCCTCGCGGAACTTGTGGGGCGGCGTCTTGTCCGTTATTCTTACGGTATTCAGATTGTTGTAAGAAAAGTCGCGACCATGGCCCTGCGATCCGCAGGGCTCCCTGCTGCTCGGGGCGGCAGGGGGCGCGAGTACGAGGGAGCAAAAACTCATGTCCAAATTCTGTATCTCGCGGTTTGTCGCCGCGGCGCTCATCGCCATCTCCGGTGCGGCACTGGTAACGGCATCGTTCGACGCCGAAGCCCGCCGCGCGGGCGGCGGCAGCAGCATCGGCCGGCAATCCTCCAACGTGACCCAGCAGCGCCAGGCCACCACGCCTCCGGCCGCGACCAACAATACGGCGGGCGCCACGGCGGCGCCGGCAGCCGCCGGCGCGGCAACGGCGGGCGCCGCGGGCGCCGCCGCCAAGAGCGGCGCTTCGCGCTGGCTCGGCCCCATCGCCGGCATCGCCGCCGGCCTGGGCATCGCCGCGCTGCTGTCCAGCATGGGCCTGTCGGGCGCTTTCGCCGAGTTCCTGTCGTCCGCGCTGCTGATCGGCCTGGTCGTCTTCGCCATCATGTTCATCGTCCGCCGCCTGCGCGGCGCGGCCCCCCGTACCGCCACACAGGGCGCATTCGGCGGCGCCAATAACGCGTCTGCCGGCCAACAGCAGCAAACGACGTGGCGTGAATCGTTGCAGCCGGCCGCCGCTCCCGCAGCGGCTCCTGTTGCCGCCGCCGCGCCGGCCGCCGTGCCCCAGGCCGGCGATGACAACAACTGGTTCGTGCCGGGCGACTTCGATACGCCTAACTTCCTGAAGCAGGCCAAGGAGCAGTTCATCCGCATCCAGGCCATCTGGGACAGCGGCAGCACCGACCGCCTGCGCGAATTCCTGACCGACGACCTGATCATCGAACTCAAGCCGCAGCTGGCCGAGCGCGGCGCGGCGCCCAACAAGACCGAAGTCGTGCTGTTGAACGCCGAACTGCTGGGCATCGAAACGGTTTCCGACGGCCACCTGGCCAGCGTGCGCTTCTCCGGCATGCTGCGCGAGGCGCCGGGCACCGAGGCCTTCCGCTTCGAAGAGGTCTGGAACCTCTTCAAGCCGGCGTCCGGCGGCTGGCTGCTGGCCGGCATCCAGCAGATCCCGGTGGATTACGCCAGCTGAGGCTGGCGGCCCGGGCAGAACCGCCCTCCGTTGTGGGTGCCGCAAGGCATCTGCTTGAACCGGCCCCTCTAGGGGCCGGTTTTTCCATGTCCCTGCGCAAAACACGCCCTCATCTAACCCGTTACACTCCCGATTTACCCATTAATTCCGGCAACCCGCCCCTTGGGCCGTTGCAGACCGTCATGCTGCCTTTTTCGTTCCTGCCCACTCCTTCGCGGTTGGCTGTTAGCGCGCTCAACGCCCTGTTGCGGCGCGAGGACTGGGCGCGCGAACGCCTGGCCCGGCATGCCGGCAAGACGGTGCGTTTCGCGCTGGGCGGCTTCAGCCTGGGCCTGACGATCGACAGCGAAGGGCTGGCAGCGCAGGCCGATCCCGCGGTGGTGCCCGACGTGACCCTGACGGTCGCGCCCGAGAAACTGCCCCTGCCGCGCCTGGGCGCCGATCGCGACGCGCCCGATTTCGCCGAGGCCACCCACATCTCCGGCGATGCCGCGCTGGCCCAGGTGGTCGCCGACCTGTCCAAGCAGTTGCGCTGGGATCCGGAAGACGCGCTGGCCCGCGTGGTGGGCGACATCGCCGCGCTGCGCATCGTGAGCGGCGCCCGCGCTGTGGCCGGCGGCGCGCGCACGGCCGGCCAGCGCCTGGCCGGGAACGTATCGGAATACCTGTCGGAAGAAAGCGGCGTGCTCGCGGGCAGGCCCGCGCTGGAGCAATGGCGCCTGGATCTGGCCGAGCTGAACGCCCAGACCGACGCCCTGGCCCGTTCGGCGGCCGCGCTCCAAACCCGCCTGGCCGCGGCCGGCGCAAAGCGGGGCGCCTGATCCATGTTTCCTCTGCTGCGCCTTGCCCGCATCGTTCTGGTTTCGCTGCGCTACGGCCTGGACGAGCTTGTGCTTTCCAGCCTGAACCATCCGCTGGCCACCTGCCTGCTGCGCGTCATCCGCCTGGGCACGCGGCCGCGCAAGCCGCGCGGGCTGCGGCTGCGGCTGGCCCTGGAATCGCTGGGCCCCATTTTCGTGAAGTTCGGCCAGGTGCTGTCCACCCGCCGCGACCTGATTCCCGCCGACATCGCCAATGAGCTGGCCCTCCTGCAAGACCGCGTGCCGCCGTTCCCTTCGGCACAGGCGGCCGCGTGCATCGAAGCGGCGCTGGGCGCGCCGCCCGAGAAGCTCTTCGCGCAGTTCGACGTGGATCCGGTGGCGTCGGCATCGATCGCCCAGGTGCACTTCGCCGTGCTGCACGACGGCCGCGAGGTCGCCGTCAAAGTGCTGCGCCCGGGCATGCTGAGCATCATCGAGAAAGACCTATCGCTCCTGAAGGTGGTGGCGCGCATCATCGAGCGCCTTGGCGCCGACGGCCGGCGGCTGAAGCCGCGGGAAGTCGTGGCCGAGTTCGACAAGTACCTGCACGACGAACTCGACCTGGTACGCGAGGCGTCCAATTGCAGCCAGCTGCGCCGCAATTTCGGCCCGGAATCCGGCCGCGGCGACATGCTGATCGTGCCCGAGGTGATCTGGGAATACACAGCCTCCACGGTGTTCACCATGCAGCGCATGTATGGCATGCCGGTGGGGCAGGTGGACCGCATGCGCGAGGCGGGCATCGACATCCCGACCCTGGCGCGCACCGGCGTCGAGATCTTCTTTACGCAGGTCTTCACCGACGGCTTCTTCCACGCCGACATGCATCCGGGCAATATCTACGTGTCGGACCGCCCCGAAACCCTGGGCAGCTACATCGCCCTGGACTTCGGCATCGTGGGCTCGCTGTCGGAGTTCGACAAGAATTACCTGGCGCAGAATTTCCTGGCCTTCTTCCACCGCGACTACCGCCGGGTGGCCCAGCTGCATATCGAGTCGGGCTGGGTGCCTCCCGATACGCGCGAAGAAGAGCTGGAGGGCGCTGTGCGCGCCGTCTGCGAACCGTACTTTGACCGGCCGCTGTCAGAGATCTCGCTGGGGCAGGTGCTGCTCCGGCTGTTCCAGACCTCGCGCCGGTTCAATGTGGAGATCCAGCCGCAGTTGGTCCTGTTGCAGAAGACCCTGCTGAACGTCGAGGGCCTGGGCCGGCAGCTCGATCCGAACCTGGATCTCTGGAAGACCGCGAAACCCTATCTCGAGCGCTGGATGCGCCAGCGCGTCGGGATCAAGGGTTTGCGGCAGAGCCTGGAAAAGGAGGCCGCGCAGTGGTCGCAGATGCTGCCTGCCTTGCCCAGGCTGGTCCATGACCACCTCAGCCGCCCCAATGTTTCGCCGGCCCTGCTGGCCGAGATGGCGCAGCTGCGGCGGGCGCAGGAGCAGAACAACCGGCTGGTTGCAGCGCTGGTTGGGGTCGTGGCCCTTGCAGTCGGGGTCGCGATATGGGCATTGACCCGGTAGGCGGCGCAATGATCTAGACGCCTCTTGTCATGTTTCATTCATGAAACGGTCATCATAGCTTCGCGGGAGACGGCGAAAAATAGCGCTGCGGGGATGGTCGCAGCGCTCGCGCCGATGAGTCGCGCGCGCCATTCATTAATTTTCATAGCCCCATCAGCGGGACGAATACAAGGGCAGAACATGCTTTATCCTGAACTCTTCAAGACCATGGAAGCCGTGCGCTGGAACATGGCGCACGACATTCCCTGGGGCGACTTCGATCGCAGCAAGCTGTCGGACGAGCAGGCGCACACGATCAAGATGAACGCCATCACCGAATGGGCTGCCCTGCCGGCGACCGAGATGTTCCTGCGCGACAATCGCGGCGACAGCGATTTCTGCGCGTTCATGTCGGTGTGGTTCTTCGAAGAACAGAAGCATTCCCTGGTGCTGATCGAATACCTGCGCCGCTTCTGCCCGGACCTGGTGCCGACCGAAGAAGAACTGCACAACGTGCGCTTCGAGTTCGATACCGCGCCCGAGCTGGAAACGCTGATGCTGCACTTCTGCGGCGAAATCCGCCTGAACCACTGGTACCGCCGCGCCGCCGAATGGCACACGGAGCCGGTCATCAAGGCCATCTACAAGACCGTGGCGCAGGACGAGGCCCGCCATGCGGGCGCCTACCTGCAGTACATGCGCCGGGCCTTGCACGACCGCGGGCAGGACACCAGCGAGCAGGCGCGCCTGGCGTTCTCGAAGATCGGCGTGCTGATGGCCTCGGCCAGCCGTAGCCAGCAGGCCCTGCACCCGACCAACCTGCACGTGAACAAGGACCTGTTCCCCAACGACACCGTGCAGTCGCGCTTGCCCGAGCCGGGCTGGCTTGAGCACTGGCTGGACACGCAGATCCGCTTCGACGGCGCCTGGGAACAAAAGGTCGCCACCCGCATCCTGCACATCCTGTCCAAGCTGATGGACCGCAGCTTCGAAACGGTGAAGGACCTGAACCGCTACCGCAAGGAAATGACGGCCTTGATCGTGCCGAAGGAAAAGGAAATCATTCTGGCGGGAGCGTAATGCTCCGGGTGTCTGACTGGCCTTCCCCGTGTGTCTGACACTGGCCGCATTTGCACTTCTCCGGGTGTCAGACACCCGTGGAGGTCGGCCTGAGCCTGACGGGTCTCTCGTAGGGGGTGTCAGACACTGGAGCTGCCTCCTCACAGTGTCTGACACCCCTACGAGCCGGCCTGACGGGTTCAAGACCCTCTGCCTGGGTGTCTGACACCAGAAAGTACGGCTGTACAATTCCGCCATGCCCGCCGCCCGTTTCGAATCCAAGGTCCTGTCCCGCGACGAATGCGTCGCCGCCGTCGCTGCCGGCCGCTATCCGCGGCCGCTGGTGTTCACCAATGGCGTCTTCGACATCCTGCATCGGGGCCACGCGACCTACTTGGACCAGGCGGCCCAACTGGGCGCGACCCTCGTGGTGGCGGTGAACACCGACGAATCGGTGCGCCGGCTGGGCAAGGGTGCCGAGCGCCCGCTGAACCGCATGGAAGACCGTGCCGCCTTGCTGGCCGCGCTGGGCTGCGTGACGCTCGTCACGTCCTTCCACGAAGACACGCCCGAGGCGCTGATCGCGCAGCTCAAGCCGGACATGATCGTCAAGGGCGGCGACTACGACATGGAGAAACTGCCCGAAACCGCCCTGGTCAAGACCTGGGGCGGACGCGCCGTGGCGATTCCCTTCGAGTTCGAACGCTCCACCACCGCCCTCGTGAGGAAAATACAAGGCACCTAGCGCGGCTCGCGCAGCAGGCGGTTGATCGCTTCCAGGTCCGCTTCCGCCAGGATGCCGCTCGTGGCTTTCAGGCGCAGGCTGGCCAGCACCGTGCTGTAGCGCGCCAGCGCCAGGTCGCGCTGGGTGGCGTAGAGCTGCTGCTGGGCGTTGAGCACGTCCAGGTTGATGCGCACGCCGACCTCGTAGCCGGTGCGGTTGGCCTCCACCGCGGCGCGGCTGGATTTCTCGCCCGCTTCCAGGGCTTGGATACGCGCCAGGCCGCTGGTGACGCCGGTGTAGTACTGGCGCGCGGCCTGCACGGCCTGGCGGCGCGCCGCCTCGTAGTCGTGGCGCGCCTTCTGCTCCAGCTGCACTTTCTCGGTCACCTGCGACGACACGCCGCCGCCCGAATACAGCGGAATCGACAGCACGACGCCGACGGTATTGTCGATGGGCTTGCCCGGCGCGGCGTTGCGCATGACGGCGTCGCTGGCGCTGCCGCTGGTGGCCCGCAGGTTCAGCGTGGGATAGTGGCCGCTCTTGGCGATCTGGATTTCACGGCCGGCGATGCGGGTCAGCAGCTGGGCGCGCAGCACGTCCAGGCTGGAGGCTTCCGCCTGGTTGCTCCAGTCGGCGACGCGGGCGGGTTGCGGGGCGGGCAGCTGCACGCCGTAGGGCAGTTCGGACAGCGCGCCGGGGGGCGTGCCGATGATCTTGGCCAACTCGTCGCGGCGCACTTCCAGGTCGTTCTGCAGGCGCAGCTCCTGGGCCACGACCAGGTCGTAGCGCGCCTGGGCCTCGTAGGTGTCGGTGATGGTGGCGTTGCCCAGCTCGAAGTTGCGCTTGGCGGACTCCAGTTGGCCGGCCACGGCGGCCTTTTCGGCCTCGGTGGCGGTCAGCGTGTCCTGGGCGTAGAGCACGTTGAAGTAGGCATCGGCCACGCGCAGCAGCAGGTCCTGGTAGGCCTGCTGCAGTTGCACTTCCACGTCGGCCACGACCAGCTTGGATTGTTCGTAGTTCTGCCAGCGGCCCCAGTCGAAGAGGGGCTGGGTGAGGGACAGGTCCCAGACGCCGCGTCCGCCGCTGTAGGCGATGCCCATGCCGCGGGTGCTGCGGGTTTCCTGGTAAGCCCCGCCGGCCTCGGCGGAAATCAGGGGAAGGAGCAGGGAGCGTGCCTGGGGTTCTTTTTCCAGGCCGGCACGGTAGTTGGCCCGCGCGGCGGCGTAGAGCGGGTCATTGCCCAGCGCCTCCTGCCAGACCTGGATCAGGTTCTGCGCCTGGACGGGCGACGGACCGACGCTTGCGGCGCAGGTGAATACCAATAAAGCCGTAAGCAATCGGACGCGCATGATTTTCAACGATACGCCGGGCCGCCCGGGGCGCCGTCAACCCTGCGAAGGCGCGGACGCGGGGCGGCAGGGTTGGGACTCAGAACTTGAACTGCGACACCGTGACGCCGCGCAGCGGCTTGATGACCGTTTCGAACAGGTTCACCGTTTCGAAGCTGGCCGCGGTGGTGCGGGTGATGCGACAGGCGGTCATGACGGGCGCCTGGCCGACGACGACGACCAGGCGGCCACCCACGCGCAACTGGTACTTCAGCGCGTCTGGCACCGTCGGCACGGAACCCGTGACGAGGATGGCGTCGTATTCGGTGGAGCCCCAGCCGTTGCGGGCATCGCCGGTTTCGACCTTGACGTTGGTGACGTTGTTCATTTGCAGGTTCTGCTGCGCGAACGTCACCAGGCGGCTGTCGATCTCGACCGACGTGACCTGTTGCGCCAGGTAGCCCAGCAGCGCGGCCTGGTAGCCGGAGCCGGTGCCGATCTCCAGCACGCAGTCGGACTTGGTCAGCAGCAGCTCTTGCGCCAGGCGGGCTTCTACCTTGGGCGCGAGCATGGTTTGGCGCGTATTGACCGCGTTGATTTCAAGCGGCAGTTCCAGATCGGAAAACGCCATCGCGCGCAGGGCCGGCGGAACGAATTGTTCGCGGCGCACATCGAACAGCGCTTGCAGCACGTTGGCGTCCAGAACATCCCAGGGGCGGATCTGCTGTTCCACCATGTTGAAGCGGGCTTGTTCTACGTCGGGCAAGGTCGAAGCGTTCATGACGGTCAGAAAAAACAGAGGAATCAACTGAGCATTGTACCGATTCGTAGCGTACTGTGACGCCCCGGCCCGCCGAGAGGTGTTTCAGCCGCCGTTCGGGCCTACCACCAGGCGTGGAAGTGGTGGACGGGCCCGTGGCCGGAACCGACCGACAGGCGCTCCGCGTGGCGGATGGCCTCGGTCAGGTAGGCCTTGGCGCGGCGCGCGGCCTCTGGTACGTCCCCGGTTTGTGGCAGCAGCGCGGCCAGCGCCGCGGAAAGCGTGCAGCCGGTGCCGTGGGTATTGACCGTGGCAATGCGGTGGCCGGGCAATTCGATCATCCGGTCGCCGTCGTGCAGCAAATCGATGGTGTCGTTGCCGGGCAGGTGGCCGCCCTTGACGAGCACCCAGCGTTCGCCGGAATGGGCCAGTTTGTTGCGCAGCCGCTCGGCCACGCGCCGCATTTCCTTGACGGTCTCGACCGGCCGTTCCTCCAGCAGCACGCCGGCTTCGGGCAGGTTGGGCGTCAGCAGGGTGGCCTGCGGCAGCAGGGCCTCGCGCATCGCGCCCACGGCGTTGCGCTCCAGCAGCAGGTCGCCGCTCTTGGCCACCATGACCGGGTCCAGCACCACGTGGGCCGGGGTCCATTTGGCCAGCTTTTCGGCCACGACCTGGATCACTGGGTGCTGGCCCAGCATGCCGATTTTGACGGCGTCGATGCGCACGTCTTCGAACAGCGTGTCGATCTGCTGGCCGACGAAGGCGGGCGGCACCGCCGAAATGCCGGTGACGCCGCGCGTATTCTGCGCGGTCAGCGCCGCGATGACGGAGCAGCCATAGGCGCCCAGGGCGCTCATGGCCTTTACGTCGGCCAGGATGCCGGCGCCGCCGGAAGGGTCGACCCCGGCGATCGTCAGTGCGTTGGGAATGGGGCGGCCGCTGGCGGCCGGCGCGCGCGAGCTCATTTGGCGCCACCGCTGGCCGGACCGGCGGTGATCAGGCCTTCGGTGGGCGAGCTGGGCGCGCCGCTGTACAGCTTTTTGGGCATGCGGCCGGCCAGGAAGGCTTCGCGGCCGGCTTCCACGCCTTTCTTCATGGCGCTGGCCATCAGGATGGGATCGCGCGCGCCAGCGATGGCGGTGTTCATCAGGACGGCGTCGCAGCCCAATTCCATGGCGATGGCGGCGTCCGACGCGGTGCCCACGCCGGCGTCCACCACGATCGGCACGCGGGCCTGGTCGATGATGAGGCGCAGGTTCCAGGGGTTCAGGATACCCATGCCCGAGCCGATCAGCGAGGCCAGCGGCATTACGGCCACGGCGCCCAGGTCTTCCAGCATGCGGCACTGGATGGGATCGTCGGTGCAATACACCATGACCTTGAAGCCGTCGTCTACCAGCGTCTTGGTGGCTTTGAGCGTTTCGGGCATGTTGGGGAACAGGGTGTGCGGGTCTCCCAGCACTTCCAGCTTCACCAGATCATGGCCGTCCAGCAATTCGCGCGCCAGGCGCAGCGTGCGCACGGCGTCGTCGGCGCTGTAGCAGCCGGCGGTGTTGGGCAGCAGCGTGAACTTTGACGGCGGGACGTAGTCCAGCAGGTTCGGTTCGCCGGGGTTCTGGCCGATATTGGTGCGGCGGATCGCGACGGTGACGATCTCGGTGCCGCTGGCGTCCAGCGCCGCGCGGGTCTGTTCGAAGTCCTTGTACTTGCCTGTGCCGACGAGCAGGCGCGACGAGTAGGCGTGGCCGGCGATGGTGAGCGTGTCTTGAGTGGTCATGGCGGTGTTTCAAAGGGCGGGTGCGCACGATGCGAGGCCCGCGGGGACTGGCGTATCGCTGCACGAATGATAAAGCACGACGCCGATCGGCAAACTGGTCCGGCGGAATGCTGCGTTCCACTAATTGAAGATAGTGGCATGGCGGCCGGATCAGCCGCGCAGGCGGTCCAGGTCGGCGCAGAGCGTTTCGGCCGCGTCCAGCAGCCGCGGCCCGGGGCGGTACAGCGCGTCCGCATCGATCCCGTAGACGTGGCCCTGGCGGGCGGCGGGCAGGCCGAGCGCCTGCCAAGCGGCGAGGTTTCTCGGCGTGTCTTCGGGCCGGCTCACCCCCGCCAGCACGGCCTCGGGGCGGGCGGCCAGCACGCTCTCCAGCGTGACCTGCGGGGCCACGACGGGCGCCTGGCCGAAGACGTTGACGCCGCCGCAGGCGCGCAGGGCGTCGCTGACGATGCTGGAGTCGTTCAGCGTGAAGATGGGATCCAGGCCGGCCTGGACGAACACGCGCACCGGCCGGCGGCCGGCGTAGCGCGCCGTCAGGGCGTCCAGCCGGGCGCGCAGGGCCTGCGCGGCGGCCCGCGCCTGGGGTTCGGTGCCGAACAGGATCCCCATGCGCTCCACGGCGTCGGGAATGGCCGCCAGCGTCAGCGGATCGCTGTAGAAGACCGGCACGTCCAGCTTGTCCATGACGCGGACCAGCGGCTCGGCGGGGGCCGCCTGCCAGGCGATCAGCAGGTCGGGGCGGGCGGCGGCCACGCGCTCCGGATCGGGCTGGGTGCCGTCGCCGATGACCGGCAGGCGGCGGGCGGCGGGCGGATAGTCGCTGCCGCGAATGGTGGCGATGAGGTAGTCGCCCGCGCCGGCCGCATAGACGAGCTCGGTGGCGTGGGGCGCCAAGGTGATCGCGCGCCGGGCGGGCGCCCGCAGGACGACTTCGCGGTTGCGGTCGTCCAGGACCCGGATGCCGGCGCCGGCGGCCAGGTCGGCCGCAGCCTGGCCCGCCGCGGCCGAGCCCGCGGCCAGCAGCATGCCCAGGGCCAGGAACAGCCCCGGAGCGATGCGAGGGTAGGCGCGTGCGGGTGTCATGCCGGAAGCCGATGCGGTCTACGGAGAACGCCGACTATATCGGATGTCCGCAATCAATAGCGCAGCGTGAGCGACGCATAGAAGTTGCGGCCCGGCGCGGGGTACAGGCTGTAGTTGGCGACGGGGCCCAGCATCTCGAACGACGCGTTGCCGCCGCGGATGCCGTAGGTGGCGTACTGGCGGTCGAAGATGTTGTTCACGCCGATGGCGCCTTCGATGTTGCGCGTGAACTTGTAGGCCACCTTGGTGTTGAACAGCACGTAGGCATCCAGTTCCTTGGCGAACTGGTTGGCCTGGTCGTTGTCCATGCGCGACTTGCCCACGTACTGCGCCGTCACGTTCCACAGGAACGCGTCGGTGGGGCGCCAGGTCACGCCGGCGTTGGCCAGCCACTTGGGCGCCAGCGGCACGGTCTTGCCGGCCAGATCCACGCCGGCGTAGGTGCCGGAGCGGAATTGCGCTTCCATCCAGGTCAGGTTCGCGTCCAGCGCCAGGCTGCTGGACAGGGCGGTGTGGCCTTCCAGCTCGATGCCCTGGCGGCGGGTCGGGTCCAGGTTGGTGTTGGCGCCGGTGCCGGGGCCCCACATGCCGTCGGCCAGCGGGTTGTACTGGATCTCGTTGGTCAGGTCATAGCGGAAGTACGACAGGCGGGCGCTGTTTTCGGCCGATTGCCAAGTCACGCCGATTTCCTTGTCGGTGGAAGTCTGCGGGGCCAGCGGCGTCTGAACCGACAGCAGTTCGTCGGCATTGGGCAGGCGGAAGCTGCGGCCGACCTTCCCGTACACACCGAAGCCGGAGGGCAGGTCCTGGCGCACGCCCAGCTGCCAGGCGGTCAGGTGGTTGCTGCGGTCGGAGGCGGTGCCCGAGCCGGAAATCACGTCCAGGTCGTCGGACGCGTACTGGCGGCGCACGCCGGCCGTCACGTAGGTGCTGTCGGTGGCGCGGACCTGGCCTTCGGCGAACAGGCCGTACTGGTGCTGGCGCGATTGCCACTTCGACGGCTGGAAGTCGTAGTAGGCATTCTGGTTGGCGGTGGTCTTGGCTTCCTGGCCGTCGGCCCCGAAGACGAGGCTGTGGCCGCCTTCGATCGGCAGGCGGTAGCGCACGCTGGCGATATTCTCTTCCAGCTTCTGGTCGCGCAGGATGTCGCCGAAACCGTCGTAGGACAGGCCGTTCAGCTTCTTTTCGCGGGTCGACAGGTCGGCGTACAGCGTGCCGACGCCGATCGCCTGTTCCAGTTGCAGGCCGAAGGTGGTGGTCGTGGTTTTGACGAAGTCGACGTCGTTTTTCGAACCGCGCGGATCGTCCTGGTACTCGTTCACGCCGGTGGTCGGGTTGATCGAGCGCGGGCCGGGCAGCTCCAGCTTCTGCGTCGTGGTGCGGCCGTACAGGCGGATCGAGCCGTCGTCGTGGCGGAAGGTGATGCCGCCGCCGCCGCCTTCGCGGCGCTCGCCGCTGTGGTCGCGGTAGCCGTCGGTGTGCAGCGACTGCATGTAGGCATCCACGCCCACTTTTTCATTGTTCAGGGCCACGGCGGCGTCGTACTGGCGCAGGCCGTAGCTGCCGAAGGTGGCCGTCGCGCGGGCGGTTACCGGCTCCTTGGCGAAGTCCTTGCGGGTGATGATGTTGATCACGCCGCCGGTCGTGCCGCCGCCGTACTGGACGGAGCCGCTGCCGCGCACGATCTCGATGCGCTCGACCTGGTCCAGCGGCACCACGCCCAGGCTGGGCGCGGACAGATCGTTGGTGTTCTGCTTGACGCCGTCGATCAGGATCAGCGTATTGCTGGCGCCGGTGATGCCGAAACCGCGCAAGTCCACGATGGCGTTGTCGCTGGAGCCGGTGGTGTTGACCAGGTGGATGCCCGCCTGCGTCGACAGCAGGTCCTGCATGGTGCGGGCGCTGCTGGCCTCGATGTCCTGGGCGGTGATGACCGAGATGGATACCGGCAGCGTGCGGCCGTCGGTCGGCACGCGCTGGGCGGTGACGGTGACGGCGTCGAGCTGGGGAGTGGAGGAGGCAGCTTGCTGGGCGGCGGCGAGGGCCGGGGCGGAGCAGAGCAGGGCGCCGGCATAGCGCCGGATGGAGCGGGTTTTCATCTACGTAACCTCGATACGACCCGCGACCCCGCAGGCCATGCACGATGGAGAGGACGTCCTCGCCGCGGCGGGCCGGTGAGGGCCTGGCGGCAATGCATGGACTTCCTGGCGATCGAACTGGCCGGTATCGGGCTGCCATGGGCGCGTCGCGCGCATGGGGACCGTTGCGGGGGCAGCACAGGCTGGAGCCGGGGGGGGGGGGGCGCCTTGTGGGGCCCTGCCGTCCTGCGGACATCTTCCTGTTTCCCGTTTACCTTTCGCACGCGGCCTGCAAGTGTTGCGTTCTTGCATGCGCTCTGCGCCGAAAGCACCGGTTCGGGGCCGAAACTGTATCACCGGGAGGCGCGAACTAGCCCATTTTGTTACGATCAGGGCTTGTTTTTCCGGCGTTTTTCGCTTTTTAGCCACACTGCGCCGCCGTTGCCAACTCCATCCGGACCTGCCCGTGTCGTATCCCCGCCTGCCGTACCCGCCCGAAGCCTATACCCAGGGTGGCGAATTCGCCCGCCTGCTGGGTAAGCGCATTCTGATCCTGGATGGCGCCATGGGCACCATGATCCAGCGCTACAAGCTGGGCGAGGCCGATTTCCGCGGCGAGCGCTTTGCCGCCCACGGCAAAGACCTCAAGGGCGACAACGAGCTGCTCTCGCTGGTGCGTCCGGACGTGATCTCCGAGATCCACCGCCAATACCTCGAGGCCGGCGCCGACGTCATCGAGACCAATACCTTCGGCGCCACGTCGATCGCCCAGGGCGACTACGACCTGCCGGAACTGGCCTACGAGCTGAACCTGGTGTCCGCCCGGCTGGCGCGCGAGGCCTGTGATGCCTACAGCACGCCGGACAAGCCGCGTTTCGTGGCCGGCGCGCTGGGCCCGCAGCCCAAGACGGCCTCGATCTCGCCCGATGTGAACGATCCCGGCGCTCGCAACGTCACCTTCGACGAACTGCGCACCGCCTACATCGAACAGCTCAACGGGCTGCTCGACGGCGGCATCGACATCGTCCTGATCGAAACCATCTTCGACACCCTGAACGCCAAGGCGGCCATCTACGCCACCGAGGAAGTGTTCGAGCAACGCGGCATCCGCCTGCCCGTCATGATCTCCGGCACCGTGACCGACGCGTCCGGCCGCATTCTCTCCGGCCAGACCGTCGAGGCCTTCTGGAACTCGGTGCGCCACGCGCGTCCCGTCACTGTCGGCCTGAACTGCGCGCTGGGCGCGGCGCTGATGCGCCCTTACGTGGCCGAACTGTCCAGGATCTGCGACACCTACGTCTGCGTCTATCCCAACGCCGGCCTGCCCAATCCGATGGCCGAAACGGGCTTCGACGAAACGCCGGCCGACACCTCGGCGCTGCTGGAAGAGTTTGCGCGCGCCGGCCTGGTGAACATGTCCGGCGGCTGTTGCGGCACCACGCCCGACCACATCCGCGAGATCGCCGCGAAGGTGGGCTCGCTGACGCCGCGCGCCGTGCCGGATATTCCGGTGAAGACCCGCCTTTCGGGCCTGGAGCCCTTGAACATCGACGAAGACACGCTGTTCGTCAATGTGGGCGAGCGCACCAACGTGACGGGCAGCAAGATGTTCGCCCGCCTGATCCGCGAAGAGAAATACGACGAGGCGCTGGCCGTGGCCCGCCAGCAGGTCGAGAACGGCGCGCAGATCATCGACATCAACATGGACGAAGCCATGCTGGATTCGGTGGCGTGCATGCACCGGTTCCTGAACCTGATCGCCTCCGAGCCGGACATCGCGCGCGTGCCGATCATGATCGACAGCTCCAAGTGGGAAGTCATCGAAGCCGGCCTGAAGTGCGTGCAGGGCAAGCCGGTGGTGAACTCCATCTCCATGAAAGAAGGGCTGGAGCCCTTCCGCCACCATGCGCGCCTGTGCCGCCGCTATGGCGCGGCCGTGGTGGTGATGGCGTTCGACGAGCAAGGCCAGGCCGACACGCTCGAGCGCCGCAAGGAAATCTGCGGCCGGGCCTACAAGATCCTGGTCGAGGAAGAAGGCTTCCCGCCGGAAGACATCATCTTCGACCCCAACGTCTTCGCGGTCGCCACCGGCATCGACGAGCACAACCACTACGCCGTCGACTTCATCGAAGGCACGCGCTGGATCCGCGAGAACCTGCCGCATGCCCGTATTTCAGGCGGCGTCTCCAACGTCAGTTTCTCGTTCCGCGGCAACGAGCCGATGCGCGAGGCCATCCACACAGTGTTCCTATACTACGCGGTCCGGGAAGGCATGACGATGGGCATCGTCAACGCCGGCCAGCTCGGCGTGTACGCCGACCTGGATCCGAAGCTGCGCGACCTGGTCGAAGACGTGATCCTGGACCGGTCCGAGCCCGTGGGCAAGACCGAGGCCGACGACGAGCGCACGCCGACCGAGCGCCTGGTGCAGTTCGCCGACAGCGTGAAGGGCTCGGGCGCCAAGAAGGAAGAAGACCTGACCTGGCGCAATGCCGAGGTCGAACAGCGCCTGTCGCACGCGCTGGTGCACGGCATCACCAACTTCATCGTGGAAGACACCGAAGAAGTGCGCCAGAAGATTTTCGCGCGCGGCGGCCGTCCGATCGAGGTCATCGAAGGCCCGCTGATGGACGGCATGAACGTCGTGGGCGACCTGTTCGGCGCGGGCAAGATGTTCCTGCCGCAGGTGGTCAAGTCCGCCCGCGTCATGAAGCAGGCCGTGGCGCACCTGATCCCCTTCATCGAAGAAGAGAAGCGCCAGATCGCGGCGGCCGGCGGCGACGTGCGGGCCAAGGGCAAGATCGTCATCGCCACCGTCAAGGGCGACGTGCACGACATCGGCAAGAATATCGTGTCGGTGGTCCTGCAGTGCAACAACTTTGAGGTCGTGAACATGGGCGTGATGGTGCCCTGCGCGCAGATCCTGGAAAAGGCCAAGGAAGAGAACGCCGACATCGTCGGCCTGTCCGGCCTGATCACGCCCAGCCTGGAAGAAATGGCCTACGTCGCCAGCGAAATGCAGCGCGACGAATACTTCCGCAGCCGCAAGCTGCCGCTGATGATCGGCGGGGCCACCACCAGCCGCGTGCACACCGCGGTGAAGATCGCGCCCAACTACGAAGGCCCGGTCATCTATGTGCCGGACGCCAGCCGTTCGGTCGGCGTGGCCACCAACCTGATGTCGGACCAGGCGGACGCCTACCTGGCGGAACTGGCCCAGGACTACGAAGAGGTGCGCCGGCGCCACGCCAACCGCAAGGCCACGCCCATCCTGCCGCTGGCGCAAGCGCGCGCCTCGCGCCCCGTGATCGACTGGGACAACTACACGCCGCCGCGCCCGAAGTTCATCGGCCGCCGCACGTTCAAGAGCTATGACCTGGCCGAGATCGCGAAGTACGTGGACTGGGGCCCGTTCTTCCAGACCTGGAGTCTGTTCGGCCCGTTCCCGGCCATCCTGGACGACAAGGTCGTGGGCGAACAGGCGCGCAAGGTCTACGCCGACGGCCTGGCCATGATGAAACGCATCATCGAAGGCCGCTGGCTGACCGCCAACGGCGTCGTGGGTTTCTACCCGGCCAACAGCGTCAACGACGAAGATATCGAGGTCTACAAGGACGAGACTCGCAGCGAGGTGCTGTTCACCTACCGCAACCTGCGCCAGCAGGGCGCCAAGCGCGAAGGCGTCAGCAACAAGTCGCTGTCGGACTTCATCGCGCCCAGGTCCAGCGGCAAGCTGGACTACATCGGCATGTTCGCCGTCACGGCAGGCCTGGGCATCGAGAAGAAGGAAGCGGAGTTCGAGAAGGCGCTGGACGACTATTCCAGCATCATGCTGAAGTCCCTGGCCGACCGCCTGGCCGAGGGCTTCGCCGAGTGCCTGCACGCGCGCGTGCGCCAGGACCTCTGGGGCTACGCGCCCGACGAGGCCCTGTCCAACGACGACATGATCGCCGAGAAGTACGTCGGCATCCGGCCGGCGCCCGGCTACCCTGCGTGTCCGGAGCACGTGGTGAAGACCGACATGTTCCGCGTGCTGGACGGCGCGGACATCGGCATGATGCTGACCGACAGCTACGCCATGTACCCGGCCTCCAGCGTGTCGGGCTTCTACTTCAGCCACCCTCAGTCGCAGTACTTCAACGTGGGCGTGATCGGCGAAGACCAGCTGCAGGATTACGCCGCCCGCAGCGGCCGCAGCATCGAAGACCTGAAGCGCACCCTGGCGCCGAACCTGGGCTGAACGGGGCGCAAGGCAAGGCCGGCCCCCTCGGGCCGGCTTTTCTTTTGCGAAGGGCGCTAGCGCGGCGGCCCGGCCAGCCGGCCCAGCACGGCTTCCAGCGTCAGGCCGATTGCCAGGATCTTCCTGTCTTCGCCGGGCAGGCCGTCCACTTCCAGTCCCACGGGCAGGCCTTGCTCCGAAAGGCCCGCGGGCACGCTGAGTCCGGGCAGGCCGGCGTTGCTGCCCGGATCGACGTTGCGGGCGAGCCGGGTGAAGTTCTCGAGGCTGCTGGCTTCCGGCGCGGACGCCATGGGCATGACCGGCGACGTGGGAAACAGCAGGCCGTCGAGCGCATGGTCCTGGAACGCGCGGCGGTAAACGCCGATGAGCTCGCCGCGATGCACGGCCATGGCGCGTTCGTACAGCGGCTGCAGCGGCAGCAGCTCACCGGACGGCGTGGGCAGGACGCCCGGCATGATCAGGCCGTCGAAAATCGCTTTGACGTCCGGGCTCGATATCTGCGCCGCCACCTCTTCGACGCTCACCCCGGCGCCGTAACGCCGAAGGTAATCCGCCAGGTCCGCCTTCTGTTCGTACAGGCAGACCGGCATGCCGACCGCGGCGTTGCTGGCCTCCAGGCCCGGCATGTCCAGTTCCACGAGCTGCACGCCCGCGGCGCGCAGCCTGGCGAGGGCGGCGTCCGTTGCCGCCTGCACCTGCGGGTCCAGGTCCTTCCAGAAATACGCATGCAGGCCCAGCCTCAATCCGCTTGCCGGCAGGGGCGCCAGGGCCTGGTCGCCGCCGGCCAGCACGGAGTCCAGGAGCACGATGTCGTCCATGCAGTTGGCGATGGGGCCCGGGGTGTCGCGCGTGTGCGAGATAGGCGTGATGCCCGCGCCGTCATACCGCCCCACCGACGGCCGGAAGCCGGCGGCGCCATTCAAGGCGGCGGGCAGGCGCACCGAGGCGCCCGTGTCGGTGCCCAGCGCGGCGGGGGCCAGGCGCGCGCCCACGGCCGCGCCGCTGCCCGAGGACGAACCGCCGGCGATGCGGCTGGCATCGTAGGCATTGCGCGTGCCCACGCTCTGCGCGCCGGGGAACGCCGTGTTGTAGCCCGACACCCCGAACGCCAGCTCGTGCATATGGGTCTTGCCCACGATGACGGCTCCCGCCTCGCGCAGCCGTTGCACCACGGGGGCGTCCTCGGCCGGCCGGAACTGCTTCAGGGCGGGCGTGCCCGCCGTGTTGGGCAGGCCGGCTACGTGGATGTTGTCTTTGATGGCGACGGGCACGCCTTCCAGCGGCCTGACGGGCCGGCCGGCCTGGCCGCGCGCCGCGTCGCTGGCGGCGGCCTGGGCGAGCGCGCCATCCCGGTCGACGGTGATGAAGGCATTGAGGTCTTCGCGCGCGGCGATGCGGTCCAGGCACGCCTGGGTCAGCGCGACGCTGGTGAGGCTGCCCTGGCGGATCAGGGCGGCCGCCTGCGTGACGGTCAGGTCCGCCGGCGATGTGTGGGGCGGCTGCTTGGATGAGTCGGACATGGCGCTTCCTTGTTGTACGGTTTCCGGATCATCCGTATCTATACAAGGTCGGCGCGCCGCCTGTCGAGCGCGGCGCCTGTCCGGGGCGGCGGATTCAACCGGGCTTCTTCACCACGATGGTGGCCGTGTCGCTGGTGAAAGAGCTGTCGTCCTGCACCTCGAAGTGCGCGCGAACGACGTCCGGCGCGATACCGAACATGTGGCGCAGCGCGGCCACCAGCGTATCTGGCGTGCGCATGCGCGTCACCCAGGACTGGAACTCCAGGGGCAAGCGGCGAGGGACCAGGCCCTGCAGCGTGAAGCCGGCCTCGGTCAGCATCCGGGTCCATTCGGCGACCGAATAGTCGCGCACGTGAGAGGTATCGCGCAGCACCTCGATCGTCTGCAACCAGGTGTCCAGCAGCGGCTCGCCGGGCGAAACCACGTCGGCGAACACGGCGGTGCCGCCCGGCTTGAGCACGCGGAACGCCTCGCGCAGGCCGCGCCCGGCATCCTGCCAGTGGTGGGTGGAATAGCGCGACATCACCAGATCGAATTCGCCGTCGCCGAACGGCAGGTATTCGGCCTTGCCCTGACAGGTGGCCAGGTTGGCGAGCCCGCGTTTGGCGGCTTCGCCGGCGACCACGTCCAGCATCTGTTGCGACAGGTCGTAGGCGGTAACGTGCTGGACCAGCGGGGCGACGTGAAAGCTCACGTGGCCGCCGCCGCAGCCCAAGTCCAGCAGCCGGGCGCCGGAATGCTGGCCGGCGATGCCGGCCATTTGCAGCAGGTCTTCGCCCTGGGCGTGGACGGCGCTGGTCAGGTAGGCGGTGGCGCGCGGGCTGAACTGGCGATGGACGGCGTCGTCGTGCGTGCTGGAGGTCATGGGAATCCTTTGGTTGGAAAAAGCGGCGCAGGCGCTAAGATAGGCGCGCCGCTATACACGTACAAGCCCATTGCTGATCCTGGTATGACTACTTCCCCCCAGCCCGGCGCCGCCGGCCATGAAGGTTCCCGCGTGCGCCGCCAGGCGCTGGGCGAATTCGTGCGCAGCGCCCGGTCGCGCATCACGCCCCAGATGGCCGGCCTGCCCGAAGGCATGCGCCGCCGCACTCCCGGCCTGCGGCGCGAAGAGGTGGCGCAACTGTGCGGCATCAGCGTGACCTGGTACACCTGGATCGAACAGGGGCGGGAAGTCTCGGTATCGCCTTCGGTCTGGTCGCGGATCGCCGGCGTGCTGCAATTGGCGCGCGCGGAGCGCGCCTATCTGTTCGACCTGGCCGACTGCGCCGACCCGCAGCATCCCCGCGATGACGGGGGCGGCGTGCCGGGCTCCCTGCAGGAATGCGTGAACGCCATCAACGCGCCCGCCTACGTGCTCGACCGCGCCTGGAACGTGCTGGCCTACAACGAGCCGCTGCGCGACCTGTTCGACGATTGGCCCCGGCGCGACGCCGAACCCAACCTGCTGCGCTACATCTTCATGGACCCGGCCGCGCGCGAACTGGTGGTGGACTGGGACCAGCGCGCCCGCCGCGTGGTGGCGGAATTCCGCGCCGACGCCGGCGCGCACCTGGATGAGCCGGCGGTGCTGGCGCTGCTGGACAGCCTGAGCCGGCAAAGCCCCGTGTTCGCGCACTGGTGGACCCGCCACGCGGTGGTGGAGCGCGAAGGCGGTCTGCGCGAGTTCCAGCATCCGCAGCGCGGCAAGCTGGCCTACCAGCAAATCACCTTCCGGCTGGCGACGCACCCGGACCTGAAGCTGGTGATGTTGCTGGGGGCGGGGGCGTAGGTGGGAGCGAAGCCTCGATTTAGGCTGCTCAGTCCCGGAACAACCCGCCCTGCATGCCGGCCTCCACCAGGCCCTGCAGCAGCTTCTTCACGGGAGCGGGCAGGGCCACGGAGGCCAGCTCGCCGGCGGGGACCCAGCGTTCCGGTTGCGAGGATTCGCGCAGAGCGGCCGCGCGCACCGGGACCAGCCAGGGCCGGATGTGCAGGCGGTAGTGCGTGAATGTATGGGCGAAGGCGGCGAGTTCGTAGCGTTCCTCGGGCTCCAGCCCCAGCGCGCGCGAGGCGCTGTCCGGGTCCTGGGCCGTGTCGAATTCGGGCAGGCTCCATAGGCCGCCCCAGATGCCGGGTTCGGGCCTTTGCTGCAGCAGGAACGCACCCTGATGGCGCAACACCAGCATACAGGTCTCGCGTTCCGGAATGGCCTTGCGCGCCTTGGGCGTGGGCAGTTCGGCCTGGCGGCCTTCGCGGCGGGCCACGCAGCTGTCCGCCACCGGGCACTTGCCGCAGGCGGGCTTGCCGCGGGTGCAGAGCGTGGCACCCAGGTCCATCAGCCCTTGCGTGTAGGCGGCCATGTCCAGATCGGGCGCGGCCTCGACCTGCGCGTCCGCCAGCGCCCATAGCCGCTGTTCGACCTCGCGCTTGGCCGGATCGCCCGCGATGCCGAAGTGGCGGGTGAACACGCGCTTGACGTTGCCGTCCAGAATGGGGGAGCGCTCGCCGTAGGCGAACGCGGCGATCGCCGCCGCGGTGGAGCGGCCGATGCCGGGCAGCGTGGCGATGGCTTCGGCCGCGGGCGGGAAGCGGCCGTTCCAGTCGCGCGCGATCTCCTGGGCGCAGCGATGCAGGTTGCGGGCGCGGGCGTAATAGCCCAGCCCGGCCCAATAGGGCATCACGTCTTCCTGGCTGGCCGCGGCCAGGGCAGCCACGTCCGGGAAGCGCTCAAGGAAGCGGTCGTAGTAGGGGATGACCGTCGCGACTTGCGTCTGCTGCAGCATGATCTCGGATAGCCAGATCCGATAGGGGTCCTGGGTGTTCTGCCAGGGGAGATCGTGGCGGCCATGCCGGCGCTGCCAGTCGACGATACGTGGGGCGAAGTCCATGGCGGCAATTATCGCATCGCCCTATTGCCGGGGGTGGGGCGACCGGTTACAACCAATGTAAACAGAAGCGCGCCAGCGCCCGGAATTCACGTCCCCTGCTCGCCCGCGTGCGCTTGAAGTGGGTGTCGCGCGAAGCCGGCGGGGGTTCCAGGATCCCTCGGAGTAGACATGAACGCTCCTCTTACCCCTGCCTTGCGCGCGGCGCTCGAATCCGTCCAGCTGGACGACAAGTACACCCTGGAATCCGGGCGTGCCTGGATGAGCGGTATCCATGCCCTGGTCCGTCTGCCGATGATGCAGCGCGTGCGCGACCTGCAGGCCGGGCTGAATACGGCGGGCTTTGTGTCCGGCTACCGCGGCTCGCCGCTGGGCGGGGTCGACCAGAACATGTGGAAGGCGGCCAAGTACCTGAAGGCGCACCACGTCGAGTTCCAGCCCGGCATCAACGAAGACCTGGCCGCCACCGCGGTATGGGGGGCTCAGCAGGTCAACCTGTTCCCGGGCGCCAAGTACGACGGCGTGTTCGGCATGTGGTACGGCAAGGGGCCGGGCGTGGACCGCTGCGGCGACGTCTTCAAGCACGCCAACGCCGCCGGCACGTCGCGCCATGGCGGCGTGCTGGTCGTGGCGGGCGACGACCATCCGGCCAAGTCCTCGACCCTGCCGCACCAGAGCGACCACATCCTCAAGGCCTGCATGATCCCGGCGCTGTTTCCCTCCAGCGTCCAGGAGGTGCTGGACTACGGGCTGCACGGCTGGGCGATGAGCCGCTACGCGGGCGTCTGGGTGGGCATGAAGTGCATCACCGACATCGTCGAGGTGTCCGCCTCCGTGGACGTGGATCCTCACCGTGTGCAGATCCTGCTGCCCGACGACTTCCAGCTGCCGGCCGACGGCCTGAACATCCGGCTGCCGGACACGCCCCTGCAGCAGGAGGCCCGCCTGCTGGACTACAAGCTCTATGCCGCGCTGGCCTACGCCCGCGCCAACCAGCTCAACCGCGAACTGTGGGAGGTGCCGCAGCGCGACGCGCGCTTCGGCATCATGACGTCCGGCAAGGCCTACCTGGACACGCGCCAGGCGCTGTCCGACCTGGGCCTCTCCGAGGCCGTCTGCCGGCGCATTGGCGTGCGCCTGTTCAAGGTGGGGATGGTCTGGCCGCTGGAGTCCACCGGCACGCAGCGCTTCGCGGAGGGCCTGGACGAGATCCTGGTCGTCGAGGAAAAGCGCCAGGTGCTGGAATACCAGCTGAAGGAGGAACTGTTCAGCTGGATCGGCAGCGGCAAGAAGATCCCGCGTGTGGTCGGCAAGTTCGACGACAAGGACGGCGGCGAATGGTCGGTGCCCCAGGGCAACTGGCTGCTGCCGGCGCATTACGAGTTCTCGCCCGCCATGGTCGCGCGCGCGATCGCCGCGCGGCTCCTGCGCTTCGATCTGCCCGAGGACGTGCGCGCAGGCATCGAGGCGCGCCTGGCCTTCATTGGCGAGCGCGAACAGGCGCTGGCCCGTCCGCGCGTCGTCGAAGAGCGCAAGCCCTGGTTCTGTTCGGGCTGTCCGCACAACACCTCGACCCGCCTGCCGGAGGGCTCGCGGGGCATGGCGGGCATCGGCTGCCACTACATGGTCAGATGGATGGACCGCAGCACGGATGTCTTCACGCAGATGGGCGGCGAAGGCGTGCCCTGGGTGGGGCAGGCGCCGTTCACCGAGGAAAAGCACGTGTTCGCCAACCTGGGCGACGGCACCTATTTTCATTCGGGCCTGCTGGCGATCCGCGCGGCGGTGGCGGCCAAGGTGCCCATCACCTACAAGATCCTGTTCAACGACGCCGTGGCGATGACGGGCGGGCAGCCGGTGGATGGCCCGCTCAGCGTGCCGATGATCAGCCGCCAGATGGCGGCCGAGGGCATCGACAAGATCGTCGTCGTGACCGACGAGCCCGAGAAGTACAAGTCTATCGAAGGCTTGGCGCCGGGCGTGCCGGTGAAGCACCGCGACGAGCTGGACGCGGTGATGCGCGAGCTGCGTGAACATCCGGCGGTGTCGGTGCTGATCTATGACCAGACCTGCGCCACCGAGAAACGCCGCCGCCGCAAGCGCAACGCCTACCCGGACCCGGCGCGCCGCGTCGTCATCAACGAGCGCGTCTGTGAAGGCTGCGGCGATTGTTCACAGCAATCGCACTGCCTGTCGGTCGAACCCCTGGACACGGAGTTCGGCCGCAAGCGTGCCATCAATCAGTCCAGCTGCAACAAGGATTTTTCCTGTCTGAAGGGCTTCTGCCCCAGCTTCGTAACGGTGGAAGGCGGCAGGCTGAAGAAGCCGCAGGCCCTGGCGCAGGAGGGCGCCATCGACGAGGGCGTGCCGCATCCGGCCGCGGGCGGGCTGGAACGGCCGTACGGCGTGTTCATCGCCGGCGTGGGCGGCACGGGTGTCGTCACCATCGGCCAGCTGCTGGGCATGGCGGCGCACCTGGAAGGCAAGGGCTGTTCGGTGCTGGACATGGCGGGCCTGGCGCAAAAGGGCGGCGCGGTGTATTCGCACGTGGTGTTGGCGCAGACGCCAGACCATTTGATGAACACGCGGGTCGCCATGGGCGAGGCCGACCTGCTGCTGGCGGGCGATCTGGTCGTGGCCACCAGCATGGACGCCATGGCGCGGCTGCGGCCGGGCCGCACGCGGGTCCTGCTGAACAGCGATACCGCGCCCACCGCGGCGTTCGTCGCCAATCCCGATTGGACGCTGCCGGGCGCCAGCCTGACGGCGGACCTGCAGTCCGCCTGCGGCAAGGACAATCTCGACACTGTGGATGCGGCCGCCCTGGCCGTGGGCCTGCTGGGCGACGCGATCTACTCCAACCCGCTGATGATGGGGTACGCCTATCAGAAGGGCTGGATCCCTCTGACCCAGGATGCGCTGCTGCGCGCCATCGAACTCAACGGCCAGCAGGTGCCGAACAACATCGCGGCCTTTGCCTGGGGCCGCCGCGCGGCCCACGATCCGGCGGGAGTGAGCCGCCTGCTGGCCAACGGCGGCGCGTTGCCCGCGCATCCCGAAAGCATCATCGAGCTCAAGCGTCCGCGCGCGGCCAGCCCGGTGGTGGCCCTGAAGAAGCCCGCGGGCGAACTGGAGCAGCTGGTATCCGTGCGCAAGGCTTTCCTGACCGATTATCAGGACGCGGCCTACGCCAAGCAGTACGCCGACCTGGTGGACAAGGTGGCGCGCGCCGAGCGCGAGGCCACCGGCACGAACCGGCTGGCGCTGGCGGTGGCGCGCTATTACTTCAAGCTGATGGCCTACAAGGACGAGTACGAAGTGGCGAGGCTGTATTCGGACGGCGAGTTCATCAAGCGGGTGGGCGAGCAGTTCGAGGGTGACTGGAAGCTGCACTTCCACCTGGCGCCGCCGCTGTTTTCGCGGCGCGACAAGGCGGGCCACCTGATCAAGCGCAGCTACGGCCCGGGCATGTTGCGCGTCTTCCGCCTGCTGGCCAGGCTGCGCGGCTTGCGCGGGTCAAAGCTGGATGTTTTCGGCTACACGGCGGAGCGCCGCGCCGAACGGGAACTGATCCGCGAATACCGCGAGACGCTGACGGCGATCCTGTCCAAGCTGAACCGCGGGAACCTGGACCGCGCCGTGGCCCTGGCCTGCCTGCCGGAAGAGATCCGGGGCTACGGCCACGTGAAGGAAGCCGCGATGGAGAAGGCCGCGGCCCGCCGCGAAGAACTGCTGAAGGAATTCAGCGCGACGGTAGTGCCGATAGGAGGGGCGCGGGTGGCTTGAGGAGGGGGGGATGCCCAGTGTCTGGCACCCGCACGAGATGCTGGATGCCCAGTGTCTGACACCCGTACGAGATGCCGGCACGGATTGCAGAGGAGTCGCCGGGTGTCTGACACGCCCGGGGGGAACGCTCTTGCCCACAACCCGTGTCAGACACCCGGGAAGCGTTGCTTCAGCCTGTGGCGCCTTGCCGTAAGGTGTCGGACACTAACGGTTCGACAGCCGGTGTCAGGCACTGACAGCCCGGCAACCGCCGGCCCGGCTTACGTTCCGGTGCTGGCGGACCAGCCCTTGGATAGCTCAACGGCCTGCCGCCACCGCTTCATGCGGGCGTCGCGCACCGATTCGGGCCAGGTTGGCTCGAAGGTGCGTTCGGCCTGCCACTTCGAGGCGAACTCGTCCTGGCCGGACCAGAAGCCCACTGCCAGGCCGGCCAGGCCCGCAGCGCCCAGCGCGGTGGATTCGGGCACGCGCGGGCGCACGACCGGAACGCCCAGCAAGTCCGCCTGCATCTGCATCAGCAGGTCATTGCGGGCCGCGCCGCCGTCCACGCGCAGCTCGGTCAGCGCGATGCCGCTATCGGCGTTCATGCAGGTGAGCAGTTCGGCGCTTTGCAGGGCGATGGATTCGAGCGTGGCGCGGGCGATGTGCGCGCGCGTGGTGCCGCGGGTCAGGCCCACCAGGGTGCCGCGCGCGTAGGGGTCCCAGTGCGGCGCGCCCAGGCCGGCGAAGGCCGGAACCATGAACACGTCGTCCGTGCTGGACACGCTGGCGGCCAGGGACTCGATTTCCTCGGAGCGCTGGATGATGCCCAGGCCGTCGCGCAGCCACTGCACGGCCGCGCCCGCCACGAACACGCCGCCTTCCAGCATGTAGGTGGGCTTCCAGGCGCCGTTGCCGGGCTGCGGCAGGCCCCAGCCGACGGTGGACAACAGGTTGTTCTGCGATTGCACGGGTTTTTCGCCGACGTTCATCAGCATGAAGCAGCCGGTGCCGTAGGTGTTCTTGGCCATGCCGGGCGCGAAGCACGCCTGGCCGAAGGTGGCCGCCTGCTGGTCGCCCGCCACGCCCGCGATGGGGACGGCGCCGCCCAGCCATTCGGGCAGCGCCTCGCCCACCACCGCGCTGCTGGGCGCGATCGTGGGCAGCACGCCGCGGGGAATCTTGAGCAGCGCCAGGATCTCGTCGCTCCAGTCCTGGGTGTGCAGGTCGAACAGCATGGTGCGGGAGGCGTTGCTGGGGTCGGTGCTGTGCACCGCGCCGCCGGTCAATTGCCAGATCAGCCAGGTATCGACGGTGCCGAAGGCCAGTTCGCCGCGTTCCGCCATCTGGCGGGCGCCGGGCACGTGGTCCAGCAGCCAGGCGAGCTTGGTGCCGGAGAAATAGGCGTCCAGCACCAGGCCGGTGCGCGATTGCAGGAAGCCGGCGTGGCCGTCCTGGCGCAACTGGTCGCACATGGGGGCGGTGCGGCGGTCCTGCCAGACGACGGCGCGGGCCAGCGGGCGGCCGGTGGCGCGTTCCCAGATCAGTGTGGTTTCGCGCTGATTGGTGATGCCGATCGCGGCGATGTCGGCGGCAGTCGCGCCGGCGTTGCGCAGGGCTTCGCGGGCCACGTCCAACTGGCTGTTCCAGATTTCGCTGGCGTCGTGTTCGACCCAGCCCGGCCGGGGGTAGTGCTGGCGGAATTCACGCTGGCCGATGCCGCGCACGACGCCTTCCCGGTCGAATACGATGGCTCGGGAGCTGGTGGTTCCCTGGTCCAGGGCCAGGACAAATTCACTCGTCGTCACGTTGTTTTGCGCCGTTCAGGTGTGCCCCGGCCAGAGGATCGAGGCGTCCAAAGGAGAAGGTCGAAGCCATGCACAGCAGGCCGACGACGATGAAGCCGGCGACGACGTCCCGTATCGCCAGCGTCTCGGCGCCGCGCAAGGACATGCTGATGTTCAGCGTGACCGCGGCCACTCCCACGCCCAGGCTGATGCCGAGCTGCTGCGCCATGGCGGCGAAGCTGCTGGCGCGGCTCATCTTGGCCGGGGGAATGTCGGCATAGGTTAGCGTATTTACTCCGGTGAACTGCAGCGAGCGGAAAAAGCCGCCGATCAGGAGGATGACGATCATCAGCCAGACCGGCGTGGCGGGCGTGAAGGCGCCGCAGATCACGATGAACAAGCCGGCCAGCACGGCGTTCACGGTCAGGACGCGGCGGAAGCCGAAGTGCCGGACGATGGGGGTGGCGACGAATTTCATCAGCAGCGCGCCGGCGGCGCTGGCGAACGTGATCAGCCCCGCGGAAAAGGGCGATAGGCCGAAGCCCACCTGCAGCAGCATGGCCAGCAGGAAAGGCGTGGCCCCCACGGCGAAGCGGCACAGGTTGCCGCCGAGCGTGGCGATGGCGAAGGTGGGGATCCGCATCAGGGACAGGTCGATGATCGGGTGCTCGGCGCGCCGGGCGTGCCAGCCGTACAGGAAGCCGCAGACGGTGCCCGTGGCGATCAGCCCCAGCAGCATGGGCAGCGGCATCACGTCGCGGCCGATGGCTTCGAAGCCGCTCACCAGCGCCGCCAGGCAGATGGCGCTAAGCAGAAAGCCCGGCCAGTCCAGGCTGGGGGTGCCTTCCTCGCGGATTTCCGCCACGTAACGCAGCACCAGGAAGATGCCCAGGACGCCGATAGGGATATTGATCAGGAAGATCCAGTGCCACGACATGTAGGTGACCATGAAGCCGCCCAGGGGCGGCCCGATCACCGGACCCAGCAGGGCAGGAATGGACAGAAAGGACATGGCTTTCAGCAGGTCCTGCTTGGGCACGGTGCGCAACAGGATGATTCGCCCCACCGGCACCATCATCGCGCCCGCCATCCCCTGCACGATGCGGGCCGCGACCAGCTGCTGCAGGTCCTGGGACAGGGCGCAGGCCACGGAACTCAGGGTGAACAGGCCGATGGCGGCCACGAATACGCGCCGGGCGCCGTAGCGGTCGGCCGCCCAGCCGCTGACGGGCACGAAGACGGCCACGGACAGCAGGTAGGAGGTAATGGCCACGTTCAGGCGGACCGGGGTGGATCCCAGGGCCCGGGCCATCGCGGGCAGTGCGGTGGCGACCACCGTGGCGTCCAGCATCTGCATGAACAGGGCACAGCCGACGATGAAGGGGATCATGCGCGCCGCGCGCATCGCTTCCGTGGAGGGTGATGGAGCGGGATTGGCTGCTGCTGCGGATTCTGCGGACATGGCGGGAGGCGGCGTTGGGTGCCGCGAGATTGTAACGCCGGGGGGAGGGCCGTCGTGAAGTAAACTCCCCTCATCCGAAACCCATTGAAATTGGTGTCATGGCAACCAACTACGAATCCGAGATCACCCTTTTCCTGAAAGACTTCAAAAAGTCGCACCCTGGCGCCGAAGAGCGCCAGCGCGAAGGGCGCGCGCGCCTTTGGGACAAGCCGCAGGATCCGGAACTGCTGGAAGGCTTCCGCGCGGCCCGCGTGCCGCAAAAGCCGTACGTGTACCAGGCCGACTGAGCCCATTGCGGCAACCATGGCCCAAAACTTCCCGGGCGACGCCCTGGCCGCGCTAGTGGAACCGCCTGTCGACAGCACGCCTGACACGATCGACAGCGTGGCGTTCGCTCGCCTCTACGGCGAGCCGCTGTTCCAGATGCCGACCGACCTGTACATCCCGCCGGATGCGCTGGAGGTCTTCCTGGAGGCGTTCGAGGGGCCGCTGGACCTGCTGCTCTACCTGATCCGCAAGCAGAACTTCAACGTGCTGGACATCCCCATGGCGGATGTCACGCGGCAGTACTTGTCGTACGTGGAGCAGATTCGCATCCACAACCTGGAGCTGGCCGCCGAGTACCTGCTGATGGCGGCGATGCTCATCGAGATCAAGTCGCGCATGCTGTTGCCGGTCAAGAAGACCGACACCGGCGAGGAACCCGAAGACCCCCGCGCCGAACTGGTGCGCCGCCTGCTCGAGTACGAACAGATGAAGCTGGCGGCACAGAAGCTGGACGCGATGCCGCAGCTGGGCCGCGACTTCGTCAGCAGCCAGGCGGTGGCCGACCTGAGCGTGGAGCGCATGCTGCCGGAAGTCAGCGTAGACGACCTGCGCGCGGCCTGGGCCGACATCATGAAGCGGGCCAAGCTGAACCAGCACCATCACATCACGCGCGAACAGCTGTCCGTTCGCGACCACATGACGCACATCCTGCGGCGCCTGAACGACGTGCGCTTCATGGAATTCGGCGACCTGTTCATGGAACGCGTCCGCGAAGGCGCGCCCGCGGCGGTGGTCGTCGTGCATTTCATCGCCATGCTGGAACTGGCCCGCGAATCCCTCCTCGAAATCACGCAGGCGGAGCCCTACGCGCCCATCTACGTCCGTTTGGCGTATACCAGCGTGGCGGCCGTCGCGGCCTGACCTGACCGGGCCTAGAAATGGCGCCCTTCCCCGGAGAGTCCCCTTGAAAGTCGTACACACCATCCAGGAATTGCGCGATCACCTGCGCGGGCAGAACCGCGTGTCGTTTGTGCCCACCATGGGCAACCTGCACGAAGGCCACCTGGCGCTCATGAAGCTGGCGCGCCAGCATGGCGATCCGGTGGTGGCCAGCATTTTCGTGAACCGGCTGCAGTTCGGTCCCAACGAGGACTTCGACCAGTACCCCCGCACCCTGGCGGCCGATATCGAGAAGCTCGAACGGGAACGCGACGTCTACGTGCTGTTCGCGCCGAACGAGCGCGAGATGTACCCCGAACCGCAGAACTTCCGCGTGCAGCCGCCCGACGACCTGGGCGATATTCTCGAGGGCGAGTTCCGCCCCGGCTTCTTCGAAGGCGTCAGCACCGTCGTGCTGAAGCTGTTCTCCTGCGTGCAGCCGCGCGTGGCCGTGTTCGGCAAGAAGGACTACCAGCAGCTGATGGTGGTGCGCAACATGTGCCGCCAGTTCCAGCTGCCCGTGGACGTGCTGGCGCACGAAACCGTGCGCGCCGAGGACGGCCTGGCGCTGTCTTCCCGCAACCGCTACCTGAGCGACGCCGACCGCGCCGAGGCGCCCGCGCTGTATGCCGCGCTGCAACAGCTGGGCCAGCGTCTGGCGCAGGGCGAACGCGATGCCGCCGCGCTGGAACGCGAAGCAGTCGAACGCCTGAACCAGCGCGGCTGGCAGGTGGACTACGTGGCCTTGCGCCGCCAGCGCGACCTGAAACGCCCCGAGGCCGCCGACCTGCAGGCCGGCGAACCGCTGGTGGTGCTGGCCGCCGCCAAGCTGGGCAGCACCCGCCTGATCGACAACCTGGAGCTGGCCTACACGGCCTGACGCCGCGCCAGGAGAGGGCATTTATGTCCTCCCCTGGCAGAATTGCCAGCTTTCGGCGGAAAGCGCGGCGGGGCAGACTCAATGCAATCCTACATTGCAAGAGAGCCCGCCCCATGCAAATTCCCCGTCCCGACCTGGAAGCGGTCCTGTCTTCCCTGACGCCCCGCGAACGGCAGATCGTCGCCTACGTGGCGGCCGGCAGCCCCAACAAGGTCATCGCCATCGACCTGGGCATTTCGCTGCGCACCGTCGAAGCCCACCGCGCCCGCATCTTCTCCAAGCTCCACGCCCGCAACGCCATGCAGTTGGCCTGCAGGCTGTGCGCGCATGGGCGTTCGGGCGCATCGCCCGTGCCGGGCATGGGCTGCCTGGACGGCAGCTCGCCCGTTCCGGCGCCCACGCTGCATGAACGGCCGCCGCCCGGCTATGGCCAATCGCAGGCAGAGCCGCCTGGCGGCAAGCCATGACACCCGTCCACGGGCCGCGGGCGCGGCACACAAGCCGCAGCCGCGCGCTCAAAAACATCGGGCCTGGCGAACGCGGCGTTCACCAGGCCCGGGGGCCGAGGCGTCGTGTTTGCTGCGGCGTTCAGCGGCCGCAATCAGGGGTTACGGGCACTTCGGCGTGTTTGCCTTGGCCAGTTCGTCGATCGGGTCCAGATCCGGCTGGCGAGTCAGGTTGTAGTTCAGGTTGGGCGTCTGGCCGCCGATGGACCGCACGCGCAGCACGTTGTTGGCGGCCACCAGGAATTCCACGCGGACATTGCCCTGGCCGTCCATCAGGATGACGCGCGGCGGGCGCTCGTCGGTGGCGTCCCAGCAACCCTGCTCGGCAACCGGCGGGCCTTTCTTGGGATCGTCTTCCAGGTAGGCCGTGCGGCCGCGCCAGCGGCCGTTCGGCGCCAGCGTCAGTGTTACGCGCTGCGCCGTGCATTGCATGGCGGGCGAGAAACACGGCAGCGTGCCCATATACGTTTGCGGTTGCGGCACCAGGCTGTGCGCGGCGGCGTTGGGCGCCGGCGCCGGTGCGGCGGCCGCGCTGGCGCTGCCGCCACCACTGGTGTCTTCGGGCACGGCCTGCCCGTCTTCGGTGGTTTGCGCGCCGGCGGCTGCCTGTTGCTGCTGGTTCTGCGGCTTGCGGGCGTCGGGCTTGAGCGCGATCTGCACTTGCGACGGCGCCCGGATGACGCTGCGGTAGCCGGCGCCCGAACCCTGGTATTGCGCGTCGGTCACGGTGCTTTCCACGGGCGGGTCGTAATAGCCTTCCGTTTTCTGCTGGGCGCAGCCGGCCGCGCCCAATGCGGTGCCCGCCAGCAGCAGCCCCATGACGCTGAGTTTGCGGGAGCGGGTAACGATGTCGACGCGCGCGGCCATGGCAGCTTATCCGTGAATTGAGTCTGTCTCCGATTTTACGCACTTATGCGAAGATTCGATACGTTCCCTTAGCCGCTCTTTGACGTAGTCCGCACTTTATGCACAATTTACGACACAGCCGCCGGCGGCCCGTCCATCATTGCGTTTCCGGCCGCGAGGATGCTGCCGCGGCGCGCCCGCACAGCCTTCGCGGATGATGGCGATGCGGCATGTTTTCGATTTGCCCCTGGGCCTGTTCATCGGCCTGGCGGCGTTGGCGGGCCTGGCGGCCGGCAACTGGCTGACGACCCTGACTCACCGGCTGCCGCGCATGATGGAGCGGGAGTGGCAGGCGCAATGCCAGGAGGCGGCCGGCAAGGCGCGGCCCGCGAACCGCTACGGCCTGTTGTCGCCGGCTTCGCATTGCCCGGCATGCGAAGCGCCCGTGTCCGGCTGGCGGCGCCTGCCGGTGCTGGGCTGGCTGTTGCTGCGAGGCCGCTGCGCCGCCTGCGGGACGCCGATAGGTTGGCGCTACCCCGCCATCGAGCTGCTGAGCTGCGTGCTGTTCGCCGCTTGTGCCTGGCGCTTCGGCGCCACGCCCCTCGCCCTGTGCGCCATGGGGTTGTCCGCCACGCTGGTGGCCCTGGCCTGGATCGACTTCGAATCGACGCTGCTGCCCGACGCGCTGACACAGCCGCTGCTCTGGGCGGGCCTGCTCGTCAATTTTTCCGACGCCTTCGCCAGCGTGCAGATGGCGGTGGCCGGCGCGGTGGCGGGCTATGTCTTCCTGTGGGTTATCTTTCATGTATTCCGCCTGCTGACCGGGCGCGAGGGCATGGGCTACGGCGACTTCAAACTGCTGGCGGCCCTGGGCGCGTGGTTCGGCATCGAGGCCTTGCCGGTGCTGCTGCTGAGCGCTTCGCTGCTGGGCGTGCTGATCGGCGGCCTGCTGACGCTCAGCGGGCGGGCCAGCCGCGGTCAGCCGCTGCCTTTCGGTCCCTACCTGGCGCTTGCGGGCATCGTGACGCTGCTGGCGGGAGGCCAGCAGGGGCTCTGGGAATGGTTAGGCTAGCGCGGCCGGCAGGTGCGCGCATGCCATCGCGAAACACAGGATGGTCGGTATGTTCAAGATCGGGCTGACGGGCGGTATCGGATCGGGCAAGACCCGCGTGGCGGACATGCTCGCGGAGTGGGGCGCCACGCTCGTCGATACCGACGAGATCGCGCGCATGCTGACCGCCGCGAACGGCGCAGCCATGCCGGCCATCGAGCGCGAATTCGGTCCGCGGGCGCTGACGCCCGACGGCGCGCTGGACCGCGCATGGATGCGCGAGCAGGCCTTCTCGGACCCGCAGGTGCGCTTGCGGCTGGAGGCCGTGCTGCACCCCGTCATCGGGCAAGAGACCGAACGCCAGGCCAATGCCGCTGCGGGGGCGTATCTGGTCTTCGTCGTGCCGTTGCTGGTGGAGTCCCTGCCGCGCTGGCGTCCTCGCCTGGACCGCATTTGCGTGGTGGATTGCGACCCCGACACGCAGATCGCCAGAGTGCGGTCGCGCAGCGGGCTGACGGAGGCCGCCATCCGGCGTATCATGGCGGCACAGGCTGCGCGGGCAAGCCGACTGGAAGCCGCCGACGACGTCATCATCAACGACGGCGCGACCTCACCGGAACAATTGCGCGCGCAGGCGAAGACCCTGCATGACCGCTGGCTGACGCTGGCGAGCACGACGGGCCGGCAAGCCCAAGCCCAAGGCCAGGCCGGCACCCCTGATTAACATTGGCCAGCCGGCCAACCACAGATGGGCCTGTAAAAAAGCGTGATTGTTTACGAATATCCCTTCAATGAGCGCATCCGCGCTTATCTGCGGCTGGAATTCCTGTTCGACAGGTTGTTCTTCTTTGCCCGCGAGGGGGACTCACGCCAACACCAGGTCGCCGTCAGCTCCCTGTTCGATCTGCTCGACGCCTGCGAGCGCACCGACGTCAAGGGCGCGCTCCTGCAGGACCTCGAACGCCAGCGCCTGGCGCTGGTCGGCCTGCGCGATCATCCCGGCGTGGCCCAGGATGCGCTGGAAGCGATGCTGCGCGAAATGGAAAAGGTTGCCAGCGCGCTGGCGGCGCCGGGCAAGACCGGCCAATCCCTGCGCGAAAACGAATGGCTGACCAGCCTGCGCGGGCGTCTGTCCATGCCGGGCAGCGCCACGCAGGTCGACATGCCTTCGTACTTCGCCTGGCAGAACAAATCCGAGGCCGCCCGCTGCGCGGACCTGCAATCCTGGGTGGCGCCGTTCATTCCCCTTTACGACGGCCTGACCCTGGCGCTGCGCCTGCTGCGCGAGTCCGGCCGCAAGACCGACATCCTGGCGGAACAGGGCGCCTACCAGCAGATGCTGGGCGGCAAACAGTTCCAGCTGTTGCGGGTGTGGCTGGACCCCACCCACGGCGTATTTCCCGAGATCAGCGCCAATAAGTACATGATCTGGATACGTTTTTCTACACAGGACGGCGAATTCAAGCCCCAGCAGGTCGCGCGCGACGTGGCCTTTCAGATGACGCTCTGCAATTCGTAGGACGGGGCCGGGCGGGTGTTCCGGTTGCAGGAACCCGGCCGGCGGCGCACGTAGTCCGTCCCTCGGCGGCGGGCTAGCCGCCCTGGTCCCGGGCGGCGGGATTCCGGCCTGATTCCTGTTGCGGCGGGTTTCAACCGCGGGCCGCGATGCTGGAAACCGGGATGGTCTAGTAGACAATACGGCTTTCCCCGCCAGCGCCAGAACCGTTCCATGTCTGAAAGCCGTCCTGTCTCTTCTCCCGCCCGCCGGACCCGCCGCCGCCTTGTTGGGCTGGCGGTGCTGTTGCTTGTCGCGGCGGGCATTGCCTGGCTGGTCCTGCGGCCCTCGGCCAAGCCGGGCGGCGCCGGCGGACCGGGCGGGCGCCTCGGCGGCCGGCCGCCAGCGGGGGCCATGGCGAGCCTGGCGGTGCCGGTGCGCATCGCCACCGCCACCAAGCAGGACATCGACATCTACCTGAAATCGCTGGGCACGGTTACCGCGTACAACACGGTGACCGTCCGCAGCCGGGTCAGCGGCGAACTGGTGGAGATCGCTTTCCAGGAAGGCCAGCGCGTGAAGGCGGGCGACCTGCTGGCGCAGGTGGATCCCCGCGCCTTCCAGGTTGCGTTGGACCAGGCGCGCGGCACGCAGATGCAGAACCTGGCCCAGCTGGAGAACGCGCGCCGCGACCTGCAACGCTACCAGGCCCTGTTCAAGCAGGATTCGATCGCAAAGCAGCAGGTCGATACGCAGGCTGCGCTGGTGCGCCAGTACGAGGGCACCGTCAAGAGCGATCAGGCCAATGTGGATAACGCCCGCCTGCAGCTGGACTACGCGCGCATCACGGCCCCCATCAGCGGCCGCCTGGGCTTGCGCCAGGTGGACCGGGGCAACCTGGTGTCCAGCTCGGACACCAACGGGCTGGTGGTGATCACCCAGACCCAGCCGATTTCCGTGGTGTTCACGCTGCCCGAGACCCAGCTGCCCGAAGTGCGCGCCGAGATCGCCGCGGGCAAGACGCTGACTGTGGACGCCTACGACCGGGCCGATACCCAGCGCATCGCCACGGGCCAGCTGGAAACGCTGGACAACCAGATCGATGTGACGACCGGCACCCTGAAGCTGAAAGCCCGCTTCGACAACGCGGACGATGCGCTCTTCCCGAACCAGTTCGTCAACGTGCGCCTGCACGTGCTGACCCGCAAGGACGTCACCGCCATCCCCACGGCCGCCATCCAGCAAGGATCGGCGGGCGCCTTCGTGTTCCTGGTGCAGGCGGACGATACGGTCCAGGTGCGCCAGGTGAAACTGGGTGCGATCAACAACGGCATGGTGGCGGTCAACGAAGGCCTGCAGCCCGGCGACCGGGTGGTCGTCGAAGGCACCGACCGCCTGCGCGCGGGCGCCAAGGTGGATGTGGTGGGCAGCTCAGGCGTGATCCCGGCCACCCGCGACAAGACGCTGGGCGCCGGCGCCCCGGCCGGCACCACGCCGCCCTCGAAGTAAGCAAGAGAACGCCGTGAGCCCGTCGCGCCTGTTCATTCTGCGTCCGGTGGCCACCACCCTGTCCATGGTGGCCATCCTGATCGCCGGCTTCATCGCCTACCGGCTGCTGCCCGTTTCGGCGCTGCCGGAAGTGGACTATCCGACGATCCAGGTGGTGACGCTGTACCCCGGCGCCAGCCCCGACGTCATGACCTCGCTGGTCACGTCGCCGCTGGAGCGGCAGTTCGGGCAGATGCCGGGCCTGAACCAGATGTCGTCCACCAGTTCGGGCGGCGCCTCGGTCATTACGATGCAGTTCAACCTCAGCCTGCCGCTGGACGTGGCCGAGCAGCAGGTGCAGGCGGCTATCAACGCCGCCTCGAACCTGCTGCCCAGCGACCTGCCGGTGCCGCCCACCTACAACAAGGTGAACCCGGCGGACGCGGCGGTGCTGACGCTGGCGATCACCTCGCCCACCATGCCCTTGCCGCAGGTGCGCGACCTGGTGGATACGCGGGTGGCGCAGAAGCTGTCGCAGATTCCCGGAGTGGGACTGGTCAGCGTGGCGGGCGGGCAGCGGCCGGCGGTGCGCGTGCAGGTGAATCCGCAGGCGCTGGCGGCCAACGGCCTGTCCCTGTCGGACCTGCGCACCGCCATCGTCGGCGCCAACGTGAACCAGCCCAAGGGCAACCTGGACGGCCCGCAGCGCTCCACCACCATCAACGCCAACGATCAGCTCAAGACGCCCACCGACTACAACGACCTGATCATCGCGTACAAGAACAATGCCCCGCTGCGCCTGTCCGACGTGGCGCGCGCGGTAGAGGGCGCCGAAGATGTCCGGCAGGCGGCCTGGGCCGGCGACAAGCCCGCCATCCTGCTCAACATCCAGCGCCAGCCCGGCGCCAATGTCATCGATGTGGTCAACCGGATCCAGGCGCTGCTGCCGCAGTTGCGCGCCGCCTTGCCGGCCACCCTGGACGTGAGCGTGGTGTCCGACCGCACGCAGACCATCCGGGATTCGGTCGCCGACGTGCAGTTCGAAATGCTGCTGGCCGTGGCGCTGGTGGTCATGGTGACCTTCGTGTTCCTGCGCAGCCTCACCGCCACGCTGATTCCCAGCGTGGTCGTGCCGCTGTCGCTGGTGGGCACGTTCGGCATCATGTATCTGGCGGGCTTCTCCATCAATAACCTGACCCTGATGGCGCTGACGATCGCCACCGGCTTCGTGGTGGACGACGCCATCGTCATGATCGAGAACATCGCCCGCCACATCGAAGAGGGCGAAACGCCATTACAGGCGGCGCTCAAGGGCGCCGCGCAGATCGGTTTCACCCTGATCTCGCTGACGTTTTCGCTGATCGCCGTGCTGATCCCGCTGCTTTTCATGACGGAGGTGGTGGGGCGGCTGTTCCGCGAATTCGCGATCACGCTGGCGGTGTCCATCCTGATCTCGCTGGTAGTGTCGCTGACGCTTACGCCCATGATGTGCGCGCGCCTGCTCCACGCGGAGTCCGAGCAGAAGCATGGGCGCTTCCACCAGGCCACCGGCGCCTTCATCGACCGCGTCATCGCAGGCTACGACCGCTGGCTGCAGGTCGTGCTGCGCCATCAGACGCTGACGCTGCTGGTGGCGCTGGCCACGTTTGCCCTGACGGCGCTGCTGTATCTGGCGATACCCAAGGGATTCTTCCCGCAGCAGGACACCGGCCTGATCCAGGCCATTACCCAGGCGCCGCAATCCATTTCGTTCAAGGCGATGGCCGAGCGCCAGCAGGAGGCCGCGCGCCTGGTGCTGGAAGATCCCGATGTACAGGCCGTTTCCTCGTTCATCGGGGTGGACGGCAGCAACGCCACGCTCAGCGCGGGGCGCCTGCAGATTGCGCTGAAGCCGCAGGCCGAGCGCAACGGCGATCTGCGTACCGTGATGGCGCGCCTGGACGAGGCCCTGGCCAGGCAGGACGGCCTGACGGTCTACATGCAGCCGGTACAGGACCTGACCATCGAAGACCGCGTGAGCCGCACGCAGTACCAGATGACGCTGTCCAACCCCGACCTGAAAGTGCTGAGCGAATGGACGCCCAGGCTCGTGGATCGCCTGCGCCAGGTGCCGGGGCTGAAGGACGTGACGGACGACCTGCAGGACGACGGCCTGCAGACCTGGGTGGAGATCGACCGCGACGCGGCCTCGCGGTTGGGCATCACGGCGGCGGTGATCGACGAGGCGCTCTACAACGCCTTCGGCCAGCGCCTCATCTCCACCATCTTCACGCAGTCCAACCAGTACCGCGTGGTGCTGGAGGTGCAGCCGCAGTTCCAGATGACGCCGGCCTCGCTGGGGCAGATCCACGTGCCCACCTCGACGGGCGGCCAGGTGCCGCTGTCGTCCGTGGCGCACATCAGCGAGGGCAGGACCGTGCTGGCCGTGAACCGGCTGGACCAGTTCCCCATGGTGACCGTGTCCTTCAACCTGGCTCCGGGCGCCTCGCTGTCCGGCGCGGTCGAGGCCATCACCGCGGCCGAGGCCGAGATCGGCCTGCCCGCTGGCGTCGAGACGCGCTTCCAGGGCGCGGCGCTGGCGTTCCAGAACTCGCTGTCCAGCACGCTGTGGCTGATCCTGGCGGCCGTGGTCACGATGTACATCGTGCTGGGCGTGCTGTACGAAAGCTATATCCACCCGATCACCATCCTGTCGACCTTGCCGTCGGCCGGGGTCGGCGCGCTGCTCGCGCTGTTGATCAGCGGCACCGAGCTCGACATGATCGGCATCATCGGGATCATCCTGCTGATCGGCATCGTGAAGAAGAACGCCATCATGATGATCGACTTCGCGCTGGACGCGGAGCGCAAACGCGGCCTGAGTCCGCGCGCGGCCATCCATGAGGCGGCGCTGCTGCGTTTCCGCCCGATCCTGATGACCACGCTGGCCGCGCTGTTCGGCGCGTTACCGCTGATGCTGTCGACCGGCACGGGCGCCGAACTGCGCCAGCCGCTGGGCCTGGTGATGGTGGGTGGGCTGCTGCTGTCGCAGGTGCTCACGCTGTTTACCACGCCGGTCATCTACCTGATGTTCGACCGTATGTCGCGCCGCTGGCGCGCCGCGCGCACTGCCTCGGCGGAGGATGCGTCATGATCCTGTCGGCACCCTTCATCGTCCGGCCGGTGGCGACGACGCTACTGAGCCTGGCGGTTGTGCTGGCAGGCATGCTGTCTTTCTTTCTGCTGCCCGTGGCGCCGCTGCCGCAGGTGGATATTCCGACCATCTCGGTTTCGGCCAGCCTGCCCGGCGCCAGCCCGGAGACCATGGCGTCCAGCGTGGCCACGCCGCTGGAACGGTCGCTGGGCAGCATCGCCGGCGTGACCGAGATGACCTCGAACAGCTCGCAGGGGTCCACCCGCATCACGCTGCAGTTCGACCTTTCCCGCGATATCAACGGCGCCGCCCGCGACGTGCAGGCGGCGATCAACGCGGCGCGCTCGTTGCTGCCTTCCGGGCTGCGCAGTAACCCCACGTATCACAAGTCCAATCCGTCGGACGCGCCCATCATGACGCTGGCGCTGACGTCCGACACGCTCAGCCAGGGCCAGCTCTACGACATCGCTTCCACCATCGTGGCGCAGAAATTGTCGCAGGTGGACGGCGTGGGCGAGGTGACGGTGGGCGGCAGCTCGCTGCCGGCCGTGCGCGTCACCGTGCTGCCCGGCGCCCTGGCCAACCGCGGCGTATCGCTGGACGAGTTGCGCGCGACCCTGGCCAACGCCAACGCCAACCGCCCCAAGGGCGTGCTGGAGAACGACCGCTACCACTGGCAGATCATGGTCAGCGACCAGCTCAGCCGCGCCGAGCAATACCGGCCGCTGATCGTCGCCTGGCGCGACGGCGCGCCCGTGCGGGTGTCGGACGTCGCCAAGGTGGAGGATTCGGTCGAGGACCTGTACCAGACCGGTTTCTTCAACGACCGCAAGGCCATCCTGATGATCGTGCGGCGCCAGGCCGACGCCAACATCATCGAGGCGGTGGACGCGGTGCGCGCGCAGCTGCCGGTCCTGCAGGCCCTGATGCCGGCGGACGTGAACATGACCGTGGCGCAAGACCGCACGCCCAGCATCCGGGCGTCGCTGCACGAGGCGGAGCTGACGCTGATCATTGCGGTGGGCCTGGTGGTGCTGGTGGTGCTGCTGTTCCTGCGGCGCTGGCGCGCGGCCATCATTCCCAGCGTGGCGGTGCCGGTGTCGCTTATCGGCACCTTCTGCATCATGTACCTGTGCGGCTTCACGCTGAACACCATTTCGCTGATGGCGCTGATCGTGGCCACGGGCTTCGTGGTGGACGATGCGATCGTGGTGCTCGAAAACATCATGCGCCACGTCGAACGCGGCATGTCGCCCATGCGGGCGGCGCTGCGCGGTTCGCGCGAGGTAGGCTTCACGGTGCTGTCGATGAGCCTGTCGCTGGTGGCGGTGTTCATCCCGATTCTGTTGATGGGCGGCGTGGTCGGCCGCTTGTTCCGCGAGTTCGCCGTGACCCTGTCGGCCGCGATCCTCGTGTCGCTGGTGGTATCGCTGACCCTGACGCCGATGATGTGCGCGCGCCTGTTGCGCAACGAGCCCGAGGAAGCGCGGCCGCCCGGCGGGCTGGCGCGCTGGTCCGAACGCGGCTTCGAAGCGATGCTGGGCGGCTACCGCCGTTCGCTGCGCTGGGCGCTGGAGCACGGCCGCCTGATGATGCTGACGCTGGCGATCGCGGTGGGGCTTAACGTCTACCTGTACACGGTGGTACCCAAGGGCTTCTTCCCGCAGCAGGATACGGGCCAGCTGCTGGGGTTCTTCCGCGTGGACCAGGGCACATCGTTCCAGGCCACCGTGCCCAAGCTGGACGCGCTGCGCAAGGTGGTGCTGGCGGATCCGGCGGTGCAGAGCATGACCGGCTACGCCGGCGGGCGCGGCGGCAGCAACAGCAGTTTCATGCAGATCCAGCTCAAGCCCCTGGAAGTGCGCAAGGTGTCGGCGGACGTGGTCATCAACCGGCTGCGCGGCAAGCTGCAGAACATGCCGGGCGCGCGCATGTTCCTGGTGTCGCAGCAGGACATCCGGATCGGCGGACGCCAGAGCCAGGGGTCGTACGACTACACGCTGATGTCGGGCGACCTGCAATTGTTGCGCACCTGGATGCCGAAGGTGCAGCAGGCCATGGCGAAGATCCCCGAGATCACGGACGTGGATACCGACGTCGAGGACAAGGGCCGCCAGATCGACCTGGTGATCGACCGCGAGGCCGCGACCCGGCTGGGCGTGAGTATGTCTACCATTTCCACCGTGCTGAACAATTCGTTCAGCCAGCGCCAGGTGTCGGTGATGTACGGGCCGCTCAACCAGTATCACGTGGTGCTGGGCGTGGACCCGAAGTTCGCGCAGGACATCGAATCGCTGCGCCAGGTCGAGGTGATCACGGCGGCGGGCGCGCGCGTGCCGCTGTCTGCGTTCACGCGCCTGGAAAACGCGAACGCGCCGCTTAGCGTGCAGCACCAGGGTCTGTTCGTGGCCGACACGGTGTCGTTCAGCCTGGCGCCCGGTGTGTCGTTGGGCCAGGCCACCAGCGCCATCGACGCCGCCGTGGCGCGTATCGGCCTGCCTTCGGACCAGATTCAGGCGGGCTTCCAGGGCACGGCGGCGGCTCTGCAGCAGACCCTGGCGCAGCAGCCCTGGCTGATCCTGGCGGCGCTGGTCACCATGTACATCGTGCTGGGCATCCTGTACGAGAGCTTCGTGCATCCGTTGACCATCCTGTCCACCCTGCCGTCGGCGGGCCTGGGCGCGCTGCTGGCGTTGATGCTGGTGCGCTACGACTTCACGCTGATCGCGCTGATCGGGGTCTTCCTGCTGATCGGCATCGTCAAGAAGAACGCCATCATGATGGTGGACTTCGCGCTGGAGGCCGAGCGGGGCCAGGGCATGAGCCCGCGCGACGCCATTTTCCAGGCGTGCGTGACGCGTTTCCGCCCGATCATGATGACGACCATGGCCGCGATCTTCGGCGCGCTGCCGCTGGTGCTGGCCACCGGCGCGGGCGTCGAGATGCGCCAGCCGTTAGGCATTACCATCGTGGGCGGCCTGGTCCTGAGCCAGATCCTCACGCTGTACACCACGCCCGTGGTCTATCTTTACTTGGACCGTTTCCGCCTGTGGGCCGCGCGCGGGCGCGCCCGCAGGAACGGATCCGCCGCTTCCATAGAACAATCATGATGCGCAACGCCAAGTTTTCCTCGAACGCCTTTCTTCCTCGCGGCATCGCCGTGGCGGCGCTGTGCGCGCTGCTGGGCGCCTGCGCCGTCGGCCCCGACTACCAGCGTCCAGCGTTGGACGTGGGCGCCGCCTACAAAGAAGGGCAGGGCGAGGTAGAGGGCTGGAAACCCGCCCGGCCGCGCGACGAGGCCGATCGCGGCGAGTGGTGGCGGGTCTATGACGACGCCACGCTGGACGGCTTGGTGGCGCGCCTGAACGCCTCGAACCAGACCATCGCGCAGGCCGAGGCCAACTACCGGCAGGCATTGGGGCTGGTGCGCGGCGCGCGCGCCGGCTTCTTTCCCGTGGTGGGCGCGGGCGCGGGCATGACCCGCTCGGGCAGCGGCAACGGGCAGAGCGGCTCGTCTTCGTCGTCCGGCAGCAATGTGTCGAACCAGTATTCGCTGACGGGCAGCGTCACCTGGGAGGTCGACCTGTGGGGCCGCGTGCGCCGCAGCGTCGAATCCTCGGAGGCCAGCGCCGCGGCCAGCCTGGCCGACCTGGGCGCCACGCGCCTGAGCGCGCAGGCCGCGCTGGTGCAGTCCTATCTGCAATTGCGGGTGCTGGACGAACAGAAGCGTCTGCTGGACGCCACGGTGGCGGCATATGAAAAATCCCTGCAGCTGACGCAGAACCGCTATGCGGTGGGCGTGGCGGGCCAGGCCGACGTGGCCGTGGCGCGCACGCAGCTGGAAAGCACGCGCGCGCAATCCATCGACCTGGACTGGCAGCGCGGGCAGCTCGAACATGCCATCGCCGTGCTCATGGGCCAGGCGCCGTCCCAGTTCAGCCTGCCGCCCGCAGTGTTCGCGCTGCGCCTGCCGCAGATTCCGGTGGGCCTGCCGTCCGAGCTGCTCGAGCGCCGCCCCGACGTGGCGGCCGCGGAACGCCGTGCGGCGGCCGCCAATGCGCAGATCGGCGTGGCGCAGGCCGCTTGGTTTCCGAGCCTGATACTGTCGGCCGACGGCGGATTCCGCAATGGCCAGTTCGCCGAACTGCTCACCGCGCCGGCCCGCTTCTGGTCGCTGGGCCCGGCACTGGCGATGACGATATTCGACGGCGGCGCGCGCGAGGCCCAGGTCGAACAGGCCCGCGCATCCTACGACGCGCAGGCCGCCGCATACCGCCAGGCGGCGCTGACCGGGCTGCGCGAAGTCGAGGACTACCTGATCCAGCTGCGGGTCATGGAAAACGAACAGATCGTGCAGCGCCGCGCGCTCGAGTCGGCGCGCGAATCGCTGCGGCTGATCCAGAACCAGTACAAGGCGGGCCTCGTCGATTATCTGAGCGTGGCCGTCGTGGACGCCACGGCGCTCAGCAGCGAGCGCAATGCGCTGAGCCTGCTGGGCAATCGCCTGACGGCCAGCGTAAATCTGATCGTGGCGCTGGGCGGAGGCTGGGATCCCCAGGCTCCCGCGATGCAGGCCCAGGCGCCGGTCCAGACCCGGATCGACACCAAGGCCCCGGAAGGGGGCGCGCCGCCGGCGCAGCCTTGAGCGGGGCCGCGCCGGCGGCTGTTCAGGCGCGAGGCGCGAACGCGATCAGCAGGCCCGCCACGGCCGCCGGCACGCCGAAGACCAGCAGCAGGATGGGCAGCTCCTCGCGCAGCGTATAGCCGGCGCGGACCACGCCCACCCACAGGTTGGCCACTGATACCAGCAACCAGGCGGGGATGAACAGCTTGGCCGCGAGCGCCACGGCCGGCAGGCTGCCGCCCCATAGCCGGCCGAACAGGGCGAAGACCGCCAGCAGCAGCAGGCCTGCCAAGAGGGTGAGCAGTACGTGCATGCCTTTTCTCCGGAACGGGGCGCCTACTTGGTGGTGTAGCCGCCGTTGATCAGGACCGTCTGGCCGGTGATCCACCAGCCGTCGGACACCAGGAAGCGGATGAAGGGAACCACGTCCTCGATGTCGGTCAGGCCGGTCTTGGAAAACGGCGACAGCGCGGCCGCGGTCTTGTGGTACGCGACGGCGTCGGCGCCTTCGGCCGGATAGAAAAAGGGCGTGTCCATGGGGCCGGGCCCCACCGCCGTCACGGAAATGCCGCGGGCGCCGAACTCCTTGGACGCGGCGCGGGTGTAGTGCTCGACCGGCGCCTTGGTGCCGGCGTAGGCCGCGTAGAACGGTGTGTAGGCGCCCAGCAGCGAGGTCACCAGCGTGCAGATCTTGCCATTGTCGTTGACGTGGCGGCCCGCCTCGCGCAGGAAGAAGAACGCGGACTTGGCGTTCACGGCCGCCATCTCGTCGTACTCCGCCTCGGTGATTTCGGTGAAGGGCTTCTTGAGCACCTTGCCGACGGTATTGATCGCGATGTCGGGCCTGCCCACCGCGGCGACCGCGTCGGCGAAAAGCCGTTCCATCGCGCCCGCCGTGCTCAGGTCGGCCTGCAGCGCCACCGCCTGCGCGCCCGCGGCCTGGACGGCGGCCACCGTGGCGTCCGCGTCGTCCCGGCTGCCGGGGCTGTTGTAGTGGATCGCCACCGCCTTGGCGCCTTGCTGCGCGAGGTCTCGCGCAATCAGGCCGCCCAGGTTCTTCGCGCCGCCCGCGATGATGACGGTTTTGCCTTTGATGCCATGGTCTGCCATGTTCGTCTCCGCTGTCCGGGCCGCCGGATGCAAGCCCTACTGCGGATGATGATATATTCCACAAAATCAGGATAAAACGGCTAATCCTGGTATCTCTATCCAGAAATCACGAACAATAAATCTTGTATCCGCGCATGCGCCGGAGTCTTGCCCATGGACCGCATTGATTTGTTCCGGGTCTACGCCCGCGTCGTTGAGTGCGCGAATTTCTCGCGCGCGGCGGACACGCTCGGGCTGCCGCGCTCGACGGTGTCCGCCGCCGTCCAGGAGCTCGAGGGCCGGCTGGGGGCGCGGCTGCTGAACCGCACCACGCGGCAAGTGGCGCCCACGCAGGAGGGCGCGGCGTTCTATGAACGCTGCCTGCGCCTGGTGGCCGACATGGAAGAGGCCGAGAATCTTTTCCGCCACGCGGCGGGCGGGCCGAGCGGCGCCTTGAAGGTCGACGTGCCGGGCCGCGTGGGCCGCTTGATCGTGGCGCCGGCGCTGCCCGGCTTCCTGGAAACCTATCCGCAGATCGATGTCACGCTCGGCGTTACCGACCGGGCCGTCAACTTGATCGAGGAAGGCGTGGACTGCGTGCTGAGGGTGGGCGCCTTGCCGGATTCCGGCCTGGTGGCAAGGCCCTTCGGCATGTTGCCGCTGATCAATGTCGCCAGCCCGGCCTACCTGGCCCGCCATGGCGTGCCCGAGGCGCCGCCGGACCTGGCGGGGCATCGGTGCGTGAACTATGCCTCGCCGTCCACTGGCCGGTTGGCGCCCTGGGAATGGCTGGATGGCGGCGTGCCGCGCAGCCAGCAGCTGCACGGCCGTGTCACCGTCAACAGCGCGGAAGCGTATATCGCCTGCTGCGTGGCGGGGCTGGGCCTGATCCAGATCCCTGCCTACGACGTGCAGGCGCAGATTGCCGCGGGCGAGCTGGTCGAAGTCATGCCCGGGCACCGGCCCGCGCCCATGCCCATGACGCTGCTCTATCCGCAGCGGCGTCCGCCGTCGCGCCGTGTGCAGGTCTTCGCCGACTGGCTGGAGGCGCTGCTGAAGCCGGCTTGCGGGTTGCGCTGACCCCGCGCCGCCCGCAGCCCCGCGCGGTGGGGCCGTCTTGAGTATTGCCTGGCCATCGCTTAATATCGCAAATAGTTCTTATTTATATTTAAAAGTCTACGTCGGCAAGACCGGGGCGATGGGCAGTGACTGAGCAATCCTCTTCTTCGATCGTCGAAACGCTGTATTCCAGCCACCACGGATGGTTGCAGGGCTGGCTGCGCCGCAAGCTGGGCAATGCCTCCGAGGCCGCCGACCTGGCGCACGACACGTTCGTCCGAATCCTGGGCAGGCACCAGCGCGACCCCATCCACGAACCGCGCGCCTATCTCGCGACCATCGCCAACGGCCTGGTGGTGAGCCACTGGCGCCGCCGCACGCTGGAGCAGGCCTGGCTCGAGGCGCTGAAGGCGCAGCCCGAACCGCTGGCGCCCTCGCCGGAGGAACGCGCGCTGATCCTCGAAACGCTGGAAGAGATCGCCCGCCTGATCGACGGCCTGCCCGAGCGTGTCCGGGAGATCTTCCTGTATTCGCAGATCGAGGGCTACACCTATCCGCAGATCGCCGAAAAGCTGGCGCTGAGCGTGAACGTGGTGCAGAAGGCGATGACGCGCGCCGTGGCGCACTGCTACAAGGCGCTGTATGCGTAGGGGCATGGGCGATCGCTCGCCATGCGGATGCGCGGCGGCGTGAGCGCCTCTTCCATCCCGCCGCCGGACGAGCCCGCCATCCCCGCGCACGTGGTGGACGCGGCCATCCATTGGTACGTGGTGATGGCGTCCGGCACGGCCACTGGGCAGGACCATGCCGCGTTTGCCCGCTGGCGTTCGGAAAGCGCCACGCATGCCGCGGCATGGTCGCGGTTCGAAGCCATGGGAGGCCGGCTGCAAGGCGGCGCGGCGCGCCTGAATCCGGCGACGACGCATGCCGCGTTGACGAAAGCCGCATCCGCTTCCGGCCGGCGGCGCGCGCTCAAGACGCTGGCCTGGGCCGGGCTGGGCGGCACCGCCTTCTATCTGGCGCAAGCGCAATTGCCCTGGCGCGGCCAGCTCGCCAGTGTGCTGGCCGACGTGCGCACCGGGGCGGGCGAACGCCGCGATCTGGTTCTGGAGGACGGCACCCGCCTGGGGCTGAATACGGCCACGGCCCTTGACCTTCGATTCACCGATTCCGAACGGCGCATCGTGCTGCGCGAAGGAGAGATCCTGGTGGAGACCGGGGCCGATGCCAGGGGGCGCCCGTTGGTGGTCGAAAGCCCGGCGGGTACGCTCCTGCCCATCGGCACGCGCTTCATCGTGCGCCATGTGGCCGGCGAAGCGGACTGCACACCGACGCGGCTGGCCGTCCTCGAGGGCGCCGTCCGCATCCATGCGGATGGCCGGCCCGATGGCGAGACGGCGCTGGTGACGGCGGGCCAGCAGGCGCGGTTCACGCGCCGCAGCATCGAGGCGCCAGCCCCGCTGGACGAGGCCAGCCATGGCTGGATCGCGGGCACATTCAGCGCCGAGGGCATGCGATTGGCGGACCTGCTTTCCGATCTGGCCCGCTACCGGCCCGGGAGCCTGCACTGCGCGCCCGAAGTCGCGGACCTGCGCATTACGGGCGCGTGGCCGCTCGACGGTCCGGATGCCACGGACCGCATCCTGGACACGCTGGAGCGCAGGCTGCCGGTGCGAGTCCGCCGCTATACGCGCTACTGGGTCACAGTCGGGCCGCGCTGAGCGGCGCCGTCCTTGTTGAATCATTCAGTAACAAAATGACCGGCAGGTTTTCCGGACTGCTGCGGCCTCCCTTGTAGAAGCCGAGCCTGACTGCGCCTCGTACGGGATGTTCTGCGGTGCTTCTGACCATCAACAAGCATCTGCAAGGAATCCGTATATGGCTCTGGGTCATGTTTTCGCTCCCGCCATGCTGTGCGCCGCCCTGGGCATCGCAGCGGCCACGCCGGCCCGGGCGCAGGGCATGGAAACCGCAGCGCAGGCGCCGCGCCGTTTCGATATCCCCGCCGGCACGCTAGACCAGGCGCTGGGCCGCTACGGGCGCCAGGTCGGGGTGCCGATCTCCGTGAACGCCAGCCTGACCGCCGGCCTGCACAGCGCCGGCGTCAGCGGCAGCCATGCCCCGGCCGAGGCGCTGGACCTGCTGCTGGCCGGAACCGGCTTGCAGGCCGTGCGCGACGGGCACGGCGAATACACGTTGCGCCGGATCCCGGATGCGCAGCGCGAGGAGCCCGGCGTCGCCGCGCTGCCGGCGATCACCGTAACGGGCAGCGGCGCGGGCGAGCTGCCTCCGGTCTATGCCGGCGGCCAGGTGGCCACCGGCGGCCGCGTGGGCCTGCTGGGCGAGAAGGACTTCATGGAAACGCCCTTCAGCACCATCGTCTATACCGACACGTACATCCAGGACATCCAGGCGCAGGACGTCTACCGCGTGATCGGGCTGACCGATCCTTCCGTGTACCTCAACGGCAGCAGCGGGATGATCACCGAGTACTTCAACCTGCGCGGCTTCGGCGTCTCGGCGAACGACTTGGCCTACAACGGCCTGTACGGCATGATCCCGTACTACCGCGCCACGGCCGAGCTGGCCGAGCGCATCGAAGTCCTCAAGGGGCCCTCGGCCCTGTTGAATGGCATGCCGCCGGGCGGATCGGTCGGCGGCAGCATCAACGTCGTGCCCAAGCGGGCCGGCGACAAGCCGCTGGCCCGCGTCACCGGCACCTACGCCTCCGATTCGCAGTTCGGCGTGCACGTGGACGTGGGGCAGCGCTTCGGCGATGAAAAGCTGTTCGGCATCCGCTTCAACGGCGTCTACCGCGACGGCGACACCGCGGTGGACGATCAATCGAAGCGGACCAAGCTGGCCGCGCTGGGCCTGGACTGGAGATCGCAGCGCGTCAGGCTGTCCGCCGACTTCTACACCAGCGAAGACCACCTGAACGGATTGAACCGCGGCGTATCGCTTGCCAGCGGGGTGGGCGTGCCCAAGCCGCCCCGGCCCGATACCCTGCTGGCGCCCGACTGGACGTTCACCGACACCAAGGACGAGGCCGTCCTGCTGCGCGCGGAGGTGGATATCGCCGACAACCTCACCGCCTATGCGGCCTGGGGCAACAGCGAAACCGATTTCAATTCGCTGGCTTCCTCGACCAACACGATCTTCAACGACCGCGGCGACTACCGCAACAACTTCTCTTTCCAGCGCATCCAGATCGCCAAGAATTCCGCCGAGATCGGCGCCCGCGCGCGTTTCAACACGCTGGGCGTGGGGCACGAACTGGCGCTGACGGGAACCTACTACCAGCACGACTACAAGTTCGGCTTCATGCGCAACATGCTGGCGAAGGACTGGGTCACCAATATCTATGACCCGGTCTGGGGCCCCGCCGTGGACACCAGCTTCAGGCACGCCGCGCTGCCCAAGACGGCCGAGCTGCGCACCACCAGCTACGGCATCGCCGACACCTTGTCGTTCGCCGACGGCCGCGTTCTGTTCACCGCGGGCGTGCGCCGCCAGAACGTGGTCAGCGACACCTTCAGTCCCGCAACCGGCGAGCGCACCGCGCGCTACGATGCCGGCGCCAACACGCCCGCGTTCGCGCTGCTCGTCAAGGCGACGGACAAGGTCTCGCTCTATGGCAACTACATCGAAGGCCTGAGCCAGGGCGCGACCGCGCCGGTGGCGGCGGCCAACGCGGGACAGGTCTTTCCCCCATACAAGACCAAGCAGCGCGAAGTCGGCGTCAAGGTCGACCTGGGCAGCTTCGCGGGCACGTTCAGCGCGTTCCAGATCGAACGGCCCAGCGCCTATACGGATCCGTTCACCAACGTCTATTCCTTTGGCGGGCAGCAGCGCAACCGCGGACTGGAATTCGGCTTCTTCGGGGAGCTCGCGCCCGATCTGCGGCTGCTGGGCGGCGTTTCCTATACGCAGGCCAAGCTGACCAAGACGGCAGGGGGCGTCAACCAGGGGCTCTCGGCCACCGGCGTGCCCGCCTGGCAGGGCAAGCTGGGCGTGGAATGGGACGTGCCCGGGCTGCATGGTTTGACGCTTACCGGCAACGTCGTCTCGATGTCCAGGCAGTACATAAGCGCCGACAACACGCTGTCGGTGCCCGGACACACGGTCTACGACGTCGGCGCGCGCTACCGCGCGACGGTTGCGGATCACCCCGTCACGCTGCGGGCCAACGTGCTGAACCTGACCAACAAGGCGTACTGGGCCGGCACCCTCGGCAACGGCCTGGGCGCGCCGCGCACGTTCCTCCTGTCCGCCAGCGTCGAATTCTGATCCTTTCCCTTTCTGGAGACTTGAATGAAGAAAACCCTCACCCTCATCGCGGCCACGCTGTGCCTGTCCGCAACGGCGCAGGCGCATCAGGCCTGGCTGGAGCAGGCCGACGGCAAGGCCGCGGTGCTGCGCTTCGGCGAGTTCGCGGAGAACCTGCGCGAAACCTCGCCGGGCCTGCTGGACCATTTCGGCAAACCGGCGGCAACCCTGATTTCGGCCAAGGGCGAATCGCCGCTGACCGTCACCAGGACCGCCGACGGCTTCGCGCTGTCGGCAGGCGCGGGCAAGGGCCAGAGCATCGCCGCCGAGGACCCCGTTTTTCCGCTGCGCACGTTCAAGCAGGGCGACAAGGAGATCACCAGCTGGGTCTGGCCCGGCGCCCGCTACGTCACGAGCCTGGCCGCGCAAGCGCCCAAGCTTGCCCTGGACGTGGTGCCCACCGGCACGGCCGGCGAGTTCCAGGTGGTGCTGAAGGGGCAGCCGCTGCCCAAGGCCAAGGTCGCCATCGCCGTGCAGTCGGGCTGGAGCAAGGAAGCGCATGCCGACGAGCAGGGCAAAGTGCGTTTCGATTTGCCGTGGAAGGGGCAGTACGTCATCGAGGCCAGCCATATCGACCGCGATCCCGGCGTACGTCCCGGCGCCTCCGGCGCCGAGAAGTACGACGGCATCAATTACGTGACCACGCTGAGCTTCGTCAAGGCCGACGGCGTGGCGCCGTTCCCCGCCGGTCCCGCCGCCACGCCCGGCAAGTAAGGGGCGTGGCGCGGGAGCGCCTTGCGGACTCCCCGCTTGGCGGCCCGCGCCGCGGCGGGGCGTTACAGGCCGATCGCCGCCAGGCCGGGCCGCCGCAGGTGCCAGTCCGTGGCCGCCTGGAACGCCATGCCGATGCGGCCCAGCGCGGCTTCGCCGCCCGGCTTGCCCAGCAGCTGCACGCCGATGGGCAGGCCGTCCGCGGTGAATCCGGCCGGCAGGGCCAGGCCCGACGCGTTGACATAATTGCCGGGCCGGGTGAAGGCCGCCAGCGGCGTGGCGGCTTCGTCCACTTCCTCCAGCGGGCAGGCGGCGAAAGGCAGGCAGGGCGCCAGCACCGCGTCGAAATCGCGCATCCAGTCCTGCCAGGCCTCGCAGGCGAGGGCATGGGCCTGCAGCGCCCGGATGTAATCCGCGGCCCCCACGCTCTTGCCGCCCAGCACGCGGGCGCGCACGTAGCGGCCGAGAGGCAGGCTGTCGTCTTCGATGTAATCGCGGTGCTGCGCATAGGCCTCAGCCGCGATGATCAGGCCGTTGCGCAGCATCATGTCGTGGAAGTCGAACGGGAAGGGCGCTTCGACGAACTCCGCGCCCAGCTCCGCCAGCGCGCGCCGCGTGTCGTCCAGCGCGCCCTGCACCGCCGCGTCGATGGCGATGGGATACTGCGCCGCCGGCATGAGGGCGATACGCATGCCGCGCAGCGGCTTCGGGCCCGCGCCGGGTTCGCGGAAGCGGAAGGCGGGCACGCCGCGCGTGACCGGATCGCGCGGATCGGGCCCGGACAGGGTTTCCGTCAGCAGCAGGGCGTCGCGCGTGTCGCGGGTGAGCGGGCCGATGGAGTCCAGCGTGTGGGACAGCGCCACCGAGCCGTGCAGACTGATGAGGCCGCGCGAGGTCTTCAGGCCCGTAATGCCGTTCAGGGCGGCGGGAATACGCACCGAACCGCCGGTGTCGGAGCCCAGCGCGGCGGGTGCGAGACCCGCTGCCACGGCCACGCCGGAACCGCTAGACGAGCCGCCGGGAATGCGGGCGCGGACCAGGTCCCAGGGATTGCGCGGCGTTCCCATTACGGGGTTCGTGCCCCACCCCCCGAAAGCGAATTCCACCATGTGTGTCTTGCCGAGCACCACCATGCCGGCGTCCAGCAGCCGGGTCACGGCCGTGGCGGTGAGTTCGCTGCGGCGCTGCCGCCATGCTTGCGAACCGGCGGTGGTGACCTGGCCCTGGATGTCGCACAGATCCTTGACGGCCACGGGCAGGCCGTCCAGCGGGCCGAGCAGCCCGTAGCCCGCGCGGCGGCGCGCGTCGGCGGCTTCGGCCAGTTTCAGCGCGCCTTCGTGGTCGACGCTGACGTAGGCGGCCAGGGCGGGATTGGCCCGGTCGATGCGGTCCAGGTAGTGCCGCGCCAGCTCTACCGAGCTGTAGCGGCCGCTGGCCAGGCCTTGCGCCAGTTCAGCCAGCGTGGCAAATGCGATGTCAGACATGTTTTCCTCAGTTGATGTCCGGGCGGCACGGTCTGTGCCGCGCCGCCTTCCGGTTTGCGCCGATCAGCGCTTGTTCCAGTCGGGAGTGGGGTACACCGGCTTCTGCGTGGCCACGTCCTCGGGCCAGACAGGCACCATGCCCTTGCCGGGCAGGAGCTGTACGACGGGGAAGGGCATCAGCAACTGTTTGCCGGTCTCGTCGATGGCGTAGGGGCCGGCCATGACGGTCAGTTTGCCGGACAGGTCCAGCGACGCCTTCTTGAGCGCGGCCGCGTCGGTGTTGCCGGCCTTTTTCACGATCTCTTCGGTCAAGGCGCCTGCGCCGTAGGCGAGCGCGGTCTGGAAGTCGGGCGGGAACTCGGCCTTGGGGAACTGGCGGTCGTAGGCGGCGGCGAACTGCTCGCGCGTCATGCCCGCGTTCACCTTCCAGTTGATCGCCGGGTGGTAGTTGGTATGGCTGTAGATGTAGTTCGCGTCCGCGCCGATGGCCTGGAATTGCGGCGTCGACGCATACACCATGAAGACGTAGGGGAAGTTGATGTCCAGCTGCTTCATCTGGCGCGTCATGCTGATCAGGTCGCCTTCATACGAGGTCGGCACCAGGGCCTCGGCGCCGGCTACGCGCGCCTTTTGCAGGATGGTGCTGAAATCCTTCTGGCCCTTCGGATACTTCTCGAACAGCACGACCTGCATGCCGTTCTTGGTGGCCTGTTCGCGTCCGCCTTCGGCCAGGCCCGCGGGGAACGGTTCGTCCGAGTACAGGAGCGCGACCTTCTTCACCCCTTGCTTGGCGGCCAGCTCCATATTGGCGCGCAGCATGGCCGACACCGGCATCTGCGTGCCGGAGACCATGTTCTTGAAGCCCTGCTTGTAGAGATCGTCGCTGGCGGCGGACCAGACCATCATGTACTTGCCCAGCCGTTCCGTCACGGTCGCGGCCGCGGCCGTCAGCGTGGAACCGAAGGGCGCGAACACCAGATCCACTTTTTCATCGACAATCAGGCGTTCGTAAACACGGGTCACCATCTGCTTGTCGCTGCGGTCGTCCAGCTTGACCAGCTCGACCGGATACTTCTTGCCATTGACCTCGATGCCGCCGCGGCGATTGACGTCGTCCACCCACAGTTCCACGCCGCGCACGCCGGACTGCGACGCCAGGGCGAAACTGCCGGTGGACGAGACAGTCATGCCCACCCGGATCTTGTCCGAAGTCTGGGCGGTGCTGAGTGTTGGGGTCAGGGCGGCCATGGCCAGGGCCAGCGCCGGTAAGCGGAACAGCCAGGATTTCGCGAACATGGGTTGTCTCCTATCGTTTTTGGATGTGGGGCCCTTCCTCCCGCGGAGCTTGAGTCCAAGGCCCGGTATTGGGCAATAATTGCCCAATACCTGAGAAAGCGTATAACAAATAGGCATGGAGTGCACGCCTTGAATAAATTGAACTACCGACAGACCGAAATGCTTTGGGCCATCGTGATGGCCGGATCGATCAGCGGCGCCGCCCGGCTGCTGAATATTTCGCAGCCCGCGGTCAGCCGGATGCTGGCGCAGACCGAAAAATCCATGGGCTTGACGCTGTTCGAGCGGGTGCGCGGGCGCCTCAGGCCTACGCCGCAAGTGCACAGCCTGTTTGAGGAAATCGAAAAAACCCAGCGCATGATGCAGCGCGTCAACGATCTTGCGGACGCGCTCTCGGAGCATGGCACGGGGGTGTTGCGGCTGGCCTCCATCCCGAGCCTGGCGCAATTCCTGGTGCCGCGCGCGGTAGCGCGTTTCCAGCAGCGCCATCCCGAGCTGCTGCTGCGGCTGAATACCAGCGCGCTGCCCAATCTCATCACCGAGGTGCTGCAGGGCGAGGCGGAGCTGGGGCTGGTGGTCATGCAGGCGGATCACCCGTTCCTGACGTCGGAACCCCTGCACGTGGGGCGCATGGTGGCGGCGATCCCGAAATCGCATCCGTTGGCGGAGCGGGCCCAGGTCAGCTTGGCGGACCTGTCTCCGCATCCGCATATCGTGGTGGGCACGCGCATGCCCTTCGGCATGCTGGTGCTGGGGGCGTTCGAGCAGGCTGGTCTGCCCTGCAGGATGTGCGCCGATGTGCCCTGGAGCCAGTTGGCGTGCGCACTGGTCAACGCCGGTGTCGGGATCGCCATCGTGGATGAATTCACCGTCATGCAGAACACCATGCCGGATGTTGTGATCGTGCCGCTGGCCGAGCGCATCCCCCTGAACATTTCGGCCGTCTATGCCGGCGGCCGCGAGCCCTCGCAGATCGCCGTCCAGTTCATCCAGGCGCTGCGCCAAGTGCTGGCGGATGCTTTTCCGGCCTCCGGTCAGGGTTAATACTTAACCTAAAGTTATGGTTTTATCGGTCATAATCGCCTCCAAATAAGGCGGCCGTCCAATCCGGACAGGCCCGGAGGAAGACACCATGAGCAGCAGTCCCGCCCTGGCGGCGGGCGCGGCTTCGCATCGCGCGCAGGATCAGCGCGCGGTGCGATTGCGCACCCGCATCGCAATGACCGTCTTTGTCGTGCTGACGGCCGTCCTGGCCTCGATCCCGCTGGCGACGTCGAATATCTCGTTCGCGTTCTACCTGATGCTGTGGATCACCATGGCCAGCGCCATGAACATCTGCGTGGGCTTCACGGGCTACCTGCCGTTCGGCTACGTGGTGTTCTACGGCGTGGGCTCCTACGCTACCGGCATCTGCTACAAGATCCTGGGCTGGCCGATCGTGCCGTCGCTGCTGGCCGCGGGCGTGGTCGGGGTGATCATCGCGCTGTTGCTGGCGCCCACCCTGCGCCTGCGCGGGGTGTACTTCGGCATCGTCAGCCTGGCGCTGGCCACCATCGTCAAGCTGGTCATTTCCAACCTGCCCCAATCCTTCACCGGCGGCAGCATGGGCATCATCCTGTCCAACGCCAACAATCCGGCGCACAGCTACTACGCCATGCTGATCGTGATGGGCGCGACGCTGGCCACCGTCACCTGGCTGTCGGTGTCGCGCCTGGGCCGCGCCTTGAAGGCGATCCGCGACGACGACGGCGCCGCCGCCTGCGTCGGCATCCATGTGCCCAACACCCGGTTGAAGGCATGGCTGCTGGCGGCGCTGTTTCCGGCGCTGGCCGGGGGCATCGAGGCCTGGTACACCAACGTGGTGGATCCGGAATACGCCTTCCATGTGCTGATCACGGCCAAGAGCATCATCTACGCCATGGCGGGCGGCTTCGGCACCATCCTCGGGCCGGTGGTGGGCACGCTGGCGCTCCTGGGCATCGACCACGTGATCTGGCAGAAATTCCCAGTGGTGAACCTGCTGCTGCTGGGCCTGATCATCGTGCTGCTGATGCTGTTCCTGCCGCGCGGCATCGTCGGCAGCCTGATCAAGCGCAAGCCGCAATTGCGCCGCTACATCGCCTGAGGACACGCCATGACCGGACTGATTATCCAAGGCCTGATCAACGGCCTGATCCTGGGCGCCATCTACGGCCTGATCGGCGTGGGGCTGAACGTGGTGTTCGGCGTGCTGCGCGTGGTGAACTTCGCGCACGGCGAGTTCCTGGTGCTGGGCGCGTACTTCGCGTTCTACCTGATGGAGTATGCCGGCATCAACCCGCTCCTGGCGCTGCCGCTGGCCTTCGCGGCCTTCTTCCTGGCGGGCTACCTGCTGTACTTCGTGCTGATCCCGCGGCTGAACAAGGCGGACGATCCCGAGATCAGTTCGCTGCTGCTGATGTTCGGCGTGTCCATCATGCTGGGCGCGCTGATGCTGCTGGCGTTCGACGCCGACGCGCGTTCGCTGCCCTACGAGATCGAGCCGGTGTTCCTGAAGTTCGGGCCTGTGCTGATCCCGACCGTGCGCCTGCTGGCGCTGATCATTGCGCTTGCCATCATCGGCGGGCTGACGCTGTTCCTCTACCGCAGCCAGGTGGGCAAGGCGCTACGGGCCATCATCATGAACCGCGACGCGGTGCGCATCGTAGGCATCAACGCCGAGCGCCTGTCGGCGGTGGCGTTCGGCCTGGGCGTGGGGCTGGCGGCGGCCAGCGGCGTGCTGGTCGCGATGGTGTTCCCGGCGTTTTCTCCCTTCATGGGCAACGACTACACGTTGATCGGCTTCATCGTCATCGTGCTTGGCGGCCTGGGCCACCCCGTGGGCGCCCTGGTCGGGGCGCTGCTGTACGGCATTACCGAGCAGGTGTCGGTTGTGTTCTTCAACCCATCGATCGCGACCATCTGCGGTTTCGCGCTGATGGTCGCGATGATCTTCGTCAAGCCCAGCGGCCTGTTCGGTCGCCAGGCGCTGCGCTGAACGGGAGCTGGACATGTTGAAAGTCACGAATCTCAAGAAGCGCTTCGGCGGCCTGGTAGCGCTGCAAGGCGTGGACCTGGAGGTGCCGCGCGGCGCCATCCTGGGCGTCATCGGCATGAACGGGTCGGGCAAGACCACCATGCTCAATTGCATCAACGGGATCTACACGCCGGACGAAGGGCGCATCGCGCTGGACGGCCGCGACATCGCGGGCCGGCAGGTCCACGAGGTGGCCCGGCTGGGCGTCGGGCGCACCTTTCAGGTGCCGCGCATCTTTCGCCAGCTGAGCCTGCTGGACAATCTGGACGTGGCCCAGCAGCAGGCGGGCCGCAGCGCCGACGAACGGTACGCGCAATCGGAATATTGGCTGCACAAGGTGGAGCTGCACCGCTTGCGGCACAACTATGCCGAGGAGTTGTCGGGCGGGCAGCAGAAACTGGTGGAGCTGGCGCGCATCATGGTGGCGCGGCCCAAGGTGGTGCTGCTGGACGAGCCCTTCGCGGGCGTCAACCCGGCGCTGGCCCAGCTGCTGATCTCGGTGATCCGCGAGTTGCCCACCGAACACGATTGCTCGGTGGTGCTGGTGTCGCACGACCTGACGTCCATCTACCAGTTGTCGCACCACATCATCGTGATGAACGAAGGCGCCATCCTGTGCGAGGGCGACGCCGACCGCGTTCGCGCCGACCCGCGGGTGGTCGAAGCCTATCTGGGAGCCTGACATGAGCACGCCTATCATCGCGCTGGAGGATGTGACGGTCGCCTATCACGGCGACATCACCATCCTCAACCGCATCAACGTCCAGGCGCGCGCGGGCAAGGTCACCGGCGTGATCGGCCCCAACGGCGCCGGCAAGTCCACGGTGCTCAAGACGTTGTTCGGCTTTCTGCCGCCGCGCACCGGCCGCATCACGCTGCGCGGGCAGGACATCAGCGCGCAGCCCTCGCATGAGCGCGCCAGCCACGGCGTCGCGTTCGTACCGCAGCACCGCAGCCTGTTCGGCGAGCTGTCGGTGCACGACAACCTGCTGCTGGGCTGCTGGCCGTTTCGCGGCGACAAGGCGCGGGTGCGCCAGCGTATAGATTCGGTGTACGACCGTTTCCCGATCCTGGCGCAGAAGCGCAACGATCCCGTTTCCAGCATGAGCGGAGGGCAGCAGCGTTTCGTGGAGTTCGGCCGGGCCTTGCTGATCGAGCCTTCGGTGATCCTGCTGGACGAGCCGACGGCAATGCTGGCGCCGAAGATCTCCAAGGAGATCTACGGCCTGATCCGCGGGTTCGCCGACGAGGGGATGACGGTGGTGCTGGTGGACCAGAACGTGCGCCGCTGCGCAGAGGTGTCGGACTATATGTATATCCTGGAGCTGGGGCGCAACAAGGCCGAGGGCGGCCGAGAGTCCTTCGAGGACGGCGGCGGGTTACGGGAGATGGTGGCTTCCTGGATGGATTACAAGATCGACTGATTTTTTTGCGGGGCGTTGGATTGAGTTCTTGAGACGCCGTGCGCGTCGGGGGCCTGGGCGGTGCGGGTCAACGATTGCGGTCCGGAGCCTTCGCTCCGGACTTCCCCTGCGTCATCTTCGTCACTGCCTGCGGCAGTTCCTTCAGATTCCCTTGGGCTTATCGACTCCCCGCACCGCCCAGGCCCCCGACGCGCACGGCTCTGTTGGAGCAAGCCTGTCGTTCGCCGGGGAGGTCGGAGTTCTTCAGGTTCTTGCCACGAGCGGGGTGGTGGTGGAGGGTCTTGCGGGGCCCGCCCCAGGCCGGCCGCCCGGGCGGCCTCGTGGGGCTTACGTGGTGCCTTGCGTCGCGTGATGACGCTGCGCGCCGCTGATCATCTCTTGCGATTCATGAAGCCCCGCGCGCCATCGCCGCTACGTCGAGTTCTGCGCGCCTGCTGGACGAGCCGACGGCAATGCTGGCGCCGAAGATCTCCAAGGAGATCTACGGCCTGATCCGCGGGTTCGCCGACGAGGGGATGACGGTGGTGCTGGTGGACCAGAACGTGCGCCGCTGCGCAGAGGTGTCGGACTATATGTATATCCT
>NZ_UFQB01000019.1 GCF_900496965.1 Achromobacter agilis
CGCCAAGGCCGCGCTGGCCGCCGCGCGCCAGCAGGTCGGCCTGAACGCCTTCATCGCCCTGTCGGACACGCCGGCGCTGGACGGCGCCGCCGCGGCGGCGGCCCGCAAGCTGCGCGAAGGCGCCGCCATGCCGCTGATGGGTGTGCCGTTCGCCGTCAAGGACCTGATGCAGGTGGCGGGCTTCTCCCAGACCAACGGCAGCGGCGGGCTGAAGCCGCCGCCCGCCCTGCGCGACGCGCTGTCGGTCGCGCGGCTGCGCGACGCCGGCGCGCTCGTGGTCGGCACGACGAATCTGCACGAACTGGCCTACGGCATCACCAGCGAAAACCCGCACTACGGATGGGTGGGCAATCCACGGGCGGCGGGCTTCACCGCGGGCGGATCGAGCGGCGGATCCGCCGCGGCGGTGGCCGCGGGCATCGTCCGCCTGGCCATCGGCACCGATACGGCCGGCTCCATCCGCATTCCCGCGTCCTGCTGCGGCGTGGTCGGCTTCAAGCCCACCTTCGACGCCGTTTCGCGCGATGGCGCGCAGGCGCTGGGCGCCAGCCTGGATCACCTGGGCCCGATCGCGGCCAGCGTGGCGGACGCGGCGCTGGCTTTCTCTATCATGGCGGGCCAGGCGGAACGCACCGTCAGCGTCGGCGCGCTGAGCGGGCTGCGCGTGGGCGTGCCGCGCAACTACTTCTACGCCCCGCTGGCCGACGACGTGGCGCAGGCCGTCGACCGCGCACTGGCCCTGATGCAGGCCGATGGGGCCATCCTGGTCCCGATAGACCTGCCCGGCGTCGAACACAGCGCGGCGCTGCAATTCGCAACCCTGTGCAGCGAGGCCACCGATATCCACTGGCGCCGCCTCATCGACCAGCCCGAGACCCTGGGCGCCGATGTGCGGGTGCGGCTGGAGATCGGGCAGTTCTTTCCCGCCACCTGGTATACGCGGGCGCAGCGCGGCCGCGCCCAGCTGGCGCGGATGTTCGACCAGGCGATGCAATCGGTGGACGTGCTGGTCACGCCCACCCTGCGCATCGAGCCACCGCGTTCCGGCGCGGGCGGCGTCGTCATCGGCGGCCAGGAAGTGCCGCTGCATACCGCGGTCACCGGGCTGACCATGCCCTTCAACCTGACCGGCATGCCCGCCCTGACACTGCCTTGCGGCAACGGCCGCAACGGCTTGCCGATCGGCCTGCAGATCGCCGGCGCGCGCGGCGCCGACTGGCGCGTGCTGAATGCCGGCGCGCGTGTGGAGGCGCTGCTTGCCGACTAATGCATGCTGGTAAACACTAACTGGTCAGACCGGTACTACAGGATTAAAAAACAAACGACGTTCCCCGACCGCCGACACCGTTCGCCCTCGCGGACGACGGCATCGCCGCAGCTCCTTTCCAAAGGAAACAACGATGAAACTGCTTCGCTTTGCCGCAGCCGTATCCGCGGTCGTTCTTGCCTCCTCCGCCCTAGCGGCGGACCCCATCGTCATCGGCGTGAGCATTGCCCAATCCCCGCCCGGCTCCGTGGTGCAAGGCACCCAGGTGAAGGATGGCGTGGAAATCATCACCAAGATGATCAACGACAAAGGCGGCGTGCTGGGCCGCCCGCTGAAGATCGTCTACGAAGACAACCAGGGCATCCCTGAAAAGGGCCGCGCCGCGGCCGAGAAGCTGATCTCGCGCGACAAGGTCGTCGCCATCACCGGCGGCCACCAGAGTTCGGTCTGCCTGGCCGAGATCGAAGTGGCGCACCGCTACAAGGTGCCGTACGTCAACACCAACTGCTGGTCCGACGACGTGCGCAGCAAGGGCTACCCGGAAGTCTTCAACCCGGCCAACTACAACACGCGCGTCTCCAGCGCCATGGCCGACACGATCGCCGCGCTGAAGGTCAAGAGCGTGGTCGCCTTTGCCGAGAACACGGACTACGGCATCGGCCAGGCCAAGCTGCTGGGCGAATTCCTCAAGAAGGCCGCGCCGCAAACCCAGTACAAGTACGTGGCGCTGGACCGCGCCGGCAAGGACTTCACGCCGGCGGTGCTGCCGCTGCGCGGCAGTCCGCCCGAGCTGGTGGTCAACATCATGCTGCCCCCCGCCGCGTACATCCTGATGAACCAGCTATATGAACAAGGCGTGGCGCCCAGCGCCAAGACCTGGTTCTACGACGGCGCCGGCATCGCCGATTACCCCGACTTCTGGAAGAACGTGAAGGAAGCCGGCAAGTACATGCTGGCGTTCGGCCTGTACCACCCGAAAATGCCCATGCCGCAGCTCGGCCTGGACGTCGGGGCCGCCTACCAGAAGCAGGCCAAGACCGAACCCAACCGCCTGATCTTCCAGGCCGCCGACTCGGTGCTGCTGATCGCCCGCGCGATCGAGGAAGCCAAGTCGACCGACAGCGCCGCCATTATCAAGACGCTGCAAGGCATGCAGTTCGAGGGCGTGCGCGGCAAGTTCAGCTTCTCGCAGCAACCCGGCTACACGTACCAGCAGTGGGTCGACATTCCGTACGTCACCTACCAGCTGACCGAAGTGGATCAGCCCCTGAGCAAGACCACGCTGATCCAGGCTTCGGGCCAGCCGCTGCAGATCGACAAAGTGGTCAAGCCAAAACAATGATGGCCCCCACGCTGCGCACGCTATGCGTGCTTGCTGCCCCCCGAGGGGGCGCCTTTTGCCTTGGGGCGGCCCGGCGGCAAAAAGGTTGCCCCCACGCTGCGCACGCTCCGCGCGCTTGCTGCCCCCCGAGGGGGCGCTTTTTGCCTTGGGGCGGCCCGGCGGCAAAAAGGTTGCCCCCACGCACTATGGGGCAACCCGCATCCATCCTGAACCTCAATGAACGCCGGGGGTCTGCCCCGGCGTCGGGGAGCATCGAGTGCTGGCACTGGACCTTTTCGTCAACGGCCTGATCATCGGCCTGTTCTACGCGCTGATGGCGGTCGGCCTGACCATGATCTTCGGCATCCTGAAGATCGTGAACTTCGCGCACGGCGAGTTCTACATGGTAGGGGCCTATACCTACACCCTGGTGTCGCTGGCCCTGGGCGTTCCGCCCTGGCTGGCGCTGCCCGTCGCCGCGGCCACCGGCGCGGCCCTGGGCTGGGCCACGGAACGCTGGCTGATGCGTCCGCTGTATGCGGGCTACGGCTCGTGGGGCCTCATGAAGGACGAGTACGCCGTGGTCGTCACCTTCGGCCTGTCGCTGCTGCTGATCAATCTGGTCGACAAGGTCGTGGGCCCGTATCCGATGCGCGGCCCGGCACTTTCGGACGTGACGCGCATGGCCGTCGGCCCCTTCATGATGAGCGGGCAGAAGCTGATCACCGCGGGCCTGTCCATCGTGCTGCTGGTCGGGCTGGCCCTCTTCATCAAGCGCTCGCTGTGGGGCCGGCAGGTCCAGGCGGTGGCACAGAACCGGCTGGGCGCCTCCATCGCCGGCATCGATACGGCGCGCGCCAGCAGCATCATCTTCATGGCCTCCGGCGTGCTCGCGGCGCTGGCTGGCGCGCTGCTGGCCCCGGTCATCAATCCCGCGCCGGACGTGGGCGCGTTCCCGGCCATCAAATCGTATGTGATCGTCGTGATCGGCGGCATGGGCTCGATCCCCGGCAGCATCCTGGCGGCGCTGGCGCTGGGCGTGCTCGAGAGCTTCGGCGCCGTCTACCTGTCGTACGACTACCGCGACACCTTCGGGCTGGCGCTACTGATCCTGATCCTGCTGTTCCGGCCCAAGGGCCTGTTCGGCGAACGCGCGCGGGAGGTCTGACCATGGATCCGCTTGCCCACCCCAACCTGCTGCGCAACAAGCTCAGCCAGGAAATGCGCCTGTCGCTGGCGTTCCTGGCCGTGCTGGCGCTGCTGCCCCTGGGCATTTCCTCGCCCTATTGGCTTGGCGTGCTGATCGTCAGCATGTACTTCGCGATGCTGGCCTCCGGCTGGAACCTGCTGGCGGGCTACACGGGCCAGTTCTCGCTGGCACCGGCGGCCTTCGCCATGCTGGGCGGCTACACGACCGGCCTGCTGGCCTACCACTGGAACGTGCCGCTGTGGCTCGGATTGCCGCTATCCGCGGTGGTGCCGGGGCTGATCGGGCTGGTGCTGGGCCGCATCGTGCTGCGCCTGTCCGGCCCCTACCTGGCGCTGACCACGCTGTCCTTCGCCGAGATCGTGCGCCTGGTGATCTACAACTCCATCGACTTCACCCGGGGCGACCAGGGCCTGCACGTGCCCGCGCTGCTGGAAAGCCGGGTCGGCAACTACTATCTGTTCCTGGCCGTGCTGGCCGCGGTCACGCTGCTGATCTTCCTGCTGCTGCGCGCCCGGCCGGGCCGTTTTCTCCAGGCGATCCGCGACGACGAAATCGGCGCGGCCAGCCGGGGCATCGACGTCGTGCGCTACAAGACGCTGGCCTTCCTCGTCAGCTGCGCCATCTGCGGATTCGCCGGCGGCCTGTACGGAACGTTCGCGCAACTGGTCAGCCCGGAGCTCGGCATCGTGGCGCAGACCGGCATGGTGATCGCGATGGTGGTGATCGGCGGCATGGGCACGCTGGTCGGCCCCCTGCTGGGCGCGGTCCTGGTGTATGTCGCCTCCGAACTGCTGCGCGACGTCGGCAACATCCAGATGATCGTGTTCGCGCTGCTGGTCATCGTGTTCGCGCGCTTTTTCCGCGAAGGGCTGTGGGGCCTGGCGCGCCGCGCCGTGCTGCGCCGTTCGGGCAACGCCAAGGGGGCCTGATGGCACTGCTGCAGATATCCGGAATACAGAAACGCTTCGGCGGCCTGCTCGCCGTGAACGGCGCGGGCATGGACGTGGCCGACGGGGAACTGCTGGGCCTGATCGGCCCCAATGGCTCGGGCAAGACCACGCTCCTCAACGTGTTGTCCGGCCACCTGGCGGCGGACGCGGGCGACGTAAAGCTGGACGGCCGCAGCATCATCGGCCTGAATCCCACCCGCCTCACCCGGCTGGGCGTGCTGCGCATGTTCCAGATGACCCGCGTCTTCAACCGGGTCAGCGCCTACGACAACCTGGTCGTATGCGGGCTGGCGATGGGGCTGGACGAGGCCGGCGCCAGCCGGCGCGCGCTGGAACTGCTGGAAGAGCTCAAGCTGGGCCACGTCGCGCACCTGGACGCGGGGCAGCTGTCGGGCGGGCAGAAGAAGCTCCTGGAATTCGGCGCCTGCTTCATGGTGCCGCCGCGCGTGGCGCTGCTGGACGAACCCTTCGCCGCGGTGCACCCCGTCATGAAGGAGACCATGTCGACGTTCATCCGCCGCCGCAATGAAGGCGGCCAGACCTTCATCCTGGTCAGCCACGACATGCCGGTGGTCGTGGACCTGTGCCCGCGCTCGGTGTGCATGAATGCGGGCCGCGTGCTGGCCGACGGCCCGACGCAACAAGTGCTGCGCGAGCCCGCGGTGATCGAGGCCTACCTGGGCGAGCAGGGACAAGAGGAGCAGAGCCATGCCTGACACGCTGCTGGCCATGGAAGACGTCACCGCCGGCTACCTGGGCGACATCGACGTGCTGCGCAACGTATCGCTGACGGTGGAGGCCGGCCGCATCAGCGGCCTGATCGGGTTGAACGGCGCGGGCAAATCGACGCTCATGAAAGCCATCTGCGGCTTCCTGCCGCCGAAGTCCGGCCGCGTCACGCGGGCCGGGCGCGACATCTCGGGCCAGGCGCCGCACCGCATGATCGACGATGGCCTCTGGTACATCCCGCAGGAATCCAGCCTGTTCCCCTACCTGACCGTGGAGGAAAACCTGCGCCTGCCGCTGGAAGGCCGCCACAAGCGCTATGGGGACGTGATCGAGCCGCGCTTTGCCGACACGCTGGAGCGGTTCCCGGTGCTGAAAGAGAAGCTCAAGGACCAGGCCGGCAATCTGTCGGGCGGCCAGCAGAAGTCGCTGGAGTTCGCCAAGGCCTATATGGTGCAGCCCCAGGTCTGCCTGATCGACGAACCCAGCATCGGGCTGGCGCCGCGGGTGGCGGCCGAGGTGTTCCAGTGGATCCGCGCGTTCGCCGACGCGGGCATGGGGATCCTGCTGGTGGACCACAACGTGCGCCGCGTCGTGGCCATGTCCAACCACATCTACGTGCTGAGCCTGGGTGAAATCACCGCCTCGGGCTCGCCCGAGGATTTTGCCGGCGACCTGCACGAACAGGTGCGCGAATGGCTGGGGATCAATTTCTGATGGACACGCGGACCTTGTTGGCGCAACCCCTGTCGGCCGAGGCGTTCGCCCCCTACGGAGAAGTCGTCACCAGCGCGGGCCGGGGCGGCCGCGCCATCAATGACGGCACCTCGCTGCGGGTGGAAATGGAAGAACCCGACCTCCTGGACGGCGGGGGCCGGCCATCGCTCTCCGTTTTCCGGGCCCGGGCGATCGCCCTGCCCTTCGCCGCCCAGGTACTGGAACGCCACCGGCTGGGCAGCCAGACTTTCCTGCCGCTGGCCGCCACGCCGTACGTGGTGCTGGTCGCGCTGGGCGCGGACGCGCCCGACACGGCCACGCTGCGCGCGTTCCTGGCGGGGCCGGGCGTGGGCATCACCCTGCGCCGGGACGTCTGGCACCATCCGCTGATGGCGCTGGCCGACGGGGAGTTCGCAGTGCTGGAGCGCGCCGGCGCGCAGGTGGACTGCGAACTGGTGCCGCTGCCGGACGCGCCTTGGGTGATCCGCGCGGCCTGAGCCCGCGCTACGCCGTCTGCCGCCAGACGCTGGCCAGCCAGGGCTGCTGTTCGCGCGGCAGGCCCTGCGGCCGGTAATAGTGCTCGAGCTCCTCGAAGCCCGCGTCCGTCAGCAGGCCGCGCCAGCCCTCCAGATCATGGTAGGCGCCGTAACGGCCGCGGTTCCAGCCTTCCTGGTTGCCGCCTCGCGGATTGGAGCTGAACAGCACGCCGCGCGGCTTCAGCGCGGCGCGCAATTCCCGCAACACCCGCGGCAGCTCCTGCCCGGGCACATGGAACAGCACGGCGTTGGCGAAGATGCCGTCGAACCGGCCGGCGGGCAGGGACAGTTGCAGGAGGTCCTGCAACCAGACCTCGCACCCGCTCGCCTGGCGCGCCATTTCGACGAAACGCGGCGTGCCGTCCAGGCCCACCGCCCGATGGCCGAGCGCCGTGAACGTCTTCAGGTCGCGGCCCGGGCCGCAGCCCAGATCCAGGATGTCGCAGGGAGGTTCGCCCTCGATATGGCGCAGCAGCGCGGCAATGTTCTGGCTGACATCGTGATCGCGCGTGCCGGCCTCGAACGATTCGGCGTTTTCCTGGTAGTGCGCCAAGGTCAATGCACTGATCTTGGCCAGGTCTTCGGAGTCGAGTTTCATCAGGCGATTGTGCCTGAAATGCGGCGTGGGATCTGCTTTGGGAGGGGGGGGTGTCAGACACTGACTCAGCAGGTCGTGGAGTGTCAGACACTGACTCAGCATGACGGGCGGTCGTGGAGTGTCAGACACCGACATGGCCAGTGCCTGACACCCTGGTGAGAGGCACTGCGGATTGCGCAGGCGCCACGCAGGGTGTCTGACACCACGACTCGACTGTGCCGGTCTGCCCATCCGGCACTTTCGCGCTCAGGCCGCCAGCCGCCCTTCGATCTTGGCCTTGGTGGCCGGCAGGTCTTCGGGCAGGCGTTGTTCCAACTGGCTGAACAGCGCGTCGTGCAAGGCGAGCTCCTCGCGCCAGGCGGCGGCGTCCACGGACATGACTTGCTCGAACTTGTCCGGGCTGAATTCCAGGCCGGTCCAGTCGATGTCCTGGTAGCTGGGCGAAATGCCGAATACCTGGTCCACGCCCTTGGACTGGCCGTCGATGCGGCCCAGCATCCAGCGCAGCACGCGCATGTTGTCGCCGAAGCCGGGCCAGACGAACTTGCCGTCCGGACCCTTGCGGAACCAGTTGACGCAGTAGATGCGCGGCAACGTGGCGCCGGCGGCTTCCAGCTGCTTGCCCAGCTTCAGCCAGTGATTGAAGTAGTCGCTCATGTTGTAGCCGCAGAACGGCAGCATGGCGAAGGGATCGCGGCGCACCACGCCCTGCTGGCCCGCGGCCGCGGCGGTGGTTTCCGACCCCATGGTGGCGGCCATGTAGACGCCCTCGACCCAGTTGCGGGCTTCGGTGACCAGCGGCACGGTGGTGGAACGGCGGCCGCCGAAGATGAAGGCGTCGATGACCACGCCCTTGGGGTTTTCCCATTCGGGGTCGATGGACGGGCATTGCGCGGCGGGCGCGGTGAAGCGCGCGTTCGGATGCGCGGCCTTGCGGCCGCTTTCGCGCGCGATGGCGGGCGTCCAGTCCTGGCCCTGCCAGTCGGTCAGGTGCGCTGGCGGCGTGTCCGTCATGCCTTCCCACCAGACGTCGCCGTCATCGGTGAGCGCCACGTTGGTGAAGATGACGTTGGCCTTGAGCGTGGCCATGGCGTTGAAGTTGGTCTGCTCGCTGGTGCCCGGCGCCACGCCGAAGTAGCCGGCTTCCGGGTTGATGGCGTGCAGGCGGCCGTCCGGGCCGGGCTTGATCCAGGCGATGTCGTCGCCGATCGTGGTGACCTTCCAGCCGTCCATGCCCTGAGGCGGGATCAGCATGGCGAAGTTGGTCTTGCCGCAGGCGGAGGGGAACGCGGCGGCCACGTGGTACTTGCGGCCCTTGGGCGAGGTAACGCCCAGGATCAGCATGTGTTCGGCCAGCCAGCCCTGGTCGCGCCCCATGGTGGAGGCGATGCGCAGCGCGAAGCATTTCTTGCCCAGCAGCGCGTTGCCGCCGTAGCCCGAGCCGAAGCTCCAGATCTCGCGGTTCTGGGGGAAGTGGACGATGTACTTGGTGGGGTTGCACGGCCAGGATACGTCGGCCTCGCCGGCGGCCAGGGGCTTGCCCACCGAATGCACGCACGGCACGAATTCGCCGTCGGTGCCGAGCACGTCGTAGACCTGCTTGCCCATGCGCGTCATGATGCGCATGTTCACCGCCACGTAGGGGCTGTCGGAGAGTTCCACGCCGATGTGGGCGATGTCCGATCCCAGCGGGCCCATCGAGAACGGCACCACGTACAGCGTGCGGCCGCGCATGGCGCCGTCGAACAGGCCGTTGAGCGTGTCGCGCATCTCGGCGGGATCCGCCCAGTTGTTGGTGGGGCCGGCGTCCTCGGGACGGTCGGAACAGATGAAGGTACGGTCTTCCACGCGGGCGACGTCGGAAGGGTCCGACCAGGCCAGGTAGGAATTAGGCCGCTTGGCGGGGTTGAGCCTGCGCAAGGTACCCGACTGGACCATCTGTTCGCAAAGCCGGTCGTACTCTTCCTGGGACCCGTCGCACCAGACGACGTGGTCAGGCTTGGCCAGCGCGACGAAGCTCGCCACCCAGTCGATCAGACCGCGGTGCTTGACATAGGCGGGCACGTTCAAGGCTGCCAATCCCCCATCCAAAGGCTTATTCATCGGGGTTATCTCCATACTAGTAAGGCTAATGGTGTTACGGCCCCAATTTGATTGGGGCCGTAGCAATTTGCGCCATCATACTTGCAGCGGCCGGCTGCCCGTCAACCCATCCACATGGACGACATTGTCACGGGTTGAGACCGCTCACGCGTAGCGGCCATCGCGCAGCTCCTTGCGGATGATCTTGCCCGTGGCGGTGGTCGGCAAACTGGTTACAAAGCGGATGGCGCGCGGATATTCATGCGCCGCCAGGCGGGTGCGCACATGGGCCTGCAGGGACTTCACCAGCGCGTCGTCGCCCTGGAAGCCGTCGTTCAATACCACGTAGGCCATCACGATCTCGGTGCGCTCGGCATCGGGCACGCCCACCACGGCCGCCATGCGCACGGCCGGGTGGCCAATCAGGCAGTCCTCAATGGGGCCCGGTCCGATGCGGTAGCCGGCGCTGGTGATGACGTCGTCGTTGCGGCCGACGAAACGGATGAAACCCGCTTCGTCGCGCACGCCCAGGTCGCCGGTCAGGAGGTAGTCGCCGGCGAATTTCTCGGCCGTGGCCTGCGGGTTGTTCCAGTAGCCCAGGAACATGACTGGGTCGGGCCGCAATACGCCGATGTTGCCTTCTTGTCCATCCGCCACTTCGGCGCCCCGGTCATCCACGATCGCGACCCGGTGCCCGGGCGCGGCGCGGCCGATGGCGCCGATGACGGGATCGAAAAGCGACGAGCACGACGACACCAGCATGTTGCACTCGGTCTGGCCGTAGAACTCGTTGATGGTGACGCCCAGCACGCGGCGGCCCCAGTCGATGAGTTCCGCGCCCAGCGATTCCCCGCCGCTGGCCACCGAACGCAGCGCCAGGGCGGGCGCGCCGGGCGGCTGCGCCACGCCGCGCATCATTTTCAGCGCGGTGGGCGGCAGGAAGGTATGCGTCACGCCGTGGCGCGCCATCAGTTCGAGGGCGCTGACGCCGTCGAACTTCTCGAAGCGGCGCGCCAGCACGGGCACGCCGTGGTGCCAGGCGGGCAGCAAGACGTCCAGCAACCCGCCGATCCAGGCCCAATCGGCCGGCGTCCACATCAGCGCGGCGTTCTCGGGGAAGAACTCGTGCGACATCTCGACGCCCGGCAGGTGGCCGAGCAGCACGCGGTGCGCGTGCAGCGCGCCCTTGGGCTTGCCGGTGGTGCCCGAGGTATAGATGATGACCGCCGGATCGTCCGCCGCCGTCGCCACGGGCGAGTATTCCTCGGACTCCTGGGTCAGCGCCGCATGGAACGGCACCGCGTCGTCCACGATTTCGTCGTCGATGCAGTAAACGACCTTCAGGTCGGGCAGGCTGGCGCGGATCTCGCGCAGCTTGCGGCAGCCGGCCGCGTCGGTCACGAGCGCGGCCGCGCCACTATTGGCCAGCCGGTACTGGATGGCGTCCACCCCGAACAGGGTGAACAGCGGCACCGCCACGGCGCCCATCTTGTAGACCGCGATGTGCGTCACCGCCGTCTCGGGCGCCTGGGGCAGGTAGATGGCCACCCGGTCGCCGCGCTTGATGCCGCGGCCCTCCAGGCTGTTCGCCAGGCGGCTGGACTGCGCCTTGATCTGGTCGAAGGTATAGCGCGACTGGGCGCCGTCGCTTTTCTCGTAGATCAGCGCGAGCCGGCCGCTGCCGTCGGCCCACTTGTCGCAGGCATCGACGCCGATGTTGTAGGCCGCCGGCACCTGCCATTGGAATTGGGACGCAAGCTGCGTGTAGGAATCGGCTCTGGACAGCATGGTTTGTCTCTGATGTTGTTCGTGTGGAAAGTGCCCGGATCGCGTGTCTTGCCACAAACTTGACCCAGGCTCAATAATAAGCCCCCGCCCACCGCCTCGTCGCCCTTCCCCGCATGGAAAAAGCCGCCACCGTACCGATGCGCCGTCCGCCGGCCAGCGCCAAATCCGAGCAGCGCATCCGGGACATCCTGCGCATCGCCCGCCAGGTCTTTTCCGAAGCGGGCTTCCAGGCCGCCACGGCCACGGAGATCGCGCAGCGGCTGGGCGTGTCCGAAGCCACGGTTTTCACCTATTTCGGCGGCAAGCGCGAACTGTGCGTGCGGGTCATCAGCGACTGGTACGACGAAATCATCGCCAAAGTGGAAGACGACCTGCCTCGCGTGCATGGCGCGCGGGCGCAGCTGCATTACCTGGTGCATGCGCACCTGCGGCACCTGCTGGCGGAAGGATCCGGGCTGTGCGCCTTCATTCTCTCCGAGGGGCGGGCGCGCAACGATGACTTCGGCGAGGTCTACGCGGCGCTGCAGCGCCGCTATACCGCGCCGCTCATGCGCATCCTGGCCCAGGGCCAGGCGGACGGCGACATCCGGCGCGACATGCCCTTGCGGCTGTTGCGCTCGGCCGTCTACGGGCCGATGGAGCACGTGTTGTGGGACGCCATCCTGCGGGGCGCTCGGGTAGACGTGGGCGCCACCGCCGACCAGCTGGTCGGCTTCCTGTGGCAGGCCCTGCAGCCGCCCGCGCAGGACGCGCTGGCGCTCGCTCAGTTCCGCGGCGACGTGCGGGATGCCCTGCATCGCCTTCAGTCGTCGGAGAACAGGGACGGCGGCACGTACTGAGGGAAGCCGTTGTAGGTTTCCCCGCGCTCGGCGGGCTGCAACGTCCAGGAATGCCGCGCGTTGGGCACGCCGCCATCCACGCGGATGACGCTGCCATTGATGAAAGCGGCCGCCGGCGACAGCAGGAAGACCACCGCCGCGGCCAGCTCGGCTTCGGTCCCGAAGCGCTGCAGGGGCACCTTGGTCTTCAGCTCGCGCAGCACCGCGCGGTATGCCTCGTCATAGCTGTCCATGCCGCTGGAGGCGATCCAGCCCGGCGCCACCGCGTTGACGCGCACGCCCGCATGCGCCCATTCGCAGGCGGCCGTCTCGGTCAGGTTCCAGACGCCGGCGCGGGCCGCGCCCGAATGGCCCATGCCCGGCATGCCGCCCCAGATATCGGCCAGCATGTTCACCATGGCGCCGCCGTGCTGGCGCATGTGCTGAGTGTAGACCTCGCGCGCCATCAGAAAGGTGCCATGCAGGTTGTTCTGGACCACCGCGTTCCAGCCGTTGAAGCTGATGCGGTCCAGCGGCGCGGGGAATTGCCCGCCCGCGCAATTGAACAGGCCATCGATCGCGCCGTGCCGGGCCAGCGCGTCGGCAACCGCGCCGCGCACGCCAGCCTCGTCGCGGATATCGCAAGCGTGCACGCTGACCCGGCCAGCGGCTTCGGGGTAGATCCGCGCGATCTCCTCTGCCGCCGCCTGCAGCTTGTCGAGCTTGCGCCCGACCAACGCCAGGTTCGCCCCCAGGGCCGCCAATTCATGCGCGGTACAGCGGCCCAGGCCGCTGCCCCCGCCCGTCACGAGGATCGTCCTGCCTTCGAAAAGACCCGGCCGGAAAACCGACGCGTAGCGCTGGTCGGCGGCGCGTCCGCCTGCGTGTGATTCCATGTCTCGCTCCATTATTTTTTTGAGGATAACTCAATATTCGTTCAACAGGCATCGCGGAACGGCCAAATTCCTCCTAGAATCGCTCCACCAGCTCACGCGCCTTATTGAGCCTTGATCAACAAAACAGGAGATCCCGCATGACGATGCAAGCCCCGCTGGACGTCGCCCGTGACGGCGCCATCGCCCGCCTGACGCTGAACCGCCCGGACATGCGCAATGCCTTCGACGAGGAACTGATCGCCAGCCTGACTGACGCGGTCCGGGCCGCCGCCGACGACGCCCAGGTCCGCGTGCTGCTGCTGACCGGCGCGGGCAAGGCGTTCTGCGCCGGCGGCGACCTGAACTGGATGCGCAAGATGGCCACCCTGACCGATGCCGCCAATCGCGAGGACGCGGGGCGGCTGGCCGGCATGCTGCACGCGATCTGGTCCTGCCCCAAGCCGGTGGTGGCCAGCGTCAACGGCGACGCCTACGCCGGCGGGATGGGGCTGCTGTCGGCCTGCGATATCGCCATCGCCGCCGACCACGCCCATTTCTGCCTGTCGGAGACGCGGCTGGGCCTGTTGCCCGCCACCATCAGCCCCTATGTGATCCGCGCCATGGGCGAACGCGCCGCCAATCGCTACTTCTTGACGGCCGAACGCTTCGACGCCGCCACCGCGCTGCGCCTGGGGTTGGTGCACCAGGTCGTTCCCCCGGAGCGCCTGGCGGAAGAAACCGTAGCGGTCTGCCGCGCGCTGTGCGCCAACGGCCCGGGCGCCGTGCAGGCCAGCAAGCGGCTGGTCCGCGATTTCGCCGGCCGGCCGATAGACGCGGCGCTGATCGCTGACACGGTCGAACGCATCGCGGCCATCCGCAGCACCGGCGAAGCCAGGGAAGGCGTGGCCGCCTTCCTGGAAAAACGCGAGCCTTCCTGGCGCGAAGGCGCTTAGCGCGGCCCTTTCCCGGGAAACCGGCCCGCGGCGTGCCCGAAGCCGCGCCGCGGCCCCCGCTGCGGCGCGTGCCATAATCGCAGGCGCCCTTCAGGAAGTCTCATGCCGCAAGCCACCCCTCCCGCATTTCCTCCTCTGAACGCCGAGCGCCTCTGGGCTCGCGTCGAAACCCTGTCCCGATTCACCCTGCCCGACATGCCCTGGACGCGGCGGGCGTTTTCGCCGCTGTTCGACGGCGCCCGCGCCTGGCTGCGCGGCGAATTCGAAGCCGCCGGCCTGGCCACGCGCCTGGACGCCGGCGGCAATCTGATCGGCACGCTGCCCGGCCGCGACGCCGCGCGCAAGCCCATCGCTACCGGTTCGCACTGCGACACCGTCATGCGCGGCGGCCGCTTCGACGGGATCATCGGCGTGCTGGCGGGCATCGAAGTGGCCCACAGTCTGCGCGAGCACGGCGTCCAGCTGGAGCATCCTTTCGAAGTCATCGATTTCCTGTCCGAGGAACCCAGCGACTACGGCATCTCGTGCGTGGGCAGCCGCGCGCTGTCCGGCCAATTGACCGCCGACATGCTGGCGGCCCGGAATCCCGAGGGCGAAACGCTGGCCCAGGGCATCGCCCGCATCGGCGGCGACCCGTCAGCGCTGAACGCGCCGCTGCGCGGCGCCGGCGGAACCGCCGCCTTCGTCGAACTGCACATCGAACAGGGCCCCGTGCTGGAAAACCGCGGCCTGCCGATAGGCGTGGTCACCAACATCGTCGGTATCCGCCGCGTGCTGATCACCGTGGAAGGCCAGCCCGACCACGCCGGCACCACGCCCATGGACATCCGCCGCGACGCGCTGGTGGGCGCCGCCCGCATCATCGATGCCGCCAGCCGCCAAGCCAGCGCCGCCAGCGGCAATCCGCATTATGTGGTGGCCACGGTGGGCCGCCTGTCCATGACGCCCAACGCGGCCAACGCCGTGCCCGGCCTGGTCGAGCTGACGCTGGAAATGCGCAGCGACAGCGACGCCGTGCTGGACGCCTTCCCTGAAACCCTGATGGCCGGCGTGGCGCAGGACCTGAAGGCGCTGCGCCTGACGGCAAGCTTCACGCAATTGAGCCGCGCCCGGCCCACCGACTGCACGCCGCTGGTGATGGACGCCGTGCAGGCCGCCGCCGACCAGTTGGGCTACGCGTCGATGCGCCTGCCCAGCGGCGCGGGCCACGACGCCGTCTACATGGCGCCGACCGGCCCCATCGGCATGATCTTCATTCCCTGCCTCAACGGCCGCAGCCACTGCCCCGAAGAATGGATCGAGCCCGCGCAGCTGCTGGACGGCACCCGAGTGCTGTACCAGTCGGTGCTGGCGCTGGACCGGGTCTTGCGCGGCGCCTGAACACCCTATGCCCATGGAACAGATAGAACTCAACGACAGCACCGCCGACCGCTTCCTCCTGGACGCGCCCGGCCTATCGCTACTGGTCTTCCACAGCCGCACCTGCGGCAACTGCCGCGTCGCGCGCGAACAATTGCCGCAGCTGGAGCTGCCGGTGGAACGTCTGTGCTGGGTGGACGCCGGCGACAACCGCGGCCTGGTCGAACGCTACGAGGTCTTCCATCTGCCCGCCATGTTCGTGACCCGCGACGGCGCCTTCTTCGGCCCCGTCCAGGCAACCTTGGCGCAATGGGATCTGCGCCAGCAGATCGGGCTGGCCCTGGACAGCTATCCGGCCGAGCTGCCGTGAACACCCCCGCCCCCAGGGCCCTGCGCCAGCCGCTGGACTCGCTGGCCACCGGCGCCATGCTGCTGCTATGCGTCTGCTGGGGATTCCAGCAGATCGCGATCAAACTGGTCGCCAGCGACGTGGCGCCCATCATGCAGATCGGCCTGCGCTCGGCCTTCGCCGCGCTGGTGCTGACCGTGGTCGTGTGGCGGCGCGAAGGCGCGCGCGCCTTCAGCGACGGCACCGCCGTGCCCGGCCTGATCGTGGGGCTGCTGTTCGCCGCGGAATTCCTGTTCGTGGCGCAGGGGCTGGTCTACACCACCGCCTCGCACATGTCCGTGTTCCTGTACACCGCGCCCATCTTCGCGGCGCTCGGGCTGCACTGGCTGCTGCCCGAAGAGCGCATGAAGCCGCTGCAGTGGCTCGGCGTGGCGGTCGCGTTCTGCGGCATCGCCGTCGCGTTCCTGGGCAAGGGCCAGCCCGAGGGGCTCGCCGGCGCTCCCAACATGCTGCTGGGCGATGCGATGGGCCTGATCGCGGGCCTGCTGTGGGGCGCCACCACCGTGGCGATCCGCAAGACCTCGCTGTCGGAGGCGGCGCCCGCAAAGACCCTGTTCTACCAAATGGCGGCGGCGGCGGTCGGGCTGCTGGGGTTTGCCGCGGCCACCGGCAGCGACGGCTTCCACTATACGCCGGCGGCCGTGCTCAGCGTCGGGTTCCAGGCCGTAGTGGTGGCCCTGTCCAGCTATCTGGCATGGTTCTGGCTGCTGCGCCGCTACCTGGCGTCGCGCCTGTCGATCCTGTCGTTCATGACGCCGCTGTTCGGCGTCAGTTTCGGCGTGCTCATCCTGGACGAGCCGCTGGACGCCGCCTTCGTGCTCGGCGCCGTGCTGGTGCTGGCCGGCATCACGCTGGTCAGCGGCGCCGAACTGCTGCGCGAAAAACTGCGGCGCGCCCGCTGATCAGGCCCGGCGCCGCCCGGGCGCCGCATCCAGGTTCAGAACGATCAGGGCCGCTCCCGCCAGCACCATGCCGAACCCCCACCAGTCCAGCGGGGCGGGCCGGTCGCCCACCAGCGCCATCGCGCCCAGCACCCCGACCACCGGCACCATCAAGGTGGTCAGGGTCGCCACCGTGGCACTGACCCGTTCGCTCAGGACGAACCAGAGCCAGTACGCGACGGCGGTGCCCAGCACGATATGGAACGACAACGCCGCCACCACGCGGAGGCTCCAGCCCTGCAGCGGGAACGATTCGCCCGAGACCAGCACGCCCGCCAGGGCGCACGCCGCCCCCACGACCAGCTGCCACGCGGTGATCACGATGCGGTGGCCGGCCACGGGCCAGCCTTTCAGATAGACCGTGCCCGCGGCCCAGCCGAACGCGGCGATCAGCGGAAAAGCCAGGCCCTTGGCCGCGGCCAGGTCGTGTTCGCCGAACACCGCCCGCAGCACCGGCCAGGCCAGGATGGACACCCCGCCCGCGCCCAGCAGCAGCGCCAGCGCCCGGCGCCGGTCCAGGCGTTCGCCCAGGACCGCCCACGCCAGCACGGCCGACATCATTGGCATGGTGAAGGTCAGTACCGCGGCGCGCGAGGTGCTGGTGCTGAGCTGCGCCCAGGCCACGGCCAGGTTGAAGACCGCGACCGCCAGAAAGCCCCCCACCACGATGCCCGGCCACGATGCGCGCGGGGGCAGCAGGTCCAGCCGTTTCACGCGGGCCAGCAGGAACAGCAACAGGGCGCCGCTGCCCAGGCCCAGCACGCGCAGGGTGAACGGCGGGACGATGGCCAGGATGATTTTCACCGCCGGCCAGTTCAGCCCCCAGAACAGGGCCAGCGCGACGGGGATCAGGCGCACGCGGCCTTTTCCCTGGCGATCAGCGCCGCAAGCCCCTGGCGCTGCCCGCCCTCGGCGTCGAAATTGTCCGGGCTCAGCCACCGCTCGTAGGCCGCGCGCAGAGCGGGCCATTCGCCGTCCACGATGGAGAACCACGCCGTATCGCGGCTGCGCCCCTTGTAGACCGTGGCCTGGCGGAAGATGCCCTCGAACGCGAAGCCCAGGCGGGCGGCCGCCGCACGGGACGGCGCGTTCAGGCTGTCGCACTTCCATTCGTAGCGGCGATAGCCCAGCTCGTCGAAGACCCGGCGCATCAGCAGGAACTGCGCCTCGGTGGCGATGCGCGTGCGCTTGAGCTGGCGCGAGAACGACACGAAGCCGACCTCGATCGCCCCATTGGGCGGATCGATGCGCATCAGGGCCAGGGTGCCGATGGCGCGGCCCGATTGCAGGTCGATGATGGCATGGTGCATCGGATCGCTGCCCGCCTGGACCTTTTCCGCGAACGCGCGATACGCGGCCTCGTTGGCAAAAGGGCCGACCGACATATAGGTCCAGTCGCTGACGTCCGGCGCCAGGCTGAACGCCTGGTACAGATCCGCCGCATGGCGCTCGGCCGATAGCGGCTCCAGCCGGCAATAGCGGCCGGACACCGGCGTCGCCGGCGGGCGCGGGCGCGCCGTCCAGCCCGGCATTTCCGGGCCGATGGGTTGCTCAAAGGCGTTGACGCGAGGTTGCATGCTGCTGGGCCTCTTCGGTTGGCACGCGCCGCCGGCATTGGCGGACGCAATCTGCATGGCCTCACGATATCGGAATCGTGGCATGATAAAAAGCACCACGATCCTGGAATTTAATAGGGCCATGATGACCGCCTCCGCCCTGCTCGCCAGCCCGCTCACGCGCGGCCCCAGCGCCTTGCCGCGCCAGCGCCAATTGATCCAGCGCCTCAAGCAGGCCATCCTGGCCGGGCAACTGCCGGCCGGCGGCAAGCTGCCTTCGTCGCGCACGCTGGCCGAAGAGCTGGAGATCTCCCGCAATACGGTGCTCATCGCCTACGAGCAACTCACGGCGGAAGGCTTCGTCATCGCCGACCGCCAGGGCACGCGGGTCGCGCCCTTGTCGGCCGCCGCCGGCGCCGCCAAGCATGCCGCGGCGCCGCCCGCCAGGGCCCCCGCCACCGCCAGGCGGCTCGCGCGCATCGTCGTCACGCGCAACGCGCACGACGGCTCGCTGCCCATGACGCCCGGCACGCCGGCCCTGACGCAGTTCCCGATCAACGCCTGGCGCCGCGCGCAGGACCGCGCGTTGCAGGCCGCGCCCGCCACCGCCCTGGGCTACGGCAATCCCGTGGGCGAGCCCGCCCTGCGCGAAGCCATTGCCCAGTATCTCCGCGTGTCGCGCGGCGTACGCTGCGACGCGTCCCGCATCGTGATCACCGAAGGCGCGCAAGGCGCGCTGGCGCTCTGCGTGCAGCTGCTGACCAATCCTGGCGACATCGCCTGGCTGGAGGAGCCCGGCTACCGGGGCGCGAAGTCCGCCTTCCACGGCGGCGACCTGGACGTAGTGGCCTTGCGAGTCGACGCGGACGGCATGGTCATCCCCGACAGCGCCTGGCGCGACCGCCCGCCCCGGCTCATCCAGACCACGCCCTCGCACCAATATCCCACGGGCGCGGTCCTGTCGCTGACGCGCCGGCTGGACCTGATCGAACGGGCCCGGCAGGCCGGCGCCTGGATCATCGAAGACGATTACGACAGCGAATTCCGCCACCAGGGCGAACCCATCGCGGCCATGCAGGGCCTGGTGGCCGACGCGCCCGTGCTGTACGTCGGCACCTTCAGCAAGACCATGTTCCCCGCCCTGCGGCTGGGCTTCCTGGTGCTGCCCGAGGCCATCGCCGCGCAAGCCATGCCCTCCGTCATCGAAATGCTGCGCGGCGGCCACCGGCTGGAACAGCTGACCATGGCGGCCTTCATCGAGAACGGCCAGTTCTCGCGGCACCTTGGACGCATGCGCCGCCTGTACCGCGAACGGCAGGCCGCCCTGCGCGACGCGCTGGCCGCCCACCTGGGAATCGATCACGAAGTGCTGGGCGGGCACAGCGGGCTGCACCTCACGGTGCGGCTGCCGCCGGCCTACCCGGACCGGGACATCGTGCAGCAGGCGCGCAGGGTGGGCATGAACCCCAGTGCCCTGTCCGCGTTCGCGATGTCGCCCCGGCCGCAGGACAACGGCCTGGTGATCGGCTACGGCAATACGGGGGCCGAGCGCTTCCCCACGCTGGTGCGGCGGATCCGGGAGATCGCGCTGGGGCTCAAGCGCGTCCGTAGCGGACCATGATCAGCCAGTCGGCATGCACCGACAGCCTGGGCGCGGTGAAGCGGACCTTCTCGAAGCCATCGTTCAGCAGCATGGCTGCGCCCGGAAAGGCGATGCCGCTCGCCTGCCTATGCGCCAGCAGCGGCAGGGCCGAATCGAACGATTGCGGGAAGCGCTGGGAGAGGCGCTAGCCGCTCAGCCCGCCCAGCACCAGCAGCGCCATGAACAGCCAGAACAGGAAGCCGATGATTGAGCGGCGCAACAGCGCCTTGACCGCGCCCCACAGGAACATTAGCCCCAGCGCCAGCAGGACGAGATTGAATATCGACGGGCTCATGCCCATCGCGCCGGCCAGCCCCGAATAGAAATCGCCCAGCGCGCTGGCGAAGCCGCCCAGCAGCCACTTCAGCCCCGCGACGAGGCTGCGCAGCGCTTCGCCGAGCATGCCGCCCAGCGATGCGAAAAAGCCTTCGCCCGCCGGCATCAGCGGCGCGAATCCGTCAGCATGCGCACCGCCAGCCCGGCCAGCACCGTGCCCATCAACCAGCGCTGCACGACCATCCACAACGGGCGGCCCGCCAGGAAGCCGGCAATGGATCCGGCCATGATGGCGATGAGGGCGTTGATGGAAAGGCTGACCACGACCTGCGTCATGCCCAGCGCCAGCGACTGCGTGAACACGCTGCCGCGCTCCGGCTGGATGAACTGCGGCAGCAGCGACACGTACATGATCGCGATCTTGGGATTGAGCAGGTTGGTCAGCAGCCCCATCGTGAACAGGGCGCGCGGACTGCTCTTGGGCAGGTCGTGCACCTGGAACGGCGAACGGCCGCCGGGGCGGATCGCCTGCCACGCCATGTACAGCAGGTACACCGCGCCGCCGATCCGCAGCGCGTCGTACGCATAGGGCACCGCCATCAGCAGCGCCGTGATGCCGAACGCCGCACAGCACACATAGAAAATAAAGCCGACCGCCACGCCTCCCAGGGAGATCAGCCCGGCCTGGGCGCCCTGCGAGATGGAACGGGAGACCAGGTAGATCATGTTGGGCCCGGGAGTGAGCACCATGCCCAGGGCAACCAGGGCGAACGTCAGGAGGTGGGTAAGGTCAGGCATGATGGGCCGGCGCAGCCGCGGGCAAGTGGAATCGTGAATTTACACCTTAGCCCAAATCTGTATCGGAACAGAGAATTTTTCCGACGGGAGTTTACGGGCGAGTGGCGCCAGCGATACAGTTGTTCCGTTCGTTTGCATGGAGTGTCCGGACATGCAGCATTCCCAACCGTCCCCGGAAAGCGGCGCGCCCGCCATCCGGATTGGCATAGGGGGGTGGACATACGCCCCCTGGCGCGGCACCTTCTACCCCAAAACCCTGCCCCATGCGCGGGAGTTGGAGTATGCCAGCCGCCAGCTCACCACCATCGAAATCAACGGCACGTACTACAGCACCCAGAAGCCGGCCACGTTCGCCAAGTGGCGCGACGAAACGCCGGAGGGATTCGTCTTTTCGCTGAAGGCGTCGCGCTACGCGACCAACCGCCGGGAACTGGCGGGCGCCAAGGACTCGGTCGACCGCTTCGTGCGGGGCGGCATCGCGGAGCTGGGCCCCAAGCTGGGCCCGATCGTGTGGCAGTTCGCCCCCACCAAGGTCTTCAACCCCGAAGACTTCGGCGCCTTCCTGGCATTGCTGCCGGAGCAGGTGGACGGGCTGCCGCTACGCCACGTGCTGGACGTGCGCCACCCCAGTTTCGCTTGCGAAGCCTACCTGGAGCTGGCCCGCCGCCACCGCGCGGCCACCGTGTTCACGGACAGCGAGGACTACCCCTCGATGGCCGACCGCACGGCCGGGTTCGTGTATGCGCGGCTGATGCGCGCCAGCGCCGCCTACAAGGCGGGCTATGCGCCCAAGGCGCTGGACGCCTGGGCGGAGCGCCTGCGCGCGTGGGCGCGCGGGATCGATCCGGCGGACCTGCCGCGCATCGGCGCCCCGGGCGCCGCGGCGCGGCCCGGCGACGTGTATGCCTTTTTCATCAACGGCGCGAAAGAGCGCGCGCCAGCGGCGGCGCGCGCGCTGATCCAGCGCCTGTAGCCTACTGCGCGACCGGCGTGCGCAAGGTGACGAACTCCTCGGCGGCCGTGGGGTGGATGCCGATGGTCTCGTCGAACACTTGCTTGGTGGCGCCCGCCTTCAGGGCAATCGCGATGCCCTGCACGATCTCGCCCGCGTCCGGGCCCACCATGTGCACGCCCAGCACGCGGTCGGTCTTGGCGTCGACGATCAGCTTCATCAGCGTCTTTTCCTGCGACTCGGTCAGGGTCAGCTTCATGGGGCGGAAACGGCTTTCGAAGAGCTTGACCTCATGGCCGGCTGCGCGCGCCTCTTCGGTCGTCATGCCCACCGTGCCGATATTCGGCAGGCTGAACACCGCGGTGGGAATCAAGCGGTAATCCACCTTCCGGTATTCCTCGGGGCGGAACAGGCGCCGCGCGACCGCCATCCCCTCGGCCAGCGCCACGGGCGTCAGCGGCACCCTGCCGATCACATCGCCGATGGCCAGGATGGACGGCTCGGCCGTGCGGTATTCGTCATCGACCTCGATGAAGCCGTCGTCCTTCAGCTTGACCGCCGTATTCTCCAGCCCCAGGTTGTCCAGCATCGGGCGCCGGCCGGTGGCGTAGAACACGCAATCGGCCTCGACGACCGAGCCATCCTTGAGGGTAGCGGCGAGCGAGCCGTCGGCCTGCTTGTCGATGCGGACCACCTCGGTGTTGAAGCGCAGGTCGATACCCTTCTTCACCAGTTCGTCGCGCAGGTGCTCGCGCACGCCCTGGTCGAAACCGCGCAGGAACAGCGGACCGCGATAGGCCTGGGTGGTCTGCGCGCCCATGCCGTTGAAGATCGAGGCGAACTCCACCGCGATGTAGCCGCCGCCCACCACCAGCACCCGGCGCGGCAGTTCTTTGAGGAAGAAGGCCTCGTTCGAGGTGATGGCATGTTCCTTGCCCGGGATGTCGGGCACCTGGGGCCAGCCGCCGGTCGCTACCAGGATATGGGCGGTGCGATAGGTCTTGCCGTTGATTTCGACCGTATTCGGGTCCAGGATGCGGGCGTGCCCTTCCAGGAGCGTCACCCCGCTGTTGACCAGCAGGTTGCGGTAGATGCCGTTGAGACGCTCGATTTCGCGGTTTTTGTTGGCGATCAGCGCGGGCCAGTCGAACGTGGGCTGCCCGGCGCTCCAGCCGAAACCCTGCGCCTGCTCGAAATCCTCGCTGTAATGGGCGCCATAGACCAGCAGCTTCTTGGGCACGCAGCCCACGTTGACGCAGGTGCCGCCCAGGTAACGGCTTTCCGCCACGGCCACGCGCGCGCCGAAGCCGGCCGCGAAGCGCGCCGCGCGCACGCCGCCGGAACCCGCGCCGATCACAAACAAATCAAAATCAAATGCCATGATGTTTCCTTCGCGCGGCCGCCAGGGCCCGCGTTCACTGTCCGGGAAAGCTGTATTTAACACTACCTGGGGCGCCGGTCCGGCCGGACGCGGTATCCAGGCGGCCGCGATTGCTATACAGTGGGCCGCAGGCCGGCGCCTCGCGCCGCCGCCTCTCTCCGGAGCCGAACCCATGTCGCTTGAAACCTGGCTGGCCTTCCTGGGCGCGTCCGCCCTGCTCGTGATGCTGCCCGGCCCCACGATACTTACCGTCATCAGCTATTCCCTCACCCACGGCAAGCGCGCCCGGCTGCCGCTGGTGCTTGCCGTGGCGCTGGGCGATTCCACCGCGCTGGCGCTGTCGCTGGTCGGCCTGGGCGCGCTGCTGGCGGCGTCCGCGTTCTGGTTCACCGTCGTCAAGACCGTGGGCGGCCTGTACCTGCTGTACCTCGGTTTCAAGCTGCTGCGCGCCGGCGTCTCGCCGGCCCTGCTGCCCAAGGCCGGCGCCGCGGGCTCGCGCTGGAAACTGTTCGCCAATACCTACCTGGTGACCGCGCTGAATCCCAAGGGCATCATCTTCTTCGTGGCCTTCCTGCCGCAATTCATCGACCCCGCGGGCGACGTGACGCGCCAGCTCTGGATACTGTCGGGCACCTTCGTCGCCTGCGCCGGCATCAATGCCGCCGCCTACGCGGTATTCGCGGGATCCGCCCGCCGGCTGCTCGCGTCGCCCCGGGCGCAGCGCGGCTTCAACCTGGGCGGCGGCGCCCTGCTCTCCGCCGCCGGGGTCTGGGCGCTACTGGCGCGCCGCGCCTAGGCGGCCCGCTAGGGCAAGGCCGCGGACGCGGCCTCCGGGTCTATGCCATACCGGACGATAGCCTCGGCCGACCGTTCGCGCGGGATCAGCCCATCGTCCGCCAGCGCTTTCAGCGCCGCCAGCGCAATATGATGGCGGTCTACCTCGAAGAAGGCGCGCAAGGCCTGCCGCGTATCCGAGCGGCCGAAGCCGTCGGTGCCCAGCGTCACGTAGCGGCGGTCCGCCATGAACGGACGGATCTGTTCGGCCACCGTCTTCATATAGTCGGTGGCGGCCACCACCGGACCCGCGCTGCCGGCCAGCACCATTTCCGCATATCCGCGCCGCCTGTCCTCCAGCGGGTGCAACCGGCTCCAGCGCTCGGCCTCCTGGCCGTCGCGGCGCAATTCCGAATAGCTGGTCACGCTCCACACATCGGCCGGCACGCCGAAATCCCGCTGCAGCAGATCCGCCGCCGCCAGCGTTTCGCCCAGAATGGCGCCGCTGCCCAGCAATTGCACCCGCGCGGCGCCGGCCGCGCCCTCGCGCAGGCGGTATATCCCGCGCACGATCCCGGTCTCCGCGCCTTCGGGCATGGGCGGATGCGCCGTCTTTTCATTGATCAGTGTCAGGTAGTAGAAGACGTCCTCTTCGTCCTGGTACATGCGGCGCATGCCGTCCTGCAGGATCACGGCGATCTCGTAGGCATAGGCGGGATCGTAGGCCACGCAGGACGGAATGACGGACGCCAGCACGTGGCTGTGGCCGTCGTCATGCTGCAGGCCTTCGCCCTCCAGCGTGGTGCGCCCCGACGTCGCTCCCAGCAGGAAGCCGCGCGCGCGGATGTCGCCCGCCGCCCAGGCCAGGTCGCCCACGCGCTGGAAGCCGAACATCGAATAGAAGATGTAGAACGGAATGGTGGCCACGCCGTGCGTGCTGTGGGCGGTGGCGGCGGCGATCCATGACGACATGGCGCCCGACTCGTTGATCCCCTCCTGCAGGATCTGCCCCTTGCGGTCCTCGCGGTAGACGCTGAGCTGGTCGGCGTCCTGCGGCGTATAGAGCTGGCCCACGTGCGAATAGATGCCTACCTGGCGGAACATGCCGTCCATGCCGAAGGTGCGCGACTCGTCCGGCACGATGGGCACCACCCGCTGGCCGATCGACTGATCCTTGAGCAGCTGGGCCAGCACGCGCACGAACGCCATGGTCGTCGAGAACTCGCGGCCGTCGCTGCCCTTCAGGTGGGCGGTGAACGCCTCCAGCGGCGGTGTCGCCAGCGGGCCGGGGCCGGGCAGCCGCCTGGGCAGGTGCCCGCCCGCGCGCGCGATCGCGGCGTCGAAGTACGCCTGCTCGGCGCTGCCGGGCGCCGGCTTGATGTAAGGGATGCGTTCCAGCTGCTCGTCGGGCACGCCAATCGCAAAGCGGTCGCGGAACGCGCGCACCGCCGGGTCCGCCATCTTTTTCTGCTGGTGATTGGTATTGGCCGCCTCGCCCGCCGCGCCCATGCCGTAGCCCTTGACCGTCTTGGCCAGAATCACGGTGGGCCGCCCCGTGTGCGCCACCGCTTCGGCATAGGCCGCGTAGACCTTGGCGTGATCGTGCCCGCCCCGGTTCAGCGCGCCGATCTCCTCGTCGCTCAGGTGCGCCACGCGTTCGAGCAGCGGCGGATCCGCGCCGAAGAAGTGCTCGCGCACGTAGGCGCCGCCGCGCGCCTTGAACACCTGGTATTCCCCATCCACGCACTGCATCATGCGGCGGCGCAGGCGGCCGTCGTGGTCCTGGGCCAGCAGCTCGTCCCAGCCGCCGCCCCAGATCACCTTGATGACGTTCCAGCCGGCGCCCCGGTACACGCTCTCCAGTTCCTGGATGATCTTGGCGTTGCCGCGCACCGGACCGTCCAGGCGCTGCAGGTTGCAGTTCACCACGAAGATCAGGTTGTCCAGCCGTTCCCGGCCCGCCATCGCCACGGCGGCCAGCGTTTCGGGCTGGTCCTGCTCGCCGTCGCCCAGGAAACCCCACACCTTGCGGCCCTGCGCCGGGATAAGCTCGCGATCCTCCAGATAACGCATGTAGCGCGCCTGGTAGGCCGCCATCAGCGGCCCCAGCCCCATCGATACCGTGGGAAACTGCCAGAACGACGGCATCGTGCGCGGGTGCGGATAGGACGACAGCCCGCCCCCGCCGGTCTCGCGCCGGAAGCGGTCCAGCTCGTCCTCCGAGACGCGCCCTTCCAGATAGGCCCGGGCGTAGATGCCCGGCGCGGAATGCCCCTGGATGTAGAGCATGTCGCCGAGGAAACCGGGGGCCGCGGCCCGGAAAAAGTGCCGGTACCCGGTTTCGTACAGCGTCGTGGCCGAGGCGTAGGTGGCGATGTGCCCGCCCACGCCCGAGGTCTTGCCCGCCCGCAGCACCATGGCCATGGCGTTCCAGCGCAGATAGGCGTCCAGGCGCAGCTCGATGCCCACGTCGCCCGGGAAGGCTCCCTGCCGCGGCAAACCGATGGTGTTGACGTAGGGCGTGACCATCGGCGCCGCATAGCCGCCGCAGGCGGCGCGATCCTGATCGATCAGCCGGTCGAGCAGGTAATGGGCGCGCGGCCCGCCTTCATAGACCTGCACGGCCTGCATGGCCTCCAACCATTCCTGGGTTTCCTGCGGGTCGGCGTCGGCGGGGTCGATCGGGGTTTGCATGGCGTCCTCCTGGTGGGCGCGATGGCGGCATCCCGTCAGTCACGGTTACCGGCATTTCGCATTGTGAGTTGCAATTGCATCATGTGCAATTGCAATCGTATGGAGGTTTTTTGATAATTGCAAGTGCAATCAAAAATCGGAAACCCCGGCAGAGCGCGTTGCCGCGGGCCTGCGCTCCTATCTCGCCGCGCTCATCATGAATTCCACCGCGGCGCGCAGCGTCGCCTCGTCGGCGGACGAGCCGCCGCGCGGCGGCATCGCGCCCTTGCCCTTGAGCACGGTGACGAGCAGCGCATCCGCGCCTTGCGCGATGAATGGCGACCAGGCTTGCCTGTCGCCCAGCTTGGGCGCGTTGGCCACCCCGCTGGCGTGGCACACGACGCAGGCGGACTTGTAGAGTTTTTCGCCGGCAGGATTGGCAGCGGCCAGCGTTTCCGCTTGCGCCCATGGAACGGGCAGGCCGGCCAGGGCCGCCGCCAGTGCGATTCGATGAAAATTGGACATGGCAGAACTCCGTCGGAAAGTATCGCGGCAGGCGCCGGACGGATGCCGGGAAGCATCCTTCCGGCTCCGCCAGTCAGCGCGGGATCGGGCCGGGCGCCTTGATCTGCTTCATCAGATCGTCGTTCCACTTGCCCTCGACCTTGATGTGTCCGGCCGCGCCCAGTTCGAAGGCTTCGATCAGATTGTGGTTCAGGTATGCGTATACGCCCGGTTGCTTGAAGGTGTAGAGCGCGGCGCCCGCGGAACCCCCGCGGATGAACCAGGTCTCGAGATCCTTCTGCGGCGGATTGGCGAACTTTCCGGTTTCCCAGACCCAGTCGCCATGGCCGCCGATCAGGTGCGGCCGCGTATCGCGGTTGGCCTGCGAATGAATCAGCAGCACGGTTTCGCCGACCTTGGCCGTCAGGGCGTTGGCGCCGGTCAGCGCGCCGACCTTGCCGTTGAACACAATGTGCGTCGGCGTGAGCGTGCGCATCACTTCCACCGTATCGCCATAGCTTTCGGCCAGCGTGGGGTAATCCTTGTACTTGCCGTTTTCGTCCTTGGGGATGTAGAGATCGAATTCGCCGATCGTGTAGGCACGGTCATAGCGCAGGGGCTTGCCCTGCGGGTCCTTGAGGCCGTCGCGCGGCAGCACCATCAGGGTGCCGCTCATGCCCGACACGACGTGCCAGGGCACCATGCCCTCGGGCGCGCAGTGGTAGACGAAGGTGCCGCTGCGGTCCGCCTTGAAGCGCAGCGTGGCCTGTTCGCCCGGATTGACGTTGGTCAGCTTCGCGCCGCCCAGCGCGCCCGTGGCCGCATGGAAGTCCACGTTGTGCGGCATCGCGTTGGTGGCGGGATTGACCAGGGTCAGTTCGACGTAGTCGCCTTCGTGCACCACCAGCGTGGGGCCGGGCATGGAACCATTGAACGTCATGGCCTGCAGCGTCGTGCCCTTGTCGTCGATGACCAGCTTCTTTTCCTCGATGTTCATCACGAATTCGACCACCTTCGGCCCCGACTTCGTGGCCTGTTCGTGCGGGTGGACCATGGGCGGGGCGACGAGAGTGACCTTGGCGCGCGGCAGCTTGTCGGCGTCCTGCGCGAACGCGGCCGTTGCCGCCATCGTGAAAGCCAGCGCCGCAGCAAGCAAGGTGGGCCGTAATGCGTTCATATCCAGCTCCTTATCGGGGTGTTTCAATTGCCGGAAAAGCCGGCAGCCCTATTGAAAAACCCGCGGCGTCCCCGCTCTTTGCTGTAGCGCAAACTCCGGAGCAAGCCCGCGCGCCGCACGCATTGTCATCGCATGGCGGCGGTGTCACCATGGGTCCGTGGAGATCCCTCCGTCTTTTAGGACCGCCATGCCGTCGCCGCTCTGCCACGCGCTGTTGCGCAACCTGGAACTCTTCAAACCCTTGTCCGATGCGCAGTTGAAGTCCGCGCTGCGCGGCGCGCAACCCTGCCGGCTGGTCGCCGGCGCCATCGCCTACCGCCAGGGCGCAATGGCCTCCCACTTCTTCGTGCTGCTCAGCGGCCGCCTGAAAGTGGCGCAGCTCACCGCCGAAGGCGAGCAGGTCGTCGTGCGCTACGTCAACCCGGGCGACATGTTCGGCCTGGCCCGCGCCATGCGCCAATCGCGCTATCCCGCCACGGTAGAGGCCGTGCTGGAAAGCGTGTGCCTGGCCTGGCCGGACGCGCTCTGGGAGCGCTTCGTCGGCAACCATCCCCAACTGAGCGCCATGGCGCTGCAGACCATGGGCCAGCGCCTGCAGGACGCGCACCTGCGCATCCAGGAGCTGTCGACGGACGAGGTAGAGCAACGCGTGGCGCGCACGATCCTGCGCCTGGTCGAAAGCTCGGGGCAGCCGACCGCCGGCGGCATCGGCATCGGCTTTCCGATCACGCGCCAGGACATCGCCGAAATGACCGGCACCACGCTGCATACCGTCAGCCGCCTGCTCAGCGACTGGAGGCAGCGCGGCATCGTCGACAGCAGCCGCAAGCGCATCGTGCTGCGCTCGCCCGCCGCGCTGGCCCGCGTGTCGGGCCACGTCCAGGCGGCCATGGATTGTTCGGGCTGCGCGTCCTGTATCGACGGCGCGCCGGCCAAGGCGGCCCAGCCTGCCCGCGCGCAGCCCCCCGCTCGCGCGCCCGGTCGCGGGCCTGCGCAAAGCGCCGCGTAGCGCTGGCCTAGCCTTCTTCCCGCACCAGCCGCAGACCCAGGTTGGCGGGCGGCGTCCCGACCGAGCAGGCGCCGCTCTTCGGATCGCGGATGAAGTCCGGCAGATAGGCGATGTGCCGCCCCGCCGCGACGCGGATGCCGCAATTCCGGCCCGCGTCCGCGTCTCCGTCCGGCGCATCGAGAATGCGCCGCGCATGGCAGTCGCTGGTCCAGTCCCAGACGCTGCCGGCCATGTCCATCAGCCCCCGGTCATTGACGCCAAAGGCGCCGAACGGCAGCACATCCGTGTCTTCCTGCTGGCGCTGGCTCTGGGCATCGTATTCCGCCAGCCAACGCTGGGCGGGATCGTCGCTATCAGGCAGCCGAAGCGCCTCGCGGTAGGCCTCGCCGGCCGCATAGATCCATTCGGGATACGTGGGCAGGCGCCAGCGCTGGCCGGTGCGCGCGGAAAGCCAGACGGCATAGGCCGTCGCGTCGGTCCAGCTGATGCCCACGGCGGGCAGGTCGGGCGCGGCGGCCTGGCGTTGCGCCGCGTCCAGCGGCTTGCAACCGCCCGCCTGGACGCAGGCAGCGTATTCGGCCTGGCTGACCTGGCGTTTCATGATGGACAGCCCGTGCGGATAGCGGGCGATCAGCGGCACGGGCGTCACGGGCCGGCCGGCGCGCAGCGCCTCGCCCGGCGGCTGGTAGGCCACCTCGCCCGCCGGCAGCCGCAGCACCTCCGGCAACGGCGAAGGGGCCCGTTCGGCGGGCCCGCATGCGGTCAACAATAAGAGAAACGCGGCGATCGGAAGGCGGCGCACGGATCGGACTCCGGTTGCGCCCGGGGCGGAGCGCCCCGGGACCTGCCTCCATTGAACCGGCCGCCGCTCCCGTCCTCTTTGCGCTGGCGCAAGGAGGACGGGGCCGGGGCCTCAGCCTCGGGCGGGCCGGGCCTGCAGGCGCGGCTCGCTGGTGGCGGGCTTGCCGCTGAGCAGGCCCAGGATGACCTGCAGCACCATCGCCAGCGCGCCCAGCAGGAAGACCACGTCGCCGAACGTGCGGCCCCAGCGCAGGGTCTTCAGGATGTCCTGCTGCATGAAGGCTTCGCTGCGGGCGTACCACATGCCCTCGCTGACGCTGGCGTGGAACTGGATCAGGCCGATGGGCAGCAGGCTGGTGAAGATCATCAGCGCCAGGCCCAGGTTCAGCCCCCAGAACGCCAGCTTCATCAGGCCGGGGCTGAGCGCATACTGAGGACGGATGTAGCGCAGCACCAGCAGGGTGAAGCCCAGCGCCAGGAAGCCGTACACGCCGAACAGGGCCGCGTGCGCGTGCACCGGTGTCGTGTTCAGGCCCTGGATGTAGTAGAGCGAAATGGGCGGGTTGATCATGAAGCCGAAAACGCCCGCGCCCAGCATGTTCCAGAACGCCACGGCCACGAAGCACATCAGCGGCCATTTCAGATCGTTCATCCACACGGCGCGCGACTTCAGGCGCCAGTTTTCCCAGGCCTCGTGGCCCAGCACGATCAGCGGCACCACTTCCAGCGCCGAGAAGCTCGCGCCCACCGCCATCACGGGCGTGGTCGTGCCCGCGAAGTACAAGTGGTGGAAGGTGCCCGGAATGCCGCCCAGCATGAACAGCGAGGCCGAGGCCAGGCTGGCGGTCGTGGCCATGCGGCGCGACACCAGGCCCAGGGTCGAGAAAATAAAGGCCAACGCGGTCGTGGCAAAGACTTCGAAGAAGCCCTCGACCCACAGGTGGACGATCCACCAGCGCCAGTACTCCATCACCGTCAGGTGCGTGCGTTCGCCGTAGAAGAAGCCGGCGCCGTAGAACAGCCCGATCGCGCCCACCGACGCCGTCAGGAGCGCCAGCAGGTTCTTGTCGCCACCCGGCGTGCGCAGCGCGGGCACGATGCCGCGCAGCATCAGCACGAGCCAGAAGCAGATGCCGGCGAACTTGCCGATCTGCCACAGACGGCCCAGATCCACGTATTCATAGCCTTGATGGCCGAGCCAGAAGTTCAGGTCCGGCGGCATGATCTGCGCGATCGCCAGGTAGTTGCCGACGAAGGAGCCGACCACTACGACCACCAGCGCCCAGAACAGAATGTCGACACCCGCCTTCTGGAACTTCGGATCGCGCCCGCCGTTGATGAGCGGGGCCAGGAACAGGCCCGCCGCCAGGAAGCCGGTAGCGATCCAGAACAGCGCGCTCTGGATGTGCCAGGTACGCACGAGCGAATACGGGAACCACTGCGACACATCGATGCCGTAGAACTTCTGCCCTTCGACCGTGTAGTGCGCGGTGAAGCCGCCCAGCAGCACCTGGAACCCGAACAGCGCAACGACCAGGAACAGGTACTTGCCCAGCGCCCGCTGCGACGGCGTCAGCGCGAACGTAGTCAGGGGATCCTTCGCGGGCGCGGCGGGCTCCTCTTCTTCCTTGCCGCGCAAGAAGGCCCAGGCCCATACGAGCAGCCCGATGCCCGCCAGCAGCACCACCACGCTGATGATGGACCACATGACGTTTTCGGCGCTGGGGGTGTTGCCGATCAGCGGTTCGTGCGGCCAGTTGTTGGTATAGGTGACCGGCATGCCTTCGCGCTCGGTCGCCGCGGCCCAGGCCGTCCAGAAGAAGAAGTGCGTGAGCTGCGTGCGGCGCGCGGCGTCGGGCAGCGTGTTTTCCTTCATGGCGAAGCTTTCGCGGCTGCCGTGCAGGGCCGGCGCATCGGAAAACAGCTGCTCATAGTAGGCGGCGGTCTGCGCCATCGCGCGCGCGCGGCGCGGGCTGACCGTCAGCGTGTCGGTCGCGGCGTCGCTGCGGTTGGCGCGGTACTCGGCTTTCAGCGCCTCGCGCAGCGCGGCCTGCTCGGGCGCGGCCAGCTGGGCGTAGTCCTTGCCATGCGTGTCGCGCGCGGCAAGGTCCAGCCATGCCGTCAGTTCACGATGCAGCCAGTCGGCCGTCCAGTCCGGCGCCTGGTAGGCGCCGTGCCCCCAGACCGATCCCAGTTGCATGCCGCCGACCGATTGCCAGGCGGTCTGGCCGTCCAGGATGTCGTCGCGGCCGAACAGGCGGGCGCCGTCGGCCGTGACGACCTGGCCGGGAATCGGCGGAGCCTGGCGGTAGACTTCACCGCCGTAGAAGCCCAGCAATGCGAATGTGATCGCCAGCACGGCGATCAGCGTGAACCATAACTTCCGATACGGACCCATGATGGGAACGCCCTCCAGTGTTGCTTGCGGTTAGTGGGGTACGTTCCCTTATGCGAATTCCGTGCCAGAAAAAATCCCCGTCAAATCAATGGACTATTCGCACCAGGGTTTTTTTGACCGCACCACGGCAGGGTATAAATCACTATCGCAGGGTTTTTTTGACCACACCATAGGGGCGCCTCCCTCTTACAATCCCGCCACATTTCCCCTCTTTCAAGGAGCCGATCGCATGGCAACGGGCAAGCCGGATGCGTGGAGCCTCTTCCTCACCGCCCACGCGCTTGTGGCCGAGGAAATCGAAAAGCGCCTGTCCGCGGCGGGCCTGCCGCCGCTGGCGTGGTACGACGCGCTCTGGGCACTGGAACGGGCGCCCGAAGGCGCCGCGCGCATGTTCGAGATCGCCGAGCGCATGGTGATCGCGCGCTACAACCTGACCCGCCTGATGGACCGTCTCGAAGCCGAGGAGCTGGTCGAACGCTACCGCTCCGATGAAGACCGGCGCGCCACTTACGCCCGGCTCACGCCCAAGGGGCGCGCGCTGCGGCGGGAAATGTGGAAGGTCTACGGGCCCGCCGTGGACGAGCTGTTCCTGTCGCAGCTGCCTCCCGCGCAGCAGGCCGCTATGGCGGACGGCTTCCGCCTCATTGCCCGCCACGTGCGCGCGCTGAACAAGGAACCCGCGGAATGAACGGCACCCCGTTGCACGTCGGCATCGTCGCCTGCTCGGCAGAAGGCGCCGCGCTCTGCTACCGCACCCTGTGCGCGGAAGGCGCGCAGCGCCTGGGGCCGCACGCCCACCCGGAGATTTCACTGCACACGCACTCGCTGGCGGACTACGTGGCCTGCCTGGACCGCGGCGACCTGCCGGGCATCGGCGCGCTGATGCTGTCCTCCGCCGACAAGCTGGCGCGCGCCGGCGCGGACTTCCTGATCTGCCCAGACAACACTATCCACCAGGCGCTCGGCCACGTGCTGCCGCGCTCGCCGCTGCCGTGGCTGCACATCGCGGGGGAAGTCGCGGCGCAGGCCGCGGCGCGAAGCTACCGCCGCATCGGCCTCCTGGGCACGCGCTGGCTGGTGGAAAGCCGTGTCTATCCCGATAAGCTGGAAGAACGCGGGCTGCACTGGCTGCGGCCGCCGGAAGACGACCGGGCGGCGTTGGGCCGCATCATCATGGACGAATTGGTCTATGGGGTTTTCAAGCCAGACTCGGTGGCGCGGCTGCAGGGCATTATCGAGCGCCTGCGCGATGCCGGCTGCGACGCCGTGGTGCTGGGCTGCACCGAACTGCCGCTGGTGCTGGGCGACGGCAATTGTGCGCTGCCCACCCTGGATTCCACCCGCATCCTGGCGCGGGCGGCGCTGGCCCGCGCCCTGCGCGCCGGCTGATCCCGCGCGGTCAGATCTGGTCCAGCCCGTATTGCCGCAGGCGGTCCAGGTCCAGCACCTTGATCTGGTTGTAGGCCAGCGCCAGGATGCCCAGGTCGGCCAGGGCCTGCAGCGCCTGGTTGACCCGCTGCCGCGACAGGCCGGTCAGGTAGCCCAGCTCTTCCTGCGAAATCGCCAGCGTCAGGTCGGTGGACGGATACAGCCGCGGGTTGAAAAGCTGGGCCAGCGATTGCGCCACCCGCGCGTTCGCGTCCAGCAGGCGGTGATTCTGGATGGACGCGATGAACTCGCCCATGCGGTCGTTCAGCTGGCCGATGACGAAATGCGAAAACGGCAGGCTGGCCGACAGCAGCGCATGAAAGGTGGCGGACGGCACCAGCATCACCACCGACGGCTGGATGGCCACCACGTCGTACTTGCGCAATTCACGCTTGATGACGCTGCCCTCGCCGAACCACCCGCCCGGCGGCACGCCCGAGAACGTACAGCTGCGGCCCGACTCGTTGTAGATGGCCAGTTTCAGCAGCCCCGTGTGCACGCCCAGCCAGTAGTCCGAGGGCGCATTGCGCCGCGCGATCCACGCCCCGCTGTCCACGCGTTCGGCGCGCGATGTGGCCAGCACCAGATCCTGATGCGAGGCCTCCAGCGCGCCAAACCAGGCGCGGGCGCGGAACAAGTCCGCCAGTTCGCCGGCGGAAACGATGTTTGAAACGTCGGACATGGAAAGAACCGTGTAAAACAGGGGGGTGGTGGGCCTGCCGGCAGTCTGTCATGCAGGCGACAGACTGTATTTTCAGGCTGGCGATACGCTAGGGCAAGAGACGGGGCTGGCGCAGGAACCGCCATTCCCGCATAAAGAAACAGGAGCGCGAACGCGCCCCGCAGGAGACAGCAATGAGCGGCATGTTCGACCAAGGCCTCGCGCGCCGCGACGCCAATTACACAGCCCTGACGCCCGTGGACTTCATCGCCCGCGCCGCCGAAGTCTACGGCCAGCGGCTGGCCGTCGTCCACGGCAAGGTGCGCCGCAACTGGGCCCAGACCTACGAACGCGCGCAACGGCTGGCCGGCGCGCTGGCGCAGGCGGGCATCCGGCGCGGCGATACCGTTGCCGTGATGCTGCCCAACATCCCCGCGATGGTCGAAGCCCACTTCGGCGTGCCGATGCTGGGCGCGGTGCTCAATACCCTGAACACGCGGCTCGATACCCCGGGCGTGCTGTTCATGCTGGGCCACGGCGAGGCGCGCGCGCTGATCGTGGACACGGAATACGGCGAAGTCGCCCAGCGCGCCCGCGCCGAATTCCCCCACCTGAAAATCATCTCGGTGCACGACCTGGAAACGGCGCCCGCCTCGCTGCCCGGCGCCGTCGACTACGAAGCCTTCCTGGCGGCGGCCCCCGCCCGCTACAACTGGCAGCCGCCCGAGGACGAATGGGACGCCATCGCGCTGAACTACACGTCCGGCACCACCGGCGACCCCAAGGGCGTGGTCTATCACTATCGCGGCGCGTACCTGAACGCGATCAGCAACATCCTCGAATGGGACATGCCCAAGCACCCGGTCTACCTGTGGACCCTGCCGCTGTTCCACTGCAACGGCTGGTGCTTCGCCTGGACCATCGCTGCGCGCGCGGGCGTAAACGTGTGCCTGCGCAAGTTCGACCCCAAGACGGTCTTCGACCTGATCCGGGACGAAGGCGTCACCCACTATTGCGGCGCGCCCATCGTGCAAAGCGCGCTGGCCAACGCGCCGGCCGAGCTGCGGGACGGCATCCGGCACACCGTGCGCACCATGGTGGCCGGCGCCGCGCCCGCGCCGGCGGTCATCGCCAAGATGCGCGACATCGGCTTCGAACTGACCCACGTCTACGGCCTGACCGAAGTCTACGGCCCGGCGGCCGTCTGCGCGCGCCAGGATGCCTGGGACGCGCTGGAAGACGAGCAGCGCGCGCTGCTCACCGCGCGCCAGGGCGTGCGCTACCACCTGCAGGCCGGCGTGTCGGTGCGCGATCCGGACACGATGGAGCCGGTGCCGCCCGACGAACAAACCGTGGGCGAGGTCATGTTCCGCGGCAACATCTGCATGAAGGGCTACCTGAAGAACGAACGCGCCACCGAAGCCGCGTTCGCGGGCGGCTGGTTCCACACCGGCGATCTCGGCGTGATGACGGCCGACGGCTACGTCCGCATCAAAGACCGCAGCAAGGACATCATCATCTCCGGCGGCGAGAACATCTCCAGCATCGAAGTGGAAGACGCACTCTACCGCCACCCCGCCGTCGCGGCGGCGGCCGTCGTGGCCATGCCCGATCCCAAGTGGGGCGAAACGCCCTGCGCCTTCGTCGAACTGAAACCGGGCTGCACCGCCACCGCCGAAGAGATCATCGCGCACTGCAAGCTCCTGCTGCCCGGCCTCAAGGTGCCCCGGGCGGTGCGCTTCGGCGAGCTGCCCAAGACCTCCACCGGCAAGATCCAGAAATTCGAACTGCGCGCCGCCGTGGGCGCAACCAAGGCCATCGATGTGGCCGACCCCGGCAAGACCGCTTGATTCCCCGGCCCGCGCCCCAACCCCATCCAGGAGCTCCGACGCAATGACGTACCAAGCCCCCGTGAAAGACATGCTGTTCGTGTTGAACCATCTTGCCGGCCTGCCGGAAGTGGCCGCCCTGCCCGGCTTCGAGGAAGCCACGCCCGACACCGCCCAGGCGGTGCTGGAGGAATCCGCGCGCTTCGCCGGCGACGTGCTGGCGCCGCTGAACCATCCCGCCGACCTCGAGCCCAGCGCCTGGCACGACGGCGCGGTGGCCACCGCACCCGGCTTCAAGCAAGCCTTCCGCCAGTACGCCGAAGCCGGCTGGCAAGGCATGACGCATCCCGTCGAATACGGCGGCCAGGGCCTGCCCGGCCTGATCGGCTCGCCCTGCTCTGAAATGCTGAACGCCGCGAACCTGTCGTTCGCGCTGTGCCCGCTGCTGACCAACGGCGCGATCGAAGCGCTGATGACCGCGGGCTCGCCCGAGCTGCGCAAGCGCTACATCGGCCCCATGATCACCGGCCAGTGGACCGGCACCATGAACCTGACCGAGCCGCAAGCCGGCTCCGATCTGGCCATGATCCGCTCCCGCGCGCAGCCGGTCGGCGACGGCACCTACCGCATCTCCGGCACCAAGATTTTCATCACCTACGGCGAACACGACCTGGCCGAGAATATCGTGCATCTGGTGCTGGCCCGCCTGCCCGACGCGCCCGAAGGCGTCAAGGGCATTTCCCTTTTCCTGGTGCCCAAGTTCCTGGTCAACGAGGACGGCACGCTGGGCGCGCGCAACGACGTCCAGTGCGTGTCGATCGAGCACAAGCTGGGCATCAAGGCCAGCCCCACCGCCACCCTGCAGTTCGGCGACGCCGGCGGCGCGCTGGGGTATCTGGTCGGCCAGGAGAACCGCGGCCTGGACGCCATGTTCATCATGATGAACGCCGCCCGCTACGCCGTGGGCGTGCAGGGCATCGCCATCGCCGACCGCGCCTACCAGCATGCGCTGGCCTACGCCGCCGAGCGCGTGCAGAGCCGCCCCGTGGACGGCTCGTCGCGCGACGCCGTGCCGATCATCCAGCACCCCGATGTGCGCCGCATGCTGGGCACCATGCGTGCGCTGACCGAGGCGGGCCGCGCGCTGGCCTACGTCACCGCCGGCCATGCCGACCTGGCCCACGCCAGCCCCGACGGCGAAGCGCGCAAGCGCCACCTGGCCGTCCAGGAATTCCTGGTGCCCATCGTCAAGGGCTGGTGCACCGAGATGTCGATCGACGTCGCCAGCCTGGGCGTACAGGTGCACGGCGGCATGGGCTTCATCGAAGAGACCGGCGCCGCGCAGTACTACCGCGATGCCCGCATCCTCACCATCTACGAGGGCACCACCGCCATCCAGGCCAACGACCTCGTCGGCCGCAAGACCCTGCGCGATGGCGGCGCGGTCGCCCGCGCCCTGCTGGCGGAAGTCCGCCAGACCGAGGAAGCGCTGGAAGCCAGCGCCCATCCCGCCGCCAGCCTCATGCTGGCGCCCCTGCGCCGCGCCGGCTCGGCGTTGTCCGACGCCGTCGACTTCATCCTGGCCAACGCCGCCAGCCACCCCAACGCCGTCTTCGGCGCCGCCGTGCCCTATCTGCTGCTGGCGGGCACGACGCTGGCGGGATGGCAAATGGCCCGCGCGCTGTTGTCCAGCGTGGCGCACCGCGGCGACGACCCCGCATTCCATGACGCCAAAATCGCCACGGCGCAGTGCTACGCGCTGCACAAGCTGAGCCAGGCGCCCGGCCTGGCGGCCGTGGTGCTGGGCGCCAAGGACTACGCCGTCCAGCCCTAGCCCTCTCCCTGGGATGCCGCGCGGGCCATCGCGCCGCGCGGCAGCGTCGCCGCCCAGAACAGCAGCGCCGCCAGGCTGATGCCCGCGCCAAGCGCGCAGACGCCCAGCCAGCCGGCCTGCGCATACACCGCCGTCGCGGCGATCGAACCCAGGCCGCTGCCCGCGGCATAGAACATCATGTAGCCGCCCACCAGGCGGCTATGCGCCTGCGCGCTGATGGAGAAGATCATCGCCTGGTTGGTGACGTGCAGGGCCTGCAAGGCGACGTCCAGCGCCAGCACGCCCAGCGCCAGCATCCACAGGCTCTGCTCCAGGAAGGCGATCGGCACCCAGGACAGGCATAGCAGCGCCAGGCCCGCCGCGGTCGTGCGTTCGCCATGCCCGCTATCGGCCAGCCGCCCGGCGCGCGCGGCCATCACCACCCCTACCACGCCCACCAGTCCGAACGCGCCCACCGCCGTATGCGTCAGGGAATGCGGCGGCGCGCTCAAAGGCAGCACCAGCGCCGTCCAGAACGCACTGAACGCGGCGAACATCAGCAAGGCAATCGTGCCGCGCACGCGCAGGACACGCTCGTTCGCGATCAAGGCGTAGAGCGAACGCAGGAGCGCCCAATAGCCCAGGTCCACCGTGGGCAGACGGCGCTGCGGCAGGCGGCGGGCCAGTACCACCGCAAGCACGGCGGCCAGCGCCGCCGACACCACGTACACCGCGCGCCAGCCCCACGCATCCGCCACCACGCCGGCCAGGACGCGCGCCAGCAGCAGGCCGATCACCACGCCGCCCTGCGCCGCGCCGACGACGCGGCCGCGTTCGCCCGGCGCGGCCAGGGCGGCCGACAGCGCCAGCAGGCCCTGTGTCATGGCCGTCCCCAGCAGGCCCAGCGCAACCATGCCGATCAGCAGCCACGGCGTATTTGCGGCCAGCGCCACAGCGGCGAGCGCCAGCACCAGGAACGCGAGCTGCCCGATCATCAGGCGGCGGCGGTCGAGCAGGTCGCCCAGCGGCACCACGAACAGCAACGCCAACGCACAGCCCAGTTGCGTGGCGGTCACGACGATGCCTACCGCTCCTTCGGCCAGGCCGAACTCCCGGCCGATCGCATCGAGCAGGGGTTGCGCGTAATACACGTTGGCCACGCTCAGGGCGCAGGCCACCGCCAGCAGCAATACCAGCGAACGGGGTGTGCCGGCGGCGGGTTCGGGGACGGATGGGTCGGATGAGGCGGGCACGATGGGCTCCTGGTGGTTTCATTACAAAACCAGAATACTAGGTTTTACGGTTTTATAATGCAACCGAAAAATGCACATTCAGCCGTTGCCGTCCGTCATCGACCTCCCTACCGCAAGGACCCGACATGGTTAAACGCACAAGCCTTGAAGGCGCCGCCTGCCCTGTGGCGCGCTCGCTGGACGCGATCGGCGACTGGTGGTCGCTGCTGATCGTGCGCGATGCCTTCGACGGACTGCGGCGTTTCGGGGAATTCCAGAAGAGCCTGGGCGTGGCCAAGAACATTCTCAGCGACCGCCTGCGCACGCTGGCCGCGCACGGCATCCTGGCCGTGGCCCCCGCCTCGGACGGCAGCGCCTACCAGGAATACGTGCTGACGGACAAGGGCCGCGCCCTCTTCCCGGTTATCGTCGGCCTGCGCCAATGGGGCGAAGACCACTACTACGCGCCGGCCGAGGCCCATTCCACGTTGATCGACCGCAAGCGCGGCCAGCCGGTGCGCCGCCTGGAGGTCCGCGCGCAGGATGGCCGCCTGATCGGCCCGGAGGACGCGGTCGTGCAGAAGACGGCGGCGGCGGGCTAAGCCCCGTCCGTACCCTCGGGCGGCTCGCGCAGATCCGCGGCCGGCCATTGCCCCGTCGCCAGCGACGCCGGCGAATACGCGTCGAAGCGCCAGCGCAAGGCCAGCGCGCCCGGCCGGAATGCCACGCGGCGCGCATGCACCCGCCACAGCCTCTCGGCACCCTCGAACTGCGCGATCTCCGGGCTGTCCAGGATCACCTCCGCGCGTCCCGAAAGCTGCAGCACGTCGCCGCGCTCGAAGTCGATGAAGAGCAGCCCGGCGCGAGGGTTCAGCACCAGATTGCCCAGCGTGTTGAAGTAGCGGTTGCCCGAGAAATCGGGAATGGTCAGCACATTGCCGTCCACGCGGACGAAGCCGGGCTTGCCGCCGCGGTGCGACACGTCGACAGCGCGTTCGCCCGCGTCCGCGTAGCTCGCCACGAACAGGGTGTCGGCCCGCGCAATCAGCGCGCGGGCCGGGGCGTCCAGCCCGTCGCGCTCCCGCGGGGCGCCGGCGAAGCGCAAGGCGGGCGAACGGGAAAAATGAAAATCCCGGGTCTGGATGTATCGGGGGCAGTTGCCGAAGGACTGCGCCACGGCCACGTCGAAGCGCTTGCCGTCCCAGGCCGCAATGCGGCCGTTCGCGCGATTGCGGCGGCGCGTGTGCAGCTCGATACCCAGCACGCCCACCGGCCGGTCCGGCCCCAGGCCGGCCAGCAGGGGATCGTCAGCGTCGGGCACCGCGGCCACGCGCAGCACGCGCGGATCGGGCGACGCCGCGAAACCGGGATACCCTTCCAGCACGCCGGCCCAGGGGTCGCCCTGCGCATCCACCGCGCCCGCCACCAGAAACGGCAACTGCGCGAAGAATTCGCGGTGCTGGTCGGGCATGTAATCGCGGATGACCTTGCGCCCGGCCATTTCCATGCGTTCCGCCACGCCCGCGTGGCGCTGCAGCAGGGTTTCGCCGGCGTGCCAGGGCGACGGTGTGTCGAGGATCGTTTCGGTTGTCGGCATGATCGCGCTCCTTGCGGCCAAAGGGGCCGGCGTCAGGCGGCCAGCAGGCCCACGGGCGAAGACGCCATCGGCACGAAGCGCGGCAGGCCCTCGATGCGGCCGAGCCACGCCCGGACCCGCGGATACGTCTCCAGCGACACGTTGCCCTCCGGCGCGTGCGCCACGTAGGCATAACAGGCGACGTCCGCGATGGAAGGCGCGGCGCCCGCCAGGAAAGCGCGGCCGGCCAGCTCGCCCTCCATGACCGCCAGCAAGGCGTGTGCGCGGGCCAGCGTGCTCTCCACCTCGTAGGGCGCGCCGAACAGCGTGACCAGGCGCGCCGCGGCGGGCCCGCTCGCGAGCGGACCGGAAGCGACCGACAGCCAGCGCTGCACCGCGGCCGCGTCCGCGGGATCTTCCGGCAGCCACGCCCGGCCGCCGTAGCGCCTGGCCAGGTACACCAGGATCGCCGTGGAATCGGTAACCACGACGCCACCGTCATCGATGACCGGCACCTGCCCGAACGGATTCAGCGCCAGGAAGGCGGGACGCTTGTGCTCGCCTGCGCGCAGGTCCACGTCCACCTTCCTGTGCGGCACCGCCAGCAGGGACAGCATGAGCGCCACGCGATGGGCATGGCCGGACAGCGGAAAGCTGTAGAACGTCAGGGAGACAGGCTGGGCGGTTTGCATGGGGTTTCTTCCGGGTTGGAGACAGGCCCCATCTTGGACCGGCGCCGGCCGCGGGAGAACGGCCAGCCGCGGCAAGACACTCTTGCGCCCAATGAAAGAAAGCCGGCCGGCGCCCGCGCGAGGCCGGCTCCGGCGTGCGCCCGCCCTAGGCCGGCAGCGCGGCCAGATCGCGGCGCAGGGCCTCGACGCAGAAGTCGACGAAGCTGCGCACCTTGGCCGAACTCTTGCGGCCTTCTGGATACACCACGTGCACCGGCAGCGGCGGCAATTCGAAGTCGCGCAGCACCACCTGCAAGGCGCCGCTGGCGAGGTGCGGCGCCACTTGGTAGGACACGACCTGCGTCAGGCCCCAGCCCTCGCGGGCCGCCAGCACGGCGGCCTGGAACGAGGTGACCGTCAGCTGCGAGTCCACCCGCACTCGCCTGGCCTCGCCGTCCTGCAGGAAACGCCAATGCGGGCCCCGCCCCTCCAGCGCCGCGGTGATCGTGCAGTAGCGCTGCAACGCGTCCGGGTCTTCCGGCACGCCATGTTCCCGCAGGAAGGCGGGCGCGGCGCACACCACGCGGCGCACCTGGCCCACCGGCACGGCCGTCAGGGACGAATCGGGCAAGGCGCCAATGCGCACGGCCACGTCGATGCCTTCGTCCAGCAGGTTCACCACACGGTCCACCAGCAGCGTGCGCACCGAGACCTCGCGGTGCGCGCGCAAATATCCCAGCACGGCCGGCATGACGTGCAGTTCGCCGAACAGGGCCGGCGCGGTGATGCTGAGCGCGCCGCGCGGAGCGGCCATGGCGCCGGCCGCGGCATCATCGGCCTGCTCCACTTCCTCCAGGATGCGGCGGCAGTCGGCGGCATATCGCTGGCCGGCCTCAGTCAGGCGCAGGCTGCGCGTGGTGCGCACGAGCAGCAAGGCGCCCAGCCGCCGCTCCAGCGCCGCCACGCTGCGCGTGACGGTGGGCGCCGACATTTCCAGGCGCCGGGCGGCGGCGGCGAAACTCTGCGCCTCGGCCACCGCCAGGAATACGGTCATTTCATGGAAGCGGTTCACGGTTCGCGGCCTGCAATGCGGCAATTTCGGGACGATATTAGAAGCGCCGGTCGGCGCCCGTCAATCCTGCCGCTGCCCCGGCGATCGGTTCAGGCAAGCGCGCGTGCCCGCGCCCCGATCGCGAGCAGCAGCTCCAGCGCCCTGGTCGCTGCGCTGGCGCCCCCTTCCATGTCTCCGCGGACGTACAAGGGACGCAACTCCTCGATCTCTTCGAGTTGCGCAATCAGCGCCGGCTCGGCAAGCCTGTACTTGCGAAGCACGCTGACCATGCACATGGATGCGTGCACCATGTCTTCCGCGCGCTCGCTGATGCCGGTCCTGTGCAGCACGTAATTGGCCCAGTGCGTGCCCGCCAGCATCGCCGCCTCGATCCGGATCTCCCAATCCAGATCCGTGAGCCGGGCGAGCGACCGCTCTATCCGTTCCGCCTTGGCGCGGTGATTTTCCGGGGTCATGTGCCCGCCTGCGGCCGGACCAGAGCCCGATAGACGGCGATCGCCTGGGATAGCGCGGCATCGCAGGCATCGACGATCGCCTGCGTCGGCACGCGGTCGCCGCGCAGACAGGGATCGCGATGCGCTTCCAGCGCATGCAGCGCGGCCTCGAGGCGCCGCACCGGCTCCGGCATGCGCCCGGGAATCGCCGGCCAGCCGACATGGCTCACATCGCCCGGACCGCGCAGCTCTCGCCGCCAGCTTCCATCGGCCTGAGGCACGACGTGCACGCCCGGAATCGTGGCAAACGCGCGGTCCTCGCTGGTCAGCCCCGCCGCGTGCAGCGAGGCGTTCCAGATATTGGTCCCCGCCGTCAGGCTGGTCCAGTACCAGAGCTCGAAATCCCCAAGGGGGTCGAGCCGGTCGCGCAGCCGCAACAGGCGCCCGATCTTGTCTGCATGAGAAGCGATATTCATGGTCTTTCGGCCTCATTCCGGCTGGATGTTCCCGTCCACGACGACCTTCCTCCAGGCCGTCAGGTCGTCCTTTATCGTCTGCACGAAGGCCTGGCGGCTCACAGCCTCGGCCGGCGGCACATTCGCCTGGCGCAGCGCGTCCCTGAACGCGGGCTGCACCTGCTCATGGTTGATGACGGCATGCAGGCGTTCCACGATCTCAGCAGGCGTGCCTTTCGGCGCGAAAATGCCCTGCCAGCCCGCGGCGGTGAAGGGATAGCCCTGCTCGGACAAGACTTCGACCTCGGGCAGCCTGGGGCTGCGCACCGTGCCGGTCAAGGCGATGACGCGCAATTTGCCCTGCGCGACGAAGCCCAGCGGAGACACGACATCGAGCCAACCGATGGGAAGCTCGCCCGACACGATATTCGCCAGCAAGGCGGGCGTGGTCTTGTAAGACACGTGATTGATGCGCAGGCCCGCCCGCTGCTTGATCCACTCCATCGTCAGGTGCCCGTTCGAGCCGATCCCCCAGCTTCCATAAGAGGGGTATTTGTCGGGATCGCCGCGCAGCAGCTCGACCAGTTCGGGAAGCGTCCTGGCCGGCACCGAAGGATGCGCCACGAGCAGCACGCCGCCCACGGAAGACAGCGCCACGGGCTCCAGGTCCCGCAAGGCCTTGATTGGAATGGCGGGATTCAAGGCCTCGGCCATCACCATGGACGACGCCGTGCTGTGCAAGATTGTGTAGCCGTCCGGCGCAGCGTTCTTGACCGCGGCCGAACCGATCAGTCCGTTCGCGCCCGGGCGGTTCTCGATGACGAAGGGCTGGCCCAGCGTTTCCTGGAGCCGGGCGTAGAGTTGCCGCGCCAGCGTATCCAGCACGCCGCCCGCGCCGCCGGGGACGATCACTTTGACGGGCCGCGCCGGCCAGTCTTTGGCGCCCTGGGCGCCGGCCAGGCGGGCGGCCAGCGTTGCCGCCGCGCCGAGTAAGAGTTGCCTGCGGGTCAATGATGCCATCATCCATCCATCCCATGATTCGGATTGCCGGCTACCGCGGCGATGCACGCAGCGGCCGGCCTTGCCGGCCGCGCGATGCGCGGGCCGGGCCCGGAAGGTCGAACAGCCTGCTTCGGCGGCGTCAGGCCGGCTTGCGCAGGAAGCCCTGGTTGCCGCCGTTGCGGTTGGGCGCGAAGCCGTTGGCCTGCAGCGTCTCTTCCGCCGTCTCGTAGAAAACGCCGACCTTCATGATGTCCCGCGCCTGCTGCGCGGTTGCGATAGGACGGCCGAACTCGCCGGAGATACGCACCAATTGCCTGATCTGCTCGACGGAACTCATCTTGCCCGTGCGGGTCTGGTTCCAGAGCACGTCTTCGATGCCGCAACGCACGTGCAGGCCCAGGGCGATGCCGATCATGTTGATGGGCAGCACGTTGAGCACGGAGCTTTCCACCGTGACCACCGCGCCGTCGGGCACGGCGCGCAGCATGTTGGCCAGGTTGTAGATGTTGGCCTGGTCCATGCCGCCGCTGATGGCCACCCAGTTCATCACTAAGGGGCCTTTGTAGATGCCGCGGCGGATCATCCGCTCGATCGTTTCGAAGCTGTTGATGTTGTAGACCTGGAACTCGCTCTGGATCCCCGCGGCCGTCAAACGCCGGATGTGCTCCTCGGCCCAGCTGGGATTGGCGGGCACGATCATGTCCTTGTAGGTGGAATAGAGCTGCGGGAATCCACGAGACACGCCATTGAAGTCGTCGATGCCGGCATGCTCGGTCACGTTCATCTGCGTGGCGTTGACCGTCACTGTGACCTGATCGGGCTTCGGGTCGAGTTCCGCCAGCATATGCCGCGTGTCGTCGCTCAGCCATTTGGCCGCCTGGCCCTCTTCCGGCGCAAAGCTGATGGAGCCGCCTACCTGGATGATCATTTCGGGCACGGCTTCGCGCACCCCCGCGATCAGTTCATTGAACATGGACAGGCGCTTGCTGCCCTTGCCGTCCGCTTCCCGCACGTGCAGATGCAGCACGGTGGCGCCGGCTTCGTAGCAGTCCACCGCCTTCTGGATCTGCTCTTGCATCGTGATCGGAATGTCTTCCGGAAAGTCCGAAGGAATCCAGCCCGGCGCGTAGGGCGCGGCCGTGATGATCAGGGGCTGCTGGTTCTCGGGATACAGGTGGCCGTCAAGAAAGTTCATGGCGAAGGTGCTCCGACTGGAAATGGAAAAGGAAGGCGTATGCCGGACTGCTTGGAAAACGGATGGAATGCGGCATCGGACGCGCGCGGCGATACCGGCGCGCGCGGGCACGCGCCGTTGCGACGCACGGGAAAGGTTTCGGGCGGGTCAGTTCGCCCGGATGTCGAACTTCTTGACGATCGCGGCGTTGCGCTGGAACAGCTGCTTGTTTTCAGCCAGCAGCGCCGCCGTATCGGTGCTTACGTCAGGCTCCAGGCCCACGTCGCTCAGCTTCTGCTGCACGGCGGGCACGCTCGCCGCCTTGCCGATGATCGCCTGGAGCTTCGCCAGGACTTCGGGCGGGAGCTTGCTGGAACCGTAGAAGCACACCTGCCCCTGGAACTGGATCTCCGGATAGCCCAGTTCGCTCATCGTCGGCACGTCGGGGAGATACCTGGACCGGTTCTTCCCGGCCACGGCATAGGGGCGCAGCCTGCCGCTCCTGATCAGAGGCAAGGAAGTCACCATGCCATCGAACATGATGTCGACCTGGCCGCCGATCACGTCCTGCAGCGCCGGCGGGGATCCGAGATACGCCACGTGCTGCATGTCCAGATCGGTCTGGCTGCTGAAGATCAGCCCCGAATACTGCGACACCGTGCCCGTTCCGTAGCTGGCGAAGGAGGATTTGCCTTTGCGCGTCTTCAAGTGCTCGACCAGGCTCTGGAAATCCTTGGCCGGATAATTCGCGGCGGTCACGAGCGCGTAGCTCGTCAAGGCCACTCTGGCGATGGTGACGATGTCCGCCAGCGGGTCATAGGGCACCTTCATCACTTGCGGGGCCTCGACCAGCATGTTGCTCGGCCCGAGCGCGATCGTATCGCCGTCGGGGTCGGCCTTCAGCATGGCGCTGAGTCCGATGGACCCGGTTGCGCCTGGCCGGTTTTCGATGATGACGGGCCGGCCGATGTCCACGGACATCTGCTGTCCGATCACGCGGGCGGCGATATCCACCGTGCCGCCCGCCGGCCCCGGGACGATGACTCGCAAAGGTTTGTCGCCCAGCGCCCAGGCGCTGAACGCCAACGACCATCCGATCAACGCCAATGCGGGCCGTGCAAATCGCTGCAGTCTCATGCTTGTCTCCTTTCTTATATTGGACAGATGCACCGGCTGCCTGGTATCCGGTTCAGCTTTGCTGCGGACCGGGGCTGCGCACTATCTGGCCTATGGACACAAGTATCTGACGCGCACGGCGCGATCACTTGCCATTTTGGGACATAAATTTGCTATTTTGGGACAGAGCCTGCTTGCTCCATTGCGTGGCGCTGCAGCCGAACAGGCCATGGAACCAGTGGCTGAAACTGCTGGGCCCCGCGAAGCCCAGCAACTCCGCCACCTCGCCAAGCGGCAGGTCGCTCTCGCGCAAATGGTGCCTGACCAGGTCCGAACGCACCTGGTCCAGCAAGCGGCTGAAACTGAGCCCTTCCGCGTCGAGCCGGCGGTGCAGCGTGCGGCGGTCGATGTGCAGGAACCGCGCAACCTCCGGGGCGCTGCAGGCGCCGGTCGGCAGCAGCGCCAATATGATCCGGCGGCAGGTTTCCTGGGCGCTTTCGCCGCGATCCGTCAGCGCCGCTTCCAGGTATTTCCTTGCCAGGCCTGCCGCCACCTGGTCGCCGGGTTCGCGCGGCCTGGACAGATCGCTCGCCAGGCACACCAGGCCATTGAACTCCTGATTGAATTTGACGCCGCGCCTGAAGAAGGCCCGATGCGCGGAGACGTCCACGGGCGGACGATGCGTGAAACAGACGTCCAGCGGTTGCCAACGCGGCCCGATCAATTCGCTCAGGATGCGGAACATGGTGCCCACGGCAAGCTCGACCGACTGGCGCATCGCCAGCCCAGGCGTCGGCAGCAGATCCTCCCGGATGACCACCACGTTGCCCGTGTCTTCGACGCGGATGCTCAGCGAAGCATTCACCAGCCGCAAGTAGCGGCACAGGGTATCGATGGCCGCCCTTGGCGTGGGCTCCTCTCTCAGCACCAGGCTGATGGGGCCGAGCGCAGACAGCTTGCGCCGGGCCGCCATGCGCAACGCCAGGTCTTCCGTCCGCGTGGCGCGGGCGGTGATCTCCAGCAACTCGCGCACGGCGTCCCTGGAAATCAGCATCTCCGGATCATCCAGGAACTGCGCCTGCAACCCCACCGCTTTCATGAAGGCATAGGGGTCGCGGCCCAGCGATTCGACCAGTTCCACATAGCCGCTCAGGCTGCCGCTGCGCATCAGCTGGGGGATCTGCCTCATGACTCGGCCTCGAATTCCTTGCGCAGCCACGCCAGGAACGCCTTGACCGGCGGATGGCGTTCACGGCCGGGCGCGCACAGCGCCGAGTAGGCGGCGCCCGCCACCCGCACTTCCGGACGGCAGGCCACCAGCGTGCCCGCGCCCACACTGTCCGACACCATCACCGAACTCGCCAGCACCAGGCCCTGCCCGGCGATGGCGGCCTGCAAGGCGTAGTGCTCCTCTTCGTAGGCATGCACCGCCGCCGGCCGGCGCCAGGCCGGCAGCCCGGCCGCCTCGCACCAGTCCTGCCAGCCCTGTTCGTACAGCGGAGAATCGCGCCAGCGCACGGTCACCAGCGCGGGCGCGCGCTTGCCCTGCCGGGCCGCCTGGGCCGGCCAGCGCCTGCTGCTGCTCGCCACCTGCCTGGTGGCCCTGGTTGAAGACGTGCTTGAGCTCCGGATTGTGCTGGAACATGCGGGCATAGAAGTGCCGGGTCAAGGCGACGCCATGCGTCTTGAGGACGGGAGCCGTGCCCTTGACCAGGGCGCGGATTTGGGGACTCAACATCTACTGCTCCTTGTGGTGCGATCGTGTTCGCCATTAAACATATATTTATAATACATCTTTTAAAATCCTAATGGAAAACCCGGACAAGAATTCAAGCCTCGTCCGACGCCCACTCTCCCAAAACGGTAACTGCCGGCAACACACAGCCGGTTGCAGTTCGCCAGGCCGGACGGATAGCCCGATCCGCCGCGGCGTGCCACACTACCGAGGCGACCCATTCCGCGCCCAGCCGGTACGAACAGGCTTGCCACTGCCCGGGCGGTGCGCGCAGGCGCCATTTGCCCTCCGGGCCGGCCAGGCCAACCGCTGCCATATCTGCCGGAAAATCCAGCGCCGCCGCCTTGATGAAGGCTTCCTTCAGGGTCCACAACAAATAGAAGTGCTCGAGCCGGCCCGGTCCTTCCAGGCGGGCAAGCACTTCCTGTTCGGCGGGCGAGCAGACCCACTCCGCCAGCCTCAGCACATCGCGCAAGCGGATCCGCTCCAGGTCGGCGCCCAGCGCGCTTGCCGCCGGACCTGACGCGCAGACCGCATGGCCGCCGCTGTGGCTGAGCGAGGTGACGCCGCCCGGGGCGAGTTCCATCCGGATATCGCGCAGCAGGGCGCGGCTGACCTGCCAATCGTCCAGCGCTTTCGAGCTTCGTATCGCCCGCGCCCGCCGGAGATCGTCCTCGGACAAGTCGTGTATTCGATATTGCTCCGCGGCCCGCCTATCGGCCCACCACATTAAAAGTTCCTGAATTCTCATGCAAAAGAGTAAAATTAAGTAAATATAAATACAGTTACTCGGTAAAAATGCATCTTGTGTAACTATATAAATCAAAATCGCACTATTTTGCCGTAGTAGAATCGCGCGCTATGTTGACGTTTTCAATCGCGCAATGGCAAGGTTGGACACCAGGAATCGATAGCCCCGAAAGTTGGTTGGACTGGGCGGAACATCCGTTCTGCCCCTTCGGGAATCAGAACGTGCCCACCCTGGATTTCTTGCCCCCCCTGCAACGCCGCCGCCTGAGCGCCTTGGCGCGCGGCGTCTTTGCGTGCGCGTGGCCCATGGCCGAAGAACGTCCGGGCATGCCGCTCGTTTACGCGTCCCGGCATGGCGAAACCAGCCGGAACTTCGGGCTCCTGCAATCGCTGGCGGCGGACGAGCCGCTTTCCCCTACCGCGTTCGGCTTGTCCGTGCATAACGCCATCGCCGCGCAGTGGTCGATCATACGCCGTGAAACGGCCGAATCCGTCGCCCTGTCCGTGGAAGATGACGGCCTCGAACACGCCATTGTCGAAGCCTCCATGCTCTTGGCCCAGGGCCATGAAGACGTGCTCGTGGTGCTGGCGGAAGAACTGCCTCCAGTTCCCTATTCTCCCTGGACGCCGGACGTGCCGTGCTCCTATGCGGTCGCGCTCCGCCTGCGCGCCGGCACCGGCTGGACGCTGGCCATGGATGCGCCGCAGGCAGCCCCGGCCGCCGATGAATCCCAGATCTGGCCCAATCCCCTGAACCTGCTGCGCCATCTGTTGCTGCGCACGCACGCCTGGCGGCACGCGAACCCTGCCCGCCAGTGGACCTGGACACGCATGGCATGACGAGCACCACGCATCACCGGCAGGACTTCTGGCTCTGGCGGCTCGTCGCCACTGGCATGGCGTTCACCCTGTTCGGGCTGGGCGGCGTTCTGCTGCGCGCATTCGTTTTCCCGTCGCAGCGCCTGCTGCCCGGCGACACGCTGGACCGCCAGCGCCGCGCCCGCTGGACCTTGAACCGGACGTTCCGCCTGTTCATCCGCTTCATGGTGCGCGTTGGCATTCTGACCGTGGAATTCAGGGGCGCCGAGCGCCTGGGCCAACCCGGGCAGATGATACTGGCCAACCACCCCTCGCTGCTGGACGTGGTCTTTCTGGTGGGCCACGTCAAGAATGCCAACTGCATCGTCAAGCACAGCCTGGCCACGAACCCCTTTACCCGCGGGCCGATCGCCAACGCCCGCTACATCACCAACGACGAAAGCTTCGACATGTTCGACCGCGCCGCCGACGTGCTGCGCAACGGCGAAACCCTGATCGTCTTTCCCGAAGGCACCCGCACGCCGCGCGACACCATGCCGCGGTTCCATCGCGGCGCCTGCGCCATCGCGCTGCGCGGCGCGCGCGTCGTGACGCCGGTCGTGATCAGCATGAATCCGCGCAGCCTGACCAAAGGCGAACCCTGGTACCGGATTCCGCCTTGCCGGATGCGCTATGTCATTCATGTCGGCGAAGACATCGATCCCGCCACCTGGCTCGATGCGCACCCGCTGCCGATCGCCGGACGCAGGATGAACGATTACCTGCACGCCTATTTCGATACCGAACTGGCTCGCACCGCGCCCCCTGGCGCCTCAATGAACAAACAATCACCCATAGCGGTGAATGCGGAGTCCAAGCAGGATGAATCAACTGGAACTTGAACTGAAAACCCTCGTCATCGAATCCCTGGGGCTGGAAGACATCACGCCCGAGGACATCGACCGCGACGCCCATCTGTTCGGCGACGGACTCGGACTGGATTCCGTAGACGCGCTCGAGCTGGGCCTTGCGCTGCAAAAGCGCTACCGCATCACCATCGATCCGGAAACGAGGAACATGCGCGAACATTTCACCAGCATCGCCAAATTGGCGTCTTTTGTCAGCGCGCAGCGCCACGATTAACGCATACGGAGTCACGATGCATACCCGCGAGGAAATCTTCAATACGCTGCGCGGCGTGCTGATCGAACTGTTCGAGATCGAACCAGAACGCATCACGCTCGAAGCAAACCTGTACACCGATCTGGAAATCGACAGCATCGACGCCATCGATCTCATCGACCAGGTCCGCCGCCAGACCGGCCGCAAGCTCGACGCCAACGACTTCCGCTCGGTGCGCACCATCGAGGACGTGGTGGAAGCCATGTGGCAAAAGCAGGACCCTGCCGCATGAAACGCGGCGTGGCAGCCGTCCTGGCCTTGGCCGGCATCGCCTACCCCTTCGTCGTCCATGCGGCGTTGGGGCGCGCGAGCGTGGCCTGGGTGGCCCTACCCCTGGCGCTCCTATGGCTGGCGCGCGGCCTGACCGCAAGCGCCGCGCAGCCCGGTTCGCGCCTGCTGCCCGCCGTGGCGGTCGTGTTCTGCCTGGTCCTGGCGATCTGGGATTCGGAAGCCGGGCTGCGCTGGTACCCGGTATTGGTCAACGGCATGATGCTGGCAATCTTCGGCGCCAGCCTGAAGGCGGGCCGGCCCGTGATCGAGCAACTGGCCCGCCTGCGGCATCCCGACCTGCCGCCCGAGGGCGTGCGCTATACCCGCAACGTCACGCGCGTGTGGTGCGCTTTCTTCGCCTTGAACGGCGCCATGGCCGCGGCGCTGGCGGCCTGGGCGCCCTGGAGCTGGTGGGTCGCCTACAACGGCGCCATCAGCTACGGACTGATGGGCCTGTTGTTTGCCGGCGAACGGATTCTGCGCCCCGCCGCCGCCAAAGCGGCTTGAACCATGGCCTGGATTCCCCTGACGCATCTCCTGCTACCGGCCCCGCCCGGTGACGCCGACATTCCCGTCGCCGACGAGCCGCTCCTGGCGCGCAGCGCCTTCGCGCATGCCTGCCTCTTGGCGGCTGGCGCCTTGCAAGCCAAACCGCTGCGTCGGGTCGCGCTCTGGTTCGAAGATGCCGCCCAGATGGCGATCGCGCTTCTTGCCTGCTGGCGCGCGGGCGTGGCCGCGGTGCTCCCCGGCGATGCCCAGGCACATACCTGCGCCGTGCTTGACGCCACGGTGGATGCCTGGCTGACCGATACCGACCTCCCCGTGCCGATGCAACGGCAATGGCGGCTGGCGGACCTCCAAGGCCATGCGCCGCTGGCGCCCGCCGAACTGGATCCCTCGCAGGAGCTGGTGCTGTGCACCTCCGGTTCCAGCGGCCAGCCCAAGCACATTGCCAAGACCTGGCGGCAGTTGATGAACGAAGTCCGCGCGCTGCAGGAGCAGTGGCCCGACGCGCGCACGCCCGTGCTGGGCAGCGTATCGGCGCAGCATATGTACGGCCTGCCCTTCAGGGTGCTGTGGCCGCTTTCCGCGGGACGCATGCTCGACCGCGTCCAACGCATCTACCCGGAAGACCTGCAGCAAGCCAGCCTGCGCCATCCCTCCTTTACCTGGATAGCTAGCCCCGCGCTGCTGCGGCGCCTGGGAGAACGGCTGAACTGGGCGGCGTTGCGCGGCAGGCTGGTCCGCATCCACTCCTCGGGCGGTGAACTGCCCGCCGAGATATCCGACCATATCGAGCGGCACCTGGGCCTGCGCCCCACGGAGATCTACGGCAGTTCCGAGACGGGCGCCGTCGCTTGGCGCCAGGGCGCCGAGGATTGGCGTCCGCTGCCGGGCGTCGCCGTCAGCCTGAGCGCCGAAGGCGCGCTGCGCGTGCAATCCCCCTGGGTCGACGCCGCCGAAGAACAAACCGCGGATGGCGCGGAACTCGCCGCTGGCGGATTCCGGCTGCTCGGCCGCCTGGACCGCATCGTCAAGATCGAAGAGAAGCGCATCTCGCTGCCGATGCTCGAGCAGGCGCTGTCGCGGCACCCTTACGTCACGGAAGCCCGCCTGGGCGGGATCGCGGGCGCGCCGCGCCTTGCCGCCCTGATCGCGTTGTCGGCCAAAGGCTTGCACGCCCTGCGCAACCAGGGTCGCAAAGCGCTGACCAGCGAATTGCGGGCGCATCTGGCCGCGGGCTTCGAATCGCTGGCCATTCCCCGCACCTGGCGCTTCTTTCCGCAATTGCCCGCCAATGCACAGGGCAAACTGCCCCGGCGGGAATTCGAAGCCGCTGCGGGCCCCCGCCCGCTGGTCCCGGATGCGCTGGCGCTGCCCGGCCAGGCGGACGGCGAGCGCCGCTACACGCTCGAAATTCCTTACGATCTCGCCTATTTCACCGGCCATTTCCCTTCCGCCCCCGTGGTTCCCGGGGTGGCGCAAATCAGCTGGGCGATGTCGCTGGCGCAACGGGATCTCTGCCCCGGCCTGCGCTTTGCCGGCATGGAGGTCCTGAAGTTCCAGCGGCTGCTCCGTCCTGGCGACGTTGCCACCCTGGCGCTCAAATGGGACGCCGCCAAACGCAAGCTGCATTTCGCCTTCACGGTCGACGGCGCGCCCTGCTCATCGGGCCGCATTCTGGAGGGTGGCCAGCCATGACCACGTATCGGCTCTGCGCGGTCATTCCCGTGTACAACCACGGCGCCACGGTGGGCGCCGTGCATGCGCAGCTCGCCGCGCAAGGACTGCCTTGCGTGCTGGTGGACGACGGATCGGAGCCTGGCTGCGCGGCCGCGCTCGATGCGCTGGCGGCGCAGCCCCGCACGCACCTGCTGCGGCGCGCGTCCAACGGCGGCAAAGGCGCGGCGGTGCAAGACGGGCTGCGCACCGCGGCCGCCCTGGGTTACACGCACGCCCTGCAGGTGGATGCGGACGGGCAGCATGCCCTGCCCGACGCAGCCGCCTTCGCGGACGCCTCTCGCGCCAGGCCGCAAGCCGTCATCTGCGGCCTGCCCGTATACGGCGACGACGTGCCGCGCAGCCGCCTGTATGGCCGCTGGCTGACCCGCATCTGGGTCTGGATCAATACGCTCTCGGCCGATATCCCCGATGCAATGTGCGGCTTCCGCGTCTACCCCCTGTCCCAGGCACTGCCCGTGATCGACGATACGCACGTCGGCCAACGCATGGACTTCGACATCGCCATCCTGGTGCGGTTGCATTGGCGCGGCGTCGCCATGGTCTGGCTGCCGACGCGCGTGGCCTACCCGGAAGGCGGTATCTCGCACTTCAAAGGCGTGCGGGACAACGTGCTGATCAGCCGCATGCACGCGCGCCTATTCTTCGGCATGCTTGCCCGCTCGCCCGCGCTGCTGTGGCGCCGGCTGGCGAAAGGTTCGCGGCCATGAGCGCCATGGATCGGCACTGGGCGGACCAGCCCGAACGCGGCAGCCTCGTATTCATGCGCCTGACGGCCTGGGCCGCGCGCAACCTGGGCCGGCGCACCGTGGCGCCCGTGGTCTGGGCGGTGGTCCTGTATTTCTATGTTTCCGGCGCTCGCGCACGGCGGGCCATTGCCGAATACCAACGCCGGCTGGCGCAATCCGACGACATGCCCGTCGCGCTGCCGCGCAGCATGCCCGTCTATCGCCAGTACCTGGCATTCGCCCACGCGATTCTGGACAAACTCGACGTGTGGCAGGGCAAGATCACCCTGGCCGATCTGGACATCGCCGACCCGGACGGCCTGCACGGGCAAATGGGCGAGGGCCGCGGCCAGATCCTGGTCGGTTCGCACCTGGGCAATATCGAAGTATGCCGCGCGCTGGCGCAACGGACCGGCGCCCTGAAGCTCAACGTGCTGGTGCACGACAAGCACGCGGCCCACTTCAACCGCCTGCTCAACGAGGCCGGCGGCGGGCTGCGCATGATCCAGGTGAGCGAACTGGACGCCCCCGCCATGCTGGATCTGGCGCAACGGCTGGATCGCGGCGAATGGGTGGCCATCGCCGGCGACCGCGTTCCGTTACAAGGCGACCGCAAGACGCCGGTGGATTTTCTTGGCGCCGCCGCCCCGTTTCCCCAGGGCCCCTGGCTGCTCGCCGGCCTGCTGCGCTGCCCGGTCAACCTGCTGTTCTGCACGCGCCACGGCTCGCGCTACCGCGTGGCCATGGAACGGTTTTCCGATGGCATCGAATGGACGCGCGCCACCCGCCAGGCGCGGATCGCCGGCCTGGCCCAGCGCTATGCCGACCGCCTGGCCGCGCACTGCCGCCAGGCGCCCCTGCAATGGTTCAACTTTTATCCCTTCTGGAAAGACGATGCGTAAACGAGGCGTCATCGGCGCTGAAGTCGAAATCCGGGTGCCCTTTTTCGATGTCGATTCGATCAACGTCGTGTGGCATGGCCACTATGTGAAGTACCTGGAGCTGGCCCGCTGCGAACTGCTGGATGCGCTGGGCTACAGCTATGACGCCATGCGGGCCAGCGGTTACGCCTGGCCGGTGATCGACCTGCACCTGCGCTACGCGCAACCCGCACAGTTCGGCCAGCGCCTGCGCGTGCGCGCCGAACTCGTGGAATGGGAACACCGCCTGAAGATCAATTACCTGATCCTGGACGCCGAGAGCGGCCGGCGCCTCACGCGGGCCGCCTCGGAACAGGTCGCCGTCTGCATCCAGACCCGCGAAATGCAGCTGACTTCGCCCGCCGAGCTACGGGACGCCGTGCGGCGCCAGCTGGAATCGATGGATGCGCCGGCATGAAGCAACGCTGCCTTCCCCGCCTCATGCACCGCCTGTGCGCCTTCCTGGCGCTGGCCTTCCTGTCCTGGAACGCCCAGGCCTTCGAGCTGGCCGACCTGCAAGAACAACTACGCGCCGCCCCTGTCGTACGGGGCCAATTCGTGCAGCAGAAATTCCTGCGCTCGCTCCCGCAGCCGCTGACCAGCCGGGGCGAATTCACCCTGGCGGCGGGCAAGGGCCTGCTTTGGCTGCTGCGCACCCCCATCGCGCAAGACCTGCGCATCGACGCCACGGGCATCTCGCGCCGCGACGATGCGGGCAAATGGCAGGCGTTGCCGCAGCGCTCGGGCGCGGGCCGCGAGAACCAGCTGTTCCTGGCCGTGCTGGCGGGCGACACGACGGGGCTGCGCGAGAACTTCAACCTGGAACTGACGGGCGAATCGAATGCCTGGCAGTTGGTGCTGACGCCCAAATCGGCCCTCCTGCGGCAGATCTTCGACAGCATCCAGATCAATGGGGCGGCGCTGGTCGACCGTATCGAACTGCGCGAGACCCAGGGCGACCGCAGCGTGCTGCAGATGACGGACGCGGCAGCCGCCCAAACCCTGACGGCCGAGGAACAACGTGCGTTCGCCGATTGAACGCTGGCTGCCCCGGCTGTTCAAACTGGGGTTCCTGCTGATCCTATGCCTCGGCGCATGGCAATGCCGCAACGGCTGGCCCGTGTCGGCCAACCTGATGGACCTGGTGCCGCAAGCCGGCGCCGACGCCACGCGCCAATTGGCCGAGACCCGCATCCAGGAACCCCTGTCCCGCCAGATCATCGCGCTGGTCGCGGCCCGCTCCGGCGCGGACTCCGCGGAGCCCGCGCGCCGGCTGGCACAGCGCTGGACGGATAGCGAGCTGTTCTCCACCGTGCAGATGGAGCTGGCAGTCGACCTGACGGCGCTGCGCGCGCAACTGGTGGCTGGCCGGCTGGCCATGCTGCCCGCGGCGGACCGGCGCCAGCTCGAAACGGCCCCCGCCACCTATGCCCAGCGCCGCGCGCGTGAATTGTCGGATCCCTTTTCCTCTTCCGGGCTGGTGCCCGCGGACCAGGATTGGCTGGGGCTCACCCGCCGCGCCGAACAGGCGCTACACCCCGGCGGCGCCGTGCAATACGACCTCCGCACGGGCACCCTGCAGGCGGAACAGGCTGGCAAGCGCTGGGTGCTGGTGCGCGCCGAAACCCAGGACAATGCCTTCGACTCCGGCGCGCCGCAGCGCGTCGCCGCGCAGCTGGAGCAAGACCGCCTGGTCCTGGGCGCGGACGGCGCCGAATTGCTGGTGGCGGGCGGCCCCCTGTACGCGGCCGCCGGCCGGGCACAGGCCATGGCCGAAAGCGGCTGGATCGGCGCCGGCGCCACCATCGGCATCATCCTGGTCCTGCTGCTGGCGCTGCGACGCGCCCGCGCCCTGCTGGCCTTCGCGCCCGTGGCCGTCGGCCTGTTGACCGGCACCGTGACCTGCGTCGCGGTGTTCGGATCGATTCATCTCCTTACCCTCGTGATCGGCGCGAGCCTGATCGGCGTGGCGGTGGATTTCCCGCTGCACTGGCTGGGCAAAAGCTACGGCATGGCGGACTGGCGGGCCTGGCCCGCGCTGCGGCGCGTCCTGCCCGGCCTCACGATCAGCCTTGCCGCCAGCCTCGTGGGTTACATCGCCCTGGCGTTCACCCCGTTCCCGGCGCTCACGCAGACGGCAGTGTTCTCGGCCGCCGGGCTGCTGGGCGCTTATGCGTGCACCGTGTGCCAGCTGCCCGCCTGGATGGACGGCTGGAGCCCGCGTCCCTGGCCGCCGTTGATGCGCTTCGCGCAGGCCGCGCTGCGCGCCCGCGAGCACCTTGCCGCAAGCCGCGGCGCGCTATGGCTCGGCGCCCTGGCAGTGGCTGCCGTCGCCATTGGCGGCGTTTCCCGGCTCAGCATCCAGGACGACCTGCGCCAGTGGCTGAGCCTGCCCGCTCCGCTGGTGCAACAAGCCCGGCAAATCGGCGAAATCACCGGCTTCGTGCCGACCAGCCAGTTCTTCCTCGTTCGCGCGCCCGATACGGACGAGCTGCTGCGCCGGCAAGCGCGGGTCTCGCAGGCGCTGGACCGATTGATCGAACGCGGCGACCTGGCGGCCTATAGCGCCTTAAGCCAATTGGTATCGCCGGCGGCCGACCAGAAGGCGCTGGGGCTGAGCCTGGCCTCGAGCGCCGCCCGGCCCGGGATCTGGAAGCCCCTTACCGACCTCGGGATCCCCTACGAAGCCCTGCGGCAGGAACTGCTGTCCATGGCCGCGTTGCCCGCGCTCACGATCGACGAGGCGTTGCAAGGCCAGCAAGCCGAGCGCTGGCGTTCGTTGTGGCTGGGCGTGCATGACGGGCAGGCCGCGGGCATGGTGACCTTGCTGGGCCTGCGCAACGCATCCGCCCTGGATGCCATAGCCGAAGCCGCGCCGGGCGTAACGCTCGTGGACCGCAGCGGCGAACTGAACCGTATGTTCGCGGCCACCCGGATAGAAGCCGCCGAACTCAAACTGCTGTCCTACGTGGTGGCCGCCGTTCTGCTGCTGCTCACTCTGGGACGCGCCGCAACCTGGCGTATCCTGGCCGTACCCCTGGCGGCCACTGCCTGCAGTCTGGCCGCGCTCGGTTACCTGGGCCAGCCGCTCACGCTGTTCAGCCTGTTCGGCCTGCTGCTGGTGTCGGCGATCGGCGTCGACTATGCGATCTTCATGTATGAACGGGTCGCGGGCGCGCCCGCCAGCCTCGTCGGCATCCTGCTGAGCGCCGCCACCACGCTGCTGTCCTTCGGGCTGCTCGGCCTCAGCCGCACGCCCGCCCTCGCCAACTTCGGGCTTGCCGTGGCGCTGGGGGTAGCCTTTTCGCTGCTTTGGGCCCCCTGGATCCGTGCTCCCGGGGAAACCGGACAGCCCTCCTCTTTCAATAACTAAAGTGGACACACAGAAAATGGAACATCGGGAAGTCGTGGTAATTGGGGCAGGACCTGCCGGCGCGGTTGCCGCCGCCCTGTTGAAGCGCCAAGGACATGACGTCCTGATGCTGGAACGGCAGCAGTTCCCCCGCTTTTCGATCGGCGAGAGCCTGCTTGCCCACTGCCTGGAATTCGTGGAGGAAGCAGGCATGCTGCCCGCCGTCCAGGCTGCTGGATTCCAGGTCAAGAACGGCGCCGCGTTCGCCTGCGGCGACAGCTACACATTCTTCGACTTCCGCGACAAATTCACCCCTGGCCCCGGCACCACGTTCCAGGTGCAGCGCGCGCACTTCGACAAGGTGCTGGCCGACGACGCCGCGCGCCAAGGCGTGGAGGTGCGCTATCTGCAGGAAGTGACCGCGGCCGAATTCGGCGGCGACGGCCCATTGCTCGAGGTGTGCGGCGCGGACGGGCAGCCGTACCAGGTCAAGAGCCGGTTCGTGCTCGACGCCAGCGGCTACGGACGCGTGCTGGCGCGTCTGTTGAATCTCGAACGCCCCTCCTCGATGCCCCCGCGCAAAGCCATCTTCACCCATATCGAGGATCGCATCGATGACGCCGGTTTCGATCGCGAGAAGATCCTGATCACCGTGCATCCCGAAGCGCGCGGCATCTGGTATTGGCTGATCCCCTTCTCCAACGGCCGCTGCTCGTTCGGCGTCGTGGGCGGCGAAAACCTCATCGGCGGCCCGGGGGAAGACCAGATGGCCACGCTGCGCGCGCTGGCGGATGCCGCGCCGAACCTGAAGCGCATCCTGAAGAACGCAGTCTGGGACACGCCCGCGAACACGATCGGCGGCTACTCGGCCAGCGTGGAGCGGCTGCACGGCCCCGGCTATGCGCTGCTAGGCAACGCGGCCGAGTTCCTGGACCCCGTGTTTTCCTCCGGCGTCACGATCGCCCTGCGCTCCTCCAAACTTGCGGCCGACGCGCTGCATCGCCAACTGACCGGCGCCGACGTCGATTGGCAAACCGAATTCGCGGATCCGCTCATGGTGGGCGTCGAAACGTTCCGCGCCTATGTGCAAGGCTGGTACACGGGAGAATTCCAGGACGTGGTTTTCTACGAACACGCGCAGCCTGAAATCCGCCGCATGATCAGTTCCATCCTGGCGGGCTACGCCTGGGACCAGAACAACCCCTTCGTCGCCAGTCCGCAGCGCCGCCTGCGCATGCTGAGCGAACTTTGCCGCGGCGCCGAAGCGCCGCCGATGCCCGCATGAAGCGTCTCATCGCAACCGCCCGGTTCTCCGTGCCGGCCGTCCGCCGCGCCATCGGCGCGGCGGCGCTGCTGGCCGCGCTGGCAGGCTGCGCCGGCGCGCCGCCGGTGCCCGGCCGCGATGCGGTTTTTTCGCTGCCCCGTCAGCTCCATGTCGTACAGGTTTCGGCCGGCCAGCCGTCGCTGGACACGCTGCTGGTGGTGCAGCGCGAAGGCGCGGCCTTGCGCTGGTCTCTGTTCGATCCCATGGGCGTGCCTCAGGCCCGCCAGATGCTTGAGCACGGCCAATGGCGCAACGACGGGTTCCTGCGGCCGAACGGCCAGGCCCGCAACCTGTTCGCCGCCCTGATCTTCGCCTGGACGCCCGAGGCTGAGCTGGATGCCGCCTATGGCGCGGGCAACTGGCGAGCGCGCCGCGAGGGCGGCACGCAAGAGCGCGAACTGCTGGAACACGGCCGTCCGCGCTGGACCGTGCGCTGGCCGCAAGCCGCCCAGGCCGACACATTCGCCATCGTTGGCTCGGATGGCATCACCTGGCGGATTTCGCCGTTGAAGGAGCAGCCATGACCACCTGGCTGGCCACGCCTGGCGTCGTCTGCGCGCTGGGCTCGGGCATGGACGCCGTTGTGCAGGCCGCATTCGCCGGCGACATCTCGGGCATGCGCGCCCGGACCGGCTGGGTCCATGGCCGCGACCTGACGCTGGGCGACTATGCCGGCGCCCTGCCCGCCATCGCCGAGACCTTGCCGGCGCACCACCATAGCCGCAACAATCAATTGCTGCTGGCTGCCGCATTGCAGATCGAACCGCAATTGCGCGGCGCCGTGGCGCGCTATGGCCCCGCCCGCGTCGCCGTGGTGCTGGGCACCAGCACGTCCGGCGTCAACAACAACGCCCCCGCCTTCCGCGAGCTGGCGGCGCGCGGCGCCTGGCCCGGCAACTACGACTACCGCCGCCAGGTCCTGTCCTCACCCACCGCATTCTTCGCGGACTGGCTGGGAATACGCGGGCCGGCCTATACCCTGTCTACGGCCTGCACCTCCAGCGCCCGCGCGCTGCTGTCGGCCCGTCGCCTGCTCGAACTGAACCTTTGCGACGCCGTGGTCTGCGGCGGCGCGGACACCCTCTGCCGCCTCACCATCAACGGCTTCGCCACGCTGGAAGCGATAGACGACACGCTCTGCCTGCCGTTCTCGGCCAACCGGCGCGGCATCAATATCGGGGAGGCCGGCGTTCTGTTCCTGATGGAACGCGAACCGGCCGACGCCCGCTCCGTCGCATTTCTCGGCGGCGGCGCCAGTTCCGACGCCTGGCACATGTCGGCGCCCGAGCCCACCGGAGCCGGCGCGCGCCAAGCCATGCTCGCCGCCCTGGAATCGGCCGGCGTCGACGCCGGCCAGATCGGCTGGGTCAATCTGCACGGCACCGGCACGGTCCATAACGACGCCATGGAAAGCCATGCGATGCACGCCGTATTCCCGCAGGGCGTGCCCTGCGCCTCGACCAAGGCGCTCACCGGCCACGCGCTGGGCGCGGCCGGCGCGCTGGAGGCCGCGCTGGCCTGGGCAACGCTGTCTTCCAGCAATGCCGGCGGGCAGTTGATCCGCCATGTCTGGGATGGCGTGCCGGATCCGGAACTGCCCGCGCTCGATTTCAGCACGCCGGCCCATCGCTACGCGCGGGGCCGGCCGCGCATGGCCATGAGCAACTCCTTCGCGTTCGGCGGCAACAACGTCAGCCTGATTTTCGGAGCGCAGCAATGACCCCGTGGCCCATCGCCAGCCTGCTGCCGCACGCCGGCGACATGATCCTGATCGACGAAGTCCGCAGCTATGATGCAGACAGCCTCTGCGCGGCCGCCGTCGTCAGGCCGGGCCCCTACTCCCTGCCCGACGGCTCGCTGCCGCCCTGGCTGGGCATGGAACTCATGGCGCAAGCCGTGGGCGCCTGGGCCGGTTGCCAGGCCCGCCAGGCAGGCGACCCCGTCAAACTGGGCTTTCTCCTCGGCACGCGCCGCTATGAAAGCCATGCGGATACGCTGCCGGCCGGCGCCCGCCTTACCATCCATGTGTGCCGCGGACTGGCCGACGCCAGCGGCATAAGCATCTTCGAATGCGAACTGCATGATGAAGTCCGCCTGCTTGCTCAGGCTCGGCTGAATGTCTACCAGCCCCAAGACCCCACCGCCTTTATCCAGGAAGAGTCACCCGAATGAGCGCTGCCCCTATCCTCGTAACCGGCTCGAGCCGCGGCATCGGCCGCGCGATTGCGCTGGCGCTGGCGGACGCCGGCCATGATCTGGTGCTGCACTGCCGCCAGCAACGCGGCCAGGCAGAAGCCGTGCAAACCGAAATCCAGGCGCGAGGCCGGCAGGCGCGCATCCTGCAATTCGACGTCGCGGACCGCCAGCAGTGCGCGGCCGCGCTGCAGGCCGATATCGACGGGCACGGCGCCTATTACGGCGTCGTCCTCAATGCCGGCCTGACACGCGACGGCGCGTTCCCCGCCTTGACCGGTGACGACTGGGACGCCGTGCTGCGCACCAACCTGGACGGCTTCTATAACGTGCTCAACCCATTGGCCATGCCCATGATCCGCCGCCGCGCGCCGGGCCGCGTCGTCTGCATGGCGTCCGTCTCCGGCATCATCGGCAATCGCGGCCAGGTGAATTACAGCGCTTCCAAGGCCGGCCTCATCGGCGCGGCCAAGGCGCTGGCGGTCGAGCTGGCCAAGCGCCAGATCACCGTGAACTGCGTCGCGCCCGGATTGATCGATACCGACATGCTGGATGAACACGTGCCGGTCGAAGACATCCTGAAGGCAGTGCCCGCGCAGCGGATGGGGCGTCCCGAGGAAGTGGCGGCCGCCGTTGTCTTCCTGATGTCCCCGGGCGCCGCCTACATTACGCGCCAGGTCATTGGCGTAAACGGGGGGCTGTGCTGATGAAGCGCGTCGTCATTACCGGCATGGCCGGCATCAGCGCACTCGGGTCCGACTGGGCCACCGTGCAGGAAGCGCTGCAATCGGGCCGAAGCGCCATCCGGACCATGCCGGACTGGTCGCGCTATACCGAACTGAACACCCGGCTGGCGGGTCCCATCGACAACTTCCAGCCTCCCGCCCACTGGACCCGCAAGCAACTGCGCAGCATGGGGCGCGTCTCCCAATTGGCGGTGCGGGCCGCGGAAATGGCCCTGGCCGATGCCGCCCTGCTGGGTGAGCCCTGCATCGCGGACGGGCGCATGGGCGTGGCCTGCGGCTCGTCCGTGGGCAGCACGGCGGAAATCCGTGCGTTCGGCAACATGCTGCTCAATGGCGTCACGGACGACCTGAACGCCAACTCGTACGTCCGCATGATGCCGCACACGACCGCGGCCAATGTGGGCATTTTCTTCGAACTGAAGGGACGCATCATTCCGACGTCCAGCGCCTGCACCTCCGGCAGCCAGGGCATCGGCTACGCCTACGAGGCCATCCGCTACGGGCGCCAGGACCTGATGCTGGCCGGCGGCTCGGAAGAGCTCTGCGCAAGCGAAGCCCTGGTGTTCGACGCGCTCTATGCAACCAGCCAGAAGAACGACACCCCCGAGCTCACCCCCCGCCCCTACGACCGCGACCGCGACGGCCTGGTCATCGGCGAGGGAGGCGGCATGCTGGTCCTGGAATCGCTGGACCATGCATTGGCGCGAGGCGCGCGCATCCATGCGGAAATCGTCGGTTTCGGCAGCAATTCGGACGGCACGCACATCACCCGCCCGGAAGCGAAGACGATGCGCATCGCCATGGAATTAGCGCTGGCGGACGCCAACCTGCCGCCGCAAGCCATCGGCTACGTCAATGGCCACGGCACCGCGACCGAACAGGGCGACATCGCCGAGACGCAGGCGACCCACAGCCTGTTCGGCAGCCGCATGCCGATCAGCTCGCAGAAAAGCTATCTCGGCCATACCCTGGGCGCCTGCGGCGTGCTGGAGTCGTGGTTCAGTATCGAAATGCTCAACCGCGACTGGTACGCCCCCACGCTGAATCTGCGCAACGTCGACCCCCGCTGCGGCGAGCTCGACTATCTGTGCGAAGGCCGCCGCATGAACAATGAATATGTCATGAACAACAACTTCGCCTTCGGCGGAATCAATACGTCGCTGATTTTCCGCCGCTGGAGCTGATTTCCGCGGCACGTTGCCTCTCCCGTTTCGCTATCGGACCTTCCACCATGAACCTGTCTTACAAGCTGTTTGGCACCCTGGCCCTGTCGCTCGCCTGCTCCGCCCAGGCCGCCGCCGCGGATCGCACCGTCCACCTGCCGCTCAAGCCTGCGGTCGAAGCGGCGCTGGCCGCCGGCAAGATCGATGGCAGCGTCAGCTTCTATCTGGCAGGCACGGGCCCGAAGGGACGGGTACTGCAGGCGGATGTCGTCACGAACCGCAAGACCAACGCATTCGCGAAGAAAGACGAAGAGGCTTGCCTGTGGGTTGCCCAATCCGCCGTCATCGCGCTGCACGAAGCAGCGAAAAAGGCGGGCGCCAACGCGGTCACCAACATCGTTAGCTACTATCGCAAAAACGAATACAGCAGCAAGACCGACTACGAGTGCCATGCGGGCGCCGTAGTCGCGGGCGTCGCGCTGCGCGGCGACCTGGCCAAGGTCAAGTAGGTACGGGCCCGGCAGCCCGGTTTCGCGACCGCCCCGGGGCGGATCGCCGGCCGCCGGTTTACACTCTTTGTTTGCCGCAACACCACAAAAGGTTCACCCATGAGCACAGCTACGCTCAAGACCCGCCTCTCCGATTCCGTCAAGGAAGCGATGCGCGCCAAGGCCACCGAGCGCCTGGCCACGCTGCGTTTCCTCCTGGCCGCCGTCAAGCAGAAGGAAGTGGACGAACGCCGCGACCTGACCGACGCCGAGATCACCGCCATCATCGAAAAGCAGGTAAAGCAGCGCCGCGAATCCATCGCCGCGTTCGAACAGGCCGGCCGCACGGAAACCGCCGAGCAGGAAAAAGCCGAAGTGGTCGTGCTGCAGGAATTCCTGCCCAAGGCCGCCACGCCGGAAGAAGTCTCCGCCGCCATCGACGCCGCGATGGCGGAAGTGGCCGCGCAAGGCGTGACCGGCGCGCCCGCCATGGGCAAGGTCATGGCCCTGCTCAAGCAGTCCCTGGCTGGCCGCGCCGACATGACGGCGCTGTCGCAACAAGTGAAGGCCCGCCTGGCCTGATCGCCCTGCGGCCCGGGCGCGGCCTCAGAACGCGCCGCCGAACAGATCCGGCTGGCGCGACAGCTCCGCCGGGTCGGCGAAATTGCTCATTCCCACTCCCGCCAGCCGGTAAAGCGTCTCTGGCGGCAGTTCCACGCGTTCGCACAGCAGCCTCGCAACCGCGGCAAGCTCCACCGCAGACCCGGGCGGGTTCGGGCTGGTCTGGCTGCGCGTCAGGATGCGGAAGCGGTCGGTCTTCAGCTTGAGCACCACGGTGCGGCCCAGCGCGCCCTTCTTCAGCGCCTGATCCCATACCTTCTGCGCCATGCGGTCGATGGCCTCGCCCAGCCCGTCCAGGCGGACGTCCTGCGAGAAAGTGGTCTCCGCCGACACCTGCTGCAACGGCGCGTCGGTCTGCACTTCGCGCTCGTCGATGCCGCGCGCCAATTCGTACAGGCGCCGGCCGTAGCGGCCGAAGTAATGCTCGAGCTCCTGGGCGCTGTGCGTGGCCAGGTCGCCCACCGTATGGATGCCCAATTGCTCCAGGCGCGCCTGCGTGACCTTGCCCACGCCCGGCACCTTGCGCACGGGCAAGGGCTGCAGGAAGGCCAGCACCTTGCCGGGGCGGACCACGAACAGGCCGTCCGGCTTGTTCCAGTCGGACGCGATCTTGGCCAGGAACTTATTGGGCGCCACGCCCGCCGACGCGGTCAGGCCGGTTTCTTCGCGGATCTGGTGGCGGATGACCTGAGCGACCTCGGTGGCCGAAGGCAGCCCGCATTTGTTGATGGTAACGTCCAGATAGGCCTCGTCCAGCGACAGCGGTTCGATCAGGTCGGTGTGGCGGGAAAAAATCTGCCGGACCTGGCGCGACGCCTCGCGGTAGCGGTTGAAATCGGGCGGCACGTAGATGGCGTGCGGACAAAGCCGTTCGGCGCGCGCCGCGGACATGGCCGAATGGATGCCGAAGCGCCGCGCCTCGTACGAGGCGGCGCAGACGACCGAGCGCGGGCCGGTCCAGGCCACCACCACCGGCTTGCCGCGCAGGTCCGGGTTGTCGCGCTGCTCCACGGACGCGTAGAACGCGTCCATGTCCACATGCACGATCTTGCGCGCCTCAGACATGGCGCCTCCGCGCCGCGCCCGTCCGCCGTCCCACCTGGGCGCGGCGGCCTCCATGGCCTGTCATCGCCTGAAATCCCGTGGCAAAAACATATATTATGACCGGCGACAACCCGCTATCCCTTCCCGTCCATAACGGTTCCATGACTGCACCCGCAACTGCCCAGACCGATTATTTCGGCCTCACCATTCCCTTCATGCATTTCATCGGCCTGGTACCCGAGCACATCGAGCAAGGCTACGCCCGCACCACCCTGCCCTGGCGGCAGGACCTCACCAACAGCCGCGGCGACGTGCACGGCGGCACGCTGATGAGCGTGCTGGACTTCACGCTCAGCGCCGCCGCCCGCGGTTCGCCCGACGGACTGGAAGGCATGGCCACCATCGACATGAACACGTCGTTCCTGTCTCCTGGCACGGGCGACCTGACCATCGAGGCGCGCTGCCTGCGCCGCGGCGCCTCCATCGCGTTCTGCGAAGGCGACGTGCGGCGCGCCGACGGCGAACTGGTCGCGCGCGCCACCGCCACGTTCAAGATCATCCGCCGCCGTCCGGGCGGCGATTGACGCGTCCGGCGTCCCCGGCTCAGTCCGGCAGGTCGCGCGAAGGCTTGACCTGGGGGCGCGGATCCAGCGGCATATAGCTGCTGCACGACACCAGGCCGTAATAGACGGCGTCCTGCATGGCGCGCATGGCCGCCGGGTCCCAGGTGCCCTGGCCCCACATGACGATGCGCACGTCCGTGCTCTTGGCGCCGGCCGCCTTCAGTTCGACGCGCGACATTTCGTTGTTGCTGAAGGGCGCCAGCACCTGCACCACGCCGGACTGCGCGCTTTCGTTCAGGTCGGCCACCACGCGGTAGGCGTTGTCCGTGCTGCGCAGGCAATCCCGGGATTGCCGGATCGCCGTCGCATAGGCATCCTTGAATGCCACCGGCGCCTTGAACTCGCTGTGCGGGGACGAGCCGTTCTGCGAAATGCCTATCGAGCATCCCGCCAGGCCCAGAGCCAGCGCCGATGCCGCGACCAGTTTCCTGTACATGTGTATCTCCAAATCAGTGCCCGCGATTATCCCGCATATCGGCCCGGAGCGATCGGCGGCTGGGCCGCTCACAGGATCCCGATGCGGTACTCGAGGTTCTTGACCAGGGTCCTCAGGCGCGGGCCGAGGGTTTCGTACACGTACTTTTCGTCCAGGCCGTCGGCCGGGATCGTCACGTTGAACGCCAGCGGCAGATCGTTGGAACGATAGCGCATCGGGGTGGCGATGCCGCATAGTTCGGCGCGCCAGTCCTTGCTGACCACGCAGAAGCCGTGCTGGTCGATTTCATCGTAGGCGGGTTGCAGCGCCGGGCCGAAACGCTCCCATTCCTCGGGGAATTCCTCCGCCAGCCGGCCGCAGATGAGCTTGCGTTCGTCGGCGGTCTGGGCATACAGCAAGGCGCGGCCCGTGGCCGTGCGCAACAAGGGACGCGCCGAACCGATGTCCGGACGCGACGCGTTCGACGCGCCGTCCTGGACGGTTTCCACGTAGACCACCTGCAGGCGGTCCCGGATCGCCATGGAGACCGGCCCCCTGGCGTAACGCGCCAGTTCGACCATGTCGTGCGCCGCCAGCTGGCGCAGGGTCAGGTGCACCAGCAAGGGATAGCCCAGCGTCAGCACGGCGGGCCCCAGCGAGTACTTGCCGGTGCGCTCGTCGCGGCGCAGGTAGCCCAGCCCCACCAGCGTGAACGTCAGCCTGGACACCGTCGGGCGCGTCAGGCCCAGCATTTCGGAAATTTCCTTGTTTCCCAGCAGCGGCTCGGACGCTGAAAAACACTTGAGCACGTCCAGCCCGTTGGAAAGCGTGGACGCGAACCGCGGGTGCGCTTCCAGCGACGCGCGGGATTCGAGTTCGTAATGAAGCGGCGTTTTCGAGTGCATATCGACCTAGGGTTCCGGAGCATTGACAGTATATCGCCTGCCGAAATACAAACTTTCCGTTCAATAGTTATATTTTAATTCCATTTATTGAAATTGAAAAGGCAGCAATCATGACCGAACCGCAGTTCTCCAGGCAGCCGCTGGGCGCCCGCCTGTTCAGCTTCGCCGTCGTCGCGGACACGCACGTCAACGAATCCGAGGACACTTGCGCCTCGCCGTTCGCCACCAATGCGCGGGCCAATGCCCGGGCCCGGCACGTTTTCGCCGATATCGCCCGCCTGAACCCCGCCCCGGCGTTCGCCATCCACCTGGGCGACATCGTCCATCCGGTGCCGGGCATGCCGTCGTTCGACGAGGCGGCGCGCCGCTTCAAGGCCATCGCGAGCCAGATCGACATACCACTGCACCTGGTCCCCGGCAACCACGACGTCGGCGACAAGCGCATCGACTGGATGCCGGCCGACATCGTCTGCGACAGCTACCTGGACAAGTACCGCGAGGTCTTCGGGCCCGATTACTACGCCATGGATCATGGCGGAGTCCGCTTTCTGTTCGTCAACGCGCTGCTGTTCAATTCGGGCTTGGAGACGGATGGCGCGCAGCGCGCCTGGATCGACGAGCAGATCGCCGGCGCCGGCGGCCGCGTGTTCGTGTCGCTGCATTACCCGCCTTACCTGCACGACGCGCAGGAGCGCGGTTCGTACGACAATATCGACGAACCCGGCCGCGGCTGGCTCCTGTCGCGCCTGGAGAATCCCAAGGTAGAGGCCATCTTCGCCGGTCACGTCCACAATTTCTGGTATGACGTCATCGGCGGCGCCGAGATGTACATGCTGCCGTCCACCGCCTTCCTGCGGCACGACTACTCCGAGTTCTACCGCGTGCCGCCGGCCGACGAATTCGGCCGCGGCGACGTCGAGAAATTCGGCTATTTCATCGTCGACGTGCACGAGCGCGGGCACGTGGCCAAGCTGATCCGCACCCACGGCGCCATGCGCGGCGAAACCGCCAGCGGCGAGGCCCCGGCCCGCGCCTTGCCCACCGTCCACACCAAGACGGCGGCCAGCGAGGGCATCGCCGTCGAGCTGCGGCACCCCTGGGCCGAGATCGTCGAAATTCCCTGCACCGGCGGCGTGCAGGAGTTCGGCCGCAAGCTCGCCCGCAACGACTACCCGCTCATGGCCATGTGGGAAATGGGGTTGCGCACGCTCAAGATCCCCACGCAGGACCTGCATGACGACAAGACCCTGCGCCGGGCCCGCCTCATGACCGACGTGGGGCACCGTTTCGTCCTGACGTCGCTCGGGATACCGGACACGAAGTTGCTGGACAGGGCGCGCGAGCATGGCATCGCCATCGCCGCCATCGAGATCAACCTGAACGCGCAGGCGCTCCAGGACGCGGGCCCCGCGCTCAGACAGCTGCGCAACCATACTTCCGCCCGACTCATCTACGGCAAGATCCGGACCGGCGCGGACGATGCGCACTTCGACGGCAAGCATTACAGCCATTTCGTCAATACGGGGCTGCGCGCCGCCGAACTGGAGGCCGGGCAGTCCGCCCTGGTTGCGCACCTGGAGCAACAACACATCGACGGCATCACCGTCCGCCTGGACTGGGGATCGGACCTCATCGCCACGCATCGCGAACTGGCGGAACGGGCCCGGGCCTGGGGCATGGCCGTGAACGTGGGAGTGAAGCTGGCCGACCGCCTCGCCTCGGCGAACACGGACGATGCCGCCATCGCCGCCCTGGTCGCCGAAGCCTTCCTGGCTTCGCGGGCCTCGGACGCGGTGACCTACTCCTTCGACACGTTCATGGACGTGGACCGGGGCTACTTCCCGCGCAACGGCCTGATCAACCGCCGCTACGATCCCCGGCCCGCGGGCGTGGCGCTGGCCGCCCTGAACGCCGTGTTCGACATTCCGGGCGCGGCCTCGGTCGAGCGGATGGACGGTCCGGCCGGTTCGCGCCTCTGCCGTTTCCGCACCGGCGGTCAGGAATACGAACTTGCCTATGGCCCCGCGCCCGCCGTGCAGCGCCACGCCTGGGCCGCTCCCTGCAAGCGCGTCATCGACCTGCTCTCCCAGGAGGCGGTGGAAGGCGAGGAGGCCCGGGCCGAATACACCCGCCAGGGCCGGCCGGGCCACGCGCTGCTGCTCATCCACCGCGCCTGATTTCAACTTCTCTATCGCCAGGAGTCATCGCATGCTTCGAATCGGAATGAAAATCGCGGGAATGCTGGCCGCTGCCTGCCTTCCCCTGTTCGCCCAGGCGCAGACGTTTCCCGACAAGCCCGTGCGCCTGATCGTGGCCTACACGCCCGGCGGCGCGACCGACGTGATCGCCCGCGTCATGGCCGCGAAGCTGACGGCCAAGTGGGGGCAGCAGGTCATCGTCGAGAACCGCTCGGGCGCGAGCGGAATGATCGGCGCCGAGCAGGTCGTAGGCGCCAAGCCCGACGGTTACACCCTGCTGTTGGCCTATACGCCCGAAGTGTCCATCAACAAGCTCGTCTATAAACAGATGCGCTACGACCCCTTGAAGGATTTGCAGCCCATCGCCCTCGTCGCCGATGCGCCGCTGATCCTGGTGAGCGGCCCCAAACTGCCGGTCGACAGCTATGCCGAGATGAAGACCAAGGCGGCGCAGGCCTCGCTCGTCTTCGGATCGCCCGGCACGGGCGGCCAGCAGCACCTGGCGGGCGAACTGCTGCGCGTGCGCTCGGGCATGAACCTGATGCACGTGCCGTACCGCGGCACGGCCTTGGCCGTCGCCGACCTGGTAGGAGGCCAGATCGACATCTTCTTCGCCACCGCGCCCGCCATCATCAGCCACATCAACGCCGGCAAGCTGCATCCGCTGTTCGTCGCCGGCCCCCGGCGCCAGGACATCCTGCCCGGCACGCCCACGGCCAAGGAAGTCGGTCTGGACAATTTCGACATTTCCAACTGGTTCGGCCTGTTCGGCCCCGCCGGCATGCCGCCCGCCCTGGTGGAGCGCATCTCGGCGGACGTCGCCCAGGCGCTGCAGGCCGCCGACGTCCGGGAGAAGCTGGAGGGCCAGGGGCTGGCCATCTCGTACAAGTCGCCCCAGGACTTCAAGGCCTTCATCGGCACGGAGATGACGAAGTACGCCGGCATCATCAAGGCGGCGGGGCTGGAGCCGCAATAGCGCGCGCCGCGCCGGCGGTTCGACACTGCCGGCGCCGCTATGGCATTATCGGTGGACCAACCGGCAGCCGGCCCTGCCCGCGGCCGCAGCAACCTCGGAGGTCCCCCTTGTTCTCATTCCTGAAGCGCACCGTCCTGGCCGCCAGCATCGTTGGCGCATCGCTGGGCGCCAGCGCCGCGCAGCCGCCCCGCGCCTATCCCCTGAAGGATTTTTTCCGCAACCCGGAACGCGGTTTCTTCCGGCTCGCCGATGACGGCAAGACGCTGGGCTTCATGCAGCCCACCAGCGTGGACGGCAACCCGGCCCGAATGAACATCTACGTGCAGCCGCTGCAGGGCAGCACGCCGATAGGAGAACCGCGCCAGCTGACCAGCGAAACCGCGCGCGACATCAGCAACTTCTTCTGGAAAGGCGCCGACGTGGTGCTCTACCAGAAGGACTTCGGCGGCGACGAGAACTTCCACGTGCTGGCGGTCAACGCCAAGACCGGCAAGATCACCGACCTGACGCCCTACGAGGGCGTGCGCGCCGGCATCGAGGACGACCTCGAAGACGACCCCGACCACGTCCTCATCAGCCACAACCAGCGCGACCCGGAGGTCTTCGACGTCTACCGCGTCAACGTGCATACCGGCGCCGGCGTGCTGGTGGCGCAGAATCCGGGCAACATCGTCGGCTGGCAGACGGATCACGCCGGCAAGGTGCGCGCGGCGGTCACCAGCGACGGCTTGAACACCACCCTGCTTTACCGCGACGACGAAGCGTCCGAATTCCGTCCGCTGATCACCACCGACTACCGGACCAGCGTCAGCCCGGCGTTCTTCACCTTCGACGACAAGAAACTCTACGCCCTCTCCAACCGCGGGCGCGACAAGCTGGCGCTGGTGGTCGTCGACCCGGCCAGCCCCGAGGCCGAAGAAGAGATCTTCACCCCCGACACCGTGGACCTGGACGCCGCGGCCTACTCCCGCAAGCGCCGCGTGCTGACCCTAGCCGCCTACCAGACCGACAAACCGCAGTACCGGTTCTTCGACGCGGAAACCGAGACGCTGTTCAAGAAGCTGTCGGCCAAACTCGCGGGTTATGAATTCGCCATCCAGGGCGCCAACCGCGACGAGAACAAATTCATCGTCGCCGCCTACAACGACCGCACCCCTGGCTCGCGCTATATCTACGACGCCGCCGCCGACACGCTGACCAAGCTGGCCGACATCAACCCGGCCATCCCGGAAGCGGACATGTCCCGCGTGCAGCCGATCAGCTACCAGACGCGCGACGGCCTGACGGTCCACGGCTACCTGACGCTGCCCGCCGGCCGCGCCGCCACGAACCTGCCTTGCATCGTGAACCCGCATGGCGGCCCGTGGGCGCGCGACAGCTGGGGCTATAACCCCGAGATACAGTTCCTGGCCAACCGCGGTTTTTGCGTGCTGCAAATGAATTTCCGCGGCTCGACCGGCTATGGCCGCGCCTTCTGGGAAGCCAGCTTCGGGCAATGGGGCCTGAAGATGCAGGACGACATCACGGACGGCGTCCAGTGGCTGGTGCAGCAAGGCGTCGCCGATCCCAAGCGCATCGGGATCTACGGCGCGAGCTACGGCGGCTACGCCACGCTGGCGGGCGTCGCGTTCACGCCCGACCTCTACGCGGCGGCGGTCGACTACGTGGGCGTCTCGAACCTGTTCACGTTCATGAAGTCCATCCCGCCGTACTGGAAGCCCATGCTGGACAAGATGTACGACATGGTGGGCGACCCCGAACGCGACCGCGACCGCCTGGCGGCGACCTCGCCCGCCCTGCACGCGGACAGGATCAAAACGCCGCTGTTCGTGGCGCAGGGCGCCAAAGACCCGCGCGTGAACAAGGACGAAAGCGACCAGATGGTCCAGGCGCTCAGGGCGCGCGGCGTCGAGGTCGAATACATGGTCAAGGACAACGAAGGCCACGGCTTCCACAACGACGAGAACAAGTTCGAGTTCTACGAAGCCATGGAAAAGTTCCTGACGGAACACCTCAAGCCGTAGACTCCACGCCCTGCCCGGCAGCGGCGGCGCCTGCCGCCTCCGCTGGGCCGGCCGGCTGCGCGCGGCCCGGGGCGCGCCCGGCCCACGCCAGCTCCACGCGGTCACGGCCCTGCTGCTTGGCGCGGTACAGCGCCGCGTCGGCGCGGGCCAGGATGCCGTCGGCGGTATCGCCCGGCTGATACACCGCCAGACCGCCGCTGGTGGTCATCGGAACTTCGACGCCATGCAGGAACAGGGGCGCGTCGCGCAAGGCATCGCAGACGCGCTGCGCCTGCACCAGCGCGTGCGCGGGATCGCAGTCGTACATCAGCAGCGCGAACTCCTCGCCGCCCAGCCTGCCGAAGCGGTCGCTGGTCCGGACGGCCCGCTGCACGACCTGCGCGTAGTGGCGCAGCGCGGTGTCGCCCCCCGCATGGCCGTGGCGGTCGTTGATGGACTTGAAATGGTCGATATCCAGCACCAGCACGGCCAGCTTGCCGCCGGCGCGCTTGCAGCGCCGCAGTTCACGATCGAGCTCGTCCAGGATGCTGCGCCGCGAATAGGCCCGCGTCAGGCTGTCGAAAGTCAGCGCGGCCTGCATCTGCTCGGACAGGCTCGTCTGCACCAGCAGCAGCAGCGCCAGGAATAGCGCCGGCACGGTGACCGTCCCGCAAACGATGAAGAACAGCCCCCACGGCGATGGTTCCAGCAGCGACGCGGGCGCCTCGCCGCCGACGGTATAGACCGCGATGCGCAACGCATGCAGCGCCGCCAGCCCGAAAATCGCCAGCATCAGATACAGCATCACGCCGCGGGTCTGCAGCCGCCGGCGCTGCCGGAAAATCACCCGTCCCGTGGCCAGAGCGGCCGCGCAGGTAAAACCCGAGAACAGCAGCATGCGCCCGCGCAGATCGTCCTGGCCGTACAGCATCAGCGCGAATGCCAGGACGAAGAGCGCCCCCAGGACGGCCGCGCGCCGGATATGCGGACGCATGCCGAAAAATTGCCGCACGCCGATGTAGGCCAGGCTGAGCGCGCTGACCCAGGCGGCGTTCGACACGATGACGTAGACGCCCGGCGGCAGCATCTGGGACGTTGCATAAGCCAGCAGCGACACCACCGCCAGCGCATTGGCCGCCGTGAACGCCTTAATGCCTCCCAGACCGCGGGCGTGGAAAGGCACGAGCAATGGCAATGCCAGTGCCGTGGCCAGGCCCCACATCAGGAAGAATAAGGAAGTTGTCATGGTTCTTATCGGCCAACGCCTTCTGGGCATTCGCCGTCGCTCGGAATTGCCGTTGTTCTCGGTCCGCGCAGCGGGGCAAGTTACATCTCAGCATTACTGATGCGTTTTGTTACTAGGCAATGAAGAATACGCCAAGGCTGGCCTCGCGCGCGCTTCCTTTGCACTAATTGACAGTTAATTTTCCTGAAAGCACCTAAAGTTCGGTCTATTGACGGCGCCGCAAGAGCGCCGCGATCACGCCCCACGGGCGTGGCGCGTACTAGCCATGCACTCCCATTGCGCGAGTGCGAAGGTCCCCGCAGCGGGCGCCGCGCAACCAAAACCCATGTTTCCACCTCCGTCGCCGACGCCTCGCGCCCGCGCGGCGTCCGGCCGTCACGCCGGTCGCTCGCACTTGCCCGGGCATGTCCGATGGAGGTCGCGAACGCCCTTAGTCGCACTGCGGAAGTACTACAGATGCCATGCAAAGGAAGATCCGCGGGGATAGCCGCCAACCGGCCGCTATCGCCCTGCAATGCCACGGCCGGCTTGACAGGCTTGAGCCTGCTTGCCGCCTGCGCCGCCCTGGCGCCCGCCCTGGCCCTGGCCAGCCCCGGCAATGATTACGACAGCCTGATCGCCCGCGCGCGCGCCGGCGAATACGAACCCGCGCTGGTCATGCTGCGGCAACAAGGCCCGACCGCCAGCCAGCGGGCCATTCAAGACCGCATCCTCATCGCCGGCTGGGCCGGCCGGCCCGCCGAAGCGGCGGCCGCCTACGAAACGCTGCCGGCCGGCGCCACGCCGCCCGCCGACGTCCAATTGGCCGCGGCGCGCGCCTACCGCGACCTGCAACGCTGGCCCGAGGCCCTGGCCGCCTATCGCGCGGGCCTGCGCGGCCATCCAGGGCAGGCGGCTTTCCAGGCCGGCGAAATCATGACGCTGGCCGATGCGGGCCAGGCGCAAGCCGCGCTGACGGCTGGCGAGCGATGGGTCGCACGCCAGCCCCGCAACGCCGATGCCCGCCTGGCGCTCGGCTACGTCCACGCCCGCCAGGGCCGCCCTTTCGACGCCCTGCACCAGACCGACCAGGCCCTGGACATCGCCCCCAGCGCGCCCTACGTCCAGCGCGAATACATCTACGCGCTGCAGCGCGCCCGCCTACCCGGCGAAGCGCTCTCACGAGCCGCCGAACATCCCGGCCTGTTCGATGCCGCCGACATGCGGCGCTTCGAAGCCGATGCCGTGGCCCAGCAAGTGCGCCTGGCCTCCATGCCCACCCGCAGCGAGGCCGAACGTTTCATCATCGCCGACCGCGCGCTGGCCCGCTATGACGAACTGATTCCCGCCTGGCGCGAATTGGGCGAGGCCGCCCGCGGCGACGTGCTGCGCGCGCGCATCGACCGCCTCCACGCCCTGCATGCCCGCGTGCGCATGGCGGATCTCGTGCGCGAATACGAGGCGCTGCGCGCGGAAGGCGTTGACGTGCCCCGCTACGCCCTGAACGACGTCGCATCGGCCTACCTGTATCTGCGCGAGCCCGAAAAGGCCCGCGACCTCTACCGGCAGGTCGCCGCGGATGGCGCCACGCGCGACGATGATCCCGTGGACCGCCTGAGCAACGAAACCGGCCTGTACTACTCCCTGGTCGAGGCCGAGGCGTTCGAGGATGCCTCCGACACGCTGACGGCCACGCGCGACGGCTATCCGGAGTGGGTCTACGTCAGGGGCCAGCCCAGCCGCATCCCGAACGACCTGAAGCTGGAACGCCTGCAGACCGACGCCTCCGCCAGCCTGCTGGCCGACGACACGGAGACCGCCCAGCGCAGCCTGGAAGACATGGTGCGCGAGGCGCCCAACAACTCCACCCTGCTCGCACAGCTCGCCGCAACGTACCGGGCGCGCTCGCTGCCCCGCGCGTCGGAACGCACGCTGAAAATGGCGGAAACGCTGACGCCTCGCAGCCTGGGCGTGGAAAACGGCCAGGGCTTCGGCGCGCTCGAATTGCAGGAATGGCGCCAGGCCGAAGCGCTGAGCCAGGACACGCTCGCGCGCGCGCCCGAAGACTTGGTGTCGCGCCGGCTGGCCCGGCAGTGGGAAGTTCACAACAAGGCCGAACTCCAGATCAACGGCTATCGCGGCCTGGCGTCCGACAGTCCGGTTTCCGGCAGCGGCGACTTCGGCATCGATGCCGTGCTGTACTCAAAGCCGCTGGACTACAACTGGCGTGTCTTCGGCGGCGGCGGCTATGCGGCCGGCGACTTCGAGGAAGGCCGCGGCACCTACCGCTGGGTGCGCACCGGCGCGCAGTGGCGCGACCGCGACCTCACCGTCGAAGGCGAGGTCTCCACGCACGACTACGGCCATGGCGTCAAGCCGGGGCTGCGCCTGAGCGCCGCCTACGACGTGGACGATCACTGGCAGGTGGGTGGCTCCGCCGAGCGGATATCGCGTGAAACGCCGCTGCGCGCGCTGGCCAGCGGGATCTCGTCCAACAGCCTGTCCGGGTTCGTGCGCTGGCGCGCCAATGAACGCCGCGAGTGGACGCTGGCGCTGTCGCCCTCGCATTTCAGCGACGGCAACAACCGCTGGTCGCTCGGCCTGAGCGGGCGCGAACGCGTCTACACCACGCCGCACCTGAAGGCCGACCTGGAGTTCGACATCTCCACGCAGCGCAATAGCGGCGGCAGCGACGTGCCCTACTTCAATCCGCGCGCCGACCTGATGCTGCTGCCCAGCCTGCGGCTGACGCACACGCTGTACCGCCGCTACGAGACCGCCTGGGAGCAGATCGGCACGGTCGGCGCGGGCGCGTATTCGCAGCGGGACTACGGCACCGGCGGCGTAATCGCCCTGGGTTACGGCCAGCGCTATCGCGCCAACGACGTCCTCGACATGGGCGCGATGATCACCGGCATCAGCCGCCCGTACGACGGCGACCGCGAGCGCGAACTGCGCATCGTGTTCGACCTCGCCTACCGCTTCTGAGACCGTTTCCATGCTTAAAACCCATACCCGCATTCTTCTGGCAGGCTTGCTGTTGCTGCTGATCCTGTTCCTGACGGCCTGCGCGAAAGACATTCCCCGCTATACGCCGCCGGCCGAACGGGCCGCCGCGCCCGTCGACCAGCCCTGGGTATCCGGCCAGTTCCTGGCCCTGGCCTACCACGACGTCGAAGATGAAGATCCCGACCAGGGCTTTCTCAGCGTGCGCACCGACCGCCTCGTTGACCAGTTGGCCTGGCTGCGCGAGAACGGCTACCAGGCCGTGTCCGTGGACCAGATCCTGGAAGCGCGCAACGGCGGCAAGCCTTTGCCCGACCGCGCCGTGCTGCTGAGCTTCGACGACGGCTACCGCAGCTTCCACACCCGCGTCCTGCCCATCCTGAAAGCCTACCGCTGGCCGGCCCTGCTAGCGCCGGTAGGCATGTGGATGGACACGCCCGCGAACAGGCAGGTGGACTTCGGCGGCAGCCCGCAACCGCGCGACCGCTTTCTCGACTGGAACGAGGTCCGTGAGATCTCGCGTTCGGGCCTGGTGGAGATCGCCGCGCATACGGATGCCTCCCACTATGGCGCGCTGGCCAATCCGCAAGGCAACACCGAGCCGGCGGCCGCCATCCGCGTCTACGACGGCCGCAATCGCCAGTACGAATCGGAGGAGCAATTCCAGGCCCGCATGGGGCGCGACGTCGCCGCCATCACCGAAAAAATCCGCAGCGCCACCGGCCGTGCCCCGCGCGTCTGGGTGTGGCCCTACGGCGCGGAAGGCGGTTCTACGCTGAAGATCGCGGGCGAACACGGCTACCAGATGGCCCTCACGCTGGAAGATGGCCCGAGCCGGGTGTCCCGCCTGATGTCGACGCCGCGGCTGCTGCTGTCCAACGACCCGCAGCTGCGCGCCTTCGCCGATAGCGTCGCCGGCATGGAGGCCCTGCCCATGATGCGCGTCGCGCACGTGGACCTGGACTATGTCTACGATCCGGACCCGGCCCAGGCCGATCGCAACCTGGGCGAGCTGGTGCAGCGCATCGTGGACATGCAGATCAACACGGTGTTCCTGCAGGCGTTCGCGGATCCCGAGGCCGACGGGCTGGTCCGGTCGGTCTATTTCCCCAACCGCTGGCTGCCGATGCGCGCCGACCTGTTCAACCGCGTCTCGTGGCAGTTGCAGAACCGCGCGCATGTAAGCGTCTATGCCTGGATGCCGGTGCTGGCGGTCGACCTCGACCCCGCCATCGCCCGCGTCACGCGCTGGGACCCCGCGCATCCCGACGCCGCGCCCGCGCCGGACCCCGACCAGTACCTGCGTCTTTCGCCTTTCGATCCGGTGGCGCGGCAGCGCATCGGCGATCTGTACGAGGACCTTGCACGCTACACGCTTTTCGACGGCGTGCTGTTCCATGACGATGCCCTGCTGAGCGACTTCGAGGACGCCAGCCCCGGCGCCCTGGCGGCCTACCGCAAGGCCGGCCTGCCCGGCTCGATCGCCGAGTTGCGCGCGGACCCTGACACGCTGCAACGCTGGACTCGCCTGAAAAGCCGCGCCCTGGTCGATTTCACGGCCGAGCTGGCCGGACGCGTGCGCGCCGTGCGCGGCCCGCAGGTCAAGACGGCCCGCAACCTCTACGCGGAGGCCATCCTGAATCCCGGCAGCGAGACCTGGTTCGCGCAGAACCTGGACGACTTCCTGGGCGCCTACGACTGGACCGCCCCCATGGCGATGCCGCGCATGGAAAACGTGCCCGAGGCGCAGGAACACGCCTGGCTGGACCGGCTGGTCGACGCGGTCGCGCGGCGTCCCGGCGCGCTAGACAGGACGGTGTTCGAACTGCAGGCGCGCGACTGGCGCACCGGCCCCGGCCGGCCCGAATCCACGCCCATCGACACGGCCGTGCTTGCGGGCTGGATGGCGCGGCTCCAGTTGCGCGGCGCCCGCAGCTTCGGCTACTACCCCGACGATTTCTCGCAAGACCAGCCCCGGCTGCAAGGCATCCGGCCCGCCATCTCCGACGCCTGGTACCCCATCCGATGATAGACCGCCTGATCGCCCTGATTATTCTTTGCGCGATGCTCGGCGCGCCTTTCGGCTTCACCCTGATGCTGACCGGCGAAGCGCTGCTGGGCTTCGTATTCTTCTACCCCCTGTTCATGTCCGGCATGTGGATGGCCGGCGGCCTCTACTTCTGGTGGCATTGGGAACGGCACTGGAAATGGGGCAAGGACCGCGAGCCGCCGGCGCTCGCGGGCAATCCGCTCGTGTCGATCCTGGTGCCCTGCTTCAACGAAGCCGACCATGGCGAAGATACGCTGCTGGCCGCGCTGGCCCAGAACTACCCGCACATCGAGGTCATCGCCATCAATGACGGCTCCACGGACGGCACGGCCGACATGCTGGACCGCATGGCGGCGCGGCACGGCCGGCTGCGCGTGGTGCACCTGGCGCAGAACCAGGGCAAGGCCATGGCGCTGCGCATGGGCGCGCTGGCGGCGCGCAGCGAATATCTGGTCTGCATCGACGGCGACGCGATGCTGGATCCGGACGCGGCCGCCTACCTCGTGGCGCCGCTGATCGACAATCCGCGCGTGGGCGCGGTCACCGGCAACCCGCGCATCCGCACCCGGTCGACGATGATCGGCCGGATCCAGGTGGGGGAATTCTCCTCGATCATCGGCTTGATCAAGCGCACGCAGCGCGTCTATGGCCAGGTGTTCACGGTGTCCGGCGTGGTCGCCGCGTTCCGGCGCGCGGCGCTGGACCGCGTGGGCTACTGGAGCCTGGACATGATCACCGAGGACATCGACATCAGCTGGAAGCTGCAGCGCGACCACTGGTCGATCTTCTACGAGCCGCGCGGCCTGTGCTGGATCCTGATGCCCGAAACCCTGCGCGGACTGTGGAAGCAGCGGCTGCGTTGGGCGCAGGGCGGCGCCGAGGTTTTCCTGAAGAACCTGCGCTCCATCTGGAGCTGGCGCCATCGCCGCCTGTGGCCGCTGGTGGCGGAATTCTGCCTGTCCACCGCCTGGGCCTTCGCCTTCGGCATCTCGGTGCTGCTCTGGGCGGTCAGCCAAGTGGTCAGCCTGCCCAACAACATGCACATCGCCAGCCTGATGCCGCCCGCCTTCACCGGCATGATGCTGGCGGTGGTGTGCCTGCTGCAATTCGTCGTCAGCATCCTGATCGACCGCCGCTACGAGCCCGGCCTGCCGCGCGCCCTGTACTGGGTCATCTGGTATCCGCTGGCCTTCTGGATGGTGAGCCTGTTCACCACCCTGGTCAGTTTCCCCAAAGTCATGCTCCGCAAGCAGGCCCGGCGCGCGCGCTGGACCAGCCCGGACCGGGGCATCAAATCACCGGACGCATCATGATCATCACCACGCAACGCTCCCGCGCGGGCTACCTGTTCGACCTCGTCCTGACGGCCGTCGGCTGGTTCGCGTTCGTCTACCTGTTCGGCGCGGGCATCCTGGCCATCGTGCGCGACGCGGCGGAGGGCCCCGGCCTGGCGCCGTGGCCGGCCTTTGTGCCCACCATGCGCACGCTGTCGGGCTACGCGCTGCTCGCGGCGGCCAACGCCGCCGTGCTGGTGGCGTGGGCGGTCTACAACCATCTCCGCTTTTCCGGCAAGGACCGCCGCAAGCCGATCAAGCCGTTGAGCGACCGCCGGCTGGCGATCAGCTTCGCCCTCACGCCGGCGCAGCTGTCGCACTTGCGGTCCGCCCGCTCCGCCGTCATCCATCACGGGCCGGAAGGAGAGATCACCGGGATCGAAAGCCGCAGCCCGCTGCTAAGCGCCTTGCGGACAGCCTGACCGCAACCATCAAACCGCGCGGGCGCGGCGCCGCCCGCGCGCGCCCGGCTCAGGCCCGCGCCTTCTCCACGTTCGGCAGCAGGATCGCCACCACGCCCATCAAGGGCAGATAGGCGCAAACCTGGTATACGTAGCCGATGCTCGTGGCGTCCGCCAGCTTGCCCAGCGCCGCCGCGCCCACGCCGCCCATGCCGAAGGCGAAGCCGAAGAACAGGCCGGCGATCATGCCCACCTTGCCCGGCACCAGTTCCTGCGCATAGACCACGATGGCCGAGAAGGCCGAGGCAAGCACCATGCCGATGATCACGACCAGCACGCCGGTCCAGAACAGGTTCGCATGCGGCAGCAGCAGCGTGAACGGCGCCACGCCCAGGATCGATACCCAGATCACGATCTTGCGGCCGATGCGGTCGCCGACGGGGCCGCCTACCACCGTGCCCACCGCCACCGCGGCCAGGAACAGGAACAGGTAGAGCTGCGCCTCCCGCACCGACAAAGCGAACTTGTCGATCAGATAGAAGGTGAAGTAGCTGTTCAGGCTGGCCAGGTAGAAATACTTGGAGAACACCAGCACGCCCAGCACGGCCAGGGCGCCCAGCACCTGCCTGCGCGACAGCCCGTTGCCGGCCCCTTCGCGCCGCGCCCGCGGCTTGAGCCTGACGCGGTTGGCGCTGTACCAGCGCCCGATGCCGGTCAGCACCACGATGCCGAACAACGCCGCCAGCGAGAACCACGCCACGCTGCGCTGGCCGTGCGGGATGATGAACAGCGCGGCCAGCAGCGGCCCCAGCGCCGACCCGACGTTGCCGCCCACCTGGAACAGGGACTGCGCCAGCCCATGGCGCCCGCCCGACGCCATCCGCGCCACGCGCGACGACTCCGGGTGGAACACCGACGAGCCCGTGCCCACCAGCACCGCGGCCACCAGCAGCCAGCCGAACGACGGCGCGACCGACAGCATCAGCAGCCCCACCAGGGTGAAGCCCATGCCCACCGGCAGCGAATACGGCTTGGGGTTGCGGTCGGTGTAGAACCCGATGAAGGGCTGCAGCAGCGACGCCGCCAGCTGGTACACCAGCGTGATCAGCCCGATCTGCGCGAACGACAGGCTGAACGAATCCTTCAACATGGGGTAGATGGCCAACAGAATCGACTGGATCATGTCGTTCATCAGGTGCGCCACGCTGATCGCGCCCAGCACCTTGAAGGCGGTAGACGGATCCGAGGCGGCGGCCGGGGCCGGGGATGCGGCAGGATTGCCGTCGGCAACGGCGGCGGGATTCTGGGCGGAGTTCATGGTTTCGGACGATAAGGAGGGGCCTGCCCGGCACCGCGCCGGGACCTGTGGACAGTGTAGGAATCCAGGGCCGGGCCGAACTGCCAATTTTCGTCGTACAAGTGACAAAATATGGATATCGCCCTTTTGGCGCCCCGCTCATCCTTACGCCGGAAGTGACACCCATGCCCTCGCTCCCCACCCTGCCCGATCCCGCCCGCAGCATCAATGCGCAGGACTACCAGGACCGGCCGCGCCCGGTTACGGCCATGGCCAAGGAATTTCCGGCCGGCGCCCAGACGGGCACCCACTCCCACCCCCGGGCCCAGCTGGTCTACGCCGTCGAGGGGATCATGCGCGTCACCACGCCCAGCGGCTTATGGGCCCTGCCCCCGCTGCGCGCGCTTTGGGTGCCGGCCGGCGTGCCGCATGGCGTAGACATGGTGGGCGCCGTCTCCATGCGCTCGCTCTACCTCCAGGCCGAGGCCGCCGAGCGCTACTGGCCGCAATGCCAGGTGGTCGAGGTCAGCGGGCTGCTGCGGGAACTGATCCTGGCGCTCACGGCCGAACCCATCGACTATCCGCTGGGCGGCCGGGCCGAGCAGATCGCCGCCCTGGTCCTGTCCGAACTGTCCGCCGCCCGGGTCGCGCCCATCCAGATCCCCTGGCCGCGCGACCGCCGCCTGCAGACCATCTGCACCGCCATCCTGGACCGGCCGGGCCTGCAACGCAACGTCGAGGACTGGGGCAGCGAGGTCGGCGCCAGCGCCCGCACCCTGATCCGGCTGTTCCAGGCCGAACTGGGCCTGAACTACCGCCAGTGGGTGCAGCAGGTGCGGCTGGCGGACGCCGTGTGCCGGCTGTCCCTGGGCGAGCCCATCGCGCGGATCGCCTCCGACCTGGGCTACCGCAGCCCCAGCGCATTCTCGGCCATGTTCCACCGCGCGCTGGGCGCGCCGCCCCACCGCTACCTGCGGCCGGCCCCAAATGGCTGACCGGGCGGCCGGAAACGGCAAGCGGCCTTGCCGTTTGTCACGGCGCGCAATACATTTCAGTCCGCGCGCGGGCGGATTCGGCGCGGCAAAAGCGCGCCGCGCATATGCCCGGCCCCGTCCCTGATTTTTCCCACCCCCCCGCGCCCCGCCGTCCCCCGGGCAAGTTTGGTTACCGAAACCTTATTGCACGCTGGGCGGTCTATACCGTTCTGTCCTAGAATCGCCTGCAATGAGCACCCCCCAGCAATCTCCCGCCACCCCGGGCGGCAAACCGGGTTTCCCCTGGAAACGACTTCTCGTCAAGGCGGGCATCGCCGCCGCCGGCGCCGGCGTGTGCGGCGCCGTCCTGCTCGGGCTGGCGCTGGCCCTCGCCTGGCCCAGCCTGCCCGACCTGCACGCCATGACGGACTACCGCCCCCGGGTGCCGCTGCGCATCTATACGGCGGACAAGGTGCTGATCGGCGAATACGGCGAAGAACACCGCAACGTGCTGCGTTTCGACGAAATCCCGCCCGTGATGCGCCAGGCGGTGCTGGCCGCCGAGGACGACCGCTTCTACAGCCACGGCGGCGTGGACTGGATGGGCGTGGCCCGCGCCGTGCTGACCAACATCGTCAAAGGCTCCAAGAGCCAGGGCGGCAGCACGATCACCATGCAGGTGGCGCGCAACTTCTACCTGTCCTCGGAAAAAACCTATTCCCGCAAGTTCTACGAACTGCTGCTGACCTTCAAGATCGAATCGGAGCTCACCAAGGACCAGATCCTCGAGCTCTACATGAACCAGATCTACCTGGGTCACCGCGCCTACGGCTTCGCCGCCGCCTCGCGCACCTATTTCGGCAAGCCCCTGTCCGAGGTCACCCCCGCCGAAGCCGCCATGCTCGCCGGCATCCCCAAGGCCCCTTCACGCTTCAACCCCATCACCAATTTCCCGCGCGCCGAGATCCGCCAGCACTACGTGCTGGGCCGCATGAAGACGCTGGGCTACCTGACGCCCGAACAGACGGACGAAGCGCTGAAGCAGCACCTCACCGTCCGTGGCGCGGACGGCACGAGCGCGCGCGGCTTCGCCATCCACGGCGACTATCCCGCCGAGCTCGCTCGCCAGCTGATGTACGGCGTGTTCCAGGAAGATACCTACTCCAAGGGCATCGACGTCTACACCACCATCGACTCCAAGGACCAGGAAGCCGCCTATCTCGCGGTACGCGACGGCGTGCTGAACTACACGCGCCGCGCCCCGTACCCCGGCCCGGAAGACCAGATCGACCTGCCCGCCGACGTGGAAAAGGACCCGGTCGCGCTGGACGAGATCCTGGACGGCGTGCAGGAAAAGACGCCCGACAGCGAAGACCTGCTGACCGCCGTCGTGCTGTCTGCCAGCCCCACCGAAGTGACACTGGCCCGCAGCGCGCGCGAGATCATCACCATCTCCGACAAAAAAGCGCTGGCGGTCGTCGCCCGCGCGCTGAACCCCAAGGCCAGCGACAGCCAGCGCCTGCGCCGTGGCTCGGTGGTGTACCTCCACAAGAACGGCGACAACTGGGAAATCATCAACATGCCGGCGCTGCAGGCCGCGCTGGTGTCGGTGACCCCACAGGATGGCGCCATCCGCGCCATGATCGGCGGCTTCGACTACAACCGCGGCGGCTTCAACCGCGTCACCCAGGCCTGGCGCCAGCCCGGCTCCAACATCAAGCCCTTCGTCTACGCGGCGGCCCTGGAACGCGGCCTGACACCGGCCACGCAGATCTCGGACCAGCCCTTCATGCTCACCGCCGAGCAGACCGGCTCCAAGGCCTGGCAGCCCAAGAACGACGGCAACAAGTACGAGCCCATGCTGACGCTGCGCCAGGGCCTGGTGCGCTCCAAGAACATGGTCTCGATCCGCATCCTGCAGGCCATCACGCCGCAGTATGCGCAGGACTACCTGACCCGCTTCGGCTTCGACAAGTCCCGCTGGCCCGCCGTGCCGCCCCTGGCGCTGGGCGCGGGCGGCGCCACGCCCCTGCAGGTCGTCAACGCCTACAGCGTGTTCGCCAATGGCGGCTACCGCGTCACGCCCTACCTGGTGGACCGCGTCACCGACCGTTCCGGCAACGTACTGATGCAGGCGCAACCCGTCGTCGCCGGCGACGAGCAGGCGCGCGCCATCGACCCGCGCACCGCCTGGGTCATGGACGACATCCTGCGCGGCGTCACGGTCAACGGCACGGCCGCACGGGCGCATCAAGTCCTCAAACGCAACGACGTGGGCGGCAAGACCGGCACCACCAACGAAGCCGTGGACGTCTGGTTCTCGGGCTTCACCCCCAATCTGGCCACCACCGTCTGGATGGGGTTCGACCAGCCCCGATCACTGGGAACCAACGAATTCGGCAGCGGCCTGGCGCTGACCACCTGGCTGGACTACATGCAGCCCGCGCTCAAGGGCGTCCCGGAAAGCAAGCCCGCGCCGCGCCCCGACGGGCTGCTGGTGGACAACGGCGAATACTATTTCTCGGAGTTCCCGCCGGGGCAGGCCGTGGCCTCGCTGGATCTGTCGTCGGGCGACGAATTGACGGATTTCCTGAACAACAACCGGTCGACGGACGGCGTCGACACCTCGGTGAAGCCGCTGCCGCCGCCCAACGGCGGGGCGGCGCCGCTCGACGCGCCCCTCCAGACGCCACAGGCGCTGCCGATCCCCGTGCCCCGCGCCGGCGGCGCGCCGGCCGGCAACACGCCGTTCTTCCCGCCCATCCCCGTGCCGCGCGTCGATGCCGACGCCCCGGCCCAGGCCGGTGCCGTCAGCGGCCCCGGCGCGGTGCCCGCCCGGCCGCTCTAGCGCCAGGCCTCAGTGTCTGACACCGTCACGCGCCCCATCCCCGTGCCGCGCGTCGATGCCGATGCTCCGGCCCAGGCCGGTGCCGTCAGCGGCCCCGGCGCGGTGCCCACCCGGCCGCTCTAGCGCCAGGCCTCAGTGTCTGACACCCTCACGCGCCGCCCTGCAAGCTGCCGCGGCGCTCCCCGGGTGTCTGACACCCGACCGCCCTGCCCAGGCCTCGCACAACCGGGGCCGGCCGTTCAATTCCGGCCGGCGCCAGACACACGGGGCATCAGACTTCCGTCACGACCTCGCGCGGCCAGGCCTGCAGCGACTCCAGTTCGAGGAACGTGAAGTAACCCGACTTCCAGCCCTCGGTGTCGATGTGATAGACGTTGCCCAGCGCCAGCGGCGCCGGAACCGGCGTATGCCCGGCCACCACCGCCCGCACGCCCTGGATGCCGGTGCGGTTCATCTGGCGCAGGCGTTCGCGCGACCACTGGCAGGCCTCGCTGGTGCGCCGGTAGCGGTCCTGCAGCGCGGATTCCAGGCGCGGCCAGAACAGCACCGGGCAATCGGCGTGCAGCAGCCCCACCGCGCCGGCCGACGTTTCGACCTCGATGGCGATGGGCAATTGCGCAAAGGCCTCGGCAAAGACCTCCTGCCTGTCCTGGGGCAGGTCCAGGAACCACCCGCCGCCATAGCCGCGCCAGTTCTCCACGTCCACCTGCCCCGTGCGCACATGCCGGATCGCGTAGTCCTCGTGGTTGCCTTGCACGGCGAAAAACCAGGGACGGGCCAGCCAGTCCAGCGCGGCCTCGCTTTCCGGGCCGCGATCCACCAGGTCGCCCACGGAAAACAGGCGGTCCTTGGACGGCTCGAAGCCCAGTTGATCCAGGCCGTCCTCGAGCCGGGAAAAATGCCCATGCAGGTCGCCCACCGCGAAATCGCGGCCGAGCTCGTTGCGCGGGACTTTGAGAAAACGCTGCTCCATGATCCGGAACGACCACCGTGTTGATGCTTAACTCTTCTTTTTAACCCGCTTTCGATCCGTCCCCGCAGTCGTTCCCTTCCCGCCTCTGGAAAAATTCCGTGACGAGAATCGATATTATTCGTGATAATGTTCCGACTTTCCCTAATCGTGCCTTAAAGGCCGCGCAACCCGCCGCCCCTGCCCTGCTCCATGACAGCCGCGTCCACCATCAAAACCTGGTATTTGGTCCATAAATGGACCAGCCTGGTCTGCACGATCTTCCTGCTCATCATCTGTCTGACGGGCCTTCCCCTGGTGTTCCATCACGAGATCGAACACTGGCTGGACGACGCCAAGCCGCTGTCGGACGTGCCCGCCTCGACCCCGCCCGCCAACCTGGACAAGCTGGTCGGCACCGCCAAGACCATGTACCCGGGCGAAGTCATCGACTACCTGTTCTTCGACCCCGACGAGCCCCAGGTCTACGTGGGCATGGCGAAAAAGCCCGGCGACGGCCAGGTGTCCGGCCACGCCGTGCGCATGGACGGCCGCACGGGCGAGGTGCTGCTGGATGGCCCGCCCTATACCCAGGACCGCTTTTCGTTCATGGGCATCATGCTGGCCCTGCACGTGGACCTGTTCGCCGGCCTGCCCGGCGAGCTGTTCCTGGGCTTCATGGGGCTGCTGTTCTGCGTGGCCATCGTCTCCGGCGTCGTGCTCTACGGCCCATTCATGAAGAAACTGGAATTCGGCACGGTGCGCGCCACCCGCTCCACCCGCCTGAAGTGGCTGGACCTGCATAACCTGCTGGGCATCGTGACGCTCGTCTGGGCCTTCGTGGTGGGCGTCACCGGCGTCATCAACGAGCTGTCGACGCCGCTGTTCCGCCTGTGGCAGTCCACCGAGCTGGTGCGCATCCTGGAACCCTACAAGGGCGAGAGCGTGCCCACCGAGCTGGCCTCGGCGCAGGTCGCCGCCGACACGGCGCGGCGGGCCATGCCCGGCAACGAGGTGTCGTTCATCGCCTTCCCCGGCAACGCCTTCGGCAGCCCCCACCACTACATCGCCTGGATGCGCGGCGATTCGCCGCTCACCTCGCGCCTGAATACGCCCGTCCTGGTCGACGGCAAGACCGGCGAATTAACGACCGTGGCCCGCATGCCCTGGTACCTGACGGCGCTGGAACTCTCCCGCCCGCTGCACTTCGGCGACTACGCCGGCATGCCCCTGAAGATCATCTGGGCCCTGCTGGACATCATCACCATCATCGTCCTGGTCAGCGGGCTCTATCTCTGGCTGGCGCGGCGACGCGCCACCGAAGCGCGCATCGCCGAACTCGTGCGCAAGCACCAGGGCGCCGCCATCCCGAACAGGACGCCCGCATGACGAAAGCCACCCGAGGTTTCATGTTTGTCTGGGGCACGCCGATCGTGCTGGGCGTGCTCAGCGTATTCGGCCTGATGGCCGCCCTGCTCGGCACGGGCGGCTGGCACTGGGCGTCCTGGGTGGCCCTGGCCATCCTGCTGGCGGTGATCGTGCGCTACTGGGCGTTCCCGATCCGCCAGTAGCGCGCCCGCCTTACTTGCCGAACGCTTCCGGATCCGGCCCCAGGCGCTTGCCATCCGGGATGCCGTCGATCGCGGCCATGTCCGCCGCCGACAGTTCGAAGTCGAAGACATCGATGTTTTCGCGGATGCGGGCCGGCGTGACGGACTTCGGGATCACGATCAGATCGTTCTGCAGATGCCAGCGCAGCGTCACCTGGGCGGGCGATTTGCCGTACTTCCGCGCCAGGTCCACAATCGATTTTTCCTTGGCGACGCCGCCCTGGGCCAAGGGGCTCCACGATTCCGTGGCGATGCCGTGCCGGGCATGGAAGGCCCGCAGGCCGCGCTGGGCGAACCCGGGGTGCAGTTCGATCTGATTCACCGCGGGCACGACACCGGACGCATCGATGAGCCGCTCCAGGTTGGCCTGCGTGAAATTGGAGACGCCAATCGAGCGCGCCCGCCCGTCTTCCTTCATCTCGACCATGGCTCGCCAGGCATCCAGGAACTTCTCGCTGCCGGCCACCGGCCAGTGGATCAGGTACAGGTCCACATACGCCAAACCCAGCTTTTCGAGGCTCTCGTCCATGGCCTTGTGGGCCTCGTCGTAGCCGTGCCGGTCGTTCCAGAGCTTGGTCGTGATGAACAGGTCCTTGCGCCCCACGCCGGACGCGCGCAATCCCGCGCCCACGCCGGCCTCGTTCCCGTAGATGGCCGCGGTGTCCACAGAGCGGTAACCTGCCGCCAGCGCCTCTTTCACGCTGGCGGCCGCCTGCTCATCCGGCACCTGCCAAACACCCAGGCCCAGCTGCGGAATCTTGCCGCCGTCGTTCAATTTCACTGCGGGTACCTTCGCCATAAGATCCTCCGTAGCTTGCAACGCAACGCTTGCGCGGCGAATACGCGCCAGGTCGCGCAACCAAGGGGCAGCCGGGCTCGATCCTTGGTTGGAACAGTAAAAAAGCGGGCCCGCCAGGCTGCGCCCGTGCCGCAATACCGGATGGAAAGCCGCCGGAGGGACCTACCCATCCCCGGGGCCATGTTCCCGATGATACCCCCACGGCCATTGCCGCCCCTGCCGGCGGGCCGCCGGGCAGGAATGCGGCGAGTGCCCGATAATGCCGTTCACCCGGCCCGCCGCCTCGCGGCCTGCCATGCGAAACCGACTCTGTCCGCCCCATGACGCCTACCGAAACGCGGCCCAAAGGCCGCGGTAATCTCCATACGCTGCGCACGCTCTTCCCCTACCTCTGGCCGCCCGGCGAGACGGGCCTGAAGGCCCGCGTGGTCGCGGCGCTGCTGTGCCTGTTCGCCGCCAAGGCGGCCACGGTCTATGTTCCCCTGCTGTACAAGCAGGCCGTGGACGAATTGGGCAAGGGCGCGCCGGGAACGGTCACGGTGCCCCTGGGGCTGATCCTGGCCTACGGCACCGCGCGGGTGTTCTCCCTGCTGTTTTCCGAACTGCGCGACGCCATCTTCGCCCGCGTCGGCCAGCACGCCATCCGCGCGGTCGGCCTGCAGATCTTCCGGCACCTGCACGCGCTGGCGCTGCGCTTCCACCTGGCGCGCCAGACCGGCGGCCTGAGCCGCGCCATCGAGCGCGGCACCAAAGGCATCCAGACGCTGCTGTCGTTCCTGCTCTTCAACATCCTGCCGACCTTCTTCGAGATCGGGCTGGTCTGCATCGTGCTGTGGAAGATGTTCGACGCCTGGCTGGCCCTGGCCACCGGCGCGACCGTCATCCTCTACATGGCGTACACGCTCATCGTGACGGAATGGCGCACCAAGTTCCGGCGGCAGATGAACGAGACCGATTCGGAGGCCAACACCAAGGCGATCGAAAGCCTGCTGAACTACGAAACGGTCAAGTATTTCGGCAACGAAGAGCACGAAGCCCGCCGTTACGACGCGTCGCTGACGCGGTACGAACGCGCCGCCGTGCGCAGCCAGGTGAGCCTGTCGATACTCAACATCGGCCAGGCCGCGATCATCTCGGCCGGGCTTACGCTCGTCATGTGGATGGCCGCCACCGGCATCGCCGAGGGCCGCTACACCCTGGGCGATTTCGTCCTAGTCAACACCTACCTGCTGCAGCTGTACTCCCCGCTCAGCTTCTTCGGCTTCATCTACCGCGAGATCAAGCAGGCCATGGTCGACATGGAACGCATGTTCGAGTTACTGGGCCAGGACCGCGAGGTGGCCGACCGCCCGGACGCCCACGCCCTGCGCGTCACGGGCGCCCAGGTGGAATTCCGCGACGTGCATTTCGGCTACGACACCCGCCGGCCGATCCTGAAGGGCGTCAGCTTCACGATCCCCGCCGGCAAGACCGTTGCCGTCGTGGGCACGTCGGGCGCGGGCAAATCCACCATCGCGCGCCTGCTGTTCCGCTTCTACGACGCCGACGGCGGCGCGATTCTGATCGACGGCCAGGACATCCGCGACGTGACGCAGGCCAGCCTGCGGGCGGCGATCGGCGTCGTGCCGCAGGACACCGTGCTGTTCAACGACACCATCCGCTACAACATCGGCTACGGGCGCCCGGACGCGAGCGACGCGGAGATCGAGGCGGCCGCCCGCCTGGCGCACATCCACGACCTGATCATGGCCATGCCCGACGGCTACCAGACCATGGTCGGCGAGCGCGGCCTGAAGCTGTCCGGCGGCGAAAAGCAGCGCGTGGCGATCGCCCGCACTCTGCTCAAGAATCCGGCCATTTTCCTGTTCGACGAGGCCACCAGCGCCCTGGACACGCACACGGAACGCGAAATCCAGGCCAATCTGCGCGAAGTCAGCCTGGGCCGCAGCACCCTGATCATCGCCCACCGGCTGTCCACCGTGGCGGACGCGGACGAGATCATCGTGCTGGCCGAGGGCCGCATCATCGAGCGCGGCCGTCACCAGGAACTGCTTGCGCGGGACGGCGTCTACGCCGGCATGTGGGCCCGCCAGCAGGAAAGCGCCCAGACCGCCCCGGCGGATTGACAAGCCCGCCCCCTTGCCCGACTATCGCACCCTTTAATTGCCAGGCCTCCCATGCAGGATTCCTCCGCCGCCCCCGAACTCCGCGTCTGCGCCGCCACCGACCTCGTCAATGGCGGCCTGGGCGTGAAAGTCCCTGTGTCCGACGGTTCGGGCCGCACGACCGCGTTCTTCGTGCGCTACCAGGACCGCGTGCATGGCTACCTGAACCGCTGCGCCCACGTGGGCGTGGAACTGGATTGGGAAGGCAGCTTCTTCACCCGGGCCGGCGACCTGATCATGTGCGCGCGCCACGGCGCCACCTACAAGCCGGACACCGGCCTGTGCGTCGGCGGCCCGTGCAAGAATGGCCGCCTGACCGCGCTGTCGGTCGAAGAACGCGACGGCGGCGTCTACTGGCGGCCCGCCGGCAAGATCCGCCCGGCCGAAGACACCCCGGCCTGATCGTCGGCCGGCCGCTCCGCATAGCGGCGGGCCAGCACCGCGCACACCATCAGCTGCATCTGGTGGAAGATCATCAACGGCAGCACCACCACGCCCATCTGCGACGTGCCGAACAAGACGGTGGCCAGCGGGATGCCCGAGGCCAGCGACTTCTTGGATCCGCAGAAGACCAGGGTGATCTCGTTCTCCTTGGACAAGCCGAGTTTGCGGGCGCCCCACGTCGTGACCAGCAAGGCCGTGCCCAGCAGCAAGGCATTCACCAGCACCATGGCGGCCATGTCGATCGCCGGGAACGCGTGCCAAATCCCTTGCGCCACGGCTTCGCTGAACGCGGTGTAGACCGCCAGCAGGATGGAGCTGCGGTCCACCTTCCCCAGCGTGCGGCTATTGCGCTGGGCCCACGCCCCGATCCACGGCCGCAGCAGGCTGCCCAGCGCGAACGGCAGCAGCAGCTGCAACAGGATGCGGCCGGCATCGGCCAGGCCGTGGCCCCCGCCCTGGCGGTTCAGCAGCACCGCCACCAGCAACGGCGTCAGCACGGTGCCCAGCAGATTCGATGCGGTGGCCGCGCAGATCGCGCCCGGCACGTTGCCGCGCGCCATCGAGGTCAGGGCGATCGAGGACTGCACGGTCGACGACAGCGTGCAGACGAACAGCACGCCCAGCCACAGCGACGGCGTCAGCAAGCCTGGAAACAGGGCCCGCAGGCCCAGCCCCAGCGCGGGAAACAGCAGGAAGGTGCAGGCCAGGATCAGCGCGTGCAGGCGCACGTCCTTCACCCCCGCCACGATGGCGTCCGTCGACAGGCGCGCGCCATGCAGGAAGAACAGCAGCGAAATCGCCACATTGCTGGCCACCATCATGAACGACGCCCCCTTGCCTACGGCCGGGAAAAAGCTGGCGAAGACCACGGTGGCGATCAGGATGAGCGTGAATTGGTCGGGAAGAAAGCGGCGCATGGGGGGGTTCCGAAAGACTTGCGGAAAACTATAGGCGCGCCTCTTGCCATCGTGAAGGCCACTGGTTACTTTAACTGTAATCGAAATATCCTATGACCAAGCGCCATGCTCAATCCCTTATGGCTCAAGACCTTCGCCGCCGCGGCGGCCGCCCCCAGCTTCACCGAAGCCGCCCGGCGGCTGGACTTGACGCAGCCCACTGTCAGCGAACACATCCGTCAGCTGGAATCGGCCCTGAACCGCCGCCTGTTCCTGCGCGACACGCACTCGCTCGCCCTGACCAGCGATGGGCGCAGCCTGCTCGTGCATGCGGAAATCATCCTTGATGCCCATGAACGCGCCGAACGCCTGTTCGACGCGCCGCGGCTGCGCGGGCGCGTGCGGCTGGGCACCTCGGACGACCTGGCGATGGGGCCGCTGCCCGACGTGCTGGCCGCCTTCCGGCTGGCCCACCCCGAGGTGGAGCTGGACCTGACCATCGGGGTCACCAGCGAGCTCTACAAGCTGTTGGACGACAACGGGCTGGACGTCATGATCGGCAAGCGCCGCCGCGGCGACCGCCGCGGCCAGACCCTGCACAAGGAAGCGCTGTTGTGGCAGGCCAAGGAGGGGCTGCGCGTGGCGCCCGACCTGCCGCTGCCCCTGATCCTGCTGCGCGAGCCCAGCGTCACCCGCACGCTTGCCCTGGACGCGCTGGCGCGCGCGGGGCGCAGCTGGCAGATCGTATGCACCAGCACCAGCTACGCCGGCTGCCAGGCGGCGGCCCGCGCGGGCCTGGGCATCACCGTGCAGCCGTCGCACCTGTCCACCGCAGGGCTGGCCGCGCCCGCGGGCGCGGCGCATCTGCCGGCGCTGCCGCAAGTGGAATTCATCGTCATTTCGGCGCCCGCCCCCAACCGGCCTACCCGCGCGCTGACCGACATCCTGATGCGCAGCACGCTGACCTGAACCGAGGCGCTCCGCAGGCCAGGGATGCCCGCGGACCGATTGCCCGCGCCTTATTCGGGCAGATTGTCCGGCACGCCGTCGGCGTCCACGCCGGCAACCCGGTCCAGCGCGTTGCGCGCGGCCGACATGGCTTCGACGGTGCTGCGGAAGCGGCGGCTCGCGAAGATCTCGAACGCCAGGTTGTCCGGCTCCGATTCGCCATCCTGGCCCTCTTCCACCGGCGTCGCGCCGCCTTTCCGTTCAAGCCGCCGCGTTTCCAGAAAGGCGCGCGGCGGCGTGCGGCCCTCCGGTTGCGTCGCATACGCGACCACCGAGAACCCATTGATGATTTTCTCAGCCATGGCGGCTCCGTATGGCCGTTCCCGAAAGCGGCGCGGCTCCTGTTATCGACTTACGGCCCGCCAGCTGAAAACTTAAGTTACGGTTGCCTGTCGCGCGCGCACGTACGCCGCCACCTGGGCGAGCACGTCCGACAGGTCGGCCTGCAAGGGTGCGAAACCCGCGTTGCGCTCGCGCGTGGCCTCGTCCATGTACAACGGACGACGGATCTCCACCTGCAGGCTGTGCCGGTTCATGGCCGGCTGGCCGATCTGCGCAATCAGCTGCACCCCCTTGTAGGGATCGTTGCGCGCCACCGTGTAACCCTTGTCGCGCAGCGCCGCCTCGATCAAGGCGATGAACTCCGGCTCGCACGTCGTGCCGTCGCGGTCGCCCAGCACGAAATCGGCCAGCGGATGTTCGCTCTTGCGGCCCAGGCGCTCGTAGGCGTCGTTGGGCATGGAATGCAGGTTGAGGTGCCAGACGGCGCCGAACCGCTGGGTCACCTGCTGGATCGCTCGCGACAGGGCTGCATGGTAGGGCTGGTAATACGCCTGGATACGGTGCCGCACTTCGGCCAGCGTCAGCTTGCGGTCATAGATCGGCGTCGCCTTGTCCATCCTGCGCCAGATCAGGCCCTTGCCCAGGCGGGTCTTTTCGCCCGGGTCCAGCGCCTCAGGCCAGGGCTGCGCCAACAGCTCCGGGTCCAGGTCCTGCAACGTACGGTTGGGATCGATATAGACGCGCGGGAAGTTCGCGGCAATCAGCGTGGCGCCCAGGGCGGGCGCCGCCGACCACAACGCATCCACATGCGTGTCCTCGCCCTGGCGCAACTGCGCCAGGGTTGCCGCCGCCCCGAAATCCTCGGGATAGCGCTCGCCGCTATGCGGCGAATCACAGACCAGCGGCAATGCCTGGCCTGAGGGTTCATGCACGGAAACGGCGTCGAAGTCGGCGTGTGTCATCGTCAATCAGCCTGAATGTTCGCGGTCTTGGCCACTTTGGCGTAACGGGCCAGGGCCTGTTCGATCTGCGCCTGGAATTCCTGGGGCGTGGTGGGCATCAGCGTACCACCCACGTCCTCGGCCTTCTTGCGGAACTCCGGATCCTGCTGCGCGGCGCGGACAGCCTGGTTCAGGCGGTCGACCACGGCTTGCGGCGTGCCCGCCGGCGCCACCAGGCCGAACCAGCCGCCCGTGCCCATGTCGGGATAGCCCAGTTCGATGTAGGTCGGCACGTCCGGCAGCAGGGGCGAACGCTCGACGCCCAGCACGGCCAGCGGGCGCAGCTTGCCGCCCTGCACCTGCGGCAGGGTCGAGGACAGGTTGTCCGTGATCGCGTCCACCTGCCCGCCCATCACGTCGTTCAAGGCCGGGCCCGCGCCGCGGTACGGCACGTGCAGCAGCTTGATGCCGGAGAGCATCATGAAGTTCTCGATGTTCACGTGGCCCAGCGAACCCACGCCCGGCGAGGCAAAGCTGTAGCGTTCCGGCTCGGCTTTGGCCAAGGCCACGAATTCGGCCATGTTCTTAGCTGGAACCTGCGGGTTGATCGCGAAGATACTGGGCACGGCCACCACGTTGGCCACCGGCACGAAATCCTTGACCGGGTCGTAGTTCATCTTCCGGAAGACAGCCGGATTCGAGCCGTGCGTGCTCATCGTGGCCATGCCGATCGTATAGCCGTCGGGCGTCGAGCGCGCCACCTGCTCCATGCCGAGCGAACCGCCCGCGCCGGCCTTGTTTTCGACCACGATGGTCTGCTTCAGGTCACGGCCGGCGTACTCGGCGACCAGGCGGGCCACGATGTCGGTCGAACCGCCCGCGGCAAACGGCACGACCAGCTTGATCGGGCGAACGGGATAGTCGGCGGCCTGCGCGACGCCGGCGAAAGTCAGGGTGGCAAACAGGCCGGCGAGCGCGAAGCGCGCGGACCGGCCGAAAGGACGGCGGGACATGGGGATGGCTCCGAAAGTTGAAGGTCAATCGACAAGGCCGCCAGTGTCCAAACTTTACGGTCCCCTTTCAAACGACTATATTGCACTCTTTCATTACCAATGGTCATGCTAGATGCGCTTGCAATCGCCGTCCATGTCCGAACTGCATGCCTTCATGACGGCGGCGCGCCTGGGCAGCTTCACGCTGGCTGCCGAAGCGCTCTGCGTCACGCAGGGCGCGGTCAGCCGGGCCATCGCCAGGCTGGAGGCGCATTTCGGCCAGCCGTTGATGCATCGGAACGCCCACGGCCTGACCCTGACCGACACCGGCCTCAGGCTCTATGACGGCGCCCAGGCCCCGTTGCAGGCGATCGAGGCGCTCAGCGCCGAATTGCGGGCGGACGACCGCCGCCTGCGCCTCACGCTATCCACGGTCCCCACACTGGCCAGCACCTGGCTGGTGCCGCGCCTGCCGGACTTCCACGAACGCCACCCCGATATCCAGCTCAGCTTCGCGGCCTACCGCCGCAACGAGGACTTCTCGGGAGCCACGCCCGACGCCAGCATCCTGTCGGGCACGCCCGAACAGTGGCCTGGCTGGCAGGCCGACTATGTGATCGGCCGCGAAATGGTCGTGATCTGCCAACCCGGCCGGCTGGCCGCGCGCCGGGCGCAGGGCCTCTGGAACACGCCTGCCGGCCTGCTCGGAGAAGCGCTGCTGTATCACTCGAACGGCATGGACAACTGGGCGCAATGGTTCGCCGCCGCCGGCGTGCCGCGCGGTTCGATCACGTTGTCCAATGGCTTCGACCAGGTATCCATCCTGGTGCGTGCCGTCATGGCCGACATGGGCATCGCCGTGCTGCAACGCTGCCTGGTCCACGACGACCTGCTGGCCGGGCGGGTCGCGGCGCCCTTTCCCGATCTGCCCATACGCATCGCCCGCGGCTACCACCTGTGCGCCCCGGCCCAGCGCCGCGACCACTACGCGCTGGCCTGTTTCCGGCAATGGCTGCTGGAGACCGCGGGCCGCGATCCCGATGTGCTGGCGGCCGGCTCCGCGTCGTGAACGCGCGCACGGCGGCCCGTGCCGGAAACACATGGTTGCTTGATTCGCCGGGAAATGATTCGAAATAAAACAGGCTCCGGAAGGAGCCTGTTTTCATAGACGCGCCGCAACCCTCAAGGCGCGAGCTTGAACCCCAGGTCGACGCCCCACTTGTCGGTCTCACGCAGCCACTTCGCACCGCAATTCAGGCACCGGAAATGGTCTTCGCGGCTTTCTTCACGCCCTTTCTGCGTCGGATTGGTAAATCCTTGATGTCCGAGTTGAGCATGCGGCGCAACGCCAGCAAGCCCCGGGTTAATGCGTTGGCAAGCCAAGCACATAACGCTCATTGATGCTTCCCCACAAACATAGTTACCAAATTGTAAGGGATTTCACCAATGCTTTTCTATCAATTTATGTCTATAACGCCACAAAAAATTGTTAACGCCGCAATTAAACAACGCCGGGCAGCGCCGAAATGCAGGTTGCAAGATGGTAGGGCGAGGTCGAAGGCATGTCCGACCGCAAGACCGCTCCGCCCGCGTCCAGGCATTCGTGCCAGCCGCCCGGATGCAGGAACCGGGCGCGGAAACCGGCCAGGCCGGCCTCCAGCGCCGGCAGATCGCCCTGCACCGCCAGCACGCGCAGGTATTCGGTCTGCGCCCAGATCCGGCGTGTGTCGTCGAGCACCGCGCCCGATTCGTCCAGGGAAGCCACCACGCCGCCGGCATCCACGCCCCGGCTGCGCGACCATTGCACGGCGCGCGGCAGCGATTCCGCCAGGTCCAGGCCTTCGAATACCGGCGCCGAACCCTGCACGAGCGACAGCCATTCGAATTGGTGCCCGGGCTCCAGCCGGTTACCGGCCGTGCCCTGCCGCTCTTCCGAAATGCATTGCGTGGGCGCATGCACGAAGTGATGGCTGATGCCTTGCGCCAGGCTGCGCAGATGCTGCGCGAACAGCGCCGGCTCCGCCACCTGCGCGGCCGCCAGATACGCTTCGGTCAGATGCATCATGGGATTCTGCGCGGGCGGGCGCAACGCCTGGCCCATGTCCGCGCTCAGCGCGGCGTGATACAGGGAATCGGCGGTCTTGAAACGCGTTTCGATGGCCGACGCGGTAGCCAGCATGAGCTTGCGCGCATCCGCATGGCGGCTGCGGCGGAAATAAGCCGCGCACGCCAGCACGATGAACGCATGGGTGTACAGATCCTGCGTCTCGTCGAGCGGGCGCGCCCCGGCGTCGACGCTATAGCGCCAGCCGCCGTGATCCTTGTCGCGGAACACGCGGCGCAGCGACTCGAAGAGAATGTCCGCATGCTTGCCGGCAGCGGCGCCCTGCGCCCCGGAAAAAACATACAACTGGCGCGCGCAGGCCATGGCGCGGTAGCGCGTGACCGGCAGCGGCGCGCCGGAGGCCGAATCCAGCGATTCGAAAGGCAGACCCAATGCGGCATTGAAGCCCCGCCCCATCCACATGGGCAGGACGACGGAATCGAAATGCTCGCGCAATGCGCGTATATGCGCCGCGAGATTGGTGTTGGTCTGTGCGGCAATCATCTTCGAACGGCGCATGCCGGGCCGGAGCCCCAGGTTTTGGAGCAGCAACGATAACCGAAATTTTCGCCGCAAACCGCCGGGCATTCTCCGTAGTTTCATGCACGCACAGACCGGTCCTGCTGTTCAACTCCGTCCAGGGCAGGACGCCCTATCGGAAGATATTTTCCTCTACCCAATTCTGCGCGAAGATTTCCGCGCGATCGCGTGCTTCATCCAGCGAAGCGCAGTTGCCCAAGTGGGAAAACGCGGCATCCACCTCGGTGCCGCCCTCGGCCGTTACCGTCAGCAAAACGCCATATCCGCCGGTATCCATGGCCGCCGTGGAAACGTCGATCAGTACTTCCTGGTCACGATGCTGCATGTGCTACCTCCCAGTCGGTTACCTAAACGCGTGAACCACGCGTGACGTTGCGGGAGCAGCTTTCCCGCGCAAATGAATAGACCTGCAAACGTCACGCAAGTTCATCTTACTGGCGACACGATGCCCGCGATATGCTGAAAGCGACCAAATCGCGCATTCCGTCTCAGGAGATTCCCGTATGCGCCCGTGAATCGTCGCGAATGCGCGAAATACTGCGACAACATTCGCAAATTGTGCAAAATCCGGTACCGCAAACGGTCAAGACGCAACAAAACGCGGCAGGAATGCCGGAAAGCCCGGGGGATCGTGTGTGCGCCGGATGCCGGCGGCTGGACTTGCTGGGTTGCGCGGACTATCCCAGGTGGATGGCGCCCGGCTCTTCCATGCGCAGGGCAAGCCTGCCCTTGTCCGTGATGCGCCAGCGCCCGTCGGCGCCGGCCTCGATGCAGCGCAAGGTCTCCAGCGCCTTGGCAACGTGGTCGGGCACTTCGGTCTGTTCGGCGCCCGGTTCGCCGTTGTCGGCGACGACCCGCAACCAATGACCCAGCTCACCCTTCTGGAAACGATGCAATGCCATGCGTGACTCTCTCTATAACGCTCTAACGATAGCATGCCGCGGCGCCGGGTCACGGACCTGCCCGCGGACCGCAATGGCGCGGCCCGCGCCTAGGCCAGCAGCTTAGGCACCGCCGACGCCAGCAACGCCACGCCCGATGCGGTCAGCAGGCCCAGCACGATGCGGCGGAACGCCATGTCGCTGATGCCCACGTAGACGCGCGTGCCCCACAGCGTGGGCACCAGCATCGCCGGCAGAATCACGCCGAACAGCGGCAGCATGTCGCGCGTGACGACGCCGGTGAACACATAGCTCGCCATCGTCACTACGAGCATAGAGAGGTTGAAGTTCTGGATCACCGCGCGCTGCACGTCGCGGTCGAATCCGCGCAAGGTGCACCACAGCGTGGGGATCACACCCGTGAAGCCGCCGATGCCGCCCATGATTCCGCCCACCGCGCCCACCACGCCGTCAGCCAGCTTTCCGCCCACCGCGATGCGAGGCAGGCGCGTCGCGAACAGCATGATCGGGCACCAGACCGCCAGCAGCCCGCCGATGAAGGTCTTGAACACCAGCGGATCCAGGTGCGGCAACAGCTTGACGCCCAGCGGTATGCCGAGCAGGCCGCCTGCGATGAACGGCAGCAGGTGGCCGACAGCGAATCCGCGGCGCACGGTGAACGCGGCCAGCAGCTGCCCGGTCAAGGCGCCGAACACCACCATCGCGGCCGCGAGCTTGGGATCCACCGTCCACGCCCAGAACGACATCGCCACCATGCCAAAGCCAAAGCCCGAAAGGCCTTGCACGAAACCGGCCGTCATGGCGCCCACCACGACCAGCACATAAAGGGAATCCATATCCGCCGCATGCCTGCATGAAGCCGGGCCCTCCCCGGCGCATGCCATTCTAGAGCGTTCTACGAAGTGCGCAGCAACAGCGGGCGCTTGTAGCGCGCCGCCGCGGCGGATGCCGCGACGCTCGCGCCGATCAGGGCCAGGCCCAGCGCCAGGTCGGCCGAGATGCGTTCATGGAAGACCAGCGAAGACACGAGCAGGCCGATCACGGGCACGCACAGCATCGCGATCGAGGTCGCCACCGGCGGCATCTTCTGCGTCATGCCCAGCACCACGATGAAGGTGAGCGCCGTGGCCAGCGGCCCCGTGTACAGGATCACGGGCCAGGCGTCCGGCACCGCGAGGAACGCCGGCGCGCCGTCACGCATCCATGCCAGCGCGGCAAGCGGCGCCGCCGCGATGGCGGTCTGCCACGGAATCATGTCCGCGCCCAGGCGGACATGGCGGCTGCCCCGCAGCTGGATGATGTTGCATGCCCAGGCGAAAGACGCGCCCAGCAGCATCGTCAGGCCGATGACGGTATGCGTCTGCCATGGGCTGAACGCGGGCGCCACGATGACGGCGATGCCCGCATAGCTCAACGCCGTCGCAAGCCATTGGGCCAGGGACAGGCGTTCTTTGAGGACCAGCGAAGACAGCGGGATCACCCAGATGGAGGTGGCGTACGCGATCACCGAAGCGCGTCCGGGCGCCACATATTGCATTGCCCACAACGCCAGCGCGGTGAACGCACCCATCTGCAACAGCGCCACGCCCGCGACCAGGGGCAGTTCCTGCCGCGTGGGCAGGCGCAGACGCCCCAGCAGGCCCAGCACCAGCACGCTGATCGCGGCGGCGGATCCGAAACGGCTGGCGGCCAGCCATAGCGGACTCATATGCATCAGCCCCAGCTTCATGACGGGCCAATTGCCTCCCCAGATCGCCACCGCGCCCACCAGCGGCAAAAACCTGCCCAACGCATTCTGCTGACTCATTACTGCTCGACTTACCGCATGAATATTCCGTGTTTTGGCCGAATGGCAAAACGATGGAATAGTTTATAGGGTAAACCCCAGAACATTTCACCTCAATTCACCGCAACACACGGCATACTCAGCACATCTGAACTGCATATTGAATGTACCTAGGTGACTTATGCCGGAAATCAACCTCGACGCCACTGACATCCGCATCCTGAACGAGCTCCAGCGCGATGCACGCCTGACCAATGTCGAGCTGGCGGCACGCGTGAACCTGTCCGCGTCGCCCTGTCTGGCCCGGGTGCGCCGGCTGGAAGCCGAAGGGCTGATCGACCGCCGCGTCACGCTGCTCAACGCCCGCAAGTTGGGGTTGAAGGTCAACGTATTCATCCAGATCTCGCTGGACAAGCAGCGCAAGGCCGCGCTGGATGTGTTCGAACGCGAAATCGCTGTCCTGCCCGAGATCATGGAGTGCTACTTGATGTCGGGAGATGCCGACTACCTGATCCGCGCCCTGGTGCCCGACGTCGACGCGCTGGAGCGCCTGATCGTCGAACACATCACGCGCATCCCGGGCGTGGCCAGCATCCGGTCCAGCTTCGCGCTCAAGCAGGTGCTCTACACCACCGCCGTGCCGCTCTCCTGAGGCGCGGCGGCCATATCCACGCCACCGCTTGCGGGATCGACCGGCCCGGCCCACAATGAAAGCGCCACGCGCGGGCCGCCCGGCCCCCTCCCATCGTCTAGCAAGGAGCAAACCATGCCTGAAACCGACTGGTTCCCTGGCAGCACGCTACCCGATCGTCAGGGCTACTTCGAAGTGGAATTCGACACCGGCGAAACCGAAATCACCCGCTACGGCTTATTAGGCTGGGAACCCGAACAGGACCGTGGCCGGATCAAGCGCTGGCGCGGCCTGGATCCGAACATAGAGGCCGCCGAAATGCAGCGCGAAAGCGCCGTGCGCGGCAATAGCGATTCGCTGATCGGCTGAATCGCCAGCGCAACGCCAGGAAGTCCCCCCACGCCGCGCGAGCTTTGCTCGCTTGCTGCCCCCCAAGGGGGCGCTTTTTTGTCTTGGGGCGGCCCGGCGACAAAAAATACCCCCACGCCGCGCGAGCTTCGCTCGCTTGCTGCCCCCCAAGGGGGCGCTTTTTTGTCTTGGGGCGGCCCGGCGACAAAAAAACGCCGCGGACGGTATCCACGGCGTTTTGCTTTACCGGCTGGCGCGCTCAGAGATCCAGCTTGGAGATCTTCGTGCCGGCCAGCGACACGCCCGCCATCAGGCCGCCGTTGTTCATCACGAACCCCACAATCGGCTGTTGCGCCGTATTGGTATCGATGCGCCCGTTAGCGCCGATATTGACGACGGCCACCGTGGCGTCGGCGCCGACGGTCCAGCCGCTGCTGTTGCGGAACTTGTTAAGCGCATCGTCAGTCATGAACAGCAACACCATCGCCTTGGATTGCGCGCCGGCCTGGAAGCCGATCGAGCCCGCCGTCGTGCTGTAGTAGCCGGCATTGGCGCCGCCCACGCGCAATACGCCCTTGCCATGCTCCGCGCCGACGATGAAGCTGCCGCTCAGCACGTCGGGGAAGACCAGCACGCCCTTGGCGCGCGCGACCAGGTCCTTGGACTGCGGCGAAGCCTGGTAGAGCTTGCCCAGCGTCGCATCGGCCGCGCTGCTGAGCGACTGGCGCTGCTCGCTTGCCGTCGCGGAAGACTTGGGACTCGTCGTGGTACAGCCGGCGAACAGCAAGCCGGCCGCGCCGATCGCCACCGCAGCCAGGCCGGTGCGGCGCAAGACAGGAAAAGAATCAAACATGGAATTCTCCTTGTTGATGTCACCTGTACCAATGTACCGAGCTATTTCGCCAGCGCAAAGCACACTATTGTGCCAAACGCAACAAAACCTGCCCGATGCCGCGCGCCGGCTTATGCGCTGCCCTGCTGCCGTATCCACTGCGCGTCCCACGGCTCCTCGCCGCGCTCGAGCGCATCTCCCAGCGCCTGCTTGCGGCGCTGGGCGACCGCCGCGAGCAGGGCGTTGCAGACGGAGAACGCGGCCGTGTAGGAATCGAAGGGCGACGCGCTGGAACTGCGCGCGACCAGCACGTGATGCGCCGAAGCGGCGGCGGGCGCCGAGGCCGAGTCGGTGACCAGCACCACCTTGCCGCCGCGCTGCCGGAAGTACTTCACCGCGCCGGCCGCGGCGACGGAATAGCGCCTGAAGGTGAAGGCCAGCAAGACGTCGGCGTCGTCGATCCAGAGCAACTGGTCTTCGAGCGGCAGCGGGCCGGCGGCCGCCATCGGCGTCACCGCGGGCAGGCACATGTTCAGGTACAGCGCCACGTGGCTCGCCAGCGGCGCGGCCTGCCGCAACCCCAGCACGTGCACGCGGGCCTTGCGCTGCGTCAGCAAGCGCACGGCCGACTCGAAGGCCGCAACGTCGATCGACGCGAACGTTTCCTTCAGATTGTGCTGGTCATGCAGCAAGGCGTTGTTGAGGCAGGCGCGCGCCGAGGAATTGTCCGACCCGACGGCATCGGCGCGTTCGCCCGGCGACGCAAGCCGCGCCGTCACTTCCGCGCGCGCCTCCATCTGCGCCTGCGCATAGCTTTCGTAGCCCAGCTTGGCCAGCAGCCGCACCACCGTGGAGGCGCTCGTGCCCACCTTCTTCGCCAGCGCCGTCGCCGATTCCAGCAGGCCCTGCGGATAGCGCGCCTGCATTTCCTCGACCAGCAGGCGTTCCGTCTTGCTGAGTTTTCTGCCGTAGCCGGCGATGCGTTGGTTCAGATTCATTTAGGGCCTGTTCACACTGACTGGAGCTTTGCACAGGCCAGTTGGTATCAACAGGCCCTAGGTGATAACCCCAAATCTCACAATCAACATTGCATCTTATATTTCGTTCTGCAATCTTCATTGCAAAATAGACCAAACACGCCGTCACCACAAGAGACTTTCATGAAGCATCACCCCCAGGGGCCGTCCCTGACCCGCCGCAGCCTGATCGCCGCCGGCCTGGGCGCCGCCCTGCTGCCGCTGGCCGCGCGCGCCAACACCTATCCATCGCGCCCCATCACGCTGGTCGTACCCTTTCCCGCCGGCGGCTCGGTGGACCTGATCGGCCGCATCTACGCGGAATCGCTGGGCAAGGCGCTGGGCACCACCATCGTCATCGAAAACCGTGACGGCGCGGGCGGCGCCATCGGCAGCAAGCGCGTCGCGCGCGCCAATCCGGATGGCTATACGCTGGTCGCGTCCTCGCAGAGCTCGCACCTGGCCAATCCCCTGATGCGCAGCGACCTGGGCTATGACCCGATCAAGGATTTCGTCTCGATCTCGCAGTTGTCGCGCACGCCCAACGTGCTGGTGACCAATGCCGACGTGCCCGCCGCCACCTTCGCGGAATTCGTGGCGTTGCTGAAGACCCGGCCCGATGAACTGCACTTTGCCACCGCCGGCATCGGCAGCATGGGCCAGCTCAACGCGGAATTGTTGAAGAACACCCTGCAGCTGCAGGCCGTGCACGTACCCTATCGCGGCGGCTCGCCGCTGATCAATGCCCTGCTGTCGAACCAGGCGCAGTTCGCGCTGGACAACCTCGCGCCCTTCCTGCCCCACATCCAGGTCGGCAAGATGCGCGCGCTGGCCGTGGCGGCGCCCAAGCGGCTGGACTCCCTGCCCGACGTGCCCACCTTCGCGGAACTGGGCTATCCGGTGCTCAACTCCATGTCGTGGATCGGCCTGGCCGCGCCTGCGGGCACGCCGCCCGCCATCATCGAGACGCTGCTGGCCGCCGTGCGCACCGCCGCCACGCAGGACGGCATGCCGCAATCCCTGGAAAAGGCCGGCGCCCTGCCGCCCGAAGACCAGACGCCCCAGCAGTTCACCGCCATGATGTCCGAGCGCCTGGCGTTGTACAAAGACCTGATCAACCGCGCCGGCATCCGACCTGAATAGGCCCAATTTCCATGAACAATCCCGCTTTCGAACCCGATACCGCTCCTTTGGAAGTCCTGCCGCGCAACCTCGCGGCTTACCGCGAGGGCAACGTGGGCATTCCCTACGTCCACCGCTTCGAGTCGGGCCGGCCCGGTCCGCACGTGTTGATCAACGCCATCACGCACGGCAATGAAATCTGCGGCATGGTGGCCGCCACCCATCTGCTCGATAACGGCGTGCGGCCCAAGATCGGCACGCTTACGGTGAGCTTCGCCCACGTCGAGGCGTACGAGGCCTTCGATATCGAACAGCCCTACGAAAACCGCCAGCTGGTGCACAACCTGAACCGCATCTGGTCGGCCGACATGCTGGATGGCCCGGATGACAGCCCCGAACTGCGCCGCGCCCGCGAGCTGCGTCCCGTGCTCGACGCGGCCGACTACGTGCTCGACATCCACTCCACGCGCGCGCCCGTTCAGCCCTTCTGGGTCTACACGGAGATGGACCGCAACACCGCGCTCGCCAGCGCGGTCGGCGCGCCGGAAGTCCATCTCGTGATGCCGCCGGGCATTTTCCCCGGCACGGGCGTCATGGGCTATGGCCGCCACGGCGATCCGGATTCCGACAGCTGCGGCTCGCTGGTGGTGGAATGCGGCCAGCACTTCGCCCAGTCCGCCGCCACGCTCGCCACCGACGTCACGCTGCGTTTCCTGGCGCACCTGGGCCTGATCGATGCCCCGGCCGGCGCAACGCCGCCCCCGGCCCCGCGCCGCTACCGGCTGCTGGAAGTGCATATGGTGAAGTCCACGGACTTCACGTTCACGCGTCCGGTCATCGGCTTCGAAACCTTCGCCAAGAACGAGCTGATCGCCATGAACGGCACCGAGGAAATCCGCTCCCCCTGCGACGACTGCACGATCTTCATGCCCACGCGCATGCCGGTCGTCGGCCGCGAAGCGGTGTACCTGACCGTGGCGGTCTGACGGGCCCGGGCAGGCGCCCGGGCCCCGGCCCGTCACAGGTCCGGGATCAGGCGCTTGCCCAGGCTGATGACCTCGTCCTGCTGAAACCCCAGCGTTTCATAGAAGTCCTTCACCGCGGCATTGCCGGACCGGATCAGCAGATTGATCTTGGGGCACCCCATCTCCAGCAGTTTGCGCTCGACGGCCCGCATCAGCGCCGTCGCATAGCCGCGGCGCTGATGCGCCGGCGACACGGCCAGATAGTTGATCCAGGCGCGGTGGCCGTCATAGCCGCCCATCAACGTCCCGACGATCTCGCCCTTCGCCTCTCCCACCAGAAACAGATCCGACTGCACCGTCAGCTTGCGGGCGATGTCCTTGCTGGGGTCGTTCCACGGGCGCGTCAGGCCGCAGTCGTGCCACAGCTGGATGATTGCAGCCTCGTCCGACGAATGGTAGGGCCGGATGGCGATATCTTGAGAGTTCATGCTTCGTTCCTTCGGTAAGGGAAACGAAAACCTTGCGATACGCCTCGGCAGCGGGAAGAACAGCGCAAAAACAGAAAAGCCACGAGGAGTATCGTGGCTTTCGGGAAAGGCGCTGAACGTTCAGCGCCCGGATGCGACTAGCCACTCAACGCAGGCGTCGAGTGATTCGTCGGCTGAAGGCGCCGCAGCGTGGCGCAAAAAACGGTGCTTCCATGAGCGCAAGCATACAGGAGGCCAGCGCGGCCGCCAACGGACGCGCCCCGCTCAATCCATGACCGGCGCCGGCAAAGTCCCTTCCATGACCACCGCCGCCTGGCCCGCCACGCCCGCCCAGACGCCGTCGGAGCGCGGCTCGGCATGGGCCGACAGCAGGCTGGCGCGGCCCATGTCCACGCCCTGGCCGACACGCAGGTGCAACGCCCCTGCGCCGCGCAAGGCCGCGCGCAGCGCCGTAACCGCCGCCGTCGCGCTGCCCGTCGCCGGATCCTCCGTCATGCTGCCGGTGAACATGCGGGCCTGGATATCGGTCTGCGGCTCCGCCGCGGTATCCGTGGTGTAGGCATAGATGGATTTTGCGCCATCCAGCGGCAGCAGGGCCGCGTAGCCTTGCACGTTCGGAACGGCGCGCCGCAATGCGTCGCGGCTCGCCAACTGCACGGCCAGGAACGCCAGTCCCACCGACACCACCTGCGGCGGATGCGCCGAGGTATCGATGTCCGCCGCGTCGAGCCCCAGCGCCCGCGCGGCCGCGTCGGCCGGCGCCACGGCGCCGCGCGCCAGCGGCAGCGGCGCCAGTAGCTCCGCTCCCTCCACGCCCTGTGCGCCGGTCTTCAGCGCAATGCGGACCAGGCCCGCCTCTTCTTCGAACACGAACGTCTCCGGCACGGTGCGCCCGCCCGCCGCCCATTCGCGCGCGAGCACGACGGCGGTGCCCACGTTCGGATGCCCGGCGAACGGCACCTCCCGGCACGGCGTGAAGATGCGTACCTGGGCCGTATGCGCCGCGTTGCGGGCAGGCAGCACGAAGCTAGTCTCGGAATAGTTGAACTCGCGCGCGATGCGCTGCATCTGCGCGGTGGAGAGCCCTTGGGCGTCAAGCACGACCGCCAGCGGGTTGCCGCCATACGTGCGGCGGGTGAAGACATCGGCGGTGACATAACGGTAGCGCATGGAACATCCTTTCTAACCGCTCGGAGATGGCGGCAACCGGAAAAGTGTGCCTGGGCGGACACGCTGCGCGCCAGACACAGAGCCGCGAAATTGGAGCCGTAACAGGAGGCCGCCCATCCTAGGGTAAGCCGCAATTTCCACGTCCAGGCGCTCCACGTACCGTTTCGATAAATATGTTTATCGTACAAAGTTGGAACCTGAATCGGAGCAGCACGTGGTGTAGCAAAAACCAACCCAAGGGGAAGTCGTCATGAAACGTCGCAGTGCGTTGAAACTGATGGGAACCGCGGCCGGCCTGGCCCTGACAGGCAGAAGCTGGGCGCAGGACGGGCCCTACCCGTCCCGGACAATCAAGATCATTGTCTCTTCCACCCCCGGAAGCGCGACCGATCTTGCGGGAAGGCTGGTCGGCGACCTGCTCTTCGCCAAATACGGCCAGAGCGTGGTGATCGAGAACCGCGCCGGCGCCGGCGGCGTAATCGGCATGCAGGCCGCCGCCGCGTCCAGGCCCGACGGCTACACCCTGACGACAGGCGGCCTCGGCCACAACGTGCTGCCGCCGGCAACGCTCCGGGGGCTGCCGCTGGACATACCCACGGCATTGCTGCCCATTGCCCAGGTGGCAGAGTTCGTCAATGCGCTGGTGGTGCGGACCGACCACCCCGCCAACTCGGTGCCCGAACTCATCGAATACCTGCGCGCCAGCAAGCGCAAGCCGCTCTATGGCAGCAACGGCGTCGGCAGTTCGTCGCAGATGACGGCCGAGCTGTTCGCGATGCGCATCGGCCTGAAATTCGACCACGTCCCCTACAAGGGCGCGGCCGACGCCCTGGTGGGCACGGCCAACGGCGACCTCGACCTCTGTTTCATGAACCTTCCGCCGACGCTTGCCATGGTGGAAGGCAAGCGCCTGAAGGCCCTCGCCGTCACGAGCGCCTACCGGGCGCGGCAGTTGCCCGACGTGCCCACCATGCAGCAACAGGGCATGAAGGACTTCGACGTGACCAGCTGGCTGGGCATGTACGCGCCGTCCAAGGTCGATCCCGCCATCATCGCCAAGTTGTCGGAAACCATCGTCAGCGGCCTTGCCACGCCCGAATTCCAGGCCCGCATCATCGGCGCGGGGTTCGAACCCAAGCTGCGCAACGCCGCGGAGTTCCAGGCGTTTTCGGCGTCCGAGTTCAAGCGCTGGAGCGAAGTCGCCCAGCAGGCCGGGATCGTGGTCGCCTACGGCGGCAAATAACGCGGCGACGGAATGCGGCAGGGGCGCCCTTTCGGGCGCCCCTGCCGTTTTTACGCCGCGTGGCGCCGGTCAGGCCCTGGCCTGCCACACCTGCGGATTGACCATCGCTTGCGGCGTCTTTCCGCCCAGCGCGTCCAGCAGGTTGGCCGCGGCCAAGTCGATCATGGCGCGCCGCGTTTCGTGCGTGGCGCTGCCCACGTGCGCCTGCAGCACCACGTTCGGCAGTTCGCACAAGGGGCTCGACGGCGGCAGCGGCTCCTGCTCCATCACGTCCAGGCCGGCGCCGGCGATGGTGCCGGCGCGCAGCGCCTCGATCAGCGCCGCCTCGTCCAGCACCGGGCCCCGCGCCGTATTGATGAGGTAGGCCGTGGGCTTCATCAGGCCGAATTCACGTTTGCCCACGGAGTGGCGCGTCTCGGCGGACAGGGGAATATGGACGCTGAGTACGTCCGAAGACTTGAACAGCTCGTCACGCCCCACGTAGGCGGCCAGGCCTTCGACCGAAGGATCCTCGCGGCGGTTGTGATAGATCACTTTCATGTCGAACGCCTGGGCGGTGCGCGCCACCACCTTGCCGATGCGGCCCATGCCGAGCAGGCCCAGCGTCTTGCCGCGGATATCGGTGGTCAGCGCAAAAGCGCCCTTAGTCCAGGCCCCGCTGCGTACGAACGCATCGCCCGCCACCAGGTTGCGGGCCAGGCACAGCATCAGGCCGATCATGACGTCCGCGACCGCGCCGTCGAGCACCCCCGGCGTATTGCAGATGAGCACCTTGCGGCGCGTGGCGGCCTCGATATCGACATTGTCGAACCCCACGGCGAAGTTCGAGCTGACGGTCAGCGCGGGAAAAGCGTCGAGCAGGGCCTGGTCGACACGCGTGCGCACGGTGCAGACCATGCCTGCCACCTCGGGGCGCACCGAGGCCGGCACGGCTTCGGCGGGGTTCTGCCCAACCGGCACGTCGATGATCTCGCAGACGGCGGCAACGCGTTCGCGCAAATCGGCGGGCAGCGGCGCGGAAACGATGATTTTGGGTTTTTGGCTCATTGCGGCTCCAGTAGGGTCAGGGTTCGATCGATTCGACGTCCGTGGCGAACACTTGCTGTTCGCCGGCGCCAACCAGGGAAGAATCCGTGGGATGGTCCAGATAGCGGACGATCAGCCAGAATCCGTCCTGCGGGTTCTCTGCGATTTCGGCGATAGCGCCATCGGCCATGCGCACGCGCACGCCCGGCTGCAGATCGACGAGGTTGATGGATTTGTTGTCGGCCATGTCGGCGGCTCCTTGCAGCGCCCGGGGCTACATTTCAAGCTGCGCGGAAGGCACGCGCAGGCGGATGCCGTCCAGCTCAGGCGTCATGATCACCTGGCAGGACAACCGGCTGGTCGGGCAACGCTCCGGCACCACCTCCAGCAGCGCTTGCTCCGCCATGCCCGGCGGATCGAGCCGGCCGAACCAGGCCGCATCGACCTGGACATGACAGGTGCCGCAGATGGCGCCGCCGCCGCACTCGGCGACGATGCCTTCCAGGCCGTCTCGCCTCGCGGCTTCCATCAGCGACCAATCATCGGGAACGTCCAGCACCAGTTCGGCGCCGTCCGGCAATTCAAATACGGCAGAGGGCATGTTTGACCACCTTTTCAAGAAACGGATTCCGGCGTGCCGATGCGCGGCACGCCCTTGATGAATTCGACCGGGCTGTCCACGGCCTCGATCGCCGCCAGGCGGCCTGCCTGATAGCGTTCCACCAGCCATCCCTTGGCCGTGGGCAAGAGCACATCGCGGCTGGGCTGCGCGGGATTCACCAACCCCGCCATTTGCAGCCGGCGGCCCTGCTGCTCGGACCAGAAGGTAGGCGGCCGGGGCGCGGGCGGGTGCTTCCCGGCAATGGCGGCGGCGGCGATGCGCGCCTGGGCAAGCGCGTTCTGTACGCTTTCTATGCGCGCATGGCGCTGCAGTTCGCCGCGGAAGGCGCTGGCGCAATCTCCGATCGCATACACGTCCGGAGCGGACGTCCGGCAGCACTCGTCCACCACCACGCCGTCCAGGCAGATGAGCCCGGACGCCTCGGCCAGCGCCGTCTCGGCGATCGCGCCGATCGACACCAGCACCAGGTCCGCGTCCGCCTCGGATCCATCGGCCAGATGCGCGCGCCAGCCTGCCCCCGTGCGCTCCCACCGCGCCACCGCCGCGCCGTGCCGTATCTCGATGCCCGCGTCGTGGTGAAGGGAACCGATGCGCGTTGCGGTCGGTTCGGATACTTTGCCGCCCATGACACTGCCGCCCTGCTCCAGCACCAGAACCTCGGCGCCCAGCTTGCGCGCCGAACAGGCGGCCTCCAGCCCCAGGTATCCCGCCCCCAGCACCAGCAGGCGGCAGCCGGGCCGCAGGGCCTCGCGCAAGCGGCGCGCATCATCCAGGCCGCGCACCGCGTAGACGCCCTCGCCCGCCACGCCGGTAATGCCACGGGCCCGCGCGCCGGTCGCCAGCACGCAATGCTCGTAGCTCACCCGGCGTCCGGACCGCGTGTACAGCACGTGCCCGGCTGTGTCCAGGCGCTCCACCGGATCGCCGGCCACGATGGTCACGCGCGACTTCTCGTACGCGCTATCGGCGCGCAAGGCGATGCGTTCCTCGCTGGTGGCGCCCGTCAACAGGGCCTTGGATAGCGGCGGCCGCTCGTAAGGCGCGTGCGCCTCGGCGCCGAACAGCGCCACATCGCCCTCGATGCCGGCGGCGCGCAGCGCCCAGGCGCATTCGACGCCCGCATGCCCCGCGCCGATGATCGTCGTATGCACATGGCGCAAGCGGGAAAGATCTTCCATACCTTGCATACCGCTCACGCTCCAAACTTCAGGGAAACGTTGGCGCGGCTGGCGACCTGCTTCCAGCGCGCCAGCTCCGCGCGGTTCAGTGCCGCGAAATCGGCCGCCGACGCTGCCTTGGGCTCGAAGCCGGCGGCGCTCAGCGTATCGCGCGACGACGCCTGGGCCATGCCTTCCTGCAAGGCGGCGCTCAGCGTCTCGACCAGGCCCGGCGCCATGCCGGCCGGGCCGTACAGGCCCAGCCAGCTCGTCACGTCGAAGTCCGCGACGCCTTGCTCCGCCATGGTCGGCACGTCCGGCAACTGCTTGCTGCGGTAGCTGCTGGTGACCGCGATCGCGCGGATGGAACCCTTGCGGATCAGTCCCATCACGGGGGGAAGATTGCTGAAACTGAAATCCAGGTTGCCGTTCACCACATCGATCAGCATTTCGCCGCTGCCCTTGTACGGCACATGCAGCAGATGGGTACCGGTGCGCTGCGCGAAGAACGCCGTCGTCATGTGCACCGAGGTGCCGATTCCATTGGAGCCGTAATTCAGCCCGTCCTTGCTGCGGGCGCGGGCGGCGGCGACCAGGTCGTCGACGCTGCGGATCGGTGAATCCGCGCGGACGATCAGTACGTTGATGAATTCGGCCATCTGCCCGATCGGCGTGAACGCGCGGGACATATCCAGCGGCAGCCCGGTGACCGTGGCCATGGGCAAGACCATGCCCCCCAGCCCGTTGAGCAGTAGCGTATAGCCGTCAGGCGCCGCGGCCGCCACGTGCTGGCTGCCGATCATGCCGTTGGCACCGGGGCGGTTTTCCACCACCACGGGCTGCCCGAATTTCTTGCTGAGGATCTCGCCCGCCAGCCGCCCCGCCACATCGGTAACGCCCCCGGGCGGATAGGGCACGATCAGGCGCATTGGCTTGGACGGAAAAGCCGCCTCGGCGGCGCGCGCCGCCCCCGCCGTTCCCATCGCGGCCGCGGCGGCGATGGCTTTCAGTACAGTACGTCTATGCATGCTGCGGCTCCTGGTATGGACGTGCCTCGCCCTCAGCGGACAGGCCCTGATCGGAAGGAAAACCATCGGACTCCGGCAAGCGGGCCGGTGCCGGAAAAACCGTGCGCTAGAAAAAGATCGTGAGCGCCTTGGAAAGCAGAACGTTCTGGTCGAGGTGGATCTCCCGCGAGAGCACCTTCCAGCGCCCGTCGCGGCGGCGCAGCACGTCTTCGCGCTTGCCGACAAACAGGCTGACCTCCGTCTGCAGGCGGTTCTGGTAGATCAGGAAGCGCGAACGCACGCGGACGCGCTCTCCCCCGCCCTCGTCCGGCGCCATCTCCAGCACACGGATATTGGTCACCAGGCGGGACACGCGCGAAGCCGGCTCCTCGGCCCAATGGATGCCTGTCCTGATCTGGGCGACCCGCTGCCGCAACGTATCGATGCCTTCGTCGAACCACGCGGCGTCGCGCGTGCTCGAATACTCCTGCGCCATTGCGTCCCGCCGCACGTTGCGCGTGAGCGGCATGCGATAGCTGATGTCTTCGTCCAGCAGCTCCAGCCAGGCGTCGAACTCGCGATGGTCCAGCAGGTCGGCCTCGTAGTGCATGAAACGCTGCACCTGCCACCAGATCTGCATGTCGTCGATGCTGCAATCCTGCGCCGCGGCGGGCGCGTTATCGGTGGGCGCGTTCATGCCGCCTCCTGGGCGCGCGCGGCGCCGGCCATCAGCTCATCCCAGGACAAGCCGTTCATGAATTGCGCCCAGCGGCGGTAGTAGATGCGGGCGTTTTCCTCGGTGTATTCGCCGTTGACCGCGCATCCGGGGATTTCCGGCACCGGCTCGGCATGCCCCACGCCCATCTGGTAATTGAAATAGAGCTCGCGCGACATGGTGCCCATGCTGGCCTCGGTGGCGCCCGTCCAGTTCTCCATGTCATCGGATTCGGTCATGCCTCCCGGTCCGGAATAGCGCAGGAAGTAATGGCGCGCCGCTTCCTTGACCGCTTCCGGCGCGTCCTTGTCCACCAGGTACATGCGCCACATTTCCATTTCGGTCGGACTGATCGGATGGAACACCGCCAGGGTGCGAGGCTGGCGCCCGTGGAAAGACATGTTCGGAAAAATCGTGCCGACGCTGGTCTGCACGCGCATGGCCGAACCCAGCGTGCGTTCGCGGCGCTCATGCACCTCGCGGTAATAGGCTTCCACTTCCGGGTAGCGCGCATACTGCGGCGCGTAAGGCCCTTCCTCGTAGAAGGGCAGCCTGCCCAGCAACCCGTGCCCCAGCTCCGGGAAGCAGATGGCCGACCGCGTGGCCGAGGGATCGCGCCGCCCCCTTCCGCCTCCCGGCCCGATGCCGACGATGTCCACCGAGCGGTGGCTGATGTCGTGGTACAGGTCGCCGATGAAGTTCTCGGGCGCGAATTTCCAGTTGCACTTGACCCGCCACTTCTGCACGCCGCCGATGACCTCGGAGCCGCCGGAGCTGCCGTCGCGATTGTCGAGCGCCGCGTCCAGGTACAGGCGCATGTTGCCCAGATAGTCCAGGAACGCAGGCGCATCCGGGTCCCAGGTGGCCCACACGGCGCCCTTGTAGTTGACCACCTGCGCCACCGTCTTCAGGCCCCATTGCTTCTTGTCCAGTTCGCCCTTGTAATGCGTGGCGTGGCCCGGCACGCCGACCAGCTCGCCCGGGCGCTCCACCAGCTTGCCGTCGGTGGAGAAGCTCCAGCCGTGATACGGACAGGTGAAGGTCCTGTTGTTGCCGTGGTCATAGCGGCACAGCTTCATGCCGCGGTGCGCACAGCTGTTGAGCATGACCTGGATCTGGCCCTGCCGGTCGCGCGTCAGGATCACCGACTCCGTGCCCATCCGGGAAACGAAGTAGTCGTCCGGCTTGGGGACCAGGCTTTCATGCCCCACGAACAGCCAGGCCCGCGAAAATACGCGCTGCAGTTCCTGCTGGAAGATCTCGTCGTCGACGAAGATGGAACGGCTGACCAGCCCCTCATCCGCGCGCACCAGTTCGTCAATCGTTTTACGCCCCATCGCCACTTCCCCTTGGAGATTGCCCGCAATCGGAGGGCTACGGCTTTTCCGCCGTGGCTGCCGCCGTGCGCAGTCGTGTTTCCGTGTTGTCGACGTGCGTGCGCGCCTGCTGCCGCGCAAGCTCCACATCGCCCTTCTCTATGGCGGCGAACAGCGCCTCGTGCTCCTTTTGCGCCTGGGCGCCGCGGCCGGCGATCTTGGCCGACCGCGAGCGCGAGACGCGCAGGTTCTTCTTGAGCAGCACCGCCAGGAAATCGAAGAAATTCAAGTAGTGTTCGTTGCGGGTCGCGCGCGCCACGCAACGATGGAACTCCATGTCGGCGTCCACGCCGACCGCCACGTCCCCGGTGGCGATCGCATCGGCCATCTTGCGCAAGGCCCGGCGCATGGCGGCCAGGTCGTCCTCGCTGCGCCGCTGCGCCGCGAGCTGCGCGGCTTCGATCTCGAACCCCCGGCGCAATTCGACGATGCGCAACACCTGGTCGGCATCGCCGATATCGGCCGCCTGCATCCGCAGTACCGAGGGCCGCGCCGTCTGCATGACGGTCAGGCCGCGGCCTTGCTTGCTTTGCACGATGCCATCGCCCTTCAGGCGCGAAACCGCCTCACGCAGCACGGTGCGCGAAACGCCCATGCGGGTGGCGATGATCTGTTCAGGCGGCAGCACTTCGCCCACCTGGTAGTCGCCGCTGGTAATCTCTTCCAGCAGCATTTCAGTCACGCGGTCGGTCAGATTGGGTTCCGACTGGACCGGCGCGACCGAGTCTTTTTTCAACAGTGATCGAGAAGCTGAAGTAGGCATAAGGAAGTTTCTGTCCGAAAACGTTCATCATTGCCAGCCCGCGTTGCCTCGGCTGTGTACGCCAGGCGCAAGGCGTCGGCGTTGAAAATATGATAATCGTATAAAAAATCGGACGGATACTAGGGAAAGCGCGGATGCCTGGCCCCGGGCCCGGGCGGGAAATCGGTAGACTATGGCGGCCCGCCGCAATCCGGTCCCTCCATCGCACCGCTGATTGCGCACCACAGGAACCCGTCATGGCCAACAGCCCGCGTACCTATTTCCTGAACCGCCTGCCGTCCGGCGAACTCGCGCGCATCCTGCTCGGCCGTGAACGGTTCTTCCTGGAAAACGTCGGCGACATGAATGGGACCTTGGCGGCGATCGAGGCGCATTGCCGGGAACATGGCCTGACGAGCCGGGTGTGCAAACAGCCCTACAACCCCGGCCTGTCGGGCTGGGACGCGCTTCTCCTCATCCCCGCCTGGACCGGTTTGCTTGCGGCCACGGCCCTGTCCCTCCTGGGCCTGCGCGGCCCGCGCGCCGATCTGGTCATCACCCAGCGCAGCAACAGCCTGCTCGAAATACGCTACCGCCCCCCCATCGCACGCACTTGACGCAGCGCATCTCGCGGCCGATGCCAGACCGCTACACTATCCCATATATGGGGATGAAAAACATGAGAGACAGTGCCGCGCACGCAGGTGTACTCACCATCGACGACGCATTGCGCCTGGCGCAAACCTGGGCCGCCGCGCATCACGCGGATGCGGACCGAAGCCGGAACTTCGCCGTCCAATGGCACCAGGACACCCCTGCCGCCAACAGGCGCGGCGACGCCTTGCTCCGGGACCTGGAGTTCTTTTTCCTGGCGGCCGCAAAGGACGCCGCCTACTGGCAGTCGGTCGGCGACTTTTCCGAAGAAGCCACGGGCGTCTGGGGCGTGCAGGCGCTCAAGGCGCTGGCTGGCCTGAATGCCGTGGGTTTGCTGGCGGCGGCGATTCTTTTGGCGGCGCGTGGCGGCTCTGCCTACACCGCCGGCTCGATCGGCGCCTGTAGCCTGTTCCTGGCGGGTGTGCTCCTGGCCTATCCCGCGCTCAGGCTCATCCAGATATCCCGCAGCCGCGCCAATGCCGCCGCGGCGTCCCAAAGCCGGGAGGCGGGCAGCGCGTCGACGTGGGAGCAGCTCCGGTCCGCGAACGACGCCAATCCCAATGTGGGCCGCAAGGAGCGCAAGCTGGCCGTCCGGCTGGCGGCGGCCATGGCCGCCACCGCCACGATAGGCTGCGCCGTGCTGGTGACGGCGGTCTGGCTCTAGCGCCCCGCGGCAGCGACCACGGAAAGGCCGGCCACCGGAGCGGAGGCGCGACAAGGGCGCGCCGTTTGCCGTGACCCGCCCGCTCACGCTAGAATTTCGCGCGTTCCAGATCTTCCCGCCCTTCGCCTACCCATGTAACCGCGACACCCGACCTCTCAGCCTTCCACATCAAGGCCCTCTCTGCCAGAGGTCTGTCTCGCGCCGCTTCCTTTCCGCCGAGGGAAGCCGTCCATGGGGTGTCCCCCAAGCACGTCCAATCCGCCGTCCCCGCACGCCAATGCGTGCATGGGCAGCCACGCGCATCCGGCCTCTCGGCTCACTTCAAACATGCATCCATGCACGAATCATGATCTCTAATTCCCCACGCCAGGAATGGCTGTCCAATATCCGAGGAGACCTTCTCGCCGGCCTGGTCGTCGCTCTTGCCCTCATCCCTGAAGCGCTCGCCTTTTCCATCATTGCAGGCGTCGATCCGCAAGTCGGCCTGTACGCGGCATTCAGCATCGCGGTCGTGACCTCCATCGCCGGTGGCCGGCCCGGCATGATCTCCGCAGCGACGGGCGCAGTCGCCCTGCTGATCACCTCCTTGGTCAAGGACCATGGCGTCCAGTACGTATTCGCCGCAGCGATCGGGGCGGGAATCCTGCAGATCACTGCGGGATTCCTGAAACTGGGCGCACTGATGCGCTTTGTTTCCCGCTCGGTCATCACCGGCTTCATCAACGCCCTGGCCATCCTGATTTTCCTAGCCCAGCTTCCTGAGCTGACCAACGCGCCCACTGCCGTCTACGTCCTCGTCGCGGCGGGCCTGGCCATCATCTACACCCTTCCGCGAATCACGAAAGCGATTCCTTCGCCGCTGGTATGCATAATCGTCCTCACGGCCGTCACGATGCTCACGGGCCTCGACGTGCGGACCGTCGGGGATATGGGATCCTTCCCGAACGCGCTGCCGTCCTTCCTGGTGCCGGCCGTCCCCATGACCTGGGAAACGGTCCGGATCATCTTTCCCTACTCGCTCGCCATCGCGCTCGTCGGCCTGCTCGAGTCCCTGATGACCGCGTCCATCATTGACGACTTCACGGATACGCCCAGCGACAAGAACCGCGAATGCAAAGGCCAGGGAATCGCGAACATCGTCGCGGGGTTCCTTGGCGGCATGCCGGGCTGCGCCATGATCGGCCAGTCCGTCATCAACGTGAAGTCAGGCGGGCGCGGGCGGCTGTCGTCGCTCACCGCCGGCGTGCTGCTGCTCATCATGGTTGTGTTCCTGGGGCCGTGGGTAAAGCAGATCCCCATGGCCGCGCTCGTCGCCGTCATGATCATGGTGTCGATCAGCACATTCAGCTGGCGCTCCGTCAAGGACCTCCTCACGCACCCGAAGAGCTCGTCCTTCGTCATGTTGACGACGGTCGTCGTGGTCGTCGCCACGCATAACCTCGCGATGGGCGTCCTGGCCGGCGTACTGCTCAGCGCGGTTTTCTTCGCATCCAAGGTGCAGCGCGTGCTCAGCGTCGCGTCCGCCCTGGAGGCCGACGGAGCGACCCGGAAATACACCATCCGCGGACAGGTGTTCTTCGCGTCGTCGGAGGCGCTGGTCTCCGAGTTCGACTTCAAGGAAGACATCAAGCGCGTATTGCTCGACCTTTCGCACGCGCACTTCTGGGACATCACCGCGATCGACACACTGGATCGCATCGTGCACAAATTCCGCAGGAACGGCGTGGAGGTCACGCTGCATGGCCTGAACCGCGCAAGCACGACCATGGTGGAAAAATACGCAACGCACGACAAGCCCGAAGCTTGCCCCGCGCCGCCCTCCCACTGATCCCTCAGGGCTCTCATCCAGCCGTTCGCCGTTGCTGCGAACGGCTGGATGAACCGGCCGCCCCGCAACGCCTGGCGCCAGGTTTGCGAGCAAAGGCTTGTGATTAAAGCCTCGTGCTCAAAGACCGGTAAAGACCACGTGGACAGAGGCGGCAGAGGCCTGCGAAAACAAAATGAAAAAGGCCGAAAATGAAAAAGGCCGTCAGTGATTTCTCATTGACGGCCTTTTGAACTACTGGTCGGGACGGCGAGATTCGAACTCGCGACCCCAAGCCTCGTATTGATATCGGCCCGGCGTGCCGAGCCTTGCCGTGAACGTGCACGGTTCCCCGGAATATGCGTGCGTGGCCTGCACTTTCAGCACATTCCCGGAGACCACGACGCTCTGCTTGCCTACCCCGCAACTCCAGAAGCTCGTCGAGACCTCGGTAAACATCTGCTCCGCCACGAGCCTCGCGGGACGGCCCGCCGCTGCGGGAGCGACCCATTGGATGCGGACGCGGCAGCTGACGTGCTCGAAACCGACCTCATCCACGACGATCCGATAGGTGCCGGCGGCCGAACCTTCGGTCCAGCGTCCCCCCTGCACCACGCGCGTCGGCGAGGTGTCCGCCTGCGTTTCGGCTATCGCGCCGGCCGCCTGGAACGCCAGCAGAACCACCACCACAAGAGTTCTTACGACTTTCATCGCATCCTTGCCTCATACGGTCAGCGCAATGACCAGCGCCAGAAGGGCGACCGTCATCAAGGCCCCGGCGACGCCAGCCGATGGCCGATAGTCAGGTCCTGCGCCCTGATCCTTGAACTGGAATGGCCAGGCCCGGAATACATACAAGCTGCCCGCGAACGCGGCCGCGGCCAGCAAGGCCCACAAGACTGCATACACCAACGGCTTTCCCCCATTTTCCAGCGCCGGGCGCGCGGCGACGATCAAGGCAGGCCATACCCGCTGATCCATCTGGAGCATCGTGCGCATCGCGATCCGGCTGCGGTCTCACGACAACTTGCGCGTCAGCTCGCCGTACTTGCGCAGCAGGCGCCGCCGGTTGAGCGACTTGCTCCAGGCATACAGCGGCAGCAGTTGCTTGGGTCCGAAGCCGTCCACCAGATAAAGCCCTTCCCGCCCGCTCGCGTTGAAGCCGACGACGATATTGCGCGCACTGACATCGTTGAAGATCACGTGCGCATCGATCAGGCCTCCGAAGAACGCCTGCAGCTTCCCCTGCAATTCAGGCCCGAATCCCTGCTGCGCCACAATCTGCTTCAGCGTCGGCGCGGGATCGCCATAAGCGTCGACGATACGCTCCACCACCAGGCCCAGCCCTTGCGAGGTCAGGGCCAGACCAGAGATGCGCGCCATCAGAATATTGCCTTGCGGCAGCCCTTGCTGCACCGTGGTGGCCACGTATTCGATCAATTCGGAAATGAAGACGCGGTGCGCATCCTCGCGCAGCAGGCGCTTGTGCCAGGGACGCTTGCGGCCGGGTTCGTTGATGCGCGAGCGGTTGATGATCTTGACGAGCAACGACTTGTCACTGGGATGTAGGTAAACGTCGCGCTCGCTCCCCGTTGCCACCAGGGTGGCCTGGGTCAGGTCCATGACCTGGAACGGGCAACAGGAAAACGCGGGCAACGGCGCGGCCGTGAGAACCGCGGCTTCAAGCGCGATGGGAGCCTGCAAGGCCACGTCATGCTGGGCAGGTGTCTGAAACATGGCCGGACCTCAGCGCGCCCACCGGCCCGAGCGTCCCGCGGCCTTGGCGTGCTCCTGCGCAAGCCAGAGCCGGTACACCTGCTCGGTACGCTCGGCCAGGCCGGCCAGCGAGAACTTGCCTTCGGCGCGCGCCATTCGAGTGCCGGCAACGCCCATGCGCGCCCGCAAATCGCCGTCGTCCAGCAATTGCTCCAGCGCGGCCCTGAGCCCGGGGATATCGCCCGGGGGCACCAATATGCCCGTCTCGCCGTCTCGCACCATTTCGCTCACCCCTCCCACATCGACCCCAACGACGGGCAGCCCCGCCGCGGCGGCCTCCACGTAAACCGTGCCGGACGCTTCCTTCTGCGTCGCCAGCGCGAAGATGTCGCTTCCCGCCAGGATATTGGCCACGTCATGGCGAAAGCCCAGCATGTGGATACGATCCGCGAGGCCGATATCCTCGATCAATGCCTGCAACTGCTCGAACAGCGGCGAACCGTTGCCCACCAGCACCAGGTGCACTTGCGGCCTCGTCTCCATCAAGGGGCGCAGCGCCTCGATGAGTTCCCGATGCCCTTTGGTCGCGCGCAGGATCGCCACGCAGCAAACCACGATGGCGTCCTCCGGCAAATTCAGTTCCTCGCGCAGGGTCGATTGGATATCCGTCGGCGGCAACGTGATGGGTGAGTAGATCGTTGCCACCCGGTTTGCCGGCACACCCCGTTCGATGAGGGTTTCCCGGACATGATTGCTGACCGTGCTGACACGATGCGGCACCCATGTGTAGGCCAGCATGGAGTTGACCCGATTGGTCAGGTGGCGGGTGCGCACGATCAGCGGCGTCCCCGCCATGCGCGCGCCCAGCCCGGCCAGCAAGGTGTCTATGCGGCTATGGGTATTGAGCACGTCGAAGCACCCTTCCCGCAGAATGCGGCGAACCTTGGGCGCGCCGCGCAGCAGGTTCATGAGACCGCCCATGGGCAGCGTATGCACCTTGATGCCCGCATCGGTCGCGGCCTTGAAAAGCTTCGCCTCGGGTCTACAGATCAGTTCCACGCTATGTCCGCGTTCCCGCATCGCCCGCATTTCCTTGAGAATGCGGCGCTCCTGGCCTGCGAAGCCGAGCGCGGCCTCGGAATGTACGATGCGCAAAGAACGGTCCGTCGAGGAAGGCATGATATATGGCGGCGCGCTTCGCCCAAAAACAACGAAAACGTCACCGTAACGACTTGAAGATGTCATCGACTCTAAAGGCCGACAAAACACGGCGCAAGTCGGGCATCTCTAGTAAAACAGGCGCAATCGCGCACTGAGCGGCAGCAATCCGCGCTCGAAAAAAGCGCGGCGGATGGGCCGAAAAAGCACTGTTTCCCCTGGGGCGAAACGGTTCACGACGCGCTTTCCTCGCCATGGCCGCGCGCCTCTAAAAACGCCCTCCTGGCGGCCCTTCTTTTGCGTATGCGGAAATCAGTGTTCCGCCCCAGAGGCCTATCTGGCGGGCATTTGTCGCAAACACACCACAAAGGACTGGCACTTTTTTGCGTGGAGGGCTATCGAAGTCAAACAGCGTCTTGCCGCGAAAGGGTGAGGGGTTTTCCAGCCGCCTTCGGGTGTTTTTTTGGCCTATTTTTTGCCTATTTATTTTCGGCTTATATATTCTTGGCCCATACCTTTCGGCTGGCGTTCTTTGGCAGCATTCTTTGGCAGCGCTCTTCAACCAAATTACTTCGGCAAAAATGAAAAAGGCCGTCAGTGATTTCTCACTGACGGCCTTTTGAACTACTGGTCGGGACGGCGGGATTCGAACTCGCGACCCCTTGCACCCCATGCAAGTGCGCTACCAGGCTGCGCTACGCCCCGAAAGAAAAAGAGTATAGCAGAACAAAAAAATGTTTGCACGCATTCGTGCAAAAAAAGTGCTGAATACTCAAAAAAATTTGCGCCCCGTGTTCGTCGATCGCATCAAATGCATGCGGGTGACGACGCGCGGAGCGCAAGGCATTGCTGCTGGCGGCGCGCAGCGCTTCGAACGTGCGCGCGTTGCCGGTACTGCGAAGAAACGGTATGTCGAACAAGAAGCGGCGCAACGCGCCGCGTTTGCTCTCAGGCTGCCGGCGTCGCGCTGGCGCTGCTTGCGCCAGCGGCGTTGGCCGCGGTGCCCAGGGCTTCGGCCAGCATCGTCGAGACGTTGCCCAGCTCGTTGCGCAAGGCTTGCATCTCGGCGCCGGACAAGCGCACGGCCGCGTCCTGATCGTGCGGCACGTCGCGCGCATCGCCCAGGCGATTGCGCGCACCGCTGATCGTGAAGCCTTGTTCGTACAACAAGGAGCGGATGCGGCGGATCAGCAGCACTTCGTGATGCTGGTAATAGCGGCGATTGCCGCGCCGCTTCACCGGCTTGAGCTGCGTGAATTCCTGTTCCCAATACCGCAAGACATGAGGCTTGACGCCACACAGGTCGCTGACTTCACCGATGGTGAAGTAACGCTTGGCGGGAATGGGCGGTAAGGTGACGGTGGATTCTGTACGTGTCATAAGAGAATTTTATGCCGCGATACGTCGAGTGCCGATAACAATTACCGACAAAGCGTATCACTCCGCGGCGTCGTCGGATGCAACAGGCACCGCCTGCTCCACCACGCTCTTGAGTTTCTGACTCGCATGGAAGGTAACCACGCGGCGTGCGGCGATGGGAATGGTCTCGCCGGTTTTGGGATTGCGGCCGGGGCGCGGCGGTTTGTCGCGCACCTGGAAATTGCCGAAGCCCGAGAGCTTCACGGAATCTCCGCGCGCCAGGGCGTCGCGGATTTCCTCGAAGAAAGTATCGACGATGTCCTTGGCTTCACGCTTGTTAAGGCCGACCCGCTCAAAGAGCAGTTCGGCCAGCTCGGCCTTGGTCAGGGTGCGTGGCTCGGCAAGCATACTGTTCCCCATGGTTCAAGCACGCTGACGTGCGCCATGCGCGGCCACCAAGGCATCCTTGATGCGCACAAGGCAATCCGCCACCCGGGCTTCGTCCAGCGTGACCTCAGTGTCCTGTAGCCAGAACCGGAAAGCAAGGCTTTTCTCGGTCACGGGCTCGCTGCCCTGGGGCTTTTCGCGCCAGACGTCGAATAGCCGAACATCCTGCACCACGGCCAGCTGCGGGTCCGCCTTGACGGCCGCGGAGACGGTATCCAGCATGGACTGCAGCGACACGTCTGCATCGACCCACAGCGCCAAGTCGCGCATGACCACAGGCTGGCGCGACAATTCACGCACCTGCGGCAGCTCGCCTTCGGACAGGACGGCGACGTCCAGCTCGAACACCACGGGCGCATGCGCCAGGTCGGATTGCTGCGCCCAGCGTGGGTGCAGTTCGCCGATCCAGCCGACCTGCCGGCCATCGAGTTCGATGCGGGCACTACGGCCCGGATGCAGCGCCGGATGCGCGGCGGCCTCGAAACGCAGGCGGCGGCCGCGGGCGCCGAACAGCGCTTCGACGTCCATCTTCACATCGTAGAAGTCCACTTGGCGCGCCGTAGCGCCCCACTGATCTTCCACGGCCGGCCCCCAGGCCGCCCCCGCCAGCTTCAGCGGCTGGCGCACGCCGGCCACTTCCAGCGGACCGTCCTGGGCGGACGCGTCGCGCATGAACACGCGGCCCAGCTCGAACAGGCGCACGCGGGACTGCTTGCGGTTGGCGTTGTGGCGGATGTTGGCCACCAGGCCGCCGATCAGGCTGGAACGCATGACCGACAGATGGCTGGCGATGGGATTGACCAGACGGACGGGGTTGTCGTTGCCGGCGTAGTCGCGCTCCCAGTCGGCCTCGACGAAGCTGTAGTTCACGACTTCCTGGTAGTCCTGCGCGGCGGTCAGGCGGCGCAGCGCATGGGCGCCGCGGCGGATCTCGGGCTGCGAGAACATCTTGGCGCGCGCCATGGGCGGCACGGCGGGGATATTCTCGAAACCGTAGATGCGGGCCACTTCCTCGATCAGGTCCTCTTCCAGCTCCAGATCGAAGCGGTACGACGGCGGCGTCACGATGAAGTCGTCGCCCTCTACCGTGAACGCCAGACCCAAGCTGCCGAAAATCCTGGCGACCTCGGCTTGCGTGACCGGGACGCCCAGCACGCGATGGCAGCGCGCCAGGCGCATGCGCACCGGCAGGCGCTTGGGCAGGTTGACGATCTGATCGTCCAGCGGACCGGCCTGGCCGCCGCAGATGTCGACGATCAGGCGTGTGATGAATTCGATGTGCTCGGGAATCGTGGCGAAGTCCACGCCGCGTTCGCCGCGGTGGCTGGCCTCGGAGCTGAACTTGTAGCGGCGCGCACGGCCGGCCAGCGACTCCGGCCACCAGAACGCGGCTTCGAGGTAGATGTTCTGCGTATCCAGCGTCACCGAGGTGGCCTCGCCACCCATGATGCCGGCCAGGCTTTCCACCTGGTTGCCCGCCGCCACGACGCCGACCTTCGGGTCCAGCGTCACGGTCTGGCCGTTCAGCAGCTCGAGGGTTTCGCCTTCGCGGGCCCAGCGCACGCAGAGGTCGCCCTGGATCTTGTCCAGGTCGAACACGTGCGACGGACGGCCCAGCTCGAGCATCACGTAGTTGGAGATGTCCACCAGGGCCGAGAGCGAACGCTGGCCGGCCCGCTCCAGGCGCGTCTTCATCCAGTCGGGCGTTGCGGCGCGGGCGTTGACGCCACGGATCACGCGGCCGCCGAAACGGCCGCACAGATCGGGGGCTTCGACCTTGACCGGCAGGCGCTCGTCCAGCGTCACGGGCACGGCGGCAGCGGTGGGCACCGACAGCGGCGCGCCCGTCAGGGCGGCGACTTCACGCGCCACGCCCAGGATGGACAGGCAGTCCGCGCGGTTGGGCGTCATCTTCAGCGTGAAGAGCGTGTCGTCCAGGTCCAGCGCTTCGCGGATCGAGAGGCCAGGCGTCAGGTCGGCCGGCAGCTCCAGCAGCCCGGCATGGTCTTGCGACAGGCCCAGTTCGCGCGCCGAGCACAGCATGCCCGACGACTGCACGCCGCGCATCTTGGCCACGCCGATCTTCATGCCGCCGGGCAGCTCCGCGCCCACGCGGGCCAGCGGCACTTTCAGGCCGGCTGCGGCATTCGGTGCGCCGCAAACGATCTGCAGGCGTTCGCCGGACCCGTCGTCCACTTGGCAGACGCGCAGCTTGTCGGCATCGGGGTGCGGCGCGATCTCGACGATGTGAGCCACCACCACACCCGTAAACGCGGGCGCGGCGGGCACGGTGTCTTCGACTTCCAGGCCGGCCATCGTGAGCCGGTGCGCGAGTTCGTCGGTTGCGATCGGGGGATTGACCAGCGTACGCAGCCAGGATTCGGGAAATTGCATGATCAGCCGTCGTGGGTTATTCGTTGAACTGGCGCAGGAAGCGCAAATCGCCTTCGTAGAACTGGCGCAGATCGTTGACGCCGTAGCGCAACATGGTCAGGCGCTCGAGTCCGGAACCGAACGCGAAGCCGATGTAGCGCTCGGGATCGAGGCCGAAGTTGCGCACCACTTGCGGATGCACCTGGCCCGAGCCGGAGATCTCCAGCCAGCGGCCGCGGTTGGGACCCGAGGTGAACATCATGTCGATCTCGGCGGACGGCTCCGTGAACGGGAAGAACGACGGACGGAAACGCACGACGAGGTCGTCGCTTTCGAAGAAGCAACGCAGGAAATCGGTGTACACGCCCTTCAGGTCGGCAAACGAGATGTCCTCGGCGATCCAGAGCCCTTCCACCTGGTGGAACATGGGCGAGTGCGTGGCGTCGCTGTCGACGCGGTAGGTGCGCCCCGGCGCGATGACCTTGATGGGCGGCTTGTTCATGCGGGCGTAACGCACCTGCATGGGGCTGGTGTGCGTGCGCAGCAGCAGCGGCAGGCCGTCGGCGTCGTTCATGTCGACGTAGAACGTGTCCTGCATGGAACGCGCCGGATGGTCCAGCGGGTTGTTCAGCGCGGTGAAATTGGTCCAGTCGTTTTCGACTTCGGGGCCGTCGGCCACGTCGAAGCCAATGGAACGGAAGATTTCTTCCACGCGTTCCCAGGTCCGGATCACCGGATGGATGCCACCAGGCGCGCGGCCGCGGCCCGGGAGGGTGACGTCAATGGTCTCGGATGCCAGACGGGCATCCAGTTCTGCCTGCGCCAGTTCGGCGCGGCGCAAATTCAGGAGCTCTTCGACCTTTTGCTTGGCCTGATTGATCCGGGCTCCCATCTCGCGCTTCTGCTCGGGATCGAGCTTGCCCAGGACCTTGAGCAGCACCGTCACGGCACCGTCCTTGCCCAGGAAACGAGCCTTTGCGTTTTCCAGCGCGGCGGCGTCAGTGGCCGCGGCGAACCGTTCTTGCGCCTGGGATACCAGGTCGTCAACCGATTGAGTCATGAAATCCAGCCTTCAAAACGCAAACGGGGCCATTACAGCCCCGTTTGCAGCGATGCGCGATGAGTTAAAGCGCGCGATCAGGCAGCCAAGGCAGCCTTGGCTTGCTGCACGATGGCGGCGAAGCCGGCCTTGTCGCGCACGGCCAGATCGGCCAGGACCTTGCGGTCGAGTTCGATCGAAGCCTTCTTCAGGCCAGCGATGAACACGCTGTAGCTGACGCCATGTTCACGGACGGCAGCGTTGATACGCGTGATCCACAGAGCGCGGAACGTGCGCTTCTTGTTGCGGCGGTCGCGGTAGGCGTATTGCCCAGCGCGCATGACCGCCTGCTTGGCGATACGGAACACATTACCGCGGCGGCCACGGTAACCCTTGGCGGCGGCAATGACTTTTTTGTGACGGGCACGGGCGGTTACGCCGCGTTTGACGCGAGGCATAGTAGATCTCCCTTAGATCAAGCGAAAGGCATCATGGCCTTGACGGAGGCCACGTTGGAGTCATGAACCGCCGTCGAGCCGCGCAGTTGACGCTTGGCCTTGGTGGTCTTCTTGGTCAGGATGTGACGCTTGAACGCCTGACCACGCTTGATGGAGCCGCTGCCGCGAACCTTAAAGCGCTTGGAGGCGCTTTTCTTGGTTTTCATCTTGGGCATGTTGATTCCCTAAACTAAAACACGCATTGTTGATTTATATGACGCCAGGTGCTTGACGCGCGGACGGCCGATGAAGCCCTTCGCCACGGCAAAACTTGTCTACCTGTTGCCACTTCTGGGGTACTGCTGGGGGTACTACCGAGGAGCTACTGAAGTAACGCCTGGCTGCTGATTGAATTGCTGTTCGGGGATGCTTCCCCCGGCCGGCATCGCTGCCTGCCGCTCCCCTCGGGCCGGGCAAAAGTAGCCCAGATCCGGGAAAGCCTTTGATTATATGGTGATTTCCCGTAGTTTGTCGAGCGAACGGGCCGGGATGCCTGGCGGTGCCGCTCCGGGAGCGGGAACCGGGCAATCATACCCCTGCCCGCCGGTACTGCACCGCCTGGGCGACATGGCGGGCGGCCAGCCTGTCTTCGCCGTCGAGATCGGCGATCGTGCGGGCAACCCGAAGCGCCCGGTGCAGGGCCCGGGCCGAACCCGCCAGCCTGCGCATGGCCTGCAACAGCAATGCTCGCGCCTCGTCGTCCATGCGGCAATGCTCGTCCAGTTCGGCGCCGGCCAGCGCGGCGTTGGGCTTGCCCTGGCGGGCCAGCTGGCGCTGGCGGCAATGCACCACGCGCTCGCGCACGGGGCCCGAAGGCTCGCCCGGCGGGCTGGACATCCAATCGGGGTCGGATGGCGGCAACGCCACGTGCAGGTCGATGCGGTCCAACAAGGGACCGGATATCTTGCCCACGTAGCGCGCCACCTGGTCCGGCGTGCACGCGCAGGCCCTGGCGGGATGCCCGCGCCAGCCGCAAGGACACGGATTCATGGCGGCGACCAGCTGGAAACGGGCGGGAAACTGGGCGGTATGGAGCGCCCGCGCTATGACCACCCTGCCCGCCTCCAGCGGCTCGCGCAAGGCCTCCAGCGTGCGCCGGCTGAATTCCGGCAGTTCGTCCAAGAACAGCACGCCCTGGTGCGCCAGACTGATCTCGCCCGGTCGCGGCCGGCCGCCGCCGCCCACAAGCGCCGCCACCGAAGCCGAATGGTGCGGCGCCCGGAACGGCGGCTGCTCCATCAGGCCCTCGGGCATACCCGCCAGCGCGGCCACTGCCGCCGCCTCGAGCGCCTCGGCACGCGCCAGAGGCGGCAGCAGGCCGGGCAAGCGGGCGGCCAGCATGCTCTTGCCCGCCCCGGGCGGCCCGATCATCAGCAGGCTGTGGCCGCCCGCGGCAGCGACCTCCAGCGCTCGCCGAGCGCCCGGCTGCCCCCGCACATCCGACAGGCACGGAACAGGCGGGGCCGCGGGCCAGGGCCGGGGAACGGCGTTGGGCAGTATGCACGCACCGGCCGCATGCGCGGCCACGTCGGCCAGGCTGCGCGCAGACAGCACCCGCAGGCCGGGCACCCAGGCGGCCAGCTCGGCGCTGCCGGCCGGCAGGATGAGCGTGGCCCCCGGCGCCTCGCGCGCGACGCTCAGCGCGATGACCAGCGGCGCGGCGACGGGCACCAGCGCCCCCGTCAGCGAAAGCTCGCCGGCCAGCACCAGGTCCGTCAGCGCGGGATCCGGCGCCCGGGCATCCGGAATGCCGTCACCGGCAGGAGCCGCCAGTTGGCCGGAAGCCAGCAGCAGGCCCAGGGCGATCGGCAGGTCGAAGCGGCCTGATTCCTTGGGGATGTCGGCAGGCGAAAGATTGACGGTGATACGGCCGGGAGGAAACTCGAATCCGCTGTTCTGAATGGCCGCGCGCACGCGTTCGCGGCTCTCCCGCACCTCGACGTCCGGCAAGCCCACCACATTGAAACTGGGCAGCCCGGGCCCCAGGTGCGTTTCCACGCGCACCGCGTGGGCATCCAGGCCGCTGAGGGCCCGGCTGGCAAGCACGGCTAGCGTCAAGGCGTTCTCCATGGATGGACGGAAAGCGCCAGTATCCGCAAAGAACCGGGAGCCGCGCCCCTCGACAGAGACAAAACCATCGCGCCTGGACGCGGCAGCAGGGGCGCCCGCCCGCAAAAAAGGCCGCTCGACGCGGCCGTGGAAAAACTGCCCTGCCCGGCCGCCACGCGGCCGGCGGCATGCCTACTTGTCCAGCGCGGACAGGCGGGACTCCAGTTGCTGCACCTGGGCGGCCAACTGGTCCACGCGGGCGCGGGTGCGGGCCAGCAGGTCGGCCTGGACGTCGAACTCCTCGCGCGTCACCAGATCCAGCTTGGAGAACGCTTGCGTCATCATCGCGCGGACGTTGCGTTCCACGTCCGCGGCCGGGCTGCGGGCGATCAGGTCGGAAAGGTTCTTCTGGATGTCTTCCATCCATTGGGTGCGATTGTTCATGACGGCCTCACTATGTTCTTGATGCCTCAAGTGTAGTGCGTCCGGCCGCCACCACCCTGTGCGTGACCCGTCCTGCCCTGGGTTGACACCTACGGGCCGGTATCCGTAGCGATTACGGACTGAGCACCCGATGAACTTCA
>NZ_UFQB01000021.1 GCF_900496965.1 Achromobacter agilis
CTGATTCCCAAGCCGTTCGACCCGCGCCTGATCGTGCGCATCGCGCCGGCGGTGGCCAAGGCGGCGATGGAAGGCGGCGTGGCGACGCGTCCGCTGGCGGACCTGGAAGCCTACGAAGAGCAGCTGCAGCAGTTCGTGTACCACTCGGGTGCGTTCATGAAGCCGCTGTTCTCGGCGTCCAAGCGCATCGTGCGCGAAGGCGGCAAGGCGCGCATCGTGTTCGCGGAAGGCGAGGATGAGCGCGTGCTGCGCGCCGTGCAGGTGGTGGTCGACGAAGGCCTGGCCCGTCCCATCCTGGTGGGCCGTCCGTCGGTGCTGCTGGCCCGCATCGAGAAACTCGGCCTGCGCCTGCGCCTGGGCGAGGACGTCGAGGTCACCAACCCCGAATACGACGAGCGCTTCCACCAGTACTGGACGACGTACTGGGAGCTGATGTGCCGCCGCGGCATCACCAAGGAAATGGCGCGCGTGGAAATGCGCCGCCGCCTGACGCTGATCGGCGCGATGATGGTGCGCCTGGGCGACGCCGACGGCATGGTCTGCGGTTCGGTGGGCGCTTACCACGACCACCTGCGTTTCGTGGACGAGGTGATCGGCCGCCGTGCGGGCCACAACGTGTATGCGGCGATGAACATCCTGCTGCTCAACGAGCGCACGGTGGTGCTGGTCGACACGCACGTGAACGATGAGCCCTCGGCCGAGCAGATCGCCGAATTCACGGTGGCGGCCGCGAATGAGATGCGCCGCATGTACCTGGCTCCCAAGGTGGCGTTGCTGTCGCGTTCGAACTTCGGTTCGGGCAGCTCGGCCTCGGGCGCGAAGATGCGCCGGGCGCTGGAGCTGGTGCGCCAGATCGCGCCGGAGCTGGAGATCGACGGCGAGATGCACGGCGACTGCGCGCTGGACGAGGCGCTGCGCATGCGCATCCTGCCGTCGTCTTCGCTCAAGGGCGAGGCCAACCTGCTGGTGTGCCCGAACGTGGATTCCGGCAACATCGCCTACAACCTGCTCAAGACCGCGGCAGGCGGCAACGTGGCCGTGGGCCCGTTCCTGCTGGGCGCGAATGCGCCCGTGCACATCCTGACCTCCAGCTCCACCGTGCGCCGCATCGTCAACATGACCGCAATGACGGTCGTCGATGTCAACACACCGCGTTGAAGTCAGGCCTGCCGGTCCGGCGTGCCCGCGCACGCCGACCGGATTGGTCCTGACCGGAGGCGGCGCCCGCGCCGCCTATCAGGTGGGCGTGCTCAGCGCCATCATGGAACTGCTGGATCCGGACTGGCATTCCCGTTTCCAGAATCCCTTTCATATCATCTGCGGCACGTCGGCCGGGGCGATCAACGCCGCGGCGCTGGCATGCCGGGCCGACCGGCCGCATCTGGGCGTGCGGCGCATCCGGCGCCTGTGGTCCTCGCTGAATACCGACATGATCTACCGGGCCGACGCGCCCGGCCTGCTCCGCACGGGCGTGCGTTGGCTGGGCCTGCTGTCGCTCGGCTGGATGTACTCGGGGCTGGCGCGCAAGCGGCCCACCTCCCTGCTGGACAACAGCCCCATGCAGGCCTTGCTGGGCCGCGTGCTGGACTTCCAGCACCTGCGGTCCAATCTCGAAAGCGGGGCGCTGTCGGCGCTGGCGATCACGGCCTCGGGCTACACCAGCGGGGAACACCTGACCTTCTACCAGGCGCACACGCCTATCGAGCCCTGGCACCGCTATCTGCGCCTGGCCATCCCCACTCCGATCGGCATCGACCACCTGATGGCGTCCTCCGCCATTCCGTTCGTCTTCCCGGCCCGGCAGGTGCAGGTGCACGGCAAAGGCGAATGGTGCGGCGACGGTTCGATGCGCCAGCTGGCGCCGATCAGCCCGGCCATCCATCTCGGGGCGCACCGGGTGCTGGTGATCGGCACCGGCTTCCGGGACGACACGCACCCCGAGAACCGCGAGGACTCGCCGCCTTATCCATCCCTGGCGCAGGTAGGGGGCCACGCGCTGGCCAGCATCTTCCTGGATGGCCTGTCCGCCGACATCGAGCGACTGCAGCGGATGAACTCCCTGATGGCCCTGTCCGGCGAGGACGGCCACAACCCCAGCGTGCGCCGCATCGAGGTCCTGACGATCACGCCGAGCCAATCGCTAGACCTGATGGCGCTGGAGCATTTGCAGGACATGCCGGCCCAGGCCCGTGCCCTTTTTCGCGTACTCGGTGTATCGTCCGATCCAAGCCGTCCGGGAGGGGGATCGCTGATGTCCTACCTCTTGTTCGAATCCAGCTACACCAAGCGATTGATTGAACTGGGTTATGCCGATACGATGCAGCGTAACGACGAAGTGATCGCCTTTTTCAAGGAGGCTCAGGCATGACGCGCAATGGCCAATCTACTTTGCAGCGGCAGCTCCTGCGCGGCGGTGCGCTGGCCGACGAAGGGCTGGACAAAAAGGCCGTGGTGGACGCTGCTCATGAGCTCGGCCTGGCCTTGTTCGTCGCCAATTGCGACCCCGCCCGCAGCCGTTCGGCGGTGTTGCGCGCCATCGTCAAGGCGGTGGACTTCCCCGAGTATTTCGGCGGCAATCTCGACGCGCTGTACGACTGCCTGTGCGATACGGTGCTGGATCACAAGGTCGGCGTGGTGCTCTGGCTGTACAAGCTGCATTCCGGCGATCCGGCGCTCGAGGAAGACGCCGCCCTGATCGAAACCGTCTGCTCCGATGCGTCGGATTTCGCCCGTGAAAACGGCCGCGTTTTCGCGTACGTCATTGAGCACGCCGGCAAGCACCCCGACCCCGAGCCCGGCGTGGCTGCCGCGCCCTACGGCGAAAACAGCTGACCGGCCTACCAGCCCAGCAGCGCGCTGGCGGCTGACACCAGCGCCAGCCCGGCCGTTTCGGTGCGCAGCACCCGGGGGCCGAAACGCACGGCCTGCACGCCTGCCTCGCGGGCCAGCGCCAATTCCTTGTCCGACCATCCGCCTTCCGGACCCACCAGCAGGGTCAGCGCCTGCAGGCCAGGGGCCGACCGCAGCCGCGCGGCAAGATCGTCAGCGGCTTCCGGGTGGCACATCAGGCGCAGGCCTTCGTCCGGTTGCGCCAGCCACTCGGCCAGCGTCCGGGGCGCGTCCACGGCCATGAGCCGGTTGCGGCCGCATTGCTCGCTGGCGGATTGCGCGATGCGCTGCCAGTGGGCCACGCGTTTTTCCAGGCGCGGGCCAGACAACTGCAGCACGCTGCGCTGCGCCGCGATGGGGCAGACCCGAGCCGCGCCCAGCTCCACGGCTTTCTCCACCACCCAGTCCATCTTGTCTCCGGAGGGCAGCCCCTGGACGAGGGTGACGCGGCCGCCGAGCTCGGCCTCGCGGGGCGAGAATTCGCCCAGCCGGGCAAAGCCGGCCTTGCCTTCCACTTCCAGCACCGCGGGATACTCGCCGCCCTGGCCGTTGAACAGCAGGAGGGCTTCGCCGTCGCGCAGGCGGAGCACCCGCAGCGCATGGTGCGCAAGGGCGTCGGGCAGGGCGACGCGTGCGCCGGAGCTGAGAGGGATGTCGCAAAAGAAGCGGGGGGCGGACATGAACGTTACAGAAAATGAAAAAATGGCCCCTCGGTGGGGCGGCAAACCCGTGAAACGGGCGCGGCGAGGGGCTTTTATCGAGGGGAGTAGCCTAGCATGGGGCTCGCCTTATGGCCGATGGCGTCGGGGAAACCCCTGGATGCTAAAATCCCCTGCTTCGCAACCTACTTAACTGGCCCTATTTTCATCTAGGCATGCCAGCCTCAAAGAGCCTTCCGAATGAGCAATCCGACCGCCCCTAAACTTGCCTTGGCGGATGCCATCCGCGCCCTCGCGATGGACGCCGTGCAACAAGCGAACTCCGGGCACCCGGGTGCTCCCATGGGCATGGCGGAAATCGCCCAAGCCTTGTGGGCCGGCAACCTGCGTCACAATCCCAAGGATCCCGCCTGGGCCAACCGCGACCGCTTCGTGCTGTCCAACGGCCACGGCTCGATGCTGATCTACGCCTTGCTCCACCTGACGGGCTACGATCTGCCGATCGAAGAACTGAAGCAGTTCCGCCAACTGCATTCCAAGACGCCGGGCCACCCCGAAGTGGGCATCACCCCGGGCGTGGAAACGACCACCGGCCCGCTGGGCCAGGGCCTGGGCAATGCCGTGGGCATGGCGCTGGCCGAAGCGCTGCTGGCCGCTGAGTTCAACAAGCCCGGCCACGCCATCGTCGACCACCACACCTACGCCTTCGCCGGCGACGGCTGCCTGATGGAAGGCATTTCGCACGAAGTGTGTTCGCTGGCCGGCACGCTGAAGCTGGGCAAGCTGGTCGTGCTGTATGACGACAACGGCATTTCCATCGACGGCCACGTCGAGCACTGGTTCGCCGACGACACCGCCAAGCGTTTCGAAGGCTACGGCTGGAACGTGATCCGCGGCGTGGACGGCCACGACGTCGCCGCCGTGGACGCCGCCATCAAGGCCGCGCGTTCGCAATCCGAAAAGCCCACGCTGATCGTTTGCCGCACCGTCATCGGCAAGGGTTCGCCCAACATGGCCGGCACGCACAATGTGCACGGCGCGCCGCTGGGCAAGGACGAGATCGCCGCCACCCGCGCCGCGCTGGGCTGGTCCGCGGAACCGTTCCAGATCCCGCAAGCCGTGTACGACGGCTGGGATGGCCGCCAGAAAGGCGCTTCGGCCCAGGCCGAATGGCAATCCGCGTTCGACGCCTACGCCGCCGAATTCCCCGCCGAGGCCGCCGAGTTCGCTCGCCGCATGAAGGGCGAACTGCCCGCCGGCTACGCCGAGCAGTTCCAGTCGTTCCTGAACGCCACCCTGGAAAAGGCCGAAACCGTCGCCACCCGCAAGGCTTCGCAGTTCGCGATCGCGGCGCTGGCCCCGGTCCTGCCGGAAATGCTGGGCGGCTCGGCCGACCTGACCGGCTCGAACTTCACCGACTGGAAGGGCGTCGCCGCCGTCCGCGCGGGCGAACAGGGTTTGCAGTTCGGCCGCCACATCAACTACGGCGTGCGCGAATTCGGCATGGCCGCCATCATGAACGGCGTGGCCCTGCATGGCGGCTACCTGCCGTTTGGCGGCACGTTCCTGACGTTCTCCGACTATTCGCGCAACGCCATCCGCATGGCCGCGCTGATGAAGCAGCGCGTGGTCCACGTGTTCACCCACGACTCGATCGGGCTGGGCGAAGACGGCCCCACCCACCAGTCCATCGAGCACGCCGCCAGCCTGCGCCTGATTCCCAACCTGTCGCTGTGGCGTCCGTGCGATACGGCCGAAACCGCCGTCGCCTGGAACGCGGCCGTGACGCGTCCGGCCAGCATCGGCATGGACGTGCATGACGGCGGCCCGACGGCCCTGTTGCTGTCGCGCCAGAACCTGCCGTTCGTGCCGCGCGACGCCGCCACCGTTGAAGCCATCGCCCGCGGCGGCTACGTGCTGCGCGACGCCGAAGGCGCCCGCGCCGTCATCATCGCCACCGGCTCGGAAGTCGCCATCGCGCTGGACGCGCAGGCGCAGCTGGCCAAGGAAGGCATCGCCGTGCGCGTGGTCTCCATGCCCAGCACCGACGTCTTCGACAAGCAAGACGCCGCCTGGAAGCAGTCCGTACTGCCCAAGGGCCTGCCGCGCGTGGCCGTCGAAGCCGGCGTGACCGCCTTCTGGCACAAGTACGTGGGCCTGGAAGGCGCCGTGGTCGGCATCGACCGCTACGGCGAATCCGCGCCGGCCGGCGCACTGTTCAAGTTCTTCGGGCTGACCGCCGACAAGGTGGCCGAGACCGTCCGCCAAGTTTTGTAAAAAGGAGCTTAGTCATGACCATTCGCGTCGCCATCAATGGTTACGGTCGCATCGGCCGCAACATCCTGCGTGCCCACTACGAAGGTGGCAAGAAGCACGATATCGAAATCGTCGCCATCAACGATCTGGGCGATCCCAAGACCAACGCGCACCTGACGCGCTACGACACGGCCCATGGCAAGTTCCCGGGCACCGTCGAAGTCGACGGCGACTTCATGGTCGTCAACGGCGACAAGATCCGCGTGCTGGCCAACCGCAACCCGGCCGAGCTGCCCTGGGGCGAGCTGAAGGTCGACGTGGTCCTGGAGTGCACGGGCTTTTTCACGACGAAGGAAAAGGCCGGCGCGCACATCAAGGGCGGCGCCAAGAAGGTCATCATCTCGGCTCCCGGCGGCAAGGACGTCGACGCCACCATCGTGTACGGCGTGAACCACGGCGTGCTGAAGGCCACCGACACCGTCATCTCGAACGCGTCGTGCACCACCAACTGCCTGGCCCCGCTGGTCAAGCCGCTGAACGACAAGCTGGGCCTGGAAAACGGCCTGATGACCACTGTCCACGCCTACACCAACGACCAGGTCCTGACCGACGTCTACCACGAAGACCTGCGCCGCGCCCGTTCGGCCACCATGAGCATGATCCCCACCAAGACCGGCGCCGCCGCCGCCGTGGGCCTCGTGCTGCCGGAACTGAACGGCAAGCTGGACGGCTACGCCATCCGCGTCCCGACCATCAACGTGTCGCTGGTCGACCTGTCGTTCGTGGCTAGCCGCGACACGACCGCCGAAGAAGTCAACGGCATCCTGAAGGCTGCCTCGGAAGGCGAACTCAAGGGCATCCTGGACTACAACACCGAGCCCCTGGTTTCGGTCGACTACAACCACAACCCGGCCTCCAGCACCGTCGACGCGTCGCTGACCAAGGTCTCGGGCCGCCTGGTCAAGGTCTCGTCCTGGTACGACAACGAGTGGGGCTTCTCGAACCGCATGCTCGACACCACCGTCGCTCTGATGTCGGCTAAGTAAAGCAACACGGCTGGGGCCTGCGCACACTATCGGGTGCTTATGCAAAGCGCCGTCTAGGGTGAGCAGGCCCCGGGTCCAGAGGGGACGGATTTGTTTTCCGCCATTGCGGAAAATGGGTTCGTCCCCTTTTGTTCGCCCATCGTAGGAATTCAAACATGTCCAAGGTCAATACCCTCTCCGCGCTGGCCAAGTCCGGCGCCCTGTCCGGCAAGCGCGTGTTCATCCGCGCCGACTTGAACGTGCCGTTCGACGACGCCGGCCGCATCAGCGAAGACACCCGCATCCGCGCCTCGGTGCCCGGCATCCGCATGGCGCTGGACGCCGGCGCCGCCGTCATGGTCACGTCCCACCTGGGCCGCCCCAAGGAGGGCGTGCTGACCGAGGCCGATTCGCTCGCCAAGGTCGGCCAGCGCCTGTCCGAGCTGCTGGGCATGCCCGTGCAGCTGGTGCGCGACTGGGTCGATGGCGTGCAGGTCGATCACGGCCAGGTCGTGCTGCTGGAAAACTGCCGCGTGAACGTCGGCGAGAAGAAGGACGACGAAGCGCTGTCCAAGAAGATGGCGGCGTTGTGCGACGTCTACGTCAATGACGCCTTCGGCACGGCCCACCGGGCCGAGGCCACCACCCACGGCATTGCGCGCTTCGCGCCCGTGGCCTGCGCCGGCCCCTTGCTGGAGGCCGAGCTGGAAGCCCTGGGCCGCGCGCTGCACGAACCCAAGCGTCCGCTCGTCGCCATCGTGGGCGGCTCCAAAGTGTCGACCAAGCTGTCCATCCTGCAATCGCTGGCCGACAAGGTCGACCAGCTGGTCGTGGGCGGCGGCATCGCCAATACCTTCATGCTCGCCGCCGGCCTGTCCATCGGCAAGTCGCTGGCCGAACCCGATCAGGTCGACCAGGCCCGCGCCGTGATCGACATCATGAAGCAGCGCGGCGCGGCCGTGCCGATCCCCGTTGACGTGGTTTGCGCCAAGTCGTTCGGCGCCGATGCCGAAGCAACCGTCAAGGCCGCCACCGACGTGGCCGAAGACGACATGATCCTGGATATCGGTCCCCAGACCGCGGCGCAACTGGGCGAGATCCTGAAGAAGGCCGGCACCATCGTCTGGAACGGCCCCGTGGGCGTGTTCGAATTCGACCAGTTCGCCAACGGCACGGAAGTGGTGGCGCGCGCCATCGCCGAATCCGAAGGTTTCTCGATCGCCGGCGGCGGCGACACGCTGGCCGCCATCGCCAAGTACGGCATCAGCGAGCAGGTCGGCTACATCTCGACCGGCGGCGGCGCGTTCCTGGAGTTCCTGGAAGGCAAGACCCTGCCCGCCGTGGCCGTGCTGGAAGCTCGGGCGGGGTAGAGGGTCCCTCCCACGCTGCGCCCCTGCGGGGCTAGCTGCCGTTCGAAGGGGCCTTGCCAGGTGTCTGACACCCTCAGGGCAAGGCGCTTCAAACTCGAAGCAGCCTCTCAAGGGTGTCTGACACCAACCGGGAAGGGGCAATACTTTCGCCGGTGTCAGACACCCGGCAACACCGGAGCAATCCGTGCCGGTGTCTCGTAAGGGTGTCAGACACTGCTGAGGCAGCTCTTCAAGGGTGTCTGCAATACTTTCGCTGGTGTCAGACACCCGGCGGCATCCGCGTAATCCGTACGGTCATCTCGTACGGGTGTCAGACACTGGCTTCCTCCTTCCTTTCCCTCACTCCATCTTCGCGCCGGACATCTTCACGATATCCGCATAGCGCGCGATTTCCGACTGCATGAACGCGCCGAACGCTTCCGGTGTCTGGCCCGCGGGCACGAGCGCGCCCATGCCTTCCATCCGCCGCTTCATCTCCGGATCGGCCACCACGGCATTCACTTCCTTGTTCAGGCGCTGCACCACGTCTTCCGGCGTGCCGGCAGGCGCCACGATGCCATACCAGGCGGATGCATACATGCCGGGCACGCCCGCCTCGGCGAAGGTGGGCACGTCCGGCAGCGCCGGCAGCCGCTGGCGGGACGCGACGGCCAGCGCGCGCAGGGCGCCGGCCTGGACCTGCGCCAGGGAGCCGGTGTCCAGCATCATGTCCACCTGGCCCGCCATCAGGTCCGAGACGGCCGGGCCGCTGCCTTTGTACGGAATGTGCAGCACGTCCACGCCCGTCAGGTGCTTGAACATCGAGCCCGCCAGGTGCTGCGATGAGCCGACGCCGCCGGAACCGTAGTTCAGCTTGCCGGGCTCGGCCTTAGCCGCGGCGATCAGGTCCGCGACCGAGCGGAAGCCCGATTGCTTGGGCACTTCCAGGATGTTGGGGATCTCGGCCACGAAGGCGACCGGCGCGAAATCTTTGGCCGGGTCGAAGCCCAGCCGCGAATACAGGTGTGGATTGGCGGCGTTGGTGGAACTGGTGGCCACCAGCAGCGTGTAGCCGTCGGCCTTCTCGCGCACGAAGGCGGCGGTGCCGATGTTGCCGCCCGCGCCGGCCTTGTTGTCCACGATGACCGTTTGCCCGAGACGCTCGGTCAGGCGCTGCGCCAGCATGCGGCCCAGCGCGTCGGTGGCGCCGCCCGGCGGCCATGGCACGACCAGCTTTACCGGACGATCGGGGTAGGTTTGCGCGACGGCGGCGGGGGTGAAGCCGGCGGCCAGCGCGGCCAGCGCGAGCGCGCTGCCGGCGCGGCGCAGGAGGGCGAAATGCATGGGGTCTCCAGGAGTGCGGGCCCGTGATCCACCGCGTGCGCGGGCGGCGGGCCGTCTTGGTCTATGGACGCGGCCGGGGCCGCTTTCTTATGGTGGCGACTCTACGCAATGGCCTCGCTGCCGAAAAGGGATAAATATTTAAGGAAATTCATTCCTTAAAGGAATATAGATGGCACCCGCACGATCCAGCGCATCTGCGCGGGGCGGGCTTGGTGTAGGCTTGGCGCACATACCGCGCGCGCCGCGGAATTCCGCTATCCGACTCGCCCGCAGCATCATGAACCTACGCCCGTTTCCTGGCCTGAATAACCTCCGGGGCATTACCCGGGAATCGGCGCGGCGCGACGTCATGGCCGGGCTGAGCGTGGCGGCCGTGGCGCTGCCGGTCGGGCTGGCCTACGCGGCCATGATGGGCGTTCCGCCCGTCGCGGGGCTGTGGGCGGCCATCGCCGGGATGCTGGGCTATGCCGTGTTCGGCTCGTCGCGCACGCTGATCGTGGGCCCGGACACGGCCACTTGCACCCTGATCGCGGCCACGCTTACCGGCATGGCGCTCAGCACGCCGGAAGACCGCCTGGTGGCGGCAACGGGCATCGCCCTGACCGTCGGCGTCGGCTGCCTGATCGCCCGCGTCCTACGCCTGGGCGTGCTGGCCAATCTGCTGTCCCGCCCCGTCCTGATCGGTTATATGGCGGGCGTGGCCATCACGCTGGCCGTCTCGCAGCTGAGCGGTCTGACGGGCGTGGGGCTGCGCAACAGCGGCCTGGTACACCCCTTCCTGGAGCTGTCGCGCCGGCTGCCTGAAATCCGCATCCCCACCCTTTGCCTGGGCGTGGCGTCCTGTCTGCTGCTGGTGGGGCTCAAGCGTTGGCGGCCGACCTGGCCGGGCCCCATTGTGCTGGTAGCAGGGTCCTGCCTGTTGTCGTGGATCTTCGATTTTCCCAGCCTGGGCATCGCGGTCGTGGGCGAGGTGCCCGCCGGGCTGCCGTCGCTGAGCCTGCCCGTCCGGCTGGAAGGCGTGGACGGCATCCTGATGGGCGCGGCCGGGGTGCTCGTCGTAAGCTTCTCCAGCGGCATCGTGACGGCCCGCAGCTTCGCCGCGCGCACCGGCGAACACGTCGATCCCAACCGCGAGCTGGTGGGCTTTGGCGCGGCCAACGTGGCGGCTGGACTGTTTCAGGGCTTCGTGGTGACCGGCGCCGATTCGCGCACCGCGGTGGGGCTGGTCGCCGGCGGCTCGTCTCCGCTGGTCAGCGTCAGCGCCGCGGCGGCGCTGGCGATAGTCGTGGGCCTGTTGAGCGCGCCGCTGTACTGGCTGCCGCAGGCAGTGTTGTCTGCCATCTTGCTGCTGGCAGCGGCCAGCCTGTTCGACGGCCACGCCTTCCTGCGCCTGGCCCGCATTTCGCGCATCGAGCTGGCGTTCGGCATCCTGGCGGCCGTAGGCGTTATCGGCTTCGGCGTGCTGCAGGGCGTGGCGGTGTCGGTGGGCGCCACGCTGCTGTACGCCATGTATGTGTCGGGCAATCCCCGCGACGCCTTGCTGGGCCGCCTGCCCGGCGAATCGGTGCTGGGCAAGCTGCACCTGAACCCCGATGCCCAGCCGGTGCCGGGCACGGTGGTCTGGTTGTTCGAGTCGTCCGTGTGGTTCTTCAATGCCGACGCATTCCGCCGGCGCGCGCGCGAAGTGATGGACCAGGCGGCCGGCGCGCAATGGTTCGTGCTGGACGCCGAAGCCATGACCCAGGCGGACGCCGATGCGGTCGAGGCGCTGTATGAGCTCAAACGCGAGCTGGATCTCCGCGGGATGGCGCTGCTGGTCGCGGGCGGGCATGGCCAGTTCCGCACGGCGCTGGAGCGTTCCGGCCTGGTGAAGAAAATCGGACGCGACAAGATCTTCGGCAGCCCCGAGCAGGCCGTCGAGGCCATCGAGCGCTGGCGCCAGGCGGCGCCTTCCACGCTGGGCTAGGGCCTCTGCGGCCTCACCGCTGCTTCACCAGCGCCAGCGTGTGCTGGGCGATGATCAGTTCTTCATTGGTGCGGACCACGTAGACGCCGATGCGGCTGTCGTCGCTGGAAATGCGGGGCCCGTGGCGGGCGTTGCGTTCCGGATCGAGCTTGATGCCCAGCCAGCCCCAATGTTCGCTGATCGCCTGGCGGATTTCGGCGGAGTTTTCCCCGACGCCGGCGGTGAAGACGATGGCGTCGACGCCGTTCATCGCGCAGGCCAGCCCGATCATGCCTTCGGCCACGCGCCATGCGAAGTACTGCAGCGCCAGCTTGGCCGAGGGCGCGTCGCTGGCCAGCAGTTCGCGCATATCGTTGCTGATGCCCGACAGGCCCTTCATGCCGCAGTCGTGGTACAGCATGTGCTCGATTTCGTCGTGGCTCATGCCGCGTTCCATCATCCACAGCACGATGCCCGGGTCCAGGCGGCCGGGGCGCGTGCCCATGGGCAGGCCTTCCAGCGCCGTGAATCCCATGGTGCTGTCTACGCTCTTGCCGTGGTGCATGGCGCAGGCGGAGACGCCCGAGCCCAGATGCGCGGCGATGATCTTGCCCATGGCGATGTCCGGCAGCGCCTGGCGCAGGCGCTGCGCGATGTATTCGTAGGACAGCCCGTGGAAGCCGTAGCGGCGCACCCCTTCCTGGTACAGGCGCTCGGGCAGCGCGTAGCGGTCGGCCACGTCGCAGTGGCTGCGGTGGAATGCGGTGTCGAAGCACGCCACCTGCGGGATCCAGGGCCGGCGTTCGCGGATGACACGGATCGGAGCCAGGTTGTTCGGCTGGTGCAGCGGCGCCAGCGGCGTGAAGGTATCCAGCTTTGCCAGGATTTCGTCGTCGACCAGCACCGGCTCGGACAGGTCGGGGCCGCCATGCACCACCCGGTGCCCAACCGCCAGCGGCGCGCCGCCCAGGTGGCCGCTCAGCCAGGTGCCGACCACTTCCTGGGCGTTGGGCACGTCGGGCGCGTGGCTGGGCGAGATTTCTCGCTCGACCAGGGTCTGGCCGGCCGCGTCGCGCACCCGCAGCCTCGGCCGCGGGGTGCCGATGCCTTCAAGCTGGCCCCCCAGGCGCGGGGCAAGTTCCTGCGCGCCGTCGATGTCGTACAGATAGAACTTGATGCTGGAACTGCCGGCGTTGATGACGAGAATGGTGTCGGTCATGGCGCTGTGATTCCACGTTGAGACAGGCCGCTTGAGCGCTCCCTTGAGGGAGGGCGCGTCGACGGGCAGGGGATGGATTCCATGCCTTAGGCCAGCGGGCGGGCTTGCTGCTGATCCAGGTGGTGCGCGTAGATGGCCGCCACCGCGCACGAGGCCAGGCGCGACCGCGGGCTGTCGGCGCGGCTGGTCAGGATGATGGGCACGCGCGCGCCCAGCACGATGCCGGCCGCTTCCGCGTTGGCCAGGAAGGTCAGGTTCTTGGCCAGCATATTGCCGGCTTCCAGGTCCGGCACTACCAGCACCTGCGCGATCCCGGCGACCGGCGAATGGATGCCCTTGATGCGCGCTGCATCCGCGCTGATCGCGTTGTCCAGCGCCAGCGGGCCGTCCAGCAGTCCGCCGGTGATCTGGCCGCGATCGGCCATCTTGCATAGCGCCGCGGCTTCGATGGTGCCGGGAATGCTGGGCGTGACCTGTTCCACCGCCGACAGGATGGCGATGCGCGGCTCGCCCAGGCCCAGGCCGTGATGCAGGTCGATCACGTTGCGGATGATGTCGGCCTTGGTTTCCAGGTCCGGGAAGATGTTGATGGCGGCATCGGTGATGAACAGCGGCTCCGCGTAGGTCGGAACCTCCATGATGAACACGTGGCTGATGCGTCGGCCGCTGCGCAGCCCGGTGTCGCGCGCCACCACTTCATGCATGAGTTCGTCGGTGTGCAGGCTGCCCTTCATCAGCAGCGTGGCCTCGCCGTTGCGCACCAGGGCGACCGCGCGTTCGGCGGCCGCGTGGCTGTGCGGCGCGTCGACGATACGGGCGTTGCCCAGGTCCAGCCCATGCTGGGCGGCCGTGGCGCGGATCTTGAGTTCCGGGCCCACCAGGATCGGCTGCAACAGGCCCAGGTCGCGGGCCTGCAGCGCTGACGATAGCGAGGGCTCGTCGCAGGGGTGGGCGATGGCGCATTGCGCGGGCGCCAGCGTCTGCGCGCGGGCGATGAGCTTGTCGTAGTGAGAGGACGCGGGCAGGGTCATCACGAGGCCGTCTTGGTGGATTTGCGCGCCGGGCGCGCGGGCGCCTTGGCGGCGCCGCGCTTGGCGCCGGCGGGCGAGGCCGCCTGCACGGGCTTGGCGGCTGCGGCGGCGGGCGGCTTGCTCTTGGCGGCAGCCGCTCGCGCCGGCTTGCGGGCAGGCGATTTGGCCGGCGCTCTGGCAGGGGCCGGCGCCAGCGCCTGTTCGCGCTTCTGCGCGCGGCGTTCGGCGGATTCGAAGATCCGTTCCATCTCGGCCAGGCTTTCGCGCGCCGCTTCGCTCAGTGGCTCGGCGGCTTCCAGCACGCGCTTCATGGTGTCCAGCGTTTCGCGGATGGCGGCGGCCGGCGAGTCTTCGAGCAGGCGCGGCATGGCCTGGATGGCGGCGGCGGAATCCATCGTCATCATGAGGGCCTGGTCGCGCGTGGTGTCCTTGAATTCCTGCAGGGTCAGGGCGTTGCCGGACTCCGCGCGCATTTTGCGGATCAGCGCGAAGCTGCGCTCGTCCAGGCCGCCTTCGGCACCCGACACGTACAGCAGCATCCGGATCGCGGCGACGCGCAGGCCGCCGGTCTGCAGCAGCGAGCGCAGTTCCGCCGCGCGTTCTTCCATGAAGCGGCGGTGTTCGGGCGATACGCCGGGGTGCTTGCGCGGCGGGCCGGAGCGCGCGCCCTGGCCGGCCAGGTCTTGCACGAGGGGCGAGCCGTACACGCCCATGAAGGTGCGTTCGTCGGCCGAATCGCGCAGCTCCTGCCAGATGTTCAGGCTAGTCTCGATCAGGTTCGAGAACATTTCCTGCGCGATCAGGAAGGGGTTGGAGGGCGAGACCGACTGACGGTGCTCGCGCACGTGTTCCGCCACCTGGGCGATCGGCGCGATCATGGGATTGCGGTCGGAAATGAGCTCATAGGGCAGGCGCAGCGGATGCAGGCGCTGGGCCCATTCCGCGGATTGCGGCGTCACCATGGCGCGCACCCAGGGCTGCATGAAACTGCGGTACATGCCCAGGTTGATGTCGGAGATCCGGGCGACGGCGGCAAAGCGGCGGTCGTCCTCTTCCTTGCGGTCCACTATGGCGCGCACGTCGTCCAGACTGCGCTGCTCGAACGACAGCACGTAGTTGCCGTAGGCCAGGTCCGCGTTCGGCGTATCGGGCGTCTTGTCGGCGATCTCGGCCTGGTAGATGCCCGGCGGCAGCACATCGATCATGTCGATGTTGGACGTGAACTCCTGGTGTTCCTTGCGGGCCACGCTGCCGGACACAAAGATGCCCAGGTGGCCGATGCTTTCGTGCACGGCGTAGACGATGGTCTGGCCGTGGGCCAGCACTTCGGCTTCGTCCTGGTACAGGTCGGGAATCCAGCCCAGCGCCTGCGGCGGAGGCGTGATGTTGTCGCCCTTGGAGCAGAACACCACGATGGGCGAACGAATGTTGCGCAGGTCGATGCGGATGCCGTCGGACGTCACGAGGCCGGCGGTTGCGAGGCGGTTGCCGACGAAGAGATTGTCGACGATGTACTGGATTTCGGGGCCGTTCAGGAAGACGTGGCCGCCCCACCATTTCTCGAAGCTCAGATAGCGCGCGGACTCGGTATCCACCTTGGAGTACAGGTTGTACTGCTTGGACCAGAGCGTATTCGCCGGATTCAGGTTTTCGAAGTTCTGTACCAGCCAGGCGCCGTCGAACTTGCCGTTGCCCAGGTCGCTGGTCAGCGCGGTGAGCCAGCTGCCGCCCAGCAGGCCGCCGGCATAGCGCATGGGGTTCATGCCGCGCCAGCCTGCCCAGTACGACAGCGGGGCGCCGGCGACGATGATCGGGCCGAACAGCTCGGGACGGACCGCGGCGGTCATCATGATCTGCCAGCCCGCCTGGCAATTGGCCACCACCACCGGCTTGCCCTCGGCGTTGGGGTGCAGCGCGATGATTTCTTCCAGGAAGCGCGCCTCGGCCATCATCACGTCTTCGACGGTCTGGGTGGGCATGGGCTGCGGCAGGAAGGTCGCGAAATAGCAGGGATGCCCCGCCCGCACGGCCACGCCGATTTCGCTTTCAGGCTTGAAGCCGCCGATGCCGGGGCCGTGCCCGGCGCGCGGGTCCACGACCAGGAAGGGGCGCTTGATCGGGTCCGTTTCCACGCCCTCGGGCGGCTTGATGCGCAGCAGGCCGTAGTTGACGGGGCGCGGCAGGCAGCGGCCGTCCAGCACCAGTTCGAATTCCATGCTCAGCACGTTCGGGGCGCGCTTGGCCATGTGGTCGTGATATTGATTGCCGCGCTGGCGCATCACGTCGGCGTAAAGCACGCCGCGCTGCCAGGCGTCCACTGCGTACTCATAGGCGGCCGTCCAGGGGTTGAAGGACGGAGCGGGGATGCGATCGTTGCCGGATCCGGCCATGGCGATCTCCTTGTAGTAGCTTCCGGCGGCGGTAGCCGCCAGGCCGATTCCGAGTGGAACCGGCCAGGTTGACCTCCCTATTACACCGCAACTAATGTTGCGCTGCAACATCGAGGGGATTGATCGCCGTCAAACCGGCCGGATTTGCTTGTCCCTTTTTGGATTCCGGCTTTGCCGGCGGCCGGGTTCAGGCCGGATCGTGGCAGACGGCTTCAATGCGGTTGCCGGCGGGGTCAAGCAGGAAGGCCGCGTAGTAATGCGGGTGGTAATGCTCGCGCAGGCCCGGCGCGCCTTCGTCGCGCCCGCCATGCGCCAGGCCGGCGGCATGGAACGCGTCGACGGCGGCGCGGCTGGCCGCCTTGAAGCACCAGTGGCGGCGCGCGCCGGCGGCGGCATCGACGGCCGCGCCGGTGGCGAATACGGAAAGATAGCTGTGCTGGGGGCTGCCGGGCCGGCAGCGCTCGCCGTAGCCGAGCGCGTCGGGGCGGTCATAGACCTTGGCCGCGCCCAGCGCCCGCATGACGGCATCGTAGAAGGGCCGGGCGGCGTCGAGGCCGGGCACGGTGATGGAAACGTGATCCAGCAGCTGCATCGTCGCCTCCGCGGGAATGAACCAGGATCAGGCGCGCGCGGCGGCGTTGTGCTCCAGCCATTTCTGGACGGAGGGCCGCTGCCACTGCCCATCGGCATAGGCGCGCAAGGGGGCCGGCAGATCGTCCAGGGACAGCCGCTTGAGCATGACCGCCAGGTCCGTGTCCGCGATGCACCAGTCGCCGAACAGACAGGCCTGGCCCGCGCCCACCAGGCTCTCCGCCACCCGGATGAGCTTGGCCGCGGCGGCATGGGCGGCGTCGGACAGCGGCTGGCCGGCCGCGCCGTAGAACACGGTTTCGGTGGGGCGTTCCTGGCGCAGGGCGGCCAGGTCGCTGCGCAGCCAGGCCTGCAACTGGCGGGCCCGGGCGCGCGCGCGGACGTCGCGGGGATACAGGGCCGCATGCGCGGGCGCGGGGAAGGCCTCGTCCAGGTATTCGGCGATGGCGCTGGATTCGGTCAGGTGGAAATCCTGGTGCGTCAGCGCGGGCACCCGGGATGTCAGTGCGCGCGCCTGGTAAGGCTGCATGCGCTGTTCGCCCACTTCGAGGTCGATCGGGCGGACCTCGAACGGCAACTGTTTTTCGGTCAGCGCCACATAGGCCGACATGGCGTAGGGGCTGAGGAACAGGGAATCGACGTATAGCGTAATCGGGGCGCCCAAGTGTGATCTCCGGTCAGGCGGGTAGTGGCTGGCGGCAGGGCCCCGCGACGCAAGGCCCCGCATGGGAAAGGGTAACGCAACTGCCGTCCGCCTGTCGCGCGGGGGCGTCAATCCACGATAAAGAGCTTCGCGCCCGTGGCGGTGGAGGAACGGTGCGGCTCGGCCTGGTCCGCGACCTGATAGCTCATGCCGGGCGTCAGCACGAACTGGCGGCCGTCTTCGAGTTCGGTGTGGAGCTCGCCTTCCAGGCAGAAAAGGATGTGGCCCTTGCTGCACCAGTGGTCGGCCAGGTAGCCGGGGGTGTATTCCACCATGCGCACTCGCAGGTCGCCGAACTGCCGGGTCCGCCAATAGGCCATGCCGGTCTCGCCGGCGTGTTCGGTGCGTTCCACCTCGGACCAGTCGGTGGTGCCGAAGGGGATGTTGCTCATCTTCATGATTGATCCTGCGTCGTGGTCCGGACGGCGCCGTCCGGCAAAAAAACAGATACTACGCTACCTCAGGCAGCCAGCTTCTTCTGCCAGAACATGGCGCGGCCCGTGGCGTCGTCGAGCGCGTAGCCCTCGAAGCCGAGCTTGCGGTACAGGCCCTGGGCCACCGCGTTGCCTTCCAGCACTTCCAGGGTGATCTTGCAGCAGCCCAGGCGGCGCGCGCGGTCTTCCAGCGCGGATAGCAGGGCCTTGCCCACGCCCAGGCCCTGAAACCGGGGAGACACGCCGAGGTCGTGCAGATTGACGAGCGGGCGGCAGGCGAAGGTGGAGAAGCCTTCGATGTAGATCGCCACACCGGCGGCTTCGCCGTCGACCCTGGCCAGCAGGGCATGGGCGGCGGGGCGGCGGGCCAGTTCGGCGATGAGGTTCTGCCGCGCGTAGTCGGACAGCGGCGCGCTGCCGCCCATCGGGCCGCTGGCGTATTCGTCTAGCATGGCCAGCACCTGGCGGCCGTGTTCGGAGTTGTTGAAGTCGACGTCGATAATTTCCAGCACGATCGTTCCTGTGGGGGCTTGTCCGTTCCGCGCGGCGGGCCGAGGGTTCCGGGCCGCTGCGGCAACCGGACATTATGCGCGATGCATCCGGCTTGGCAAGGCGCATTGAAAAAACGGTCCGCAACCCCTATCTTCTTGATATTCAAGACCGAATCCCGGCGCGATCCGGGGGCGGCCGCAACCCTTGCAAAGGGCGAAACATGGAGTTCAAGGACTACTACAGCATTCTGGGCGTGGAACGGGGCGCTTCCGAAGACGAGATCCGGCGGGCCTACCGCAAGCTCGCGCGCAAGTATCACCCCGATGTCAGCAAGGAAAAGGACGCCGAGACGCGCATGCGCGACGTCAACGAAGCCTATGACGTGCTGCGCGACCAGGAAAAGCGCCTGGCCTACGACAACCTGGCCGCGGGCGTGTCGTCCGAAGGCAGCTTCCAGCCGCCGCCAGGCTGGGACGAGGGTTTCGAGTTCCATCGCGGCGCGGCGCCTGGCGAAGAAGCGCAGTTCAGCGAGTTCTTTTCGTCGCTGTTCGGCGGACGCGGCCGCCACGGCGGCGCGCAGCGGCAGCAGCAGGAATTCCGCGCGCGTGGCGAAGACCACCATGCCGCGATCGAGGTGGACCTCGAAGACGCGCTCAAGGGCGCCACGCGCGACATCAGCCTGCGTTCCATGAAGATCGACGGCGAAGGGCGTCCGCAGATGCAGACCCGCACGCTTAGCGTGCGGATTCCGGCCGGCGTGCGCGAAGGCCAGTACATCCGGCTGGCGGGGCAGGGCATGCCCGGCTACGGCGGCGGCGAGAACGGCGATCTCTACCTGGAAATCCGCTTCAAGCCGCACCCGCAGTACCGCGCCGACGGCCGCGACCTCTATATGACGCTGCCTGTCGCCCCCTGGGAGGCCGCGCTGGGCGCCAGCGTCAAGACGCCGACGCCGGGCGGCACGGTCGAAGTCACGATCCCGTCGGGCTCCGGCAACGGCCGCAAGCTGCGGCTGCGCGGGCGCGGCATTCCGGGCGACCCGGCGGGAGATCTTTACCTGGTGCTGGACCTGGTGCTGCCGCCCGCCGACAGCGAGGCCGCCAAGGCGGCCTATCGGAAGCTGCAGCAGGATCTGCCTTTCAATCCGCGGCGCCACCTGGGGGTCTGACCATGAAGAAGCTTGTCATTACCAGCGCCACCGTCGTGGGCAAAACGCAACCCCTGAGCGCCGACGACCTGGCCCGCGCCTGCGGCCAGGAAGTGGAATGGATCGTCCGGCTGGTCGAAGTCGGCATCGTCAACGCCAGCGGACGCCGGCCCGCGGAATGGCGCTTCTACAGCGTGGACCTGCAGCGCGCGCTGGACGCCCGGCGCCTGGAGCGGGATTTTGGCGCGAGCTTGGACGCGGCGGCGCTGATCCTGGACCTGAGCCAGGAGGTCCGGCGCCTGAAGGCGCAATTGCGCGTGCTGGGCGCCGACGAGACGTAGCCGCCCCAGGCGGATGGGTAAACTAGCCGCTTGCCGCAACACGGAACAAGCGAAATCCCCTTGGAGACCTCATCCGCCCCGGCGCCGGCCCCGGCTGGCGCCCGCATCGATGGCCTGAAATCGTGCCTGCCCGTCATGATCGGCTACTTCCCGGTGGCCGTGACGTTCGGCATCGCCGGCATGGCGGCGGGCCTGACGCCCCTGCAAGTCATCCTGATCTCCGTGCTGGTCTACGCCGGCGCCAGCCAGTTCCTGCTGCTCGCCTCCATCAAGGCGGGTACGCCATGGCTGTGGGTCGTGGCGCTGTGCTCGCTGCTCAATGCCCGCCACTTGCTGTATGGCCCGCTGCTGTCGCGTTTCCTGCCCGCCGCGCTGCGCGGCCGCCTGAAGATCGCCTTCCTGCTGACCGACGAGGTTTTCGCCACGGCGTTCAACCGCCTGCAGACCGTGGATCCCGCGCGCCGCCAGGGCTGGATGACCGCGCTGGGGCTCGGCGCCTGGCTGACCTGGATCGCCGGCACCGCCGTCGGCGTGTATGCCGGAGACGGCCTGGAACGCCACTACCCCATGTTGTCGCAGGTGATGCGTTTTGCGCTGCCGGCGCTGTTCATGGCCCTGGTTTGCCAGAGCGCCAAGCGCGGCATGGGCCTGCCCATCGTGGCGGCGGTGGCGGGGGCGGGCGTCGTGGCCGCCCTGGGCCATACCAGCGCGGCCATTCTGGCCGGCGCCATCATCGGCTGCGTCGCGTACCGCTTGAGGAGATCCGCATGAATACCGACGGATTGGGATTCTGGGGCGCGGTGGCCGCCATGGCCGTGATTACCTATCTGACCCGCGCGCTGCCGTTCATGCTGTCCGAACGCAGCCGCCTGCTGCGCCATCTGTCGCGCGAAGGCTCGGCGCTGGCCGCGCTCGGGCCATCCCTGCTGGCGGGGATCGCCGCCGCGGTGATCGTGCCCGACCTGCTGGACGCGGGCGAGCAGGCTGCCCGCATCGGGCCTTACGCGGGCGGCCTGGTCGTGACCGCCGTGGCGGCGCGCCTGGTCAGCAATACGGGCGTTGCGGTGCTGCTGGGCATGGCCGGCTACGGCGTGTTGCTGGCCCTGGCGGGCTAGCCGATACGCGTGCGCAGATCCGCCTGCCATTGCTCGGGGCGGCCCAAGTAACGGGACGGCTCCAGCAGGTCATAGACGCCGTCGCGTTCCAGCGCCAGGGTGGGAAAGCCCGTGCCGCCCAGCTGGGCCAGCAACTGCCGGCTCGCTGCGATGTGCGAGGCGGTTTCGGCGCCTTGGGCCGCCGTATAGGCGGCGTCGAAGGCTGCTGCGTCCAGCCCGATGTCGGCCGCCAGCGCCGACAGCACGGCGGGGGCCGCGACGCGCTTGCCCTGCACATAGTGCGCGCGCTGGATGCGCTGGAGCAGTTCCGGCCCGTGGCCGCCCAGCGCCTGCGCCGCCAGGATCGCCGTGATGGGAGGTTCGGAATCGAACACCGCGCCGGTATCGCGCAGCAGCCCGTTGAAGTAGTCCTCGCCGAACGTCTGGCCTGTCAGGCCGGCGATGCGCTCGTCGTGCGGCATGACATAGCGGCGCAACGCCTCGGTTACCGGCCGGCGGTTGGCGCCCGCCATCATGCCGCCGCCGTGGAGCGCAATGTCCAGGCCGGCAATGGCGCGCGCGGACTCCAGCAGCGGCGCGGCGCCGTAGCACCAGCCGCAGAGCGGATCGAAAATGTAATGCAGGGTGGGATTGGGAGTAGCCATGGCGCCATGGTAGACGCAGGCCGCTTCCGGCGTAAGGCTGGCGCGGTAGCCAGAGTGTTGCGCCGGCCGTGCGGATCGCCCGCAAGGCCAGGGGGGGGCGGGCGTCAGCCCGCGATCTGCACGCCGATCCAGAACAGGCCGGCCGCCAGCAGCATCGAGGCGGGCAGGGTCAGCACCCAGGCCATCAGGATGTTGCGCACCGTGCCGCCATGCAGGCCGGTCTTGTTGGCCACCATGGTTCCGGCCACGCCCGAGGACAGGACGTGGGTGGTGGATACCGGCAGGCTGAATACGTTGGCCAGCCCGATGGCGCCCATGGCGGTTACCTGGGCGGACATGCCCTGCGCGTAGGTCATGCCCTGCTTGCCGATTTTCTCGCCTACCGTCAGCACCACGCGGCGCCAGCCGACCATGGTGCCCGCGCCCAGGGCCAGGGCGACCGCCACGATCACCCAGAAGGGCGCGTACTCGGTGGTGGCCGTCAGGTCGGCGCGCAAGCGCTGCAGGTCGGCCCGTTCGCGGGCCGGCAGCCCTTCGATGCGTGCCACCTTCTTGGCCGTGTCGTCCAGGCAGAGCAGGTAGCGGCGCACGGAGATACGCTTCTCGGCCGGCAGGTCGGCGTAGGTGGACACGCCGTGCAGATCGGCCTGCAGCGCGGCGATGGTCGGCATGGTCAGTTCGGGATCGCAGCGGAAGTTGCGCGGCAGCTCGGTGGTCGCGTCGGAGCGCTTGAGCGCCAGGTAGTCGCCCAGCATCGCCTCGTTGCGCTGGTAGAAGACGTTCAGGTGATTGGCGGCGTCGCGGGTGCGTTCGATCTGGTAGGTGGTGCTGTTGGTATCGAGCACGAAATTGGCGGGCACGATGCCGATCAGCACAAGCATGATCAGGCCGATGCCTTTCTGGCCGTCATTGGAGCCGTGGACGAAGCTCACGCCCATCGCGGACAGCACCAGGACCAGCCTGTTCCAGAACGGCGGATGTTTCTTGTTGTCGATGGCGCGGCGCTGTTCGGGCGTCTTGTGCATTTTCGACAGGGGCAGCCAGCGCCTGAGCACCAGCAGCAGCCCGCCCGCGACCAGGAAGCCCGCCACCGGCGACACCACCAGGGACAAGCCGATGTCGATGGCCTTGCCCCAGTTGACGCCGTCCGCCAGCGGCAGGTCGGTGATCAGCGCGTTGGCCAGGCCCACGCCCAGGATCGAGCCGATCAGGGTGTGCGAGCTGGAAGCGGGGATGCCGAAGTACCAGGTGCCCAGGTTCCAGGCGATGGCCGCCGCCAGCATGGCGAACACCATGGCCAGCCCGCGGCCGGTGTCCACATTGATCAGCAATTCCACCGGCAGCAGATGGACGATGGCGTAGGCCACGCCCACGCCGCCGAGCAGCACGCCCAGGAAATTGAAAATTCCCGAAAGCACGACCGCCAGGTGCGGCGGCATGGCTTTGGTGTAAATGACCGTTGCCACGGCGTTGGCCGTGTCGTGGAATCCGTTGATGAATTCAAAGGCCAGGACGAATGTCAGGGCCAAGACAAGACTGAGGCCTACCCAAAGGTCTAGGCCGTGGAAGAGGTCGAACATGGAGGCGGGGGGAGATTCCGGCGAGACGCTGATTATTGCAGATTTGTGACCTGTCACTGGTTGCGTCCGGCTACCAACTGGGGGCGGTTGGGGAGGGCGTCTGGGCAAGGGGGGTGTCAGACACCCGCGGGCACCCAGGCAAGGCGACGGCCGTCTCCTCGGGTGTCAGACACTTGAGCGGCGGGCGGCGTCGGACACCTGCGCAATAGCCAGTGTCTGACACCCGAGGAGACGGCCTTCCCCCTGTGCAACCCGCTCGCGGGTGTCTGACACCCCCCAAAAACACTCAAAACTTCGAATACTGGAACTCGATTTCCATCGGCTTGCCCAGATTCGCAGCCGTATCCGCCTGGATCAGCATGACCGCCAGGAGGCCCAGGTACAACAGGCAGAGCCACAGGGTTCTTTTCATGGGATCCGGTACCTCATGGCCGAAACACCTCGGCGATTCTCTGGTTGACGCGCAGCCAGCCCAGTTCTCCCAGATGCTGGACGTCGCGCAGCGTGCCCACTTCGAAGGGCGCCCCGTACATGTCCATGCAGTGCATGGCGTAACGCCGGCATAGCGCCGCGACTTCGCGCTGCACCGGTCCGAAGCGGTCCAGGTCCTTGAACACCATGGGGTGCAGCGGCTGCATGACGAACAGCGCGTCCACGCCGTGCCGGCGCAAGAGCGCCATCAGGGCGGTCAGTTCGCGCAGTTCGTCGCGGCCCGTCAGCGGCTGCGGCAGGTAGGCCGTCTTGCCGCCTGCGGGAACGGTCCGCAGGTACTTGTCGAAAAAATCGTCGCGCACCGCGTAGGGGTTGTCGGCCATCAAGGCCTGTTCCGCGCCCTGGGCCTGGTTGGCCAGGGCGTCCCAGTCCACTACGCGGGCGGCGGCGGCCGGTCCCGAGCGCTCCGGCTCGGGGGCGGGCGCGGCGTAGGCGGGCGCCCACAGGTCGACCAGACGCTGGCGGAAGACATAGGCCTGCTCGGACACCATCGACCACGCGACGCCGGCATCGCCCTTGGCTTCGAGCCAGCGCAGCATCTCGGCCCGGCCCTCGGGCTGGCTGAGCAGCCGGGGCAGCAGGGGATTGGCGTGTTCCTTGAATTCGTCCGGCCCCAGCCCGCCATCCCCGTCGAACCAGCCCGGCGAGAGCATGACGACGACGCGGGAGGCCGGCGACAGGTCGTCGGCCAGCGCCGCCAGCACCAGTTGCATGCCCAGGGACTGGAAGCCGGAATGGCCGTAGGCCAGCACCGGCATCTGCAATTCGTCGGCCAGATAGCGGTAGGGGACGAAGCGCAGGTCGTTGCTGGTCAGCTCCGACGAGCCCAGGATGACCAGGCGGTCGCCCGTGCGCAGGGCCTGGCTCAGGCGCGACAGGTTGCGGGTCTGCTCCTGCAGCGTATTGCCCAGGTTGGGGAGGTAGATGCCCGGCGCGGCGGCCGGCACGGGCTCCGTCTGCAGGGCCAGCGCATGCACGGCGCCCCACCCGGCGGCCGCGGCGGCGGCCAGGGCCAGCGCCGCCGCCAGCGCGTGCTGCCGGAGAGTGCGTTTGATCATGCCGGGAAACCAGGAAAGGGCGCGGGGCGCCTCGATAGCGGGTCGGATTGTGAGCGGATGTTAGCGAGCGGCCATTGCCGGAACAAGCGCGAAAAAGCGGGGCCATGGACGATTCGCTTTTTCGCCACAGGCCCGGATCCTGCGAATGGCGTAGGCGGCCGGTACTTCCCCTGGGAAAGAATGCGATAGCATCGTTGTTGCGGGGCTCTTCTGGATTTCCATGATTGACCGCGCCACAAGCCGCATCCGCGGCGCCAAACCGTTCCATTCAACGATTCTGCAACCATGACCGCCACCCGTATCGCCCGCAGCCACCCCGACGAATTGATCATAGGCCTGGTGTCCGTTTCCGATCGCGCCTCGGCCGGCGCCTATCAGGACCAGGGGCTGCCCGCGCTGCGGGAGTGGCTGGGCGGCGCGCTGGCGTCGCCGTGGCAGGCGGTGGACCGCCTGATCCCCGACGAGCCCGCCCGCATTTCCGAGACGCTGATCGAACTGGTGGACGGCTGCGGCTGCGACCTGGTGCTGACCACCGGGGGCACGGGTCCGGCGCGGCGCGACGTCACGCCGGAAGCAACCCTGGCCGCCGGCACCAAGGAAATGCCCGGCTTCGGCGAACAGATGCGCCAGATCAGCCTGCGCTTCGTGCCCACGGCCATCCTGTCGCGCCAGGTCGCCGTCATCCGCGAAACCGCCGGCCATGCCGCGCTCATCGTGAACCTGCCCGGCCAGCCGAAGTCCATCCGCGAAACGCTGGAAGGGCTGAAGGCGGAAGACGGCGCCGTGCTGGTGCCGGGCATCTTCGCCGCCATTCCCTATTGCATCGACCTGATCGGCGGCCCTTACGCCGAAACCCATCCGGAAGTCATCGCGGCTTTCCGGCCCAAATCAGCCCGCCGCGCGCCCTAGCCTGTGCAACGCTCCAGTTAGCGCGAACAGGCCCCAAGCCTGGCGCTGCGCTATAGTTGGCCGCGCTTTTTCCATTTCCATCCGTTCGAGAGTTCCATCGCCATGAAGGTCCGTACCGCTCTGTCCCTTACCGTCCTGGCCGCCCTGACGGCCTGCGCCAACGTCAAAGATGTGCGCGAGCGCGACCCCGTGTTCTACGGTTCGACCCAACGCTCGGCCGAGGACTACACGAACTGTGTGGCGGAATCCTGGAAGAACATGGGCATCAATTTCGAGCGCAAGGCGGTACGCAACGGCTTTGAACTCATCCAGCAAGACAGCATGGGCGTGGAGGCCGTGCTGACCACAACCCACTGGAAGGGCAAGACGGAAACGCGCCTGTCCACGCGCATCGCCCGCCGCGACCAGACCATCATCGAACCGGCGAATCTGTGCCTGTAAGCGCGATGTTCCGCCGCCGCGATGTCTTGCGGTTGGGCCTGGCCGCGGCTGCCGCCAGCCTGGGCCTGCCCGTCCGCGCGCAGCAGGAAGGCTATCTCACCCGCAAGCTCAACTTTGCCGTTCCGGGCGGGGTCGCGGTCCTGGGCCTGGGCGACGCCGAGCGCGCCCCGGAAGTCACGTTCCTGGGGCGGCGCGTCCTGGTCGTGCGCGAAGAAGGCAGGCAGTGGATCGCCGTGGTCGGCATTCCGCTCAGCGTGAAGCCGGGCGAACAGCAGGTGTCGGTTGCCGGCGCGCAAGGCCAGCGCAAGCTGTCCTTCAAGGTCGGCGCCAAGGAATACGCGGCCCAGCGCATTACGCTGAAAAACCAGCGCCAGGTCGAGCCGAACCCGGACGACCTGAAGCGCATCGAACGCGAGATGGCCGAGCAAAGCGCTGCCAACCGCGGCTACCGCGCCGGCGTCACGCCCAGCAACCTGCTGCTGGACCGCCCGGTGAACGGCGGCCGGCTGTCCAGTCCGTTCGGATTGCGGCGCTTCTTCAACGGCCAGGAGCGCAACCCGCACTCGGGGCTGGATTTTGCAGTGCCCGCGGGCACGCCGATCAAGGCGCCGGCGGCCGGCGTGGTCGTGCTGGTGGGGAATTACTTCTTCAATGGCAAGACGGTGTTCCTGGACCACGGCCAGGGCTTCGTCAGCATGTTCTGCCACATGTCGGCCATCGACGTGAAAGTCGGCGACGAGCTGCCGCGCGGCGGCCTGGTGGGCAAGGTGGGGGCGACGGGGCGGGCGACCGGCCCGCATCTGCACTGGAATGTCAGCTTGAACGACGCCCGGGTCGATCCCGCCATCTTCATCGGCGCGTTCAAGCCCTGATTCAGGGGCGGGCTACGCTTTGCTTTACGCGGGCGTGGCCTGCAGTGCGATCCGGTGCAGCACATGCTGGTGCATGCGCTCGGCGTAGTCCATCTGCTGGCGCACGCGCAACTGCTGGGCTTCCTGTTCGTCCAGGCAGTTGTCGTACTTGGTCTTGGCCTCGGCGTACGTCAGGCCAGTGTTGCGCAGGCTGTTGATGAACGCCTCGCGCGATTGGTGGAGCAGGCGCAGGCCTTCCTCGCCCTTCGCGAATCGCCTCCGCGCCAGGGCAAGCTCGTCAGCGGCCGCTTGCAACTCTTCTGTCAGATCCATCGTGCATCGTGCGCGCCCCGCGGGGTGTCGCGCCTGGTGGGGCGCCATTCGTCCGTGAACAGGCGCTCCATGCATAACGGCATATTGCCGTGGGGCTTAAGGCCCGCGAGCAGGGCAGGGAGCCGGCGCGGCGCCGGCCCTGGCGCCCTGGCTCAGCGGCGGTACTGCTGGGGACGCGGCGTGGAGGGCGCCCGTTCGTCCTTGTGGCGGAAGTTGATGCGGCCCTTGGTCAGGTCGTACGGCGACATTTCCAGGGTGACGCGATCGCCGGCCAGGATGCGGATGCGGTGCTTGCGGATGCGGCCCGAGGCGTAGGCGCCGACTTCGATGCCGTTGTCCAGCTTTACGCGGTAGCGGCTATCGGGCAGCACTTCGTCAACGATGCCATCCAATTCGATGAGTTCTTCTTTAGCCATTTTCTACTCCTATCAATACGCGCAGCCATGCCGGCGGCATGGCTCGCCGCGCGGGGCGGCAAGCGCGTTGGACTCAAATAACCAGGGTCCAGCGGGTTGAACGTAAAACGTCCGGGCAGGCGCGGGTAGGGGCCACGGCATCCCAATCGGATGTCTGAAATGACGGATACTCGCGCCGCGAGGGCAATGTGCGCGCGATGCGCGGCTCGGTCGCGGCGGTGCGCTACGCGCATGTCGCCGGAAGAAGCGGGTTGGAGCGTTTATTGCAGTGCCGGATGGCGCTGCGCTTGGTGCGGCGACGCCTCTTGCGGCGGCAGGCTTCGTCCTGGAATGCAGGACACGTCCTGAGGGGGCCTCACAGTACTGCCCAGAGGCGTTACAGGTTGGCGACGCAGAATGACCGAAGCCCGGTTTTCGCGGAGAAATCACGGACTTATGTTACTGCAAAGCGCAGTGATTAGCCAGTTTTTATCTGTCAATGCGCCATGATAGTTGTGGCTGAACGACTCTAGGGCCGGGGGATCCGGGCCTGGTAATCGGCCTCCCACTTGCCGTGGGTGGACCAGAACGGCCCGGGCTCGCGTCCGGCCAGCCGGGCCGACAGCACGCCCAGGTGCGTGTGCCAGCCCGCGGCTACGTCCACCATCTCGTCGCGGCCGGCGAGTTTGCGGTGGGTGAGCGTCAGCAGGGTGCCATTGCCTTGCGGGGACAGTTCGAAAACGACCTCGGAAGGCTCGCCCTGCGAACCGCCCCAGGTGAAGGACAGCAGGCGGGGCGGTTCGCACCGGGTGATCAGGCCCTGGGTGGTGACCCCGTTTTCATAGGGTTTGTAGGGTTCCGGCGTGGGTTCGGGCACCGACGACAGGTCCGCGTGGACGAAGCGCAGGGTCACGCCTCCGCCATCGCGCAATTCCATGTCGCCGGTCGCGAGCCAGCGGCCCCGCTTGCTGGAGTCGGTCAGGTAGGCCCAGACCGTTTCGACGCTGGCCGGCAGTTCGCGCGTGAAGCGCAGGCTGGCGGGATCGAGCATCGCGCCGTAGTCATTCATATCGTTCTCCTTGGGTGCGTCCGGAGCTGGACGTACATCGCTTCCGTTTACGGGCGCTCAGGCAACCGCCTGCGGGCTGTGTTCGGGCGTTTCGTCGAAGGCTCCGGCGTACTGCGGCAGCGTATCGGTGATGTCGAACCAGGGCGCCTTGCTGGCTACGTGGCAATGCGCCGCCGGCTTCACGCCCGGGTCGTCGTCCAGTGCGCCCAGCGGCAGGCCGTAGACGTCCGGCGTCTGGTCGAAGCGGCTGAGCAGGGGCGTGCCGCAGGCTTCGCAAAACCCGCGATAGCTGCCCGGGGACGAGCAATACCAGGTGACGTGGTTCTCTCCGCGCGTCCAGGCGAAATCCTTGGACTGGACCGTGGCCCGGCTGCGGAACGCGGCGCCGTGCGACTTGCGGCACATCGTGCAATGGCAGTTGAGGGCGTTGGTGAGCGGGCCGGTGATCTCATACGCAATGCGGCCGCACAGGCAGGTACCTTTGATCATGATGAGCGCCAGGCAGGTGAGGGAATAGCTTCAATATACCCGTCGCGCGGGGGCGATGGCGTCCGCTTTTATGACGAATGTCTTTCAGCGCATTGCGGCGTCCCTGATTTACGCCGGATCATTCGGCGCCCCGGGTCATCGTGCTGTCATGCCGTGAAAACAGAATGCGGCAATGAACAAACCCTCGGGGGATTCGACAATGACTTACGCCATCGAAGTGCAAGGGCTCAGCAAGAGCTTCCACGCAGGCGCCAAGGCGCTGGACGGCGTGGACCTGCAGGTGGCCGACGGCGAGATGGTCGCCTTGCTGGGCGCTTCCGGTTCGGGCAAGTCCACCCTGCTGCGCCATCTGGCGGGCTTCGTTGCCGGCGATGTGGGCAGCGTGACCATCAACGGCCAACTGATCCAGCGCAACGGCCGCCTGAGCCGCAACGTGCGCGGCGCGCGCGCCGGCATCGGCTTCGTGTTCCAGCAGTTCAACCTGGTGGGCCGCCTGCCCGTCATCACCAACGTCCTGACCGGCCTGCTTCCGCGCGTGCCGCTGTGGCGCAGCCTGACGCGCTGGTTCCTGCGCGCCGAGGTGCGCCAGGGCCTGGATGCGCTTGCCCAGGTTGGTATAGACGACTACGCATTTCAACGCGCGTCGACGCTGTCCGGCGGACAGCAGCAGCGCGCGGCCATCGCCCGCACTCTGGTGCAGAACGCCCGCGTCATCCTGGCCGACGAACCCATCGCCTCGCTGGACCCCGAATCGTCGCGCCGCGTGATGGATACGCTGGCCCAGATCAATCGCGGCCGCAAGGTGGCGGTGGTGGTGTCCCTGCACCAGGTCGACGTCGCGTTGCGCTACTGCCCGCGCGTGGTGGCCCTGCGCCACGGCAAGGTGGTCTATGACGGCCCCTCGGCGGCCCTGACCCCGTCCATGCTGCGCGAGCTCTATGGCGCAGACCTGGGCGAACTGCTTCCCGAATACGAGACGCCGGCGCCCGCCGCGCCGGGCGTCGCCTCCCTGTCCCGATTGGCGCACGCCGCCTGACCTCCTGCCCCTTTCCTCCCCGGAGCCTTCCATGCTACGCAGAACCTTCTTCACCCTGATCGCCGCCGCGACCCTGTCCACGCAGGTCCACGCCCAGGACGCCAAGCCGCTGAACTTCGGCATCATCTCGACGGAGTCGTCGACCAACCTGAAGTCGGTGTGGCAGCCTGTCATCGACGACCTGAGCCGCTCCATCGGCGTGCCGGTCAAGCCGTTCTTCGCCTCCGACTACGCCGGCATTATCGAAGGCATGCGCTTCAACAAGGTGCAGCTGGGCTGGTTCGGCAACAAGTCCGCGATCGAAGCCGTTGACCGCGCCCAGGGCGAAGTGTTCGCCTCTGTCATCGACAAGGACGGCAACCCCGGTTACTGGTCGCTGCTGATCGTCAACAAGGACAGCGACCTGAAGACGCTGGACGACGTGCTCAAGCGCGGCGGCAAGCTGAGTTACGGCGCCGGCGACCCCAACTCCACGTCGGGCACCGCCGTTCCGGGCTACTACCTGTGGGCCGCCAACAAGATCGAACCCAAGACCTTCTTCAAGACGGTGCGCGCCAGCAACCACGAAGCCAACCTGCTGTCGGTCATCAACAAGCAGGTGGACGTGGCGGTCAACAACACCGAGGCCCTGGAACGCTATCGCCTGAACACGGGCAAGGACGCCAACGACAGCGTGCGCGTGCTGTGGAAGTCGCCCCTGATCCCGGCCGATCCGCTCGTCATGCGCACCGACCTGCCGGCCGACCTGAAGGTCCGCATCCGCGACTTCTTCATCAACTACGGCAAGGGCAAGGACGCCGAGCGCGAACTCGCCAACCTGAAGGCGCTGACCTACCAGGGTTTCCGCGCGTCCGACAACCAGCAGCTGGTTCCCATCCGCCAGATCGAGCTGGCGCGCGAGAAGGCCAAGGTTGAAGCCGATTCCACCTTGGGTCAGGCCGAAAAGCAGAAGCAGCTGGCCGAGCTGGACAGCAAGCTGGCCAGCCTGGGCCAGCCGGCCGTCAAGCAGTAAACGCAGTTCGCACGCCGGCGCGCCATCCGGCGCGCCGGCGTGCGCGCAACCGAAAACCCTCTACGCCAATCGCCAGCTCTTATGAACCTAGCCACGCAGACCTCCCGTCTTCCTTCCGCGCCGCGCTCGTCGCTGCCGGTCCTACTTGTCTGGGCCGTCGTGCTGGCGTTGCTCGTCATGTCGTGGAAGGGCGCGGACATGCGGCCGCTGGACCTGCTGCGCGACTCGGGCAACATGGCCCAGTTCGCGGCGGACTTCTTTCCGCCGAACTTCCGCGACTGGCGCATGTACCTCGACGAGATGATCGTGACCGTGCAGATCGCCGTCTGGGGGACGTTCCTGGCCATCGTGGTGGCGGTGCCCCTGGGGCTGCTGTGCTCGTCGAACATGGTGCCCGCCTGGGTCTACCAGCCCATGCGGCGGCTGATGGACGCCTGCCGCGCCATCAATGAAATGGTGTTCGCCATGCTGTTTATCGTGGCGGTGGGCCTGGGGCCGTTCGCCGGCGTGCTGGCGCTGTGGGTGCACACGACGGGCGTGCTTGCCAAGCTGTTCTCGGAGGCGGTCGAGGCGATCGACCCGCGTCCGGTGGAAGGGGTGCGCGCAACCGGCGCGAACGCGCTGGAGGAAATCGTCTACGGTGTGATCCCGCAGGTGCTCCCCTTGTGGATCTCGTATTCGCTGTACCGCTTCGAATCGAACGTGCGCTCGGCCTCCGTCGTGGGGATCGTGGGCGCCGGCGGGATCGGGACCGTGCTGTGGGAGATCATCCGCAGCTTCCGTTACGCGGAAACCTGCGCGGTCATGATCATCATCGTCGCCTTCGTCGTGGTGATCGACATGGTGTCTTCGCGGATCCGCAGCGCGCTGATCTGAACGGGCGGAGGCCGGGCCCCGGGCGGGGCCCGGCGCTTCATTGCGGCTGGCTCAGCGCCTGGAGCGCCGGCAGCGCCAGCAGGCCCGCCAGGCGCGCGGTCTGGACGTCGGCATCCGACACCGCCGCGCGCGGCATCAGGAAATTGACGGTGCCCAGGCAGGCGCCGCCGTACTCCACCGGCACATTGATGACGGACCGCAGCCCCAGCTCGCGGATCGCGCCATGGTCATCGAAGAACGCGCGGATCGCGTCTTCGCCTTCGCCGACGAAGACGCGCCGCTCCTGCAGGACGTGGCGGCCCCATGCGGTGCCCGCCTTGTCCTTGCTGCCGCCGGGCGGATAGGCCTCGGGGTTCGAGCTGTACAGCCGCACGACGCGCTCGGCGCCGGCGTCATACCGGTTGATCGTGCACAGGGTGTGCGCCAGCGAGGCGTGCGCGTAGGCATCGATGGCCTGGAAGGCGGCGGCCGGATCGGCGGCGGCATAGGCCTGGACGATCGCCTGCACCGCTGCCAGCGCCGGGTTCAGGGGCGGGGCTGCGTTCATTCGGCCGTGATCCCCAGTTCTTTGATCAGCTTGCCGTACTTGTCGGCGTCGCGCGCCAGGATCTGGCTGAACTGTTCCGGCGTGGTCTCGGTCAGCAGCACGCCCATGTCGGCCATTTTCTTGATGACGTCGGGACGCTTGAGGATCAGGTTGATCTCGCGGTTCAGCCGCGCGGTCAGTTCGGGCGGCATGCCGGCGGGGCCGAACGCGCCATACCAGACTGACAGTTCGTAGCCGGGCAGCGTTTCCGCGACGGTGGGCACGTCGGGCAGGAACGGCGAGCGCGATTCCTCGGTGACGGCCAGCAGCTTGAGTTTGTGGGTCTGCACGTGCGGCAGGGTCTGCGTGCCGGCGCTGAACAGCACCTGCGTGCGTCCGGCCACGGTGTCCAGCACCGCCGGCGCGCCACCCCGGTAGGGAATGTGCGTCATCTTCACGCCGGCCGCCTTTTCGAACAGCGCGGCGCTGAGATGGTTGGTAGAACCCTGGCCGGCCGAGGCATAGGTCACGGTGTCGGGATGCGCCTTCAGGTAGGCGATGAACTCCTTCAGGTTGGAGGCCGGCACGGACGGGTGCACCACCATGGTGTTGGTGACCAGCGCGAGTTCGGCGATGGGCGTGAAGTCCTTCACGCCGTCGAACGGCATATTGGAATAGAGCGCCTGGTTCATCGTGTGCGTGCTCATGGAGCCCACGAGCAGCGTGTAGCCATCGGGCTTGGCGCGGGCGACGAAGGTGGTGCCGATGTTGCCGGACGCGCCCGACCGGTTCTCGACGATGACGGATTGGCCGAGAGACTGGGTCAGCCCTTCGGACAGCACGCGCGCCAGGATGTCGGTGGAGCCGCCTGCGGCCCAGGGCACGATCAGCGTGATGGGCTTTTCGGGCCAGGCGGCGTGGGAGGCGGCGGGCGCGGCCAGCGCCAGGCCCAGGGCGCATGCGCGCAGCAGTCGTTTGAATCGCAGTGTCATGGTTGGTACCCCTTGTGCAAAGGCCGGTCTGTGCGCCGGCTGGAACGAAACAGGTTTATCGGCCGACGGCATACCCTTGCATGCCGCGCGGATTGGCGCCCGCGCGCAGCAACAGGCCGCCGCCGGCGGCGGGTTCGCGGGTGCAGGCGCTGATGCGGCCCTCCGACCAGTCCGGCCCCACCTTGACGTCATGGCCGGCGGCGCGCAGCGCGTCCAGCGTGGCGGCGGGCATGCGCGACTCCACCGTCAGCCGGTTCAGCGTTTGGGTGCGGGGCCAGAACGATCCCGGGAAGTGATCGATGTGCCAGGACGGCGCGTCGATGGCCTCCTGCAGGTTCATGCCCATGGCATGGCGCAGGAAGAACGCCACGGTCCATTGGTCCTGCTGATCGCCGCCCGGCGTGCCGAAGGCCATATAAGGCTGGCCGTCGCGCAACGCCAATCCGGGAGAGAGGGTCGTGCAGGGCCGCTTGCCCGGTTGCAGCTGCCCCGGCACGCCGTCGTCCAGCCAGGTCATCTGCAGGCGGGTGGTGAGCGGGAAACCGAGCCCCGGCACCACGGGGCTGGACGACAGCCAGCCCCCAGACGGCGTGGCGGCCACCATGTTGCCGTCGCGGTCGATGACGTCGATCTGGCAGGTGTCTCCCACGAATAGTTCGCGCGCGGCCCACTCGGAGACCGGCGGCAGCGCGGCGAAGGTCGGTTCGCCCACGCCGAAGCGGGTGTCGGAAGCGGCCAGGGCGCGGACCGCGGCATCCAGGTCGGGCAGCCGGGGAGCGAGGCCGCCGGGGCTGCCCGGCTGCAGGGCGGTGGAGGCCCGCGCGCCGATACCCGCCGCGCGGGACCGGGCATAGGCATCGCCCAGCAGGTCCGCCAGCGGCACCTGCACGAAGTCGGGATCGCCGTACCAGGCGCAGCGGTCGGCGAACGCCAGCTTGGCCGCCTCGGCCACGCGGTGCACGAATGCCGGAGACAGCGGGTCCAGCCCGTCCACGCCGAGGTGGCGCAGCATGGCCAGCTGTTGCAGATGGACCGGGCCCTGCGACCAGACGCCGCATTTGGCCACGGTGTAGCGGCCGTATTCCACGGTGAGCGGATCGTCGTACGTGGCGCGCCAATCCGCCAGGTCGGACTTGCGCAACAGGCCGCGGTTGCGCTGGCCGGTCGTGTCGCGCACCGCTACGCGGCTGTAGTAGGCATCGATTTCGTCAGCCACGAAGCCGCGGTACCAGACCTCCAGCGCAGCGTCGATGCGGCCGCGGCGATCGGTGCTGGCGGTATGCGCTTCGTCCAGGATGCGGGTGTAGGTGGCCGCGATCGCGGGCGTGCGGAACAGCGTATCTGGGGCCGGCGCCCGGCCATCGGGCAGCCAGACATCGCGCGAACTGGTCCATTCGTCGCGGAACAGCGCCTGCACCGCCAGGATGGCCTGGGAAATGCGCGGCACTAGCGGAAAACCGTTGCGCGCGTAGTCGATGGCGGGGCGCAGCACGTCGGCCAGTTCCCATGTGCCGTAGTCGCGCAGCAGGGTCAGCCAGGCGCCGAACGCGCCAGGCACGGTGGCGGGCAGCAGGCCGATGCCGGGCACCAGGTCCACGCCCAGGCCGCGGAAGTAGGCTGGGGTGGCCAGCGCCGGCGCGGGCCCCTGGCCGCACAGCGCGCGCAGGCGTTGTTCGCGTTCGCTCCAGAACAGGATGGGCACTTCGCCGCCCGGTCCGTTCAGGTGGGGTTCCACGATCTGCAGCGTGAAGCCGCCCGCCACGGCCGCGTCATAGGCGTTGCCGCCGCGCTCCAGCACGCTCATGGCCACTTGCGAGGCGAGCCAGTGGGTGGAGGAAACCACGCCGAAGGTGCCGCGTATTTCCGGACGGGTAGTGAAGGAGGCGCTCATGAGACGTACCGGGCAAGGGGGGATGCCTGCAGTATAGGATCGAGAAATAACTGGTTTTGTATTTGTTGGCATAATTGAATAACCAACTGGTTATGGAGAAAGACCGTGAACTGGGATGCGGCCCGTCTCGCCAATCGCCTGAAGCACCGCCACCTGGCGCTGCTGCTCAACATCGCCCGGCATGGATCGTTGACGCGGGTGGCGGCGGCGGCCGGCATCAGCCAGCCCGCGGTGACCAAGGCGCTGGCGGAACTCGAGGACATCTTCGGGGCGCCGCTATTCACGCGCACCGGGCGCGGACTGCAGCCTACGTCCCTGGGCAGCCTGGCCCTGGTGCGCGCGCGCCACATGCTCAGCGACCTGGACCTGTGGGCGCGCGAAGTCGAAGCCCTGCACGCGGGCCGGTCGGCGCACCTGCACGTCGGCGTCGTGCCGTATGTCTCCAGCGCCTTGCTGACGGCGGCGATCAGCCGCCTGCACCAGCGCCACGGCGTCACGCTGAGCCTGCACCGCGCCACCACGGACCACCTCGTTCCGATGCTGCGCCAGCATGAACTGGACTGCATCATCAGCCGCGCCACGCCGATGGTGGCGCACGACGACCTGATCCACCGCGCGCTGTATCGCCAGCGGCCGCGCCTGATCGCGCACGGCCGGCTGGCCCAGCGGCTGGCGCGGCGCCAGCCCGACTGGGCGGCGGTGGCGGCGATGGACTGGGTGCTGCCGGCGGCCAACACACCCACTCGGCAACTGATCGTGGAGCATTTCATCCGCGAGGAGCTGAGCCCGCCGTCTCCGGTGCTGGAAGCCTATTCGACGGACGTGATCGAAGGCATGCTGACCATGAATGAAACCTTTGTTTCCGTCGTGCCCGAAGAGATCGCGCGTGAACTGTGCCAGCGCGGCAAGCTGGGGATGGTGCCCTGGGATTTCGGCTGGGAATTGCCGCCGATCAACCTGATCCGGCGCAAGCGCGAGCAGCCGTTGGCAGCCGAGACCTACTTCTCGGACATCCTGCTGGATCTGTGCGGCGACGCGGCCGCGCCGTGGGGCCTGGGCGCGCCCGGCCCGGGCTGAACCGGGTTACGCCAGCTTCGCGCGGGCGATGTCCAGCAGCGCGGCCGCCGCGATCTCCGGGGCGGTGTCGTTGTTGACCCGCATCAGCCGGCACCGTTGCGGCACCGGGAACGCCTGCGTGGCGCGCGACAGCCGCTGCGCGATCTGTTCCGCATTTTCGCGGCCGCGTCCCGCCAGGCGGCGGGCCAGCAGGCCGGGGTCGACCGTGACCTCCACCGCCGTCAGCGCCGGATAGCGCGCATGGGCCTGTTCCAGGTGCGCGCGCGAGCCGTTGATGATGACGGCCGCACCGCAGGAGAGCCACGCGTCGAGCTCGATGCCGATACCGTAGCGCAGGCCATGGCTGCGCCAGCGCAGCGCGAAGCAGCCCAGCGCGTCGCGGCGGACGAATTCGTCGTCCGTCAGGCTCAGCGCGTCCTCGCTGCCGCCGCTGTCGCGCGTGATGTAGCGGTGCGCCACCAGCACGGGCTCGTCGCCGCGCAGATGGCTGCGCAGCAGCCGCAGCAGCGTGTCCTTGCCGCTGCCCGAAGCGCCCATCAGGTAGATCAGGCGCGTGCCGTCGGCGGGGGTATTCATGCGGCGGCCGGCCCCTGCAGGTAGGCGGCGCCCGCGGCGTCCGAGCACGTGCCGTCGAAATGGTAGTGCCGCGCCGCGACGAAGTCGGCGCCCGGCGCCGCCTGCACGTAGATGCTGATGCCCGGCACGTCCATCGCCTGTCCGCGCAGCGGGTCGGCGAAGGTAGCGATGCCGGCCTGCGCCTGCGCCAGCGCATCGCCCTCCAGCTTGCCCGTCAGCGTGATGTGGAAGGTATAGGTGTCGAACACATAGGGATAGCCCCAGCGCGCCAGCATGGCCTGCTGCGCGGGCGTGAGCGACTGCGGCTGGCGGCGCGCGATGTCTTCGGGCGTGGGTGGCGCGCGCAGGGGATCCAGATCGCGCACGGCCGCGTCGGCCAGGGCCTGGATGCGAGCCTGGCCCGGCTGGTCGGCACCGGCGATGCGCCAGGCCAGGAAGCCGCGCAGCGGCTCGCACTCCAGCGCCAGCGTGAACGGGGCGCGGTTGCCCGCCAGACGGCGCGCGGCGGCATCCACTTCCTGCGGGCTCGCGCCCGGGCACAGGCGGAAGGGCGGCTTCAGGGTTGCGTGCAGGCCGTAGTGGCGCGGCGCCTGCGTCCATTCGCGCGGATAGCCGGCCTGTCCGGGCAGGGGAGAGAGCGCCTCGCCGGTGTCGGCGCAGCGGCCCAGCCAGCGGCTGCCGTGTTCGCGCCAGGGGCCGGTGGGCGCCAGGTACAGGGCGTAGCGATGGGCGAGCGGCATGGTCAGGCCGCCATCCGCTGATTGTGGCTGTCGCCGAACGCGCGGCTGGCGTAGCGCAATTCGCCGCCCACGATCGCCGCGCAGACCCGGGGCAGCTCCGGCACCTGGTCGTCCACCACGATCGCGTCGGCGATCAGCCCCGGCGCGAGGGCGCCGCGGTCCTTGAGGCCGGCGGCGCGCGCGGGGTTCAGCGATACCAGGTCCCAGGCTTGCGCCAGCGGCAGCACGCCGTCGGCGGCCAGCCGCAGGGCGGCCGTGAGCGGAGCGGGGTAGTAGTAGTCGGAAGTCAGGACATCGCACAGGCCGGCGCGGACCATCTCGGTGGCGCTGGGCGCGCCGGTGTGGCTGCCGCCGCGCACCACGTTGGGTGCGCCGAACACGACGGCATTGCCCAGGTCGCGCGCGACGCCGGCCGCATCGCGGGTCAGCGGAAATTCCGCCACGCTGCAGCCAAGCTGATGGTAGTAGCGGCGCGTGGCGGCATCCGGGTCGTCGTGCGAAGCCACCTTCAGGCCGGCCTCCCGCGCGCAGGCGGTCAGCTCGCGCATGGCGTCGCCCACGGCGCCTGCCGCTGCCATGGCGGCGCGGATGCGGTCCTGGAAAACGTCGAGATCGCATTCCGCGCGGCTGGCGTACTGCATGAGTTTGCGGTCGTCGCCCAGGCGCCGCGCCATGCTGGGCAGGTGGTCATTGAGCGCCAGGAAGCGGACCCGTCCATTGCGTATCCATTGCTGGGCAATGTCCAGACCGCCCACGTGATGCGTTTCGAAGCGCAGGTGCACGTAATGCCGCGCGCCCATGATGGGATGCATTTTTTCCAGGGCCTCGAACATGCGCTCGGCGTAGCCCTCGCCGCGCAACCCGCCCTCCCACGATAGCGTGACGCCATGGAATTCGGTGGTGATGCCGTTGGCCAGCAGCTGGCGGTCCACGTCGAACAGGGCGCCCTCATAGGGGAAGGTCACGCTGGGCCGCGGCATGATGGCGCGTTCAAAGGCATCCCCGTGCAAGTCCACGATACCCGGCAGCACCAGCAGCTCGCCGGCGTCGAACCAGGACGCGCCCCGGGCCGCGGGGGAGGCCGAGTCGTCGATCAGCCCGCCATGGAAGCGCAGGCTGGCATGTTGGACGCCGCGCGGCGTCAGGATGCGCTGGCCTGTGACACCGGCCAGGGGCGAGGGGGCGTGTGTGCGTGTATTCATGGTGCGACGTTAGCGGGCTTGCATTACAACCAGATGTCTAGATGAGTTGAGGCGGCCTGCGGCGGTTTCGCACCGCTGCCGCGCCAGGCCGGGCGGGCGGCGGTGCGCGGGCGTGTTCAGCTGTCGTCCGTCACCATCAGCTGCACCAGGTCGCCCACGAAGCGCGCGATGCTGTATTGCAGGGGGGCGCCGTCCTGGTCGACGTTGAGGGCTTCGACCTGGAGGATGGGGCGGGTCTTGGGCTGCCCCAATTGGCGGGCGATTTCGGGCGAAGGCAGGACGGCGGTGATGCGCGACCACTTGCGTGTGTAGTCGCCGATGCCGTAGTGCGCGTAGACCTTGGAGATCGAGTGCAGGGCGGCCAGGCGTTGCGCGAAATCGGGGAAACGCTTTTCGTCGAAGTAGTGCTCCGACGCGCTGATGGGGCGGTTCTCGGCCTTGCCTACGATCTGCACGCGCAGCAGCGGCGCGCTGCGGGCCAGCCCCAGGTGCTTGGCGATCTCGGCCGCGCGCAGCGACTGGCTGCCCAGCACCTCTTGGTGGCCCAGCATGCCCTGGCTGCGCAGGTTCTCGGAAAAGCGCGTGCGCTTGCCGATGGCGTAATCGATCGCGTGCTCCTGGACGAACGTGCCGCGGCCCTGTTCGATCCTGACCAGGCCGCTTTGCTCGAGCTCGCCCATGGCGCGCCGTATCGTGTGGCGGTTGACGGAGAACTTGGCGGCCAGTTCGGGTTCGGAGGGCAGCTGTTCGCCCGCCGCATAGAGCTTGTTGCGGATGTCGTCCGCAAGCGATTCGCCGATTTGCCGCCAGACGGCGATGCCGGAACCTCTTTCAACCATGGGGTGCGCTCGTGCTGTCATATCCGCTCGTCAAGAATGGCCCCGATTGTGCCCGATGCGGCCGCTCCCGGAAAGGCGCAACCGCTGTCATCAAAAATTCACGCCAGACTGTTGAACTTGCATTTCGAAGCGATCATACTCCATCCGGTCGTCTAGACGTTTAGAGGAAAAAATGGATCACCCACAGGCAGGACAGGATGCGGCCAGCGCCCGGCGCGCGGCCTGGATGCGCGTGTTGGCGCTGGCGGACCCCGGCGCGCTGGATGACGCGTTCTGCGCATTGGCCGGCGTGCCCGCGCACCGCACGCTGCGGCCGGCCCAGACCGGCATGGCCATGGTCCGCGCCCGCAGCGGCGGCACCGGCGCCCGGTTCAACCTGGGCGAAATGACCGTGACACGTTGCGCGGTGACGATGGGCGAGGGCGTGGTCGGCGTGGCCTATGTGCAGGGCCGCTCGCTGCGCCACGCGGAACAGGCCGCGGTGGCCGATGCCTTGCTGCAGTTGCCCGAATGGCGTGAAACGGTGCAGGCGCAGCTCATCGCGCCGCTGGCCCGCCAGCATGCCGACAAGGTGGCGCGCCAGGCCCGCGTGGCGGCGCAGACCAAGGTGGAATTCTTCACGGTGGTGCGAGGCGAGGACTGATATGGAACAACAGATACTGGCCGCCGCGGCCTCGGGCCAGGCGCTGCTGCCCGGCTTCGCGGACCCTGTCGACGATGCGCAGGCCACTTTCCGCGCCGCGCTGAACGCGCTGGCCCATCCGGGGCGTGCATACGAAATCCTGGCCGACAGCGGCGTGCCGGCGGGCCTGTCGCCCGCCATGACCGCCTTGCTGCTGACGCTGGTGGATGTGGACACCCCCCTGTGGCTGCCGGCGTCCGTCAGCGCGGACATCGTCGCCTTCCTGCGCTTTCATTGCGGCTGCCCCATCGTGCCGTCGCCTGCGCTGGCCCGCTACGCCGCGGTGCCTGCCGGCGTAGCGGCGCCCGCGCTCTCGTCCTGCCACCAGGGCGACCCCGCCTACCCCGATCAATCGACCACCCTGCTGATCGAGGTCGAATCCCTGGACGCGGGGCCGCAGGCCGTCCTGAGCGGCCCGGGCATCCAGACGCGGCAGACCCTGGCCGCGGCGGGATTGCCGGAGGGCTTTTGGCGCGAATGGCGCATCAATCATCAACGGTTTCCGCTGAGCGTCGACGTATTCCTGACGCAGGGCCGGCGGATTTGCGGGCTGCCGCGCAGCACGCGGCTGGAGAACTGACATGTACGTAGCCGTAAAAGGGGGCGAGCGCGCCATCCTCAATTCCTACCGCATGCTGGATGACTACCGGCGCGGCGACCGCGAAGTGCCCGAACTGAGCCTGGACCAGATCCGCGAACAGATGCCGCTGGCCGTCTCCCGCGTCATGGCCGAGGGCTCGCTCTACGATCCGCAGCTGGCGTCCCTGGCGCTCAAACAGGCGGCTGGCGACGTGATCGAGGCCGTGTTCCTGCTGCGCGCCTACCGCACGACCCTGTCGCGCTACGGCTACACGCAGCCGATCGATACCGGGCGCATGCGTCTGCAGCGCCGGATATCGTCCACCTTCAAGGACGTGCCCGGCGGCCAGATCCTGGGGCCGACCTACGACTACACCCAGCGCCTGCTGGACTTCTCGCTGCTGGCGCAGCGCGAGGCCGATGCCTTGCCCGCGGGCGAGGATGCCCTGGACAGCGCCATGCCGCGCGTTACCGACCTGCTGGCGCAGGACGACCTGATCGATGCGGAACCCGTGCCGGAAGGCGATCCCGAACCCTTCGACCTGACCCGGCAGCCGCTGGACTTTCCCGCGTCGCGCGCCGCGCGCCTGCAGAACCTGGCACGCGCCGACGAAGGCTTCCTGCTGTCCATGGGCTATTCGACGCAGCGCGGCTACGGCAATACCCATCCCTTCGCGGCCGAGATACGCTACGGCGCGCTGGAGGTGGAGATGCACATCGAGGAACTGGGCTTCGCCGTCACCGTGGGCGAGATCGAGGTCACCGAATGCCAGATGGTCAGCCAGTTCGCGGGCAACGCCGAGGAAGGGCCGAAGTTCACCCGGGGCTACGGGCTGACGTTCGGCTACGGCGAACGCAAGTCCATGTCGATGGCGTTGGTGGACCGCGCGCTGAAGGCGGCCGACCTGGGCGAACGTGCCGATTCCCCGGCCAACGACCATGAGTTCGTGCTCTATCACAGCGACAACGTCGAGGCATCGGGCTTCGTGCAGCACTTGAAACTGCCGCACTACGTGGACTTCCAGGCCAACCTGGAATTGCTGCGCCGCATGCGCGCCGAGCGGAGCGCGCCCGGGGCCGCGCAGAACGAATTGATGGACGAGGCGGTTTCCTCATGACGACGCAACACGCAACGGTCGAACGCGACGACCACTACAACTTCGCCTACCTGGACGAATCCACCAAGCGCATGCTGCGCCGCGCCTTGCTCAAGGCCGTCGCCATTCCTGGCTACCAGGTGCCGTTCGGCAGCCGCGAGATGCCGCTGCCCTACGGCTGGGGCACGGGCGGCATCCAGGTCACCGCCTCCATCATCGGGCGCAACGACGTGCTCAAGGTGATCGACCAGGGTTCCGACGACACCACTAACGCCATCAACATCCGGCGTTTCTTCGGCCGCGTCACGGGCGTCGCCACCACCGAGTCGACGCGCGCGGCCACCATCGTGCAGACGCGCCACCGCGTGCCCGAGACGCCGCTGGCGGAAGGGCAGGTGATGGTGTTCCAGGTGCCGATCCCCGAACCGCTGCGTTGGCTCGAACCCAGCGAGACCGAAACGCGCACCATGCACGCGTTGGCCGAATACGGCGGCATGCACGTCAAACTGTACGAAGATATCGCGCAGCACGGCCATATCGCCACCACCTACGACTACCCCGTCGTCGTGAACGACCGCTACATGATGCGGCCCTCGCCGATTCCCAAGTTCGATAACCCCAAGCTGGACCGCAGCCCCGCGCTGATGCTGTTCGGCGCAGGCCGCGAAAAGCGGGTCTATGCGGTGCCGCCGTACACCCGCGTAAAGAGCCTGGACTTCGAAGACCATCCTTTCCGGGTGGAAACCTGGACCGAATGCTGCGACCTCTGCGGATCGCGTGACAGCTACCTGGATGAAATCATCCTGGACGACGCGGGCACGCGCCGCTACGTCTGCTCGGACACCGAATATTGCAACGACCGCCAGGCGCAGCAGCGTCCGGACCACTCCCCGAACGAGGCCGCAGCATGAATGCCCAACCCTTGCTTTCCGTGCGGAACATGACGCGCACCTGGGACGGCGTGCACGGTTGCCGCAACGTCAGTTTCGACCTCTATCCCGGCGAAGTGCTGTGCGTGGTCGGCGAGTCTGGCTCCGGCAAGAGCACGCTGCTGTCGGCGGTGTCGTACCAGACCCGGCCGGACGCGGGCAGCGTCTGGTACGACACGCGGGACCAGGGCTTCACCGACCTGGCCGCGCTGCAGGGCGCTCGCCTGCGCCTGCTGTCGCGCACCGATTGGGGCTTCGTGCGCCAGAACGCCCGGGACGGCCTGCGCATGCAGGTCAGCGCCGGCGCCAACATCGCGGAGCGCCTGATGGCGGTGGGCGACCGGCACTACGGCGAGCTGCGCCAGGTGGCGGGGAATTGGCTGCAGAAGATGGAGATCGACGCCGGCCGGCTGGACGACACGCCTGTGTCGTTTTCCGGCGGCATGCAGCAGCGCCTGCAGATCGCCCGCAACCTGGTGACGCATCCCCGCCTGGTGTTCATGGACGAACCCACGGCATCGCTCGACGTGTCGGTGCAGGCGCGCCTGCTGGACCTGCTGCGCCAGCTGGTGACCGACCTGGGCCTGGCCGCCATTGTCGTGACGCACGACCTGGCCGTCGCGCGCCTGCTGGCGCACCGGACCCTGGTCATGCGTGGCGGCGAGGTCGTGGAAAGCGGCCTGACCGACCAGATTCTCGACGATCCGCAGCATCCCTACACCCAATTGCTGGTGTCCTCCATTTTGCAGAGCTGACCATGCGCGCAACGACTCCCATGATCGAGGTGCGGGGCCTCGGAAAGATGTTCACCCTGCATAACCAGGGCGGCATGCGCCTGCCGGTGCTCGACGCGGTCGACTTCGACGCCTCGGCCGGCGACTGCCTCGTGCTCGCCGGACCGTCGGGCACCGGCAAGAGCACGCTGCTGCGCTGCCTCTACGGCAACTACCTCGCCACCGAAGGCAGCATCCGCGTGCGGTCCGGGGACCAGTGGGTCGAACTGGTGGGCGCTCCCGAGCAGCGCATCCTGGCCTTGCGCCGGGACGTGATCGGCTACGTCAGCCAGTTCCTGCGGGTGATTCCGCGCGTGGCCGCGCTGGACGTGGTGGCGGAGCCCCTGCGCGCGGCCGGCGTCGATGCCGAAACGGCCCGCGCGCGGGCCGCCGCGCTGCTGCAGCGCCTGAATGTGCCCGCCCGCCTCTGGGGGCTGGCCCCGGCCACCTTCTCCGGCGGCGAGCAGCAGCGCGTGAACATTGCGCGCGGCTTCATCGCCCGACATCCGGTCCTGCTGCTGGACGAGCCCACCGCGTCGCTGGATGCCGACAACCGCAAGGTAGTGATCGAGCTGATCCACGAGGCCCGCGCCGAAGGCCGCTGCCTGCTGGGGATTTTCCACGACGAAGAGGTGCGCGACGCCGTCGCCACCAAGATCCTGACGCTGCGTCCCGCGCTGGCGGCCACGGCCGACATGGAGGCCTGATCATGCAAAGCACCTACCTTACCCACGCCCGCGTGGTCATGCCCGACCGCGTGCTCGAAGACAGCGCCGTGCTGATCGACGACGGCCGCATCGTCGCTATCGAGCCGGCCGGCGCGCGCGCCGGCCGGGAGATCGATCTGGGTGGCCAGACCCTGCTGCCGGGCCTGATCGATCTGCATTGCGATGCGATCGAAAAAGAGGCCGAACCGCGCTCGCGCGTGCTTTTCCCGTTGGACTTCGCCGTGGCGCAGGTGGACCGGCGCAACGCCGCCGCCGGCATCACCACGCCCTATCACGCGCTGTCGTTCGCCAACAGCGAATGGGGCGTGCGCAACAACCAGACGGCGGCCGAAGTGGTGCGCACGGTGCGCGCGTTCCGCCGGCACAGCCTGGTCGACAACCGCATCCACTGCCGCTACGAAGTCACCGACGCTACCTCCGTGGACGTGTTGCGCGCGCTGATGGACGAAGGCGCGGTGGACCTGCTGTCCGTCATGGACCATTCGCCGGGCCAGGGGCAGTTCAAGACGTTGGAGTCCTATCTGCAATACATGATGGGCAACCACGCCATGAGCCGCGAGCAGGCCGAGGAGGCCGCAGAGGCCAAGGTCCACGCCAAGGAAGGCGCGGTGGCGCGGGTGGAGGCGTTGCTGTCGCACGCCCAGGGGCTGGGCATCCCCACCGCCAGCCATGACGACGACTCGATCCACCGGATCGCCACCATGCGCAACCTGGGCGTGGCGATGAGCGAGTTCCCCATCACGCTGGATACCGCGCGCGCCGCCGTGTCCTGCGGCTTGCCGACCATCCTGGGCGCGCCCAACGTGCTGCGCGGCCAAAGCCAGAGCGGCTCCATGCGCGCCATCGATGCCGTCCGCGCGGGCGTGGCGAACTGCCTGTGCTCGGATTACCAGCCGTCCACGCTGATCGCCGCGGCGTTCGCGGTGGCGGCGCAGACCGACCTGACCCTGTCGCAGGCGGCCGCGCTGGTTACCTTGAACCCGGCGCAGGCTTGCGGCCTGTCGGACCGGGGCCGCATCGCGCCGGGATTGCGCGCCGACCTGGTGGCGGTGGCGCAAGTGGGCGGGCAGCCGCTGATCAGCCACACATGGTCTGCGGGCCGGCTGGTATTCTCGGCCCACTATCCCCCCTTGCGCGCGGCCGAGACCCGGATTGCCGAGCCGCAGGGCCTGGCAGCCTGAGGCAGCGAAACACCGACAGGAAGGCAACGTGATGAATTCCATCGTGACCGCCGTGGCGCGTAGCGCCGCGCATTCGTTCAGCAAACCGGTCGTGCCCGCGATCATGCTGCTGGCGGGGCTGGGCGTGGAGGGCGATGCCCATCTCGGCGTTACCGTCAAGCACCGCTCCCGCGTCAAGGCGGATCCGACGCAGCCCAATCTGCGGCAGGTGCACCTGATCCACGGCGAGCTGCATGACGAACTCCAGCTCGCCGGCTTCAACGTGGCGGAAGGCACGATGGGCGAGAACATCACCACCCGGGGTATCGATCTGCTGGGCCTGCCGCGCGGCGCGCGGCTGCACCTTGGCGAGTCCGCGGTGGTGGAGATCACCGGCCTGCGCAATCCCTGCGCACAGCTGGATAACTACCAGCAGGGCCTGACGGCCGCCGTGCTGGGCCGGCACCCCGATGGCAGCCTGATGCGCCGGGCGGGCGTGATGGGCATCGTGATCGAAGGCGGCGAGGTGCGCGCGGGCGATTCCGTCCGCGTCGCGCTGCCGGCCTTGCCGCATTTGCCGCTGGAGCGTGTTTGAAATATCCGCCAATGCGGGGACGCGGCGCCGCGCATCTGGTTAAATGACGGCAAGAGCGCTGCCGCATTTCCGGCGGACGGCGACCCTTTTTCCGGAGCGCGCGATGGCACGAATCAATTTCACCCAGGATCTCGAAGAACCTGATCTGTGGGCGGCCGAAAACGTCGCCGCGGGCGAGGGGCGTCCGCCCATCCACGTGATGGTCCAGACCGATGGCGAAGAGCCCGGCGGCGGCGCGGCCAAGGTGGTCAAGGCCATCATCGACAATCTCGATGAGCAGATCCTCGCCGCCGCGGATTTCCTGCTCGACAACTACTCCTACGAGCACTGCAAGAAGCTCGGGCTGGAAGACAACCAGCTGCTGCAGGAAGAAACCGCCGAAGCGATGGCGGAAAAGGCCGTGCTGCGCGCCCTGTGGCTGTTCGACGAGGACGGCGACGGCTACGAACTGTGGTTCACGCTGCCCTGGGACCCGGTGCACACGTACGACGTGGAATTCGAGGACGGCGCGCCGGTTTCCTGCTCGGTAAACGACTGACGCCGCCCTGGGGCGTGCGCGCGGCGCCGTTCGGCGCGGGCACGCCCTAGCGGACCAGCTCGAATCGGATGGCCTGCGACTGCCCCAGCGAATCGTCATAGCGGTACCGCATCTTCAGGGGCTTGCCTTTGCGCACGGCGCCGGCGCCGGCATTGTCCAGCACCACGTCGATTTCCCGATCGAGGAATTCGCTGCAATCGGTATCGGCGCGGGCGCCCTCGGGGATGTCCGCGCTGCTGACCTTGAGCCTGAACATCAGCAGTGTGATTTCCGTGCCGTCGATGCGGTACTGGCGCATTTGTTCCGGCAGGTTGGCCACGGTGCCGCCAAGGTCGCAGGAAATGCGCGTCCAGGCATACGAGGCGGGCGCGGCGGCCGTCAGGACGACGGCCGCCAGGGTACGGCGCAGGCGTGAGGAGATCATGGCTTGCGGACGGCGCGGGATGTGCAGGCGGGGCGCGCCGGTATGTCGGGCAAAGGGTTTATATGTTGCTCCCGGCGATTCCGCGGGTCAAGCGGGGGCTGCCCCATGAAAAACGGGCCTTGCGGCCCGTTTTTTTTATGCGCGCTGCGTCGCGGGCAGGCTTGCCGGGGCGTCGTCCGCCTCGCCGGACGCCAGCTCGGACTCGGGCGTTTCCTGGGGGCCTTCCAGCTTGGAAATGACCGCCGTGGCCAGGCTGTTGCCCACCACGTTGGTGGCCGTGCGGCCCATGTCGAAGAACTGGTCGATGCCCATGATCAGCAGCAGGCCGGCCTCCGGCAGATGGAACATTGGCAGCGTCGCGGCGACGACGACCAGCGACGCGCGGGCCACGCCGGCCATGCCCTTGCTGGTCACCATCAGCACCAGCAGCAGCGTCAGCTGCTGCGTGAAGCTCATTTCGATGTTGTAGGCCTGCGCGATGAACAGCACCGCGAAGGACTGGTACATCATCGAGCCGTCCAGGTTAAAGGAATAGCCCAGGGGCAGGACAAAGCCCGAGATGCGCTTGGGCACGCCGAAGCGCGTGAGCGCTTCGATCGTCTTGGGGTAGGCCGATTCGCTGCTGGCCGTCGAGAACGCCAGCAGCGTGGGTTCCTTGATGAGGCCGCCCAGCCGGAACGTGGACTTGCCCAGGAACAGGTAGCCGACGGAGAACAGGACGGCCCACAGCAGCGCCAGGCCCAGGTAGAACTCGCCGATCAGTTTGCCGTAGCTGACCAGCACGCCCAGCCCTTCGGTCGTGATGGCGGCGGCCATGGCGGCGAACACGCCCAGCGGCGCGAAGCGCATAACGTAGTCGGTTACCCGGAACATGATTTTGGCGAGCTCGTCGATCATGTTGTAGATGGTGTTGTGGCCCTTGCCGCGGATGAACGACAGCGCGGCGCCGAAGAACAGCGAGAACACCAGGATCTGCAGGATCTCGTTGGTGGACATGGCTTCCACGATGCTGCGCGGGAACACGTGCGTGAGGAAGGCCTTGAGCGTGAAGTCGCCCGTCTTCAGGCCGGAGGAGGCGCTGACGTCCGGCAGCGTCATGTTCAGGTGCGCGCCCGGCTGGAAGATATTGACCAGCAACAGCCCCAGTAGCAGCGAGATGGCCGAGGCGCTGATGAACCAGATCATGGCGCGCATGCCGATGCGGCCCACGGCGCTGGCGTCGCTCATGCTGGCCAGGCCGGTCACCAGGGTGGCGAACACCAAGGGAGCGATGATCATCTTGATCATGCGCAGGAAGATGTCCGTGATTAGGCTGAAGTACGAGGCGATCTGCGCGGCCTCTTTGGGAGTCTGCGCATATTTGTGGCAGAAGTAGCCCACCACGATGCCCAGCACCATGGCGATGCCGATGTAACGCGTCAGCTTCTTAGTGTTCATGATCAAAACGGAAAACGGCGACCCTGTGCCTGGCCCCGAGGGGGCCGGGTCCGCCGGCATGGGGGGGCGGGCGAGCGGGTCCGGTGACAGACATGCCAGGGCAGGCCCGGAAGTTGCGGGTTTACCCTTGGTGCGCGATGTTAACGCCGCGAACCTGACAGCCAGTTGTCAGCAGCGCGCGGATCGGCGGCGGCCTGCTACGGACGCCCCGCGGGCGGGCCGATAGCGGGTTTGTATCAATTTGGAAACGCCGCGCTATCGCCTGCCGCCGTGCCAGAATGGACCCGGGCACAACACTGAAACCGCCCCGCCCAAGGGGCGAAAAAGGCAAAAGGAGACAAGACAATGCCGAAACGCGAATTGGCCGTGCTGGCGTCCGGATACACCTATCTGGAGGGGCTGCGCTGGCACGAGAACCGCTTGTGGGCGTCGGACTTCTATACCGGGCAGGTCTTCGCCGTGGACCTGGCCGGCCAGGTGGAACGGATCTGCGACGTGCCGCAGCAGCCCTCCGGGCTGGGCTGGCTGCCCGACGGCCGCCTGCTCATCGCCTCCATGAAGGACCGCAAGCTCCTGCGCCGGGAGCCGGACGGCGCGCTGTCGGTCCACGCCGATCTGTCTGCGCTGACGGGCGGCCACATCAACGACATGGTGGTCGACGCCCAGGGCCGGGCCTACGTCGGGAACTTCGGTTTCGACCTGATGGGCGGGCAGCCGGTCCGCAATACGACGATCGTGCTCGTGGAGCCCGACGGCGCCGCCCGGATCGTGGCGGATGGGCTGTGCTTTCCCAACGGCTCCTTCATTACGCCGGACGGCAAGACCATGATCGTCAACGAGACCTTCGGCAACCGCATTTCCGAATTCGACATCCTGGCCGATGGCGGACTGGGGCCGCGCCGCGACTGGGCGAACTTCGGTCCGCTGCCGGACAGCGACGACCTGGGCGTCCTGATCGCGGCATCCGCCATCGGGCCCGACGGCGGCGCCCTGGACGCGGAAGGGGCGCTGTGGGTCGCCGACGCCATCGGCAAGCGCATCGTGCGGGTGGCGCGCGGCGGCAAGATACTGGAGCAGATCGACACGGGCGAATTCGGCATTTTCGCGGCCGCCCTGGGCGGACCGGACGGCCGCAGCCTGTTCATGGCGGCGGCGCCGGACTTCATCGAAGCCAACCGCAGGGCCAAGCCCGAGGCCCGGATCCTGATGACGCGGGTGGACGTGCCGCACGCCGGCAGGCCGTAGGGCAAGAGCGGGCGCCGCTCGCGCGCGGCGCTCGCAACCGGGCGCTGCTACTTGGGTTCCATCCAGGCGTCGGCGTACGTGTCCACGGCGCCCAGGCCCGTCGTGATGGCGTCATGCACGCGCTTGTCCAGGAAGGTGGAGTAGTTGGTGTCGTCTATCCACGCCAGCGGCACGTCTTCTGCCAGGATTTTCTGCACTTCTGTGTACAGGCGCTGGCGTTCCTCATCGGTGGGGGCGGTAGCCGCCTGGTCGAACAGCTCGTCCACCTTGGGATTGCGATACTGCGAGGTGTTGGTGAACGCCAGGCCCTTCTTGATGTTGCTGCTGATGTAGGTGCGCGAGACGCCGATCGCCGGGTCGCCGTACTGGAACACGCCGTTGTAGGCCATGTCGAAATCCCAGTTGCCCATGCGCGTCGTCCAGCCGCCGACGTCGGTGTTCTCGATGTCGATGACGATACCGACCTTGCCCAGGCTCTGCTTGGTGTATTCCGCGATGCGGCGCTGCATTTCTCCGTAGGGGTTGGGAATCAGGCCCAGCTTCACGCGCACGCCCTTGGCGTCGGGCTTCAGGCCCATCTCGTCCAGCAGGGCGATGGCCTTCTTGGGGTCATACGGGTACTGCTTGATGTTGGCGTCGTAGAAGCGCGTATTGCGGTGGAACGGCCCGGTGGAGACCGTACCCATGCCGAACATGATGCGCTTGGCGATGAACTCGCGGTCGATGGCGTACATCACCGCCTGGCGGAAGCGCTTGTCGTCCATCGGCTTGCGCGCTTCGTTCATTTCGATCCAGTGCAGCGTGGACCAGTACTCGTAGCCTTTCTGCGTGGCGTTGATATGCGCCAGTTTGGATACGCGCGGGATATCGAAGGGTTCGATGTCTTGCAGCCAGGCCTGCTGCACCGTGCGCTGCTCGAGCGCCAGACGACGCGAAGCTGCGTCCGGGATGACCCGGTAGGTGATGCCGTCCAGGTAGGGACGGCCTTCCTTCCAGTAGTGCTCGTTCTTGACCAGCTCGATATACGAGCCTCGCTCCCAGCGCTTGAACTTGAACGGGCCCGTGCCGACCGGCGCATTGTTGTGCGGATTCTGCGCCAGGGGCGTATCCACGTCGTAGAGATGCTTGGGCAGGATGACACCGCCGCCGATATCGAAGGCATACAGAAAGGCGGAGTAGCGTTCCTTCAAGCGGAAAACAACGGTGTGGTCGTCGGGCGCGGTGATGTCCTGGATATAGCGCATCAGTGAACGCGTGCGCGGCGTATTGGCCAGGATCTTGGTGTAGGTGAACACCACGTCCGCGGACGTAAAGGGCTTGCCGTCATGCCATTGCGCATTGGGCTGCAGGTGGAACGTGTAGGTCAACTGGTCGGGAGATATGTCCCAGGACGCCGCCAGGCTGGGCTGCGGCTTCAGATCGAAGGAGTAGGTCAGCAGGCTTTCATAGATCTTGCCGGCCACCATCTGTGTGGTGCCCACCTGCTGCATCGCCACGTTCAGGTTGGGCGGCTCGGGGTTCAGGATGGCGGTCAGTACGCCGCCGTACTGCGGCTGGGCGCCGGACGGGGACGCGGGGGCGGCTGCGCCGGCGGGGAATGCGGTGATCGCGGCGGCGGCCAGCAGCCCCTGCACGAGGGCGCGGCGGACGATATTGCACTTCAAGGCACACCTCCTTGGACGGCGGCGCCGTGGCCTGCCAAGGGCCGCCATTTTGTTAAATCTTAAGTATCAATTATTGATACTTAAGAATCCAAGTTGATTATGGTGCAGCAGTGGACGCGGCCGCGCAAGGCGGCCGGCGCTAGGGATTACCCCGGGGAAGCGGCGATTCAGCTGCGGTTCGGGCGGCCGCTGAGCGCGCGTGCCGCGGAGATGGCCAGCGAGCTGAAGCGTTGCGAAAAAGAGTCCAGCGTCCACTCGGCCAGCAGGCCGGAGATGTGGATGGCGGCCTGGGGACGGCCGCTGTGATCGACGACCGCGCTGGCCAGCACGATCTCGCCCACCATGCTTTCCTCCAGACAGATGGAGTAACCCTGTATGCGGGCTTCTCGCACGCGCTCGCGAATCCGTTCCGGATCGATGATGGTCTTGGGCGTCAAGGGGCGCAAATCGCTGCGCGCCAGGATGTCGTCGACTTCCGCATCCGGCAAGTGCGACATGATCGCCCGGCCGCCCGACGAGGAGAACGTGGGCATGCGCCGGCCCACCAGCGTGGCGTAGAAGGTCTGGCGTTTGGTCTGGCGCCGCAGCGCATAGACGATGCTCAGGTCATCGAACAGGCTTAGGTCGACGCGTTCGCCGCATTCCTGCTGCAGTTGTTCCAGGATGGGCGTCGCGCGCTCAAGCAAGGGGTGGCTGCGAAGGAAGTCGAAAGTGCGGTCCAGGATTTTCTTGCCCAGCACATAGCCGCGTTGGTTGCTGCCCCGTTCCAGGTAGCCCAGCGCCACTAGGGTGTGCAGCATCCGCTGGGTCGAGCTGCGATCCAGCCCCGACAGTTCCGTCAGTTCGTTCAGGCTGAGCGGGCCGGGGTGGCTGGAGAAAGCTTCCAGGATGCCGAAGCCTTTTGCCAGGGATTGGTTGAACCGGGTCTCGGTCGTGGCCATCTTGATTACTCCAATTTTTCTTGGTCTTTGCGGCGAGCGTTGGCTCGCGCCGCGCATGCGGATACGCAATGTAGCGGCAAGCGATTTCCGCGAGGGCTAGGGAAATCACTCATGGTCGCCGTCTTGTCCCACGCATTCGTGAACTCTATCATGACAAATATAGATATCTAAGTATCAAATATTGATGCCTATGATATTCAAAACTTCAACCTCGATAAGGAAAGCGCAATGAGTGCCGTCGCAGCAGCCAGCCTGGACCAGGACCATATCGCCGAAGCCGTGGGAAATCTTCGCCAGTACATGACCGACACGCTGACCGGATTCGTACAGTGCCGTAGCCTGCCGGGCCAGGAAACGTCCGCCGCCGAGTTCCTGGAAGGCGCGCTTTCGGACTTGGGATTGGAATCCGAGCGCATCGCGCTTCGTACCGAGGAACTCAAGAACCTGCCGCTCTACTCGCCGGCCTGCTGCCCCGACGGCGGCCGCTACAACGTCCTGGCGCGTCACGAGCCTCGCGGCCAGGGCGGGCGGGCCGTGCTGTTCAACGGCCACCTGGATGTCGTGCCCACCGGCCCGCATGAGCTCTGGGACCCGGCGCCGTTCGACGGCGAGTTGCGCGACGGCTGGCTGTATGGACGGGGCGCGGGAGACATGAAGGCGGGCATCGTATGTGCGTTGGCGGCATTCAGGGCGTTGCGCGACCTGGGCTTCCAGCCCGCCGGAGCGGTGGGTTTCAACGGCGTCCTGGAAGAGGAAAACACCGGCAACGGCACGCTGGCCACCGTGTCGGCACTGCAAAGCGCCATCGCGGCCGCCAAGCTCAGCGCGTTCGACGCGGTGGTCATTCCCGAGCCCACCCATGAACGCATGATGAGCGCGCAGCTCGGCGTGTTCTGGATGTATGTGGATATTGTGGGCCGGCCGGCGCACGCAGCCTATATGACCACCGGCGTCAACCCGGTCGAAACCGGCTTGCGCATCGTCGACGCGATGAAGCAGCTGGAGCACGAATGGAATCTGCCGGAGAACAGGCATCCCGCCTATCGCGAGCACCAGCATCCCATCAACTTCAACCTGGGCCAGATCCATGCCGGCGATTGGAATTCCTCGGTACCCAGCGTCTGCACGCTGGGCATGCGCATCGCCTGCTATCCGGACATGACCATCGACGCCGCCAAGCAGCTGGTGGAAGCGCGCATCCGCGCCGTCGAGACGGCGTTGACCGATAGCGATGTGCGCATCGACGTCCGCTATGAAGGATTCCATGCGCCAGGCTGCGAGTACGACCTGGATGTCCCCGCCATGCAATTGCTGGCCGACGCCCATCGCCGCGTCGCCGGCGAACTGCCCCAGCCGACCGCGCTGACGGCTACCACCGACGGGCGCCATTTCCGACTGATGATGGATGTGCCGGTGACCTGCTACGGCCCCAAGGTGCAGAACGTGCACGGCTTCAACGAATGCGTATCGGTGGACAGCATGGTGCGCGTCGCGACTTCGCTCGCGCTGTTCATCCACGACTGGTGCGGCGTCGAGCCGCTGCAAGCCTGAGCCCGTCCGCGGTTTCCCTTCTTCACACGGAAGTCCCTGCCATGAAATCCTTCAATGCCCGGCACGCCCTGGCGCGCTGCGCCCTGGCCGCCGCCAGCCTGCTTGCCTATGCCGCGCCTTCGGTGCACGCCGCGGAAACGCCGCAATATGGCGGCATCCTGACCGCCATTCTCAGTCCGGAACCCCCCACGCTGAACGTGGCCGTGCAGCAGGTTGCCGGCACGCAGTTGGTGGCCGGCAAGATCTTCGAAAGTCTGCTGACCTACTCCTTCGACCTGAAGCCGCAGCCCAGTCTGGCGAAGTCCTGGGAAGTGTCTCCCGACCAACTGACCTACACGTTCCATCTGCAGCCCAAGGTGCAGTGGCATGACGGCAAGCCGTTCTCCGCTGACGACGTGGTATTCACCTACACCAAGATTCTGGCCAACACGCCGCGCACGCGGACCCTGATGGCCAATGTGCAGGAAGTCTCGGCGCTGGACCCGCAGACGGTCGTTTTCAAGTTGAAGCAGCCATACTCCGCCTTCCTGTATGCCCTGGACATCGGCGGCGGCGCGATCCTGCCCAAGCACCTTTACGATGTGGACACGCCCCTGGCGCAGAATCCGAACAACAATGCGCCGGTCGGCACCGGCCCGTTCAAGTTCAAGCACTGGGAGCGCGGTTCGTACGTCGAACTGGTCAAGAACGAACATTACTGGAAGGAAGGCCGCCCCTACCTGGACGGCATCACCTACCGGGTGATTCCCGATTCCGCCTCGCGCCGCGTGGCGCTGGAGCAAGGGACGGTATTGCAGGCGTGGCTGCAGGACATCGAGCCGGTGGACGTTCCGCGCGTGGCCAAGCTGCCCACGATCAAGCAGGTCTACAAAGGGTACGAGTACTGGTCCACGATGTACTGGATAGAACTGAACGGCGGGCGCGAGCCTTTCTCGGACAAGCGCTTCCGCCAGGCCCTGATGTACGGCATCAACCGCCAGTTCATCGTTGACAAGATCATGTTCGGCTCGGGCACGGTGGCCACGGGTCCGATCCATCACAACACGCGCTTCTACGACGCCAACGTCAAGCCCTATCCCTACGATCCGAAGAAGGCCGTCGCCCTGCTGGACGAAATGGGTTTGAAGCCAGACGCCAAGGGCGTGCGCGCCACCGTCGGCCTGATCCCCTTGCCCTACGGCGAAATGCAACGTCGCATGGCCGAATACATCAAGCAGAACCTGGCCAAGATCGGCGTGATGGTCACGCTGGAGAACACGGATGTGGGGGGCTGGACCAGCCGCGTGGGCAACTGGGATTTCGATATGGGCGCGAACGGCGTGTTCCAGTACGGCGACCCGGCGATCGGCGTCTCGCGCACCTATCTGGGCAGCAACATCAAGAAGGGGCTGATGTTCAGCAACACCTCGCAGTACAACAATCCGAAGGTCGACGAACTGTTCAATGCCGCTGCCGCCGCGCCCTCCGATGAAGCGCGCCAGAAGCTGTACAGCGAAGTGCAACGGATCCTGGTGGAGGATGTGCCGGTGCTGTGGCTGGCCGACACCAACTATTCGACCCTGCTGAACAAGCGTGTGCACAACGCGGTAACGACGGCGCTGGGCGTGGTGGATTCGCAAAGCGAAACCTGGTTGTCCAAAGAATGAAGAAGATCGCCAAGTTCCTGGCGAACCGGGTGGTCAAGAGCGTCCTGGTTCTGCTGATGATCGCGCTCTTCAATTTCTTCCTGGTGCGCGCGGCGCCGGGCGATCCGGCGGAAATCCTGGCCGGGCAGTCCGGCGCGGTGGACGCCGAGTTCATTGCCAAGCTGCGCCAGGAGTTCGGGCTGGATAAGCCCATTTCGACTCAGCTCGGGCACTATCTCAAGAACGTGGCGACGTTCGACCTCGGGTATTCCTATCGCCAGCAGGCGCCGGTGTCCAGCCTGATCCTCCAGCATTTGCCGGCGACCTTGTTGCTGACCTTGTCCGCCTTCGCCTTCGCGCTGCTGGCCGGGATCAGCCTGGGCACGCAGGCCGCGCTGCGGGTGGGCAAGTGGGGAGACACCGTCATTACCACCTTGTCCATGCTGGCCTACGCCACGCCGCTGTTCTGGGTCGGGCTGATGCTGGTGCTGCTGTTCTCGGTGAACCTGGAGTGGCTGCCCGCCTTCGGCTATGAGAGCGTCGGCGCTAACTTGACCGGGCTGGCCCGCGTGGCCGACGTGGCGAAGCACCTGCTGCTGCCGGCCCTGACCCTGGGCATGTTCTACATGGCGGTCTATGCCCGGCTGACGCGCGCCTCCATTCTGGAAATCAGCCAGCTGGACTTCGTGAAAACGGCCCGGGCCAAAGGGTTGTCCGAACGCACCGTGATCGTCCGCCACGTATTGCGCAATGCGTTGCTGCCCGTCATCACTTATGCCGGAATCCAGGCGGGCGGGCTGATCGGCGGGTCTTTGCTGGTGGAAACCGTGTTCGCCTGGCCCGGCATCGGACGGCTGGCCTTCGACGCGCTGATCCAGCGTGACTACAGCGTCCTGCTCGGCGTGTTCTTCGTGGCCTCGCTGATCGTGGTCGTGGTCAACCTCATTACCGACATTCTGTACACGGTGGCGGATCCCAGGATCGAACTCAAATGAAAGCGTTCATGCAATCGTTCAGCCGCAACAAGGGCGGCATCATGGGCCTGATCGTGCTGGGCCTGGTGACGCTGATGGCCGTGTCCGCCAGCTGGATCTTCCCGGACAGCCCCTGGGACATCATCAACGGCCCGTTCATGCCGCCGCTGTCGGAAGGGGCCTTGCTGGGCACCGATACGCTGGGCCGCGATATCGCGACCGGCATCGCCTATGGCTCGCGTGTCACGCTGGTGCTGGCGGCGGTGTCGACCGCGGTGTCGATCCTGCTGGGCATTACGGTCGGCGCGCTTGCCGGCTTTTATGGCGGGCGCGTGGACCAGGCCATCGTGGGGTTCATCGAATTGTTCCAGACCATTCCCAGCTTCTTCCTGGCGGTGGTGCTGGTGGCCATTCTGACGCCCAACATGGGCACGGTGATCTTCGCGATCGCCGTCGTATCGTGGCCGCCGCTGGCGCGCCTGGTACGGGCCGAGTTCATGAGCCTGAAGAACCGCGAATTCGTGCAGGCCGCGATGTTGGCGGGGCAGACGAACCTGCGCATCATCCTCACGCAGATCCTGCCCAACAGCCTATCGCCCGTCATCGTGTCGGGTTCGCTGATGATCGCGAGCTCGATCCTGCTGGAATCGGCGCTGAGCTTCCTGGGCCTGGGCGACCCCAACGCCATGACCTGGGGCTACATCATCGGCGCGTCGCGCAGTGTGCTGCGCGACGCCTGGTGGATGAGCGTGTTTCCTGGCGTGGCGATCCTGCTGACGGTGCTGTCGCTGAACCTCATCGGCGAGGCCCTGAACGACGCGCTCAATCCCAAACTGGCCCGCAGGAGGACGACGTAATGAGCGCACTGCTTGAAATCCGTGACCTGAGCGTGACCGCGGCGCACGGCGGTCCGACCGTGGTGCAGGGCGTTTCCTATACCGTGAACCGCAACGAAATCCTTTGCGTGGTGGGGGAGTCGGGGTCCGGGAAGTCGGTGACGGCGCATTCCATCATGGGCCTGCTGCCCGTCGACCAGTTGAGCGTCACGCAGGGACAGATCCTGTACGGCGGGCGCGACCTGGTCGGCCTGGCTGCGGCGGACTGGTGCGAGCTGCGGGGCAAGAGTTTCGGCATGGTGTTCCAGGAGCCCATGACGGCCTTGAACCCCATCATGCGCGTAGGCCGGCAGGTGGACGAGGTCCTGGAACGCCATACGGACCTGGGCGCCGCCGCCCGCAGGCAGCGGGTGCTGGACTTGTTCGGCCAGGTGCTGCTGCCGGATCCGCAGGCCATGTACGACGCCTATCCGTTCCAGCTGTCAGGCGGCCAGCGCCAGCGGGTGGTGATCGCCATGGCGCTGGCGCTGGAGCCGGACGTGCTGATCGCCGATGAACCCACGACCGCGCTGGACGTTACGACGCAGGCGCAGATCCTCAGCCTTATCAAGGATATACAACGGCGCATGGGCATCGGCGTCATTTTCATCACGCACGATTTCGGCGTGGTGGCCGACATCGCCGACCGCATCGTGGTGATGCGCAAGGGCGAGGTGGTGGAGGCGGGCCCGGCGGACGACATCCTGAACCGCCCGCAGCATTCCTATACGCGCCAGTTGATCGCGGCCGTCCCGCACAAGCCCGAGGGCAAGGACGAGGCCGCGCCGGCGCCGCCGCTGATGGTGGTGCAAAGGCTGTGCAAGACGTTCGCCACCGGGGGGCGCCGCGTGGATGCCCTGCGCGACATTTCGCTCGAGATACACCAGGGCGAGACCCTGGGCCTCGTCGGCGAGTCCGGCTCGGGCAAGTCGACGCTGGGCCGCGCCCTGATCGGACTGGTCCCGCCCGACAGCGGCAGCGTGTGCATGGAAGGCCGCGAGCTCCTGGGCATGAAGCCGCGCGAGTTCCGCCCCTACCGGCGCCAGATCCAGATGGTGTTCCAGGATCCGTACGCTTCGCTGAACCCGCGCCATCGCATCATCGAGGCCGTGGCCCAGGGGCCCATCGCCTTCGGCGAAAGCCGTAAGACCGCCTTGCGCGAAGCGCGCGAACTGCTGGAGCTGGTCGGTCTGGGCGGAGACGCCGGCGACCGCTATCCCCACCAGTTCTCGGGCGGGCAGCGCCAGCGGATCGGCATCGCGCGCGCGCTGGCGCTCAAGCCTCGGCTGCTGGTCGCTGACGAGGCCGTCTCGGCGCTGGACGTTTCCATCCAGGCCCAGGTGCTGGATTTGCTTAAGACCGTCAGCGGGCAGTTCGACCTGTCGGTGCTGTTCATCACCCACGACCTGCGGGTCGCCGCCCAGATTTGCGACCGCATTGCGGTGATGCGGCAAGGTCAATTGGTCGAGCTGGACCGCGCGGCCACGATTTTCTACCACCCCCAACATGAATACACGCGTCGCCTGATCGATTCTGTGCCAGGCAAGTCCTGGAACAAGCCCGACCTGGACGCGCAGGACGACCCCTCTAGGAGCAAGCAGTATGCATGACACCGAGTATCAGGCGCTGGATGGACTGGCGCTGGCCGATTTGCTGGCGCGGCGCGAAGTCAGTCCCGAAAGTCTGATGGCCTGCGCAATCCGGCTCGCGCAGCAGCGCGCGCCGGCGCTCAACGCCCTGTGCTATGAGCGTTTCGAAGAATCGCTGGACGTGGCGCGCGAGTGGCGGCCCAGGGGCGCGTTCGGCGGCATTCCGTTCCTGCTCAAGGATTCCGGGCTGGCGCACACGCGGTTCCCGTCCAGCGTGGGATCGCGCTTGCTCGAGGGCACGGGTTACACGCGCAACGCCACGCTGGCGGACCGGTTCGAGGACGCCGGCCTGATTTCCTTCGCGCGCACGACCGTGCCCGAATTCTGCATGGCGCCCACCACGGAAGCCGCCCGCAACGGCGGGCCGACGCGCAACCCCTGGGACCTGACTCGCTCCTCCGGGGGATCGAGCGGCGGCGCGGCGGCGGCGGTGGCCGCGGGCATCGTCCCGCTGGCCCACGGCAGCGACGGGGGCGGGTCGATCCGGATCCCGGCGGCCTGTTGCGGCGTGTACGGCCTGAAGGTGTCGCGCGGACGCGTGCCGATGGGTCCATTCCGGGGCGAAGGGTGGGGCGGCCTGGCGACCGACGGCGTGCTGTCGCGGTCCGTGCGCGACACGGCGGCCGCGCTGGACGCCATCGCCGGCTATGAGCCTGGCGCGCCCTACGCGGCGCCGCCGGCGCCGGCCTCCTATCTCAAGGGCCTGGACGAGCCGCCGCGGCGGCTGCGCATCGCCCTGTGGCGCGAGGCCTGGAACGGCGTCGCGGTGGCTCCCGAGTGCGTGGCGGCCGTCGAGCGCGCCGCCGCCCTGTGCCGGGACCTCGGACACGAAGTGGTCGAGAGCGCGCCGCCCGACATCGAGTACGAGGCGTTTGTGCTGGCCCACGCCAACGTGCTCGCGGGCAACATCGTGCTGGCGGTCGATACTCGCCTCGGCATCACGGGGCAGGCGGCCCTGCGCGACGACGACCTGGAACCCGCCCTGCGCCAGGGCTATGAATACGGCAAGACGCTGCCCGCCGCCCAATATATCGGCAGCGTGAACCGCTTCCATGCCATCGGACGGATTCTGGAAGGCTATATGGAGGGCTACGACGCGATCCTGTCCCCCTCGCTGACCCAGTTGCCCTTGAAGCTGGGCGAACTTTCCACCGCGAAGGGCTCCTTCCTGGATTTCCGCCGCCAGGTGGGCGCCTATGGCACCTTCTCCGCCGCGTTCAATGCTTCGGGCCAGCCCGCCGCCAGCCTGCCGCTGGCCTGGACGGACGCCGGATTGCCCGTCGGCGTGCAGGTGGTCGGCCGTTACGGCCGCGAAGACCTGGTGCTCGCGCTGTCGTCCCAGCTGGAGGCCGCCCAGCCCTGGGCCGGGCGGATCGCCGTTCCCGGCCAGCGTTAAGGGAACGGGCCGGGCCGCCGGGCCTTGCCGCCCCGTTGCGCATCCCCCGTCCGGGGGGAGGTGCCGGGGCGGTTTACCACTTTCGGTGCAACCCGAATGGCCTGGATACCGCCGGTTGCAAGACCTTTCGGCGAATCCCCCGTAAAATCACCCCATTCAGCAGGACTTCAACCATCTTTCAATAGACAGTACCTAAGGAGGACCACTCATGGCCCTAGTCTCCATGCGCCAGTTGCTCGACCACGCCGCCGAGCACGGCTACGGCATTCCCGCTTTCAACGTCAACAACCTGGAACAGGTCCAGGCCATCATGGAAGCCGCTGCGGAGACCGACAGCCCGGTGATCATGCAAGCCTCGGCCGGCGCGCGCAAGTACGCGGGCGAAGGCTTCCTGAAGTACCTGATCCAGGCCGCCGTGGAATCCTATCCGCACATCCCCGTGGTCATGCACCAGGATCACGGCCAGTCGCCCAAGATCTGCCAAGGCGCCATCGACCTGGGCTTCTCCAGCGTCATGATGGACGGCTCGCTCAAGGAAGACGGCAAGACCATCGCCGACTACGAATACAACGTGGACGTGACCAAGAAGGTCGTGGACACCGCGCACAAACTGGGCGTCACGGTCGAGGGCGAACTGGGCTGCCTGGGCTCGCTGGAAACCATGCAGGGCGACAAGGAAGACGGCCACGGCGCCGACGGCAAGCTGACCATGGACCAGCTGCTGACCGATCCGGAACAGGCGGCCGATTTCGTGCGCAGGACGCAGCTCGACGCGCTGGCGATCGCCATCGGCACCAGCCACGGCGCCTACAAGTTCACGCGCAAACCCACCGGCGACATCCTGTCGATCTCCCGCATCAAGGAAATCCACGCCCGCCTGCCCAACACCCACCTGGTGATGCACGGCAGCTCCAGCGTGCCGCAGGAACTGCTGGCCGAGATCCGCGAATTCGGCGGCAACATGAAGGAAACCTACGGCGTGCCCGTCGAGGAAATCCAGGAAGCCATCAAGTATGGCGTGCGCAAGATCAATATCGACACCGATATCCGTCTGGCCATGACGGGCGCGATCCGCCGCTTCTTCGCCGAAAACCCGGAGAAGTTCGACCCGCGCGAATACCTGAAGCCGGCCCGCGCCGCCGCCAAGGCCATCTGTGTCGCCCGCTACACCGAGTTCGGTACCGCCGGCAACGCCAGCAAGATCAAGGCGCAGCCGCTGACCGAAATCGCCGCGCAGTACGCATCGGGCAAGCTGGCCCAGGTGGTCCAGTAAGCATCGGCCAGGCCCCGGCATCCGGGGCTGCGGCATGAAAAAGGCGGGCCCGCAAGGGCCCGCTTTTTTTCGTCCCGAGGCGCCCGGCGGCAGGGCGGGTTAGGCCGCGGGGGAGTTGCGCGGGAAGTGCGGCATGCTGCGGTCCACGTGGTGCCAGGACGGGGCGGAATCGGTCCAGAGGCTGACCTGGGCGTGGAAGGCTTCCGGGTCGTCCAGCGAGCCCGCCCGCAGCACTTCGTAACCCATGCCAACCGAGCCGCCGAACAGCGGCGTGCCGCAGTCCCCGCAGAAGCTGCGCATGACGGTATGGCCCGAATCGCCCCGGTAGCGGTGTTCCTTGGCGGCGCCGCGCAAGAGGGTGATGGAGCCGGCGGGGAAGATCAGCGCATGGGCCGGGGCGCCGCCGCTGGAATACTGGCAGTCCCGGCAATGACAGGTAGCGGCCATGATCGGTTCGTCGGTGATGGCGTAGCGGACGGCGCCGCACTGGCAGCCACCGGTCAGGTGCACCTGCGCGTCGGCGTGGGCGGTGCGTTTGAGGGAAGCATCCTGCATACGGCTCTGTCTCCGGGGTCAGCACCGTAACGCCAGCGGCGGTCGGCGCGCATTGTGTGAGCCCACAGCCTAACCCGGGCGCCGGACGGCGTCGAGGGGAGGGCGGGCGCCCCTGGGCCGCCGGGGGAGTCCGGCAAAACCGGCCCATTTGCAGTAACCTATGCGCTTTGCAGGACCCGCGCCCCGCGCCGGCCCTGTCCGTGGTTCCCGGATTCCGTTCTACTTCCCGCCCTGGCGCCTGCCCGAGGCGGGAATCTTCATTATTGCCATAGGCCATTTCCCGTGACTTCTGCTTTGCATCAATCCAGCATCAAGTCCTTGCCGCTGCTGGGCCGCGGTAAGGTGCGCGATATGTACGCGGTGGGCGACGACAAGTTGCTGATCGTCGCGTCGGATCGCATCTCCGCCTTCGACGTGATCCTCGACGACCCCATCCCCGGCAAGGGGCAGGTGCTGACCGAACTGACCGAGTTCTGGCTGCAGAAGCTGGCCCATATCCTGCCGAACCACTCCACGGGCGTGAAGCCCGAAGACGTGGTGGCGCCGGACGAAGTCGACCAGGTGCGCGGCCGCGCCGTCGTGGTCAAGCGGCTGAAGCCCATCCTGGTGGAAGCGGTGGCCCGCGGCTACCTGATCGGCTCGGGCTGGAAGGACTACCAGGCCACCGGCTCGGTCTGCGGCATCAAGCTGCCCGCCGGCCTGCAACAGGCCAGCCAGCTGCCCGAACCCATTTTCACGCCGGCGGCCAAGGCCGAATTCGGCATGCACGACGAAAACGTGGACTTCGCGCATGTGGTCAAGGAAGTCGGCCAGGAAATGGCCGAGCGCATCCGCGACGTGACGCTCAAGCTCTACGCCGAAGCCGCCCGGTTCGCGGCCACCAAGGGCATCATCATTGCCGACACCAAGTTCGAGTTCGGCCTCGACGACGACGGCACGCTGTACCTGATGGACGAAGTCCTGACGCCCGATTCCTCGCGCTTCTGGCCCGCCGACGGCTACCGCGTAGGCATCAGCCCCCCGTCGTTCGACAAGCAGTTCGTGCGCGACTGGCTGGAAACCCAGACCTGGGACAAGACGCCGCCGGCGCCGCGCCTGCCCAAGGACGTGCTGGAAAAGACGGCCGCCAAGTACCGCGAAGCCCTGGATCGCCTGGTTGCCTGACCCGCTGCGTCCCGCAAAAAACCGCTCGGCATCGAGCGGTTTTTTTTCGTCTACCGCCAGCATGCGCGCCGCTTCCCTCCGGGTATTCGATAACATTTATTGCGTATTGTTACGTTATACTTCCCGGCTGCTTGTATCGGGACGTCCCAGAAAGGAGCGCTACGCATGGTAATGATGTTGCCTTTCCTGACCGGCCTGGTCGCAGTGTGGTTCGGGATGCTTGGAAAGCGCCGTCCCTGCGTGACCTTCTGGCTGCTCACCCTGGCGATCTTCGCCGCCTGGTGCCAATACCACATGACCAGCCCGCTGGCGCTGTCGTTCTAAGGGCCGGGCGATGATCTTCTCCCGCAATCCCGCGCGCGGCTCGCGCATCCTGAACGGCCTGGCCCTGCTCGGCGTCACCGCCGCCCTGGGGATGGCGTTCTTCTGGCAGTTCGCCTATGACGAGCTGCCGTGCCCCCTGTGCCTGCTGCAGCGCGCCGCCCTGATCCTGGCGGGAGTCGGGTTCCTGCTGAATCTGCGGCTGGGCCCGTCGCCGATGCACTATGCGATGAGCATCGCGGCCGCGCTGGGCGGCATGCTGGCCTCGGGCCGGCAGGTGCTCCTGCACATCGCGCCGGGCGACCCCGGTTACGGCGCTCCGTTCCTCGGCCTGCATTTCTACACCTGGGCATTCATCGCCTTCGTGGCCATCATTGTGTTCTGCGCCGTGATGCTGTCGGCCGACCGCAAGTGGGGCGACAGCATGCTCAAAAAGCCCGTGTCGGCGCTGGGCGTCCTGGTCATGGCCCTGTTTTTCATCGTTACGCTGGCCAACGTCGGAAGCACGACGCTGGAGTGCGGGTTCGGGCCTTGCCCGGACAATCCCACGGCCTATCTGTGGCTGGATTCCGGCGCCGCGCGGTAGCCTCGCGCCCGCCCGGTTAAAATACCCGGTTTCGCGGCCTGGTTCCGCGGTTCTCCGACTCTCCGCGGCCCTGCGCCGCGGTCTCAACTTCAGACCGGTTATGACAGCCAAGACTTCCGCAGCGGCCGAGGCCACCCCAGTGGTGGGCGTGATTATGGGTTCTTCCAGCGATTGGGAGGTCATGAAGCACGCCGTCACCATGCTGGAGGACTTCGGCGTGCCTTACGAGGCGCGCGTGATTTCCGCGCACCGCATGCCGCAGGACATGGCCGAGTACGGCGCCGCCGCGCATGGGCGCGGCCTGCGCGGCATCATTGCCGGCGCCGGCGGCGCGGCGCACCTGCCGGGCATGATGGCGGCGCTGACCGAAGTGCCGGTATTCGGCGTGCCGGTGCCGTCCAAGTACCTGCGCGGCGAAGACTCGCTGCTGTCGATCGTGCAGATGCCCAAGGGCGTGCCGGTGGCCACCTTCGCGATCGGCGAAGCCGGGGCTGCCAACGCGGCGCTGCACGTGATCGCCACCCTGGCGGGCACGGACGCCGGCCTGCATAAGAAGCTGGTGGCGTTCCGCGCCCGCCAGACGCAGGCCGCGCGCGATATGAAGGTTCCGCCCGAGGCCTGATCAGAATGACTCAATCCACTGCTTTCATGATTGCGCCCGGCGGCTGGCTGGGCATGCTGGGAGGCGGCCAGCTGGGCCGCATGTTCTGCCATGCGGCGCAAAGCCTGGGCTACAAGGTCGCGGTGCTGGACCCGGCCGCCGAATGCCCCGCGGGCATGGTGGCCGACCTGCACATCCAGGCGGCCTACGACGACGAGGACGGCCTGGCCCGCCTCGCCCAGACCTGTCAGGCCGTGACGACCGAATTCGAGAACGTGCCCGCCGACAGCCTGCGTACGTTGGCCACGCGCTGCCGCGTGAGTCCCGCGGGCGACGCCGTGGCCATCGTGCAGGACCGCATCGCCGAAAAGACCTTCATCGCGTCGCAGGGCATCCCCGTGGCGCCGCACGCGGCCATCCGCAACGAGGCCGACCTGCGCGCCGCGCCCGACAGCCTGTTCCCCGGCATTCTGAAAGTGGCGCGCCTGGGTTACGACGGCAAGGGCCAGGCCCGCATCGGCACGCGCGACGAGGCGCTGGCCGCTTTCGCCGAATTCGGCGGCGTGGCTTGCGTGCTGGAAGCGCTGATGCCGCTGGACTACGAGATCTCGGTGGTGCTCGCGCGCGGTTTCGATGGCGCGAGCATGGTGTTCCCGGTGGCGCGCAACGTGCACCGCGACGGCATTCTGGCGGTTTCCACCGCCGAGCCGGTCCAGCTGGACGCGGCCCATGCCGAACGGCAGGCCCAGGCTACCCAGGCGGCGCAATCGATCGCGCAGGGCCTGGGCTACCACGGCGTGCTGTGCGTGGAGTTCTTCGTGCTCAAGGACGGCAGCCTGATCGTCAATGAAATCGCGCCGCGTCCGCACAACAGCGGCCACTACACGATGGACGCCTGCCTTTCCAGCCAGTTCGAGCAGCAGGCGCGTGCCATGGCCGGCCTGCCGTTGGGCGGCACGGACCTGCTGGCGCCCGCCGTCATGCTGAATATCCTGGGCGACATCTGGTATCCGTCGGCCACGGCCACGGCGCAACGCGAACCCGACTGGGCCGCCGCGCTGGCGGTGCCCACGGCCAAGCTCCATTTGTACGGCAAGCGCGAAGCGCGCCGCGGCCGCAAGATGGGCCACGTCACCATCGTGGCGCCCACCCTGCAGCAGGCCCGCGACGACGCCGCCCGCGTGGCGGCGGCGCTGGGCATGCAGGCTCCCGAGTAAGCGCGACACCGATGAACTCTCAGCCTTCGTCGGATTCCGCCAGCGCGGCGGACATCGCCCTGGCCGCCCGGCGTCTGCTGGACGGCGAACTGGCCGCGTTTCCCACCGAGACCGTCTACGGCCTGGGTGCGGACGCGGAAAACCCGCAAGCGGTGGCCAAGATCTACGCCGCCAAGGGGCGGCCTTCCAATCATCCCGTCATCGTGCACATCGCGCCGCAAGGCGACCTGTCGTACTGGGCGGCGGAGGTGCCGCCGGAGGCGCGCCTGCTGATCGACGCGTTCTGGCCCGGTCCCTTGACCCTGATCCTCAAGCGCGCGCCGCACATCGCCGATACGGTGAGCGGCGGGCAGGACAGCATCGGCATCCGCTGCCCGTCGCATCCGGTGGCGCAGGCGCTGCTGGCGGCCTTCGCCGCGGGCAAGCCGAACGGGCAGGGCGGCGTGGCCGCGCCATCGGCCAACAAGTTCGGCCAGGTCTCTCCCACGAGCGCCGAACACGTGCGCGGCGAATTCCCCGAGGAAGTCGCGGCCGGCATGCCGGTGCTGGAAGGCGGCGCCTCGGAGGTCGGCATCGAATCCACGATCCTCGACCTGTCGCGCCTGGACCGCGGCGCGGGCCCGGTGCTGCTGCGTCCCGGCCATATCAGCGCCGCGCAGATCGAAGCCGTGCTGGGCGTGCAGGTGTTCGCCCCGGATGCGGCCGCGCCGCGCGCTTCAGGCACGCTGAAGGCGCACTATGCGCCGCGCACGGCGCTGGAGCTGGCGTCCGACGCGCGCCTGCGCGATGTGGAGCAGGGCCGCGGCCTGCCTGAAGGCCGGGTAGTCGTGGTGGCCTATGCCGAACCGCCAGCCATGCTCGATCCCCGGGTGCAGTGGCAGCCGATATCCGCCGACCCGGCGCGCTATGCGCAGGCGCTGTACGGCCTGTTGCGCGACCTGGACAAGCAGGGGTATGCCCGCATCATCGTGCAGGCGCCTCCCGCCACCGCCGACTGGCACGCCGTGAATGACCGCATCGGCCGTGCGGCCGCCGCGTTCACGCTGGACACGACCAACCTGTAGGGCGGGGCGCGGACGATCCCGGGCCCGGCGGCGCCCCGGCCCGCGTTCCGCGGCCAGGCGCTACGCTGCCAGGAATTCGCCTATCCGTTCCACCGCCTGCCGCAGCGGCGGCAGGAATTCTTCGGTCAGCCGGTTCAAGGGCACCCTGGCGGCCTTCACGCTGACGTTGACGGCGCCGCAAGCCTTGCCGCTGGCCGAGCGCACGGCTACGGAAATGGCCCGCACATTCAATTCCAGTTCCTGGTCGACGACGGCGTAGTCCTGTTCCCGGATGCGCGCAAGCTCGGCGCGCAGCCTGTCTTCGGCGATGATGGTGAATTCGGTATAGGGCTGCAGCTCGGTCGCGGCGAAGTAGCGGGCGAGGGCGGGCTCCGGCAATTGCGCGAGCAGCACGCGCCCGATGGACGTGCAATACGCCGGCAGCCTGCTGCCCAGCCCCATCGAGGTGGCCAGCAGCCGGTTCACCTCAGAGCGCGCCAGATACAGCATTTCGTGGCCTTCCATGATGGCCAGCGCGCAGGTTTCGTTCACCGTGGCGCTGAGCTCTTCCAGCACGGGCTGGGCCAGCGACACGAACGGCGTGGATGAGAAGTACGCATAGCCCAGGCCCAGGATGCGGGGCGTCAGCACATACAGCCTGCCGTGCTGTTCGGCCATGCCCAGCAGGATCAGCGTATGCAGGCAGCGCTGCACGACGGCGCGGGGCAGGCCCGCGCGGCGGCTCAGCTCGGCCGCGGTCTGCGGCTGGCGGCGGGTGCCGAAGGCGCGGATCACATGGAGCCCGCGCGCCAGCGTGAGCATGTAGTCCGGGTCGCCGCGCAGCTGGTCGGGGTGGTCTTCCGCCGCCGGCGGCGCGGCGTAGCCGGGAGGAGGAAGATTCGGCGGCATCAGTCCGTGCGCAGAGGCGCGCCGGTGCGTCCTTGCAGTTCTTTCAGGGTCATGCCGTCGATCATATCCCGAACGCGCAGCCCGGAAGGCGTTACGTCGATGACGGCCAGGTCGGTATAGATGCGGTCCACCACGCCCGCGCCGGTCAGCGGATAGGCGCAGCGTTCAACGATCTTCGGTTCGCCGTTCTTGGCGTTGTGCTCCATCATGATGTAGACGCTGCGCGCGCCCACCGCCAGGTCCATCGCGCCGCCCACGGCCGGCGCCTCGCCCGGGCGGCCAAGCGACCAGTTGGCCAGGTCGCCGTTGGAGGCGACCTGCATGCCGCCCATGACGCAGATGTCCAGGTGGCCGCCGCGCATCATCGCGAACGAGTCCGCGTGATGGAAGTACGAGCCGCCCTCGAGCAGCGTCACCGGTTGCTTGCCGGCGTTGATCAGGTCCAGGTCGATCTCGTCTTCCGCCGGCGGCGGGCCCATGCCCAGGATGCCGTTTTCGCTGTGCAGCACGATCTCGCGGCCGGGCGGCAGGTGCGCGGCCACCAGCACGGGCATGCCGATGCCCAGGTTGACGTAGCTGCCGTCGGGGATGTCCTGGGCCAGGCGGCGCGCCATGGCCTCGCGGGTCAGGGGATGGAACATGCGGGCTCCTTCAGCTGGAGAAGGCGGCATTGGCCACCTGCGCGACGCGCTTGACGAAAATGCCGGGCGTGACCACGGCCTCGGGCTGCAACTCGCCCAGCGCGGCCTTGGCCCGCACTTGCGCGATGGCGACCTTGGCCGCCATGCACATGACGGGCCCGAAGTTGCGCGCGCTTTTGTTGTAGGTGAGATTGCCCCAGCGGTCGGCCAGGTCGGCCTTCACCAGCGCGAAGTCGCCGTGCAGGGGCTGTTCGAAGACGTGGCCCCGGCCGTCGATCATGCGAGTTTCCTTGCCGCGCGCGAGTTCGGTGCCGTAGGCGGTGGGCGTGAAGAAACCGCCCAGCCCGGCGCCGGCCGCGCGCAGGCGTTCGGCGATGGTGCCTTGCGGCACGCATTCAAGTTCGATCCGGCCCTGGCGGTACAGCTCGTCGAAGACCCAGGAGTGCGACGCCTTGGGAAACGAGCAGATCACCTTGCGCACGCGCCCGGCCTTGATCAGCGCGGCCAGGCCGGTTTCCCGGTTGCCCGCGTTGTTGCTGACGACGGTGAGCTCGCGCGCGCCCTGTTCGATCAACGCGTGGATCAGTTCCGTGGGCATGCCCGCGCCGCCGAAGCCGCTGATCAGCACGGTGGCGCCGTCGTGGATGTCCGAGACGGCCGCCTCGGGGGAGTCGAAGAACTTGTCGATCATGATGGAATCCCGTTCGGGCCGGGCGCGGCGGGCGCGCCCGCCGCGTTCAATTCACGGTGATGTGCGCCTGCTTGATGATCTCGGCGTACCGCGCCGAATCCTTCTTCATCAGCGCCGCGAATTGCTCGGTGGTGCCGCCAGCCGGGAGGAAGCCTGCGTCCAGGAATTTCTGCCTGACGTCGGGTTCCTTGACGATCTCGCTGATTTCGCGCGCCATGCGGTCGATGATGGGCTTGGGCGTATTGGCGGGCGCCATCAGGCCGGCCCAGGAACCGGTGACGAAGCCGGGCAGGCCGGCTTCCTCCATGGTGGGAATGCCGGGCTCGGTCGGCCAGCGTTCCTTGCCGGTGAAAGCCAGCGCTTTCAACCGGTTCTGCTTCACGTACTGCATCGGCACCAGGATGGGGTCGAACACCATGGAGACGCGCCCGCCCAGCAGGTCGGTCAGGATGGGGGCGCTGCCCTTGTAGGCCACGTGCGTCATCGTGATCTTGCTCTGCAGGGCAAAGTCGGCGCCGGTCAGGTGCGCGCTGGATCCGTTGCCGCTGGAGGCGTAGGTCAGCTTATCCGGGTTCTTGCGCGCGTAGGCGACCAGGTCCGCGACGGTTTTCACCGGCAGGTCTTCCGCGACGAACAGGAACAGGGGCAGGTCGGCCATCTGCACCACCGGCGTCAGGTCGGCCGGGCTGTAGGCCAGCTTGTACAGATGGAAGTTGATGATGTAGGCGGGCAGCATGGAGAGGAAGGTGTAGCCGTCCGGCTCGGCCTTCGCGGCCATGGCCGAGCCCACGCTGCTGTTGGCGCCGGGCCGGTTCTCGACGACGATGGTCTGCTTCAGCCGCGGCCCCAGTTTTTCCATCACGATGCGGGTGACGATGTCGGTCGATCCGCCGGGCGTGTAGGGGACGATGATCTTGATGGGCTTGTTCGGCCAGTCGTCCGCCGCCTGGGCGGAGCCGGCGGCCAGCCCGGCGGCGGCCAGGGCGGCGCAGAACAGGGTCTTCAAGGTGTGGCGGCGAGGGTTTGCCGCAAGGCGGCGATGCTGCGGTTTGCTTGCATGTGCCATGGAATTTGTCTCCTCCATGAGTCGGCCGACTATCGATGCGCGTCCGGATGTCGTGCCGGCGCGCCCTTTTTTTGGGGGTGGCAATGGCGGCGATCGGCCAAAGCGCAAAAAAAGTATGGCATGCAAGGCAAGCCGTCCGCGCCGTATGATCGGGCAATAAAGTTCGATCACCGGACAGAAGAGCAACGCCCTGGCACGCCGGCAATTCCCCTCGGGTTTCCACTAAGTAGCGTTACGTTGTTCACGCCGTGGACATCGCTTAATCTGGCGGCCGGCCCCGTAAAGCAGGGCTCGGTTTCAACCGCAGCCGGCTTACAAGCCGGCGCGGCATTCATCTCAGGAGAGGCAATAATGAAGCGGTCTATCTTGTTTGCAGCCAGCGCGCTCGCCCTGGCTTGCGCGTCCCAGGCGGCGGTGGCGGGTCCCACCCTGGATGCGGTGAAGAAAAAGGGATTCGTGCAATGCGGCCTGACCGACGGCGTGTCGGGTTTCTCGGCGACGAACAGCAAGGGCGAATGGGAAGGCATGGATGTGGACATCTGCCGCGCCGTCGCCGCGGCCGTGTTCGGTGATCCGACCAAATTCAAGGGCACCGCGCTGTCTACCCAGCAGCGTTTCACCGCGCTGCAATCGGGCGAAGTGGATGTGTTGCTGCGCACCGTCACGCTGACGCAGACGCGCGATACCTCGCTGGGCCTTTCGGCGGTCGCGGCCAGCTTCTACGACGGCCAGGGCATCCTGGTGAACAAGAAACTGGGCGTGAAGAGCGCCAAGGAATTGAACGGCGCCACGGTCTGCGTGCAGCCGGGCACCACCACCGAGCTCAACCTGGCCGATTGGTTCCGCGCCAACAACATCGAATTCAAGCCAGTCGTGATCGACAAGGTGACGGAAGTCGTGCGCGCCTTCGAGTCCGGCCGTTGCGATGCGTTCACCGACGACTCCTCGCAACTCGCCGCCGTGCGCGCCACGCAGGTCGCCAAGCCTGACGACTACGAAATCCTGCCGGAACGCTTCTCCAAGGAGCCGCTGGGCCCGATGGTGCGCCAGGGCGACGAGAACTGGCTCGGCATCGTGCGCTGGACGCTGTTTGCGTTGATGGAAGCCGAGGAATACGGCATCACGCAAAAGAACGTGGACGAGATGCTCAAGAGCAAGAACCCGAACGTCTCGCGCATCCTGGGCGTGACGCCGGGCGCCGGCAAGAACATGGGCCTGGACGAAAAGTGGGCCTACAACGCGATCAAGGCCGTGGGCAATTACGGCGAAGTCTTCGAGCGCAACGTCGGCAAAGACAGCAAACTGGGCCTGCAGCGCGGCACGAACGCGTTGTGGAGCAATGGCGGCGCTATGTATCCTTGGCCGATCCGCTAGTGCGATGAACGCCAGGCCCCTGTAAATCGTACGTCGATCTGCAGGGGCTTTTCGTTTGCTGCGGCGCCTCGAGAGGGGCCAGCGCCCTACGTAATGCGTGTGAAACAGGGCGCGTAGCGGCCATCCGGCGTTTGCCGGAACACGGCGGATACTCGCTGCCCGATCTTCGCGGCGCGGATATCGCAGTCGACGAGATTGCTCAAGAGGATCGGTCCCTCGTCCAGTTCGACATACGCCAACGCGTACGGCGGATCGGCGCGTTCAACAATGGTGAACGCATAGAGGCTGCCTTGGCCGCTTGCAGGTTTCCATTCCGTGTCGTCACTGGCGCACAGTGGGCATACGATGCGCGGATACCAGTGGGCGCGCTTGCATTGATTGCAGGTCTTCAGAAGCAACTGCCCCTTTTCCGCGGCGGCCCAGAATGGAGCGGTTTCCGGGTAAGCCTGGGCATAGGGATCGTCCCGGTAGGTGGAGAGCTTGCTTTGGCGATTCACGAGTCACTCCCGTTCGAGAATAAGGGTGGAATGCGCATGGGCGACGCCCATGACCAATCCCGGGCCGCAAGCCAATGCGAGATTGCAGCCAGGGACTTGTACGGCGGGATGCGCTTCACCCCGCAGTTGGCGCACGGCTTCGATCACTTTCGTCATGCCTCCCCGGTTCGAGGGATGGTTGTTGCACAGCCCGCCGCCGTCCGTATTGAAAGGCAACTGGCCCCGGCCGGCGATCAGATTGCCTTCGGCCACGTAGGGGCCGGCCTGCCCCTTTTTGCAGAATCCCAGGTCCTCCAGTTGCATAAGCACCATGATGGTGAAGTTGTCGTAGAGGGACGCGTACTTGATGTGGGCGGGCGAGATCCCCGCTTCGGCGAACGCCAGTTTGCCGCTCTCGACGGCACCCGAGGTGGTGGGTTCGATGTAGCCGCCCCGGCTGGTCTTGATGCTCTCGCCCGCCCCGATGAGTTTGACGAGAGGCCGCGGCAGGCGCCGGGCGATCTCCGGACTCGTCAGCACCAGAGCGCCGCCGCCGTCCGTGATGACGCAGCAATCCAGGCGGTGCAGGGGGCTAGAAATAATGGGCGAGGCCAGCACGTCCTCGACGGTGACCGGCTTGCGCAGCGCCGCGAACTCGTTGTACTGCGCATGGTGCGCCGCGGCCACCTTGACGGCGGCGAGGTGTGCGGAGGTCGTGCCGTGCTCATGCATGTGGCGTTGGGCCAGCATCCCGTATATGCCGGTAATGGTGGAACGATAGGGCCTGTCCCAGGGTGTTTCGGGCCTTTCCGGTCCCAGCTCGCGCGGCGCGGTTCCCGTCGCCATGCCGCTGCTTTTGGGCTTGCCGGCCAGCGTGATCAAGGCGACCGAGCATTTTCCTTGCGCGATGGCGAGCGCGGCGTGGCGCACGTGCACCATGTACGAGCAGCCGCCAAGCTCCGTGCCGTCTATCCACTTCAGGTCTAGATTCAGGTACTCTGCCATGGATAGGGGGCTGCCGCCCGGCGCGTCGCCCGCGCAGAAATACCCGTCTACGTCTTTGAGGCCCAACCCCGCGTCGCGCAGGGCACCCAGCGCACATTCGGCATGCAGCTGGGTGACGGACTTGTCGGGCGCATATCGGGTCGGGTGTTCGTATGCGCCTGCTATGTAGGCCTTGCCATTGAGTGTCATAAGTTGCCCGGCGGTCACAGTTTCGGGATGTTGCCGTCGCGGATGACGCGGCCCCATTTCGTATATTCGTCCTGCACGAATTTCGTGGTGCCGTCGGGCGTCGCCACCACGGGGATGAGCGCGGCCGCGTCCAGCGTCTTGCGCAACTCCGGATTGGCCTGCGCGTCATTGATGACCTGGTTCAGGCGCATAGCGATCTCGGGCGGCGCGCCTTTCGGCAAGAAGGCCGCGATCCATCCAACGACTTCGAACCCGGGCACGCCCGACTCGGCGATGGTGGGCACATCCGGCAACTGTGCTTCTCGTTTGGCCGTGGTGACCGCGATGGCTTTGATTTTCCCGGACTTGATCTGGGTGATGGCCGCGCCGATGTTGGCGAACATGAAATCCACGTGGCCGCCGATCAGGGCCGACATGGCTTCGGACGGGCCGTTGTAAGGCACGTGCATGTAGTCCAGGCCCTTGACTTCCTGCTTCAGTAATTCGGCCGCCAGGTGGGCGGAGCTGCCGACGCTGCCCGATGCGTAGTTGATGTCGCCGGGTTTCTCCTTGACGTACTGGATGAACTCATCGAAGTTGTTTGCGGGAAACGACGCCTTGACGACCAGCACGTTGCCATTGAGCCCGAACATCGCAACGGGCTGGAAATCCTTGATCGGATCATAGGGAGTGGATGCCATCAATTGTGGGTTGATCGCGTGGGTGACATTCGTGCCCAGCAGCATCGTATAGCCGTCGGCAGGCGCGCGCGCCACGTAGTTGGCACCGATGAGCGCGCCCGCGCCCGGCTTGTTTTCCGTGATGAGCGGTTGTTTCAGCGCCTCCGACATGTACTTCGCGAAGGTGCGGCCGGTCAGGTCGGTGATGCCGCCGGGGGCGAAGGGAATGATGAACTTGATGGGACGGTCCGGGTAGGCTTCCTGTGCATGAAGATTTACGCTAACCATGCCGAGAGCCAAAATACATGCTTTGAAAAGGCGGTGTCTGATGCGCATCGTTGTCTCCTTGGTTGCCTGAAGGCCTGCCCGTGAACGGGATGTAGGTCAGCTGACCTGGCGCCTCTGGTCGGCCCAGTACTTTTTTCTGAGGGTCTTGCGGTCAATCTTGCCCAACGCGGTGAGGGGAAGCTGGTTGTCGAACACCACGGTTTTCGGTGCATTCACCACGCCTTTCTTCCTGGTGACGTACTGAATGATTTCGGCCTCGTCGGCGACCGCGCCGGGTTTGAGTACCACGATGGCGGTCACGGCTTCACCCCATTTCTCATGGGGTACGCCAATGACGGCGGACATCGCGATGCCGGGGTGCTGCGCGAGGCAGTTCTCGACTTCGCTGGGATAGACGTTGAAGCCGCCTGTAATGATCATGTCCTTGACACGGTCGACGATGTACAGATAGCCCGCGCTATCCATGCGCGCCATGTCGCCGGTGTGCAGCCAATTCCCCGCGAAGACCTTCTCGTCCTCCTCCGGACGGTTCAGGTAGCCGTCCATCACGAGCGGGCTCCGCACGCACAGTTCACCGATTTCGCCCGTCGGCACTTCCCGCAGGTCCTGGTCGAGCAGCTTGACATGATTGCCCGCGACGGCCTTCCCGCAGGAACCCAGCAACTCGGGGCGGGCGGGATCGTGGTCCTGCTTGCGCAGGTAGCAGATGGTCATCGGCGCTTCGGCCTGGCCATACAGTTGGCCAAACACCGGTCCGATCTTGCGCAATGCCTCCAGCAGCCTGGAGGGGGCCATAGGGGCCGCGCCATAAAGCACCAATTCAAGGCTGGCGCAATTGCCGCCGGCCAACCCTGGGTGGTCCAACAGGCCGTAGATCTGGGTCGGCACAAGGAAGGTGAAGTTGATGCGGTGCCGCTGCACGTGCGCGAGAAAGCCGGCAGGCGTGAATTTCTCGCTCAGGTAGACCGTGCCGCCCCGGATGAAGACCGGCAGGATCAAGCCGCCCGCCGCATGCGAGATAGGCGTGGTCACGAGATACTTGATGTGCTCGGGCCATTCATACGCGCCCAGCATCTGGAGCACCATGGTGACAGTGGTGCGATGGGCGTGCAGGATTCCCTTGGAGCGCCCGGTTGTGCCTCCGGTATAGGACAGCTTGGTGATCTCGCTGGCGAGGGCATCCGGCGTAAGGTCGCCGCCATCCATTGCCGCCGCTTCGCCGAAAAGTCCGGCGCCGCGCACGCCGCCGTCAAGGGGCAACACCAGCGGAACGATGCCGCGTGCCTCGATGGCCAGGGCGCGATCCGCATATTTGTCCTCGTCCACCACCAACGCCTTCACCTGCGCGTCCCGCAGCACAAAAACGTGATCTTCCTCCGAGGCCATCGGGTGCAGCGATACCGATTTCAGGCCGATGAATTGCACGGCGATGATGGCGGCGATGGCTTCGGCGCGGTTTCCGACGAGAAAGGCGACAGCGTCCTGCCTTTTCAAGCCCTTGGCGCGCAGCAGGCGCGCGATACGGTAGCACTGCGCTTCCAGCTGTGAATAGGTAACGGACTTCTCGTTGGAGACGATGGCCAGCGCATCGGGAAATGCCTTGAATGCCGAACGGTACAGGGACGCGACCGTGGCGCCTTCGTACAGGGAGTTAGACGAGGGTGGCATTCTGTCTCCATTTTTTGGTACTGATATTTATTTTCTGGTACCGATTTGAGATGACAAATGGTACTGTGTCAATATTATTGGTACCGAAATGGCGGGCTTTTGGGCTAGGTGTTTTACCTAGGCGTCGTAGAATTCCCGTTTTCGAAACCCCACGGTTTTTTCACGTCAAGAGGCAAGCGGCGATACATGGTGAAGCGGCGTACGGATGAAGTTTTCATCAAGGAACTGACGGCCTTGTTGATCGTCGAAGGCGTTTCTACGCTGACGATCGGCGACATTGCGCAACGCATGCAATGTTCGCGTCGGCGCCTATACGAAATCGCCGCTACCAAAGAAGAGCTCTTCGTCAGTATTTGCCGGCAGGTGCTGGACGCGAATCTGGAAAAAGGATTTGCTGCGGCGCGCGGCGAAGCCGACGGCGCCAAGGCGATTGCCACGTATCTGCGCGCAACCTTGAACGCATCAGGCTTGAGCAAGGCGGCGTTGACGGATCTGGATTCGACCGAGAGTGGCCGCGCGGTTTTCGACGCCTATCAGTTGGCGCGAGTGCGCGGTCTGGAAGATATGATCGACGATGGCGTGCGCCAGGGGCTGCTCGTGCCACACAATCCGAGGGTGATCTCGGAAGCGATCCTCGGCGCGGCTCACCGGTTGAGGAATCAGCGATTCCTGGAGGAAACCGGTCTTTCGATTGGCGCCGCCTTCACCGAGTTCTACGAAATCGTGCTCAATGGCCTGCTGGTCAAGCCGAAGGCCAGCCCGTCTCGCGGCAACGAGCGGCGGTGAGACAGAAGTTCGGTCGGGAGGTTCGCCAGCGGATGATCAGAACCGCCCCGGCACGCCCTCCAGGATGCGCATTAGTTCATCGCGCAACAGGCCGATGGGCTGGGCCAGCGTGCCGACGCGGGGCAGGTGGATCAGATAGGATCGCAAGCCTACCGTGAAAGCCGGTACGTTAAGAATGGACAGCGCGTCCCGGTATCGGCTGCGCGCCAGGGCACCGGGCGTGACCAGCCCGATGCCCATGCCGCGTGCCGTCAGCGACAGTTGTAGCTCTGCGCCATAGGCTTCGACAGCGACGGAAAAGGGCAGTCCGGCGCTTTCGAAGGCATGGCGGATGGCGTGGCGCAGGCCGCAACCGTCCTGGTTCAGCACCCAGGGATGGGCGGCCAGGCTAGCCAATGTCGTCTCGCCGCCGGCTTCGCGCTCGATCTTCAGCGTCGGCGACGCCACGATGAGCGCGGGCGATTGCGCCAGCGGCAGGGCGGTGATATGCGGCGGCAGCGTGTAGTTGTCCGGCACGGCCACTGCGGCGACGTCGATGGCGCCGGATTGAATCATGGCCAGCAGATTGGGCGACCACGCCGCGTTGATCCGCAGCGTCAGGCGGGGATAGCGTGCGCGCAGCGCGTCCAGCGGATCGGCCAGCGTCTGTTCCGCCAGGAAGGGCGGCATGCCCAGCCGGAATTCACCTTCGGGTTCGGCGCCAGGGGCGGCTCCGACGCGCAGTTCTTCAACCGAGGTCAGTACCTTGCGGCCCAGTTCATACACCTTCAGGCCTGCCTGACTGGGCCGCAGAGGTTTGGACTGACGGTCCAGCAGAGCCACTCCCAGGGTTTCCTCCAGGCTTTGCAGCCGTCGGCTGATGCCCGGCTGCGTCAGGTGCAGCCGCGCCGACGCGCCGACGATGGAGCCGGTCTCGACGACAGCGATAAAAGCTTCAATATCCCGGGTGTTCATCGCTATGCAAATAAATGCGCATATTTATTCAAATAATAATTCAATAGACGCAATATGTCTCGGTCCAGACAATGAGTCCGTTGTTCTGTTGCTGGAGAGACCATGAGACCTTCCGAACCCGGTCTGGCGTTGACCGGATCAACCGCTCAGTCGCCGCAAACGGCCAGCGGTGCGGGGAGCGGCCAGGTGCTGCTATTCGCCGCCGCCGTGGCCATCATGGTGATGAACCTGTTCGCGGTGCAGACGGTGGCACCTTCGATCGCCCGGTCGTTGGGTCTAGGCAATGGCAGCATCGGCCTGCTCGCCATGCTGCCGCAGCTGGGCTATGCGGTGGGCTTGGTGCTGTTGGTGCCGCTGGCGGACCGGTTGGAAAACCGCCGGCTGATTGTTTCCGTTATCGCCATCTGCGCGCTGTGCATGGCCGCCGCAGCGGCGGCGTCTGGGCCCGCGATGTTCCTGTTGTCTGTTTTCCTGGGGGGCGCGTCTTCCTGCGCGATCCAGATGCTGGTGCCGATGTTGGCGTTCATGACGCCGCCTGAGCGGCGCGGCGCCGTCGTGGGCAATGTGATGAGTGGCCTGCTGGTCGGCGTACTGCTGTCCCGGCCCGTAGCCAATCTGCTGGACGCTGCTTGGGGATGGCGCGCGATCTACGCTTGTTTTGCGCTGGCCGTAGGGACGCTGGGCCTGTCGCTGTGGCGCCTGCTGCCCGCGCGCCATCCCGGGCCCGGTCCGGCCTATCCGGCGCTGATCGCGTCAATGGCGGCCCTGGTGCGCGAGGAGCCGGTGTTGCGCTGGCGGTCGTTGCTTGCAGCGCTGGGCATGGCGGGCTACAGCGTGTTCTGGACGGCGGTGTCGCTGCTGTTGTCGCAACCACCCTTTGAGATCGGCCCCAAAGGTGTGGCGTTGCTGGCGTTGTGCGGAGTGGCCGGCGCATTACTGGCGCCATGGGCGGGGCTGGCGGGCGACCGCGGCCATACGCGCCGCGTCAGCTTCTGGGCCTATATCATCGTGATGCTGTCCTGGTTATTGGCGGGCGTCGTCGGCGCAGGCTGGCTGGGATTCGACGTGGCCGGTCATGCGGCTTTGGCGGTCGGCCTGCTGACCCTGGCTGCCGTTGCGCTGGACGCAGCGGTAACGGCGGATCAGACACTGGGGCGGCGCGCCATAAACATGATCCGGCCCGAGGCGCGCGGTCGCCTGAATGCCCTGTTCGTGGGGACGTTTTTCGTGGGCAGCGCGTTGGGATCGGCCGCTGCCGGTGCCGCCTGGGGCCTGGGAGGCTGGAGCGGGGTGTCGGTTCTGGGAGTCCTGATCGGGGCGGCGATGCTGTTGATTTTCCGTGCATCGCCACGCGATATGTCTGCACCGTAATACGGTACGCTATGCGCTTTCCCACCGGACGCGCTGCGCCATGATACCGACCCGAAACGCCGAGGACTCCCCCCTGTTCATCACCGCGCTGGCGCGCGGCGTTTCCGTCCTGCGCGCGTTCAGCGAGGGGCAGCCGGCCATGACCCTGCCAGAGCTGGCCGAGGCGACCGGCCTGAGCAAGAGTTCGGTCCAGCGGTTCGCCCATACGCTCTGGACGCTGGGCTATTTGCGCAAGGATCCGGGCAGCAAGAAGTTTTCGCTGGCGCCGTGGTCCCTGGAGCTGGGCATGAAGTACGTGCAGACCAGCCCCCTGGTGCTGGGGGGCAATCCCTTCCTGCACATGCTGAACCGCAACAGCCAGGAAACCTGCAGCCTGGCCGAGCCCGATGGCCTGGACATGGTTTATGTTGCGCGGTTCGCGACCCACAAGGAAATGTTCGTGAACATGCCGGTAGGCATGCGGCTGCCGCTGTATTGCACGGCGGCGGGCCGTGCGGTGCTGGCCAGGCTGGACGCTTCCGTGGCGCGCGGCCTGCTTGAACGCTGCGATCGCAAGGCATACACGGTGGGAACGATCACGGACATGGACGCCTTGCTGGCCGAACTGGAATTTGCGCGGCGCAACGGCTATGCGCGCTCCAACGGCGAGTTCTACCCGGGCGACATCACGGTCAGCGCCGCCGTGCTGGACGCCGGAGGCACACCGGTGGGGGCGGTGAACGTGTCGGTGCCTTCCAGCCGCTGGTCGTTCGAACAGGCGCAAGCGGTATTCGGCCCGCAGGTCATGGAAACCGCGCACGCCATCAGCGCGTCGCGCACCCTGGGCCGCACGCGCCCGTTCTACGAAATGGAGCCTCCGGGAGGCGCCCTGCGCGGCGCGGCGCTGGAAGCCGAGGGTCTCTAATTCCGATAAATTCGGTCAACTAATTTTCCAGCTATTAGGGGAAACTCCCTAATTGGCGGCCTGTGCTCGTGCTTGATACTCTTATTTCGCCATAAGCGTATCGCATAGCGATTCAGTCGAATCTAAATTGCCCGGAGGTGTGCCGACCGGGAGCCGCACAGGAGCCGCGTTGTGCAGCAGTCAGCCGAAGTCTGTTTCCATCCCGTCCCGGGATTCATGGGCCTGCCGTCCGCCCGCGCCGCCGGAACCGGCGAGGCGCGAGCCTGTGTGGTGGGCATCCCCTTCGATTGCGGCACGCACCCGTTCCGCGTGGGATCGCGCCAGGGGCCGGACGCCATCCGCGAGCAATCGAGGCTATTGCGTCCCGTCGACATCTTTCGCCGCAACGGCATCGACAATCCGCCCGAGTTCCTGCGCGCCATCGACGTGGGCAACGTGGCCTGCCATCCGGGCGACCCCGATGCGTCCTATCCGCTGATCGAGGCCGGCATCGGCGCCATCCTGGACCGCGGCGCGATTCCCATTTCGATGGGCGGCGACGGCGCGGTAACGCTGCCGCAGCTGCGCGCCGTGGGGCGGCGCCATCCGGATTTCGTCGTGCTGCATTTCGATTCGCACACCGACACCTATCCCATCCCCGGCTACAACACGGCCACCACGTTCACGCGGGCGGCGGAAGAGGGCCTGCTGGATGTGGCCTCCAGCTTCCACGTGGGCACGCGCGGCAGCTCGTTTATGCCGGGCGTGCTGGAGTTCGGCCGCGAGGTGGGCTACACGATCCTGCCCTACGAGGATTTCGACCGCGACCAGCAGGCCGCGCTTGCCGACATCAAGCGGCGCATCGGCCAGCGGCCGGTCTACCTGTGCTTCGACATGGACATCTTCGACCCCTCCTGCGCGCCGGGCGTCTGCACGCCGGAGTGGGGAGGGCTGTCTCCCAAGGAAGGGCTGGCGCTGCTGCGCCAGCTCGCCGGCCTGAACTTCGTGGCGTTCGACGTCAACACCGTGTCGCCTCCGCAGGATGTGCAGGGCGCCACGGCCTTCCTGGCGGCCACCGTCATGCAGGAGTTCTGCGCGTTGGCGGCGGCAGCAGTGCAGCAGTACCCGCAGGGGCGTCCGGCCTGAGCCGGCTAGGCCTTGCCATCCAATTTCATCCAAGGGGAAAAACGATGAAGCTCAAATCCATCCTGTTGGGCCTGGCGGCCGCCGGCCTGCTCATCCAGTCCGGCGCGCAGGCGCGCACGCTGGACGAAGTACGCGCGGACAAGACCCTCAATGTCGTCACGACCGCATCGGCGCCGCCGCATGGCTTCAAGAATCCGAAGTCCAATCAGCTCGAAGGCATCATGGTGGACGTGTCGGCGGCCGTGGCCAAGCACCTGAAGGTTGCGGACGAGCTGTCCGACGTGCCGTTCTCCGGACTGATCCCCACACTGACCTCCGGCCGCGCCGATGTCATGTCCGCGCCGCTTTTCATTACGGAGGAGCGCGCCAAGGCCATCGACTTTTCCGCGCCGGTCTATGAATGGGGCGAGGGCGTCGTGGTCAGCGACAAGGCCGACAGGAAGTACGGCAAGTTCGAGGACATGAAGGGCAGGCGCGTCGGCGTACTGGTGGATTCGGTGCAGTTCAACATGATCAAGGACATGCCCGGCACCAAGGTCTCCACGTACCAGGATTACTCCACGCTGCTGGCCGACGTGCGCGCCGGCCGCATCGACCTGGGCATCGTGGATCCGCCCAGCATCATCTATCAGATCAAGACCAAGAACATTCCGGGCGTGAAGCTCGACACCGGCTATCAGCCCCAGCGCAAATGGCAGGTGGGCATGGCCGTGCAGAAGGGCAATGCGGCGCTGCTGGAAGCCGTCAACGCGGCGCTGGCCGAGATGAAGAAGAACGGCGAACTCGCCGCGATCGGACAGAAGTGGGGCGTGTCGGACCTGATCAGCAAGTAAGCCCGCAACCGCACGGACAAGGAGCACGTCTTGGATCTCGCTACCCTGCGCATGTACCTGACTCCCCTGGCCGAGGGCACGGTCTGGACCCTGGCGCTGTTTTTCACTTCGGCTTTCCTGGCGGTGGCGCTGGGCCTGGTCGTCTGTCTTTGCCGCCTTTCGCCCTCTCCGGTACTGAGCCGGGTCGCGCGGTTCTACATCGACGTGATACGGGGTACGCCGCTGCTGTTGCAGCTGTTCTACATCTACTACGGCCTGCCGGAAATGGGCGTGGTGATCAACGGCTTCGTCGCCGGCGTGCTGGGCCTGACCCTCAATTTCGGCGCCTATCTGGCGGAACTATTCAGAAGCGGCATCCAGTCCGTGGACACCGGCCAGTACGAGGCGGCCCGCGCGCTGGGGCTGCGCAAGGTGCAGCGTTTGCGCCGCATCGTCCTGCCGCAGGCGTTGCGCACGGTGTTCCCGGCCCTGGGCAACTATGCGCTGGTGCTGATCAAGGAAACCTCGTTGGTCGCCGTCATCAGCGTTTATGAACTGATGCGGGCGGGCGAAATGCTGGCCGGCGCCACGTTCCAGGCGCTGACGGTCTACACGATGGTGGGCGTCATCTACTTCGCCATGTGCAGCGTCCTGTCGTATCTGTTCCGCCGTTCCGAAAAGCGCCTGACCGTGCCGGGCTACTGGAGCGGCGCCGGCGAAAACCACGACATTTCGAAGGCCTGACGCGATGGATGGATTGAACGTTCCCGCCCCTATCATCACGATGCAGGGCGTATGCAAATGGTATGGCGACTTCCAGGTGCTGGACGACCTGGAGCTGGATGTGCTGCCTGGGGAAAAACTGATTCTCTGCGGCCCGTCCGGTTCCGGCAAATCCACCACCATACGGCTCCTGAACCGGCTGGAAGAACATCAGAAGGGCCGCATCGTCGTCGACGGCATCGAGCTGAACGAAGACGTGAAGAACATCGAGCGCATCCGCGCCGAGGTCGGGATGGTGTTCCAGCATTTCAACCTGTTCCCGCACCTGACCGTGCTCGAGAACTGCACGCTGGCGCCGATGCTGGTCAAGGGAGTGCCACAGGCGCAGGCCGAATCCTGCGCGATGGGCTATCTGGAGCGCGTCAAGATCCCGCAACACGCGGCCAAGTATCCGGGCCAGCTGTCGGGCGGCCAGAAGCAGCGCGTGGCGATCGCGCGCGCCCTGTGCATGCAGCCCAAGATCATGCTGTTCGACGAACCCACTTCCGCGCTGGATCCGGAGATGGTCAAGGAAGTGCTGGACACCATGGTAGCGCTGGCGCGGGACGGCATGACCATGGTGTGCGTGACGCACGAAATGGGTTTCGCGCGCGAAGTGGGCGACCGGGTCGTGTTCATGGACCAGGGCGCGATCGTGGAAGCGGATACGCCGGACAATTTCTTCCGCGCGCCGCGTTCCGAGCGAGCGCAGGCGTTCCTGGGCCAGATACTGGCTTGAGCGGGGTGGCCGTCCCCTGCGGGCGGCTTTCGCGCAGGGCATTCCGCCGCTTTGTTCCGGCAGGCGGAATGCGTGGGAATGGTTCCATGCGCGCAAGCTGAAATGGTTCCATCCCGCCCCGTTCGGGCTACCTATGATGTCCATCACGCGGCCGCGACGGCGCGCCCGCAAGCCATTGATAACGACTAGGGAAACACGATGAACGGCGCAGACAGCCTTTGCGACACCTTGCTTGCCAACGATGTTGACGTTTGCTTTGCGAATCCGGGCACCTCGGAAATGCACTTTGTGGCGGCCCTGGATCGCAAGCCCAAAATGCGTTGCGTGCTGGGCCTGTTCGAAGGCGTGGTGACGGGCGCCGCCGACGGCTACGCGCGCATGGCCGACAAGCCGGCCGCCACCCTGCTGCACCTGGGCCCGGGGCTGGGCAACGGCCTGGCCAACCTGCACAACGCCAAGCGCGCGCGCACGCCCATGGTCAACATCGTGGGCGACCATGCCACCTACCACGTCCAATACGACGCGCCCCTGACGAGCGACGTCGAAGGGGTGGCGCGCCCGATGTCGCATTGGGTCAAGCGCACGATGACGGCCGCCGCCTTGTCCGCCGACGCGGCCGAGGCCGTGGGGGTGGCGCGGCGCTCGCCGGGCAATATCGCCACGCTGATCCTGCCCGCCGATACGGCCTGGACCGACTTGCCGGAGAGCGCGGCCCAGCCGGTGCTGGCGCCTCGCGAGGAACTGACCAGGACGTCGGCGGAGGCTGTGCGCGCCGCAGCGGCCGCCATCCGCTCGGGCGAAGTCGTGACGCTGATGCTGGGCGGCACCGCGCTGCGCGAGCGCGCGCTGAACGCCGCCGGCCGCATCGCGCGCGCTACCGGCGCGCGCCTGGTGTCGGAAACCTCGAACCGCCGCATCGAGCGCGGCGGCTCGCGCACGCCGGTCGACCGCCTGCCATATCCGATCGACCTGGCCGTGGCCAAGCTGAAGGACGTTCGGCATTTGGTGCTCGTCGGCGCGAAGTCGCCGGTCGGCTTCTTCGCCTATCCGGGCAAGCCCAGCCTGCTGGCTCCGGCCGATTGCAACCAGGTCGTGCTGGCCACGGCCGAGCAGGACCTCGCGCATGCGCTGGAATGGCTGGCCGACGAACTGGGCATCGCGGCGGACGCGCCTCGGCTGGCAGCGCCAGCCGCCAGCTACGAAGTGCCGCAATCCGGAAAACTGACCGGCGCCGCCGTGAACATCCTGGTCGCGCGCATGCTGCCTGAGCAGGCCATCGTATGCGACGAGTCCATCACCCAGGGCCGCGAGTTCCCCATCTACAGCGCCAGCAGCGCGCCGCACGACTGGCTGATGCTGACCGGCGGCGCAATCGGCATCGGCCTGCCGCTGGCGACCGGCGCCGCGGTGGCGTGTCCGGACCGCAAGGTCGTCACGCTGCAGGCCGACGGCAGCGGCATGTACACCCTGCAGGCGCTGTGGACGCAGGCGCGCGAGAACCTCGATTGCCTCACGGTGATCCTGGCCAACCGCTCCTATGCCACCCTGCACGGCGAAATGAAGAACGTCGGCGTGAAGGAGCCGGGCCGCAACGCCCGCCGCATGCTGGACCTGCAGGAACCCCATCTGGAGTGGACGCATCTTGCGCGCGGCATGGGTGTGGAGGCGGTCAGCGTGGACACCGTGGAAGGGTTCGCGCGTGCCCTGCAGGAAGGGTTGAAGCGCCGCGGGCCTTTCCTGATCGAAGCGGTGATCTGAAGGGGCTACGCGCCGGCAGGGCTCGCCCAGGGCAGGGTATTCACCCTGGGCTAAACGCCCACCCTGGGCTAAACGCCCAGGTGGCGGGTCAGTTGTTCGGGTTGGCGGGCGAGCGACGCGCTGTCGCCGTCTTGCACGATCAAGCCTTTTTCCATCACCAGGCAGCGGTCGGTGTGTTCCAGAACGGCCCGGTAGTTGCGATCGACGATCAGGGTGGACATGCCTCCGGCGCGGATCTGGCGGATGATCCGCCAGATTTCCGCCACGATCAGCGGCGCCAGGCCCTCGGTGGCCTCGTCCAGGATCAGCAGTTCGGGATTGGTCATGAGCGCCCGGCCGATGGCCAGCATCTGCTGCTCACCGCCCGAAAGCTGCTGCCCGCCATGCCCCAGCCGTTCCTGCAAGCGCGGGAACGTATCCAGCACGCGTTCGTAGGTCCAGTCCTTGCGGCCGAGCCTGCCGGGACGCGCCGCCACCAGCAGGTTTTCGCGCACGTTCAGGTTGGGGAAGATCCCGCGCCCTTCCGGCACGTAGGCCACGCCCAGCCGGGCGATCGCGTGCGGCCGCGCGCGGGTGCAGTCGAGACCGTCGACGCGCACGCTGCCCCGCGCGCATTTCACCTGCCCGACCAGGCTGCGTATCAACGTGGTCTTGCCCATGCCGTTGCGGCCCACCAGCCCCACGGATTCACCGGGGGCAATATGCATATCGACGCCACGCAGCACGTGGCTGGCGCCGTAGTAGACATGCAGGCCGCCGGCTTCGATCAGGGTGTTCATCGGCCCTCTCCCGGCGTGTCGTCGCCCAGGTAGGCGGTCCGCACTTCGGGGTTGGCGCGGATGTCCTGCGGCGTGCCGCTGGCGATGGCGGTGCCGTTGACCATGACGGTGATCGTTTCCGCGACGCGGAAGACGGCGTCCATGTCGTGCTCGACCAGCAGGATGGCGTGGCCGGCCTTCAGCGTCTGCAGGAGCGCCAGGATGCGGTCGGTTTCCTCTGGGCCCATGCCGGCCAGCGGTTCGTCGAGCAGCAGCACTTGCGGTTCGCCCGCCAGGCACATGGCGATTTCGAGTTGGCGCTTGCGGCCATGCGGCAGCAGCCCGGCGTCGCGCGCGGCGTCGTCCGCCAGCCCCGTGCAGTCCAGCGCATGGCGCGCCAGTTCGGCGCTTCGGCGGCAGTCCGAGGCGGGCCGCCACCAGTGCCAGAACCGTTGGCGCCGCGCCTGCGCGGCCAGCCGGCAGTTTTCCAGCACGCTCAGTTCGGGAAAGATGGTCGATCGCTGGTAGCTGCGGCCCAGGCCGGCGCGCGCCCGCTCGGGCTGGCGCCACGCTGTGATGTCGCGGCCCTCCAGCATGACCTGGCCGCTGCTGGGCGCCAGTTCGCCCGACAGGATGTTGATCAGCGTGGATTTGCCCGCGCCGTTGGTGCCGATGACGGCATGGACCTGGCCGCGGCGCAATCCCAGCGATACGTCGTTGACCGCCGTCAGGCCGCCGAAGCGGCGCGTGACCGCGCTGGCGGCAAGCAGGACTTCAGACATGAGGCTCTCCCTGGACGGGCAGGCGCGCGGGAGCGGCCTTGCGGGTGGGCGTGGCGGCCTCCGGTTTCGGGGCGGCGGCACGGGCGGCGCGGCGCTGGCGCAGCTGCACGGGCAATCCGGCCAGGCCGTTGGGCAGCAAGGCCACGAGCGCGATGATGGCGATGCCCAGGGGCAGGTGCCAGTGGCGGGCGTAATCGCCGAACAGCGCCTGCGACTGGAACAGCTCCTGCAGCAGTACCAGCGCCACGGTGCCCAGGACCGCGCCGCCCAGGCTGCCCATGCCGCCCAGGATCACCATCAGCAGGACCAGGCCGGACTGTTCCCAGGCCAGCAGTTCGGGCGTGACGAAGCCATCTTTCAGCGCGAACAGGAAGCCGGCCACGCTGGCCAGCGCGGCGCCCACCACGTACGCGGCAAGCTTGTATGGATAGGTCGAATAGCCGGCCGCGCGCATGCGCTGTTCATTGCTGCGGATGCCCGCCAGCGCAGCGCCGAAGGCGGAGCGCCGCAACAGGGCCAGGAAGCCCCAGGCCGCCGCCAGGCAGGCCAGCACGAAGAAGTAAAAGCTGCGGGCGTTCCCCAGGTCGAAGGGCATCCAGCCGCCCAGCAACAGTTCGGGCCGGAAGTACAGGTAGATGCCATCGCTGCCGCCGCCGATATCGGTGTCGTGGAACACGTAGTACGCCATTTGCGAAAAGGCCAGCGTGACCATGATGAAGTACACGCCGCGCGTGCGCAGCGCCAGTGCGCCCGTCACGGCTGCATAGGCGGCCGCCGTCAGCACCGCGACCGGCAGCAGCAGCCACAGGCTGCCGGCTTCGGACGCTGGCGACAGCAGCGCCGCGACATAGGCGCCGATGCCGAAGAACGCGGCATGCCCCAGGCTGACCAGCCCCGCGCCGCCCACCAGCAGTTGCAGGCTCAGCGCGAAGATCGCGTAGATCATGAGCTTGATCGCGAGGCCTGTGTAGTAGTCGCTGCCGCTCCAGGAAAAGGCGGCCAGGGCCAGTAGCGTCGCGACGGGTAATAGTCGGTTCAACATGTTCAGCCCTGCTTGAACAGCCCTTCGGGCTTGCAAAGAAGAATGAACGCCATCAGCAGGTACACCAGCACGCCCGCCGCGGAGGGAAACAGCACCTGCCCGAAGGTCTCGACCACGCCCACCAGCATCGCGGCCAGGAACGCGCCGCGGACCGAGCCGATGCCGCCGATCACGACGACCACGAAACAGATGATGAGCACGCCGTTGCCCATGCCCGGATAGACGGACGAGACGGGCGCGGCGATGCTGCCGGCCAGCGCCGCCAGCGCCACGCCCGCCGCGAACACCAGGCGGTAGAGCTTGTTGACGTCGATGCCGAGGGAGGCGGTCATTTCGCGGTTGCTGGAGCCCGCCCGCAGCATCATGCCCAGCCGGGTCCGGGAGATGACCCAATACAGTAGCAGCGCCACCGCGATGCCGACCGCCGAGATGAATAGCCGGTACACCGGATAGGTCATCACGCCGCCCAGCGAAATGCTGCCCTGCAGCCATGAGGGCAGCGGCACGCCATGCACGTCGTTGCCCACCAGGATGCTGCGCAGCTCCTCGAAGACCAGGATCAGCCCGTAGGTCATTAGCACCTGCTGCAGGTGGTTACGCCGGTACAGGTAGCTGAAGAAGGCCGCCTCCAGCAAGTAGCCCAGCACGGCGGCGGCCGCCACGCACACGGCCAGCGTGGCCAGGAAGCCGCCGCCCAGCCATCGGTCCACCGCCGGCCCCAGCGCGAACGCCATGTATGCGCCGATCATGTAGAAGCTGCCGTGGGCAAGATTGATGATGCCCATGATGCCGAAGATCAGCGTCAGGCCGCTGGCCACCAGGAACAGCAGCAAGCCGTACTGGAAGGCGTTCAGGCTCTGGATGAGCAGGATGCTGAAGTCCATGGGACCTCCCTGTGGCGGAATGCGGTCAGCGTCAGAGCTTGCAGCCGCGGGCGGGGTCGGCCAGCTTCTTCACGGCGATATCGACGACTTTGTTCTCCAGGCCGTCGACGCGGCGCAGGTAGATGTCCTGCACGGGGTTGCCGGCGGCCGACAGCGTGAAGGGGCCTCGCGGGCTGTCCACGGTCGCGCCGCGCATGGCCTTGCGGAAATCGTCCTTCTTGCCGAAGTCGCCCTTGACCGCGGCCAGGCCCGATTGCATCAACTGGGCGGCGTCGTATCCCTGCACGGCGTAGACGTCCGGCTGCGCCTTGTAGGCCTTGGCGTAATCGGCGCGGAAGGCGTTGTCGCGCGGCGTGTTCAAGCCGTCCGCGTAGTGCAGGGTGGTGAGCAGGCCCTGCGCGGATTCGCCCTGCGCCTGCAGGGTGCCGTCGGTGAGAAAGCCCGAGCCGTACAGCGGAATGGTCTTGTCCAGGCCCGCGGCATGGTAGTCCTGTACGAACTTCACGGCGCCGCCGCCGGCGAAGAACGTGAACACCATGTCGGGCTTGAGCGCGGCGATCTCGGTGAGGAGCGGCTGGAATTCCACGTTGGGAAAGGGCAGGCTCAGTTCCTTTACGACCTTGCCGCCGGCTTTCTCGAAACCTTCCTTGAAGCCGCCGATGGCCTCATCGCCCGCGGCATACTTCCAGGTGATGGTGACGGCCGTCTTGTGGCCCTTGCCATACGCCACCGGCCCCATGGCATAGGCGGGCTGCCAGTTGGTGAACGAAGTGCGGAAAATGCCGGGGCTGCAGAGCGGGCCGGTGATGGCGTTGGCGCCCGCGTTCGTGACGATCAGGGTGGTGTCGGCGTCCTTCGCCGCCTTGGCCAGGGCCATGGCCACGCCCGAGTGCACGGTGCCGATCAGCACGTCGACCTGGTCGCGCTTGATCAGGCGGTTGGCGTTCTCGGCCGCCTTGGCCGGGTTGGATTCGTCGTCCACCTTGAAGTATTCGATGTCGCGTCCGCCCAGCTTGCCGCCCTGTTCGGCGACATACAGCTTGAAGCCATTTTCGATGGCATTGCCAAGCGCGGCGTAAGTGCCGCTGTAGGGCAGCATGAAGCCGACCTTGAGCTTGTCGGCCGCCTGCGCGCCGCCGGCGGCGAGCATCAGGGCCGCGGCGAACGCGGTCCGGGTCAGGGCGTGGTTCATGGTTTGTCTCCGTGCTTGTTATGGGCCGACGCGGGGTCAGCGGGGTTTTTCCAGTCCGCCGACGAAACCGGCGACGGCCTGGATGACGCTGGCGGGCTGGTCCCGGTGCGGCGAATGGCGGCAGCCGGGAATCTCCAGCAATTCGGTCTGGGGCGCGAGGCGGCGTATGCCGCGTATCTGCGCGAGCGTGCCGTATTCGTCGTCCACGCCCTGGATGGCGAGCACGGGGCAGGCGATCCGGGGCAGGTATTCCTCGATATTCCAGGCGCGGAATCCGGGATCGAGCCAGACGTCGTTCCAGCCCCAGAAGGCGGAATCCGCATCCGCGTGATGGCGGCCCAGCCGGGCGCGCAGGTCCGTTTGCAGGTAGGCCTGCCGCGCCTGTTCGATGCTGGATACCGTCACGTCTTCGATGAAGATGTGCGGGGCGGCGACCACGATGCCGGCGACGGCGTCCGGGTGCATCGCGGCGTACAGCAGGGCGATCGAACCGCCGTCGCTGTGGCCGAACAGCACCGGCCTGTCTTGCCGGGCGTCCACACCCAGCGCCCGGAGCAGGGCGGGCAGCACCTCGCGCGCCTGGCCGTGCATGAAGTCCACCGGCCATTTTTCCTGGAGGGGCCGCGGCGTTGACTGGCCATAGCCGTCGCGCGAGTACACCAGTCCGCGGCATCCGGATGCTTCGCATACCTGTTGCGGCCAGTCCTTCCACATGGATACCGATCCCAGCCCTTCGTGCAGGAAGACCAGCAGCGGGGCTTGCGGGCGAGGGGACGCGATCCACCGGCATTCCAGGCGCATGTCGCGCCCCAGCGCATGGACGTCGGCGAAGACGGTCCCGGCCGTGGCGGGGCCATTCATAGCGCGGCCTCTTCCAGCTGCCGAAGGCGGAAGCGCTGGATCTTTCCGGTGGCGGTCTTGGGCAGTTCGTCGGTGAAGTTGATCTGGCGCGGGTACTTGAACGGCGCCAGGTGCTGCTTTACATAGGTTTGCAGGGCGGCCCCGGTGTTGGCGTCGGGCTCGAAGCCCGGGCGCAGCACCACGTAGGCCTTGGTCTTGACCAGCCCGTCGTGGTCTGGCACGCCGATCACCGCGGCTTCGAGCACGGCCTCGTGCTGCACCAGGATGTTCTCGACCTCCACGGGCGAAACGTACTGGCCGCTGACCTTGATCATGTCGTCGCTGCGGCCCGCGTAGGTGTAGAAGCCGTCGGCGTCGCAGGTGTATTTGTCGCCGCTCTTGAGCCAGTCGCCCAGAAAACACTGGCGTGTTTTGTCGCGGTTGTTCCAGTACATGAGGGCGGCGCTGGGACCCTTGATGTAGAGGTCGCCGATGGCGCCGGGCGCCACGGGCGCGCCGCTTTCGTCTCGCAGCTGCACTTCGTATCCGGGCACCGGCTTGCCGGTGGTGCCGTAGCGCAGTTGTCCGGCCTGGTTGGAAATGAAGATGTGCAGCATTTCCGTGGAGCCGATGCCGTCCAGGATGTCGCAGCCGAAATGCCGCGTGAAGCGCTCGCCGATATCGCGGGGCAGGGCTTCGCCGGCCGACGTACAGACGCGCAGGCCGACCTGGTCGCGTGGCGGCAGCTCGGGCGAGGCCAGCATGCTGGCGTAAAGCGTGGGTACGCCGTAGAACACCGTCGGCCGGTGCCGGGTCAGCCGCTGGAAGACGGCTTGCGGAGTGGGGCGCTCGCTCATCAGGACGACGGTCGCGCCGACCGACAGCGGAAAGGTCAGGCCATTGCCCAGGCCATAGGCGAAGAACAGCTTGGCGGCCGAGAACACCACGTCGTCCTCGCGGATGCCGAGCACCGGCTTGGCATAGAGTTCGGCCGTATGCCACAGGTTGCCGTGAGTATGGACCACTCCCTTCGGCTTGCCGGTGGAGCCGGAAGAATACAGCCAGAAGGCGATTTCGTCGGACAGGGTGCGCACGGCGGGCGCAAGCGGCGCGGACGCCAGCAGGGTGTCGAGCTCGTGCGCGCCGGCGGGCAGCGGACCGTCCGGCTGAGAGACGACCAGGTGCTCGATGTCGGCGCCCGCCTGTTTCAGCGCCGCCTGCACGGTGGGCAGCAGCGCGCCGGAGACGAACACCGCGCGCACGCGGCTGTGCCCGATGATGTACGCGTAGTCGTCCGCGGTCAGCAGGGTGTTGACCGCCACGGGAACCACGCCGGCGTGCAGCGCACCCAGGAATACGACGGGCCAGTCGGCCGTGTCCTGCATCAGCAGCAGGATGCGTTCCTCGCGCCGCAGCGCCAGATTGCGCAGGGCGCCGCCCAGGCGGGCCACGCGCTCCGCCAGTTCCCCATAGGTAAGCTGGCGGGTGTCGTCGATATAGGCGGGCTTGGCGGCGCGCGGGGCGTTGAGCGCCGCCAGGTGGCTGGCGAAGTTGAGTTCGGCGGGACAGATGTTCACGGTTGTCTCCTGATGTCCTGGTGGGCGGATGCCGCGCCTGTGTTTTTCTGGAAAGCGTTGGCGTCGGCGGGCGCTAGGAACGCGCGAAATCGATGGCGCCGCCGGGCAGCAGGTACAGCACCAGGGCACGGCCGCCGGTCACGGTGGGGCGGTGCGCGCTGCCGGGGCCATAGACCAGCCAGCCGGCGCCGTGGCCGTCGAAGCGGGCGCCTTCGGTCAGCGGCATGATCATGTCGATCTCGCCATTGGGGTGCGCATGTTGCGGGCCGGCAAGGCTGTCCATATCCACGACGTCCACGGAGCAGTCCGCCAGGTCGGGCGCCGGCTTGATGACTCGGCCGTAGCGGATGCCGCCGCCTTCCCGGCTGCACATCCAGCCATCGGCCACGCCCTGCCGACAGGCGGCGAAGATGTCCTGGAACAGACTGCTGTGCGGGCCGGCTTCGAGATTCAGCTTCGCTTGCAGGCCCGCGTCCAGGCCGTGGCCGGCCGTCAGGCGCGCGACGTCGCGCATCAGGGCATGGAATCGATCTGGCGTGCTCACCGTGGCTCCTCCTTTACACTTGTCGGCGCTTCGAAAGCGGAATGCATTCCACTGCTGTTTCTGTGCATCTGACCGGCAGTTGAATTCATTGAATGGAAAAATAGTGCTTCCATTGATTTGGGTCAAGCACTATAGTGCATAAATCGACGATTATCAGGGTTTTTGCGGAGTCAGCCAGAACATGAATCAAGCGCTAGACGCGGCGCCATCCGAACCTCGGCGGGAAGCTTTCCTCGTGGCATTGGGCGAGCGGGTGCGCCGCTTGCGGGCCATACGCGGGATGACCCGCAAGAGCCTGTCGCAGGTGACGGGCGTGTCGGAGCGCCACCTGGCCAATCTCGAGCATGGGGTGGGCAACGCGTCGATCCTCGTGCTGCTGCAGATCGCGAAGGCGTTCAACTGCGCGCTGGCCGAACTGGTCGGCGACGTCACCACGGAATCTCCAGACTGGCTGCTGATCCGGGAACTGCTCAGCGGCCGGACGGAGTCCGATTTGCAGCGCGCGCGCGAGGCGCTGACGCAACTGTTCGGTGTGGGCGCGGGCGCGCAGCGGCCCAACCGCACCCAGCGCGTGGCGCTGATCGGCCTGCGCGGCGCGGGCAAATCCACGTTGGGCCAGATGCTGGCGGACGACCTGGGCTATCCCTTCGTGGAGCTGAACCGCGAGATCGAACGCGTGGCGGGATGCAGCATCCTGGAGATCCACAATCTGTACGGCCCCAATGCGTATCGCCGCTACGAACGGCGGGCGCTGGAAGAGGCTGTGCAGATCTATCCGGAAATGGTGCTGGCGACACCGGGAGGGCTGGTGTCCGAGCCGGCCACCCTGAATCTGCTACTGGCGCATTGCTATACGGTCTGGCTGCGCGCCACGCCCGAGGAGCACATGGGCCGCGTCATGGCGCAAGGCGATTTCCGCCCCATGTCGGGCAACAACGAGGCGATGGCCGATCTGAAGCGCATCCTGGCCGGACGCGAGGCCTTCTATGCGAAGGCCGATCTGACCTGGGTTACCAGCAACCTGGAAGTGAAGGAAAGCTTCGCGGGCCTGCGTACGCAGGTGCGCAAGGCCTGCGGCCTGCCGCTGTAGGCCAGCCAGGCGCCGAGCCAGACACACGGAAACAGGAAGTTTTTTGCATGTCCCCGCTTGACGGGGATTTTTTTTGCCCTTAATCTGCATAATAATTCATGTTGTGCAGTATTTTTCCTATTAGGCGTACGAGGAGACACACAATGAGCAGCACCCTCAACCGGGTAGATTTCCGGACCGACCCCGGGCAGTACCGCCATTGGCGCCTGTCGTTCGACGGCCCCGTCGCCACGCTCGCCATGGACGTCGCCGAAGACGGCGGCCTGCGTCCCGGCTACAAGCTCAAGCTGAATTCTTATGACCTGGGCGTCGATATCGAACTGCATGACGCCTTGCAGCGCATCCGCTTCGAGCATCCCGAAGTGCGCACCGTGGTCGTGACCAGCATGAAAGAGCGCATCTTCTGTTCAGGCGCCAATATCTTCATGCTGGGGCTGTCCTCGCATGCCTGGAAGGTGAACTTCTGCAAATTCACCAATGAAACCCGCAACGGTATCGAGGACTCCAGCCGCCATGGCGGCCTGAAGTTCATCGCCGCGCTCAACGGCGCCTGCGCCGGGGGCGGCTACGAACTGGCGCTGGCGTGCGACGAGATCCTGCTGATCGACGACCGTTCCTCTTCCGTGGCGCTGCCCGAGGTGCCGCTGCTGGGCGTGCTGCCGGGTACCGGCGGCCTGACCCGCGTCACCGACAAGCGGCACGTGCGCCACGATCATGCCGACATCTTCTGCACGCTGGTGGAAGGGGTGCGGGGCCAGCGGGCCAAGGATTGGCGGCTGGTGGACGACGTGGTCAAGCCCGCCCGTTTCGAGGAAACCGTGCGCGAGCGCGCGCTGGCGCTGGCGCAAGGCAGCAACCGCCCGGCGGGCGAACCGGGCGTGGCGTTGACGCCCTTGCAGCGCACGGAAGGCGCGGACAGCCTGTCCTACCGCTATGTGGACATCCGCATCGACCGCGAAAAGCGCCTGGCCACCTGGACGCTGCGCGCGCCCGAAGGCGACGTACAGACCGAACTGGCGGACATCCTGGCGGCTGGCGCCGCCTGGTGGCCGCTGCAGATGGCGCGCGAACTGGATGACGCGATCCTGTCCATGCGCACGAATGAATTGGATATCGGCACCTGGGTTCTCAAGACCGCGGGCGACGCCGGCCGCGTCCTGGCCGCCGACGCCGCGCTCGAGCGGCATGCGGACCACTGGTTCGTGCGGGAAACGGCCGGCATGCTCCGCCGCACGCTGGCGCGCCTGGACGTCACGTCCCGCAGCCTGTTCGCCCTGATCGAGCCTGGGTCCTGCTTCGTCGGCACCCTGCTGGAACTGGCGCTGGCCGCCGACCGCAGTTACATGCTGGACAACGAGGACGAATCGGCGCCCGCGCAGGTCGTGGTGGGCAGCCGAAATTTCGGCGCCTATCCCATGGTGAACGGGCTCAGCCGCCTGCAACGCCGCTTCCATGAAGAGGCCGGTCCCCTGGAGGCCTTGCGGGCGCACGCAGACCAGCCGCTGTCCGCCGCCGATGCGCTGGACCTGGGGCTGGTCACGTTCGCGCCGGACAGCATCGATTGGGACGACGAGGTGCGCATGATGCTGGAAGAGCGCCGCGCCCTGTCGCCCGACGCCTTGACCGGCCTGGAGGCCAACCTCCGTTTTGGCGGCCGGGAAACGATGGAGACCCGGATATTCGGCCGCCTGACCGCCTGGCAGAACTGGATCTTCAACCGCCCGAACGCCGCGGGCGACAAAGGCGCGCTCAAGCTCTACGGCAAGGGCGAGCAGGCCGCATTCGACTGGAACCGGGTCTGACCGACCCGCGACGCCGCGCCGCGCGGCCGACACCCAAGGAACAGGAGCGAGACGATGTCCGGAATCAACTACACCGATAAGATCCCCAATAACGTCAATCTGGCCGGCGACCGCACGTTACAGCGCGCGCTGGAGCATTGGCAGCCCAATTACCTGCAATGGTGGCAGGACATGGGGCCCGACGGTTCGCACGGCTTCGACGTCTATCTGCGCACGGCGGTCAGCGTGCAACCCGACGGCTGGGCGCACTTCAACCACGTCAAGATGCCGGACTACCGCTGGGGCATCTTCCTGGCGCCCCAGGACGGCCAGCGCAAGATCCATTTCGGCGAGAACATGGGGCGCGACGCCTGGCAGGACGTGCCCGGCGAACACCGCGCCAACCTGCGCCGCATCATCGTGACGCAGGGCGATACCGAGCCGGCCTCGATCGAGCAGCAGCGTCATCTGGGCCTCACCGCTCCGTCGCAGTACGACCTGCGCAACCTGTTCCAGATCAACGTCGAGGAAGGCCGCCATCTGTGGGCCATGGTCTACCTGCTGCACCGCTACTTCGGCCGCGACGGCCGGGAAGAGGCCGACGCGTTGTTGCAGCGCAGTTCGGGCGATGCCGACAATCCGCGCATCCTGGGCGCGTTCAACGAAAAAACGCCCGACTGGCTGGCGTTCTACATGTTTACCTACTTCACCGACCGCGACGGCAAGTTCCAGCTGTGCGCCCTGGCAGAGTCGGGCTTCGATCCGCTGGCGCGCACCACGAAGTTCATGCTGACCGAAGAGGCGCACCACATGTTCGTGGGCGAATCGGGCATCTCCCGGGTGATCCAGCGCACCTGCGAAGTCATGAACCAGCTGAAGACGGACGATCCGGAAAGCGTGCGCGCGGCCGGCGTGATAGACCTGCCCACCATCCAGCGCTATCTGAACTTCCACTACAGCGTCACCATCGACCTGTTCGGCGCGGACCAGTCCTCCAACGCGGCCATCTTCTACAGCTCGGGCCTGAAGGGCCGCTATGAAGAAGGCAAGCGCACGGACGACCACCAGCTGAAGAACGATACCTATCGTGTGCTGACCGTGGAAAACGGCAAGCTGGGCGAGGCCGAGGTGCCGATGCTGAATGCCTTGAACGAAGTCCTGCGCGACGACTTCATCCGCGATTCGATCGCCGGCATCGGGCGTTGGAACAAGGTCATCGAAAAGAGCGGCATTCCGTTCCGGCTGCAGGTGCCGCACAAGGCGTTCAACCGCCAGATCGGCACCCTGGCGGGTATCCGTATGTCCCCGGAAGGCGAGATTCTCTCCGAGTCGCAATGGCAGGCCAACCGCCACAAATGGCTGCCGACCCCGGAAGACCGCGCGTTCGTTGCGTCGCTGATGGGGCGCGTCACCGAACCGGGCAAGTTCGCCAACTGGATCGCGCCGCCGGTCATGGGCATCAACCGCCAGCCGGTGAACTTCGAGTACGTCCGTTTCAACTAAGGCGGGGCGGCGGCCGCGTGGGCGGCCGCCTTCCGGAGCATGGGGAAGATTGTGATGAACGCTCCCTTACCAGCAGAAGTCCTGAAGCAGCATCTCATCGATCCCGAGATCTGCATCCGCTGCAATACCTGCGAAGAGACCTGTCCGATCGACGCGATCACGCACGACGCCAACAATTACGTGGTGGACCCGGACATCTGCAATGGCTGCATGGCCTGCGTGCCGCCGTGTCCCACGGGCGCCATCGACAACTGGCGGCTGGTGGCGCGCGCCGAGGCGCATTCCGTGCACGACCAGCTGGGCTGGGAAGAACTGCCCAAGGAACAGGCGCCGCCCATCGCCGCCGGGTCGGAATCGCCCGCTGCCGCGGGCGAGCCGCCACCGGCTCCGGCCGCCCCGGCCGCGCCGGGCGCGGCCGTTCCACCCTGGTCCGCCGCGCATCCGTACGTCAATCTGTATACGCACAAAACGCCCATGACGGCCACCGTCGTCGGCAACTACCGCGTCACTGGCGCCGACACCGACAGCGACATTCACCATATCGTGCTGGATTTCGGCGAACTGCCGTTTCCGGTGCTGGAAGGGCAGTCCATCGGTATCCTGCCGCCGGGCCTGGACGCGCAGGGTCGGCCGCACCATGCGCGCCAGTATTCACTGGCCAGCCCGCGCGATGGAGAACGGGCGGGCTATAACAACCTCTCCCTGACGGTCAAGCGCGTCACGGAGGACCACGCCGGCGCGGCCGCTCACGGCGTGTGTTCGAACTACCTGTGCGATCTGGTCAAGAACGACAAGGTGCAGGTGATCGGGCCGTTCGGCCACACCTTCCTGATGCCCAACCACTCCCGGGCCAACCTCATCATGATCTGCACGGGAACCGGCTCGGCACCCATGCGCGCCATGACGGAGCGCTGCCGCAGGCGCATCGACGCCGGCGAAAACGGCAAGCTCATGCTGTTCTTCGGCGCGCGCACCGAGCGCGAACTGCCGTACTTCGGGCCGTTGATGAAGCTTCCCCCCGATTTCATCGACATCAACCTGGCGTTGTCGCGCGAGGCCGGTCAGCCCAAGCGTTACGTGCAGGACCTGATCCGGGACCGCGCCGCCAAGGTGCTCGAATTGCTGGCCGACCGCAATACCTGCATCTATGTCTGCGGCCTGAAGGGTATGGAAGTGGGCGTGCTGGACGCATTGCGCGACGTGACGGTGCAATCGGGTCAGGATTGGTCTATCCTGCATGATGCGCTGCGCCGCGAAGGGCGCCTGCATTTCGAGACCTATTAATCCGGAAACATGCGTGACGATCGGCGCGCGGTGGCGCGCCGATCGCATTTGCGGGGGGAAAACCACAACATGAAGTTCGCCGATTTCAAAGACGGCATGCTCATCAAGGCCGGTCCGGTTACCGTGACCGAACCGGAGATCCTGGAGTTTGCGCGCAAGTACGATCCCCAGTGGTTCCACACCGATCCCCAGCGCGCCTCCGAAGGCCGGTGGGGCGGGTTGATCGCCAGCGGCTGGCACACCTGCGCGCTGACCATGCGCATGGCCGTGGATGCGGCGCTTCACGATTCCGAATCATTCGGCTCGCCCGGCCTGGGCGAAGTGCGCTGGCGCACGCCCGTGCGTCCCGGCGACACGCTGCGCCTGGAGGCGCGGGTGCAGGGCGTGCGCACGTCGTCGTCGCGCCCCGACCTGGGCATCATCACCTGGGCCTGGACGGTCTACAACCAGCACGACGAAGGCGTGCTGGAACTGGACGCGACCAGCCTGTTCGATCTGTCCGGCGACAACTAGCAAGGCGCAGCGGTTCCTGGCCCCCGGATGCCGCCGGGTGGCCTAGCGCTGCTTGCCCGCCTGTTTCAGGATGGCGTCGGCCTCGGGGCCGACGGCGGCCTTCCACGCCGCCACCGAATCCGACGCTGCGTCCTTCAGCGCCTTTCGCACGGGCAGCGGCACGGCGGTGTTGATCGCCACGCCATTCTTGCGCATGTTGGCGTAGTTCTGCTGCAGGCGGCCGTCTATCCGCTTCCATTGCTCGGTTTCGGTCTGCGCCGCAGCCTGGTCGATGGCGCGGCGCGTGCGCGCGTCCAGGGCCTGGTACGCCTGCAGGTTCATCGTCGCGACCGAGATCGGCATGGCGTAGTTGATCTCGGCGAAGTTGGGCAAGTGTTCCCACAGCTTGCGGCCCGCGCCGCCGTCGCCGGACGACAGCACCGCGTTCACCTCGCCCGAGGCGATCAGCGGCATCGCGTCCGCGAAGGAAATGTTCTGCGCACGGGCGCCCGCTTTCTGCATTACCTTCTGCGACGTGGCGTCGTAAGTGCGGATGTTCAGGCTCTTCAAGGCGGCGACGCTGTCGATCTTCTTCTTGGACCAGATGCCCGAGGCCGGCCACGGCGTGGTGTAGAGCAGTTTCTGCCCGTGCGCCGCCAACAGCTTTTCGTAGGCGGGGCGTGCGGCCTTGTTCAGGTTGCGGGCCTTGGACAGCGAGTCCGCCAGGAAGGGCAGGGACGACACGCCGAACAAGGGGTACTTCGTGGCCAGGGCGCCCGCGAACGCATCGCCCGCGTCGACCTTGCGGGCCTCCACGGCATCGATCATGTCGCCGGACTTGATTCCCCGGGCGGCGTCGTAGCTGGCGTCGATGAGCACCGACCCGGCCGTCTTCGCGCGGACCAGCTCCGCGAAGGTGGATACGCCCTGGCCGGGCATGGAGGTGGCCGGGTACTCGGTGGCCATGGTCAAGGTGGTGGCGGCATAGGCGCCATGCGCCATGAACGCGATGGCCATGCCCGCCATTAGGCGGATGGATGGATTGCCTTGCATGCGCGACTCCTGGTCGGTTGGGATAAGCCGGGGTCGGGCACTCGGGACGGCGCGCGAGCGCCTGGGCCTGTGCCTGGCCGATGCCGCAAAGCGTACGGCCTGTGCAAGGCCGCCGCTATCCGGGCTTACGGCAATGCGCGAAGCAGGGCCGGGCGCCAGGCAATGAAAAGCCGCCCCTCGGGGCGGCTTTGCGTGCTGCCGGGACCGGCGGACGATCAATAGAACGCCTGGATACCCGTTTGCGCGCGGCCCAGGATCAGGGCGTGCACATCATGGGTGCCTTCGTAGGTGTTGACCACTTCCAGGTTCACCAGGTGGCGGGCTACGCCGAACTCGTCGGAGATGCCGTTGCCGCCGAGCATGTCGCGCGCCAGGCGGGCGATGTCCAGGGCCTTGCCGCAGGAGTTGCGCTTCATGATCGACGTGATTTCCACGGCGGCGGTGCCTTCGTCCTTCATGCGGCCCAGGCGCAGGCAGCCTTGCAGGGCCAGCGTGATTTCGGTCTGCATGTCGGCCAGTTTCTTCTGGATCAACTGGTTGGCGGCCAGCGGGCGGCCGAACTGCTTGCGGTCCAGGGTGTATTGGCGGGCAGTGTGCCAGCAGGCTTCGGCGGCGCCGACGGCGCCCCAGGCGATGCCGTAGCGGGCGGAGTTCAGGCAGGTGAACGGACCCTTCAGGCCGGAAACGCCGGGCATCATCTGCTCATCGGACACTTCCACTTCGTCCATGACGATTTCGCCGGTGATCGAGGCGCGCAGGCCGACCTTGCCGTGGATGGCCGGGGCCGACAGGCCCTTCATGCCCTTTTCCAGGATGAAGCCGCGGATCTTGCCGTCGAAGTCGCCGCCGACGCACTTGGCCCACACCACGAAGACGTCGGCGATGGGGGAGTTGGTGATCCACATCTTGTTGCCGGAAACCTTGTAGCCGTCGGACGTCTTGACGGCGCGGGTTTCCATGCCGCCGGGGTCGGAGCCGTGGTTGGGTTCGGTCAGGCCGAAGCAGCCGATCCATTCGCCGCGGGCGAGCTTGGGCAGGTACTTCTGCTTTTGCGCTTCGCTGCCGAATTCGTTGATGGGAACCATCACCAGGGACGACTGCACGCTCATCATGGAGCGGTAGCCGGAGTCGATGCGTTCGACTTCGCGGGCGATCAGGCCGTAGCTGACGTAGTTCAGGCCGGCGCCGCCGTATTCGGTGGGGATGGTGGCGCCCAGCAGGCCCAGTTCGCCCATTTCGGAGAAGATCGCCGGGTCGGTCTGTTCATTGCGGAACGCGTTCAGGACGCGCGGAGCGAGCTTGTCCTGCGCATAGGCGTAGGCAGCGTCGCGCACCATGCGTTCTTCTTCGGTCAGTTGCTGGTCCAGCAACAGGGGATCTTGCCAGTGAAAGGAAGGATTCGAGGACATGCTGGGTCTCCGCTATGGATTTCCGTATTCGGAATGCTAGAAAGTTTAAACCTAAAATAAATGGGACGGCAAGCTGCCGGTTTCCCGGCGCGCAGGGCGCGCCGCCGGCGCCTGCCGTGCCCTTGCCGTATCAGTGCTGCGCCTTCAGGGCCGCGTCGCGGATCTTTTCCAGGGTCGTGGTCGGCGTGATGGTTTCCGGATCGATGAAGCAGTGCAGGATCGCCGGCTTGCCGCTGGCCAGGGCGCGTTCGAAGGCCGGTCCGAATTGCTCGGTGGTCTCGACGCGTTCGCCGTGGCCGCCAAAGGCGCGCGCGTAGTCGGCGAAATCGGGGTTTTTCAGCGCGGTCGCGGAAACGCGGCCGGGGTAGTGCTTTTCCTGGTGCATGCGGATCGTGCCGTACATGCCGTTATCCACCAGCACCACCACGATGGGCAGGTCGTACTGCACGGCCGTGGCGAATTCCTGGCCGTGCATCAGGAAGCAACCGTCGCCGGCGAAGCACACCACCGTCTTGTCGGGCCAGACGCGCTTGGCGCCCACGGCCGCCGGCAGGCCGTAGCCCATGGAGCCCGAGGTGGGCGCCAATTGCGTGCCGTAGCGGGTAAAGCGGTGGAAGCGGTGCAGCCAGGTGGCGTAGTTGCCGGCGCCGTTGGTCATGATGGCGTCGGCTGGCAGCGTCTTTTCCAGATAGGCCATGACCTGGCCCATCTGCAGCGCGCCGGGTGTCGTGACCGGGGCGGGATCGCTCCATTTCAGGTGCGACTCGCGCATGGCTTGCGTGCCTTCCGCCCAGACGGGCTTGGCGGGTGCCTTCAGGCCGGCAAGCGCCTGCGCGAACGCGGCGGGTGAGGTATTGATGGCCAGCGTGGGGCGGTAGACGCGCGCCAGCTCGGCGGCGTCGGGATGCACGTGCACCAGCTTCTGCCTCGGCACCGGGATGTCCAGCAGGGTATAGGCCTGGCTGGGGCTTTCCGACATGCGGCCGCCCACCAGCAGGACCAGGTCGGCGTCGGTGACGCGCTGGAGCAGGGCGGGATTGATGCCCAGGCCCACATCGCCGATGAAGCAGGGGTGGTCGGCGGGGAACAGCATCTGGCGGCGGAACGACACCGCCGTGGGCAGCGCGTGGCGCTGCGCGAAATCGGCGAATTGCTGCACGGCGCGGGCGTCCCAGCGCGTGCCGCCCAGGATGGCGACCGGATGCTTCGCTTCGGCCAGCAGCTTTTCCAGATCGGCCAGTTGCCCGGCGGAGGGCGCGGAGTCGATGACTTCGTAGCGGGGCGCGTCGGCCACGGCCGCCGCTTCCACCAGCATGTCTTCGGGCAGGGCGATGACGACCGGACCGGGGCGGCCCGAGGTGGCGATGTGAAAAGCGCGCGAAATCAGTTCGGGAATCCGTTCGACCTGGTCGATTTCGGTGACCCACTTGGCTTGCGTGCCGAATACGGCGCGGTAATCCATTTCCTGGAAGGCTTCGCGCTCGCGCATGCCGCGTTCGATCTGGCCGACGAAGAGGATCAGGGGGGTGGAGTCCTGCTTGGCGATGTGCACGCCGGCCAGCGCGTTGGACGCGCCCGGGCCGCGGGTCACCATGCAGATGCCGGGTTCGCCGGTCAGCTTGCCGTGGGCGTCGGCCATCATGGCCGCGCCGCCTTCCTGGCGGCATACCGTGACCTTGATGTCCGCGTCGTGCAGGCCGTCCAGCACCGCGAGGTAGCTTTCGCCGGGAACGCAGAAAACATGTTTGACGCCCTGCGCAACCAGCTGGTCGACCAGGATGTGTCCGCCAAGGCGGGATTTTTGCTGGGACATGGGGGTGGTAGTCATGATGAGCCGAGGTTAGGACATCCGAGCATAATGTTCCTCGATCGCACAATGCAATTGATAAAATTGCACAATCTATTGACCCACCGGCACGACATGCCATGTTGCGCCGCGGCAAGCGCAGCGCCCCCGCGCGCGGCGGCGAGCCTCGGCGGCAGGACGGTTCCCGCTCCATGAGAAACGGTATTCCCAACCTGAGCGCCCTGCAGGCGTTCGAAGCTTCGGCCCGCCTGGGCAGCTTTTCCCGCGCGGCCGAAGAACTGTCCCTGACGCACAGCGCCGTCTACCGGCAGGTGGCCAGCCTGGAGTCGCGCCTCGGGGTGCAGCTGTTCACCCGCGTGAGGCGGCGCATCGTGCTGACCGATCACGGGGCAGAGTACGCCGGCCGCATCCGGCATCACCTGGACCAGATCGAAAAAGACACCTTTGGCCTGGTCAGTCGCACCGGCATGGGCCGCAGCATCCACATTGCGGTGGTACCCACCCTGGCGACGACCTGGCTGATTCCGCGCCTGGCCGACTTCCAGCGCGAGCACGGCGACATCACGGTCAGCCTGTCGGTGCGCACGCTGCCTTTCCAGTTCAAGGACCAGCCTTTCGACGGCGCGCTGTATCACGGGGACGGATTGTGGCCGGGCACCCAGGGCGTGCTGCTGTTTCCCGAGCGCGAGCTGGTGCCGGTGTGCGCGCCCGAGCTGGCGGCGCGCCCGCTCGAGCCCGGCGCCGGCGCGCTGGCCGGCATGACCCATCTGCACCTGGCCTCGCGTCCGGATGCGTGGCGGCAATGGTACGGCGCCAACGGCTGTCTGTACGGGCCCCAGGCCGCAGGCGGGCCGCGCTATGAGCTGTTCACCATGGTGATGGCGGCGGTGCAGGCCGGGCTGGGGGTCGGCCTGATGCCGCGCTTCTTGGCGCAGCCGGCGCTGGACCAGGGTACGCTGGCGATGCCGGTGCCGCAGGCGCTGGCGGTCAGCCAGGGGTACTACTTCGGGTATCCGCTGCGCAGCGAACGCTCAGAGGCGTTGAAGCTCTTCGAGACCTGGCTCAAGGCGGCCGCCGCGGGCGTGGGCGAGCGCTGAGCCGTAGAATCCTCCATCATGTCCGACACCCGCCCGCCACTCGCCTCTCAGGCCGATATCGACGCTTTCATCGACGCCGTATGGCTCGAGGACGGCCTGTCGGCCAATACCCTGGCCGCATACCGGCGCGACCTGACCGGTTTTGCGCGCTGGCTGGAAGACCCCGAAGCCTACGCCCGCGAAATGGCCGATCGCCATGGCGACGCGGCGCATCCGCATGCGCTGCCGGCGGGGCCGGCCAAGCCCCTGCGCGATGCCGGCAAAGGCGACATCGAGGCCTGGTTTTCCTTCCGCCACGAGGAAACGCGGGCGACCACCGCCAACCGGCGGCTGGCCGCGTTGCGCCGTTTCTATGCCTGGGCCCTGCGCGAACACCGGTGCGAGCGCGATCCCTGCCTGACGCTCGTCGCCGCCAAGCAGCCGCCGCGCATGCCCAAGACCCTGTCCGAGCAGCAGGTGGACGCCTTGCTGCGCGCGCCCGATCTGGAACAGCCCAGGGGCCTGCGCGACCGCGCCATGCTGGAGACCCTGTACGCGACCGGCCTGCGCGTGTCCGAACTCGTGGGCGTGCGGACCCTGGACGTGAGCCTGAACGAAGGGGTGGTGCGCGTGGTGCTGGGCAAGGGCGGCAAGGACCGGCTGGTGCCCCTGGGCGCGGAGGCGGCGCACTGGATCGACCGCTACCTGAAGGCCGGGCGGCCGGAGCTGCTGGCGGGCCGCGTGAGCGATGCGCTGTTCATCACGGGCCGGGCCGAACCGATGTCGCGGCAGGCCTTCTGGCAGCTCGTGAAAAAGTACGCCCTGCTGGCGGACGTCCGCGCGCCGCTCTCGCCGCACGTCCTGCGGCATGCGTTCGCCACGCACCTGCTGAACCACGGCGCGGACCTGCGCGTGGTGCAGATGCTGCTGGGCCACGCGGATATTTCCACCACGCAAATCTATACGCACGTCGCGCGCGAGCGCCTGAAGGCGTTGCACGCGGCGCATCACCCGCGCGGCTAGCCGCGCCTGTCCCCACCGATTCTTTTAGCTGTCCCGCATCCTCCATGAGCAAAGCCCGCCATATTTCTGAAACTCCGGCCACCCAGTTCCTCAAGCAGCACAAGGTCGCCTATACGGAACACACCTACGATTACGTGGACCACGGCGGCGCCGGCGAGGCCGCGCGCCAGTTGGGCCTGGACCCGCACGCGGTGGTCAAGACGCTGATCATGGAAGATGAATCGGCCAAGCCCCTGATCATCGTCATGCACGGCGACCGGGAAGTCTCCACCAAGAACCTGGCCCGCCAGGCCGGCCTGAAAAAGATCGAACCCTGCAAGCCCGAGGTGGCGCAGCGCCATTCCGGCTACCAGGTGGGGGGCACGTCGCCTTTCGGCACGCGCAAGAAGATGCCGGTGTGGGTCGAATCGGAGGTGCTGGACTATCCGGTCGTCTACATCAACGGCGGCCGGCGCGGCTATCTGATCGGGATCGATCCCAAGGTGCTGGTCAGCCTGCTGGGCGCGAAAGGCGTGTCCGTCGCGCTGGAGTCGTAGCGGCAAGCGGCGCGCTTGCGGTATCCCGATACCACCTCCCGGCCCGATGGCGGCGCCACAATAGGTCTACAAAACCCGGAACCCGCCCCGCGGGGTGGTCAACCGGTTTCCAGCCATCCCTAGGAGACTCACATGAGCAAGCGCTTGTTGATGCTGGTCGGCGACTACGCCGAAGACTACGAAACCATGGTGCCGTTCCAGATCCTGCTGGCGGTGGGGCACACGGTGCACGCGGTGTGCCCGGACAAGAAGGCGGGCGATACCGTCGCCACGGCCATCCATGATTTCGAGGGTGGGCAGACCTACACCGAAAAGCGTGGCCACAATTTCACGCTCAACTACGATTTCGACCGCGTCGAGCCCGCCTCCTATGACGGCCTGGTCATCCCCGGCGGACGCGCGCCGGAGTATCTGCGCCTGAACGAAAAGGTGCTGGACATCGTGCGCGCCTTCGACCAGGCCAAGAAGCCCATCGCGGCCGTGTGCCACGGAGCGCAACTGCTCGCCGCCGCGGGGATCCTGAAGGGGCGCACCTGCTCGGCCTATCCGGCGTGCGCACCGGAAGTCCGCCTGGCCGGCGGCACGTACGCTGAGATCGGAATCGACCAGGCCTACACCGACGGCAATCTGGTGACGGCGCCCGCCTGGCCTGCCCATCCCGCCTGGATGTCGCAGTTCCTGGCGGTGCTGGGCACCAAGATCGTCCCCTGAGGCTGGGGGGTCCCCCCCAAAAACCTCACGCTGGCGCGCTACGCGCTTGCTGCCCCCCGAGGGAGGCGTTTTTTGCCTTGGGGCGGCCCGGCGGCAAAAAAGAAAAAGCGCCTGGGCAGCCCCAGGCGCTTTTGGCTTGCCTGCCGCGCGTTGCGGTCAGGCGAAGTCGAGCACGATGCGGCCTTCGATCTGCCCGTGGCGCATGCGGTCGAAAACGTCGTTGATGTTCTCCAGGCTCTCGGTGGCGACGGTGGCGTGCACCTTGCCCTCTTCGGCGAATTGCAGGGATTCCTGCAGGTCCAGGCGCGAACCGACGATGGAACCGCGCACCGTGATGCCGTTGAGCACCATGTCGAAAATCGACAGCGGGAAGTCTCCCGGGGGCAACCCGTTGAGCGCCACGGTTCCGCCGCGCCGCACCATGCCCAGGGCCTGCTCGAACGCCTTGGGCGATACCGCCGTAATCAGCGCCCCATGGGCGCCGCCGATTTCGCGTTTCAGGTAGGCGGCCGGGTCGGTGGTTTTGGCGTTGACTGTGACCTCCGCGCCGAGACGGCGGGCGAAATCCAGCTTGGCGTCGTCGATGTCGACCGCGGCGACGTTCAGGCCCATCGCCTTCGCATATTGCACGGCCATGTGGCCCAGGCCGCCGATGCCGGAAATTACCACCCAGTTGCCCGGGCGGGTGTCCGTCATCTTCAGCCCCTTGTACACGGTAACGCCGGCGCACAGCACGGGCGCGATGTCGACGAAGCCGACGTTCTTGGGCAGCAGGCCCACGTAGTCCGCGGCGGCCAGCGCATATTCGGCGAAGCCGCCGTTCACCGAATAGCCTGCGTTCTGCTGCTGTTCACACAAGGTTTCCCAGCCGCCCAGGCAATGTTCGCAGTGCCCGCAGGCGGAATAGAGCCACGGGATGCCGACGCGGTCGCCTTCCTTCACGTGGGTGACGCCGGCGCCCACCGCCACGACGTGGCCGACGCCTTCATGCCCCGGGATGAACGGCGGATTGGGTTTGACCGGCCAGTCGCCCTCGACGGCGTGCAGGTCGGTATGGCACACGCCGCAAGCTTCGATCTTCACCAGGAGTTCGCCCGGACCCGGGCGCGGCACCGCGACTTCTTCGATTGCGAGGGGCTGGCCGAATGCTCGTGCCACCGCTGCTTTCATGGTTTTTTCCATCACTACCTCCGAAGTCAGATCAGTATTGATATCCTCGAACGCGTGCGCTTTCCCGACCATGATTTATATCAATGCGCAGGGAAGGGAGGGCGGCTGGAAACGTGTGGTTTCAGAATCGAGGATAGCGGGTCCGGATTTCCGGCCGGCGCCTCGTCTTGCCGGCGCGCCGCCAAACGGCGTACAGTGAGCCGTAGGCGTCCCGGCCCGGGCGCGCGCCTTGCCCAGAGCTCCAGGATCTCCCATGTGTGAAATCTTCATCCGCGCCAGCGAGCAGTCCTATACCCCCGAAACCCGGTCCTTGCGCCTGCATGGCGTGGCCACGAGCCTGCGGCTCGAACGCCTGTTCTGGCAGGTGCTGGAAGAGATCGCGGGCCGCGACGGCATGCGCGTGACGCAGCTGATCGAACGCCTGTACGACGAACTGATCGAGTACCGCGGCGAGGCCGCCAACTTCACCTCTTTCCTGCGCGTATGCTGCTTGCGCTATCAACTGCTGCAGGCCGAGGGCAGGATCCCGCTGGACGCTGGCGTGCCGATTCGCTCGCTCAATGCCCAGGCCGTGCTGGAAGGGTTGCCGCCCTCGCTGTACGACGCGGAGCCCCTGCGCCCGAAGCGCAAGGCCGCCTAGCAACGCACCGGCGGCCAGGCGCCGGCACGGAGGCAAGCGCGCTCACGCCATGCGCGGCGCCGCGGATCGCGGCGTTGGCCCCGGCTAAAAAAAGAAAAGGGCCCGATCCAATCGGGCCCTTCGCTTGAAGGCGGGCAACGCAGGGGCGTTCAACCGCCAGACTCGATCGAGGCCAGCGCCACCTCGCTTTGCACGATGCGGCGGATGCGCACGGCATCGCCGATGCGCGAGAGCTTGCCCTGGGAGTCCAGCAGCACGATGGCCAGATCACGGCCATTGATGCGGGCCAGCATCACCAGGCATTCCCCGGCTTCGTTGATGTAGCCGGTCTTGGAAATCTTGATGTCCCAATCGGGCTTGCGCACCAGTAGGTTGGTATTGCGGAACGTCTGCGTGCGGTTGTTGATCTCGACCTCGTACTCGGTATCGGTGGAGTAGCGATGGATCAGCGGACGCTGCGAGGCGGCGCGCAGCAGGCGGGCCAGGTCGTGCGGCGAAGAGACGTTGTCGCTGGACAGGCCGGTGGGCTCGATGAAGCGCGTGCTGGTCATGCCTAGCGCCTGCGCCTTGGCGTTCATGGCGGCCACGAAAGCGGGCAGGCCGCCCGGATAGTGGCGGCCCAGCGCGTTGGCGGCGCGGTTTTCCGACGACATCAGGGCCAGGTGCAGCATATCGCCGCGCGACAGCTTGGTACCCACGCGCAGGCGCGAGGTGGTGTGCTTGAGGCCATCGACGTCATCGTCGGTGATCTCCAGCATTTCATCCATGGGCAGGTTGGCGTCCACGACGACGACGGCGGTCATCAGTTTCGAGATGGAGGCGATAGGGCGCACGACATTTTCGTTCTTGGCGAAGATGACCGTGGACGTTTCCAGGTCTTGCACGTAGGCGGTGCTGGAGCGCAGGGCGGCGGCCTCGGCGCGCGCGGAGACGGCGGGCGGCGGCATGGCGGCGGCGCTTGCCGCGGCGGCGGCGCGCTGCGCGCGCGACGGCTTGTTCGGCTTGCCGTTCCTGCCCGTGGCGCCGCCCTTCTTGGACGGCGTGCCCTTCGCGGCCACCTGCTTGCCACCCTTGGGGGCGGCGGCCTTCTTGCTGGAAGATGGCTTGGGCGGGGCTTTTTTGGCGGACGAGGATTTGGGCGGGGCCTTCTTGGCGGTGGGGGAGGCTTTCTTGGGTGTCGAAGCAGCCTGTTTGCCGGAACCGGCCTTGGCGGCCGGCGCCTTCTTGGCTTGTTGCGCCTTGCAGGCCGACGACTTGGCGTTGGTCTTGCAGGGATCGGAATTCTTGGCCGCTTGCGCGGCGGGGGGCAGGAGCGCGCACATCGCCAGCGCCACAGGCGCTATCGCGTTCGCAATCGCACGTTTCCAGGAAAATGCCATGGTTTGAGCAGGCTTGTCAGTCTGTGAAGAAATGTTTCTTAAGCCGGCGTTCTATCGGGCCAGAAAAAGTCCAGATGAATTAGAGGCTTACGCGTCGAATTTAAACAGCAATTTCAAGTGATGCGCAAGGCGATTCGCTATCATCGCTGAAAAAAATATCGGTGACGTATTGACGTCGCTTCAATTCGTCACAAGACGCGTCACGAGACGCTAACGGCGCTCCGCGCGTGAGCGTAGCCCGGATTAACCCTCATTTGGCTGAACGGGCGGGGGCGGATGGGGGTGCAGGGGGGAGAGGAAGGCATCGGAACCGACGCCGGAAGTGGCCTCGCCGGGTGGAATCGAACCACCAATTGACCCTTAGGAGGGGCCGGTTATATCCATTTAACTACGGCGAGACTCGTACAAACCGACTGCGCGGGCCGCCGAAACTGCGGTGCATCGGCGGCGCCCATAGATTTGAGACCAGGATTCTAGCATCTGGTGCCCGCGGAAATGGCCCTTCGGCCAGGTCCGGGCAAAGCGGCGCCCGCCGGGGACTTGTATATGATGTGCGGATCCGGCCCCTGAGCCGGACCGCTCCGAGGAGGGGGCGGAAAACCAAAAACAACGAGACACGGGTTTCATGTCTAGCCAATCCGATACGATTTCAATGCGCACCATTGCGCTTGGCACGCTGGTCGTGCTGCTCGCCATGGGGGTACGCGCCACTTTCGGCCTGTTCATGCAGCCGATGGGCCTGGCCCAAGGCTGGGGCCGCGAGGTGTTTTCCATGGCCTTCGCGCTGCAGAACCTGGTGTGGGGCGTGGCCTGTATCTTCATGGGCATCCTGGCAGACCGCTATGGCTCGGGCCGCACCATTGCCCTGGGCGCGGTGCTGTATATGCTGGGCATGATCGGCACGCGGTTCGCCACGGATGAAACCACGCTCTACCTGACCGCCGGCGTGCTGGTCGGCCTGGGCCAGGCGGGCACGACCTTCCCCGTGATCCTGCCCGTCGTGGCCCGTTCGGTGCCGCCCGCCTACCGCAGTACGGCCATGGGTATCGCCAGCGCGGGCGGCTCGATGGGGCAGTTCGCCGTCGTGCCCACGGGCCAGATGCTGATCAGCGGCCTGGACTGGACGGGGGCGTTGTGGGTGCTGTCGCTGTTTGTCGCTTGCGGCGCGCCGCTGGCCTACTTCCTTCGCGGCCGGCCGCAGGTTCATGGGGGCCCGCAGCAATCGCTGGCCTCGGCGGTCAAGCAGGCCGTGCGCCATCCTTCGTTCCATTTCCTGTTCTGGAGCTACTTCGTCTGCGGCTTCCATACGGCCTTCATCACGCTGCACCTGCCGGCCTACGTCACCGATGGCGGCCTGACGGCGGGGCAGGGCGCCACCGCCATCGCGCTGATCGGCCTGTTCAACGTGCTGGGCTCGTTCTATGCCGGCAAGCTGGGCGGCAAGTACAGCAAGAAGCGCTTGCTGGCCGTGGTGTACGGCATGCGCGCCTTCGGCATCCTTCTGTTGCTGTGGATGCCGTTGTCGCCCTGGGTGCTGTATGCCTTCGCGGCCTGGATGGGCCTGTTCTGGCTGGGCACCGTGCCGCTCACGCAGGGGCTGATCGGCCAGATCTATGGCTTGCGCTACGCGGCAACCCTGTCTGGCATTGTCTTCCTGGGCCACCAGCTCGGCAGTTTCATCGGCGTCTGGCTGGGCGGATATGCCTACGCCAAGACGGGCAACTACGACCTGGTGTGGTGGCTGGGCGTGGCGCTGGCCATCATGGCCGCACTGCTGTGCCTGCCGGTGCGCGAGCAGCCCGTGGCCCAGCCGGTTCCCGCCTGACGCCGGCATGCCCCAGGAGCCGCGATGACTTCCAATCCGCCCGCCTCTCCCGCTTCTCCCGCCCGCCGCCATCGCGGCTGGCGCGTGGCCGGGATGCTGGCCCTAGCCGCGGTGCTGGGGCTGGCGTTCTGGGGCTACAGCACGCCCGAGATGCAGATCCAGTGGGAAAACCTGGCAGCCCTTTGCGGGTTCTAGCGTAAACCGGCGCCAGGCGCGATTTCCGCCTTCGGCTCGCGGTATCCTACGGCGGTGTTTTTCTCCGTCATTGGTGCCGCCTCCGGGCCGGTGCCCTGGGTGCCCATGCAGGACACATCGCCTTCCTATCCCGATCTATCGCTGCCGGACATCGGCGGCATGCCCGCGGCCGGCACGCTCGTGCTGACGGTGAACAATCGCCTGTCGCGCCGGCTGACGCTGGAATTGGCCGGCCTGCTGCGCCAGGAGCGCCAGGTCAGCGAGCTGCCGCGTATCCTGCCGTTATCCGCCTGGCTGGCCGAGTCGGCCAATGAACTCGCGTTCGAAGCGGATGACGGCGTGCCCGCTTACCGGCTCGACAGCTTCGCCACGCAGCTGGTATGGACCGAGGCGATCCGGACGGAAGAGGCCGAGCGCGTCCTGCTGGACGCCAGCCAGGCCGCGCGCCTGGCCATGGATGCGGACCTGCTCATGGACGAGTGGGAGCTCCAGGTCCCTTCGGGCGCCGACACCGATGAATACCGCGGCTTCGCGAAATGGCGCGAGCGCTATCGCAAGACGCTGGCGGGCATCGACGCGGAAGACGCCAATCAGGGCTATGCCCGGGTGTTGCGGGCGCTGGAGCAAGGGTGCCTGGCCACGCCCCGGCAACTGGTGCTGGCGGGCTTCACGGATCTGTCGCCGCGTTTCCGGCGGCTGCTGCAGGCCTTCGAAGCGCAGGGCACCGTTGTGGCGCAGTGGCGCGACGCACAGCGGGCCGCCGCTGCGGCGCAGCGGTACATAGCGGCGGACCAGGGGGCGGAATGGCGCGCCGCGGCCGCTTGGGCGGCCGGCTCCCTGAAGGCGCATCCCCAGGGCCGCTACGCCATCGTGTCGCCCCAGCTCGAGGCGGAATCGCCCTTTGCCCGGCGGGTGTTGAGCCAGGCCCTGGCCGGGCACGGCGGCGAGCCCGCCTACGCCTTCAACGTCGCCGTGGGCCGGCCGCTGAACGAATGGCCCATGGCGCGCGCCGCGCTGGCCTGGCTGCGCGCCCTGGCCGAGTGCGCTACGGGCAAGGACTGCGGCGTGGACGTGCTGGGCGCGGCCCTGCTGGCGGGGCATTGCGCCGGCGACGTGCGCGACCGCGCCCGGTTCGCCGCCATGGACGCGCGCTGGCGCCGCCAGGCCCGCCTGCACGTGAGCCCGCAGGAGTGGCGCAAGTTATTGGCGGACACGCCGCTATTGGCGCAGGCCTGGAACCAGGCCATGGAGATCTGGACGCAGGGCGGCAAGCAGGCCACTTGCGACGTCTGGATGCTGCGCATGAAGGCCGCATTGACGGCGCTGGGGTTTCCGGGCGAAGCCGTGCTCGACAGCGTGGGCTATCAGGTGATGGGCGCGTTGGGCGACGCCCTGGGCAGTTTTTCGGCACTTGCGCCGGCCGCCGGCCGCCTGGGCGGATTGGCCGCCGTGAACCTGCTGGAGAGCGTGGCGCGGTCCGCCTCGTTCCAGCCGCAGCGCGACCCGCTGGCGCGCCTGGACGTGCTCGGTCTGCTGGAGGCGGAAGGCGGCTATTGGGACGGCGTCTGGATTCTGGGCCTGACCGATGACGTGCTGCCGGCCTCGCCCAAGCCCAACCCCCTGCTGCCGCTGGCCGTGCTGCGCCAGGCCAAGGCGCCGCGCGCCACGCCGGAGCGCGAACGCGAATGGGCGGAGGGCATGTACGCCGCGCTGTGCCGCTGCGCGCCGGACATCATCGTCAGCCATGCGCACATGGATGGCGAACGCGAGTTGCGCCCGTCGCCCCTGATCGCGTCCGCGGCGCTGGCGGAGTGGGCGCCTCCCGCGGCGGCCGCGGTGGCGGCGCTGCCGCAGGAATCGCTGGACGACGCCCAGGGGCCGCCCCTGGCCGCGGGCAACCGGGGCGGCGGCGGCCTGGACGTGCTCGACACGCAGGCCCGAAATCCCTTGTGGGCCTTCGTGCGGCATCGCCTGGGCGGACGCGAACTCGCGCCCTATGCGGACGCCGCCACCGTGAACGTGCGCGGCCAGTTCCTGCACAAGGCGCTGGAGCTGCTCTGGGGCATGATGCCCGACCAGGAAACGCTGCACGAGGTGATGGCGGCGGGGCGCCTGCCCGCCTTGCTGGAACAGGCGGTGGCGCAGGCCGCGGAAGAAGAACTGCGGGACTACGCGCCCGCCTTGAAAACGCTTGAATGCCAGCGCGCCCAGGCGGTGCTGGCATCGTGGCTCGACCTGGAGGCGCAGCGCCTGCCGTTCGCCGTGGCGCAGGTGGAAAAGAACCACCAGTGGCAGCGCGGCGCGCTTACGCTGAAATTGCGGCTCGACCGCATCGACAGCCTGGACGACGGCCGCAACGTCATCGTGGACTACAAGACCGGCGTGGCCGCCGCCAAACCCGAGCCGGACTGGTCGCGCAGCCGCCCCGTGAACGTCCAGCTGCCGTTCTATGCGTCGGTGCTCGCGGACGCCGCTGGCGGCGACGTGGCGGGCCTGGTTCTGGCGCAGGTCCATGCGCGGCAGGTCGCCGCGCAAGGCCTGGCCGACGAAGACCTGGGCATGCCGGGCGTCACCCTGGCCAGCGAAAGCAAGTATTTCGACGGCCTGACGTGGACGCAGATACGCGAGCGCTGGCGCGTGGCGATCGAGGCGCTGGCCGACGAATATGTCGCGGGGTATGCGGCCAATGTGGCCTATCGCCGGGACGACCTGAAATACTGCGATGCATTGCCGTTCCTGCGTTTGCATCTGGACGACGAGGACGCATGAGCCATGGCTGAACAAGAACGCCTGCCGCACGACCACGCCGCGCGCGCCGCCGCGCTGGATCCGACACGTTCGTTCCTGGTGCAGGCGCCGGCCGGCTCGGGCAAGACCGAACTGCTGACGGACCGGATTCTTGCGCTGCTGGCCACGGTGAACCGCCCGGAAGAAATCGTCGCCATCACATTCACCCGCAAGGCCGCCTCCGAAATGCACGCGCGCGTGCTGAGCAAACTGCGCCGCGGCCTGGACGGCCCGCCCGAGGCCATGCACGAGCGCCGCAGCTGGGAGCTGGCACGCGCGGCGCTCGCGCGCAATGCGGAGCAGGGCTGGCACCTGCTTGAACACCCGGCGCGCCTGGCCATCCGTACCATCGACTCTTTCTGCGCGGGGCTGGTGCGCAGCATGCCCTGGCTGTCGGAACTGGGCGGCATGCCCGAGATCACCGACGATGCGCGTGCCCACTACGAAGCCGCCGCGCGCGCCACCCTGGAGCTGGCGGACGACTACGAGGCCGTGCGCATCCTGCTCAAGCACCTGGACGTGGACGTGCAGGCGGCCAAGGAGGCCATCGCCGATATGCTGGGGCAGCGCGATCAATGGCTGCCGCTGCTGCGCCACGGGTCCGACCGCGAGGCGATGGAGGCGACGCTGGCCGAGGCCATCGGCGAAGACCTGGACGCGCTCTGCGAGGCCATGCCTCGCGGCTGGGCCGACGCGCTTTGCGGCCCGGCCCGGCTGGCCGCCGCCCACCTGCAGGACGGCGACGAGGAAAACAAGCTGTTGCCGCTGCTGGACTGGACCGACGACTTGCTGCCCGACGCCGGCCTGCTGGACCAGTGGCGGGCCGTGGCGCACCTGTTGCTGACCGGCACGGGCACTCTGCGCAAGACCGTCAACAAGAACCTGGGCTTCCCGGCCAAGTGCGCGCACAAGGAACCCTTTGTCGCGTGGCTCGAGGCCGCCGACGCCCAGGCGCCCTGGGTACGCCGGCTCAACGCGGTGCGCGATATTCCCGCGCCGCATTTCACCGACGCGCAATGGGAAGTGCTGGGCGCGCAGCTGCTGACCCTGGCGCTGGCCGTGGCGCAGTTGCGGCTGCGTTTCGCCGACACCGGTGAGGTGGATTTCATCGAGATCGCCCAGCGGGCCGCGGCCGCGCTGGGCAGCGCAGACGATCCGGGCGAGCTGCTGTTGAAGCTGGACGCCTCGATCCGCCACCTGCTCATCGACGAATTCCAGGACACCAGCCAGACCCAGTTGGATCTGCTGCGCACGCTGACCTCGGGCTGGCAGGCCGGCGACGGCCGCAGCCTATTCCTGGTGGGCGATCCGATGCAATCCATCTACCGCTTCCGCAAGGCGGAGGTGGGGCTGTTCCTCGAAGTCGCCGAGATAGGCGTAGGCGAGCTGCAGCCGGACTTTCTAAACCTGACCGACAACTTCCGTTCGCAGGCCGGCATCGTGGACTGGGTGAACCAGTCGTTCGCCGAACTGCTGCCCAGGCGCAGCGACGCCGCCGCGGGCGCCATCACCTACAGCCCCTCCACCGCTTTCCACGAGGCGCTGCCGGAACCGGCTGTGCGCTTCCACCCGGCTTGGTCGCGCGAGGGCGCGGCGCCGGCGGAAGCGCAGGCCGAGGACATCGCGGTGGGGCTGGTGCGCCAGGCGCTCATCGATCACAAGGGCGCCAGGCATCCGGTCGCGGTGCTGGTGCGGGCGCGCAGCCATCTGGGCAATTTGACCCGCCGGCTGGCGCAGGAAGGCATCCGCTGCCGCGCGGTGGACCTGGTGCCCCTGGCGCTGCGGCCGGTGGTCGCGGATCTGGTGCAGCTGGTGCGGGCCCTGTCCCATCCCGGCGACCGTCTCGCCTGGCTGTCGGTGCTGCGCGCACCGTACTGCGGCCTGACGCTGACGTCCTTGCAGCGTCTGTTTGGCGACGACCACATCACGCCGGTGCCGGTCCTGCTGGAACGCGCCTTGCGCATCGCGCCGCAGGTTCAACCGGCCGCGGCCGCAGCGGGCGCCGGGCTGCAGGGCAGTTTGTTCGACGCCGCGCCCGAAGCGCCCGAGACGCCTGAAACGCCATCCGCGCAGGAGGCGCTGGGCGCGGACGAATTCGCGCGGCTGCGGCAGGTGGCGGGCATTCTGCTGGACAAGCGCAATGCATCGGGCGCCATGCCGTTCGCGGCCTGGGTGGAATCGCTGTGGCGCCGTCTGGGCGGCCCGGCGCTGTACGCGGGCGTGTCGGTGTCTAACGACGCGGAAAGCCTGTTCCGGCTGGTCGAGCGCCTGGCGCCGCATGGCGCCATCGATCCGGCCGCGCTGGACGCGGGGATCGCGCGGCTCTTCGCCGCGCCGGACGCGGCGGACGAGGAGGAAGGCGCGGTCGAGATCATGACCATGCACAAGTCCAAGGGCCTGCAATTCGAAACGGTCATTCTGTATGGCCTGCACCGCGCGCCGCGCGGCGACCAGGCGCCGCTCGTGCGCTTCGAGCAAAGCGGCGGCCGCGTGCTGTTCGGCCCGGTCAAGCCGCGCGCGGAAACCGAAGCCGACCCGGTATCGCGCTACCTGGGCGCGCGCGAGGCGCGCCGCGCCTCCTACGAGGTCGACCGCCTGCTGTACGTGGCGGCCACGCGGGCGCGCAAGCGCCTGCACCTGGTGGGCCACTTGTCGGTGGACGAGGCCAGCGGCCAGGTCAAGGCGCCGCCGTCGGCCAGCTTGCTGGGCCGCCTGTGGCCCTGTCTCGCTGCGCCCATGCCGCCGTCGCTGGACAGCGAGGCCGTGCCCGAGGCCGTGGACGGGCCCGAATGGCAAGGCGAACCTTTGCGGCGCGTGGACGGCGCGGGCCTCGCGCTGTTGTCGCGCACGGCGGACGAGGTGGCCAGCCCCGGCTTCGCCACTGCGTCGCGCGGTGTCTGGGGCGAGGGCGGAGAGCATCCGGCCTGGCAACTGGAAGCCGGCTACGACGCGGCCATCGGCACCTTGGCGCACGCCTGGCTGGCCCGCATCGGGCAGGACGGCGTCGGCACGTGGCCGGCGGAGCTCCTGGCCGAACGCCTGCCCGCGATGCGGCGCCAACTGACTCGGGCCGGCATTCCCGCGAGCCAGGCGGACGCGGCCTCGGAAGCCGTGCTGGAAACGCTCCAGGCCACGCTGGCCGACGAACGCGGCCTGTGGCTGCTGTCGCAATCCGGCGCACGCCGCGAATGGCCGCTGATCGATGCAGCGGGCAAGGTGTCGGTGATCGACCTTGCGCTCAGTACCGAAGACGGCTGGCTCATCGTCGACTACAAAACCGGCCGTCCCCACCCAGGCGAACTCCCCGAAGCCTTCGCCCAACGCATGCGCCAGCGGCACGGCGAACAGCTGCTGCGCTATTGCACCCAAGTGACCGCGCTGGACGGCCGCAAGGCGAGGGCAGCGCTGTACTTCCCCCGGGCGCGCGCTTGGATCGACTTGAAGCATTGAAGTGCTTGGGTCGGTGTCAGACACGGGCCGGAGTCAGGCGGCAAAGCGAAGCGAGCAGTGTGTCAGACACCCGGGCGGGCTTATGGGGTTTGTCAGGACGTCTCGTACGAGTGTCAGACACGGGGGCTGGAGTTAGGCGGCAAAGCGAAGCGAGCAGTGTGTCAGACACGGGCTGGGGTTAGGCGACAAAGCGAAGCGAGCAGTGTGTCAGACACCCGGGCGGGGGCATGGGGATTGTCAGAGCGTCTCGTACGGGTGTCAGACACGGGCCGGAGTTAGGCGGCAAAGCGAAGCGAGCATGCAAGGCAAAGCGAAGCGAGCCAAAAGGACCAGCGAAGCGAAGTCCCTCTCCCTCCCCCACGGGGGGAGGGCCGGGGAGGGGGCCCACATACCGCCCCTCGGGGCCCGCCACTTGAGATTCGAGCAAGCAAGCGAAGCGCAGCTCTGCTAGAATCTCAAGTGGCGGGCCCCTTCGCATGGTTCGACGGTGAACCTGGTCAGGTCGGGAACGAAGCAGCCATAGTCGTTTAGGGTCAGTGCCGGAGTAAGGCTCGCCAACCGGATTCTTCAAAACAAAGGGTCATGCCTATCATCATGGCCCTTTGTTTTCCTGAGGGGACGGGGTTATTTTTCAAGGATACGCTCCACGAAAATAAGCCCGTCCCCTTTGCATTTCAGGCCCCGCGAGGCGTGGGCGCCGAGGCCTACGCGCCGAACCCCAGGAGCTGGATCTGCCTTTTCGAGCCGGCTCCCGAAACAGGCTCTACAATCCACCCATGACTTATCTGGTACTGGCCCGCAAGTGGCGGCCGCGATCGTTCGATACCCTCGTGGGACAGGATCACGTGGTGCGCGCGCTGACGCATGCGCTCGACACGCAACGCCTGCACCACGCCTGGCTGTTCACCGGAACCCGGGGCGTGGGCAAGACCACGCTTTCGCGCATTCTGGCCAAATCGCTCAACTGCGAAACGGGCATCACGTCCAAGCCTTGCGGCGTGTGCCGCGCGTGCACGGAAATCGATTCGGGACGCTTCGTCGATTACCTCGAACTGGACGCGGCGTCGAACCGCGGCGTCGAGGAAATGACGCAGTTGCTGGAACAGGCGGTGTACGCACCGGGCGCCGGACGCTTCAAGGTCTACATGATCGACGAAGTCCACATGCTGACCGGGCATGCGTTCAACGCCATGCTCAAGACGCTCGAAGAGCCACCGCCCCACGTCAAGTTCATCCTGGCCACGACCGACCCGCAGAAGATCCCGGTGACGGTGCTGTCCCGCTGCCTCCAGTTCAACCTCAAGCAGATGCCGGCCGATTCCATCGTCGGGCACCTGCAGGCCGTGTTGGGGCAGGAAGAGGTCGGCTTCGAAGTGCCGGCCCTGCGGCTGATCGGGCAGGCGGCCTCCGGTTCGATGCGCGACGCCCTGTCGCTGACCGACCAGGCTATCGCCTATAGCGCCGGCAACCTGACCGAGGAGGCCGTGCGCGGCATGCTCGGCACCATCGACCAGCGGCACCTGGTGCGCCTGCTGGACGCGCTGTCCACGGGCGACGCCAAGGGCGTGCTGGCGGTGGCCGACGAACTGGCGATCCGCGGGCTGTCCTATGCCGGCGCGCTGGCCGACCTGGCGGTGCTGCTGTCGCGCGTGGCCATCGAGCAGCGCGTGACCGGCGTTACGCCGGCCGAGGATCCCCTGGCCGCCGACATCTCGCGCCTGGCACAGTCCCTGCATCCCGACGCCGTGCAGCTGTTCTATTCCGTGGCGGTGCATAGCCGTGGCGAACTGACGCTGGCCCCCGACGAATACGCGGGCTTCATCATGGCCTGCCTGCGCATGCTGGCGCTCAACGGCGATGCCGGTCCGCAGACCGCGCTGGAAGCGCCCGCCGCGCCGGCCCGCCAGGCGGCCGATCCGGTCGCCGCCGCTGTTGCGCCCGCCGTTGCGCCGCCGCCGG
>NZ_UFQB01000007.1 GCF_900496965.1 Achromobacter agilis
TTGATGTCTTCGAGGTTGATGCCGCCGAAGGTGGCCTCCAGCCCCGCGATGATCTCGACCAGCTTGTCCGGGTCGGTCTCGTTGATTTCGATGTCGAACACGTCCAGCCCGGCGAACTTCTTGAACAGCACCGCCTTGCCTTCCATCACCGGCTTGGAGGCCAGCGCGCCGATGTTGCCCAGCCCCAGCACCGCCGTGCCGTTGGTGATCACGCCAACCAGGTTGCCGCGCGCGGTGTAGCGGAACACGTTGGTCGGGTCGGCCACGATTTCTTCACAGGCCGCCGCTACGCCGGGGGAGTACGCCAGCGCCAGGTCGCGCTGGTTGACCAGCGGCTTGGAGGCCATGACGGAGATCTTTCCCGGGGTGGGGTATTCGTGATAATCCAATGCCGCCTGGCGGTCCGACTGGTTGTTCATGGGGCAAGGCCTCCTTGTCTTGATGTTGGAAAAATTCTAGGCCCCAAGACATAAGGAGATCATTCGGATTTAATATTGTCCCATCACCTTTACCTTATGCATTACCTATGACCGCCTTCGATCCGGACCTCGTCGTCCGGAAACTGACCTCGCGGCTGAAGATGCGCCACCTGATGCTGCTGTTGCAGATCGAGCAGCATGGTTCCCTGACCCGGGTGGCCGAGCACATGGCCACCAGCCAGCCCGCCGTCACCAACGCGCTGGCCGAACTGGAAAGCATGTTCGACGTACCCCTGTTCGAACGCTCGGTGCGCGGCATGACGCCCACCCCCCTGGGCGCCGTGGTGCTGACCCGGGCCCGCGCCCTGGTCCACGACCTGGAACACCTGGTCCAGGAAATGGAGGCGGTGGCGGCCGGCCATGCGGCCCACCTGCACATCGGCGTCATTCCGTTCGTCTCGGGCCAGATGCTGTCGGCCGCGATCAGCCGCACCCTGCCTCAGGGCCGCCAGATCACCGCCACCATCCACGAAGGCCAGGGCCCCGCCCTGCTGCGCCAGCTGCGCGACCACACGCTGGACATGGTGGTGGGCTGGGCCACGCCCTCCGTGGATATGACGAACATTGCCTTCGAAGTGCTTTACCGCCAGCAGCCCCGGCTGATCGCCAGCCGCCGGCTGGCCGCCCGGCTCGGCCGGTCGCGCCTGGAGTGGAACCGGCTGGCCGACCTGGACTGGATCCTCGGCACGCCGGGCAGCCCGATCCGCGAACAGGTGGCCGACATCTTCCTGCGCGCCGGGCTGGCGCCTCCGCCCCCCTCGGTGCAAAGCGACTCGTCCAAGCTGATCGGGGAAATGATCGTCGCCAGCGACCGGGCGGTCACCATCCTGCCCGCCGACATCGCCGACGAACTGGTGCGCATCGCCGGCGCGGCGATCGTGCCGTATTCGTTCGACTGGACCTTGCCGCCGATCTCGCTGTTCACGCGCTCCGACGGGCTGCGCCGCAACGTGGACGCGCTGTTCGCGGCCGCGCTGCGCGAGGTTTACACGAAAGGAACGCGTCCGCCCGCGTAGGCCGCCGGCAGAAAATTGCCAAGAAATGCAAATCCGCTCTCTGCGCGGCCGCGCGCCCTCCTATACTTGCCGCGCCAAGCATCACGCAGGAGGGCAAGCAGCTTGTCGTTCACATTTCCGCCTATCGCCGCGCGCCGCGGCGCGGTAGCCCTCGCCGGCTTGGCCACGCTGGTTGCGCTGTCCGGATGCAATTCGATGCTGAGCGAGGGCACGGGCGCCGCCGCCGGTATCGCCGGCACCGCCATCGCCAACAAGGTTACGGACAACGCTACGGTGGCCACCGGCATCGGCCTGGGCGTGCAGGCTGGCGCGAAAGCCGCGCTGGCTTATGCGCAACGCAAGACCCGCGGCGAAGAACAGGATGCGATCGCCATGGCCGCGGGTCCGCTGGCGGTCGGGAAAGTCGCCAACTGGCAGGTCAAGCACCAGCTTCCCATCGAGAGCGACGCGCAGGGCCAGGTCACGGTCAGCCGGCTGATCGGCGGCGTGGACCTGGAGTGCAAGGAAGTCGTCTTCTCCATCGATACCCCCGCCGACAAGGCTGGCGACCCGCCCGTCCGCGAGTTCTACGTCACCACCGTCTGCCGCGACGGCAGCCAGTGGCGCTGGGCCAGCGCGGAACCGGCCACCGCCCGCTGGGGCTCCCTGCAGTGATGCGCGCAGCCTGCCTGCTGGCGGCCGCCAGCCTGGGACTGGCCGGATGCCAGAGCTCCACCATTGGCGGCGCGACAGGCGCCGTCGTGGGCACCGTCAGCGGAGCCGCCACCGCCAACCCGGTCGCGGGCTACGCCATCGGCGTCACCGTGCAGGCGGCGGTGGACGCGACCGTGAAGTACGTCCTGCGCGAGTGGAAGAACGACCAGCAGAACGTGATGGCCAACGCCGCGGGCGAGCTGCCCATCGGCCAGGTCCGGCAATGGCAGATCCGCCACACGCTGCCCGTGGGCAACGAGCGCGGCGGCATCCAGGTCGTGCGCGACATCGATACGCCGCTGACCCGTTGCCGGGAAGTGCTGTTCACCGTGGAGCAGGACGACGCTCCCGCGCCCGCCTACGCCAGCCTGATCTGCCAGCAGCCCGGCGGCCAGTGGAAATGGGCCGCGGCGGAGCCCTCCGTGGCGCGCTGGAACGGGCTGCAATAGCGGCTTGCTCGGGCCGGGCTCCGCGGGCGATACTGCCCGCAAGCCCTTACGCATCCTTCCCCCATGAGCCCAGGCCAGTTCGTCATGCATCGCAGCGCGCTCGCCGGCGTGCAGGCCGTGGCCGCGCACAGCCGGCTCGCCTTCGCGCGGCACACGCACGAGCAATTCGGCATCGGTGTCATCCGCCAGGGCGCCCAGGTCTCTCACAGCGGCCGCGGCCAGGTCCAGGCCGGCCCCGGGCATGTGATCACGGTGAATCCGGGCGAAGTCCATGACGGCGCCCCGATAGGCGGCGGCGTGCGCGCCTGGCAGATGCTGTACCTGGACCCGGCCGTGGTGGCGCAAGCCGCGGAAGACCTCCGCGCCGACGGACGCAGCTTCGAATTCGAGCTCCCCGCCCAGGACCGCCCCGGGCTGGCCCGCGACGTGCTGGCGCTCTATGCGCAGGCAACGGCCGGCGCGGCGCCGCTGGCTTGCGACGCCCTGCTGCTGCGCATCCTCGCGCAGGCCGGCGTCCCATCCGCCAGCGCCCGCCGCCAGGAGGCGCGCACCGTCCCCGATGCCATCCGCCAAGCCCGCGGCCTGATCGACGACGACCCCGCCGCCGTGCTGTCGCTGGCCGACCTAGCCGCGGCCAGCGGCCTGAGCCGCTACCAGGTGCTGCGGGCGTTCGCCCGCGCCACCGGGCTGACGCCTCATGCCTACCAGATGCAACGCCGGCTGCTGCTGGCGCGCAGCCTGATCCGGCAGGGAACGGCCCTGGCCGACGCCGCCGCGGCGGGCGGTTTCGCCGACCAGAGCCACATGACCCGGCTGTTCGTGCGCGCCTATGGCGTTTCCCCAGGACGCTACGCGCTGGCCGCGCGCTGATCCCTGCAATTTCATTCAAGACCGGGCCGCCATCCGGCCCCTACGCTGCGGCTTTTCACGGGAAAGGCGCGGACGACGTCATGAACAGCCGGATGCAGGGCTATTGCTGCCTGGCGGCCGCCATGGTGCTGGTGGGCAGCACGGTGGTCGCCAGCAAGATCATCGGAACGGGCCTGCCGCCCTTTACCGCGACCGCCCTGCGGTTCGCCATCGCCCTGCCTTGCTTCGGCCTGCTGATGGCCCTGACCGGCGCGCGGCTGCCGAGGCTGGGCCGGCGCGACGGGCTGCTCCTGGCGGCGCAGGCCATCGCGGGCAGCGTGGGCTACACCGCGTTGCTGATCGCCGGCCTGCAGCGTGCCTCGGCGGTCGATGGCGGCATCATCCTGGGCACCTTGCCCCTGGTTTCGGCCGCGATCGCCATCCTGCTGCTGGGCGAACGCCCGGGCAAGGCTACCCTGGCCGCCATCGCCGCGGCCGGCTTCGGCGTCTGGCTCATGACGCGCCATGCCGCCGCCGCGGATGGCGGCTCCTCGCTCGCGGGCAATGCGCTGATCCTGGGCGCGGTGCTTTGCGAAGGCCTGTTCATCCTGCTCAACAAGCGGCTGCGCGTGCCGGTGGCGCCGCTGGCGCTGTCGGCCATCATGGCGGCCTTCGGCTTTGCGTTCTCGGCGCTGGCCAGCATCGCCGAAGCGCCCTGGACCCTCTCCCTGTCCGCCCCCGCGCTGGCGGCCACGGCCTATTACGCGCTGGTGCCCACGGTGGGCGGCTTCCTGCTCTGGTATGCGGGCGCGGCACGGGTGAAGGGCGCGGAGGCCGCGCTCTTCACCGCCCTGGCCCCGGTGTCCGCGGTGGCGCTGGCCGCCGGCCTGCTCGGCGAGCCCCTCGCGCGCCAGCAGCTGTCCGGCATGGCCTGTGTGCTGGGCGCCGTCGCGATCCTGGGAACCGCCCGCGGCAAATCCTAGCCGCGGCTGAAGGCCAGCGCGAACTCCTCGGAGAAAATCTCGCCCAGCGAACGCCGCAAGGCGCTTGCCCGCTCCGCGCCGTAGGCGGCCTCGAAGCGGCGCTGCGCCTCTTTCCACAGGCGCCTGGATTCCGCCAGCTTGGCCCAGCCCGCCTCGGTCAGCGCCACGCGGCGGCTGCGGCCGTCCAGCGGGTCGCGCGAGGTCTGCACATAGCCGTCGCGCTCCAGCGGCTTGAGATTATGGGCAAGCGCGGAACGGTCCAGCACCATGGCCCGCGCCAGGTCCGTCATCGACGGCGTGCCCGCCCGCGCGATGTGCATCAGGATCGAATGCTGCGACACCTTCAACCCGCAGGGCGCGAGCACCGCGTCATATAGCTGCGACACCCGGCGGGTCGCCTTGCGCAGCGCCGCGCCGTTGCAGACCAGCGGATCGGGGGCATTGAACGGAGCGGCGGGAGACGGGCGGTCGGGCATGACAGGCTCGGAAAGAGGAGCGGACACCGGCAAGGGCTTAACGCTAACGCCGGGAAGCGTCCGCGTCTAGGGTGCAGCGCCGCCGCGCCCCGTCCCCCGGGAGGCCGGCGCGTTGCGCAATGCATATTCCACCAGTTCCGCCGCGTAGGCCGGAAGCGTGTCCCGCACGCACAGCACCAGATCGCGCGACGCCCAGCCGTCGGCCAGCGCCACCCGCCGCACGCCGGCCGCGCGCCCGTAGCGCGCCGCGGCCACGCGCGGCACGATGCCGATGCCCACGCCCTGCCCTACCATCCGGCACACCGCGTCGAAACTACGCAGCCGCACGCGGTACGACAGCGTCTTGCCGCCACGCCGCGCATGGTGCGCTATGTGCTCCTGCAGGGCGCTGCCCTCCACCAGGCCCACGAATTCCTGGTCCGCCACGTCCGCCAGCGCAACCGCCGGGCTCCCGGCCAGCGGGTGGTCCGCCGGGACGATGAGCGTCAAGGGGTCATGCCGGAAGGTGACCGTCCGCAGGCCGTGCAGGTCGGCGGAATCCGCCAGCACGCCGATATCGCAGGCGTCCGCGCGCAGCGCATCGGCGATCTCGTGGCTCAGGCGCTCCTCCAGGTCGACGGACACGCGGGGATGGTCCTTGAGAAATGCGCCCAGGACGGGCGGCAGGTATTCGCTCAGCGCGGCGGTGTTGCGCAGCACCCGCACATGCCCCTTCAGGCCCTGCCCGTAGTGGTCCAGTTCGCCCCGCATGCGGTCCATCTGCGCCAGCACCACCCGCGCATGATGCGCCAGCGTGCGCCCCGCGGGCGTGGGTTCGACGCCGCGCGGGCCGCGCAGCAGCAAGGGCACGCCCAGTGTGTCCTCCATGCCGCGGACGCGCTCGCTGGCCGAAGCCAGCGTCATGTGGGAACGCCGGGCGCCGGCCGTAATGGAGCCCGTTTCCTGTACGTTGAGAAAGAGCCGCAGGTCGGTGAGGTCGAATCGCATGCAAAAAGCGTAGCATGCGAGACTCAGGCCCTGCCATAGGCTAGCTACGCGAGATCCCGATTCCGATTCCGGCCCTCCTGGAACGACAATGAGTCCCTGTTCATTCACCTTGCGGGGAAACCCATGAAAACCCGGAAAATACGGCGCGCCACGGCACGATGGCCCGGGCTCGCCCTGATTGCCCTGGCGCTGCACGCCTCAGGCTCGGCCGAAGCCGATAGCAGCCTCGGCCCCGCGCTCTCCCCCGCGCAGCAATATGCGCTGGCGCTGGAGGCGCAGACCCTGGGCGACTACGCCGGCATGGCGCAATGGCTGCGCGCCGCCGCCCGCGGCGGCCACGCGCCGGCCCAACGCATGCTGGGCATGGCGCTGATCGGCGGCCCGGCGCTCTACGGCCCGGCCGTGCCCGCCGACCTGTGCGAAGGGCGGCGCTGGCTGTTGCGCGCCGCGCGCCAGGTGCCCGCCGGAACCGCCGACATGGCCTACGCCCTGTTCGGCCGTCCCCGTGGCGATGCCTTGACCGCCCCCTGCGAGGCTTCATGAATCCGTTCGACCTGCTGCCCGGCGGCACGCCCGCGCTGCTCGCCGCCGTCGTATCTGTCTTTATCCTCGCCGGCGTGGTGAAGGGCGTGGTGGGGCTGGGACTGCCCACCATTTCCATGGCCATGCTGGCGCTGGTCATGGCGCCGGCCCAGGCGGCCGCCCTGCTCATCGTGCCGTCGCTCATCACCAATCTGTGGCAGGCCCGGCCGTGGCCCACGCTGCCTGCGGTCTTGCGCCGCATCGCGGGCATGCAGGCCGGCATCTGCGCCGGCACCATCGCCGCAGCGCTGTGGCTGGGCGCGCCTTCCGGCCAATGGGCCGGCGTCTGCCTCGGCGTGGCGCTGGTGGCGTACGCCGCCTGGGGCCTGTTCGGATCCCCGCCCCGGGCGCCGACTCGTCACGAAGGCTGGCTGGGCGCAGCCGTCGGGGCAGTCACCGGCGTGGTCACGGCGGCCACGGGCGTGTTCGTGATCCCCGCCGTGCCTTACCTGCAGGCCCTGAACCTCGGCAAGGACGCCCTGATACAGGCCATGGGGATTTCGTTCACGGTCTCCACCGTGGCGCTGGCCGCGGGGCTCTGGTTCAACGGCGGCTATACGCCAGAGGCGGCGGGCGCGTCGGTCCTGATGCTGTTGCCCGCGCTGATCGGCATGGCCCTGGGCCAGTGGCTGCGCGCCAGGCTATCGGCGCGGACGTTCAAGCTGTGCTTCATGATCAGCCTGGCCCTGCTGGGCGCATACCAGGTCGCGCGCGGCCTCGCTCCCTAGGACGCGCCGGCGGCCCCATGCGCAAGAGCGCGCGGCCTGGCCGCGTCACGCGGCCAGGCGCCGTTCGTCCGCGACCCCGATCGACACGGACATCTCGCGCCAGCGCGCCAGTTCCTGCTGCACCGACTGGATCTTGGCGCGCGCCTGGTCGAAGGCATCGCGCCCCAGGAACAGGTGCAAGGGCGCGTACTGCGCCTGAGCCGCGTTGATCAGCGCCTGCGCCATCTTGGCGGGGTCGCCGCCCGGCTTATGCCCGTGCGCATTGCGCGCCTCGCGCATCGGGCCGGGATACACGAGCGATACGCGGATGCCGTGGGGCGCGGCCTCCACCGCCAGGGCTTCGGTCAAGCCGCTGACGGCGAACTTGGTGGCGCTATAGGCGCCCCAATCGGCGCAGCCGCCATCGAAGCCCAGGATCGACGAAATATTGAAGACGTGTCCGCCGCGCTGTTCGCGCATGCGCGGCAGCACGGCGCGGATCACGTTCAGCACCCCGAACACATTGACGTCGAAATTGCCGCGCAGGTCGGCATCCGACAGACTGTCCAGCGCGCCCTGCACACCGTAGCCCGCGTTATTGACGACTACGTCCAGCCCGCCGAACGCGGTAACCGTGGCGTCCACCGCCCGCCGGACGTTGCGCTCGTCCGCCAGGTCCACCGTCAGCGGCAGGAAACTGCCTTCCAGCTTGGCGCCCACGGCGTCCAGCAGCGCACCGCCATCGCGGGACGTCGCGGCCACCTTGTGCCCCTGGTCCAGCAGCATCTTTACCAGGATCAGGCCCAGCCCCGCCGACGCACCCGTCACCAACCAGATTTTCTCGGTATTCATGCGATTCCCTTCCCTTGCTTGCCATGCCGGCCACATGCCCGCATGTCTGGCGGAGCGGGGCATCCGGCAAGCGCGCGGAGGTCCCCGATTCCGTGTAGGAATGGTAAGAATCGCGAGCCCGGGCGTACAGGCTCGTTCTTGCGTGAAATCTGCCTATTCCTGCGCCGATGCGATCCGGGTCCTTCAGCCCAGGGCGCTGCGGTAGTGCTCGCTATCGAAGCGCGGCGCGGTGCCCGCGTCCACCGCGGCGGGCTCGGCGACCGGCTCAGCGGGCGTCGCGACGCCGAAAAGGGAAAGTTCCGCGTTGACCAATGCAAGTATGAAATTCGCCATGACGACTCCTTGGGTATTGCGTCCGGACCGGCGCGGAAGCCGCCGGTCTTATAGAGGACCTAGGCGCCATGGTGCGGGGCCTCGCGCGGCGCGTCCATTTGCTTTACTCAATGGCGGCGATTGAGCGGATGCAAGCCACGGGACGCGGCCCGGCGGCGTCAGCGCGCGAAGCGCCGCCGCTGGCCGGTCTGCCGGACCGCGGACACCAGCGCCTGCGCGGCGGGTTCGGCGGAACGCGCGTAGGCGTAGAAGCGCGCCGGCGGCAGCCCGGGCATGCCCTCGTCCGCGCACAAGGCCCGCAAGCCGGCGCGCAACTGGCTGCGCGCCACCGGAGCGACGGCGAAGCCCGCCTGCGCGGCCGCCAGGCAGCCCGCCATGCTGGCGCTCTCGAATACCGCCCGCCATGCGCGCCCGGCCTGCGCCAGCGCCGCAATCGCCGCTTCACGGTAGACGCAGGGTTCGGGAAACACCGCCAGCGGCACTTGCGGCTCCTGCCGCCACGGCTTTTCGTCGCCCCATGCCCATACCAGCTCTTCTTCCCAGAGCAGTTCGCCGTCGTCCGGCACACGCGCGCATTGCTTGCCGAACACCACGTCCAGTTTGCCGCGCGCCTGCTGGCGCAGCAGGTCCGCGGTCACGCCCACCTTCAACTCGATGGACGCGCCGGGATGCGCCCGGTGAAACGCCTGCAGCACCTCGGCCAGCCAGGCGCCGGCGAAATCCTCGGAGGAGCCGACACGCAGCCGGCCCTTCAGCCGCGCGCCGCTCAGCCGGGCGCGCGCCTCTTTTTCCAGCTCGACGATATTGCGCGCATAGGTGTAGAGCGTCTCGCCGGCGGGCGTCAGTTCGAAGCTGCGCGTCGTGCGGTCGAGCAGCGTGGCGCCGGCCGAGGACTCCAGCCGCTTAATGTGGCCGCTGACGGCCGAAGGCGTCAAGGCCAGCGCGTCTGCGGCCAATGCGAACCCGCCGCAATCCACAACCTCCAGGAAGGTGCGCAGCAGTGTCAGGTCCAGGATGGCGCCTGCGGGTTCGTTCGAAACATCCATGGTTACCGCCCGTCTATTAACGATTTGATGATAATAACTTTGAATTCTTCATGAATCATCACAAGCGGCGAGGCTATCTTGGCAACATCCGCCCCTGAAGGAATCCGCATGACATCGCCCCGCCGCTTGCTCGTCCAGACACCCCTGCTGGAGATCTCCTGCCTGGAATGGAACGCCGGAGGACTGCGCACCGCAGTGCTCGTCCATGGCTGGCCCGACAGCCCCGAATCCTGGAGCCCCGTCGCCGAACGCCTGGCGGCCGACGGCTACCGGGTGCTGTGCCCCGCCCTGCGCGGTTTCGGGGCAACCCGCTACCGCCACGCCCACACTCCGCGCAGCGGCGAGCTCGCCGCGCTGGGACGGGATCTGCTCGACGTCATCGCCGCCCTCTCGCTGCATCGCCCCGTCCTGGTGGGCCACGATTGGGGCGCGCGCGCCACGGCCAATGCCTGCGGCCTGCAACCCGGCGTAGCGTCGCACCTGGTGCTGCTGTCCGTCGGCTACGGCACCAACGACCCGAACCAGGCCCTGTCGCTGGCCCAGGCGCGCAACTACTGGTATCACTGGTTCATGGCGACGCCGCGCGGCGCCGACGCGCTGCGGGAGAACCGGCGCGAATTCACCCGCTACATGTGGGATACCTGGTCGCCGCCCGGCTGGTACGAGGCCGCACAATTCGAGGAAGCCGCGCGCGCCTTCGACAACCCCGACTGGCCGGAGGTCGTGTTGCACTCCTACCGCCACCGCTGGGGCCTGGCCGAGGGCGACCCGGCATACGCCTCGGACACGGCGCGCCTCGTACCCGCGCCGGTCCTGACGGTGCCTACCCTTGTGCTGCACGGCGGCGCCGACGCCTGCAACCAGCCCGCCACGTCCGAAGGCAAGGAGGCCTGGTTCAGCGGCGGCTATGAACGGCGGGTGCTGGACCGCGTAGGCCATTTCCCCCAGCGCGAAGCGCCGCATACCGTGGCGGACGCCATTCTGAAGTTCTGCGGGGCCGCCGGCGCTTGAGCAGCGCGAGCGGCGCCCCTGCCTGCGGCCAGGCGGCCGTAACGGGAATGACGGATAATCCGTCTGTTTCCCGCCACGGCGTTGGCAGGGGTATTTTTTTGGAGGGCGCGGCGCGCCCGCCCGCATTTGGAGTCAGCTATGTATCGCGGCATTGAGGCGATCGAACACTTCATGGAATCCATCGGCCTGAACTGGCGCCCCGGCGCGACCGAACGCGCCGAGCTGAAAGTCAGCTACCGCATCGGCAATACCCGGCCTCTCGGCATAGACCGCACGCTCGTGGAATTCCACTGCGACCCGAAGCGGGCCAAGGTCTGGGTGCCGGAATTCTCGCGCACCAGCTTCCATCAGTGGTTCGAAGTGCCCTACCAGGAATTCGAGTTCACACCCGGCGGCTCGATGCTGAAGATCAAAGCCGCCGCGCGCGGCAACGCCCCTCCGTACAGCGTGGGCATCAAGCCCCTGGCCTGAGCGCTTATAGCTGCTTGTACATGATCGTCGTTCCGTCCAGCCTGCCCGCGTCGCGCGGGTCGCGGCTGAACCCGGGGATCACGCCCACGGTCCGGTAGCCCATCGACGCATACAGCGGTTCCGCGCTGTCTCCCGTGCGCGTGTCCAGCGTGATCAGGCTGCGCCCACGGCGAACCGCCAGGGCCTCGGCCTCTCTCAGCAGGGCGCGCGCGATGCCGCGGCGGCGGAAATCCGGATGCACCAGCAGCTTGCGAACCTCGGCGCGATGCGGCTGATTGGGCGGGGTATCGCAGTCCAGCTGCACCGACCCCGCAACCCGCCCGTCCTGCCGCGCCACCCACAGCGCCAGCGTGCCCTCGGCGACGGCCGGCAGCACCTTGGCGCGCCAGAAGGCCTGCGCATCCTCCGGCGCATACGGCAATACGAAGCTGACGCTGGCGCCGCCTTGCACGCAAGCGTGCAGCAGGTCGGCCAGGTCCGCCAGCATGGCGCCGGCGGCATCCGCCGACAGAAGTGTCATTTCAAGATTCGATTGCGGCATGGCAGGCTCAGACGATGAAAAGCAGATATCGGGCGCCGATGTGCGGCGGGGTGGAAAACGCGCTGGCGCCGAACAGCTGGTAGCGCAGGCAGTCGCCGGGGCCCAGGCGATACGCCTGGCCGTCGACGGCAATGTCCAATTCACCTTCCAGCATCAATAGATGATGCTCCAGGCCCGGCCGCGGCGAACGTTCATAGGCGATGCGCGCGCCGGCGTCCAGCTCGCAGGCCAGCGCCTCGCCCGCCAGCTGCTGCGTGGGCGGCGACACCGAGCGGCGGCGAAAGCCCGCGCTCTCGTCCACCCACACGGCCTGCGCCTGCTGGGGCACCAGCGGCACGAAATCGTCCTCGACCATAAGCATCAGCCGCGACATGGTCATGCCGTAGGCGGCGCAGAGTTTGCCGAGCACGCCGGCGGTGGCGCTGACTTCGGCGTTCTCCAGCCGGGACAGCGTGGCGCGGCTGACGCCCGCCCGGCCGGCGAGTTCATCCAGCGGCCAGCCGCGCTCCTGGCGCAGCGCCTTGAGCCGGTCGGCAATGCGCCGGTCCAGGCCGGCGTCGGACGCGATAGAATTTTCCATATCCGGGAATTTCTCTCAAATACGGAAATCCGTCAAGCACCGGCCGCGGCCCTCACCGCGATTTCGGCACAATACGGGTCATGCACTTGGCCAAACCCCTCATCATGACCGCCCTCACCCTGAGCTTCCTGAGCGGCTGCGGCTTGCCTCCCCTGGACAAACGCAGCGAGTCCCGCGCCCTGACGCCCGAGGCGTCGCAAGACACCCCGTTGGGCCGGGCGATCGCGCCCATGGCGGCTTCCCACCCCGGCAAGTCCGGCATCCATCCGCTGCCCGACGCGTACGACGCATTCGCCGCGCGCATGATGCTGGCGCGGGCGGCCGAGCGCAGCCTGGACGTGCAGTACTACATCTGGCACAACGACATGACGGGCACCATGCTGCTGGAGGCCCTGCACGACGCGGCCGACCGCGGCGTGCGCGTGCGGCTGCTGCTTGACGACAACGGCACCTCCGGGCTGGACAGCGAGCTCTCCGCGCTGGACGCGCACCCGAACATCGAGGTGCGGCTGTACAACCCCTTCGTGCTGCGCTGGCCCAAGATGCTGGGCTACGTGACGGACTTCAGCCGCCTGAACCGCCGCATGCACAACAAGTCGTTCACCGCCGACAACCAGGCCACCATTGTCGGCGGCCGCAATATCGGCGACGAGTACTTCGGGGCGGCCAGCGGCGTGCTCTTCACGGATCTGGATGTGCTGGCCATCGGCGCCGCGGTCAATGACGTATCCATGGATTTCGACCGGTACTGGGCCAGCGACTCCGCCTACCCCGTGGACCGTTTGCTGAAGAAACCCGAGCCCGGCAGGCTGGACGAACTGGAGCAGACCGCCTTGCGGGTCGAACAGTCCCCCGAAGCCGCGGCCTATGCCGAAGCCATGCGCAAGCTGCCCTTCATCAAGCAGCTGCTGCAAGGCGAACTGACGCTGGAATGGGCCGACACGCGCATGGTGAGCGACGATCCGCGCAAGACCCTGGGCACCGCGCCGCCCGAGGCGATGCTGCCGCACCAGCTGTACGAAATCGTGGGCACGCCCGCGACCAACCTAGAACTGGTCTCGCCCTATTTCGTGCCCACGGCCAGCGGCACCCAGGCGTTCGCGCAAATGGCGCAAAGCGGTGTCAAGGTCAAGGTGCTGACCAACGCGCTGGAAGCGACGGACGTGGCGGTGGTGCATTCCGGCTACGCGAAGCGCCGCAAGGATCTCCTGGCGAACGGCGTGGAGCTGTTCGAAATGAAGCGCATATCGACGGGCGTGGAACGCCACAAAAGCATGGGGCCCTTCGGCAGTTCCGGCTCCAGCCTGCACGCCAAGACCTTCGCCGTCGATGGCAAGCGGGTCTTTGTGGGCTCGTTCAACTTCGATCCGCGCTCGGCCAGGCTGAATACCGAGCTGGGGTTCGTCATCAACAGCCCCACGCTGGCGGGCCGCATCGCCGAGTCTTTCGAACGCGATCTTCCCTCCGCCGCCTACCGCGTCAGCCTGGACGGCCAGGGCAAGCTCTACTGGCAGGAACAGCGTGGCGGCCAGACCATCCGCCACGATACCGAGCCGGGCACCACGCTGTGGCAGCGCATCTCGGTATGGTTTGTGTCGCTGCTGCCGCTGGAGCCGCTGTTATAGGCGTCCGGACATGGCTTCGAACCTGGATCTTTTCGGCGACGACACGCCCGCGCAAGACGGACGCGTCATGCTAGGCCCGCAGGCCATGGTGCTGCGCGGTTATGCCCTGCCGCAGGTCGATGCGCTGCTCGCCGGCGTGGACGCCGTAACGGCCCGGGCGCCCTTCCGGCACATGGAAACGCCCGGCGGCTACACCATGTCGGTGGCGCTGACCAACTGCGGCGCCCTGGGCTGGACGAGCGACGCCCACGGCTACCGCTACACCCGCCAGGATCCGCTGTCGGGCCAGCCCTGGCCCGGCATGCCCGAGGCGTTCCTCCGGCTGGCTCAGGCCGCAGCGGCCGAAGCCGGCTTTCCCGGCTTCGCGCCGGACGCCTGCCTGGTGAACCGGTACGAACCGGGGTCGCGCCTGTCGCTGCACCAGGACAGGAACGAACGCGACTACGGCGCGCCCATCGTGTCGGTATCGCTGGGCATGCCCGCGGTCTTTCTGTTCGGCGGCGACGCGCGCGCAGACAAGGCATCTCGCACGCCGCTGTTCCATGGCGACGTGGTCGTCTGGGGCGGCGTCGACCGGTTGCGCTATCACGGCGTAATGCCCATGAAGGATCTGCCCCATCCCCGGCTCGGCAGCGTCCGCATCAACTTCACCATCCGCAAGGCGAGCTGACCGCCCCGCATGCGGGTTCTCCACGTCTGGCCGGCCCGACCCGGCGGCTCTACGATGGCGCACCCCTGTCCCCGCGCCCCGGAACCCCATGCGTACACGCTCCATCCTGGCCTTGCTGTGCTCCCTGATCCAGGCGCCCGCCGGGTCCGCCGAGCCGCCCCCGTCCCTGATCGAAAACTCGCTGGGCATGGCCTTCGTGCGCATCCCCGCCGGCACCTTCCTGATGGGCAGCGATGAAACGCCCGAAGCGCTGGCGCGCGCCTATCCCCTGTATCCCCCGGAGCGCTACGCCCAGCTGTCCGACGAGGCCCCCGTGCATGCGGTGCGCATCACGCGCGCGTTCTACCTGGAACGCACAGAAGTCACCGTGGGGCAGTTTCGCCGCTTCATCGAAGCGTCCGGCTACGTTCCCGAATCCGAAGCCGACGGAACGGGGGGCTACGGCTACAACCCGCTGTACGACGCCGACAAATCCGCAAGCGGCGACGCCTTCGAGGGGCGCGATCGCCGCTACTCCTGGCGCAACCCCGGCTTCGCACAGGGCGACGACCATCCCGTCGTGAACATCAGCTGGAACGACGCCACGGCGCTGGCGCGCTGGCTGACGCAGCAGGAAGGCAAGGTCTACCGCCTGCCCACCGAGGCCGAATGGGAATACGCCTGCCGCGCCGGCGCGCGCACGCGCTACCAGAACGGCGACGATCCCGCGGCCATGCCCGACGCCGGCAACGGTTTCGACGCGCAGGCCGGGCCGTACTGGCCCAAGTGGGCCGCATTCGCGTCGGCCCGCGGCGACGGCCATGCGTTCACCGCCCCGGTCGCCAGCTACGCGCCCAACGCCTTCGGCCTGTACGACATGCATGGCAACGCGTGGGAATGGGTGTCGGACTGGTATGGCGAGGACTATTACGCGCATTCGCCCCCGGACGACCCGCAGGGCCCCGCCAGCGGCAACGTGCGCGTGCGGCGGGGCGGCTCCTGGCACACTTGGGCGCTCTACACGCGCGCCTCGTTCCGCAACTGGAATACGCAGGAAACGCGCTACCCGCTGGTAGGCCTGCGGCTGCTGCGGGAGGCCGATTGACAAAGCGCCGCCGTCTTACGGGTTAGCATAGCCGCAAGCTCAACCTCAAAGAGAATCCTGACATGCATTCGCTGGGCCGTCTCGTCCTGCTCGTGAACGACTACGACACCGCCATCGCCTTCTACCGCGACAAACTGGAGATGGAGGTCTACGCGGATCTGCCCGTGGGCCAGCAGCGCTACGTGCACCTGCGGCTGCCCGAGCAGCCTTCGATGGGCGTATGGCTGTTGCAGGCGCTGACCCAGGCGCAGCGCGACCGTGTCGGCGACCAGACCGGCGGCCAGCCGGTGGGCGTCTTCTATACCGACGACGTCGTACGCGACCACGCCCGCTTTGCTGCCCGTGGCGTGCGCTTCACCAAGGAGCCGGTCCATGAGGCCAGCGCCGTATACGCCCATTTCATCGACCTGTACGGCAATGAATTCGTACTGGTCCAGATGAAGCAGTGAGCGGGAAGCCCCGCCAGGAGACAACCATGTCCAAAGTCATGCTGGTCACGGGAGGCAGCCGCGGCATCGGCGCCGCCGTCGCCAGGCTGGCCGCCCGGCGCGGCTACGCAGTGGGCGTCAACTACCATGCCCGGGCCGACGCCGCGCAGGCAGTGGTGGAAGAAATCCGCCAGGCCGGCGGCCGCGCCGTCGCCCTGCAGGCCGACGTCTCGCAGGAAGATCAGGTGGTGCGCATGTTCCGCGCACTGGACGACGAGCTGGGGCGCATCGACGCGCTGGTGAACAACGCGGGCATCCTGGAACAGCAGATGCGCGTTGACGGCATGAGCGCCGAGCGCCTGCTGCGGGTGCTGTCCACCAACGTCGTCGGCTCGTTCCTGTGCGCCCGCGAAGCCGTGCGCCGGATGTCGACGCGCCATGGCGGCCAGGGCGGCGCCATCGTCAACGTTTCGTCCGCCGCGGCCCGCCTGGGTTCGCCCAACGAATACGTGGACTACGCCGCCTCCAAGGGCGCGATGGACACGATGACCATCGGCCTGTCCAAGGAAGTGGCGCCGGAAGGCATACGCGTCAATGGCGTGCGCCCCGGCACCATCTATACCGACATGCACGCCAGCGGCGGCGAACCGGGCCGCGTGGACCGCCTGAAGAGCGTGATACCGCTGCGCCGGGGCGGCACCGTGGAAGAAGTCGCGGGCGCGGTGATGTGGCTGTTCTCGGACGAAGCCGGCTACACCAGCGGGTCGTTCATCGACGTGTCCGGCGGCAACTGAGGCCGCCTCGTCCGGGCTACTTGGGACCTGGCGAAATGACCCGGTTCCGCTCCTTCGAGGCAATGCGCGCCTCGACGCGCCGCAGCACCGCCAGCACGAACAGGGCCATCAGGGTGCTGACGACCGCGGTGGCTTCGCGCCCCATGCCCGCCGCCACGCCGATGGCGGCCGTCATCCAGATGCCGGCCGAGGTCGTCAACCCATGGATTTCGCGTTCGGCGCCAAGCTTGATGATGGCGCCCGCGCCCAGGAAGCCGATACCGGCGATCACCCCTTGCAGCACCCGGCTCAGATCGCCGACCTGCATGCCGCCCTGCAGCGGCACCAGTACGAAAATGGCCGCTCCCAACGCCACCAGCATATGGGTGCGCAAGCCCGCCGCCTTGCCGCTGCGCTCGCGCTCGTAGCCCAGCAGGCCGCCCAGGAAAACGGCCATGCCCAGGCGCAGCACGATCCGGGTCGCCTCGCCCGCATCGGGGATGTCGGCAAACTCGCTCCGCACGGTAGACCAGATTTCCAGCCAGACTTCCGACATCGCCGCCTCCTCGAGGGACAAGGTCAAAGCAGCATAGCAGCCGCCGCAGGCGGCCCGCCATGCCTTGCATGCACTGGCACATATGGGCACAACTGGTTTACAACGTCCTGATGTCCCGCATTGGCGCGGGCGTGCATCGACCGGAGGGTTTCATGGATTTGCAGCTTGGCGGTAAACGCGTGCTCATCACGGGCGCATCCAAGGGCATCGGCCTGGCCTGCGCCGTCGCATTCGCCCGCGAAGGCGCCGAGCCCATCCTGGTGGCCCGCGACGACGCCGCCCTGCATGCCGCATCGCAGGCGATCAGCGAACAGACCGGCAGGCAGGCCCGCGTGCACACGCTGGACCTGGCGCAGCCCGGCGCGGCGCAACGCCTGAGCCAGGAAGCGGGCGACATCGACATCCTGGTGAACAATGCCGGCGCGGTGCCGGGCGGCGCTCTCGACCAGGTGCAGGACGAACGCTGGCGCGCCGGCTGGGAACTGAAGGTGCATGGCTACATCGCCCTGGCGCGCCATTACTACCCGCGCATGCGCGAGGCCGGCACGGGCGTGATCGCCAACATCATCGGCATGGCGGGGTCCGCGCCGCGCGCGGACTACATCTGCGGCGCGGCGGCCAACGCCTCGCTCATCGCCTTCACGCGCGCGCTCGGCGGCGAGGCGCCGCGCCATGGGGTTCGCGTCTTCGGCGTCAATCCTTCGCGCACCCGCACCGACCGTGTGCTGACCCTGGCCCGCCAGCGCGCGCAGGCGCGCTGGGGCGATGAAAGCCGCTGGCAGGAAACGCTGTCGGACCTGCCCTTCGGCCGCCTGATGGAACCGGAAGAAGTGGCCGACATGATCGTCTTCGGCGCCTCCCCGCGCGCGGGCTACCTGAGCGGAACGGTCGTCGACCTGGACGGCGGCGAGCAGTACGCAAACCATGGCCGGTGAACGGCCGCCCGGGACAGTGTCTGACACCCGTACGAGATGCGCTTCATCTTGCCCCGACGCCGCCCGGGTGTCTGACACAACCCATCGCTCGCAATCTCAATCCCCCGGGGAAGGCCGGCTTCCTCCCTACCGGCGCGGCATCGGGTATCAGACGCCTGTCGCGCCCGTTCCCCGCCATCCGGCCAACACGGCCGGCAGCTGCCTCATGTCGGTGAACACATGGGCCACGCCCACGCCGCGCAAGGCTTCGGCCCCGCTGTGGCCATTGGCGTCGGGGCTGTATCCGAACACCGTGGCGCCCGCGGCCACCCCCGCGGTGGCGCCGGTTACCGTGTCTTCCACGATGGCGCAACGCCGGGGATCCACACCCAGGGCTTCGGCGGCCGCCAGGTACACGTCCGGATAAGGTTTGCTGCGCGGCATTTCGTGGCCGCTGAAGACGCGCCCGTCGAAACAATCGGCGATGCCCACCTTGGCCAATTGCAGCTCCACCTTGCGGCGGTCGGCGCCGGAGGCCACGGCGATGCGCCCGTCCAGCGCGCCGTGCAAGGCGCGCACCGCGTCCGGCGCGCCGGGGATTTCCAGCAGGTCGCGGTCCAGCGCGTCGTTGCGGCGCTGGCGGAACTGGGCAAACCACTCCGGACCGAGCGTGGCGCCGGTGCGGGCCTCGATCTGCGGCAATTCGTCCCTGACCGCCTTCCCGGTAAAGATGCGCATCGTTTCCGCGTGCGTGATGTCCCAGCCCAGCTCGTTGAGCATCTGGGCCAGCACGCGGCTGGTGATGGGTTCGGAATCGACCAGGACGCCATCGCAGTCGAACAGCACGGCGTCAAAGGGAAAATCAGTCATTGCGGCAAACCGGGGAAGATCGATGAAGCGGGTAAGCATACTTCAAGCGGACAACGCTTCCCCCGCGCGGACGCCGCTCAGTTTTCCGCCGTGATGTGGCCGTCGGCCACGACCTTGGCGAACACCGCGGTCTGCGCCTTGATGAAATCGCGGAATTCGGCCTGGCTCATCGGCTGCACTTCCCCGCCGAGATCGCGCAGGCTCGCCACCAGTTTTTCGTCTTTCAGCGCGCGGCCGATCGCCGCGGCCAGCTCCTGCTGCACGTCCGCCGGCGTCGCGGCGGGCACGAACACGCCGAACCAATTCTCCAGCGCGTAATCCTTGAGCGGCGCGTACTCTGCCACGGCGGGGATGTCGGGCGCGAACGAGGCCCGCTTGGCCGACGTGACGGCCAACGGCTTGACCTTGCCGCTCTTGATGAAAGGCAGGGCGCCGGCCAGGCTGACGAAAGTCAGGTCCACGCTGCCGGCGGCCACGTCCACCAGTTGCGCGGACGCCCCCTTGTACGGAACGTGCACCATTTTGATCCCGGCCAGCGACTGCAGCAGTTCGCCGTTCAGGTGCTGCGGATTGCCCACGCCGCTGGTCGCATAGGTCAGCCGGTCGGGATGGGCGCGTCCGTACGCGACCAGCTGCTCCACGCTGGACGCCGGCAGCTTGGGATTGGCGACCAGCACGTTGGGCACGCGGGCGATCAGCGCAATCGGCGCCAGATCCTTGTCCGGCTGGTACTGCATCTTGCTCTTGAAGACCAGCGGATTGATCGCGGTTTCGCCCGCCGACCCCAGCAGCAGGGTCGTGCCGTCCGGGGAGGAACGCACCACCGTCTGCGCTCCCAGCATGCCACTGGCGCCCGGCTTGTTTTCGACCACCACGCCCTGCGGCATCTCGCTGCGCAGGCGTTCGGCCAGCAGCCGGCCCATCCCGTCGACACCACCGCCGGCGGCAAAGGGCACGATCAGGGTGACGGGGCGGCCCCCGGCCGGGCCGGCGGCGTGTAGCGGGGCCGCCGCTGCGAGCGCCAGGGCCGCCGTGGCGGCCAATGTACGGATTGCATGCATGGTCTGTCTCCTGTGCGGCCGCTTCGGATCGCGGCCGGGTTTTTACTCAATTGCATTTTATAGATTTAATATGCAAAAATGGCAGCTATGGAAAACACCAATGCGACGCCGCGCCAGGCCAGCTTCACGCTGGACGGCACCCTGTACACCTATCTGGACTTGCCGGGCATGTATGGCCAGGCCTACTACCGGCTGCCCGTGGTGCTGCGGCTGCTGCTGGAGAACGCGCTGCGCAACATGCAGGATGCCGAGCGCGACGCGGCGGTGGCCGCGTTGTTCGGCTGGCTAGAGCACGGCACGAGCGAATCCGAGGTCGCCTTCCAGCCCGGGCGGGTGTTGATGCACGACACCACCAGCACCCCGGCGCTGGTCGACATCGCCGCCATGCGCGACGCCCTGGCCGAGGCCGGCGTCGACCCGCGCGTGCTGAACCCGATGCTGCCCATGGACGTATCGGTGGACCACTCGCTGGCGGTGGAGGCCTATGCACGCGCCGATGCGGCCGCGCTGAACCTGGACCTGGAACTGCGCCGCAACGCCGAGCGCTACCGCTTCCTGCGGTGGGCGTCCAAGGCCCTGTCCAACGTGCGCATCCATCCGCCTGGCACCGGCATCATGCACACCATCAACCTAGAGCAGCTGGCCACGGTGGTCTGCCGGAAGGCAGGCGCCGAAAGCGTCGCGCTGCACCCGGACATGATGATCGGCACGGACAGCCACACGCCCATGATCAATGGCATCGGGGTGCTGGGCTGGGGCGTGGGCGGGCTGGAAGCCCAGACCGTCATGTTCGGCATGCCGACGCTCCTGCGCATTCCCGACGTCATCGGCGTGCGCCTGACCGGCGCCCTGGCGCCGGGAGTGACCGCAACCGACCTGGCCCTGACCGTGACCCAGCGCCTGCGCGCCATCGGCGTGTCGGGCGAGTTCGTGGAGTTCTTTGGTCCCGGCGCCGGCACGCTATCGGCGGGCGCCCGCTGCGTGGTGGCCAACATGGCGCCGGAGTACGGCGCCACGACGGGCTACTTCCCCATCGACGGCGAAACGCTGGCCTATCTGCGCCAGACGGGCAGGCCCGAATCGCACATCGCGCTGGTGCGCGAGTACGCCGAACGCGCCGGCATCGCCCTGGATCCCGACGCCGCGCCGCGCTATACCCGCGTGGTCGAGGTTGCGCTGGACCGCGTGCGGATGCATGTGGCGGGGCCCAAACGGCCGCAAGACCTGCACCCCTACACCGACACGAAGGCCCTGCTGGCTGGCCTGGATTTCACACCCCGGGCGCCGTCGGACGGCCTGCCCCGCCACGCCATCGCGATCGCGGCCATCACCAGCTGTACCAACACCTCCGACCCGCGGCTGCTGACGGCGGCGGGCCTGCTGGCGCGCAAGGCCCGCCAGGCCGGCCTGCGCGTGCCGCCCTGGGTGAAGACATCCCTGGGGCCGGGTTCGCCCGCCGCCACGGACTACCTGGCCCGCGCCGGGCTGCTGGGCGACCTGGCCGCCGTGGGCTTCGACATCGTGGGCTACGGCTGCACCACCTGCATCGGCAACGCCGGCCCCCTGCCCGCTCCCGTGCGCGCAGCCATGGCGGCCGGCACGGTGCACCCCGTCGCGGTGCTGTCCGGCAACCGCAATTTCCCGGGCCGCATCCATCCGGACCTCGACCTGGGCTTCCTGATGTCGCCGCCGCTGGTCATCGCGTTCGCGCTGGCAGGCGACGCCGAGCGCGACCTCGGCCAGGAGCCCGTGCAGATCGCGCCGGACGGCCGCGCCATCCACCTGCGCGACCTCTGGCCGGACGAGGCGGAGATCGACGCCGCGCTGTCCGCCGGCCAACGGCCCACGGACTACGCCAGGGCGTTCAAGATCGCCAGCGCCAACCCGGCCTGGCAGGCGCTGCAGTCGCCCGATTCGGCGCGCTTCCCCTGGGATCCGGCGTCCACGGCGCTGCGCCGCCCGCCCTTCGCGTCCCTCGACGAAGCCAGCCAGCTGGGCCGCTACGCGGCGCATCCGCTGCTGGTGCTGGGCGACGACGTAACCACGGACCACCTGTCGCCCGCCAGCGCCATTCCCCCGGACAGCCTGATCGCCGACTTCCTGGTCGAGCGCGGCGACAAGCGCGACGATCTGAATGTCTTCGCGTCGCGCCGGGGCAATTGGCAGGTCATGATGCGGGCCGCGTTCTACAGCAAGAGCCTTGTCAACCTGCTCTGCCCCGAGGCGCCGGTGGGCCATACGCGGCACGCGCCCAGCGGCAGGGTCGAACCCATCTGGGACGCGGCCGCCCGCTACGCGCGGGCCGGGCAGCCCGTCGTGCTGCTGGCGGGCGAGCGCTTCGGCACCGGCTCGTCGCGCGACTGGGCGGCCAAGGGCCAGCGCCTGCTGGGCATTCGCGCCGTGCTGGCGGTCAGCTTCGAACGCATCCACCGCTCCAACCTGATCGGCATGGGCATCCTGCCGCTGCGTCTGCCCGAAGGCGTGACGCCAGCCAGCCTGCGGATCCGGTCCGGCGACCGGATCGAGGTCGGCGCCGAGGCTGCCGCGCTGGCCCCGCGCGCGCCGGTACCGGTGCGCATCCTGCGCGCGGGCGGCCAGGTCGAAACCCTGCAGGCCGCCGCGGCCGTCGAAACCCGGCTGGAAGTCCGATTGTTGCGGATGGGCGGCGTCATTCCCGCTATTCTTTCGGACACGATCAAATCGGCCGTCCCGAACCCATGAGCGCGCAAACCAATACCGTCAACAAAATCCTGGAGCTGATCAAGGAAGAGCGCCTGCCTGAAGGCGCGCACCTGACGGCGCAGAAGCTCGCGGACCGGCTGCGGCTGTCCCGTTCGCCCGTCAACGACGCGCTGGGCATCCTTGAGCGGCACGGCGTCGTGACGCGCAAACCCAACCGCGGCTACTTCCTGTGCCACGACGCCGATGCGCTGCCTGACGCGCATGCCGGGCTCGCGCCGCCTTCCGTGGACGACATCGTCACCCAAAGCTATTTCCGGCTGGCCGACGACCTGCTGCGCGGCGAGCTGCCCATGCAATGCAGCGAGGCCCAGCTGCGCGTGCGCTACGCGCTGACGAACGCGCAGACGCAAGCCCTGTTGGCGCGCATCTCGCAGGAAGGCTGGGCGGATCGCCGCCCGGGTTACGGCTGGGAATTCTCGTCCATGATGACGACGCCGGACAGCCTGCTGCAGTCCTACCGCCTGCGCCTCGCGCTTGAACCCGCGGCGCTGCTCGAACCCACGTTCCGCATCGACAAGCACGTGCTGGCGCGCTGCCGGGCCGCGGAAAAGCACCTGCTGGACGGCGGCATCGATACCGACACGGCGGACCAGTTGCACGAACGCGGCGTGCGCTTCCACGAATCGCTGGTTGAGGCCTCGGGCAATCCCTTCTTCATCGACACGATCAAGCGCGTCAACCGCGTGCGCCGCCTGCTTTCGTATCGCTCCATGCAGGACCGCAGCCGCTACAAACAGCATTGCGACCAGCACCTGGCGATCCTGGATCTGCTCGAACGCGAGCGCAATGAAGCGGCCGCCGAGGCGCTGGCCGGCCATCTGCGCAGCACACTGGACAACCTGGCCCGCATCCGCGGCATCCTCGCCTAGGACGCCGCGCAAGGCCGATTCCATTCCCATCTGAAGAGGCTCGCGCCATGCATGTCTATATCGGCTCGCGCACCACGCGCGAACGCAATGCCCGCGGCGACGGCATCAGCGTTTTCGACTACGCCCCCGACACCGGCGCGCTCACCCTGACGCAGGTGGTGGGCGGCCTGCTCAATCCGTCCTACCTGTTGCCACATCCCTCCCTGCCCGTCCTGTACACGGTGCATGGCGACGGCCACGACGTCAGCACGCTGCGCCGCGACGTGCGCGACGGGTCCCTCGTTCCGTGGCGCACGCAGGCTTGCGAAGGACGCAATCCCGTGCACCTGGCGCTGGGCCCCTCGGGCCGCTACCTGATGGTGTCGAACCACCTGACCGGCACGCTGGCCGTGCTGCCCGTGGCCGCCGACGGCGCGCTCGATGCCGTGGCGCAAACGGTGCGCCTGGACGGCCAGCCCGGGCCGCACCGCAAGGAACAGCCTTTCGCCAAGCCGCATTACAACCTGGTCGACCCGTCCGGCCGCTACGTCGTGGTGCCGGACAAGGGCCTGGACCGCGTGTTCCTGTTCGCGCTGGACGCGCACGGCGTCGGCGCCGCGCCGGCGTGCGCGGCCGTCGCGCGTGAAGGCGCCGGCCCGCGCCACGCCGTCTTCCACCCGTCCGGCGGCTGGCTCTACGTCGTCAATGAGCTGGACAACACCGTGGCCGCCTATGTGCTGGAGGATGGCGCGCTGCGTCCTTTCCAGGTGCTGCCGACGCTGCCCGACACCTGCACCGGCAACAGCCGCGCCGCCGGCATCGCGATGGACGCGCACGGCAGGCGCCTGTACGTCTCCAACCGCGGCGACGACAGCATTGCCGTCTTCGACGTAGACCCGGCCAGCGGCAGGCTGACGCCCCGCCAGCACGCGCCGACGCTGGGCAAGACCCCGCGCTTTTTCACGCTGTCGCCCGACGGCCGCTTCCTGTTCGCGCTGAACGAGGACAGCGACACGCTGGTGCGGTTCCGGGTCGACCAGCAAAACGGCGCCCTGGCCGAGGACGGCTACGCCCTGCGCGTCGGCAGCCCGGTGTGCATGGTGTTCGCTCCCAGCCAGGGCTAGCGACCCCGCCGCAGGTTCAAAAATCCATGGACGCCGACAGCATCACCGTGCGCGGCACGCCTTGCGAGATCGTGCCGTACGAGGCCACGCCGGACCAGTACGCTCGGTTGAACACATTGACCACATTGGCCCGCAGCGTCACGTCCCTGCCGTAGACCTTGGTCGCGTAGCGCGCGCCCAGATCGAAGGTCGTCCACGACGGCACGGACTGCGTATTGGCCTGGTTGATGTATTCGCTGCCGGTGTGGATCATGCTGCCGGTGAACGTCAGGCCGGCCACCCACGGCGTATCCCATTCCGCGCCCAGGTTGACCGACAGTTTGGGCACGCCCACGGGCCGGTTGCCCACGGTGGCGCGATTGCCGGTGCGCGTCAGCTCCGCGTCCAGGAAGGTCACCCCGCCCAGCAGGCGCAGCCCCCGCAGCGGCTCGCCCGCCACGCTGAACTCCAGCCCGCGATTGCGCTGCTCGCTGTCCACGCCGTACACGCCGTTGGTCAGCTGGCCGCTGGGCTTGGTGATCTCGAAAGCGCTCAGCGTCAGCATGGCGCTGTCCAGGTCCAGCTTTACGCCTACTTCCTTCTGCCTGGCCTTATAGGGCTTGAACACCTGGCCTGCGTTGGAGGCGGTAGCGGGCGCCACGTCGCCCTTGCTCAATCCTTCGATGTAGTTGGCGTAGAACGAAACATGGTTCCAGGGTTTGACGACGAGGCCCGCCATCGGCGTGGTCGCGCTCTCGTCATAGCTGACCGTCCGCGCGCCCGTCGCCGCATTGAAATTGCGGGACTCGATGCGTTGCTGGCGCACGCCCAGGGTCAGCTGCGCGCGCTCGTCCAGGATGCTGAGGGTATCGGCCAGCGCCAGGCCGGAGAGATCGGACGACGACACTTTGGGCACGTTGGCCGGCGCGGGGATGTACTGCTCCGGACGCGTGACGGGGTGATAGATGTTGGACGAAAGCGGCGTGCCCGTCACGCTGGCCTGCGAGTTCCGGTCGCTGTACAGGCTGCCCATGACGCTGATGGCGTGGCGCACCGGCCCGGTGTCCAGCTTGGCGCGCAAGCCCGTGTTGTAGGTGCTGCGGTCCACCTGGAAGCGGAAGTTGTTCGGCGTGACGAGCGTGTCGCCGGCTTCGTTAACGATGGTGGGCGTCTGGTCGGACAGGCGCGACACACGGGTGTCCGAACCGCCCGCGTCGGCGAACAGCGTCAGGCGGTCGCTGAGGTCGTACTCCAGCCGCAACAACGCCGACTGCCCGTCGGACTTCCACCAGCCCCAGGGCTGCGTCGCGTTGCGCCGGCCGTCCGCGGCATGGGGCACGTCGATGCCCGCGGCCACCAGGAAAGGCCGCGTCGGCGCATCGAGCTTTTCATTCTGCGTCAGCAGGTCCAGCGAGGCCCGCAGGCGTTCGCCCTGATAGTCCAGCGACAAAGCGCCGATGTCGGTGCGGGAATACAGGTTGTCCAGCGGCGTGTCGCCCTGGCGATGCATGCCGTTGATCCGCACGCCCCATTCGCCATCGGTGCCGAAGCGGCGGCTGATATCGGCGCGGGCACCGAACTGCGTATCGGCCACGTAGTCGGCCGACACCCGGGTCAGGTCTTCGGGGAGCGAGCGCTTGGGCACCATATTGATCACCCCCCCGACGCCGCTGTTGGGCGACATGCCGTAGAGCAGCGCGGCAGGCCCCTTCAGCACCTCGACCCGCTCGACGTAGTCGGTAAAGACGTGGTAGTTGGGCGCCACGCCGTAGACCCCATCGAAGGCGATCTCGCCGAGATTGCCCTCGCCGATGGGAAAGCCGCGGATATAGAACGAATCGGTCACGCCGCCTATCTGGCCGGTAAAGCGTACCGAGGGTTCGACGGTCAGCGCATCGGCCAGCGTCACCGCCTGGCGATTCGCTAACAGCTCGGACGTGTAGTTCGTGATGTTGAACGGCGCATCCATCACATCGCGGTTGCCCAACAGGCCGAGGCCGCCGCCGCGGGCCACCTGGCCGCCCGGATACTCGGCGGACAGCGCGCCGCCCGCCACGCTCGCCCCCGCGACGGTGACCGTGGGCAGCACGGTCGCCGCTCCCTCCAGGCCGGCGGGCAACTTGCGCAAGGAGTAGGCGCCATTGCCCTGCTCCGACAAGGCATAGCCCGAGCCGGCCAGCAGGCGGGAAAAGCCCTCTTGCACGGTATAGGCGCCATTGAGCCCGTCGCTGCGCCGCCCCAACAGCACCGCCGGATCGAACGAGAGCGGCACGCCCGCGGCCGCCGCGAACTGGGCCAGCACATCGCCCAGGGCGCCGCCGGCGATGGCGTAGGATTTGCGCGCCGCAGCGCTGGCGGCCTCCGCCGCCCCGGCCATCGAGGGCGCTCCCGCCACGGCCAGCAGGGCCAGGGCCAGGCCGGCGGCCCCGACCATCGCGCCCACGGACGGCAGGGCGGCCTTCCCGCGGCGCGGGCGGGGCAAACGGGAAATTCGGGAAACCATGAAACGATCCTTCGTCGGGTACGGGTGGCGCGCGAGTCGCGGCGATTCACCCGGTACACCGGACGAAGCGGAAAAAAGTGTCACCCGGCCTGCGATTGATGTGTAACGCCGTTGCGGGGCGCCACCGTCGTCCAGTAGGGCGTGATCGACTTCACCTTCACGGGCAGGGTGCTTTCCAGCAGCCGCAGGCTGGCGCCGATGTCGCTCAGCGGGAACGCCCCCGACACGCGCAACGCGGCCACCGCCGGATCGCAGCGCAGCACGCCGCGGCGATAGCGGCCCAATTCATCCACCAGGTCCGCCAGCGCCCAGTTGCGCACCGCGAGCATGCCCTGCTCCCAGGATGCCGCCGACAGGTCGGCCGGTGCCGGGAGCCTGGCCTCGCGTTCGTTGAAGACCGTCTGCTGGCCCGCCGGCAGCAGCAGGGGCGTGGCGCCGGCCGACGCGGGCCGGATCTCGACCGCGCCTTCGAACACCGCGACACGCACGGTATCTCCCTCGTCGCGCACCATGAAACGCGTGCCCAGCGCGCGGATGGCGCCCAATCGGGTGCGCACGATGAAAGGGCGCTGGGCCGGCACCGGGTCCTTGCCGGTGGTCAGCAGAATCTCGCCCGTCCGCAACCAGAGCAGACGCTGCTGCGGGGTGTAGTCGATATCCACCGCGCTGGCGGTGTTCAGCACCAGTTGCGTGCCGTCGGCCAGTTCCATGCTGCGCCGCTCGCCGGTCATTGTGCGCGCATCCGCGCTCCAGGCCCGCCACGGCAGTTCGCGCGCGCCCCACCACGCCGCCGGCGCCAGGACCAGCACGCCGCCCAGGGCCCGCATGGCCTGCCGGCGTCCCGGCGAATCCAGCCGGCGCAGGGCGTCGCCCGCGATCCGCGGCGGCAGTTGCCCGAATCCGCGCAGCATCTCCTCCGCCCGCGCCCAGGCGGCGGCGTGCTCGGCGCTGCATTCGCGCCAACGATCGAACGCCGCGCGGTCCGAAACAGATAAATTTTCCGACTGCATTCGCACGAGCCAGCCGGCCGCCTCCTTCAGGATGGCGGGATCGATGGCGGCGCTCATGGCGCGTCGGCCTGATAGGCGATAAGGCAAGCCGTCAATGCCGCCTGCATATGGCGCTTGACGGTGGACAGCGACACGCCCGCGCGCTGGGCAATGGCCTCGTAGCCCATGCCGTCGAATTGGGACATCAGGAAGATCTCGCGCGTTTTTGCGGGCAGGGCCCGCAGCGCGGTGTCGATGGCGTGCAGCGTTTCCAGGATAAGCGCCCGCACTTCCGGCGACGGCGCCTCCGGCGGCGGCAACTGCGCGACGGCCGCCAGATACGCGTCCTCGAGCGCGCGGCGCCGCCAGTGGTCCACCACCAGCCCCTTCGCGATGTGCGTCAGCAGCGCGCGCGGCTCGGGGCCCGCGCCTGGCTGGCGCCGTCCGGCCATCAGGCGCACAAAGGTGTCGTGCGCCAGATCTGCCGCATCGACAGCGTTGCCCAGCTTCTTGCGCAGCCAGCCCGACAGCCAGCCGTGATGGGCACGATAGAGCTTCGTGACGGTGTCGGTGCTCAGGGAATCGGGCGTAGGCAAGGCGCAACCCTGGATAGAACGTAAATAGGAACTATTTATATTCTATCTTATCCCCTCCCCGCCGGGAACGGAGGCGCTTCGCCCTAGTAATCCATCGGAACGTGGCACTGGGCGGCCCTCAGTTCCTCCAGGTGCCGTTCGGCTTCCTGCCTTTCGGCGGACGGCGACAGGGCCCGCCAACTCACCATATTGCCGGTTGCCTTCATCGGCATCCAGCCCAGCACGCTATACAGCGTGATCGCGGTGCACCCCGTGTCGTACCGCGTTTCGTAATAACCATGACGGGCCGGCAACGTGTCGCCGGACGTCCATTCCAGTTGAGACATCCACGTCTCCTTCTTGCTGAAGCTTATGCGCAAGCGCGCGAATCCCTCGGGATCTTCCGGTGATCGTATCGTTGGCTGCGCTTGCTTGTGATGCCAAGATGCGCCTGCTTTGCAATTCTTGACAGAGGGATATCCCCTAAGGCGGGGACGGCCACGGGAGAACCCCGCGGCGGGATGTGGTGAAAATCGTACGAAACGGCCGGGACCGGCCGGGGGGAAATCGCGGCGCGGGCGGAACGCGCCGCGACCGCTGGCGCTTACTTGATGCCGATGAAGGGCAAGGCCGCGCCCGGGACCTGCGTGGCCGGAAGCACGCCGTCCCACTTCTCAACAGCGTTCAGGCTCACCAGGTTGGTGTTGGCGGCCAGGGCCTCGGCCTTGGCGCGGATCGCGGCCGCCTCGGCCTCGCCGCGCATGCGGATGCCATCGGCTTCGGCGGTGAATTGCTGGCGGCGCGCATCGGCTTCGGCCTTGGCTTTGACCACCTGGATTTCGGCGTTGATCGTCGCCGTTTCCTTCTGCTGGCGGGTCGTCTCGATCTGCACCTGGGCCAGCATGCGCTGCTCGATGGAGTGTTCATAGGCCTGCGAGAAGCCGACCTCCTCGATCTGCACGCCCACCACCTGCACGGGCGCGCCTTCCATCGTCTTGCGCACGGATTCGTTCACGTCCAGGCCCAGCTTCTGGCGTTCCTGGATGGCGCGCACCGCAGTGTACTGGCCGAACACATTCTTCACGGAGTCGGGCGTCTTCCGCTCCAGCACCCGCATCTGCAGGTTGCTGATCGTGCCGTATTCCGAATACAGCTCGGCCACGTGTTCGGGTGGCACGCGATAGGTCACCGACACCCGCAGCGACGCCGGCTGCTGGTCATAGCTGTATGCCTCCAGCTTCTCGAACACGAACGTATGGTCGCGCACGGACACCATCATCACGCTGTCGATGAACGGGGTCTTGAAGTCCAGGCCGGGTTCGGACACGCGCACCAGCTTGCCGTTGCGCAGCACCACGCCGCGCTCGCCCTGGTCCACCTGGAACCACGAACCGAAAGCCAGGAACAGGATCAACACGAACAGCAGCGCCGCGATGACCGCGATCTTGATGCTGCGCGGCTTTACGGCGTTTATCGATTTGACCATCTGGATATCTGTCGGCTTCACTTGGAATCCCTTTCTGATTTTGAGCGTTTACGGTCGGAGAGCACGGCGGCAATGCCCCGCGCCAGCAAGTAAGCGACAACAGCCGCTCCCACCAAGATCAGGAAATACCTCATCGAGCGTTCCCCCCGGAAAAGAAGCAGGGGATTCTAGCGCGAGTCCGCACGCTTTGAATTGTGGCGATTGTTGCGCGTGCCGGCGCACGGCAATCGCGCCCGGCGCGCCGGTAAAGTTCCTAGCATCAGGCCGCAACCTGTTACGTCCCTCGGACCCGCCCATCTGCTACCGTTGACCAGGGTCCGTGACACTAATAGGAGCCTCGCATGCCACGTCCTTCCGAGTCCGCGCCTCTGATCGGTGTGATCCCTCCCTACATGCTGGACCGCCTGGCCCAGCACGCCGACGCCCGGGTCAGCATGCCCGCCGTGAAAACGCTGATCATCGACCAGCAGCAGCGCGGGTTGCGCGAAATGGCGGCGCAGCCGCCCCGCGCCAAGCCCGCCCCATCCAGGCACGCCACGCCCGCCGGCACGCCTCAGCGGGCCGTGCACGACGCCGCCAACACGACCACGCTGCCGGGCAAGCTGGTGCGCGCCGAAGGCCGCCCGGCCAGCGGCGACACGGCAGTGGACGAGGCCTATGAACACCTGGGCGCGACCTACAAGCTGTTCTGGGATATCTACAAGCGCCACTCCATCGACGGCCAGGGGCTGCCGCTGATCGGCACCGTGCACTACGGTGAAGACTACGACAACGCATTCTGGAACGGCGCGCAGATGGTGTTCGGCGACGGCGACGGCGAAATATTCAACCGTTTCACGGTCGCGCCCGACATCATCGGCCATGAGCTCACGCATGGCGTCATCGACGCCGAGGCCGCCCTGCTGTACCAGGGGCAGTCCGGCGCGCTGAACGAATCCCTGTGCGACGTCTTCGGTTCCCTGGTCAAGCAATACGCCCTAGGACAGGACGCGCGGCAGGCCGACTGGCTGATAGGCGTCGGGCTCTTCACCCCCAAGGTGCGCGCCCGCGCGCTGCGCTCTATGGCGGAGCCCGGCAGCGCCTACGACGACCCCGTGCTGGGCAAGGATCCGCAACCCGGCCACATGAACGACTACGCCGATACGCCTAACGACAACGGCGGCGTGCACATCAATTCGGGCATTCCCAACCGCGCCTTCTACCTGGCGGCCACGGCGCTGGGCGGCCCTGCCTGGGCCGTCGCGGGCCGTGTCTGGTACGACGCGCTGTGCGACGACCGGCTGCGCCATGACGCGAACTTCCAGCAGTTTGCCGCGCTGACGCTGGAGGCCGCTCAACGCCAGGGCGCCGCCCAGCGGGATGCCGTCGCGAAAGCGTGGCAGGCCGTGGGAGTCCAAACATGATCGACCTGCCTTCCCTGGATCTTGCCCAGCTGGTGCGCCTGACCCGCGAAGGCGGCCTGGCCTATCTGCCGGGGCTGGCGCAGCCGCGCAGCATCGACCTGGCCACCTGCCCCCCCGATGTGCGCCAGGAAGTTTGCGACGCCCTGCAGCACGCCGCGCCCGTCGCCGTCGCATGCACCCCGGGCGCCGGCGGCGACCAACGCTACTTTCACGTGGAGGTGGTGTACGGCGGCGCCGAGGTCGCAGACGTCAGCTTCGACGTGCCGGAAACCGACGCGCCCGAAACCCTGGTGCGCCTCTGGAAGGGGCAAGCGCCCCAGGAATGAAAGGCGCCGCCGTCCTCAGCGCCGCGACGGTGCCGCCACCGCCGGCGCGCTGCCGCGGTATTGCCCGATCTGGATGGAGCGGCCCGCGTACAGGCCCGTGACCGCCATCGCCACGCACAGCGCGGCGCATACGCCGAGCGCGACGCCCCAGCCGCCCAGCGCGTCGTGCAGCGCGCCCATTAGCGTGGGCCCGGTCGCGGCGAACAGATAACCCACGCATTGCGCCATGCCCGACAGCGCCGCCGCCTGTTGCGCATGGCTGGCCCGCAGGCCCACGAACGCAAGGCCGAGAATGATACCGCCGCCCGTGCCCAGGCCCAGCAGCACGATCCACAGTGTGGCCCAGCCCGGCGCGACGATCAGGCCGGCGAGCGCGACGAACGATGCCGCGGCCGAAGCGAACGCGGCGGCGCGCTGGTCCTTCATGCGCCGCACCACCGGCGCCAGGAACAGGGCCGGAACAGCGGACATCAGCTGCAACAGCCCATGCAGCGTGCCGGCGCGTTCGGCGGTATAGCCCGCCTCGCGCAGGATCGCCGGCAGCCAGCTCACGCCCACGTAGAACACAAAGGAATTGATGCCCAGGTACAGCGTCACCTGCCAGGCCAGGGGCGAGCGCCACAGGCGGCCGCCATGCGGCGCGTGCGCCGTGGACGCGGCGGGCGCCGTATGGTTGCGCAGCTGCGGCAGCCACAACAGAACGCCGACGGCGGGAATCAGCAGCAGGCAGCCCGTCGAGAAACGCCACGTCGCGTCGGACAGGCCCGCCAGCGGAATCGCAATCGCGGACGCGACGCCAGCCGCCACGCTCATGGTCAGCACATAGGCCGAGGTCAGGCCCGCGACGCGCTGCGGGAAATCGCGCTTCAACAAGCTGGGCAGCAGCACGTTGCCGATGGCGATGCCGGAACCGATGACCGCCGTGCCCAGGTAGAGGCTCCAGGCCGACCCCAGCGTGCGCACCACGATGCCGCCCGCGATCAGCAGCAAGGCGGCGAACAGGGTGCGCTCCAGGCCGTGGCGGCGCGCCAGACCCGCCGCGAACAGCGACACCACCGCAAACGCCAGCAGCGGCAGGGTGATCAGCATGCCGGCCGCGGTGGAGTTCAACGCCAGCTGTTCGCGGATCATGCCAATCAGCGGTGGCACGCCCGTGACGGGCGCGCGCAGGGCGGTTGCAATGCAGAGAATGCCCGCGATCAGCAGCAAGGGCTTGCCGGAGGGGCGCTTAGAGGAAACGGAAAGGGAGGTCATGCGCCTGGAGCCCGCGCGGGGCTCCTTGAAAAGTGAACAGACCCTAGCTTAAGGAAAACCGCCTTTACCGAATTTCGAGAGAATGACAAACTATCCCTGAATTCAGCCAATCCACCCTCCCATGCATTCCCTGGAAGAACCCGTCCCGTTCTTCGACCTCGACGTCGAATCGCAATGGACCTATGCGATGCGCGTGCACGCGGCCGAGAACGACCAGGAATCCCCTGCGCACCGGCACCACATGGGCCAGCTGGTGCTGGCGCTGCACGGCGGCGTCACCTGCTCCGTGCCGCAAGGCCTGTGGATGGTGCCGCCCCAATGCGGCGTCTGGATTCCCGGCGGCGTACCGCACAGCAACCGCGTCACGGCGAACGGGCGCGTGTGCTTCCTGTTCGTGCCGCCGGACGCGCCGGGCCTGCCCGGGCAATGCTGCACGCTGGCCATCACGCCCTTGCTGCGGGAACTGATCGCGCACCTGGCCGACCTGTCTGCCGAAGCCGCGGCAAGCCCCGCCAACCGGAAACTGGCGGAGGTGCTGGTGGATCAATTAGCGCGCATGCCGACGGAACACCTGCACCTGCCCATCTCGAATCACCCCAGGCTGCGCGAGATCGCCGATGCGCTGCGCGCCGACCCCGCCGACCGCAGCACGGTGGCGCAATGGGGCAAACGCGTGGCGATGAGCGAACGCACGCTCGCGCGGCTGGTGCAACAGGAACTCGGCATGAGCTTCGGCCGCTGGCGCCAGCAGATGCACCTCATCCAGGCCTTGCAGCGCCTGTCGGCCGGCGTTTCGGTGCAACGCACGGCCGAAGACCTGGGCTATGAGTCCGTCAGCGCCTTCATCACCATGTTCCGCAAGACGCTAGGCAAGACCCCGGCCCGCTACTTCGCAGACAAGGCCGACGGCGCGCCTTGATTGTTGCAGCCTAGGTAGTGCCTGACGCCCTGGCATCGGCGCTAGGCAAGTGTCTGACACCCTGACGGACTGCTGGTCCGGGTGAGGCAAGTGTCTGACACCCGTACGAACTGCCGGTCCAGGTGGAGACGGTCTTCCCGGGTGTCAGACACTGGGGTGGATGTGTCAGACACCCGGAAAGCGCCGAGACGAAATGAAGGGCGTTTCGTACGGGTGTCAGACACTGCCAGCGCTTACCCCTCCCGCGCCCCCGCCACGATGAACAGCCGCGGAAACGGCAGCAGTGCCGTGCCGTCGAAGTGTCTGACACCCTGGTGGACTGCTGGTCCGGTTGAGGCAAGTTTCCGACACCCTGACGAACTGCTGGTCCGGGTGAGGCAAGTGTCTGACACCCGTACGAACTGCCGGTCCAGGTGGAGACGGTCTTCCCGGGTGTCTGACACTGGGGTGGATGTGTCAGACACCCGGGAAGCGCCGAGGCGAAATGAAGGGCGTTTCGTACGGGTGTCAGACACTGCCAGCGCTTACCCCTCCCGCGCCCCCGCCACGATGAACAGCCGCGGAAACGGCAGCAGCACGGTGCCGTCGGCCAGCGCCGGATAGGCCGCTTCGATCAGCGACTGGTAGCGGGCCAGGAAGCCCTCCTGCCCGGCGGCGTCCAGCCGGTCCAGGTACGGCCGCAGGGCCGTGCCCTTGAACCACTCGACCACGGCGGCAGCGCCCGCAAGCGGGTGATGGTAGGTTGTGCGCCACACGTCCAGCCGGCCGCAATGCGGCTTGAGCAATTCGTAGTACCAGGCCGCGCTGTGGCGCGGCGGATGCTTGAAGCCTCCGATGCTGGCCGCCCACGGCGCCTCGCCGGCGACCTGGCGCGCCAGGCGGTGGGCGGGTTCTTCCATGTTGTCCGGCGTCTGCACCGCCAGGCTGCCGCCGGGAGCCAGCTTGCCGACCAGGCGGGGATACAGCGTTTCGTGGTCCGGCACCCATTGCAGCGACGCGTTGGCCAGGATCACGTCGTAGGATTGCGCCGGATTCCAGGACGCAATGTCGGAGAGCTCGAACTGCATGCCCGGCAGGCGCTTCCTGGCCGCCTGGATCATGTCTTCGGAGTTGTCCATGCCGGTCAGATCGGCGTCCGGATAGCGCGCCGCCAGCACCTCGGTGGAATTGCCCGGGCCGCAGCCCAGATCCACCGCTCGCGCCACTTCCTGGTTCGGCAAGGCCGCGACCAGATCCCGCACCGGACGGGTGCGTTCGTTTTCAAAGGCGGAATACTGTTTGGCGGACCAACTGGTCATGGCGGTTCCTTACATATGGATTCGTCAGCACTCTACGCCTGCCGTACCCATACGACAAATTCGAATTCAGGGAGTCCGCCATATTCAGAAAATATGGCGGACCCGAGCCTTATTCGGCCGCCAGTTCGGGCTTGGAACGTTCCGAGCGGGTTTTCCACAGCGAGAACACCACGCCGCCCGCGATCAGGCCGAACGTCACCGACAGGGACACGGCGGCCGGCACCTTGCCGATGAAGCCCACCAGGAATATCTTGGTGCCGATGAAGACCAGCACCAGGGCCAGCGCGTACTTCAGGTAGTGGAAGCGATGGATCATCGCCGCCAGCGCGAAATACAGCGCGCGCAGGCCCAGAATGGCGAAAATATTACTGGTGTAGACGATGAACGGATCGGTGGTGATCGCGAAGATCGCGGGCACCGAGTCCACTGCGAACAGCAGGTCCACGAATTCGATCAGCACCAGCGCGAGCAGCAGCGGCGTGGCCCAGCGCACCGTCTTGGACGTCGCGGGGTCCGCTTCGCGCACCCAGAACGCATTGCCGCGCAAGCCGTCCGTCACCCGCATGTGGCGCTTCAGGAACTTGAGAATGGGATTGGACGCGATATCGGGCGTCTGGTCCGCAATCATCCACATCTTGATGCCGGTGAACACGAGGAACGCCCCGAACACATACAACAGCCAGCCGAAATTGCTGACCAGCGCGGCGCCCAGGCCGATCATGATGGCGCGCAGCACGATCACGCCGAGAATGCCCCAGAACAGCACGCGATGCTGGTACACGCGCGGAATCGCGAAAAAGCTGAAGATCAGCGCGATGACGAAGACGTTGTCCATCGACAGCGACTTTTCGATCATGAAGCCGGTGTAGTACGCCATGCCGCTGGCCGCGCCCATCTGCCACCAGACCCAGGCGCCGAAGAGCAGCGCGGCGCTGATGTAGCCGGCGGAAAGCAGCAGGCTTTCGCGCACGCCGATCTCGCGGTCGTCCTTGTGCAGCACGCCCAGGTCGAAGGCCAACAGCGTCACGACGATGCCCAGGAAGAGCAGCCAGCTCCAGGTGGGGGTGCCGAGGAAATCGGCAGCCAGGAAGGTCAATAAGGTTTCCATGATGTCCCGCTTGTGTTCGAAGGCCCTCATGATCCGGATCGGCCGGTGATGTAAAAATCAGCCTGAAATTGAGTTAAGGTTCGAAAAAACCGAAGTGAGCCGCGCCATGCTGAACTACCGACATCTCTACTATTTCTGGATGGTCGCCAAGGAAGGTGGCTTTTCGCGCGCCGCCGAAAGGCTGGACATGGCCATCCAGACCATCAGCGCCCAGGTCCGCGAACTGGAAAAAAGCCTGGGCCATCAATTGCTCAAGCCGGCAGGCCGCGGCGTGGCGCTCACCGACGCCGGCGAAGCCGCCTTCGCCCGCGCCGAAGAAATCTTCCAGATCGGCCACGCGCTGCCCCAGGAAGTCCGCGCAGCCGCCACCAAGCCCGTCATGCGCCTGGCGGTCGGGCTGTCCGACGGCATCTCGAAACTGGCGGTCCACGCCCTGCTCGGCCCGGTGCTGCACACGCCGGACCTGCGCCTGACCTGCCACGAAGGCGAGGTCCAGGAACTGCTGGGCGAACTCGCCCAACACCACCTGGACCTGGTGCTGGCCGGCCAGGGCGCACCGGCCAACCCCAACCTGCGCCTGACCAGCGACCGCCTGGTCTCGTCGCCCGTGGACTGGTATGGCCCCGCCAAGTGGGTGCGCAAATCCGACGCGCGCGATTTTCCGCGCTGCCTGGAGCGCCTGCCCGTGCTGCTGCCCACCGGGCATTCTGTGTTGCGCCAGACGCTGGACCGCTGGTTCAGCGAACTGGGCATCCACCCCAACGTAGTCGGAGAATTCGAAGACAGCGCGCTCATGTCCGTATTCGCGGCCCGGGGGCTGGGCGTGTTCCCCCTGAGCCGGCTGGGCGGCGGCGACATCGGCCTGCTGCGCGGCCTGCGCCCCCTGGCCCGCTGCGATGACGTGCATGAGGAAATCCACGCGATCCGCAACCGGCGGGGGCAGCACCATCCGCTAGTCCAATCCGTGCTCATGCACGCGCAGACTTCGGTTTTTTCTTAATGTTTGTCACACTAATTCTGGTTTTTCGGAAATAGAATCCGCTTTATCGTGGCCTTCCCTTGAATATCGGAGTACCACTTCAATGAAAAAGATCATCTGGCTCGCCTTCGCCGTGCTTGCCGCACTCTGGACCGGGCTGGTGGCGCTGACGCTGCAATTGACCGACTGGGTCCTGTCCTCGGTTGCTTCCGCGCAAGTGCCGGGCGCCGCGCTCGACACCTCCCAGTGGGTCGCGCCCGCCTGGGCGGCCGCCTGGGTCGATCCCGCCTGGCTGCAGACCCTGCAATCCGGCCTGGTCTGGGCCGCGCAGGGCCTGAACCAGGTGCTGCCGATGGCCGGCAGCCTGGGCACCCTGATCGCGGTGCTGGGCTGGATCTTCTGGGGCTTCATCATCGCCGGCCTGCTCGTGCTGGCGCTGATCCTCCACTGGCTGGCCGGCAAGCGCGAGCAGGCCGAGGCCGCCGGCCGCCAAGTGGTGTAATAGGGCAGGCAACGCGGCAGCCCGGCGCGCTGCCCCTCAAAGGAGCCCGCCGTGCCCGTTGTCCATCTGCGTATCCTGCCCCTCATCCTGGCAGCCTCGAGCGCCGCCATGGCGAACGCCCAGGCCTCGCCCGCCTACGGCGTCGAGGTCTGCACGCTGACGGGCACCTCCGGGGAATACAGCGTCCGCGTGCGCAATACCGGGTCCGGGCCACTGGCCCGCGCCGACATCGCCGGCGTCCGCCTGGATGCCGGCGGCCAGGCCGGCGAGCATCTCAGCGTCTCGCTCGCCGACATCCCCGCCGGCAAATACAAGACCGCGGTGCTCGGCCGCCACGGAGATTCCGTCGCGCTGGTCAGCATCGCAACCTATGTGTCCGTCCAAGGCGCCGAAACCCGGCAGGAAGACCTGTATGCCGGCAAGGTGGCGCACGTCTCGCCGGGCTCCGCCCTGCCCTACACCCTGGCGCCGCTGGCCGTGCGCGGCTGGACGGTGGCCTATGGCTCGAAGGCCGGCCCGAAGCTGGATGCCGGCAGCGCGGTGTTGCTGATCTATCCCGCCCGCCCGGGCAAGAAACCGGATGCCACCCGGCCGGAAGCCGGCCGCACGCCAGCCAACGTCGTGCCCCTGGCGCCCTGCCGCGCGCCGGCGGCCGGCAAGCGGCCCTGAAACACGCTCAGGCGCCGTGGAGCAGGTCGCGCTCGTTCAGCAGGGCATAGACGATTTCGGGACGGCTGTCGAAACTGCGCCGGATGGCGGCAGGAATGGCGGCCCGCGTCTTGCGGCACAACCCCGGCTGCTCGTCGAGCTGGATGGAAATACCGCGCGAGGTGCGCACCTCGTTGTCGCTGGGCGTGATCGTGATCACGATGCCCAGCTGCGCCTGGATGCGGCCCTGCATGGCCCTCAGGTCGTCCAGGCTGGCGAGGTTCTCCAGCCGGGCGACCAGGCGCCGCTCCTCTTCCCGGGTCAGCCGCAAGACGCGGAGGTCCGCGACCGGATCGGCCAGCAGCCGCTCGCGGTCGCACACACAGGCGCCCGGCGGGCATTCTTGGCGAATGGGAAACGGAAGGTTCATGGCGCGGGAGCGCTCCAATCAGTCTGGCCTCTCCTGGAATTCTACCCAGGATCGCCCCGGCGGCCGCCTGCGGACCCCGCTCGTAAACCCGCGATAGGCTGCGGCATAATGCCCCGCATGTCTTCCGGCGCAAAGGACCGCACGTGAAAGGAATACTGCTAGGAGCGGTGCTGGCAGCGCTTGGCCAAACGGCCTGCGCCCGCGACCACCCCTATGCCGTCGCCCCCGGCCTGTCCGCGGTGGTGACCGTGACGGGACTGCAGGACGAACAGCGCCTGCTCGTGCGCGTGAACGACGGCCCGGAACGCGAAATCGCGCGGTTCGGTAGCGACGAGGAAGTCGACCAGTTCCAGGACGTGGACATAGACCACGACGGCTACCGGGATTTCGTCATCGGCCAGAGCGGCGGCGGTGCGCAGGTCATGTCGCGCATTTTCCTGTACCGCCCGCAAGACCGGGCTTTCCGCGAACTGCGGCACCCGGACAGCGCCTCCAGCCCCTGCCATGGCTTCGTCAATCCGGTTTTCGACGACACCCGGCCCGCGTTCGCCGTGGCGTGCCGCTATGCCGCGACCGACTATGGCTTCGAGGACTACACCGTGTGCCCGGATGGCACGGCGCAGGCGACCTCCTGGTCCCGGCGCAGCGGCGAGTCGACCACGCGGCTGCGCCCGCCCGCTCCGAAGGCCGGCACTTGCCGGACCGCAACGAAGAAATAGCCGCCCGCCAGTAGTACAGTGGCGCTCCCGCCCTCAACCGCTACCGCCAAGGACACGTACGCCGTGCAGATCTTCCACAACCCCGTCCACGAGAAACATGCCGGCCGGCAGGAGATGTTCCGCGGCAAGCTGGTCCCCTGCCACGAAACACCAGCGCGCCTGGAGTACGTGCTGGAGGCGCTGCGGCAGCGCGGCATCGGGGACCTGCGCGCCCCATCGGCGGCGGACATCGCCCTGATCAAGCGCGTGCATACGCCGCGCTACGTGGATTTCCTCGCCAGCGCCTGGCAGGAATGGGTCGCGCTCGACCCGGCCAACGCCGGGCTCGACGTGCTTCCGTCGATCTGGCCGGTACGCGGTTTTCGCCACGATGTCGAACCCACCAATTTCGCGGCGCGCGTCGGGCTGTTTTCGTTCGACAGCGGCTGTCCGCTGACCGCCGGCACCTGGGAGGCCGCGCTTGCCGGCGCCGCCTGTGCCATCGACGCCGCGCGCGCGGTATCGGCCACGAGCGGCAAGCACGCCGCCATGGCGCTGACGCGCCCGCCCGGCCATCACGCCGGTCCTGACTTCTTCGGCGGCTATTGCTTCCTGAACAACGCCGCGCTGGCCGCCCAGGCGCTGCGCGAAGCCGGCGCCGCCCGCGTCGCCATCGTGGACGTCGATTATCACCATGGCAACGGCACGCAAAGCATCTTCTACGAACGCGCAGACGTGCTGACCGTCTCCGTGCATGGCGACCCGACCACCGAATACCCGTTCTACCTGGGCTACGCCGACGAGCGCGGCCAGGGCGCGGGAGCCGACTGCAACCTGAACCTGCCGCTGCCCGCCGGCACAGGCTTTGCCGACTGGACGCGGGCGCTGAAACAGGGCCTGGCCGCGGTCCGCGCCTTCAAGGCGGACGCGGTCGTGGTCGCGCTGGGGGTGGACACTTATGAAGGCGACCCGATCTCCCGGTTCAAGCTCAAGAGCGCCGACTACCTGCAGGTCGGCCGCCTGCTGGCCGGCCTGGACCTGCCTGCGGTATTCACCATGGAAGGCGGTTACGCGGTGGCGGACGTGGGCACCAACGTGGCGAACGTGCTGGAAGGCTACGCCGGCTGAGCGGCCGTCCGCATCCGTTCCCATAGCGCTGCCACCGACGCGCGCGAGTCGGCCCGGTCCTTGAACGCAAGGATCGACACCTCGATGTCCCAGCCGCGGTTGGGCAGCGGCGCCAGGTCCGCCGCGGCCAGGCGCTGCAGCGCGCTGTCGGCCAGCCAGGCCACGCCCAGCTCCTGCGCGGCCATGTCGCCCAGCACGTCCGACATTTCGGCCTCGAACACGCGCACGCCGTGCAGCGGCTCGGCCGCCGCTTCTATCGCGGCGTCGATCAGGCGGGCGAAATACACATTGGCCGAATACATCAGCAGCGGCACGGGCCTGGCCGCCGTGCCGGGCAAGTCCAGCCCCGTCCGCGCGATCAATGCGCGCGCGGCATACGGCCGTATCAGCTCGCGGCCCAGCGTCAGGCAGTCGTAGCGAGCCGGATCGAGCGGCAGCGGCTGGGCCAGCTGATGGAAGCAGATGAGGAAATCCGCCGCGCCCGACGTGAACGCCGATACGGTGTCGTGCACATTGCCCGTCTGCAGGCTGCAGCTGAGCAGCTTGCCATCAGTCCATGCGCGCCACCATTTCGGCAGATGCGTGGTCGCCAGCGCATAGGACGTCGCCAGCCGCAGCTGATTCTGGGCAGGCACCCCCGCGATGCCGGCGCGCGCCTCGGCAAGCTGGTTGACCAGCTCTATCGCGGCATCGCGGAAGCGTTCGCCCGCCTCGGTGAGCTGGGTGGGAAACGCGGACCGGTCGATCAGGCGCGCGCCTACCCAGTTCTCCAGGCTCTGGATGCGTCGGCTGAACGCGGCCTGCGACAAATTGCGCGCCTCCGCCGCGCGCGTAAAGTTGCGCACTTCCGAAAGCGTGATGAAGTCCTGCAACCATCGGGTATCCATGGGGCTCCTTGCGTATTGCGCATCGGCCATGCGCGCGACGCATCGCCACGCATGCTTACTTCGCATTGGACGGCCTGCGCGCCCTGCCGGACACTGCCTCCGTCGGTTCCGCATTGGAGCCCACCCGCCACGGAGTGTAAACATGGAAAAAACCCTGCGCGACGCTGCCCGCGAGTATCTCGTCCGTTACGGCGGCGATACCTTCCCGAACCTGTTCACCTCCGCCAAGGGCGCGGTCGTGCGCGACGATACGGGCCGCGAGATCCTGGACTTCACCTCGGGCCAGATGTGCGCGACCATCGGCCACAATCACCCCGCCATCGTCGCCGCCGTGCATCGCGCGGGCGAAACCGCCTTCCATTTCTTCAGCGGCATGATTCCGGAAGCCGTGGCCCAGCTGGCGGCGACAGTGGCGCGCGACTGGATGCCCGCCGGGCTGACGAAGTCCATCTTCGTCAACACCGGGTCAGAGAGCAACGAAATCGCCCTGCGCATGGCCAAGATGCACAAGAGCGGATTCGAGATCCTGGCCATCGGCGGGTCCTGGCACGGCGTCACGAGCGGCGCGGGTTCGGTGTCGTACGCCAGCGACCGCAAGGGCTATGGCGTTCCGCCCGCCGGCGTATTCGTCATGCCCGAGCCCAACGCCTACCGCCCCTACATCACGGGCATGGATGCCGAGCAGTCCGCATTGGCCTGCCTGGAAATCGGCCTGAAGATGTTCGACATGGCCTCCGCCGGCAGGCCGGCCGCCATCATCGTCGAACCCGTCATCAGCGCGGGCGGCGTGCTGGTCCCGCCCAAGTCCTACATGCAGGCGCTGCGTGAGGCCGCCGACGCGCGCGGCATGCTGCTGATCTTCGACGAAGCCCAGACCGCGTTCGGCCGCATCGGCTACCGCAGCGGCTCCGAGTACTTCGGCGTCACGCCCGACATCATGAGCGTGTCCAAGACGCTGGGCGGCGGGCTGCCGCTGGCCGCGGCCATCACCACGCCCGCGATCGAACAGGACGTGCACGAGAAGGGTTTTACCTTCTACACCAGCCACGTATCGGATCCGCTGCCGGCCACGGTGGGCCTGGCCGTGCTCGAAACCATCGAGCGCGAACACCTGATCGAACGGGCCCGCACCCAAGGCGACTACCTGCGCCGCGGCCTGCTCGAATTGCAGCAGCGCCACGAAGCCATCGGCGACGTGCGCGGCCTGGGCCTGCTGCTGGGCGTGGAGCTGGTGCAGGACCGCGAAACGCGCCAGCCCTTTCATGAGCTGGGCGCCCTGACCACGCAGCGCTGCTTCGAGCTGGGCCTGTCGATGAACATCCGCCGCCGCCCGGAACGCGGCTCCGTCTGGCGGATCGCGCCGCCGCTGACGGTCAGCAACGCGGAAATCGACCGCGCCATCTCGATCCTGGACCAGGCCCTGACCGAAAGCCTGGAAAAAGTGTCGAAGCCGGCGGCGCGCGCCGCCTGATGCCTGTTCCATCAACCCATCCCGCGCCGGGCCCGCCCCGCCGCCAGGAGAACGACATGCCGCAACGCAAACTCGCCATCTGCGCCCTGGCGCTTGCCGCCGTATCCAGCCAGGCGCTCGCCGGCCCCACGCTCGACGCGGTCAAGAAACGGGGATACCTGCAATGCGGCGTCTCGACCGGCATCCAGGGCTTCTCCGCCCCGGACAGCAAAGGCGTCTGGCACGGGCTGGACGTGGACATGTGCCGCGCAATCGCGGCGGCCGTGTTCAACGATGCGACGAAATTCCGCCTGACGCCGCTTACGACGCAGGCGCGATTCACCGCGCTGCAGTCCGGCGAGGTTGACGTGCTGACACGCAACGTCACGCCCACGATGGCGCGCGACACCACGCTGGGCCTGCTGAGCGTGGCGGTCAACTACTACGACAGCCAGGGCGTGATGGTGGCGCGCAAGCTGGGGATCAAGGCATTGAAGGAACTGGACGGCGCCACGATCTGCGTGCAGCCCGGCACCGTAACCGAACTCGACCTGGCCGACTGGTTCCGTTCCCGCTCGCTGCACTTCAAGCCGGTGGTCATCGAAAAATACGATGAAATCGTGCGGGCTTTTGCCGCCGGGCGCTGCGACGCCTTCACCTCCGACAAGTCGCAGCTGGCCGCCACGCGCATGACGCTGGAAAACCCCGGCAGCTATGAGATCCTGCAGGAAAACATTTCCAAGAGCCCGCTGGGCCCCATGGTGCGCCAGGGCGACGACAACTGGATCAACGTCGTGCGGTGGTCGTTCTACGCCATGCTGGAGGCCGAAGAGTTCGGCATTTCTTCCTCGAACGTCGACGCGCAGCTGAAGGTCAATAATCCCAACGTGCAGCGCATCCTGGGCGTCACGCCCGGCATGGGCCGCAACATGGGCGTGGACGACCGCTGGGCCTACAACATCGTCAAACAGGTGGGCAACTATGGCGAGAGCTATGAGCGCAACCTGGGCATGAGCAGCCCGATGCAACTGCCGCGCGCGCTGAACGCGCAATGGCGCGACGGCGGCTTGATGTACGGCTGGCCGGTGCGCTAGCCGGCCGCCACGGCCGGGCCGCGCTGGCGGACAGCGCGGCCTTTTTTTTAGTCCCGCGTTTCCAGGACCTTGTTGATGCGCAGCGCGAGCAACGTGCAAGCCGCGCCCGACAGCAAGTAGATGCTGACCGCGACCAGCCCGAAGCGCGCCGACAGGCCCAGGGCCACGAGGGGCGCGAACGCCGCGCCGATCAGCCATGCCATATCGGAGGTGAGCGCCGCGCCGGTGTAGCGGAAGCGCCGGGTGAAATTGGCGGTGACGGTGCCCGACGCCTGGCCGTAGGACAGCCCCAGCAGCACGAACCCCACCAGGATGAACGCGTCCTGCGCCTTCGGCCCGCCGCCCAGCAGCCACGGCGTGAACAGGGCGAACACCGCGATCAGCGCCGCCAGCAGGCCGAGCGTGGTACGCCGGCCGATGCGGTCGGCCAGCCATCCCGAGGCGATGGTGCCGAGGATGCCCAGCGCCGCGCCGATGATCTGCACGATCAGCACGTCTGGAATCTGCTGCGTGGCGCTGACGGCGATCCATGACAGCGGGAACACCGTGACCAGGTGGAACAAGGCATAGCTGGCCAGCGCGGCGAACGCGCCGATGAAGAGGTTGTAGCCTTGTTCGCGCACCATCTGGCCGGTGCTGATGGGTTCGAGTTCGCCTTCTTCGAGCAGCTGCGTGTATTCCTCGGTGACGACCAGGCGCAGCCGCGCGAACAGGGCGACCACGTTGATGGCGAACGCCACGAAGAACGGATAGCGCCAGCCCCATTCGAGGAAGTCGGCTTGCGTCAGCGTCACGTGCAGGAACAGGAACAGCGCGCTGGCCACCATGAAGCCCACGGGCGCGCCCAGCTGGCCCAGCATCGCGTACCAGCCGCGGCGGTTGGGCGGCGCGTTCAACGCCAGCAGCGATGGCAGACCGTCCCAGGACCCGCCCAGCGCCAGCCCCTGCAGGCAGCGGAAGGCCGACAGCAGGACGATGGCGTGCACGCCGATGGCGTTGTAGCTCGGCAAAAACGCCATGCCCACCGTGGCCGTGCCAAGCAGGAACAACGCGATGGTCAGCTTCGTTGCGCGGCCCCAACGTCGCTGCACGGCCATCGACAGCGCGGTGCCGATGGGCCGCATGATGAAGGCGAACGAGAAAATGACGAAGGACCAGAGCGTGCCTTCCAGCGGCGCTTCGAAGGGGAAGAAGACCTGCGGAAACACCAGCACGCAGGCGATCCCGAAGACGAAGAAATCGAAGTATTCGGAGGCCCGGCCAACCACCACGCCCACCGCGATTTCGCCCGGCGCCACCTTGGCGTGGCTGCCGCCGCCCGCCGCGGGCGGTTGGGGAAATGAAGGAGCGTGGCCCGGATATTGCGTGGTGGTCGCCATGTGATTGCTCGCTGAAGGAGGTTCGAAATACGCCTTGTCTACGATCCTGCAACACACCTGTACGCGGAGAGCCCGTCTTGCGCAGAGCCGCCCCATTCCTGGGATGCAGCCCTGGTCCGCATGCCTTGCCCCGCATATTTTTGTTCTTTTTACCCTAGATTTTTCGCGGCTTCCAGCGTAGTGTTGCGTTTACTTCCCACGGTTACGTTTCGGGGTATGGTCATGCCGTCCTTCCCAAGGCTCCGCGGATTGATCCTGTTTACCGCCCTGCCATTGCTCACCGGATGCAATGCGGTGCTGCTCTCGCCCTCGGGCGACGTGGCCGTGCAGCAGCGGAACCTGATCCTCATCTCGACCGGCTTGATGCTGCTCATCATCGTCCCGGTCATCATCCTCACCTTGCTGTTCGCGTGGCGCTACCGCGCCAGCAACAAGACCGCCCGCTACGATCCGGAATGGAACCACTCCACCATGCTGGAGCTCCTGATCTGGGCCGCGCCGCTCCTTATCATCATCGCGCTTGGCGCCCTGACCTGGGTCAGCACGCACCAGCTCGACCCCTACCGCCCGCTCGCGCGCCTGTCGGAAGGCCGCGAAGTGCCTCCCGACACTAAGCCGCTGGTGGTCGAAGTGGTGGCGCTGGACTGGAAATGGCTGTTCGTCTACCCCGAACAGGGCATCGCGGCCGTGAACGAAATGGCAGCCCCCGTCGACCGCCCGATCCAGTTCAAGATCACCTCGTCGACGGTGATGAATTCCTTCTTCGTCCCCGCGCTGGCGGGGCAGATCTACGCCATGCCCGGCATGCAGACAACGCTGCATGCCGTCATCAACCATCCCGGCGAATATGAAGGCCTGTCCGCCAACTACAGCGGCTCCGGCTTCTCCGGCATGCGCTTCAAGTTCCATGGCCTGGACCAGCAGGGCTTCGACAAATGGGTGGCCGACGCGCGCGCTTCCGGCGCCGCGCTCAGCCGCGACACCTACCTGAAGCTGGAACAGCCCAGCGAACGCAATCCCGTCCAGCGCTACGCGTCCGTCGCGCCCGGCCTGTTCGAAGCGGTTGTGAACCGCTGCGTGGAACCCAACCGGATGTGCATGCGCGATGCGATGGCCATCGACGCGCAGGGCGGCATGGGCATCCCCGGCGCGCTCAACGTCACGACCCTGGACCCGGAAACGCGGCAGCGCCTGGGGCTCGACGGCGCGCCGGCGCGCAAATACGTGGGCGCGATGTGCACGGCCACGCAGGGACTGGTGCTGTAGCGGGTTGCGGCAGCGGCGGTGCGGATGCGGCGCGGACTTCATGAAATCCTGGTCTTTATGGTGGAATCGAGATGCCTGATCAACCAGACCTCACCAAGCTGATCTTCGGTCGACTGACCTGGGACGCCATTCCGTTCCACGAGCCGATCCTTCTCGCCACCTTCATCGTGGTGGCGATCGGCGGCATCGCGGTTCTGGGCGCGATCACGTACTACCGCAAGTGGGGCTACTTGTGGCACGAATGGTTCACCAGCATCGACCACAAGAAGATCGGCATCATGTATGTCGTGCTTGGCATCGTGATGCTGCTGCGCGGCTTCGCCGACGCCATCATGATGCGCTTGCAGCAGGCCGTGGCGTTCGGCGATTCGACGGGCTACCTGCCTCCCCACCACTACGACCAGATCTTCACCGCGCACGGCGTGATCATGATCTTCTTCGTGGCCATGCCGCTGGTCACGGGCCTCATGAACTACATCGTTCCCCTGCAGATCGGCGCGCGCGACGTGGCCTTCCCGTTCCTGAACAATTTCAGCTTCTGGATGACGACCGGCGGCGTGATACTGGTCATGATGTCGCTTTTCGTGGGCGAGTTCGCGCGCACCGGCTGGCTCGCCTATCCACCGTTATCCGGCATCGCGAGCAGTCCGGATGTGGGCGTGGACTATTACATCTGGGCATTGCAGATAGCGGGGGTGGGAACCCTGCTATCCGGCGTCAACCTGCTGGTCACCATCGTCAAGATGCGCGCCCCCGGCATGAGCATGATGCGCATGCCCATCTTCACCTGGACGGCGCTGTGCACCAACGTGCTGATCGTGGCGGCCTTCCCGGTCCTCACCGCGGTGCTGGCCCTGCTGTCCATGGACCGCTACGTCGGCACCAACTTCTTCACGGCGGACTTCGGCGGCAACGCCATGATGTACGTGAACCTGATCTGGATCTGGGGCCACCCCGAGGTCTATATCCTGATCCTTCCCGCCTTCGGCATCTTCTCCGAGGTGGTTTCCACCTTCAGCCGCAAGCGTCTGTTCGGCTATGCCTCGATGGTGTACGCCACGGTCGTGATCACGGTGCTGTCGTACCTGGTGTGGCTGCACCACTTCTTCACCATGGGGTCCGGGGCCAGCGTGAACTCGTTCTTCGGGATCACGACCATGATCATCTCGATCCCGACGGGCGCCAAGATATTCAACTGGCTGTTCACGATGTACCGCGGCCGCATCCGCTTCGAGGTCCCCATGCTGTGGACGGTGGGTTTCATGGTGACCTTCGTGATCGGCGGCATGACGGGCGTGCTGCTGGCCGTGCCGCCCGCCGACTTCGCCCTGCACAACAGCCTGTTCCTGATCGCGCACTTCCATAACGTGATCATCGGCGGCGTGCTCTTCGGCCTGATGGCGGGCATCACGTACTGGTTCCCCAAGGCCTTCGGCTACCGGCTCGATCCCTTCTGGGGCAAGTGCTCATTCTGGTTCTGGCTGGTGGGCTTTTATGTCGCCTTCATGCCGCTGTATGTGCTCGGGCTGATGGGCGTGACGCGCCGCGTCAACCACTTCGAGGATATGTCGCTGCAGATCTGGTTCCAGGTGGCGGCCTTCGGCGCGCTGCTGATCGCCTGCGGCATCGCCAGCTTCCTGATCCAGCTGGTGGTGAGCTACCGCCGCCGCGAGTCGCTGCGCGACGAAACCGGCGACCCCTGGGACGGCCGGACCCTGGAATGGTCCACATCCTCGCCGCCGCCCAACTACAACTTTGCCTTCACGCCGCGCGTGCACGACCTGGACGCCTGGTGGCAGATGAAGCAGCACGGCTACCAGCGGCCGCAGCAGGGCTTCATCCCCATCCACATGCCCAAGAACACGTGGGCGGGCATCGTGCTGGCAGGCATCAGCGTGGTAATGGGTTTTGCGTTGATCTGGCACATGTGGCCGCTGGCGGTGCTGTCGTTCGCGGCGCTGATCCTGGTATCCATCGTTCATACCTTCAACTACAAGCGCGATTACTACGTGCCCGCCGACGAGGTCGTGCGCACGGAAGACGCCCGCACGCAATTGTTGGTGAAAAATAATGTCTGATACCCTCGCCCCCACCCTGCCCGGCGGCGCGACGCCGTCCTCGGAGCCCATATTCCACGTTCCGGGCGAACACCATCCCAAGAACGGCACGCTGCTGGGTTTCTGGGTATACCTGATGAGCGACTGCCTCATCTTCGCCTGCCTGTTCGCCACCTACGGCGTGCTGGGCCGCAACTACGCGGCGGGCCCGTCGGGCGCCGACCTGTTCGACCTGCCGCTGGTGGCGGTGAACACCTCGCTGCTGCTTCTGTCATCGATCACCTACGGCTTCGCCATGCTGGAGATGCGGCGCAACCGCATCGGCGCCACGCAGCTCTGGCTGGCCGTGACGGGCATTCTCGGCCTGGGCTTCCTGTCGCTGGAACTCTACGAATTCGCGCACCTGATCCACCAGGGCGCGGGCCCGCAGCGCAGCGCCTTCCTGTCGTCCTTCTTCACGCTGGTCGGCACGCACGGGCTGCACGTCACCTTCGGCATCGTGTGGCTGGTGACGATGATGATCCAGGTGCAGATGCATGGCCTGATCCCCGAAAACCGCCGCCGCCTGATGTGCCTGTCCATGTTCTGGCACTTCCTGGACCTGATCTGGGTCGGCGTGTTCACCTTTGTCTATCTCATGGGAGTCCTGCCATGACCGCGCATACGGATCACCTGGCCCATCCGGGCGGCCACGACGGGCACCATGACGACGACGATGGCGCCGCCCACGGCACGCTCAAGAGCTACATGACCGGCTTCGTGCTGGCGGCCATCCTGACCGCCATTCCGTTCTGGCTGGTCATGGAGCGGGTCTTCGCGGATTCGCGCACCACCGCGCTGGTGATCCTGGCGTTCGCCGTGGTGCAGATCGTGGTCCATATCGTCTACTTCCTGCACATGGACACCAAGTCGGAAAGCGGCTGGAACATGTTGGCGTTAATATTCACGCTGGTGCTGGTCGTCATTACGCTCAGCGGATCCATCTGGATCATGTATCACTTGAACTCCAATATGATGCCCATGTCCACCCACGACATGCGCAAAATGCCCTGATGCCCGCAGTAAAAGAATCTTCTTCCGGCGACCCCCCCCGTAATCCGCGCAGCGCAACCACCCTGGTCATCCTGGGGGTGGTTGCCGTCGCCATTTTCGCGGGCCTGTGCGCCCTGGGCACCTGGCAGGTGCATCGCCTGGCCTGGAAGCACGCCCTGATCGCGCAGGTCGACGCGCGCGCCCATGCGCCCGCCACGCCGGCCCCGGGCCGCGGGGAATGGTCCGCGCTGACCTCCGACAACGCCGAATACCGCCGCGTCTCGGTCACCGGCGTCTATCAATACAACCGCCAGACGCTGGTGCAGGCGGCGACCGAACTGGGCAGCGGCTATTGGGTCATGACGCCCTTGCAGCTTGCCGACGGCGGCACGGTGCTGGTCAACCGCGGCTTCGTGCTGCCGGAATGGCGCAAGGGCCAGGCGGATGCGGCGCAACCGTCCGCGCAGGCCAGCGTGACGGGCCTGCTGCGCATGGGCGAGCCGGGCAGCGGCTTCCTGCGCAACAACGATCCCGCGGCCAACCTCTGGTACTCGCGCGACCTTCCCGCGATCGCCGCCGCGCGCAGCTTGGCGGACGTGGCGCCGTACTTCATCGATGCGGACGCCGTGGATGGCGCACGCGATGCCCGCAAGGCCCCCGTCGGCGGCCTGACGGTGCTGACGTTCCCCAACAATCACCTGGTGTACGCCATCACCTGGTATGCGCTGGCGGCCATGGTGCTGGTTGGCGCGTTCATCTTCGTGCGCGAGGAAAAGCGCGCTCGCCGTAAGGGCTGAATCCGCCGGCCAAGGCCGGTGTCCTACAATGAAGGCTGGGAACACCACTTGGCGCTATGCGCTGCGTGGTGTTCCCTTTTTGTTTTTTCAACCCTTCTACAGGAGTCCTCCCGGATGAAAAAGACGTTGCTCGCAGCCGCAATGTTCACCACTTTTGCAGGCGTCGCTCAGGCAGAAACGTCGGTCACTCTCTATGGTGTCATCGACACCGGCATTGGCTACAACAAGATCAAGGGCGATGGCTACAGCGGTAGCAAGCTCGGCATGATCAACGGCATCCAGGCCGGCTCCCGTTGGGGCCTGCGCGGTTCCGAAGATCTGGGCGACGGCCTGCGTGCGGTATTCAAGCTGGAAAGCGGCTTCGACTCCGCCAACGGGCAGCGCGGGCAGTCCGGTCGCCTGTTCGGACGCCAGGCCACCATCGGCCTCGCCAACGACGCCTGGGGCTCGCTGGAATTCGGGCGCCAGGCCACCATCGGCTCGAACTACCTCGCCGACATCGATCCGTTCTACACCAGCTACACGCAATCCAACCTGGGCCTGGGCTTCAGCGCCGCCAACACCATGCGCTGGGACAACATGGTCATGTACCGCACCCCCTCGGTGAACGGTTTCGAGATGGGCGTCGGCTATTCCTTCAACGCGGACGACACAACTGCGGACCAGACCGGTTTCCGCACCGCCGACAACACCCGCGGCATCACCGCCGGCCTGCGCTACGTGCAAGGCCCGCTGAACATCGCGCTGACGTACGACCAGCTCAACGGCTCCAACCGCGCCGCCATCGACCACGACGCCACCCCGCGCCAATATGCCCTGGGCGTGTCGTACGACCTGGAAGTGGTCAAGCTGGCGGCCGCCTACGGCCGCACCACCGACGGCTGGTTCGTCGGCCAGGACCTGCCCGCCGGCACGCCGTTCAGCGACGAGTTCGGCACCAACCGCTTCGTGGACGGCTTCAAGGCCAACTCCTACATGCTGGGCGCCACCCTGCCCGTCGGCGGCGCCGGCAGCCTGTTCACCTCGTGGCAGCACGTCTCGCCGAACAACGACAAACTCACCGGCGGCGACACCAACATGAACGTCTGGAGCGTGGGCTACACCTACGACATCTCCAAGCGCACCAACCTGTACGCCTACGGTTCGTACGGCAAGGACTACGCCTTCATCGACGGCCTGAAGAGCACGGCCGCGGGCGTGGGCGTGCGTCACACGTTCTAAGCATCCGCGCGGTACCGGGCGCCGGCATCAGGATCGTGCCGGCGCCTTTTTTCGTCCTGGGGGTTCGCCGTAAGTGCGCCGGTACATGGCAATGAACGCGCTGTCGCTGGCGTATCCCATCGCATGCGCCACCGCGGTCACGGACGCGCCTTCGGCCAACCGGGCCCGCGCCGCCAGCAGGCGGCACTGGGTGCGCCAGCGGCCGAACGGCAGGCCGGTTTCGGCCAGGAACAGCCGCGCCAGCGTGCGGCCGCTGGCGCCCACGCGGCCGGCCCAGTCATCGATGGACAAGGGGCAGGCCGGGTTGGCCAGCAGCTCGCGCGCGATGGGCGCCAGCCGGCGGTCGCGCGGCATGGGCAGGTGCAGGGGCGCCGCTGGCGCCGCGGCCAGCTCGTCGAGCAGCGTGTCCACGATGCGCGCCTGGCCCGCGTCCAGCGCCGCGTCCGCTGGCCACTGCGTCACGCGCAGAATCAGCTCGCGCAAGAGCGGATTCACGTCCAGGATCATCGGTTCGACGGGCAGCCCGGGATAGGCCGCCACGTCGAAATACAGGCTGCGATAGGCAAACCTGCCGTGCATGGCGGTGCGGTGCGCGCACCCCGCGGGCAGCCACGCGGCCTGCAGCGGCGCCAACTGGCCGACGCGGTCCGGCAGATACAGCGTGACGCCGCCCTCCGCCTGGTAGAGCAATTGCGCTCGCCGGTGCGCATGCCAATCGGAGGCGTGCGCGCGCGTGTCGACGGCCATGCCCACCACGGGGCAGGCGGCCGTGTCCGGATCGGCAACGGCATCTGGCGAATAGTGCGGCATGTCAGATATGCGATGTTTTTTGGCTAGATATCGTGATTTTGCTTGCTCTCGCCTGGATACGCTAGTGCCCTTTTGCTCCAGGTCCATGATGTCTCCTGCCCTCCGCCTGCGCGACGGCCTGCCGCCGCGCGGCCTGATCATCGCGCTGCTGGCACTGCCCCAGATCGCCGAAACCATTCTTGCTCCCGCCCTGCCGGATCTCGCCCGCCACTGGCGGCTGGACGCGGGCGCCGCCCAGTCCGTCATGGGCATTTTCTTCCTGGGCTTCGCCGTGGGCGTGCTGCTGTGGGGGCACCTGGCGGACGCCTGGGGCCGCCGGCCCGCGCTGCTGGGCGGACTGGCGGTCGGCCTGGCGGGAACGCTCTGCGCGCTGTTCGCGCCCCGGTTCGAGATAGTGCTGCTGGGGCGGTTCATCCAGGCACTGGGCCTTGCCACCTGCTCCGTCACCACGCAGACGCTGCTGCGCGACCGCCTGCGCGGCGAGCCGCTGACCCGCTACTTCGTGACGCTAGGCGCCGTGCTGGCGTGGTCACCCGCCGCCGGGCCGCTGGCCGGGCAATTGGTCTCGAACCGGCAGGGCTACCAGGGCGTGCTGGCGGCGATCGCGCTGGCCATCGGACTGGCGCTGCTGGCCGGCATCGCGCTGCTGCGGGAGACCCGCGGCGACGCCGCCAGGCATGTCGCGCTACCCGTCCTGGCCCGGCAGATGCTGGGCGACCGTTCGCTGCGCTGCGCCGCCGCGCAGGTCGCCGGCCTGAACCTGCTGGTGTTCTCGTTCTATTCGGCGGGCCCCTTCATGACGGGCCCGCTGCCCGGGCTGGGCTTCGGCTGGATCGGGCTGGCGGTTGCCCTGGCCGGCACCCTCGGCGCCCTGTTCAATGGCCGCCTGCCGGGCGGCGCGGGGCCCGCGATACGCGTGGCGTATGGGCTGCGCTGCGTGCTGGCCGGCGTAGCGGCTCAGGCGGCCGCCATTCTGCTCGACCCTGCGCCTGGCCCACTGTGGGCCTTGGCCGCGCTACCCCTGTTCGCGGGCTACGGGCTTGCCATCCCGAACCTCCTGGGCCCGGCGCTGCAGCACTATGGCCATTGCCTGGGACGCGCCGGCGCCCTGTTCGGCGTGGCCTACTACAGCCTGCTTGGGCTGGGGCTGGCGGCCACCTCCTGGCTGCCCTTCGAGTCGCCGCGGCCCCTGTCCCTGGCCTGGCTCGCGGTCGCCGCCCTGTTGCTGGCCGCGCACCGCGCGCAACACCGCGGGAAAGACTGAACGCCCCGGCACCAGCCCGCTATGGCCGGCCCGCGGCCTGCCATTCGGCGTACAGGCCGTCTTCCCCGTCGGGCCGCAGCGCGCGCAGCGGCAGGGATTGCCCTTCGGGCGGCAGCGCCATCTGCGCATAGACGGCGGCGGTCGACAGGCCGTAGGGCTCGCCGTCCTCGTTGGAATAGGCGTAGAACGCGCGTGCGATTCCGCACATATGCATGGCGGCCATGCACATCGGGCAGGGATGCCCGCTGGCATACACCACGCATCCGTCCAGGCGCGGACGGCCCAGCGCGCGACTGGCGTGCCGGATGGCCTGGATCTCGGCGTGGGCGGTGGGATCATGCGAGGCCAGGATCTCGTTGACGCCGCGCGCCACCACCTGCCCCTCGAACGCAACCACCGCGCCGAACGGGCGGCCGCCGCCGCGCATGTTGTCCCGCGCCAGGGCCACGGCCTCGCGCATCAGGGCAGCATCGGTCAAACGGGTATCTTCGGCAGGCATGGCGAATCTCCAGAAAGTGGATCGATCGGCCCGACGGCGGACCGCGGCATGCGGGCATTCTTGCACGTTCGCGGCGACGGTCCGCGGAAATCCGGGCCAGTGCAATCTCCCGGCAACACAGGTAGCCCATCATCGGCTACCTTTTGAAACATAGATCCCAAAACGGCCCGATGATCCCGACCTCCCCGCTTTCGCGATTCTCTCTTCCCAGCGCCCGCCCGCAAGCCTTCCTGCGCCTGCTGGCGGCGGCCCTCCTGCCCCTGGCTCTGGCGGCCTGCAACGGCGGCGGGGACGACGACGACGAGCCGGTCAGCGACCCCCCGGCGGCCGTCGAACCGCCCCCCGCCACGGAAACCCCGCCCACCCCGCAGACGCCGCCGCGCAATGCCGCCTACCTGGACACCAAGGCGGGCGACGTCATCCGCGTGCGCATCGAAGAACTGCGCCCTACCCAGGCCGCCATCGGCTACGACCAGATCTATTACAAGCTGGGCCGCTGGCAAGGCGATTTCGACCGCGCCACCTGGGCGGCCGATCCCGTGCTGCAACTGGACTACCTGAACCGGACCGTCGGCAAGAAATTCGACGACTATTGCGAAGACATGGGCGGGACCGAACGCGAGCAGGCCTTCCAGACCATCGCCGAAGCACGCGCCGCCCGCCTGGACCAGCCCGACACTTTTGCGTGCAAGGACGCGCCCGGCACGCATGCCGCCAACCTCAAGACCGTCGTGGTCGGCTGGGACGGCAATCTCTACCTGACCGACGGCCACCACACGTTCTCGTCGCTGCGCGCCATCTTCGACGGCGGCCCCAAGCTGCCGGTCTGGGTCAAGGTGGACGCCAACTACAGCAACCTGGCCGGCGCGTCGGCATTCTGGCAACGCATGGTCGATGAACGGCGCACCTGGCTGCGCGATGGCCAGAACCAGCCGATTACCGTGGACCAGCTGCCCTCCCGGCTCGGTCTGGCCAGCGCCGAGGAACCCGGCGGCATGCAGGAAGACCGCTACCGCTCGCTGGTGTACTTCACCCGCGACATCGCCTACGGCAACGGCAATCTGCCCGAGTTCGCCGAGTTCCTGTGGGGCGACTGGCTGCGCCGCCAGGCCGTGGGCGGCCAATTGCCCGCCCTGGACCAGTACCTGATGGCCGCGCCCGCCACCACAGCGCAGATCCTCGCCCCCAGCACCCTGGGCAAGGACCTGCTTCCCGCCGGCGCGAACGACAGCTACGCCGCCGCGGTGCGCGACGCTTCGCTGAAAATGGGCGCGCTGGCCGATACCGACATCGTGTACGACGACCGCGACGCCGCCAGCCTGGGCCGCATCGCACTCGAGCCCAATGCGGCCAGCGGCTCGCCCACCAAGAAGGCCCGCGACACCCTCGAAGAACTGCCGCGCCACGACGTCAAGGCCGACGGCACCCCGCGCGGCGCGGGCAAGCTCTGGTTCGCCGTGAACTACCGCAGCTGCGGCAAGCCGGCGGCAGGCACCTGCTGGGGCTGGTAGGAACGGTGCAGGGTCCCTACGCGTCGATCTGCATGGCGGGCCTGGCCTGGACCTTGCCCAGCCAGACCTGCACATGCGGATGCGAGGCCACCCTTGCCCCCAGATAGGCGCTATAGCCGATCACCGATCCGACCACCAGATCGGCCAGCGAATAGGCCGCGCCCAGCATCCAGGGCTGGCGCGACAGATGGCCGTCCAGCACCTCCAGCAATGCATCCACGTCGCGCAGGACGCGCTCCGCCTCGGCGCCGCCTGGCGCGTCCTCGCCCTGCGTGGCGAGATACAGGCGCATTACCGCCGCGCCGTAGCTGACATAGGACCAGGCGCACCATGACATCGCCAGCAGGCGTTCAGGCGTGCCGGCGGCGGGCCACAGGCCGCGCTCCACGCCGTAACACTCTCCCAGCCACAGCTGTATCGCCAGGGCTTCGAACAGGGGAGCGCCATCCACCGTCAGCGTGGGAACCTTGCCGTTCGGGTTCAGCGCCAGGAACGCCGGGCGGCGCTGTTCCCCCGCCGTGATATCCACCTTGACGCGCTCGTGCGGCACGGCCAGTTCGGCAAGCGCGCAGGCCACCGGGGTCGCGCTGGACATGGGGTGCCAATAAAAGACGATAGACATGGGCAAATCTCCAATTCAATCAAGGGACAGGCGTCGCGGCCGGTGCCGCCGACGACGGAAGCCACTGTAGAATCCATTGCGGACAGATTCCGCCCTCGATACAAGTTATCGTTCCCCGATGCTTACTTCCAGCAACCGTCTCCTGCGCCTGCTGTCGCTGCTGCAGACCCGCCGCCATTGGGCCGGAACCGAACTGGCCGCGGCGCTGGCCATCCACCCCCGCACCCTGCGGCGCGACATCGACAAACTGCGCGAGCTGGGCTACCCCATCCATGCCAGCAGCGGCGTGGCCGGCGGCTACGCCTTTCGGGCCGGGCACGCCCTGCCGCCCCTGCTGCTGGACGATGACGAAGCCCTGGCCGTGGCGCTTACGCTGCGCACCGCGGCCACGGGCACGATCGGCGGCATCGAGGAAACCGCGCTGCGGGCGCTGGTAAAGCTGGAACAGGCCATGCCGCAACGCCTGCGGCGCCGGGTGGACGCCCTGCGTTCGGCCATCGTGCCGGTGCCGCGCGAAGGCGCCGCCGTCGACGCCACGCTGCTGGCCACGCTTGCCGCCGCCTGCCGCGACCAAATGCGGATCGGCTTCGACTACACGGACGGCAAGGGCCTGGCCAGCACCCGGCTGGTCGAACCGCAAGGATTGGCGCATACCGGGTATCGCTGGTACCTGGTGGCCTGGGACCCGGCGCGCGACGACTGGCGCACCTTTCGCATCGATCGCATCGCGGGCGCCCCGAAAATCGGCGCGCATTTCGCGCCGCGGCCGCCGCCCGAAGGCGGCGACCTGCGCGCCTACGTGTCGCGCGCGGTGAACATGGCGCCCCACCCCGAACCGGCGCGCGTGATCCTGCATGCGCCGCGCGCCGTCATGGCTGCGCGGATCCCGCCGGGCGCGGGCCAGATTGAACCGCTGGACGCCGCGCGGTGCCTGCTGCAATGCCCCGTGCATTCGCTGGACGCGCTGGTGTACTGGCTAATGGCGCTGGGCGTGGAGTTCGAGGTCCTCGCGCCTGCGGCGCTGCGCGATCGCCTGCGGCTGGCGGCGGAAAGGCTGGCGCGCAGCCTGGAAAGAATGCCGGCTCCCGAAGCAGGGGGATAAGGGCCGAATCTGGCTGTTTTTCGGCCTATTTCATCCCGCGTATTTCGCCCGCAATTCGAGTATCTTGGCTGCTTTCCAGAACATCCCAAGAATCCCTCCATGAACAACGTTCCCAACGCCAACCCGGGCGCCGGCGGCGCGCCCGACGCCGACGCCTTCCTGCAATTCCTGGTCAACCTGGTCAACAACGGCAGCCAGATCGAAAGCATCGGCGTCACCCTGCAGATGGGCGGCATGCTCGTGTCGGGCTCGATCGTGTCGGGCGCGAAATACTTCGATAGCTTCGCGGCCAGCTTCACGGGGTCGCTAAACACGCTGGACGTGGCCGCCCGCGACGCCGTGCACGCCTCCCTGGCGGAATTGGGCGACGTCTTCCGCGTACCGCAGCCGGCCGATCCGCTGCCGAACTACATCCATCTGGCCGACGCCTTGTTCTTCACCGCGGACGGCACGCCCATCGCCGGGCAGCCCACGCTGTGGCGCGGCCGCACCAGCTCGGTCGACGGCTTCATCCTCGGCCGCCTGCAGGCCGAAACGGCGGGCTGACGAGCCCGCCTTCCAGGTGTCAGCGCGGCCCGGCGCCCGGGTTGCGCCGCACGAAGCGTTGCTCCGTCACCACGCGGCCCCATTGCCGGCCTTCCGACTCGTCCGTCAAGCCGAAGCCGGCCGCTTCATAGAGATGCCTGGCCGCGTCCAGCCCCTTGAAGGTCCAGAGGTAGGTTTCGTCATACTGCGCATCGGCGAACGCCAGGGCCCGCGCCAGCAGCGCGCGGCCCACGCCCATTCCCCGCAGCGACTCGTCGACGATGAACCAGCGCAGATGCGCCTGGCGGGCGGCCAAGTCGCCGTCGATCACGATCGAGGCCAATGCCCTGCCGCCGTCCACGTACAGCCATAGGTTCCTGCCCGCCGCGGGCAGGCCTTCGGCGAACGCCGCCAACTCGGTGGCGACCTTGCGTTCGAAATACACGCCGAAGCCCGAGGCCTGCGCGTAATACCGCGCATGCAGGCTGGCCACGTCGCCGATGCAGCCCGGCACATAGCCTTCCCGGATCAGGGGTTCGATACCCCCTGCTTCCCCGGCCTGGGCCATGTTGGGATTCTCTTGCGATAGGGCATCGGCGTAGAGCGAAAGAAAGCGGATCAGCGATTCCTGGTCGGCCGGAACCAGCCGCCTGAGCGCGCGCGACACCTGGTCGGTGGCGAACTGGTCGATCCGCCCCCGCAGCTCGAGGCCTGCCTCGCTCAGGTACAGGCGCGACGCGCGCGCGTCATCGCTATCGGTTTCACGGGTCAGCAGCCCGGCGGACTCCAGTTTGGCCACCTGGCGGCTGGTATTGGATTTGTCCAGCCTCAGGATCGCCGCCAAGTCGCGCGCCTGGATGCCCGGCTGCAAGCCGATTTCGATAATGGCGTGAACCGCCGACGGCGCCAGTTCGCTGCCGGCCAGCGACGTGCGCATGAAACCCAGTTCGCGAACCAGCTTGCGGGAGAACTCCCGCAAATCCTGGATGGTCTTGTCCCGGGACTGGGAGGGAATATCGATCAGGTCCATGGCGCGCCTAAAAAGTTGCGACTCGCAACCAATATACTTGCGAGCCGCAACCAATTCAAGCCCCGCACACCCGGGCACGCTAGGACGGCCGCTTGAAGCCGGCCCGCGCCTGTTCGATGTCCTCGCGGCAGGCGCAGCCGTCCAGATGGTCGTTGACCATGCCCACCGCCTGCATGAACGCATACATGGTCGTCGGCCCCACGAAGGTCCAACCGCGCTTCTTCAGGGCGCGCGACAACGCCGTGGACGCGGCCGAGGTCGGATTGTTGTTCCAGTAGTCCAGGTCCACCGCCGGGGGCCGGTCCTGCGGCGGCGGTTCATGCGTCCATAGCCAGCCCGACAGGGAACCCGTTTCGTCGGCCAGGGCCCGCGCGCACCGGGCATTGTTGATGGCGGACAGGATCTTGCTGCGGTTGCGCACGATGCCCGCATCGGCCATCAGGCGTTCCACGTCGCGGTCCGTGTAGCGCGCCACGCGTTCGAAATCGAAATCGTCGAATGCGGCGCGGAACGCTTCGCGCTTGCGCAGTATGGTGATCCAGGCCATCCCGGCCTGGAAGCCTTCCAGGCAGATCTTCTCGTACAGCCTGCGGTCGTCCGCCACCGGACGGCCCCATTCGTGGTCGTGATAATCGGGCATGGACGGCTGCCAGAAGCAGCGCGCCACGCCCTCGCCGTCCGTAATCAGACCGGAATTGCCGTTGCCCATGCAGTCGCCTTCCCGGATCGCCGTTACGGTTTGCCCGGCACCGGACAAGTCAGGTCACCCTCTTCGCACTTCAGGTAGGCCTGCAATTCCTTGGTGCGCGCCTGCGTCAGCTTGTCCAGGCAGGTGCTCAACGCCATCGGATAGGCGCTGCCGCCCGACGTGCCCGCCGACGCGAAGGCGCATTCCGCGTCGCGGAAAAACAGCCAGGCCCGCTGCGCGGCGTGGAACTGGGTCAGCGCGGTTTTGTCGTCCTTCAGGCGCGCGTTCACTTCCTTGTAGGCAGCGTTCAGATCGGCGTCGGACTTGCGGTACGCCTGATCGGCGCACATGCTCATGTCCGTCTGCGTGGCCGCCTTGCTGCAGTCGATCGGCCGCAATTGCGGCTGTGGCTGCGCCTGCGCGCCAGCCGCCTGCATCAGCATCAGGCCGGCTGCCGCCATGATCGCGATACGCATGAATTTCCTCCAGTCTGTCTTTGCGGTCCGGGCGCCCGCGCCAGCATTGTCCCGGTCGATCCGGGAAAGTGTCTCATGGAAAGGCAGGGTCCCGCAGGGGTGGCGATGGCCGCAGTCGCCTAAGATTGCACGTATGAAAATCCAATTGCTCTCTGACCTGCATCTCGAAACCGATCCCACGTTCCTGGCCCGGCCCGCGCCCGGCGCCGAACTGCTGGTGCTGGCCGGGGACATCGGCTCGTACCGGCGGGGGTCCCGGCTGGAAGGAACGGACTTCGGCCTGGGCAGCTATTCGCCGCGCAACGGCTGGCCCACGCCCGTGGTGTACGTGCCGGGCAATCACGAATACGACAACCTGGACTTCGACGAGACGCACGACCGCCTGCGCGAACTGTGCCGCGAGCTGGACATTCTTTGGCTGGAACGCGAAACGCTCGTCATCGGCGGCATGCGCCTGGCCGGCACCACGCTCTGGACGGATTTCGACGCGCTCGCCGCCGACGGCGATGCCCTGGGCGAGGTGCTGAAGAAGCGCGCCAAGGCGTTTCGCGCGGCGGACTTCTATCTGGAAAAAGCGGAGATGCGCCGCCATGGCGCCCCCTTCATGGCCGAGCAGATGCGGGAGCAGGGGCTGGCCTGCCAGCAATGGCTGGAGGCCGCCCTGCACGAGCCGTTCGACGGCCCCACGGTAGCGATCACCCACTTCGCGCCCACCCTGGCCAGCGCGGATCCCCGCTATGGCGTAACCGCCGGCACCGCGGGGTTCTGCAATGCGCTCGACCGCCTGCTGCCCCTGGCCGACTACTGGCTGCACGGCCACCTGCATTGTCCGCAGGACTATATGAAGGACGGCTGCCGGGTGCTTGCCAACCCGCTGGGCTACGCCAAGAAGGGCGAGCAGCAGGACTTCACGCCCGACCGGGTGTGGGACCTGGCCCCCCCTAGAACTTGAGGCTGGCGCTCAGGCTATAGGTGCGCGGATCGCCGGCCTTCACGTAATCCGACGACTGGTACAGCCAATAGCGCTTGTCCGCCAGGTTGTTGATACCGGCGCGGAAGGTGGTCTCGTAACCGTAGATCCGCGTGTCGTACGTGGCGCCGATGTTGACGATGGCGTAGTCCGCTACCTCCACCTTGTTGGACGCGCCCAGCATGGTGCTGCCGGTGTACTTCACGTCGGCGCGCAGCTTCAGGCCGGGCAGTTGCGGCACCGCGTAGGCGACCTGCGCCGCGGCGACGAACTTGGGCGCGCCCGCGACGCGGTTGCCCGTGAAGTTCGACCCCTTTTTATATTCGGTGTCCAGGAACATCAGGCTGCCGCCCACGTTCCAGTTCGTGGCGATGCGGGTGGACGCCCCCAACTCCAGGCCCTGGTAGATCGATTTTCCGTCCTGCACCAGCTCGTTGGCCGCGTTGGCGTATTCCGCTTTCTTCTCGATCCGGAACAGCGCCGCGGTCGCCGCCCAACCGTCCTGGTTGGTCTTGATGCCCAGTTCGTACTGCTTACTCTTGAGCGGATCGAGCAGCTCGCCGAAGTTTGCATAGGTGTTGCCGACCGATGAGCCGGGCTCCAGCGATTCGATGTAGCTCGCATAGGCCATCGTCTGCGGCGTGATGTTGTACATCAGCGCCAGCGTCGGCGTGAGCACCCCGTTCTTGTCGTAGCTCGAGGCGCGCGCGCCGGTGGCGTCGAAGCCGACCTGTTCATAGTTGGTGTAGCGCAGGCCGCCCAGCACGGACCAGCCGCCGGTCAGGTCGATCGTGTCGCTCAGGAACAGCGCTTTCTGCGTGATCTCGGCCGCGCGGTACAGGTCCAGGCTGCCTTCGCTGTAGTAAGTATTGGTGTTCTGCGAACGCAGGTTGCCCGTGCCCTGCAACTGATAGACGCCGTTGGAGCTGTAGTCGTTCTTCTGCTTCTGCCACGACGCGCCCGCCACCACCTGGTGCTTCAGGGGGCCGGTGGCAAAGCGGCCTTCCACCATGCCCTGCCACTGGTTGTATGCATACGCTTCGCCGTAGTCCGAGCGGTAATCGTCATAGTCGCCGGCCTGGTTCTGCAGGAACAGCACCGACTCGTTGCGGCGCGTGCGCGTGGAGCTGTAGCTGTAGTCGGTGCGCACCGTCCAGTTGTCGGACAGCTGGTACTTCAGCCCGGTCGAATAGAAGCGGAACTTGTTGTCCGCGTACGGGCCCTCGCCCACCATCAGGCCATTGTCGTTGCGCACCGGCGACGGCAGCTCGGACCCCGCCATCATGCCCGCGTAAAGGGTCGGTTCCTGGCGGATCGCCTTGCGGTCCTGATAGATGGACTGGAAATCCCAGGTCAGCCTGTCGGTCAGGCGCGCGTCCAGCGCCAGCGACACCGAGTCCTGGTAGAGCGAGCCGCCGTTGTAGGTGTTGCCTTCGTCGTGCGTCGCATTGAGGCGGTAGCCGAACCGGCCCTCCTCGCCCACGCGGCCGCCCAGGTCCACGTGCTCGCGCAGCAGCCCCTTGGACACGTAGCCCAGTTCGATGGTCCGCACGGGTTCGTCGGTCGGCTTCTTGGTCACATAGTTGATCAGGCCGCCGGGCGAACCGAAGCCGTACATGAAGCCCGACGCCCCCTTGAGCAGATCGATCTGCTCGAAATGCTCATAAGGCAGGGTCGTGACATAGCTCAGGAACGGCTTGCCGTCGATCCGGTAGGAGTTCTGCCAGTCCAGGGGCAGGCCGCGCACGCTGAGATAGCTCGCCCACGCGCCGTAGGACGCGCTGTTGTCGGTCACCGACGCGTCCAGGGCGAACACGTCGCCCAACTTGTTGACCTGCCGCTCCTCGATATCCGCCGCCGTCACGACGGTGGTGGAAAACGGCGTCTCCAGCTGGCTGCGGTTGCCCAGCGCGCCGGTGTTCACCGGCGCCGACAGGTGTTCGAGCGTATCGTCCACCGCCGTCGCGTTGACGGTCACGGCGGGAAGCTGGGCCACGCCCTGCGAATCCGGGGCCGGGCCGGCGGACGCCGGCGTGGATTGGGCATGCGCGCCAGCGGAATGGACGATGCCCAGGGTCAGGGCAATTGCGCAAGGCGCGACTGAGAACCGTGCTTGCTTGCGCGCACGGCACTTCCTGGTGGAAGCGAAACGGACCACGTTGAATTCTCCAGAGCGGGAGGGAAAGAATATTCTAATAAATAGGACTGATTCGCAATTATATTATCAATCGCGAAAATTCCCTGCCCCGCCCGGGCCCGTGGTCCGCCGTGTCACTGCGACCGCTTATTCTCCAGCTGCTCGCGCAGCCGTTCCTCCTGTTCGCGCAGCTCCGGGGTAAAGGCTTCGCCGAAGTCCGCGGCCTCGTAGAACTGCCGGATCTCTATTTCGGAGTCGCCCGGCATGGGGTTGGGGCAGCGCTTGACCCAGGAGATCGCCTCCTCCAGGGACGCGCACTCCCAGATCCAGAAGCCGGCCACCAATTCCTTGGTTTCCGCGAACGGCCCGTCGATCACCTGCCTTCCCGTGCCCGAAAAACGCACGCGCACGCCTTTCGAACTGGGGTGCAGGCCCTCGCCTCCCAGCATGACTCCCGCCTTCACCAGTTCCTCGTTGAACCGGCCCATATCGGCCAGCAGCTGTTCGGTGGGCATGAGGCCCGCTTCGCTGTCCGCCGTCGCCTTGACTAGCACCATGAATCGCATGTCGATCTCCCAAGTGGTTGTCGGAACATTCTCGCTCCTGGAAGACGACGAACGCCACGGCGCCGAATCGACAGCGGCGATGAAAAAGAGTGTGACCGTCTCGGTGTCTGACACCCGTACGGGACGATCCGGGATTTGCGCCGGTGCCCGCCGGGTGTCTGACACCGAAGCGCGGTGCTCTTTTGCTGGTGTCAGACACCCGGGAAGGTCTGTTTCAGCCCGGCGCATCGTCTCGTATGGGTGTCAGACACTGGCACTTGGGCTCTCCCCGCCACGGGTGTCAGACACTGGCACTTGGGCTCTCCTCGCCACGGGTGTCAGACACTGGACTTGGCCTCTCGCCGCCCCTCAGGGCGCCGGATTCGGCTGGCGGGCGTGGATCCGGTCGACCGCCTCCAGCACCTCGGCCGGCAGCGTGACGTCCACGCTGTCGATGTTTTCCTTGAGCTGTTCCAGCGTGGTGGCGCCGATCAGATTGCTGGTCACGAAGGGACGCTGGTTTACCCAGGCGAGGGCCAGGTGGGTCGGCGACAGGCCGTGCTCGCGCGCCAGTTCGACGTACTCGTGCGTGGCGGCCTCGGCCTGCGGATTGCTGTAGCGGGTAAAACGCGTGTACAGCGTCAGGCGGGCGCCGGCGGGACGCGCGCCGTCCAGGTACTTGCCGCAAAGCATGCCCATCGCCAGCGGGGAGTACGCCAGCAAGCCCACGTCTTCTTGGTGGGTGAATTCCGACAGGCCGATTTCGAAGACCCGGTTCAGCAGGCTGTATGCGTTCTGGATCGAGGCGATGCGCGGCAGGCCCTTGGTCTCGGCGTGGCGCAGGAACTGCCCGACGCCCCAGGGCGTTTCGTTCGACACGCCGACGTGACGCACCTTGCCCGCGCGCACGAAGTCCTGCAGGACTTCCAGCGTTTCTTCGATCGGCACGGTGTATTCGTCCTTCACCCAGGGATAGGACAGCTTGCCGAAGGTGGCGGTGCTGCGGTCCGGCCAATGCAGCTGGTAAAGGTCCAGGTAGTCGGTCTGCAGGCGCTTCAGGCTGGCGTCCAGGGCGGCGGTCAGGTTCTTGCGGTCCAGGAAGGTCTTGCCGTCACGGATGTGGCCGGGCCGCTTGGCGTCGCGCACCGGGCCGGCCACCTTGCTGGCCAGCACGATGTCGTGGCGCCGCTTGCTGCGCGCCAGCCAGGTGCCGATATAGGTCTCGGTCAGGCCCTGGGTTTCGGGCTTGGGCGGCACCGGGTACATCTCGGCGGCATCGACCAGGTTGACGCCGCGCTCGAGGGCGTAATCCAGCTGCTGGTGCGCCTGGGCTTCGGTATTCTGCTCGCCCCAGGTCATGGTGCCCAGCCCGATCAGGCTGACATCCAGGTCGGTGCGGCCGAGTTTGCGGTATTTCAAGTTCTGCTCCGTGCGGAATCGCTTACAAGGGAGGCAACACCTTACTCCAAGATTCCTGTCTCGCGCCTTGCAGACCCCGGGTAAAGCCGCCCTTGCCCGCCCTGCTCGAATCGGCATACGCTTGACACCCGATCGACTCCGGGAAACCAACGTGCTGCGGGAAATCGACGAGACTTACATTTTTTTCATCTGCGTCGTCGTCTTCCTGGCGATCATCGAACTCAGCTTCCGCCTCGGGCGCAAGCTGCGCAGGGCATCCGACGAAACCGCCAAGAGCCACATCGGCGCGCTGCAGTCCGCCCTGCTCGGGCTCCTGGCACTGCTGCTGGGGTTCACCTTCGCGATGTCGGTCACGCGTTTCGAGGCGCGCAAGAACCTGGTGCTGGAAGAAGCCAACGCCATCGGCAACGCCTACTGGCGGTCTCAACTGCTTCCTCCCGCCGCCCGCGATCCGATCGCCGCCCTGCTGCTGGAGTACGCGACAACGGCGCTGGACTTCCACGACGCCGACAACGACAGCGCACGGCTGTCCGCCGCCGGCGCCACCTCGCGGCGCATCGAACGCCAGATCCGCTCCACGACGGCAAGCGTCCTGGAATCCCCGCCGTCGATCTCCAGCGTCATGTTCATCCAGGCCATCAACGAGATGGCGCAGGTCAACGAGAAGCGCCGCGTCGCGCTCGAGAACCACGTGCCGGAGCCCGTGTTCTACCTGCTGTTCATCGTCACCTCGGGCGCGATGGCGTTCATCGCCTATGGAACGGGCCTGCAAAAGCGCAGGCGGCTCATTTCGACGGGCTTGTTCGCCACGCTGATCTCCCTGGTCCTGACCTTCATCCTGGACATCGACCAGCCGGCCACCGGCGTCATCATGGTCAGCCAGGACAGCATGCTGCGGATGAAGGCGACGCTGGAGCAGGAACAGGGGCGGTAGGCGCGGCGGCCTCGCCGCGCGCCGTTCCTGCCGCCCGCCCCGTCAGTACTGATAGCGCATCGTCAGCATCGCGCTGCGGCCCGCCCCCCAGGCGCCCTGGCTGTAGAACCCGATCTGGCTGTAGTACTTGCGGTCGAACAGGTTGTTGACGTTGAGCTGCGCGCTCAGGTTGCGGTTGAAGCGGTAGCGGGCCATCAGGTTGGTGATGGCATAGCTGCCCTGTCCGACGCGCTCGTCGCCGTTGGGGCCGCTGGCGATGGTGTACACGTGGCTTTGCCAGTTCACGCCGCCGCCCACGGTCAGGCGATTCCAGTCGCCCGGCAGTTGGTAGGTGGTGAACAGGCGCACCAGGCTGCGCGGCTGGTCGGTCTGGATGGCGTTGCCGTCGCCATCGCTCGCGGTCCAGTGCGACCAGCCGGCGGCCAGGTTCCAGCCCGGCATCACTTCACCCGAAACCTCCAGGTCGAAGCCGCGGCTGCGGGTGCCCTGCGCCGCGGTGTAGGCCTGGTTGATGGTGCCGGGCACCATATAACCGGGGTCCACCTGGGCCACGTTGTCCTGCTCGACCTGGAATACGGCCGCGCTGGCGTTCAGCCTGCCCTCCAGGAATTCTCCCTTGATGCCGGCTTCGTACGACTTTCCTTCCAGCGGGTCGAGCCAATTGCCGTTGCGGTCCTGGTAGCTCTGCGGGTTGAAGATCCCGGTGTAGCTGACGTAGACGGTGTAGTTGTCGCTGATGTCGTACAGCAGGCCGGCGTACGGAATGAATTTGTTCTTGTCGAAGGCCTGGCGGTCGCCGCCGCCGAAACCGACGGAATCCGTCTCCCAGGTGCTGTAGCGCCCGCCCACGATGAGCTTGAGCGGATCCGCGAGGTTCAGACGCAGCGCGCCGTACCAGCCGGTCTGCTTGGTGGTGTAGCGGGTGGCGGTAACGGACGTGTCGTTCCATTCGGGCTCGGGGTAGGCCCCGTTCCACTCCAGGAAGTTGCCCACCGACGCCGGGGAAATGGCCGAGCGGTAGTCGAAGTCGGCGTACTGGCGGTTGAAGCTCGCGCCCACCACGGCTTCGTGGCGGCGGCCGAACAGCGTGAACGGCCCTGAGGCCTTCACGTCCACGCTGTTCTGCTTGCGATCGCCCAGGTACCACGAAGGCGAAGCATTCATGCCCAGGCCGGTATTGCGGTCGGGCCAGCCGTACAGGTACAGCAGCTTCGCGTCCATCTCGTTCTTGGAATGCGAGCCCACCGCATGCACGGTCCAGCCGTTGTCGAAGCGGTGCTCCAGGCTGGCGAACGCGCCCTGCGTCGTGCTGGCCCACGACGACCAATCGGCGCCGGTGTTCAGCGAACGGGACCAGTCGGTGCGGCCGCCGTCCGCGTACCACAGCGGGAAGCCGCCCCAGCTGCTGCGCGTCGGATCGTTGTCCTGGTAATTGAAGCCCACGCTCAACGTGGTGCGCGACGTGATGTCGGCGTCCACTATCCCGTAGAAGATTTTCTTGCGGTTCTGGTAGCCGTCCAGGTAGGAATGGTTGTCCTGGTAGGCCGACACGATCCGGCCGCGCACGTTGCCGTTGGCGGTGAGCGGCGTGGACAGGTCCAGCGTCCCGCGATAGGTGTCCCAATTGCCGGCGCTGACGCTCATGTCGGCGGTGAACTCGCGGCTGATGGCATGCTTGCGCACCAGGTTGATGGAAGCCGAGGGGTTGCCGGTGCCGGACATCAGGCCGGTGGCGCCCCGCACGACTTCGACGCGGTCGTAGATGATGGGATCCAGCGCCGATTCGCCCGCGGCGTAGCCGGTGTCGAAACTCGTGGGGACGCCGTCATACATGTAATTGCTGACGCTGAAACCGCGCGAGTTGAAGGAGTAGCGCTCGCTGTCGTAGTTCTGCACCGAGATCCCGGGCGTGCTGGCCATCACGTCCACGAGCGAAAGCATGTTCTCGTCCTCCATGCGCTGGCGCGTGACCACCGTGACGGACTGCGGCGTCTCGCGCAGCGTCAGCGGCATGCCGGTGCTGGCGGCGGTGGCGCGCGGCGTGTAGGAGCCGGTTCCTTCCGTGGTCGTGCTATCCGTGTCTCCCAGCACCTGGACGGTGGGCAGCGTGGCGACACCCGCTTCCTGGGCGGCGGCTCCGCCGCAGGCCAGCGCCATCAGCACCAGGCAGGGAGTGCGCCGAAGCGCGAAAAGTTGGCGACGTGCCTTCCGATGGTCTTGCATTTGTGGCTTTCCCCTAGACAAAGTTTCAAATCGGTGGGTATTTTAATGCAAATGATTCTCATATGTTTTTAATATTCCTGTCAGCGTTGTGACCGAAACACCTCCCTATTTCGAGGAAAAACGACGGCGCTCCCCGCCTGGCGTGCCTGCCCGGAGAACAAGGAATGCGGTGTCGGAGCCGAGCGCGACGGCGCGCCCGTTTTCGGTCAGTCGATCAGGCCGTGCCGGATGACGTACTGCACCAGTTCGGCGTTGCTGCCCGCCTTGAGCTTCTGCAGGATGCGCTGGCGATAGGTGCTGATGGTCTTGACGCTGACGATGAGCTGGGTGGCGATGTCGGTGAGGCGCATGCCCTGCACGATCAGCATCATGATCTGGTATTCGCGCGGGGAGAGCTTGTCGTGCAGCACTTCCCCGCGCGCGATGGCGGAGACCGCGTCGCCGGAGAGCTCGGCCGGGAAGTAGCGTCCGCCGGCCGCGGCCTGGCGGATGGACAGCACCAGGACCTTGGAGTCCATGTCCTTGGCCACGTAGCCGCTGGCGCCCACTTCGAAGGCGCGCAGGGCGTATTGCTCGGCGGGATACATGCTGAGCACGATGATGGGCAGCCGCGGCCATTCCGCGCGGATGGACGGCAGCACGTCCAGGCCGCTGCGCCCCCTCAGGTTGACGTCCAGCAAGACGACGTCGTAGCTGTTGGCGCGCAGCAGGCTCAGGGCCTCGGACGCATCGGCGGTCTCGCCCGTGACGCTGATATCGTCTTCCTCCGCGAGCAGCCGTTTCAGGCCGTCCCGGAAAATGGTGTGGTCATCGACTATCAGGACACGAATCATGGGAGCTGGCGGCGGCGCTATTGCCCGCCGCGGGGAACGTTGAGGGACGCGAGAATGCGGTTTTCCTTGTCGATGGATTCGCGCGCGAACTGCCGGTACGCGGTTCCATCCATGTACTGCTGTTCCATATCATAGTTCGCGAGCGCGTCCTGGAAGGGCTTTTGCGCCATGGCCTCCTTGAAGCCGTCGTGCAGGCGGCGGATGGCCTCGGGCGGCGTGCCCTTGGGCGCGGCGAGGCCCCAGGGCGAGGTCTGCACCATGTCGATGCCCACGTCGCGCAGGGTCGGCACGTCCGGGAAGCGCGGCACGCGCTTTTCGGTCCAGACCACCAGCAGCCGCATTTTCCCGGACGTCACATAGGGCACCCAGGACGACGCGTCGGCCACCGACATGATGTGCCCGCCCATGAGCGCCGGCAGCGCTTCCGCCACGCCCTTGTACGGCACGTTGGTGAGCTGCAGCCCCAGGCTGGCGGAAATCTGCTCCATCGTGAGGTGCTGCGTGGTCAGGCTGCCCACGGTGCCGTAGGTCATCTTGCCCGGGTTCTTGCGGGCATAGGCGACGTAGTCCTCGAAGGTCTTGATGGGCGAATCGGCCGCCACCACCAGGCCCCAGGTGAAGCCGGTGAGACGGATGATGTAGTCCAGGTCGGCGGCCGGGTCCCACTTGATGTTGGAGATGTAGGGCAGGCGGAAAACGCTGTGCGCGATCAGGCCGATGGTGTAGCCGTCGGGCGTGGCGTTCTGCAGCTGGTAGGCCGGCATGACGCCGCCCGCGCCCAGCTTGTTCTCGACGATGATGGGCTGGCCGAACACCGACGAGGCGCTCTCGGCCAGGGCGCGCACCACGATGTCCGTCACGCCGCCCGCCGAGAAGCCGACCATCACGCGGATGGGCTTTTCGGGAAAGCCCCCCACCGCGCGCACGCCGAACGGCAGGCCCAGCGCGGCCACCGACGCGGCGCCGCCAATTTTCATGAAAGAACGTCTATGCACAGTCTGTCTCCAAGTGCCCTGCTCCGTGCCCCTCGGATTGACACGCAACCTTGGGGTCCTTTAGTGTGTGGACAGTGTAAATAGAGGCTTGCCCATCGATCTGTCGGAATTAGCCGATTGTCCTGTCATCGTTTTCCTACGCCGCGCCTCTCATGCAAGAATTCCGCTGGCCGCTGAGCCGCGAAGACCCCAACTACCGCCTGCTGTTCGAAGGTTTGATCGAACAGTCCGTGGCCGGCATCTACCTGCTGCAGCACGACCACCTGATCTACGTGAACGAGGCGTTCGCGCGGCTTTGCGGCGTGCCCCGCGAGAAACTGATCGGCCGCCCGCTGGCCAGGGTGGCGCCGCCGCAGCAGCGCGACTCGCTGATGCGGCAATACGAGCGGCGCCTGGCCGGAAGCGACAAGGACTCCACCTTCACCGTGCATCTGCAATTGCCCGACGGGCAGGCGCGGGCCATCGAGATCCATGGCCGGCTGATCGATTTCCGCGGCCAGCCCGCGGTGATCGGCGTCGGCATCGACGCCACGCTGCGCCTGCAGCGGCAGGAGGAATTGCAGCAGTCGAAGGCGGCGCTGGCGGAGCTGGTCAGCCACATCGAATCGGTGCGCGAAGCCGAGCGGCAGCGCATCGCCATGGAGTTGCACGACGCCGTGGGCGGCATGCTGTCCGCCTTGAAGTTCGACATCTCCCGCCTGGCCCGCAACATCGGCAAGACGCTGCCCGGAGACGCCCACCGCGATCCCCGCGCCCACCTGGAACGGCAGGTGGCCGAATGCCTGGGGCTGGTGCAGGACACCATCGCCACGGTCCGGCAGATCTCCGAGGACCTGCATCCCAGCGCCTTGCCGCACCTGGGCTTGCCCGCGGCCATCGCCAATCATCTGCGGCAGTTCGAGGCGCGCTACGGCGTGGCCTGCCGCCATGAACCGGAAGCGGGCGAGCTGGGCCTGGACATGGACGCCATGGGCCACCTGTACCGCATCTTCCAGGAAAGCCTGACCAACGTGGCCAAGCACGCGCAGGCCAGCGAGGTCTGGGTGCGGCTGGGACGCGACGGCGATGAGGTGCTGCTGTCGGTGCGCGACAACGGCCAGGGCATGGCGGACAACGCCCAGCGCCCCGGCGCCTATGGATTGCTGGGGATGCGCGAACGGGCCCGCCGCATGGGCGGCACCCTGTCGGTGGAGCCGGCCGCCGGCGGCGGCACCCTGCTCACGGTCAGGATCCCGGCCCCCGGCCGCCCGAGCCCGGACGGCGCCGACGTCCCCTAGGGCCTGTTCACGTTAGCGGCCCTGGAAGCGGGCTTCGCGCCGCTCGATGAAGGACTGGATGCCTTCCTTGAAGTCTTCGGAGGCGAAGACTTTCTCCCGGATCTGCGGAATGCAGGCGATCGCGGCCTGCTCGCCGCCTTCCAGGTATTTCAGCGCGGCTTCCTTGGTGGCGCGGATGCCCAGCGGCGCGTTGCGGCAGATGCGGCGGGCCAGGTCCAGCGCCCGGTCCAGCTGCTGGCCGTAGGGCACGACTTCCTGCACGAAGCCCAGTTCCAACGCGCGCTGCGCGCCGAATTCCTCGCACAGGAACAGGTGGTACATGGCATTGCCCCAGCCCGTGCGGGTCAAGTAGCGGAAGTGCGCGCCGCCCAGCGGCGCGATGCCCCGGCGCGATTCCAGCTGGCCGAAACGCGCCGTGTCGGCGGCCACCACGATGTCGCAGGCCAGCATGATCTCGATGCCGATGGTGTACGTGATTCCCTGCACCACGGCGATCACCGGCTTGGTGGCGCGCCGCTTCAAGCCGAACGGGTCCACCCAGGCGTCCGGCCGCGGCCGGGCGGTGGCGGTCGGGCCGAAGAACTTCGGCATGTCCAGGCCCGCCGTGGTGTGCTCGCCTTCGGCGCACAGCACCGCCACCCACAGGCTGTCGTCCTCTTCGAAGCGCGTCAGGTGCTGGGCGAGCTGCTCCATCATCTCGGGCGAGAACGCGTTCTTCTTCGCCACGTTGTCGACCTTGATGACGCAGATGGCACCATCGCGCTCCATGCGCACTTCACCGGCCTTCTTGCTCTCTTCCATGTCTGTCTCCTTGTGCTCGCGAAGGGTTCAGGACAGGCCCTTGGCCCGCTTGATGGTCGAATCCAGCCCGCGCTTCAGATGCTCCTGGAACTCCTCCGTCACGTGGGAAAGCTGGTGCAGGTCGAAATGGGCGTGGATGGCCGCCCGGAATCCCTGCGCGTCCCAGGTCCGGTTCAAGGACCGTTTGGTGAAGCGCAAACCGTAAGGCGGCGCGGCGGCGATGGTGTTGGCCAGGTCCAGCGTGGCCTGCTCCAGTTCCGCGACGGGAACCACGCGGTTGATCATGCCGATCTGCAGGGCTTCGGCCGCCGGCAGGCGCGCGCCCGTGAAGATCAGTTCCTTGGCCTTGCGCATGCCCATCACCCAGGGATGGATCAGCACTTCCAGGCTGGCCGTGCCCATCGAGTGGGCCACCGGATCCGAGAAGAAGGCGTTGTCGGCGCAGACGATGAGGTCGCACATATTGGCGACCATGTAGCCGCCGGCGATGCAGGCGCCCTGCACCTGCGCGATGGTCGGCTTCTTCAGGTCGTGCAGGCGCAGGCAGTATTCGAGGAAGTGTTCCTCTTCGTAGTTCCACCGTTGCTCCACGGTGGGATTGGGGCGCTCCACCCGCGCCGACTTCAGGTCGTGGCCGGCCGAGAAATGGTCGCCCACGGCGCCGATGATCACCACCCGGACCGCGTCGTCGGCCTCGGCCTCGCGCAGGGCGCCGTCCAGTTCGCGCAGCAGGCTGCGGTCCTGGGCGTTGCGCACCTCCGGACGATTCAGGTAGATGCGGCAGACCGGGCCGAGGCGCTCGACGCGGATGAGTTCATAAGACATGACGATCTCCTACACAGAGGCCGGGTCGGCCGTTACGATCAGATAGGCGGTGGTGAAGCTGGCCAGCGCATCGCGCACGCGCTGCGCATCGGGCTGCGCGCCGTCCAGGCGGATGCGCACGGGCTCGCCGGGCTCCAGCGTCAGCGTGTAGCCCGATTCGATGCCGGCGGCGCGCAAGGCCTTGTCGAAACCGCGCAGCGTGGCGTCTTCGCGCAGGCGGTTCTTGAGGATCTTGCCGACCGGCGACTTGGGCAGGCCGGCCATGAGGTAGCAGTCCTTGGGCACGGCCGCGCGTTCCGAGATGGCGGGCCGCACCTCGTCCAGCAGCCGGGCCGCGTCGATGTCGGCCCCGGCCACCAGCTGCACGTAGGCCACGGGCACTTCGCCCGCATAGCTGTCGGGGCGCGCCACCACGGCGGCTTCCAGCACTTGGGGATGGCGGTAGAAGGCTTCCTCCACCGCCTTGGGATCGATGTTGTGCCCGCTGCGGATGATCAGGTCCTTCGTCCGTCCGGTGATCCAGAGGTAGCCGTCCTCGTCGATCCGGGCGAGGTCGCCCGTATCCAGCCATCCCGGCTCCAGGAAGCCCTCCTGCCCGCCAGCCGCGTAGCTGCTGAACACCGTGGGGCCGGACAGGGCCAGCACGCCGGACTCCCCGGGCGCGCAATCGCGCGCGCCGGCGCGGCGGTCCAGCGCCACCACGCGGGCGCGGTGGTAGGGGAACAGCAGGCCGACCGAACCGGTCTTCACCTCGCCGCCCTTGGGGTTCATCATGCAGACCGACGTGGTCTCGGTCAGCCCATAGCCTTCGCGCACCGCCAGGCCGGTCATCGCCAGGAAGCGGCGCGCAACGTTCTCCGACAGCGGCGCGGAACCGGACAGCACGCCCTTGACGCAGGAAATGTCATGGCCGCCGATCGGCATCTGCACCAGCTGGTTCATGATCGTGGGCACGATGGTCAGGTAGTTCACCCGGCAGGCCTCCACGACCTTCCAGATCTGCGGCAGCAGCTGCGGGTGCTTCCAGCCCACCGAGGTCGCCAGCACCAGGGTGCCGCCGCGCGCCAGCGTGGCCAGCGAGCCGGCGAAGGCGCCCACCACGTGGTAGAGCGGCGTCGCCGACAGGCGGCTTTCGCCTTCGACGATGCCGGCCACGGCCGCGCTCAGCCAGGCGCTGACCACCTCGTTCCAGTGGCTGTGCCGCACCAGCTTCGGCGCGCCCGTCGTGCCCCCGGTGGGGAACAGCGAGGCCAGGTCGCCGGGCCGGAAATCGCGTTCGAAGTCCAGCGCGTCGCCGCGATAGCCGTCGATGACGGCGTCGTAATCCAGGAAGCGCGCGCCGGCCGGCGCCGCACCTCCTCGGTCGCCCCCCAGCCTCACGATGGTCTGGAGTTGCGGACAGAGCTCGGCCACGCGCAGGACCTTGTCCCAGATCTCGATCTCCGGATCCCCGCCATAGGCCATGAGCATGCGGGCGCCGGCGGCGCGCACGATGGCCGCGATGGCCTCGGCTTCCAGCATCCAGTTGATCGGATTGACCACGGCCGCCGCCTGGCCGCCCCACAGCGCGTATTGCGCCTGGGGCGTATTGGGCAGCAGCAGGCTGACCACGTCGTCCGCGCCCAGGCCTTCGCCGCGCACCAGGTTGGCCGTCTGATGGATGCGCTCCAGCAGGCGGCCGAAACTGACGTCCTCCGGCGCGTCGCGGCAGGACGGATCGCGCAGATAGCGGATCGCCGTGGCCTGCGGCGCCTGGCGGCAGCTGCGCGCCAGGAACGCGTAGGTGCTGTCGGGCAGGCCGCGCGCCGCAAGCGGCGTCGCTTCGAAGGCGCGGATGCGTTCGGCCGTGGACAGGTCGGCGCGAACCCAGTATTGAGGTGTCTCCATATCTTCTTCTTACGCGGTGCGCGCCGGCCTCACACGGCGAGCGCGCACGGATTGGTGTAGCGCTCGGCCGGCACGAACAGCCGCCGCAGGCGCATCTCGGTTTCGGGAAACAGATGTTCGAAGTAAAAGCGCGCCGTGGCCAGCTTTTCGGCGCGCAGGGGATCGCCCTCGGGCAGCCGGGTCCAGGCGGCCTGGGCGGCGCGGCTCCAGAAGTAGCCGTAGACCAGGTGGCCGACGATGCGCAGGAAATCGGTGGACGACGCGCCGACCTGCGCCGGGTCGCCGGCGGCCAGCGCCGCCAGGCGCGGCACCGCCTCCTCGATGCGGCCGGCCAGCTCGCGCAGGGGCGCGCCGAACTCCGCGCCGGCCCCGGACGCTTCGACCGCATCGGCCTGCGCCCGCGCCAGCGCCAGCAGTTGCCCCAGCCTGCCGCCTTCGTCCGCCAACACCTTGCGGGCCAGCAGATCGTGCGCCTGCACCCCGTTGGTGCCCTCGTAGATAGGCAGGATGCGCACGTCGCGCAGCGTCTGCTCGATGCCGGACTCGACGATGTAGCCGCTGCCGCCATGAACCTGCATCGCCAGGTTCACCGACTCGACGGCATTGTCGGACACGAAGGCCTTGGCCACCGGCGTCAGCAGGCTCAGCAGCCCGCCCGCGCGGTCGCGCTCGGCCGGGTCCGCCGCATGCTGCTCGGCGTCGATCTGCAAGGCCAGCCAGTACAGGAACATGCGCGCGCCCTGCGCCCAGGCCTGCTGCGTGAGCAACATACGCCGCACGTCCGGCTGCAGCAGGATGGGATCGGCCCGCGTGACCGCCCGCTCCTGCCCCGGCGCGCGCGATTGCAGGCGCTCGGCGGCGTAGGCCAGCGATTTCTGCAAGGCGGTCTCGGTCAGCCCCAGGGCCTGCGCGCCCGTGCCCAGCCGCGCGGAATTCATCATGACGAACATCGCGGTCAGGCCCTTGTTGGCCTCGCCCACTAGGTAGCCCCGGGCCTGCTCGAAGCGCAGCACGCAGGTTGCGTTGGCGTGCAGCCCCAGCTTGTGCTCGATGGCATCGCAGTAGACGCCGTTGCGCTCGCCCGGCCGGCCGTCGGCGTCGGGCAGGAACTTGGGCACCAGGAACAGCGAGATGCCGCGCGTGCCGGCCGGCGCGTCCGGCAGGCGCGCCAGCACCATGTGCACGATGTTGGGCGCCAGGTCGTGCTCGCCCGAGGAAATGAAGATCTTGCCGCCGCTGATACGGTAGGCGCCGTCGCCGTCGGGGACGGCCTTGGTGCGCAACAGGCCCAGATCGGTGCCCGCCTGCGCCTCGGTCAGGCACATCGTGCCCGTCCACTCGCCGCTGGCCAGCTTGGGGCCGTACACGGCCTGGAGTTCGGGGGTGGCGTTGGCGCGGATGCAGCGATAGGCGCCTTCGGACAGCCGCGGGTAGAGCGCGAACGAGATATTCGATCCGCCCAGCATCTCGCCCACGATGGCCGAGGCCACGGTGGGCAGCGCCTGGCCGCCGTGCTCCTCGCTGGCGCACAGGCCCGACCAGCCGCCCTCGGTGTAGGCCCGGTAGGCCTGGCCGAAGCCCGCCGGCGTGCGCACCTCGTGGCCTTCCAGGCGGCAGCCCTCGCGGTCGCCGCTGGCGTTCAGCGGCGCCAGCACGCCGTGGCACAGGCGGTCCGCGCCTTCCAGGATCTGGTCCAGGGTCTCGCGGTCCATGGGCGCGCCGCCGGCGCGCCGGCCCAGTTCCGTTTCGACATCGAGGACCTCGTAAAGCGCAAACTGCATGTCGCGCTGAGGCGCCGTGTAAAGCCCGTCTTTCATATCGTCCTGCCGCTCCTGACTCGGTATGCGCCAGTGTGCAACGGACGTCCGGCCGGCGTAATGTCAGCGTTGGCCGATATGGTTGTCAGCGAATTCCGATAGCGCCGGCATCGGCGACGCGCTATGCCCCTATGCCGCGGCCCCCGCCGCCGACGGCGCGACGGCGGCTTCGCTCGCGGCCGGCTCCCGCGAGGCGAGCGACTCCAGGAGGTCGGCCGAGGGCACGAAGAACAGGCAGCCCGTGACCGCGCGGCTGTAGTCCAGCAGGCGGTCGTAGTTGCCGGCGGGCCGGCCGACGAACATGTTTTCGAGCATCTGCTCGATGGGCGCGGGCGAACGCGCGTAGCCGATGAAGTAGGTGCCGAACTCCCCCGAGCCCGGCCGGCCGAAGGGCATGTTGTCGCGCACGATCTTTACTTCTTCGCCGTTTTCCTCGAGGGTGGTCAGGGAGCTGTGGGACCACGACGGCTTGACGTCATCGCCAAGCTCCACGTTGGACAGCTTGTGGCGGCCGATGATGCCTTCCTGGTTTTCCACGGTCAGCGCATTCCAGCCTGTCATGTCGTGCAGGTACTTCTGCACCAGCACGTAGCTGCCGCCCGCGAACTCGGCATCCTCGTCGCCGATCACGGTGAAGTCGGCCGCCTCGCGCCCTTCCGGATTCTCGGTCCCGTCGACGAAGCCGATGATGGCGCGCCGGTCGAAGTAGCGGAAACCGTGGATTTCATCCACGACCGTTACGGCGTCGCCCAATCCATTGCGCAGCAGCGTCGCGAGCTCGAAACAGAGATCCATCGAATCGGCGCGGATATGCAGCAGGATGTCGCCCGGCGTAGCCACGGCCACGCGCTCGCCCGATCCGAACTCGCGGAAGGGATGCAGCGCCGCGGGGCGCGGCGCACCAAAGAGCGCGTCCCAGGCGCTGGAGCCGAACGCACAGACACAGGAGAGGTTCTGTTCGGGGGCACGCGTGCCTACCGAGCGCACCAGGTTCGCGACGTCCTCGCACCACCCGCGCACCGTCTCGGCAGCGCCTGCGACGGCGTTCAGGGTCGCGACCATGAAGATCGCATGGCGGGTGGTCGTGTTGTGCACGGCCTGGGAGAGAGGCGGAGTATCGGACATCGGATCTGAAACCTTGGAAACGGGCGCGGGGCGCGGAGAGACAAGCTAGGCCGATTCTAAGCGCGGATCACGGCAGTGTGAATGCCGGCGGGGTCGGCAAGCCCGCGTGTCAGTGCACCGCCTTCAGCCACTGGCCCACCAGGTCCAGGACGATGCGGCTCTGCTCGCGGTGCGGGACATGGCCGCAATTCTCCAGCAGCACGGGGCGGCCGCCCGTCAGGCGCGCGATGCGCTCGGGGTGCAGCGGCGACCCGTATTCGTCCACTTCGCCGTGCAGGGCCAGCACCGGGCAGCGCACCTGGCGCAGCGGCTCGTCGAGATTCCAGTCGGCGAAGCTGGGCGACAGCCACGTGTCGACCCAGGCGCCCAGCACCCAGGCGGCTTTCTCGCCGTGGTACTTCTTCAGCCGGTCCAGCTGGCCGGGTTCGTCGAAGTTCCGCTTGGCGGCGCTGATGCCTTCCAGTGTGCGGTCTTCGGCGAACGCCTGCGCCGATTCGGTGATCAGGGCCTGGCAATCCGATTCGTACACGCCCGCGCAGCAGATCGCCATGCCGCCGCCCACGCTGTGGCCGAAGGCGACGAACGGACCGATGCCCAGCGCTTCCCGCAGCTGGCGGAATCCGTCGCGCGCCTCGGCTTCGACGAAGCCGGTTTCGAAGGTAGCGGGGTTCGGGTCGGAGCGGCCGAAGCCCAGCCGGTCATAGGCGATCACGCTGCGCCCGGTTTCCCGCGCCAGGAGTTCCGGAAAGTCGCGCCACAGTTCCACGCAACCCAGCGAGTCGTGCAGCAGCACGATGGACGCGCCGGCCGCATCCGCGCCTGCGGGATCCCAGCGCCGCGCGAACAGGCGGCCCTGGCTGGTGGGTACGTAGACATCCTGGCTGGTAATGGAAAGCATGAACGAATCCTGGGATAAGAGGCGGCACGCCATCGCGGCGCACCCGGATTATAAAAAATCCGGCGGCGCCGGCTCATTGCGGGCCGGACAGGACGCCGGCCGCGATGATGAGCAGGACGAGCGCGGAAATCGCGGTGTAGGCGTAGTCGCGTTCGCGCAGGAAGAGGGCCAGCATCAGCGCCACCCGCGCGACCGGCAGCAGGATGAAGAGCGCCACGCCCGCCTGCACGAAGCGGTAGCCGGCCTGGCCGCCGGCCGGCGGCAGGAAGTCCAGCGCCATCCCGATGGCGATGCAGGCCGAGGCGGCCCAGGTGCCGTACCAGAGCAGCGCCGCGATGCCGCGGTCGCGCCTGGCCTGTTTTTCCGGTTGCGGGTTCATGCCGGCCCTCCGGGAATGGACACGCCCAGGGCGCTCAGGAGCATCTGCACGGCCAGCAGCGCCAGGACGATGACAAAGAAGAGGCGCAGCTTGTCCGCGGGCAGCCCCATCAGCAGGCGGGCGCCGAGCAGCGCCCCCGCGACCGAGCCCAGCGCGACCGGCCCGGCGATGCCGATATCGATGTCGCCCCGCACGAAGTAAGCGCCGGCGCTGGCCGCGGCGGTCACGCCGATCATGAAGTTCGACGTGGCCGAGGACACTTTGATCGGCAACCGCAAGGCCGCGTCCATCGCGGGAATCTTGAGCACGCCCGAACCGATGCCCAGCAGCGCCGAGATCAGGCCCGCGCCATACATCAGCGAAAGGCCCAGCGGCACGCGGCCGACCTGGTAGTGCACTTCCCTGCCCTGGGCCCGGTCGGGAAAGCTCGAATGCAGGCGCAGCGCCGTGGCCCAGCTGGCGGCGTCGGGCGCGCCGGTATCGGGCGCCTCGCGGCGGCGCGCCAGCATCTGCTGCGCGGACAGGGCCAGGATGGCGGCGAACAGGCCATAGAGGAATTCCGTGGAAACGATGCCGATGAGGAACACGCCGGTCAGCGCGCCGAGCGTGGTGGCCGTTTCGAGCACGATGGCGAGCCGGACGTTGGTCAGGCGGCCTTTGAGGAAGGGCGCCGCGCTGCCGCAAGAGCAGGCGATCACCGAAATGATGCTGGCGCCGATGGCGACGTGGATGTCGACACCGAACAACAACGTCAGGATGGGTACGATGAAAATGCCGCTGGCCATGCCCAGCACGCCGCCCAGCGCGCTGGCGCCGAACGCCGCGGCGAAAAGCCAGAAGATCCCGGACGCGTCCATCACGCTTTGCGCGCAAGCCGCGACAAGCGGGTGGAAAACCGGATCAGGTCGCCGCGGTAGTAGAGCTTTTCATAGTCGACGGGCCGCTGCCCTTCCGTGTAAGACGTGCGCTCGATCAGGAAGATCGGGCTGCCGGCCTCCACGCCCAGGGCCTGCGCCACATGCTCGTCCGCCGTCACGGCTTCGAGCTGGTACTGGGCTTCGATCAGCGGCAGCTCGTAGCGCAGTTCCAGCAGGTCGAAGATGGGCTCGGCCTCCAGGTCGTTGCTGGCGACCTTCTCGCCGATGTCCAGCGGCAGGTAGGTTTCATCGAACGACATGGCCGTGCCGTCCGCCAGGCGCACGCGCTCGATGCGGTAGACCATCGCGCCCCGCGCCACTTCCAGCTGGCGCGCCACGTCTTCCGTGGCGGGCACCGGCCGCTTGTCCAGCAGGCGCGCCGTGGCCTGGCGGCCGAGCGCGGTCATGTCTTCGACGAATCCGCTCAGCGACGTCAACGCCTGGGTCAGCTTGGGTTCCGTGACGAAGGTGCCCTTGCCGCGCCGGATTTCCACCAGGCCGCGCGCAACCAGGTTTTCCACCGCCTTGCGCACCGTGGTGCGGCTGACGGCGAAGCGCTCGATCAGCTGGCCTTCCGTGGGCAGGCGGCTGCCGGACGGCAGGATGCCGGCGGCGATTTCCGCGGCCAGCGCCGTTTCCACCTTGACGTAGAGCGGAGCATGTTCGACGTTTTTTTGCATGAGCCATCATAACATCATGATGTCATGATGACGCAACACCGGAGGGGCATTAGGGGTGCCGGAGCCGGCAACTGGTAGTCTTCGGGGGCCTGCCGGCGCTTCCCGCGCCGGCGCCCTTTTCAAGCGAGACACGAAATGAGCAGTTTCATGCACAGCGCCTCCGTTCCCGTCCTGACGCAAATGCTGTCGGCCTTGTCCGACGTGCTGAAGAAGGCGGAAACCCACGCCGCGGAAAAGAACATCGACCCGCAGGCGTATCTGGGCGCCCGCCTGTTCCCCGACATGTTCCCCCTGTCGCGCCAGGTGCAGATCGCGTCGGACTTCGCCAAGGGCATCGCCTCGCGCCTGGCCGGCGCGGAAGTCCCGTCGTGGCCGGACAGCGAGGCCAGCTTCGCCGGCCTGCAGGCCCTGATCGCCAAGACGCTGGAACACCTGGCCTCGTTCGGCCCCGAACAGTTCGAACAGAGCGAAGCCCTGGAAATCGTGCTGCGTCCCGGCACGCCCAAGGAAAAGAAGCTGAGCGGCAGCGCCTACCTGCTGCACTATGGCCTGCCGCAGTTCTTCTTCCACGTGACCACCGCCTACGACATCCTGCGCCACAACGGCCTGGAAATCGGCAAGCGCGATTACATGGGCAAGTACTGATTCGACGTCGCGGGCCCCGCGCGGGGCCCGCGACCGCCTACTCCGCGTAGCCGGGGTTGCGGCGGTCCAGCCGGCGCAGCAGCCCCGGCCAAGCCAGCATGGCCTTGTGCGCGCGGTCGGCCTGCGACTCGACCGTCGCGTTCTTCAGGATGTCGGGCGGGATGTAGGTCAGCTCCCCGCCGGCCTGGGCCCGCACCTGCACCATGCAGGCGGCCTCCAGGCGGTGCATGGCCTGGAACGCCTCGGCCATGCTCTGCCCCACCGTCAGCAGGCCATGATTACGCAGGATGAGGTAGCTGTTGCTGCCCAGGTCGCGCACCAGGCGCGGCTGCTCCTCGGGGTTGAGCGCCAGGCCTTCGTAATCGTGGTAGCCGAGAGAGCGCAGCACGATGAACGCGAACTGCGACAAGGGCAGCAGCCCCTCCTTCTGCGCCGATACCGCCACGCCATTGATTGAGTGCGTGTGCAGCACGCACATCGCATCCTTGCGGGCGGCGTGGATACAGCTGTGGATCGTGAAGCCCGCGGGATTGATGTCGTACTCGGATTCCATGACCTTGCGGCCGTCCAGGTCGATCTTGACCAGGCTGGACGCCGTGATCTCATCGAACATCATCCCGTAGGGGTTGATCAGGAAGTGTTCCGTCCCGGGTACCTTGGCCGTGATGTGCGTGAAGATCAGATCGTCCCAGCCGAACAGCGCCACCAGCCGGTACAACGCCGCCAGGTCCTTGCGGACCTGCCATTCCGTTGCACCGACGCGTTCGCGCACGCTGCCGCCCGTGTTGCCTACCGTATCCATACCGTCTCCTTGTTTGCGGAATCTGCCTGCGGCGATCGAACGCCGGGCCTTGCCGGGTACTTTATTCCCTTTGCCGGAAACCGGCGCGCCCGGCGTCCGCCGGCCGGCCGTTCCCGAGCGCCCCCGGGCGGAGAATTCACATATGTGATGGAAATGCCCCATCATCATTCCTATGATTCGACTCAATTGCAGCCCTCTTGCCGCTCCTATGTCCGTCGATCTTCCCGATACCGATTTCCGCATTCACCAACTGGTCGGCCGGCACCTGTCCCGCCAGGCCGATCATGTGGCTCTGATTTCCGATGAAGGCCGGTGGACCTACGCGCAACTCGATGCCGCCGTCCTCGCGCTGGCGGATGGCCTGGCGGCCCGCGGGCTGCGCGCCGGCGACCGCCTGTTGATCATCGGGGAAAGCGGCGGCGCCCAACTGGCCGCGGTGCTGGCATGCAGCCGGCTCGACGCCTGGGCGGTCGTCGTCAACGCCCGCATGACCGCAGTCGAGGTCGACGCCATCAAGGCGCACTGCGAGCCCCGGCTCCTGCTGGCCACCAGCGGCCTGTCGGCCGACGCCCGAGCCCACGGCTTGCGCCACGGCGCAAGCGAGTTCGACACCGCCGGGCTGGGCCTTTCGTGCACGGAAGCTGACCCCGCCGCGCGGGCCGAACCCGTGCAGGCGGACGCGCGCGACCAGGTCGCCGTCATGATCTACACCAGCGGCACCACCGGCACGCCCAAAGGCGTGATGCTTACGCACGCCAATCTGGGCCATTCCTCGGCGGTCGCGCGGCATGCCCGCGGGACCGGCCCGGCCGATCTCGTCTATTCGGCCCTGCCCATCTCCCATGTGTACGGCCTGAGCAGCGTGGCGCTTGCCGCGCTGGGCGCCGGCGCCACGCTGCAGCTGGCCAGCCGTTTCGACGTTTCGCACGCGATCGCCGCCCTGGCCCAGGGCGTGACGATGCTGCACGGCGTACCCGCTATGTACGTGCGCGTGCTGCAGGCCCATGAACAGGGAGCGGCCATCGCCGCGCCGCGGATCCGCCTGCTGCATTGCGGCGGCGCGCCGCTGGATCCATCCCTCAAGGCTCGCATCGAAGCCATATTCGGCGAACCGATCAACAACGGCTACGGGCTGACCGAAGCCTCGCCGACGATCAGCATGGTGCCCTACCGCCAACGGCGCGCGGACCTGAGCGTGGGCTACCTGATTCCGGGCATACAGGCGCGCATCGTCGACGAACATGCGCAGGCCGTCGCGCCGGGCGAAGTGGGCGAGCTGCAGGTGCGCGGCCCCAACGTCATGAAGGGCTATTACAAGGCGCCCGAGCAGACGGCCCAGGCCCTTGGCGACGACGGCTGGCTGCGCACCGGCGACCTGTTGCGCGCAGCCCCCGACGGCGCCCTGTTCGTCATGGGCCGCATCAAGGACCTCATCATCCGGTCCGGCTTCAACGTCTACCCCAGCGAAGTCGAGGCGGCGCTGAACGCGTACGCCGGGGTGCGCCAATCCTGCGTGGTCGGCGTCCCCAAAGAGGGCGATGAGCAGATCGTCGCGTTCATCGAGGCGGAGGAAGGGCGAAGCGTCCAGGTGGACGCCCTGCAGGCGTTCGCGCGCGAGCGGCTGGCGCCCTACAAGCGGCCCCAGAAGATCGTCCTGCTGGCCCGCCTGCCTGCCGCGGACAACGGAAAAATACTGCGCAAAGCCATGGTCGACCTGGCGCGCGGAAGCTGACGTCGACACACACCAACAGAAAATACCCAACAACAGGAGACAAACGTGAAACAGGCAGCCAGAAGGCATTTTCTTGCGGCGGCCGCCGCGCTGGTCGCGGCGTGCAGCCTGCCCGCGCAGGCGGCGGACGCCTGGCCCGCGCGGCCGATCCGCTTCATCGTGCCCAGCGCCGCCGGCGGCGGGGCCGACACGGTCGCCCGCCTGCTGGCCCAGCATATCGGCGGCGCCCTCAAGCAACCCATCGTGGTCGAAAACCGCGCGGGCGGCTCGGGCGTCATCGCGGGCAATGCGGTGCTCGGCGCGCCCGCCGACGGCTACACCTTCATGCTCGGATTCACCACCATGTCCCAGCTGCCCGCCACGTCCACGGTGAAGCTGCCCTACCGCGTCGACACCGACTTCATCCCGGTCTCGCTGGTCGCCAGGTCATCCAACGTGCTGGTGGTCAACCGCAGCAGCGTCGACGTGGACTCGGTCAAAGCCCTGGTGGATGCGCTGCGCGCCTCGCCCCAGAAGTACAGCTATGGTTCCTACGGCAACGGTTCGACGGGACATTTCCTGGGCGCGCAGTTCCTGCAGGAAACGAAGACCAACGCCCAGCACGTGCCATACAAGGGCGCCGCCCCCATGATGTCGGACCTGCTGGCCGGCGTGGTTTCCTTCGCGTTTCCCGACATCGGCTCGGCCCTGCCCCACCTGAACTCGGACCGCGTCCGCGTCCTGGCCGTGACCGGCGACAAACGCATGGCGACGCTGCCCCAGATCCCGACCATGGGAGAACTCGGCTATCAGGGTTTCAACCTGGGCGCCTGGTTCGGGCTGTTCGCCGCCAAGGGCACCCCCGACGCCATCGTCCAGGACATGGCGGCGCAAATCGCCGGGGCCGTCAAGGCGCCGGAGGTCCAGGCCAAGCTCGTCGGCATGAACCTGGATCCGGTGGGCAGCGATCCCAAAACCTTCGCCGCCTTCTTCCAGACCGACCTGCAGCGTTGGGCCGACCTGGCGAACAAGGCCAACATCCGCACCGACTGAGCGGCCATTCCCCATGTCCCGATCCTCCCGCCGGCTCGAACTTCCCGACGCGTCCGTCAAGGACAGCACGCGTGACCTGGGCCCGCGTTCGGTCAAATCGGCCCAGCGCGTGCTCGAACTGATCGAACTGCTCGAACAGCTGGGGTGCCCGGTCACGCTGGCGGAGATTGTGCGCGCCAGCGGCTATCCGCAGTCCAGCACCTGGATGCTGGTCCAGACGCTGATGCGCATGGGCTATCTGTGCCACAACCCCGACGATGGCACCTATATGCCCAGCCTGCGGCTCAACCTGCTGGGCGGCTGGGTGCACGACCTGGCCCTGCCCCGCAGCAACCTGCGCCTGGCCATGCGCGCGCTGAGCGAACGGCTGGGCCTGAGCATCATCCTCGGTCAGCGCAGCGGCCGCTACGTCCAGTACGCCCACGTGCTCTACGGCGCCAAGGACCGCAAGACGCAGGTTCCGATCGGCGCGGTGCGGCCGCTGATCGATACGGGCATGGGATACGCGCTGCTGGCGCAGCTGCCCGACGATGAGGTGTGCGCCATCGCCAGCGTCTGCCTGGCGCGGGCCGAGCACAAGTCGCCGGTTTCGTCCTTGCGGCAGGTGCTCGCCATCGTCGACAAGGCCCGCCAGGCAGGCTTCGTCTATTCGCACCGCCTGCAAAACGCGAACCGCGCCTCTTTTTCCTTCGCGCTGGTCAGCGACCCCGGCGCAGGAGCGCGCTCCGGCCTCCTGGCGCTGGCCATCGCCGGAAACCGGCAGGACGTCGCGGCGCGCCTGCGCGATATCCCGCGCACGGTCAATGACGTCGCCGCCGAGTTCCTGCCGGATGTGCCCATCCACATCAAGGCGTCCCCTTCCATCCCGCCGATCTGAAGGCAACCATAGAGCGATCATCACCATGGATATTGAAGTCACGCCCGAAGAGCAGGAATTCCGCCTGGAGGTCCGCCGCTACGCGCAGGCCCACCTGCCCGAGACTGTCCGCCGCAAGGTCCTGTATGGCGAGAAGCTCGAAAAGCAGGAGTACGTGGACTGGCAGAAGCACCTGCACCGCAAGGGCTGGATCGCGCCGGCCTGGCCCGCGCAATACGGCGGCACGGGCTGGAGCCTGAGCAAGCAGCGCGTATTCCTGCATGAACTGGCCCTGCAATGCGCGCCCGAGACCATACCGTTCGGCATATCCATGGTGGGTCCGGTGATCTACACCTTCGGTTCGGAAGCGCAGAAGGCCTTGTACCTGCCCGCCATCCTGAACTCCGACACCTGGTGGTGCCAGGGTTTCTCCGAACCGAACGCGGGCTCGGACCTCGCCTCGCTGCGCACCCGCGCCGTCGATTGCGGCGACCACTATCTGCTCAACGGCCAGAAAGCCTGGACGACCCATGGGCGCTTCGCCGACATGATGTTCTGCCTGGCGCGCACGGCGGACACGGGCAAACCGCAGCAAGGCATTTCCTTCCTGCTGCTCGACATGAAGACGCCCGGCGTCGAAGTCCGTCCGGTGCGCACCATCGACGAAGGCGCCAGCATCTGCGAAGTGTTCTTCAATGACGTCCGCGTGCCCAAGTCGGGGCTCGTCGGCAAGGAAGGCGAAGGCTGGACGTATGCCAAATTCCTGCTCGGCCACGAGCGCGCCATGATCGCCCGCGTGGGCCGCTCGCGCATGCAGCTGGCGCGCGCGCAGCGGCTGGCCTCGCATCCGCTGGCCGATGGCAGCCGCCCGATCGACAACCCGCTTTACCGCCAACGGCTGTGCGACATCGAGGCGCGGCTGCGCGCGCTCGAGCTGACCGAACTGCGCGCTCTGTCGGCCTACCGTCCGGGAGCCGGCTTCGATATCGCGGATTCCTCCATGCTGAAGATCGAGGGGTCGGAAATCTGCCAGGCGCTGACCGAGCTGCTGCTGGACCTGGCCGGCCGCTACGGCATGGTCTACACCGGCCGCTACACGCAGTCGCCGATCGGCGACACCACGGCGCACGGCCTGCTGGGCGACCACCTGTTCAACCGCGTGGCCACGATCTACGGCGGCAGTTCCGAGATCCAGAAGACCGTGATCGCGAAGAGCCGATTCCAGAAATAAGCAAGGACACGCCATGAACCTGAACCTCTCCGACGAACAAGAGATGATCCGCGCAAGCGTGTTCGATTACTTTTCGACCGCCTACGGATTCGATCGCCATCTCGAGCGGCTGGCCCAGCCCGCGGGCGCCGCCTCCGCTGCCTGGCGCGCCATGGGCGAGCTGGGCTGGCTGGGCCTGACGGTGCCGCCGGACGACGGCGGCCTGGGCCTGGGGCCGGAAGAAACGATGCTGCTGATGGAAGGCGCCGGCGCGGCGCTCTGCACCGAACCGCTCTTGCCCAGCGCCATCCTGGCGGCGCCGCTGCTGGCCGGCGCGGCGCCCGGCTCCGCGGCGGCACAGGCGCTGCAGGCCGCGCTTTCGGGCCAGGCCTCCCTGGCGCTCGCCTGGACCGAAAGCGACCGCGGCTTCGCGCCGCTGCAGACCGATACCCGCGCCGGCCGCGAAGGCCAAACCTGGCGCCTGTCCGGCCGCAAGGTGCTCGTCGATAACGGCGCGCAAGCCGACTGGCTCGTGGTCTCGGCGCGCAGCGACGACGGCCTGACGCTGCTGCTGGTGGACGGGGCCGCCGAAGGGCTGGTCCGCAGCGGCGCCCCGCTGGCCGACGGCACACGTAGCGCCGATATTGCTTTCCAGGACACGCCCGCCACCGCCTGCCTCGCGAGCGGCCCCGCGGCCGAAGCCCTATTGCTGCGAGCCGTCTACCGTGGGCTGGCCGCCACCTGCGCCGCCGCCCTGGGCGCCATGGAACGCGCGCTGGAGATCTGCCGCGACTACCTGCATGAGCGCAGTCAGTTCGGCAAGCCCCTGGCGGCGCTGCAAGTGCTGCAGCACCGCTATGTGAACATGCTGATCGCCGCCGAGCGCGCCCGCTCCATGACGCTGCTGGCCGCCCTGCGCGCCGACCAGGCGGCCGCGGGCGACGCCGAGGCGCGCCGCGACCTCAGCCTGGCCAAGCTCACGGTAGGCAGAAGCGCGCGCCACGTCGGCGGGCAGGCCATCCAGCTGCACGGCGGCATGGGCATGGCCTACGAATATCCCATCGGCCACTATTACCGCAAGCTGCTGTGCTGCGACGCCGCCTTCGGCTCGCAGGACGACCATCTCGCGCTGCTGGCCGAAGGCCTTGCCGCGTCCTCCCCCGCCTGAAACCGTTATCCCCGATCCCTGTCCCGCCATGCCTACGCCAGAACAGCCCCGCATCCTCGCCACGCAACAGGACGGCGTCCTGCTGCTCGGTTTGAACCACCCGCCGCTCAATACGCTGGACCACGCGCTGCGGCAACAGCTGTACGCCGCGCTGCAAACCGCCGCCCTCGACCCGTCGGTGCAGGCCATCGTGCTGCACGGCGCGGGCGGCAACTTCAGCGCCGGCGCCGACATCCGGGAGTTCGGCCAGCCCCGGCAACCGCCCTGGGCCGGCGACGTCGCCCTGCTCATCGAGGCCAGCGCCAAACCCGTGGTCGCCGCCTTGCAGGGCGTGGCCCTGGGCGGCGGCCTGGAACTGGCGCTGGCGGCGCATGCCCGTATCGGCACTGCCGGCGCCAGACTGGGCCTGCCCGAGGTCAAGCTCGGGCTGCTGCCCGGCGGCGGCGGCACCCAACGGCTGCCCCGCCTCATCGGCGCCACGGCGGCCCTGCCGCTGATCCTCGAGGGCCGCGATGTCAGCGGCGATGCCGCGCTGGCGCTGGGGCTGCTGGACGCGGTCTGCGATGAAGCGACCTTGCTGGACGCGGCCGTGCGCAAGGCCCGGGCGCTGGGCGACGACGCGGCTGTCTCGCGCCCCAGGGCGGACGGCGAGGCCGGCAGGCAGGCCGGGCTGGCGGCCATTGCGGTGCAGCGCGAACGCCTCGCCGCCAAACCCCATTCCCTGCCTGCGCAGCGCCTGTTGCTGGACTGCATTCAGGCGGCGCTGGAACAGCCCTTGGAAGCCGGTCTGCAATTCGAGCGCCAGGCCTTTCTGCAATGCGTGGCCAGTCCCGAACACCGCGGCCTGGCGCATGCCTTCTTCGCCGAAAAGCAGGCGGGCAAATCGCCCGCCGGCCAGGCGCGGCCCCGCGCCGTCCAGCAAGCCGGCGTTGTGGGCGGCGGCACCATGGGCGCCGGCATCGCCGTGGCCATGCTCAATGCCGGCCTGGACGTAGTGCTGATCGAGCGCGACGCGGCCTCGCTGCAGGCCGGCCTGGACCGGATCAATAGTGTCTACCAACGGCAGGTGGATTCCGGAAAGCTCGATGCGGCCGCGCGCGCGCAACGCCTGTCGCGGCTGAGCGCGGCGACCGACTACGCTGCGCTGTCCGCGGCCGACCTGGTGGTCGAGGCGGTGTTCGAGGACATGGACGTCAAAGCGCAAGTTTTCGCCGAACTGGACCGGGTCTGCCGGCCCGGCGCCATCCTGGCCACCAATACTTCCTACCTGGACATCAATCGGATCGCGCGAGGCATCTCGCGCCCGCAGGACGTCATCGGGCTGCACTTCTTCTCGCCCGCCAACGTCATGAAACTGCTGGAGATCGTCGTGCCGGAGCAGGTCGCCGACGACGTCGTGGCGACCAGCTTCGCGCTTGCGCGGCGGCTGCGTAAGGTGCCGGTGCGCGCCGGCGTGTGCGACGGATTCATCGGCAACCGCATTCTCTACGTCTACCGCGAAGCCGCCAATTTCATGATGGAGGACGGCGCCTCTCCGTACCAGATCGACCAGGCGCTTGAAAGCTTCGGCTATGCCATGGGCCCCTTCCGCACAGCGGATTTGACCGGCGGCGACATCGGCTGGGCCACGCGCAAGCGCAAGGCCGCCACGCGCCCGCCCGAAGCCCGCTACGTGCGCGTGGCCGACCGGCTGTGCGAGCGCGGCTGGTTCGGCCAGAAGACGGGCCGGGGCTACTACCTCTACCCCGAACGCGGCCAACGCGGCCGCCAGGACCCCGAGGTGCTGGCAGTGATCGAGGCGGAACGCGCCGAACGCGGCATCGAGGCCCGCCCGTTCAAGGACGAGGAAATCGTGCGCCGCTACATGGCTGCCCTGGTCAACGAGGCCGCCAAGGTGCTCGAAGATGGCATCGCGTTGCGGCCGGCGGATATCGACACCGCGCTGGTCAACGGCTACGGCTTCCCGCGCTGGCGCGGCGGCCCCATGAAATACGCCGACGACGTTGGCCTGCCGGCCATTCTGGCCGACCTTGAATCCTACGCCCGGGAAGACGCCGGATTCTGGGCGCCGTCGGAATTGCTGCGGCGCCTGGTGCGCGAAGGCTCGACCTTCGGCAAGCTGAACCAACAACACTGAGGAACCTCCCCATCATGCGAGAAGCCGTCATCGTCTCCACCGCGCGCACCCCGCTCACCAAGGCCAAGCGCGGCGAGTTCAACATCACTCAGGGGCCCACTCTGGCCGCCCATGCGATCCAGGCCGCGGTCGAGCGCGCCGGCGTGGACCCGGACAGCATCGAGGACGTGGTCCTGGGCTGCGGCTATCCGGAAGGCACCACCGGCCGCAACGTGGCCCGGCAGGCGGCGTTGCGCGCCGGGCTGCCGCAAAGCGTCGCGGGCGCCACGGTCAACCGCTTTTGCGCCTCTGGCCTGCAGGCCGTGGCCGACGCCGCCGCCCGCGTGGCCATGGGGCATTCCGGCCCCGTCATCGCTGGCGGCGTGGAAAGCTGCTCGCTGCTGCGCACGCGCGATGATGGCGTAAGCGGCATCGACGACTGGCTCCAGGCGCAGGTCCCCCAGCTCTACCTGCCCATGATCGCCACCGCGGACATCGTCGCGCAGCGCTACGGCATCAGCCGCGAAGACCAGGACGCCTTCGCCCTGCGCAGCCAGCAGCTGACGGCCGCGGCCCAGCGCGAGGGCCGCTTCGACGACGAGATCATCGCCGTGCGCGCCACCATGGAAATCGCCGACAAGGCGACCGGCGCCACGCGCCGGGAAGAAGTCACGGTCAGCGCCGACAACTGCAACCGCCCCTCGACGACTGCCGACGGCCTGGCAGGCCTGGCGCCGGTCATGGGTCCGGACCGGTTCGTCACCGCGGGCAATGCCTCGCAGCTGGCCGATGGCGCCGCGGCCTGCGTGCTGATGGACGCCCGCGACGCCGAGCGCGCCAACCTTGAACCGCTGGGCGCGTTCCGCGGCATGGCCGTGGCGGGCTGCGCGCCGGACGAAATGGGCATCGGCCCGGTCTACGCCGTGCCTCGCCTGCTGGAACGCCATGGCCTCAAGGTTGAAGACATCGGCCTGTGGGAACTCAACGAAGCCTTCGCATCGCAGGCGCTCTACTGCCAGCGCCGTCTCGGCATTCCGATGGAGCGGCTCAATGTGAATGGCGGCTCGATTTCCCTGGGCCATCCCTTCGGCGTGACCGGCGCGCGCCTGACAGGGCACGTCCTGCTCGAAGGCCGGCGCCGCGGCGCCAGGTTCGCCGTCGTCACCATGTGCGTCGGCGGCGGCATGGGCGCGGCGGGGCTGTTCGAGATTTTCTGACCGGCCAAGAACAAGGGGCGGCCTGGAGCCGCCCCTTGTTTTATGCAAACCGCCGGTTATTGCGGTTCGATCTTTGCGTCGATCGCGCGTTGCGTCCAGACTTTGCGCTGCGCTTGCGCGAACGCCTGATGCTCGGCGACGGTATTGGGCGACACCTGCATGCCCAGGGATTCGAAGCGCTGGAGAACGTCGGGTTCGCGCAGGATGGCGGCGACTTCCTGGTTCAGCTTCTGCACAATGGCGTCGGGCGTCTTGGCCGGCGCGGCGACCCCGACCCAGACGACCAGGTCGAAGTTCTTGTAGCCCAGCTCGGCCAGCGTCGGAACGTTCGGGAATTCCTTGGCGCGCTCATGGCCCGTGTAGGCCAGCCCGCGCAGCTTTCCCGCCTGCATGAAGGACGTGACGACGGACAGGTCGGCGAACAGGTAGTCGACGTGGCCGCCCAGCAGATCTGTCACGGCGGGCGGCTGGCTCTTGTACGGCACGCCGTTGGCGGCCGCGCCGGCCACGGTGTTGAACGTGGCGCCGGCGATCTGGCTGGTGGGCGAGCCGTATGCGTAGTTCAAGGGCTTGGCCTGCGTGGCCTTGACCAGTTCCTGCAGCGACTTGTACGGCGCGTCGTCGCGCACCACCAGCATCATCGGGATGGTGGCGATCCGGATCACATGTATGAAATCGCCGGTCGGATCGAAAGGCAATTTGCGGAACAGCGCCGGGGTCGCCGAGTGCGTCGAACTGCTGGTGAGGATCAGCGTGTAGCCGTCGGGCTGGGAGCGGGCCGTGAACGACGAGCCGATGGTGCCGGACGCGCCGGGCTTGTTCTCGATCACGACCGGCACGTTCAGGCGCGGGCCGAGCTTTTCGGCGATGATGCGCGCGCTGGTGTCGGTGGCGCTGCCGGGCGAGAACGGCACGACGATGGTGATGGGCTTGTCGGGATAGGCCGCTTGCGCCTGCGCGGCGCCAACGGGCAAGGCGCCCGCAAGCGCGGTCAGGGCGGCAAAGCTGCCAGCGGCCAGAAGGCGGCGCCGCGCGCCGGACGATTGAGTCATGCTTGTCTCCTGTCGGGGCCGCGAGTCGGCCTCTTCAACTCAGGCCGTATGATGCTTGCGCACCGCTTATCCCAACAAGGGACTAATTTTCATAGACTTATTCCAAACCAGGATTAATTCTCTTCCGCTTGCCGCGAACGCAGATAATCCTCGGTGGCCTGGAGGAAGGCCGACGCCGCCAGCGACAGGCGCGCGTTGCGCCGCTGGATCAGCCAGAGCTCGTGTCCGTGCCTGCGCGCGCCGTCGATCGCCAGGATGCGCAAGCCGAGCTGCCGCGCCAGGTCGCAGGCGTAGCCGGGCACGACGGTAATGCCCAGCCCGGCGCCCACGAGCTTCAACGCCGACGTCAGCATGCCCGCCTCGATGCGGTAGCGGAATTCCAGGTTCAGGTCGGCCGCCACGCGGTCCAGGCTGCGCCGCACGCTATACACGTTGCGCAGCATGATGTGATCGTGGGCCGCGACGTCCGCCCACGATACCGAGCGCTTGCGGGTCAGCGCGTGCCGCGGCGCGCACACGGCGTACATGGTGTCGCGGTAGATCACGCGCGTGGCGAGTTCGTCCGACGGGGTCTCGACCGAGACGATGCCGAAGTCCGCGCGCCCGTTGCGCACGTGCTCGAAGGTATCGTCGGTCGACAATTCGAAGAGATCCAGCTTCACGCTGGGATGCGCGCGGTGGTAGTCCGCGACCACATCGCCCAACAGGCCGACCATCATGAGCGGCGAGGTCGCCACGCCCACGGTGCCGCGCTCCAGGGTGCGCAGCCCCGACATGCTGCGTTCGGCGGCCCGCACGGTGCCGAGGATTTCCTGCGCGTAGGCGTAGAAGTCGGCCGCCCCGTCGCAGGGCGTGACGCTGCGCGTGGAGCGTTCGAACAGCGGCTGGCCGACCTCGGCCTCCAATTCGGCGCAAAGCTTGCTGACGGCGGATTGGGTCACGAAGGCCGCGCGGGCGGCCGCCGTGAAACTGCGCAGTTCGTAGAGTGCGCAGAAAACGCGCAATTGCTTGAGAGTGATGTTCATGGTCGAAGTCGCCGCCTGGCGCTCCCCGGCCATGCCAGCCTCAGCGCCCACCCGGGAGCATATCGCGATCGGCGTCCTGGCGCGGCGCCAGGCGGTTGATTTCGCCCGGCGTGCGCGAGAAGCGCACCGGAATGCCGGCCGCCATCAACGGCCCTTCGGTGGGGTGATCCACGCGCTGGAAGAAGCCGGTGGCCTGCAGATGCGGGTCGTCGAACAGGGCCTCCGGCGTATTCACCGGCGAATGCGGAATATCCGCCTCCGCCAGCAGCGCCAGCCACTCGCTGGTGCCGCGCAGCGCGACGATGTCCGCCAGATCCTGGTAGAGCTCGTCGAAATGCCGCGCGCGCGCCGCCGCGTCGACGTAGCGGGCATCGGCCGCCAGGTCGGGACGCTCGGCCAGGGCGAAGAAGCGCCGCCATTGCGCGTCGGTATAGGGCAGCAGGGCCAGATAGCCGTCGCGCGTGCGGTAGGGACGCCGCTGCGGTGACAGCACGCGGCTGTAGCCCATGGGCCCCAGGGGCGGAACGAAACTGTGGCCGCTCATGTGCTCGATCAGCGTGAACGAAACCAGCGTTTCGAACATGGGGACCTCGATGGCCTGGCCCTGCCCCGAACGTTCGCGCTCGTACAGCGCCATGGGAATGGCGTAGGCCAGCGTCAGGCCCGCCACCTTGTCCGCAAGAATCGTGTTCACGTAGGCCGGCGCCCCACTGTTGCGGCCCTGCAGGTCGGCCAGCCCGCTCATCGCCTGGATGATGTCATCGAATGCCGGGCGCGCCGCGTAGGGGCCGTCCTGGCCGAAGCCCACAGCCGAACAGTAAATGAGGCGGGCGTTGCGCGCGCACAGCGCCGCCGCGTCCAGCCCCAGCCTGGCCAGCGCCGCCGTGCGGACGTTCGAGACGAACACATCCGCGCCGTCGATCAGCTGCAGCAGGCGCTCGCGATCGGCTGGCGCCTTGGCGTCCAGCGTCACGCTGTGTTTGTTGCGGTTGAGATTGAGGTAGGCAGGCCCCATGCCCGCATGCGCGGCCGGCGCCGACGTGCGGAACACGTCGCCTTCGGGCGCCTCTACCTTGATGACCTCGGCGCCCATGTCGGCCAGGATCTGCGTGGCGTAAGGGCCCATGGCCACCGACGTCATGTCGATGACGCGCACGCCCGCGAGCGGGCCGGCCATTATTTGGCCTCCTGGCGCTTTTTGCGATTGACGAAAGGCGCCATGTAGCGGCGCGGCTCGTCGGTGGTGAACGCCTCGCCGAAGGCGGCCACGCTGCGGTCCAAGCCAGCCTCCACGGTGGACTCGCTCCAGTAGCGCAGCAAGGCCTTCTGCGAGCGCACGGCGAGCGGACCGCTTTCGGCGATGGGCGCCACGGTGCGTTCGACCAGCGCGTCGAGCTCGCCCGGTTCGCTGACGAACTCCAGGAAGCCCCACTGCGAGGCCTGCGCCGCGTTCACCGTCTCACCGGTCAGCAGCAGCCAATTGGTAGGGCCGGGGCCGATGATCGCCGGCAGCAGCACGGCATGGATTACCGACGGAATGCCGACGCGCACCTCGGGCATGCCGAAGACGGCGTCCGTCGAGCCCAGGCGGATATCGCAGGCCGCGGCCAGCTCCATGCCCGCGCCCAGGCAGAAGCCCGGGATGCGCGCGATCGTGGGGGCCGGGATCGCGGCGACCGCGTCGCAGAGATCGCGCAGACGCGTGATGAAGGCGCGCGCGCCCTGGGGATCGAGCTCGGCCATTTCGTAGATGTTGGCGCCGCCCACGAAGGCCTTGTCGCCTGTGCCCCGGATGACCACGGCCCGGGCGTCGTCCTGCGACGCGATCCAGCGGGCGGCTTCGATCAGGCTGAGCGTCACCGGCGAGGCCAGAATGTTCAGGCTCTTGGCGTCATGGATCTGCAGCGTGTAGACGCCCCGCTCGTCGCGGGTCACGAGGGCGTGGGCAAAGGTAGGAATAGGCGCGGTCATGGAAGCTCCAGCTAGGGGGATGCCACCGATGCTACGGGTCTCGTTTGATCACAACAAACGAGTAATTTTCATAGAATAAGTCTTAAACGGAATAAATTACGTAATGGCCTGCGGCTTGGGTACGATAGCCGCCTCTTGCGGGAGTCGTACCATGGGCATCACGCTGCGCCAGCTTCGGGCCTTCTGCGCCGTCTACGAGCTGAAGAATTTCACCCACGCCGCCGAGGCGCTGAACCTGACGCAATCCACCGTCAGCAAGCTGTGCTCCGAACTGGAAAAGTCCGTGGGCCTGGCGCTGTTCGAGCGCTCTGCCCGGGGCGTGGAACTGCTGGAAGGCACCGCCGAGCTGTACGCCTACGCCCAGGAAGCCTTCGGGTCGCTGCGCGCGGCCGAACGCAGCCTGAGCAGCCTGGCGGGGCTGGAGCGCGGCGAAGTGTCCATCGCCGCCTCTCCCATCATGATGCACACACTCGTGGCGCCGGTGGTGGCCCGGTTCCATGCGCGCCATCCCAACATCGTCTTCGACCTGCACGAACTCACCGGCGACGAAGCCACCGAACACGTGCTGCACGGCAAGGCCGACCTGGGCCTGGTGGCGGTCGAAAGCCAGGATCCCCGGCTGGACTGCCGCGTTGCCTACCGCGGCCCCATGTACGCCGTGGTGCCCGCCGGCCATCCGCTGGCCGCCGCGGGCCAGGCGCGCTGGCGCGATCTGGCCCGCTATCCCCACATCCTGTTGCGCGGCACCTATGCCGTGCGCCGCAAAATGGACCAGATCCTGCTGGACCAGGGCCTGACGGTGCGCAGCGTGGCGCAGACCGGCAGCCTGACCACGGCGTTCGCCATGATCCGGGGCGGCATGGGCATCACGGTCATGCCCAGCTACGTGCGCAGCGTCTGCGAGGAAATGGGCCTGCACGCCCTCTGCATCGCCGACCCGCCCCAAGTCCTGCACGAACTGTCCATCCTGCGCCGCGCCGGCCACCTGCTGCCGCGCGCCGCCACCGCCTTTCTCGCTGCGTTCGAAACGCACCTCGATGGACTCGGCCAGCCGGCGCCCTCGGGCGATTCATCGCTTTCATGAATGCCTTCATGACAATTAATCAATTGTTGGAATGATGAGCCGCTTTCATCATTGACGCGTCGAGGCCCCCTGAGCAGGCGGCCTGCCACGCGCTCCGGGATGGTCCCTCGACACCATAACCACGCAGGGCAGACATGCCCGCAGGACGAGGAGACCCCCGACATGAAACTGAAGTCCCGCCTGAAGCAGCTGCTGACGCTGCTCGCCGCCGTTCCCGCCATCGCCGCCGCCGACAACTATCCCGCCAAGCCGGTGACCCTGGTCGTGGCCTACGCGCCCGGCGGCATGACCGACATCCTGACCCGCCGCATCGCCGCCGACTTGCAGACCCGCCTCGGCAAGCCCTTCGTGGTGGAGAACAAGCCGGGCGCCACCGGCCAGATCGCGACCGAATACGTTTCGCGCCAGAAGCCGGACGGCTATACCGTGCTGGTCGGCGCGACCAGCCATGTGATCAACCCCGTCCTGAAGAAGCTGCCGTACGACGCGCGCAAGGACTTCGAGCCCATCGCCCTGCTGGCGGTCAGCCCGAACTTCCTGCTGGTCAACGCCAACCAGGGCATCAAGACCTTCGCGGATTTCAAGGCCTACGCCCAGAAGCAGCCTTCCGTTCCCTATGGCACGGCCGGCGCCGGCGGCGCTCCCCACATCGTCGGCGAGCTGCTGCGGTCCCAGAGCGGGCTGCCGTTGATGCACGTGTCCTACCGTGGCGCGGGTCCAGCCATGACGGACCTGGTATCGGGCCAGGTTCCCTTCGGCATGGCCGAGTCGGTAACCGCCAACGCCTATCTGCAATCGGGCAAGATCATTCCGCTGGCCATCGCTTCCGCACAGCGCCAATCCCGCTATCCCGACGTGCCCACGCTCAACGAACTGGGCTACAAGGGCTTCGACCTGAACACCTGGGTGGGCGCCTATGCACCGGCCGGCACCCCCGCCGACATCGTCCAGACCCTGAACGCCGAAATCCGCAAGGCGGTGATGGCGTCGGCCACCCAGGAATACATCCGCTCGACCGGCTCCGAACCCGGCGACATGGACGTTCCCCAGTACCGGAAGTTCGTCAACGATGAGATGGACAAGTGGCAAGCCGTCATCACGCAGGCCGGGGTCAAGGATGAGTGACGTCCGCAACGGCTCCCCGTCGCCGGAAACGTATTTCGCCGAGACGCTGCGCGCGGGACGGCTGGAAGTCCAGGTCTGCCGCAGCTGCGGGCTTGCCTTCTTCTTTCCACGCACGCATTGCACGCACTGCCGGTCGCAGGAATACGCCTGGCGCCCCATGCGCGCCGGGGCCACGCTCTATTCCTATTCGGAGATCCCCGCCACGCCCCAAGCGCCCGCGCGCAACGTCATCCTGGCCGACATGGACGAGGGCTTTCGCATGATGTCCACGCTGCTGGGGCCGGGCGAACCGCGCATCGGCATGCGGCTGACGGCCCGGCCCGACCCGCAGCGCGCGCGGGTCGTGTTCGAACAGGAGGCGCCATGACCGGCTGGAACAGGAACCTGCGCGGCGCCATCGCCATCACCGGCTGCGCCACGGCCGGCATCGGAGATGCCGGCGGCCTGAACGACCTGGAAGTCACTTCGCTGGCGGTACACGCCGCGGTGCGGGATGCAGGGCTGCGGATGGAAGAGATCGACGGCCTGATGAGCGCCAGCCTCTCCTCGTCGATGTGGCTGAACAAGCTGGCCGAGTACCTGGGCGTGTTCCCGCGGTTCATGAACAGCACCCAGATCGGCGGCGCATCCTTCGTCGGCCATCTGCTGATTGCGGCCGCGGCCATCCAGGCCGGCCTGTGCCGCAACGTCGTGATCGCCTATGGCGCCACGCCGCGCGGCGGCAATGGCGTCTCGGCGACCTCCGGCGCCCGCGCGAAGCTGGATCCGTTTCCGTACGAAGAGCCGTTCCAGCCCTTCAATCCGCCGACCAGCTACGCCTTGGCGACGCGCCGCCATATGCATGAATACGGCACCACCCGCGAACAGCTGGCCGAAGTCGCGGTCGCCGCGCGCGCCTGGGCGCAACTGAACCCGGAAGCCTACAAGCGCGAACCGCTCTCCATCGGCGACGTGCTGTCGGCGCGCATGATTTCCTCGCCGCTGACCGCGCGCGATTGCTGCCTCGTGACGGATGGCGCGGGCGCCATCGTCGTGACCGCCGCCGAGCGCGCCGAAGTGGCCCGTCCCGTCTATGTGCTGGGCACCGCCATGGCGCATTCGCATCGCCAGATCTCCTGCATGGCCGACCTGACGCGCACCGTGGCGGGCGAAAGCGCCGGCCAGGCGCGCGAGCGGGCCGGGGTCTCGCTGGCCGACATCGATCTGGTGCAGCTCTATGACGCTTTCACCATCAACCCCATCCTGTTCCTGGAGGACATGGGGTTCTGCCGCAAGGGCGAAGGCGGCGCCTTCGTGTCCGGCGGACGCATTGCCCCCAGCGGCGAACTGCCCGTGAACACCAACGGCGGCGGGCTGTCCTGCGTGCACCCCGGCATGTACAGCATGTTCGGCCTGGTGGAAGCGGTGCGGCAGTTGCGCGGCGAATGCGGCGACCGGCAGGTGAAGCAGGCGCGCACCGCGCTCGTGCATGGCAACGGCGGGGTGCTGAGCGCCCAGGCCACGACCGTGCTGACCAATTGGATGGACTGAAGGAGATCTGGAATGCTGGAAGGAAAAGTGGTCGTCGTCACCGGCGCGGCCAACGGTATCGGCCGCGCCGCGGCGCTGGCCCTGGCGGCGCAGGGCGCCCGCGTGGTCGTCAACGACCTGAACGTTTCGCTCGACGGCACGAGCGCCTCGCAGAGCACGGCCTCGCAGGTCGTGGAGGAAATCCGCGCCGCCGGCGGCGAAGCCATCGCCAGCGGCGATTCGGTGGCCGAGTACGCCAGCGCGCAGCGCATCGTCGAGACTGCCGCCGACACCTATGGCCGGGTGGACGCCATCGTGAACAACGCCGGCATCGTGCGCGACAAGATGTTCCACCGCCTCACCCCCGAGGACTTCGACGCCGTGGTCAAGGTGCACTTGTACGGCTGCTTCAACCTCAGCCACGCCGCCGCCCGCCACTTCCGCGAACAGAGCGGCGGCAGCCTGATCAACATGACGTCAAATTCGGCCGTCATCGGCAACCGCGGCCAGGCCAACTACTGCGCCGCCAAGCTGGGCATCGTGGGCCTGTCCAAGGCCATGGCGCTGGACATGGCCGCGTTCAACGTGCGCTCGAACTGCATCGCGCCTCTGGCCTGGAGCCGCATGACGGAGACCATCCCCGCCAAGACCGAAGAGCAGGCGCGCCACGTCGAGAAGATCCGCCGCATGGGGCCGGAAACCATCGCGCCGCTCATCTGCTACCTGGCCTCCGACGCCTCGGCCGAGGTAACGGGACAGGTATTCGCCATCCGCCTGAACGAGATCTTCCTCATGAGCCAATCGCGCCCGGTGCGCTCGGTGCACCGCTCGGAAGGCTGGACCGCGCAAAGCATCGCCGAGCACGGCATGGCGGCGCTGCGCGCGTCCTTCATGCCTCTGGACACCTCGGCCCAGGTGTTTTCCTGGGATCCGGTCTGAGGCGGCCATGGCGCTGGACTATCACCGCTTGAAGTCCCATGTCTTCGAGACCGAGCGCCAGGCCTATGGCGAGGATGACTGCATCCTCTATGCCCTGGGCGTGGGCGCCGGCCTGGCGGAAGGCGCCCCCCTGGGCGATGAAACACACTTCATCTACGAGCAGGGGCTGCGCGCCCTGCCCGCCATGGCGGCCGTGCTGGCCTACCCCGGCTTCTGGATGCGCGATCCGCGCCATGGCCTGGACTGGCGCCGCGTCGTGCACGGCGAGCAGCGCATGCGCTTCATCCGCCCCCTGCCCGCGCGCGGCCAGGTGTCCTGCCGAATGGCAGTCAGCCACATCGCCGACAAGCGACCCGGCGCCTTTGTCGTGACCCGGCGCACGCTGAGCGACGCCGCCACGGGGCAAGACCTTGCCGTCATCGAGCAGTTGAACATCTGCCGCGGAGACGGCGGTTATTCGAAAGGCGACGCCGCCTTGAGCGACCCCCTGCCGGAGCCGATCCCCGCGCCACCGGCCGCACCGCCCGACGGCGCCGTCATCGTGCCCACCTGCCGCAACCAGGCCGCGCTGTACCGTCTGAACGCCGACCGCAACCCCTTGCACGTGGACCCGGCGAGCGCGCGGCAGGCCGGCTACGAGCGGCCCATCCTGCATGGCGCGGCCTTGCTCGGCATCGTGAACCGTGCGCTGGAACCCGGCCTGCGGGAAGCGTCCCGCCTGCGGCTGGGCCAGCTGGACCTGCGCTTCCTGGCGCCGGTCTATCCCAGCCTGCCCGTCGCGGTCTCATGGTGGCGCCATTCCCGCGGGCTGGCGCTGGCCTGCCACCAGGAAGGCACCCTGTGCGCACAAGGGCGCGCGGCGTGGGCAACGGAGGATGGACAATGAAAGACAAGACCTGCCTCGACGCGCAGGATGCCCTGCGCGGCGTGGAATCCGGCGCCGCCATTTTCGTGGGCGGCTTCGGCGGCTCGGGCATTCCCGCGCGCCTGCTGGCCGCTCTGCTGGCCAAGCCCGGCGTACGCGGTCTCACCCTGATCAACAACAACGCCGGCGCTGGTGAAACGAGCTTCCTGGCCCTGGTCGCCTCGGGCCGCGTCAGCCGCATCATCTGTTCCTACCCCCGCATGCCGGGCAACGACGTGATCCGCGAACGGGTACAGTCGGGCAGCCTGACCGTGGAGGTAATGCCGCAGGGCACACTGGTCGAGCGCATCCGCGCCGCCGGCGCGGGCCTGGGCCCCTTCTTCTCGCCCACGGGCTACGGCACGCCGCTGGCCGAGGGCAAGGAAACGCGCATCGTTGGCGGCCGCGGCTACGTGCTCGAGGAGCCGCTGCGCGCGGACTTCGCTTTCGTGCGCGCCCACCGCGCCGACCGCCTGGGCAATCTGGTGTACCGGCGCGCCCAGCGCAACTTCGGACCGGTGATGTGCATGGCGGCGCGGACCACCATCGTGGAAGTCGACGAGATCCTGCCTTGTGGCGCGCTGGATCCGGACGCCATCGTCACGCCCAGCCTGTTCGTCCACCGGCTGTTGGGGAGCCCTCAATGAAACGACTGACACGCAACCACCTGGCCGCGCTGGTGGCCGGCGACCTGCCGGCCGGCGCCGTGGTCAATCTGGGCATCGGCATGCCTACCCTGGTTACCGACCGCCTGGACCCGGAGCGCGGCGTCCAGCTGCACAGCGAGAACGGCATCCTGGGCATGCGCCTGCTGCAAGCCCACGAGACCGCCGACGGCGATCTCATCAATGCCAGCAAGCAATCCATCGCGCTCACCGAAGGCGCGGCCATCTTCGACCACGTCTATTCCTTTTCCATCATGCGCGGCGGCCACATCGACATCACCGTGCTGGGCGCCTTCGAGGTGTCCTGCCACGGCGATCTGGCGAACTGGTCACTAGGCGCGGACGACCCCATGCCTTCGGTGGGCGGCGCCATGGATCTGGCCGCGGGCGCCCGCGAGGTCTGGGTCATGATGGAAGCGCTCACCCGCGAAGGCCGTCCGCGCCTGCGCAGCCGCTGCACGCTGCCGCTCACCGGCGCCGACGTCGTCGGCCGCGTCTATGCCGACATCGGCATCTTCGAGGTGCGTAACGGAGCATTCGTGCCCGTCGCCCTGGTCGAAGGCCTGCCGCCCTCGGAGCTGGGCCGCTGGATCGATGCGCCGCTGCGCTTCGAAGGCGAACCCCGCATCCTGCACCTTAGCCATTCCTGATTCCGCCATCTCCATGATACGCACCGAAAACTTCCTCGAAGACGCCGACGCCTGGTTGCGGGCGGCGCTCGCGCGGCTGCGCGCCCGGTATCCGGACACCGCCTCGCACACGCCGGAATGCCGCCAGGCCTGGAATCGCATGCTGTGCGAGGCCGATCTGATCGCCCTGACCTGGCCGCGCGAATACGGCGGCCGCGAACTGCCCACGGCCACGCTGATCGCCTTCCATGAGCTCTGCGCGCGCCTGCACGCGCCGCAGCCCATCAACAGCATTGCGCACGCGATCCTCGCGCCCACCCTGCTGCGCTTCGGCACGCCCGCGCAAAAGGCCCTGTTCCTGCCGGGCATCCGGGATGGCAGCGAGATCTGGTGCCAGGGCTACTCCGAGCCCCAGACCGGCTCCGACCTGTCCTCCGTGCGCACCCGGGCCCGCGCCGAACCCGCCGGCTGGCTTGTCGACGGCCGCAAGATCTGGACCACCCAGGCGCACCTGGCCAAATGGTGCTTCGCGCTGGTCCGCACCGAGCCGGACAGCCAGGCCCATCGCGGCCTGAGCTTCATGCTCATCGACATGCGCGCCCACGGCGTGCGCGTCGAACCGATACGCCAGATGACGGGCGAAGCGGACTACAACGAAGTGCTGTTCGAAGCGGTGGCGGTGCCCGAAGGCCGCATCCTGGGCGAACCCGGCGAAGGCTGGCGCATCGCGATGGCGGCGGCCGAATACGAGCGCGGCATCTATTTCATGCCCCGGGTCGTGCAGCTGGAAGACGAGCTCCGCGAACTGGAAGCCGCGCTCGCGCAAGCGCCGCTGGCACCGGACGAGCGCGCCGTGCACGCGCGCCGCGTCCAGGATCTGGCGGACGCCTGCCAGGTCATCCGCTGGCGTGTGGATCGCGTGCTGCGGCAGGTGGCCTCGGGAGACACCCCCGGCATCGACGGCGCCATGCTCAAGCTGATGTGGAGCGAAACCCGCCAGCAGGTCTGGGAACAGCGCGTGGAACTCCTGGGCGAAGCGGCCATCCTGGGGCCCCAGGCCGGCGCCCCGTACGCCGCCCCCGCCAGCGTACTGCGCGAATTCCTGTGGTCGAGGGCCGAGACCATCGTGGCCGGCACGTCGGAGATCCAACGCAACATCGTGGGCGAACGCCTGCTCGGCCTGCCCAAGGACAGAAAACAACATGCATAGCGAAATCAGGACCTTGCTGTCCTCGACCTTCGGCCGCCTGCTGGAAGAACAGCATCCCCCCACCTACGCCCGCCGCGCGCTGCCCGCGCACGCCGCTACCCAGCTCGCTTTGTGGAAGGAGCTGGCCGAAGGCGGCTGGCTGGAAGCGGGCTCAGAAGCCTTCCAGGCCGAATATGGCCCCGGCACCCTCCTCATGGGCGAATGGGCCGGGCGCGCGCTGCTCACCCTGCCCTATGGCCCCTCCGCCTTTCTCGCCCAAGTGCTGCTGGAACGGGAACCCGCCCTCTCGCCGGTCGTGCTCGACCTGGCCGCCCATCCGGCCAGCATCCGCTGCGACCGCGCCGGCGATGAAGATGGATGGATCGACGACTACGGCCCGTCCGCCCAGTACCTGCGCCTGAGCCGGACGGACGGCGGCTGGCGCCTGGCGCGCCTGGATCCCGCGATGCTGGAGCCCGTGCAGGGCCTGGATCCGACCACGGCACTGGCCCGCCTGCGCGGCCCCGCGCTGGCGCAAGCGGAACTGCCGGATGGACAGGTCCTGCCCGCGCTGCAGAACCACCAGGCTTTCCTGCTTGCGCAGTTGGCCGGCGCGGCGGGCGCGGCCCTGGACCTGGCTATCGCCTATGCCAAGGAGCGCGAACAGTTCGGACGCGCCATTGGGCAGTTCCAGGCCGTGAAGCATCCGCTGGTCGATGCCTGGATCGGCCTGGACAACAGCCGCTATGCCGTGGAAGCGCTGCTGCGCTCGCGCGCCACGCTCGATCCGGCGCTGGCGGCCGCGGCCACGCGCGTGGCCACGGCCGCCGCGCGCCGCGCCGTGAAGCTGTCCATCCAGGTCCACGGAGGCATAGGCTTCTCGTGGGAGCACGACGCCCAGCTCTACCTGAAACGCGCCTACCGGCTGGCCGTCGAGGCCGAGCGCACGGCGGCGCTGCTGCAGGGCTAGCGGTACCATGCGCACATGGACCGACACACTCCAATCCATCGCACGCCCGGCCGCCTGACCGCCTACTACCTGAGCGGCGACGCCATGCGCAGCCGCGGCGTGGGCGGCGCGGTGCTGAGCGGCACGCTGGATCTGCCTGCCCCGCCCGCGCGCGTGCTGGCGGACTGGGACCGGGAGATCTCGGCGCGGCTATGCCTGGAACCGGGCGACGTCGAACAGATGCCCCTCGCCCGGACGCAGGCGCGCTGGCCCGGCCATAGCCTCTGCCTGCAGGCGATGGACGCCTGGATGCGCGGGCTGGGGCTGGAAGACGGAGTGCTGGCCGGCGCCGACATCGCCCTCATGGCTTGCCGCGGCGCCCGCTACCATCATGACGCCGCGCAGTACGGCGCCGCGGCCTTCTGCAATCTCTTCCTGAGCGAAGACAAAGGGCTCGACGTGCTATTTCCCGGCACCGGCCAGCGGATCCCGCTGGCCCGCGGCACCGCCATGGTCTTCGATACAGCGCAACCCCACGGCGTCGTGCCGCGCGGCCGCGACGTATTCCACGAAAGCGATTTCCCTTCCGGCCAGGATTTCTCGCAGCTGTTCCTCACCTGGGAATTGCCGATAGAAACGGCCAGCGTCGCGCGGATGCTGGGCGTCGCTTTCGACATCGACCTTCCAGGCGCCCGGCAGCTGGACGAAGAGCAGGTTCGCCTGGACGGCGTGCGCGTCGCCGTCGACCCGGAGTCTGGGCGGTGGCAGCCGGCGGCGTGATGGCGCTGGACCGCGCCCGAGGACCGATCACGACCCCGGCAGGGCCGCCCCCATAGCGGCGAACAGGCCGCCACAAACCTTGTTGAAACGCCGGCCAGCGCGTTCGAGCCAGGGTCGCACGCGATGCGCCAGACGCGCCAGCACGTACTCGACCAGGAATTCGACGGCCGTGAAGGTGGCGGCCATGATCGCGAACTGCGTCAGCAGGCTGCGGGCCGGGTCGATGAACTGCGGCAGGAAGGCGCCGTAAAACAACAGCGCCTTGGGATTGGAAATGGCGGACAGGAAGCCCTGGCTGAACATCCGCATGCCACGCATCCGCGGCATGTCCGGCGCCGGCTGCAATTGCACGCCGGGCGAGCGCCACAGCTGGATGCCGAGCCAGATCAGATAGGCGCCGCCGCCCCACTTCAGCACGGTCAAGGCAGGCCCCCAGGCTTTGAGCAATGCGCTGATGCCCAACATCGACAAGGCAATCAATGCAACGAAACCGACCGCGCCGCCGGCGATGGTGCACAGCGCCTTGCGATGACCGTGCAACGCACCGTGAGTCAGCGCAAGCAGCGTATTGGGGCCGGGGGTCACCGACAGACCGATGACCGCGACCAGATAGATGAGCCAGCTATGCAGCGCCATGGCGAAATGCCGCAGAAAGGGGAAACGGGCAGTCTAGCCCCGGGCGCGGGGACGGCGCAAATCCGCCGGAGCCCCCCCCCGAGAGCCGGACGCTGCCGCCCGGCCATCGGGATCAGCGCCGGAAACCGCCGCGGAATCCGCCAAAGCCGCCGCCCCAGCCACCGCCGCCGCGGCCGCGCCAACCGCCGCCATCGCCGCCACCCATGCGATCGCGCCAACCGCCACCGTCGCTGCCGCCCATGCGGTCCTGCCAACCTCCGCCCTCCGTCCGATTCTGCCAGCCGCCACCCTGGAAGTCGTCGGTGCGCTGGCTGGAATAATCGCGCGCCTGGCGTTGGCCGTTCAGGTAGGCCGAATCGCCGGACTGCGTCCTGGTCGACTGCACCGGCTGCCAGCCCGAAGACGTGTGCTGTTGCCAGCCATTGTCGTTGTGCTCGTAGACGTTGCCGTTGTGGTCGGCATAGACGTTGCCGTTGTTCCAGGCCGCGGCGTTGCCCGTGTTGCGGTCATATGTCGCGCCGCGCCGGTCCACGCTGTTGACGTCTCCTCCCGTGCCCGTCGCCGTGGCGGAAGACACCGTGGTGCGGCCCGTGTAAGCATTGGTGCGCGCGTCTTGACGGCCCGCCGCCCACTGCCCGTCGTCATTGGAGACTACGCCCGCGCGGCCCGCGCCCGACGCGCCCGTGACCGGGTCGGTGTAGGCGCCCCGGCGACCGGCGGCGGCGTTGCCGGTGTACTCGTTATAGGCCGCGCCGCGCGAACCCTCGAATCCCGCGCCGGTCCAGGGGTTGTAGCCCTCGGCATGGCTGCCTTGCCACTGCGTGCCCGTCCAGCCATTCCAGCCGGCCGCGTGGGTAACCACGCCGGATCCGCCCCAGGCGCCATAGACGTCGACGTGGTTCACATCCGCGCCGCGCCAGTATGCCCCACCCCAATATGGTCCCCAGTAGGGTGCTGCGCCGCCCCAGGCCGCCGCAGCGGCGAAGCCGAAGGCAAAGCCGGCCGCGGTATCGAAGGCGGCGTCATAACCGTAACTGGGCGGGTAGCCAACCCAGGTGTCCTGCACGATGACGGGCGGATAGGAGTAACCCGTGCCGTAGACCACCGTGCCATCGGGCGCGACCACCACGCCCATGTAGCCCGGCGTGTAGCCGAACACCACGCTCTGCGCGGTGGAACCGTAAACCTGCACGTAGGTGACGTAGTGCAAGGGCGAGTTGGCGGGAATGGCGTAGATGACCGGAGGCACCTTGTCGGCCACGCGCCACGGCCCGAAGGCCGAGTCAGACACAAACCAGACCGCCCGCGACAGGGCGTAGTAGCGGCCGTCGGCCTGGATCACGGGCACTTGGGAATTGGCGGCGTAGTACAGCGTCGTGCCGGCGACCGGCCGCATTGTCGGCGAGCCGCCTGCGTACTCCACGGCCAGCTTCGCCTCGTTGCGCGACACCGTCGCCATCTGCGGGATGGTCGAAGCAATGACGGCCTCTTTGGCTTGCGGCGTGCCGGGCACCGAAGCCAGCACGCCCGACTGCGGGTCCTTGGCCGGGATCCGCGCGAAGTCGCGCGGCAGACTCTTGCCCGGCACGTACGACCAGGGCCCCTCCAGGCCCGAGCCGCGGAACCAGCGGCCCGACACCAGCAGGTAATATCGGTTGTCGGCGGGATCCATGAAGAGCGCGTGATCGGCGTTGGAGACCGCCAACAGCGAGGTGCCCGGCACCGGGCGCATTTCCGGCTGCCCGCTGGTTATCAGCAACTCGGCCGGCACGGTGGACACGACGACGCCCGGCGCCCGCAGCGTGGCCTTGCCGTCATGAGGCAGCAGCGGGTCTGGTTCGACCTTGCGGCGCGCCGCCTCGGCGGCCTCCAGCAGCGCGGAAGACGGCTGCTCGACCGTCCGCCACTGGCCATCGATGCTGCCCGACTCGTACCAATGCCCCGCGGCCTGCAGGAAGTTGCGCCCGGCGCTGTCCGCCAGCACCAGCGCCCGGGTGTTGACCACCCGGCGCCAGCCGCGCGCATCGGGTACATCCGCCCACGACGGCGGGCCATCGACCAGCACGAGGACGGTAGGCACGGTGCGATACACAATGCGAGGAGGCGCGTTGTCCACGGCCACGGTCTTGGTGGCGGGGCTGTTCTTGGACAGCGTATAGCTCAGTTGCAGCGCATCAAGCGGAGTAACCACGCCCGAGGCCGGCAGCCGCGCTTCGAGCAGGCTGCGCAGTCTGGATGCCTCTTGCGGCGCAGTCGGTACCTGCACGCGCTCTATCCGAATGTCGGACAGGTGGACCAGGCCGGCCGGCTTGTTGACTTCGGCCCGAGCGGAAAAGTCCGCGACGCCATAGGTCGGGGTCCCTTTGGCCGGCCCGACCGCCACCGCCATCCGGCCGCTAAGACGATCCCCGTTCCAGACATCGATCTGCGGCTGGTACAGCTCCACCTTAGAACCGTCGGGCGCGTCGAAACTGCGCGGCCATTGCAGCGCGCGCGCGGCATCCGCCTGCGACGGCCCGGCCTGGGAAGACTGCGTCTGAGCCGCATCCTGCGCCTGCGCTACCCCGGACAGCGTCAGACCCGCCCCGGCAGCCAGGCCGGCCAGGGCGAGGCTCAGGGGCAACATGCGCAGGTGCCGGCCTGCGGAAAGGGTCACCGGCCGCGATTGCGGACGCCACGATTTGAACAAGCCTTGCACCATGTAAAGCTCCTTTCAAGGTATTCGGGAGTCACGCACCTGTGCCGGAGAATGCGATTGCCGGGTTCGGCCGGACCTTCTATAACAGCGTCAAACGCGCAAGGAGCCGAACTATGGCCGCCCCCTGCCTCGTCCCGGAGTCTACATCCAGGAAACGTCCAGTGGCGCACGCGCCATTGCCGGCACCTCAACTTCTGTCGCAGCCATTCCAGGCACGGCTTGGGCCGGCCTGGCCGTGGACGCCTCGCCCGCCAATTCACGAAAAGATCAATGTCGACATTCAAGCATCAGGCGCTAAAACGGCGCGCGCTGGCCTACAATGCGTGGGCGCACGATTCCCCCGGATGCTCCACCCGCCACAAGATGCCCCAGCCGCTGCAAAACGCCAATCTTCTCAAGACCCTGCCCCTGCAGATCGCTGACCTGCTCGCCGAACAGATCGCCGACGGCCGGTGGGCGCCTGGCGACCGCTTGCGCGAAACGGAGCTTGCCGCCACCTACGGCGTCAGCCGCGCCACCGTGCGCGAGGCCCTGCGCCTGCTGGAGATCCGCGGCCTGGCCACCATCCGCCCGCAACGCGGCGCCTGCGTCACGCAGCTGTCCGCCAAGGAAATCCTGGATCTGTACGCGGTGCGCGCCGCCATGGTGTCGACCGCCTCGCGGCTGGCGGCCGAACGCTGCTCGCCCGCGGAGGCCGACATCCTGAAGGGCCGCCTGCGCCTGCTGGCCGACAACATCGGCGAACCCGCCGAATACACACGCCACAGCCGCGAGCTGGTCGAATACATCGCCAGCCTGGCCGACAACGCCATCCTGGCCAGTTATGCGAGCGACATCGCCAAGCAGATCGGCCGCTACGTCCGCATCAGCCTGGCCACCCTCGAACGGCGCGAACGCTCCCTGCGCGCCTGGGAAGAAACGATCCAGGCGATCACCGGGCACGATCCCGAACGCGCCGCCGCCTGCCATTACCGGCTGGCAGTCCAGAACCGCGACGCCGTGCTCGAAGAACTTTCGCGCACCGGCAAGACCTGAACCCCTTGTAGCGAGCCAACTTATCCATTAAAGTAAAAATGTCGACATTTAGAATGATGACACCATATCAAGGGGACAACCATGCTTTCACTCCACCGCCGCCTGAAAGCCGGCATCGCCGCCGCGCTCTTCCTCGCAGGTTCCTCCCAGGCCCTGGCCGCGCCGGCCCCGGTCAAGTTCGATGCGCCGCTGCGCATCATCGTGCCGTTCAGCCCCGGCGCGCTCATCGACATCATTGCCCGGATCTATGCCGAAAAGCTGGGCCCGCTGCTGGGCCAGGCCGTCGTCGTCGAGAACAAGCCGGGCGCGGGCGGGCTGGTGGGCGCCCAGCGCACGCTGAACGAGCCGGTCGACAAGAACACCATGCTGTTCGTGTCCTCGTCGTACGTGGTCATTCCCGCCGTCAACGACAAGATGCCGTACGACACGCTCAAGGATTTCTCCGGCATCGCCGCGATCGCCTCCTCGCCCACGCTGATCGTCGTGAACCGCAAGAACCCCTACGACAAACTGCGCGATTTCGTGGACGCCGCGCGGCGCCCCGACGCCCGCTTCACCTACGGCTCGGCGGGCGTGAACTCGGCTACCGACCTGGTGGGCCGCTACTTCAACCAGGAAGCGGGCGTCCACCTGGAACACATCCCCTACAAGGGCGTGCAGGAAGGCGTGGCCGAAGTGGCCGCCGGCCGCGTCGACGTGTCCTTTCCGCCGATCGCGCTGGCCCTGCCTTTCATCCAGTCGGGCCAGCTGAAAGCGCTCGCCGTCACCAGCCCCAAGCGCTCGGCGCTGCTGCCGGATACGCCGACGGTGGCGGAAATCGGCCTGGGCAACTTCGACTACAGCATCTGGTACGGGGTGGTGATGAATTCCCGGACCGCGCCCGCCGTGAAGCAGGCGCTGGCCGACGCGATCGCGCAGGTCAGCCGGGATCCCGCCGTCCAGGAGCAGCTGACGCGCCAGGGCCTGGTGCCGGACAACCGGCAGCTCAAGGTCTTCGACGAGTACATCGCGCGCGAGATGGACAAGTTCAACAAGATCCTGAAAGCCAACCAATAACCGTATCGCATCGAAGGAGAATCACATGAAGAACATGACGGGCGGCCAAGCGGTCGTGGCGGCGCTGGGCGCCCAGGGCACGGACCACGTATTCGGACTGATCGGATCCGCAGGCATGGAAATATTCGACGCGCTGTACGATGCGCGCGACATCCGCTTCATCGGCGTACGCGACGAGCGCACCGGCGTGCACATGGCCGACGGCTATGCCCGCGCGTCCGGCCAGGCGGGCGTCTTCCTCGCCGGGCAGAACGGGCCGGGCGCGACCAACCTGGTGACCGGGCTGGCGCAGGCCCACGCCGCCTACTCGCCCGTGGTAGCGCTGGGCGGATCGCTCAGCTCCGCCCACATCTACCGGGACGCCTTCCAGGAAGTCGACCAGCAATCGCTGTTCAAGCCCATCACGAAAAAGACGTACACGCTCACGCAGACCGCCCGCATCCCCGAAATGGTGGGCGAAGCGTTCAGGACCGCCCTGTCGCCCCGGCGCGGCCCCGTCATGCTGAACCTGCCGCGCGACCTGCTGGCGGATTCGCTGGAGTCATCGGCCTATGGCGCATTCGAGCGCGCCCAGGTGTTCGGCGCGGTGACCGCGCCGCGGGCGCTGCTGGAACAGGCGGCGCAGATGCTGGCGCAGGCGGAACGGCCGCTGATCATTGCCGGCGGCGGCGTCAAGAACAGCCTCAGCCAGCGCGCCGTGCTGGCGCTTGCCGAACGGCTGAACGCGCCGATCGCCATGTCCCCCGGCCACGGCGACGCGATCTCGTGCCAGCATCCCCTGTATGCCGGCCAGGTCGGGCCGCGCGGCAATGCGGTGGCGTCCGACCTCGCCAAGCAGGCCGACGTCATCCTGGCCCTGGGCACCCGGCTCGGCTTCAACACCACGTTCTACCAGCGCGACAGCCTCAATCCCTCCGCCAAGCTGATCCAGGTGGAAATCGAGCCCACCGCCCTGGGCCGCTTCTTCCCCGTGCACGTCGGCATCCTGGGCGACGCCGACACCGTCGCCCAGGATCTCGTCGCCGCGCTGCAAGGCCTGCCCGCGCATCCCGGGAGCGCGGCCTGGGTCGCCCGGTTCGCCGAACAGCGCCGCGCGCTGCTGCAGCAGCGCGATGAAGCCGCCGGCAGCGGCAGCGACCCGCTGCAGCCGGCGTATCTGTTCAAGACGCTGCGGGACGTGGCGCCCGACGACGCCATCTACACCATGGACGCGGGCACGCTCTGCCTGCAGGCCACCGACCAGATGCGCTACGCGCAGACGCCCGCGCTGTTCACGCCGCTGGACTTCGGCCTGGTGGGCTTCTCGTACGCCTGCGGCCTGGGCGCCAAGCTGGCGCGCCCCGACCGCACCGTCATCAGCCTGATGGGCGACGGCGGCTTCGGCATGGCCTGCAGCGAGATCGGCACGGCCGTCGCCAACGGCATCAATACGGTGTGCCTCGTCATGAACAACGGCTGCTGGGGCGCCGAAAAAGCCTACCAGCGCGACTTCTTCGAACAGCGCTACCTCGGCGCCGACGTGCCCAATCCGCCCTACGACAAGCTCGCGGAGCTCTGGGGAGCGCAAGGTTTTCGCGTGGAACGCGCCGCCGACCTGGCGCGGACGGTGGATGCCGCCATACGCTGCGGCCGCCCCGCGGTCGTCGACATCCAGGTCGACCCCAACGCCCTCTACAGCTTCCGTAGGGATTCCTTCAAGAACCGCGCAAAGTGATCATGACAGCAGAACAATTCGACTACATCGTGGTCGGAGCGGGATCGGCGGGCTGCGTGGCGGCCAATCGCCTGAGCGCTTCGGGCAAGCATCGTGTGCTGCTTCTGGAAGGCGGCGACGAAGACCGCAACATGTGGATCCATATTCCCCTGGGCGTAGGCAGGCTGCTGACCAACGAAAAAGTGGTCTGGCCATTCAAGACCGAGCCGCAGGCCAACCTGGCGGGGCAGCAGATCTATTGGCCGCGCGGCAAGGTGCTGGGCGGCTCCAGTTCGGTCAACGGCATGGCCTACGTCTGGGGCGATCCGCAGGAATACGACAGCTGGGAGAACGCGTTCAGCATCAAGGGCTGGGACTTCCAGACCCTGCTGCCGTACTTCGGCAAGATCGAAAACAACCCCTATTCCCGCCATCCGCTGCGTGGCCGGTCGGGACCGATCCAGATCACCGACCGCGCCATCCGGGACCCGGACAAGATCTCCGACGCCTACATCGCCGCCTGCCGCCAGGCCGGCATCGCGCCGACCGAGGACTACAACGCGGTCAACTATGAAGGCGTGCGCTACCTGGAACAGAGCGCGCACGCGGGCAGGCGCTGCAGCGCCGCGGTCGGGTACTTGCGGCCGGCGCGGCAGCGGGCCAACCTGGTCGTGCGCACGCACGCCTTCGTGCGCCGCCTGCGCTTCGACGGCACGCGATGTGTCGGCGTGGAGTACGACTGGAACGGTTCCACCCGATCGGCCAGCGCCCATCGCGAAACGGTCCTGTGCGCGGGCGCCGTGCAATCGCCGCAATTGCTGGAGCTGTCCGGCGTCGGCGACGCCGCGCGGCTGCGGTCGCTGGGCATTGGAGTCGTGCTCGACCTGCCCGACGTGGGTGAGCACATGAGCGATCACCTGCAAGTGCGGTGCACCTATCGCTCGTCCATCGCCGAAACCATCAACGACATCATGCGCAGCCCCTTCCACAAGGTGAAGGCCGCGCTGCGGTATCTCGCCGGCCGCAAGGGGCTGCTGGCGGGCACCTCGTCGACCGCCCATGCGATCACGCGCACGTCCGCCGCGCTGCCGCACCCCGACGTCATGATCCGCATCTACCACATCAGCGGCAAGGACCGGTATTCGCGCGATGGCGTGGGCGGCATCGACAAATTCCCCGGTTTCTCGATCGGCGGGTTCATGCTGTACCCGCGCTCTCGCGGCAGCATCCATGCCGTTTCGGCCGATCCCCGGATAGCGCCCTCCATCAATCCGAACTACCTGCAGGACGCCCATGACCGGACGACGGCCGTCGCCATGCTGCGCCTGATCCGCGGAATCGCCGGGCAGGCGGCCCTGCGGCCCGTCATCGTCAACGAAGAGCGGCCGGGCGCCGCCGCCGCATCCGACTCGGACCTGCTCGCCTACGCCAGGCAGACGGGCCAGACCGCATGGCATACCGTCGGCACCTGCCGCATGGGGCGGCCCGGCGAATCCGTGGTGGACGAACGCCTGAAGGTGCATGGCCTGCAGGGGCTGCGCGTAGCGGACATTTCGGTCATGCCCACCATCGCCTCCTCCAACACGAACGCGCCCGCCATGATGATCGGCGAGCGCGCGGCGGAATTCATTCTTGCCGATGCCGCCGGCGGCTGACCCGCTCCAGGAGCCCCACCATGCCTGACAAGACACGCCCTACCCCCTTGTGCGAAGCGCATATCGCCAAGGGCGACTGGAATCCGCTCTGGGACCAGCTGCGGGAACTGGACCCGGAGTTCATGGAGGCCTATCTGGCCTTTCGCAGCGTGCCGCAGCGCAATGGCCCGCTCCCGCAGAAATACAAGGAGTTGATACTCGTCGCCATCAACGCCGCCACGACCCACCTGTACGGCCCGGGCGTGCGGCGCCACATGCGCAATGCCCTCAAGGCCGGCGCGACGCGGGAAGAACTGCTCGAAGCGATCCAGCTCACCACCGTCATGGGCATCCATTCCTGCAACCTGGCCATTCCCATCCTCATGGAAGAAACAGGCGGGCAGCGCCCGGCCTGAGCGCACGATAAGGCGCGGGCATGCCCGCCGCCGCCTCATCTGCGCAAGGCAGCCGCCAGCCCGCGCACCTCGTCCAGCGCCCCGGCGACGCCACGCTCCGCCAGCACTTCGGCAAGCCGGGAGCCGACGGCCACCAGGTCCGCGTGCCGGCCGACGAGCCGCGCCGCTTCCGGGGAGCGCACTCCGAAGCCGGCGGCGACCGGCAGCCGCGTATGCGCGCGCAGCCGGTCCAGGTCCCGGGCGATGCGGCGCTCATCCGGCAGCGCCGCGCCGGTCGTGCCGGCCAGCATGATGTGATAGACGAACCCGCTGGCATCGGCCAGCAGCTGCGCCAGCCGCGCGTCCTCGGAAGTGGGCGCGGACATGCGGATGAGGTGGACGCCGTGCGTGCGCGCTTCCCGGCCAATCTCGCCGGCATGCTCGATGGGCAGATCAATGATGATCAGCCCGTCCACCCCCGCTGCCGCGGCGTCCGCCATGAAGGCCCCGGCGCCGTGCCGCAGTATGGGGTTCAGGTATCCCATCAGCACCAGCGGCGTATCCTTCTCCGACGCCCGGAAGTCGCGCACCAGCGCCAGCGTGCGCTTCAAGGTCTGGCCACCCGCCAGCGCGCGGGCGTTGGCCCGTTGCAGGATGGGACCGTCGGCGACGGGATCGCTGAACGGCATGCCCAGTTCGATCACGTCGGCGCCCGCCTCCGGCAGGCCGCGCAGCAGCGCCAGGCAGGAACCGGAATCGGGATCGCCCGCCGCGAAGTAGGTCACCAAACCGCTGCGGCCGGATTGGCGCAGCGCCGATAGAGTGTGGTCCAGCCGTGTCATCGCGCTACCTCGCCGAATTGCATAACCGTATCCAGGTCCTTGTCGCCGCGCCCGCTCAGGCAGACGACGAGGATCTCGTCGCGCCCCATCCGCGGCGCGAGTTCGCGGACATACGCGAGCGCATGGGCGCTTTCCAGCGCGGGCAGGATGCCCTCCTTGCGCGTCAGCCAATGAAAGGCGGACACGGCATCCGCGTCCGTCACGGACACGTAGGCCACGCGCCCGCGGTCGTGCAGCAATGCATGCTCTGGGCCCACGCCCGGATAATCGAGCCCAGCCGACACCGAATGCGCGTTCAGGATCTGTCCGTCCTCGTCCTGCAGGTAGTAGCTGCGGCAGCCGTGAAGCACGCCAGCGTGGCCGGCGGTGATGCTGGCCGCGTGCGCGCCGCTGGCCAGGCCCAAGCCCCCCGCCTCGACGCCGTATAACCGCACGCCTTCCGATTCCAGGAAGGGATAGAAGAACCCCATCGCATTGGAGCCTCCGCCCACGCAGGCAACCATGGCGTCCGGCATGCGCCCCGTCTTGGCCGTGATTTGCTGACGCGTCTCCTCGCCGATCACTTTCTGGAACTCCCGCACAAGCCAGGGATAGGGATGCGGCCCGGCGCCGGTGCCCAGCAGGTAATACGTGTCGGCGGGGTGCGCGATCCAATCCCGCAGGGCCTCGTTCATCGCATCCTTCAGCGTGGCCGTCCCGCCATGCACGGCGCGCACCTCGGCGCCGAGCATGCGCATCCGGCGCACGTTGACGGCCTGGCGCGCCATGTCTTCCGCCCCCATGTACACCACGCACTCCAGGCCATGCAGGGCGCAGACCGTCGCGGTCGCCACGCCATGCTGCCCCGCGCCCGTTTCCGCGACGATGCGCCGCTTGCCCATGCGGAGCGCGAGCAGGATCTGTCCCAGGCAGTTGTTGATCTTGTGCGCGCCGGTGTGGTTCAGGTCCTCGCGCTTGAGGTACACCTGCGCGCCTCCCAGTTCCCGCGAGATGCCCCGGGCCAGGAACAAGGGGCTGGGACGGCCGACGTAGTCGGCCAGCAGCTCGCGGTAGGCCTGCCAGAAATCCTCGTCAGCCAGCGCCGTCCTGAAGCTGCGTTCCAGCTCGTCCAGCGCGGGAATGAGCGTTTCGGGCATATAGCGACCGCCGTAGGAGCCGAATTGGCCGAGGCTGTCGGGAACGGCCGGATGGATGGAGGAGGATGGCATGGATCGCTGGTTCCGTGGCAATAATGCGAGACTCATGCTTATGCTATCTTCATGAAAAACTTATTTAAATCAATTATTTGTTTAGCACCAATGTAAGTACAGCTAACATCAAGATCATGCGACGCCTCCCTTCCCTCAACGCGCTGCGGTTCTTCGACGGCGCGGCCCGCCATTCAAGCTTCACGCTGGCGGCGAAAGAGCTTTGCGTTACCCATAGCGCGGTCAGCCAACAGGTCCGGCAACTGGAAGAATGGCTCGGTTGTCCGCTCTTCGAGCGCCGCCCGGGCGGCGTCCACGTGACGGCGGCGGGCCTGGACTTGCAACGCGCCACCCAGGAAGCGTTCGACCTGCTCGAACGCCGCTGCGATGAACTCAAGCGCAGCTCGCAGCCGGCGGAACTGGCCGTAGGGGCGCCTGCCAGCTTCCTGTCCAACTGGCTCATTCCCCGGCTGGAACGCTTCGAGGCCCTGCATCCGGATATCCGGATAAGGCTGCAAACGGCGGCAGACCCGGCCCTGCTGAATACCCAGCGGGTCGACGCGCTGATCCTGGCCGGCCGCGGCTGGCCAGGCGAATGGGCCGTCACCCCGCTCTTCGCGGAAACCATCGGCCCCGTCTGCGCCCCTGCGTGGGCCGATCGCATCCGGCGGCCGGCCGACGTCCTGGACGCCCCACTGCTGCACACCACATCCCGGCCCGACGCCTGGCAGGACTGGGCGGCACGCCAGGATCTCCGGCTGGCCACCAGGCAACCCGGCCGCGAATTCGATCATCTGGGCCATATGCTCGAAGCCGCCGCCGCTGGCCTGGGCATCGCCATTGCCCCGTCGGTGCTGGTCGAAGCCGACCTGCACCGAGGGCGGCTGGCCGCGCCGCTGGGCTTCGTCGAAAGCGGCGCGGCCTTCAGCCTATGCACGCGCAAGGATCCGGCACGCGCTGATGCCTCGTTGGAACGGCTGCGCGGCTGGCTGCTGGAGAGCGCGGGCTAGCGCCGCGCGGGCGGCTATCCGGCCCCATATCCCGTCAACAGTCCGGCGTCCGCCACCGCTATACTTTTCGACTCATTAATTCCCTGCCGCGCGACGCCTTTTCTGCCGCGCCCTGTTATGCACGTTCTGAAGGCCTTGCTGCGCCCCGTTGGCCGGGCGCTATTCGCTACCCTTGCGGTCCTGCTTTCCCATCAAGCATTCGCTTCCCCTCCCACGCTCGCGCAATGCCACGGCATCAAGGATCTGGCGTTCGTTGCCCACCTGGATGACGACCTGTTGTTCATGAATCCGGACATCGCCTCCAACATCGAGGCGGGCGGCTGCGTGCGCGTGGTCTACCTGACCGCCAGCGACGCGGGCGAAGGCGAAAGCTACATGCTGGGCCGCGAGCGCGGCGTGCGCGCCGCTTATGCCTACATGGCGCACGAACCCGACGTCTGGAAAGAAGATGCCGGCACCGCCGGAGGACACCATTTCGCGCGCTTCACGCTGCAGGGCAATCCGCGCGTCCAGCTCTGGCACATGCGCCTGAAGGACCCCTGGCTGGGCAAGGGCTGGGGCAGCCTGACGCCGCTGAGCCGCACCGAATCGGAACCCGGGCAAAGCGTCGAAACGCTGGGCCCCTACGCCGAGTCCTACACGCGCGAACAACTGATCGGCACCTTGGCGGACGTGATCCGCCAGTACGCCCCCACCACGGTGCGCCACCTGGACGACACGATCGCGGTGCCCTACACGCAGCTGTGCTGGCGTTGCGCCGGCCATGGCCATCCGGACCATATCGCCAGCGCGCGGCTGGTGCGCGAAGCCATGGTCCGCGTCCCGGGCAACTACGCCGAGACGGGCTACATCGACTACCCAAGCCAGGAACGCGCCAGCAACCTCACCGACACGGAGATCGCCAGCAAGTCGGTGATCTTCCAGCACTACGCCTGGAACGACTATCACTATTGCGCCGGGCCCACCGGCTGCAAGGAGCCCGCCGGGCCGGCCGCCGCCTGGGTACAGCGGGCGTACTACGTGTCGCGCCAGGACATGACGCCGCAGCTGTACCCGGACGGCCGCGGCGGCCTCGTGGTGTTCGCCGCCGGAGAAACCAATGCCGCCGTCAACCGCTGGGATTCCGGCCAGCGCCGCTGGCGGAGCCTGGGAGGTCGCACCAGCGGGCCGCTGGTCTCGTTCACCCACGCCGACGGCACCGCCGGCCTGATGGCGCGCGATCCGCTGGGCGGCGTGTGGGCGAACAAGCAGCGCCACGATGGCACCTGGCAAGGCTGGCAAGCGCTGGGCGGCGTGCGGGTGACGCAGATCCCGGCCGTGGCCCCGCGCGGGGAAGCCGCCGCCGTGGCGCTGGGCTACGACGACCGGCTTCACTGGATCGCGCCTTCCGGCATCGACGGCGGCTGGAGCACCTGGCAGGACCTGCCTCTGCTCGAAGGCGCCACCGGCGGCCCTGCCGCGGCGCGTGGCTCCGATGGGCGCTACGTCGTTTTCGCGGTCACGTCCAAGGGCGAACTCTTCTATACGCGCCAATTGCCGGCCGCCAAAGGCCATCGTCCCGAATGGCAAGGATGGCGCCCCGTGCCGGCGCCGACTGCCGCGGGCGGCCTGGCCGCGATCCGCGACCATGAAAACCGCATCGAGCTCTATTTCCGTCAGCGCGCCAACAATCATCTGACCCGGCTGCTGGAGACCGGCGACACTACCGATCTCGACATGGATTGGAGCGCCCCCGCCGACCTCGGCGTGCCCTACATCGGACGCCCGGCCATCGGCGCGGACGCCCAGGGCAACGTCGTGCTCGCCATCCTGGAGCGTGCGGGCGGCCAGCTCTGGCTCGTCGAACACGGCAAGCCGGCGAAGCTGGACGCGGAGGCCGCTTCGCCGCCCGCGCTCAACATCATCGACGGCACGCTGTACGTTGTCGCGCGCACCACGGGCGGACAGCAACGCTACCAAGTGCTCTCGCGCCATAGCGGCGCCTGGGCTGCAAGCCTGACTCTGGACGGCGTGCCGTCCAGCGGCGGCAGCGCGTTCGCGGCCGTGGCCGCGCGCCCCTCGGATCTGCCCAACCTGGGCGCCAATGACGCCAACCACGCGGCGGTAGTGCGCCCCGCCGTTGGCACCCCCGGCTCGCTGACCGTGGAACGCATGCCGACGCAAGCCTCGCGTACGGCCGCCCCGACCTCGGTACAGTGACATGAAGGCGCGGGCCGCAGGCACGGCCCGCGCCCGCTCGCCCCCTAGGCCAGGCCCTTCGGCTTCAGGCTGGAACGCGCACCGGAGAGCGCTGCCGCCTGGCGCCTTCCCCCTGGCCCGCGGCCCGCAACGCGGCGCCGCCGCGCCGTCTTCATGGCTTCGCGTCCGCCCCCTTCCGGCGCCCGCCCTTTCCGCTCGTCCGCCAGCCGCCTGCGCTTGTCCCTCGCCATGCGCTTGGCATGCGCGGTCAATGCCGCCGCAAGAGCGACCAGCCGGTCGTCATCCAGGCGCTCGGCGTCGACCAGATCCTCGTCCGCGTCCTTCAGCGCGATAAGCAGATCGTCGATCTTCAGATGCAGCGCCCGATCGTTCTTGTTCTGGCTCTGCTGGATGAGGAACACCATGAGAAAGGTCACGATGGTCGTGCCGGTGTTTATCACCAGTTGCCAGCTCTCGGAGTATCCGGAAACCGGACCGGTCAGGGCCCATGCCGCCACCACGCCGACCGCAAGGCCAAACGCGATCGAGGACCCCGCCCACGCCGTGACCGCCGCGGCGAAGTGATCGAAATAAGTCGCGACGGATTTGCTCGGCGATCGCGGCGAACCATTTCTTGGGGCACGGGACGCGTCCATGTTTCCTCCGGGATGTAACGGCACGGATCGCTTGCAGCAAGCGCCGTGCCCGCGCGCATCGGCCGCGGCCGATTGCGAGCTCCGGTTCAGGTTAACGTAACCAAGCGAGTCCGAGAATGGAACCCATAAGGTCCATAAAGGAGACATCATCATGTCTCGGAGACTATTGCATGCGCTGCCCGCGCTGGCCCTCGTCCTCTCCGCAGGCGCGGTCGCAGCCCCCGAAGCGCCGGACATCGTGCTCGGCGCCTCCATCCAACTCACCGGCCCCGTCGCCAACACCGGACGCTACTATCGCGACGCCTACCAGATCGCGGTGGATCAGATAAACGCCGCGGGCGGCGTGAAGATCGGCGGAGCGGCACACAAGCTGGCGCTCAAGATCTACGACAACCAATCGGACGTGAACCTGAGCGTGCGCCAGTACACGCAGCTCGTCACCCAGGACAAGGTCAATCTGCTGCTAGGCCCCTTCGCCAGCAACTTCGCGCTGGCCGATTCCGCCGTATCGGAAAAGTACAAGGTGCCCATGGTCCAGGGCGGCGGCGCGTCGGACCAGATCTTTTCGCGCAAGTTCAAGTACATATTCGGCACCTTGGCGCCCGCCAGCAATTACTTCGGCAGCACGGTCGAAATGCTCAAGGCGCTCAAGCCGGTGCCGGCCAGCGTTGCGCTGCTGTACGCGGACGATTCGTTCGACGTATCGGTTGCCCAGGGCACACGCCCCATGCTGAAAGCGGCCGGGCTGCATGTCGCGATGGACGAACGCTACAGCACCAACGCAACGGACTTCAACTCGCTGCTGTCGCAGATAAAAAGCAAGAAGGTGGACGCGGTCCTGGTGGCCGGACACGAGACGGAGATCCTGAATTTCGTGCGCCAAGCCAAGAGCCTCGCCGTCGCGCCCAAGATGTATTCGTTCACGGTCGGCGTGCCCTCGGAGGATTTCCGCAAGGCGCTTGGCGCCGATGCGGACTATGCCTTCGGCATGACCGCCTGGCTGCCGTCGGCAGCGCTGAAAGACCGCTGGTTCGGCGACGCCGAACAGTTTGCGCGGGCCTACAAGGCGAAGTACGGCTATGACCCGGACTACCACGCGGCCTCCGGCGTGGCCGACGTCGAAGCTCTGGCGCAGGCCATGGAGAGCGCCGGCAGCATGGATCCGCAGAAGGTGCGCGATGCCCTGGCCAAGACCCGCTTCGACAGCCTGTACGGCCCCATCGCCTTCAACGCCCATGGGCAGATCGACCTGCCGCAGGTGGTGATCCAGGTGCAGGGCGACAAGCTGGCGGAGGTCTACGGCGCCAAGGGCTTCATCACGCAGCCCAAATATCCGATGCCGGCCTGGAACGCGCGATAGGCGGCCCGCAAGAGGCCCAGGGATCATGCGATGGACCTGCTCGCGCAAATCCTCGTCAACGGCATACTGCTCGGCGGACTGTATGCCGTGATGGCCCAGGGCCTGGCGCTGGTCTGGGGCGTGCTGAACATCGTCAACCTCGCTCACGGCGCGTTCATCATGCTGGGCGCGTACGCGTCCTGGTATCTGTACACGGACCTGGGCGTGGATCCCTTTCTGGGGCTGCCGCTGACGGCCGCCGCCCTGTTCGCGCTGGGCTACGCCCTGCAGCGCGGGCTGTTGAACCTGATCGTGCGCGCGCCCATGTTCAATACGCTGCTCATCACCTTCGGCCTGGAGGTCGTGCTGACCTACCTGGCGCAGCTGGTGTTCTCGGCCGACTTCCGCACCATCAATCCTCCCTACGCGGGCGACAGCTATACGCTTGGCGCCGTAACGCTGCCCATGGCGCGGCTGGCGGCGTTCGGCGTGGCGCTGGCGCTCACGCTGGGCATGTGGCTGTTCCTGCTGCACAGCCGCCTGGGCCGCGCCATCCGCGCCACCGCGCAGAACCTGGTGGCGGCGCGCCTCTATGGGGTAGAGCCGCGCCATCTCTATGCCGTCACGTTCGGACTGGGCCTGGCGCTGGCCGGCGCGGCCGGCGGACTGTACGGGACCGTCTCGCAGATCAATCCCTACATCGGGGCGACGCTGACCGCGAAGTGCTTCGCCATTTCCATCATCGGCGGGCTGGACAATCCGCTGGGCGTCATGGTGGGCGGGCTGTTCCTGGGCATCATCGAATCGCTGACCACGCTGTACGTGGGGCCGACGTTCGCCGACGTCGCCAGTTTCGGCATCCTGGTGCTGGTGCTGTTCCTGCGGCCCAGCGGCCTGCTGGGCAGAGCGGCATGAAAACCTGGCGCGCGATCCTGGCGCTGGCGGCGGTGGCCGCCCTGGCCGGCGTGCCCTGGTACGGCTCGGACGTACTGGTGCAGTTCGGCATCAACACCCTGTTGCTGGCCGTGCTCGCGCAGGGATGGAACATCATTGGCGGGTACACCGGCTACGCGTCCTTCGGCAATTCGGTGTTCTATGGCTTGGGCAGCTACGGCGTGGCGATCGCCATGGTGCAGTGGGAGCTGCCCTTCGCGGCCGGCCTGGCGTTCGGCGTCGTGCTGGCCGTGGCCTTCGCCCTGCTGCTGGGCATGCCGGTGCTGCGGCTGCGCGGCCATTACTTCGCCATCGCCACCCTGGCGCTGGCCCAGGTCATGACGGCCATCGTTTCGAACATCGAGCTGGCCGGCCAGAACATCGGCCTGGTGCTACCGCCGCTCAACAACGATCCGCTGTTCTATGAGCTGTCGCTCGGCCTGCTGGTACTGGCGACGCTGACCGTCGCCTGGCTGACGCGCAGCAAGTTCGGCTTCGGCCTGATCGCGATCCGGGAGAACGAAGAAGGCGCGGCCGTCATGGGCGTGAACACCACCTTGTACAAGGTGGCGGCGTTCGCGCTGTCGGGGGTGTTCAGCGCGCTGGCGGGCGGCATCCATGCCTACTGGATCACCTTCCTGGACCCGGAAAGCGCCTTCGACATCGGGCTGAACGTCAAGATGATCATCATGGCCGTATTCGGCGGCGCGGGCACCGTACTCGGCCCCGTCGTGGGCGCCTTTTCCCTGTCGGCGATATCCGAGCTGCTGTCCAGCGAGGTCACCAGCGCCGCGGGCCTGTTCTTCGGCGCCGTCATTGTCGCGGCGGTGGTGCTGATGCCGCGCGGGCTGACCGACCTGCTGCGCCGCTACAGAAAATCGGGATGGCGCTATTTCATCGAAAACATCCGGGCCCACAAGCTATGAGCGCCATCCTGGAAATCCGCAACGTCACGCGGCGCTTCGCCGGACTGGTGGCCGTGAACCAGGTCAGCTTCACACTGGCAGAGGGCGAAATACTGGGGCTCATCGGCCCCAACGGCGCCGGCAAGACCACCCTGGTCAGCCTGATCAGCGGCACCCTCGCGCCCACGCATGGCGAGATCCTGTACCAGGGCAACCCGATAGGCAATCTGCCCGCGTACCGCCGGGCCCGCCTGGGCATCGGCCGGACCTTCCAGATCATGCGCCCTTTCCCCGGCCTCTCGGTCCTGGACAACGTCGCGGTCGGCGCGCTGTTCGGCCGCGGCGGCGGCCAGCCCGACCTCGCGCAGGCCCGCGAGCAGGCGCGGGCCTGCCTGGACTTCGTCGGCCTGGGCCGCGCGGCCGGCCAGCGAGCCGAAGCGCTCGGCGGCCCCGGCCGCAAGCGGCTCGAACTGGCCAAGGCCCTGGCCATGCAGCCCCGGGTCCTGCTCTGCGACGAGGTCATGGCGGGCCTGAACCTGGTCGAGATCGACGAGGTCATCGACGTGATTCGCAAGGTGCGCGCCACCGGTATCAGCGTCCTGGTCATCGAACATGTCATCAAAGCCATCAAGAGCCTGTCGAACCGGCTCCTGGTGCTGCACCACGGCGAGAAAATCGCCGACGGCCCTCCCGGCGAAGTACTGGCCAATGCGGAGGTGGTGCAGGCTTACCTGGGAAGGCAGCGCGCATGAACGAGACCGCCGCTCCCCTGCTGAAGGTCGAAGGCCTGAGCGCCGGCTACGGCGAACTGCCGGTGCTGACCGACGTCTCGCTCGAAGTGCGGCGCGCCGAGATCGTGGCGCTGGTCGGCAGCAACGGCGCGGGCAAGACCACGCTGCTGCGCGCGCTGTCGCGCGTGCTGCCCAGTACCGGCAGCATCGTAATGAACGGCCGGCAGCTGTCGCAGGCCGCGCCCGACCAGGCCTTCGCCAGCGGCATGGTCCAGGTCCCCGAAGGCCGGCAGCTGTTCGACCGCATGAGCGTGCAGGACAATCTGCTGATGGGCGCTTACCGGCGCACCGCCAAGGCGGACATCGCGCGCGACCTGGACAAGGTCTATGGGTTCTTTCCACGGCTATCGGAAAGACGCGGGCAGCTCGCCGGCAGCATGTCCGGCGGCGAACAGCAAATGTGCGCCATGGCGCGCGCGCTGATGGCCGCGCCCGCGCTCATGATGATCGACGAAATGAGCCTTGGCCTGGCGCCGGTGGTGGTCGAGCAATTGATGGGCGTGCTGGCCGACATCCAGCGCGAAGGCGTCACGGTCCTGCTCGTCGAGCAGGACGTCCACCTTGCGCTGTCGGGCGCCGATCGCGGCTACGTGATGGAGACCGGCCGCATCGTGCACAGCGGCCCCGCGGCGGAACTGTTGACCGATCCCAAGGTGCGGCAGGCGTATCTGGGGGTCTGACGCCCGCAGCGCCAAGCGGGCGGCCTATTCCGGCAGCGCCGTCAGCGCCCCTACCATGCGGTAGAAGCTGAGGTCGGCCGCCGTAAAGAAGGCGCGCGAACGGCCCCGCACGAAATCGTCCAGATGCACGACGGTAGCGCCGTCGGCTTCCTGCCAGGAGATCGCATAAACGCCGTCGCCGACCTGCTGCCACAGGCAGCGCGCCTCGCCGCTGGCCCCGGCGTAGGGGCCGGAGACAATCTCGTAGCGGATCGTCGCCCCGTCCTCGGCATAGCAGTTGTGGGCAGACAGCCCTTCGTAGTCGACCCGGAAGCTGCGTCCGGCGAAGAGCGGCTTGGTGTCGGGGGATTGGTTTTCCATGGTTCAGGCCTCCGCCGCTTCCAGCGCGGGATAGTCGATCAGGCCGCGGGCTTCGCCGCCGAACAGCGTGGCGCGGTCGTGTTCATTCAAGGGCGCGCCGATGCGCAGGCGCTCGGGCAGGTCTGGGTTGGCGACAAAGGGACGGCCGAAGCCGATCAGGTCGGCCCAGCCCCGCGCCACGGCTTCGCGCGCGCGCTCGGCCGTGTAATGGCCCGCGTAGATCAACGTGCCGGGAAAGGCCGTGCGCAGGCGCTCCTTGAACGCGACCGGCATCAGCGGCGCGTCGTCCCAGTCGGCCTCGGCGATGTGGAGGTAGCCCACGCCGATCTCTCCCAGCAGCTTGGCCGCCGCCAGGTAGGTGGTTTCGGGATCGGCGTCGGCGCAGCCGTTGAGCGTGGTCAGTGGCGCCAGGCGGATGCCGACGCGGCTCGCGTCGCCCACGCCTTCGACCAGCGCGCGGGCCACCTCGTCCAGGAAACGCAGGCGGTTCTCCAGCGAACCGCCGTATTCGTCCGTGCGGTCGTTGGCGTTGGAATCGATGAACTGGTTGGCCAGATAGCCGTTGGCGGCATGCAGTTCGACGCCGTCGAACCCGGCCGCCACGGCATTGCGCGACGCCTGCCGGTACTCGTCGACGATGGCGCGGATTTCCGCCTTGTCCAGCGCACGCGGCCGGGATGCCTGCACGAAGCCGGGCGTGCCGTCGTTCTCGGCGACGAACACGTTCACGCCTTCGGCCTGGATCGCGGACGACGACACGGGCGCCTGCCCGCCCAGCAGGCTGGTGTGGCTCAGCCGGCCCACATGCCAGAGCTGGGCGTAGATGCGGCCGCAGGCGGCATGCACCGCCTCGGTCACCTGGCGCCAGCCCGCGACCTGCGCCGGCGTGTGGATGCCGGGCGTCCAGGCATAGCCTTTGCCCAGCGGCGAGATCCAGGTGCCCTCGCTCACGATCAGTCCGGCGCTGGCGCGCTGCGCGTAGTACTCGGCCATCAGCGCGTTGGGCACGTCGCCGGGCTGGCTGGCGCGCGAACGCGTCATCGGCGGCATCACAACGCGGTTGGGCAGTTGAAGGCTTCCCAGGGAATACGGCTGGAAGAGCGGATCTTTGATATCAGGCATTGCAGGTCTCCTCGGCGGCCGCGGTCACGGCTGGCGATGGGGTGTGGAAAAGGGGCAGCACGTGCTCGGCGATCTCGTGGAAGGTTTCGGCGAGCGGCCGTTGGTTGCGGCGGAAATGCAGGCCGACGTGATCGACGCCGGCCGCGCGCAGGGCGCGCAGTTCGTCGGCCAGCGCCTCGCGGCCGCCGCGAAAGCCGAAGCGCCAGCGCTGCATCGGCTCATCGGCGCGTTCGGCCAGGTCCAGATGGATGAAGCTGGCGTAGGGCTTGGCGCCAGCCACGTTGCGCCAGGCCGCGGCCCGGCGCGCATGGTCGCCGGGCGTGCCCGGATAGGCGAGGCAGCCGTCCATGTGTTCGCCGATCCAGCCCGGGGTTTGCTGGGCCAGGCCCGCAACCAGCAGCGGCAACGGCGCGTCCAGCCGCGGCAGGACCTCCAGCCCCGGGGGCAGGCGGGACGGCGCGCCTTCGCGCAGCAGCGCAACCTGCTCGCGGAAGTTGCCGCCACGGCCCGCGAAGTCGCGGCCAAACAGCGGGTATTCCACGGGCCGGTCGCCGCTGGCCACGCCCAGCAGCAGGCGGCCGCGGCTCAGGCGCTGCACGGTGGCCGCGGATTTCAGCGTCAGCAGCGGCTCGCGTATCGGCAGCACCACGGCGGCGGTGCCCAGCAGGATGTCGCGCGTGATGCCGGCCAGGTAGCCCAGGTAGGAAAACATCTCGAAGACCTGCGCCGCGTCGCCGAAGGACGGGTCGTACACGGGCACATCCCGCACCCACAGGGCGCGAAAGCCGAGCCGGTCGGCCAGTTGCGCCAAGTCGGCGTGGCGCAGCAGATCGGGCTCGCCCGGCAGGCGGCCGGCCTGGCGCCGCGCCTGGTCGCCGGCAAGCGTCCAGTCGTTGTCCAGCGGGGCCTCGATGCCGATGCTGAAGCCGCCCGCGCTCAGGCGGGCCAGCGCGCCCGGCTTGGCCAGGTTCTTGAGGTCGGCTTCGCGGCCGTTGCGTTCCAGGATGTTCATGGAATGGCTCCTAAATCGGGTTCCGGGAAAAAGATCAGGCCTGCGCCGGCCGAACGGCCGCGGCGCGGTTGTCCAGCCGCCCGGACAGCACGGTCAGGCCCAACGCGGCCAGCGTGACCACCGCCGCGATCCAGGGCGTGTGCTCGAGGCCCAGGTGGTCGACCACCAGCGCGCCGGCCCACGATCCGCCTGCCACGCCGAGGTTGAAGGCGGAGATATTGAAGCCGGCGGCAACGTCGGTCGCGTCGGGCGCGACCTGCTCGGCCTGGCGCACCACGTAGACCTGCAGGCTCGGCACATTGCCGAAGGCCACGGCGCCCCAGGCCAGCACGGTCAATACCACCAGCGGCTTGCTCGGTGCGGTGAACGTGAGCACGAGCAGAACTAGGGCCAGCAAACCGAAGATGATCTTCAGCGCAGCCACCGGGCCGCGGCGGTCGGCCAGTCGGCCGCCCCAGATGTTGCCCCCCGCGACCGAAATGCCGTAGGCCAGCAGCACCAGCCCCACCATGTCCGGCTTGAAGCCGGCGACGGTTTCGAGAATGGGCGCCAGGAAGGTGAACGCGATCAGCGAGCCGCCGTAGCCGACGGCAGTCATCGCGTAGACCAGCAGCAGGCGCGGTTGCAGCAGCACGCGAGCCTGGCGGCGCAGTGGCGCCGGCGCGGCGTGAGGGATATTGCGCGGCACCAGCAGCAGCGCGCCGATCAGGGCGATCACGCCAAACGCGGCGACCGCAAGAAAGGTCGTGCGCCAGCCGAAATGCTGCCCGATGAAGGTGCCCAGCGGAATGCCGGTGACGAAGGCCACGGTCATGCCGCTGAACATGGTGGCGATGGCGCTGGCGGCCTTCTCGCGCGGCACCAGGCTGGTGGCGACGATGGAGCCGACCGAAAAGAACACGCCATGTGCCAGGCCCGTCAGAAGGCGCGCCACGATCAGCGTCGCATAGCCGGGCGCAAGCCAGGCCACCAGGTTGCCGACGGTGAACAGCGCCATCAGCCCGACCAGCAGGGGCTTGCGCGGCACCCGCCCGGTCAGGGCGGTCAGGATGGGCGCGCCCACGGCGACGCCCAGGGCATACAGGCTGACCAGCAGCCCGGCCGACGGCAGGGACACTCCCAGATCCGTGGCGATGGTCGGGATGAGACCGACGATGACGAACTCTGTGGTGCCGATGGCAAAGGCCGCCAGAGTGAGGGCAAGCAGGGCAAGAGGCATGACTGCGCTCCAATGAAATTCTCGAATGGACCGAAGTGTGCGCGCTTTATATTTGTGGATTAAGCCCTGGATGGTCCAAATTCTTTTGACTTCAAATCAAATAAGCGAATGCGCGCCGGGTGCGCGCCTGGCGGCGCGGACCGTCCAGGCGCGCAATGGCGCGCATCCTCACGCTCAGGACGTGGCGCCGGCCGCCGCGGCCAGCGTGGCCGCCAGCGCCGTCAGGCCGTCCCGGTAGATGCCCTCGAACAAGCCCGAGGCCGCTTCGTCGCTGACGCCCGCCGGCGTGAACTCGCCGGACCACTCGACCCGCGAGGCCCGGTCGCCGTCCAGGCCGACCACGCGCAGCGTGGAGCGGTATCCCGTGACGGGAAACGGCGCTTCGAGGATGGAATAGGTGTAGCTGCGCGCGCCGTTGTCGAAGGCTTCCAGCCGTTCGACAATGGCGTCCCCGTCGGGGTTGGCGAGGCGGCGCACACGGCCGCCCTCGCTCACTTCGCTCTTCGGGATGTACGGCAGCCAGTCGGGCAGCGAATCGAAGCCGCCGATCAATTGCCATACCTTGCCGGGTTCGACCGGCAGCGTGATCGTTGCAGAAGCTTGAGCCATGATGGATTTCTCGTCGGATATCAGATGCGGTCGACGGGCAGCGGCGCGTTCGCGGCAACCAGGCGCTGCTCGCGCAGTTCGTGCCAGAAAGCGGCGGGAATGGTTTCCTTCAGCGCGGCGGCGTCTTCGGCAACGCGCGCCGGCCGGCTTGCACCCGGAATGACGGCCGCCACCGCGGGATTCGCCAGCACGAACTGCAGCGCCGCCGCCTTGATGCCAACGCCATGCTGCTGCGCGATCGCCTTGATGCGCTCGACCTGGGCGATGATTTCGGCAGGAGCCTTCTGGTATTCGAAATGCGTTCCGCCGGCCAGGATGCCGGAGCTGTACGGGCCGCCTACCACGATCCCGGTATTGCGCTGCGCCGCCTTCGGCATCAGGCGCTGCAGCGCGCGTTCGTGGTCGAGCAGGGAATAGCGGCCGGCAAGCAGGAACCCGTCGGGCTGCGCTTCGGAGAGATCGAGCGTCAGCTCGATCGGCTCGACGCGGTTCACGCCCAGGCCCCAGGCCTTGATCACGCCTTCTTCGCGCAGGCGGGTCAGGACACGGAAGGCGCCCTTGCGGGCCACTTCGAAGTACGACAGCCACTCATCGCCGTAAAAGTCCTGGGCGATATCGTGGATCCAGACAATATCGATGCGGTCGGTCTTCATCCGCTTGAGGCTGTCGTCGATCGAGCGCAACGTCGCGTCGGCGGAGTAGTCGTTGACCAGCCGATTGGGCCGTCCGGCCGCAAACAGGCCGCTCTTTTCACCCAGCGCACGGGCGCTGGCGTCCTCGACTTCGTCGAGGATCAGGCGGCCCACCTTGGTGCTGAGCACGTATTCGTCGCGCTTGCGCCGGGCCAGCGCTTCGCCCAGCCGGATTTCGGCCAGGCCCGCGCCGTAAAACGGGGCGGTATCGAAGTAACGCACGCCATGCTCCCAGGCCGCATCCACCGTAGCCTGGGCTTCCGCTTCCGGGATATCGCGAAACATGTTGCCCAACGGGGCGGTGCCGAAACCCAGTACGTTTCCGGCGAGTTTTTCCTTGATGCTCATGATTGCTCCATGTGTAGATTTGTTGAGGTGAAGGCAGTCTAGGGTTGCCACTTAAGTCTGTCCAAGACATAATTTGCACAAGATGAGTCTTTCAAGGTCTTAACATGCTGGATCTCCGCCAACTTCATTATTTCGTCGCCGTCGCCGAGGAAGAGCACGTCGGGCGCGCGGCCGAGCGGCTGCATATCTCCCAATCTCCTCTCAGCCGCCAAATCGCCCAACTCGAGGAAAAGCTCGAGCTGGTGCTTTTCGAGCGCTCCCAGCAGCGGATCCGCCTGACCCGCGACGGACGCACGTTGCTGGCGGAAACAAAGGCCTTCCTGACGCATGCCAACCGGCTCGAATCTCTGGCCCGCCGCCTCGGCCGCGGCGACGAGGGCGGCCTCTGCATCGGGTACCTGGAATACGCAATGCATTCGGGCGTGCTGCCGAATGCGCTGCGCGAATTGAGCGACGGCCGTCCGGCGGTGCACATCGCGCTGTACAACCAACAATCGGAAACGCAGCTGGAAGGGTTGCGCCAGCGCAGCCTGGATATCGCGCTCGTTTGCGAGCCGCCCTCGCCCGACGACCCTGACCTCGAAGCGGCACAGGTGCTCAACGATCCGATGCTGCTGGTGCTACCCGCGGGGCATCCCCTGGCCGAGGCAGCGCAGATCACGTCGGCCGATCTCGCCGCGCAGAAGTGGATCGGCGTCATGCACAAGGAAAGCGCGCTGCGGCACGACACATTCATCGCGGCCTGCGCGAAAGCCGGCTTCACGCCAACGATTTCGATGGAAGCCACGGAACCGCTGGCCGCCCTGGGCCTGGTCGCCGCGGGGCTCGGCGTGACCACCGTCCAGCGAAGCCTGCGGCACCAGGCTCCGGCGGGCGTCGTCATGCGCGAATTGCCCGAATTTTCCTATCGCACGCCGCTCTGGGCGGCCTGGCACAAGATCAATCTGCGGCCCCTCGTGCAGACTTTCCGCGAAACCTTGATCAAGACGGCCACAGACGCCAGCTAACATGAACCCGGGCGCGGGCGCATAACCGATCCCTGTACTTGAGGCGAACCTGGACCGATGACGCCTATCCTGCAAAAGCGTATTCGCCCGGCGCGCTGCGGTTTCCCATGCGCGATTTCCTTCATGGCAATGGCGGCCGCGGCTCCGACGGGGTCGCCAGGAGACATTCGACACCATGAAACCCTTCGACCAACTCGTTGCCGAAGCCGAGGCCGCCGATGTGACCGGCTGGGGATTCGGCTGGCTCGCCGGACGCGCCACCGAAGAACGCCCGCCCTGGGGCTACGCGCGGTTGCTGGCGCAGCGCCTGGCGCAGGCCCAATCCGCGCTCGACCTCGACACGGGCGGCGGCGAAGTGCTTGCCGAGGCCCCGCGCTTTCCGCCGCGCATGTGCGCGACCGAAACCTGGCCTCCCAACGCACGGCAGGCGCACGCGCGCCTGGCCGTGCGCGGCGTCAGCGTGGTGCAGGTGGCAGAAGGCGCCGCGCTGCCGTTTGCGGACGCCTCGTTCGAGCTCGTCACTGCGCGGCATCCCGTGCGCCCGGACTGGCGCGAGATCCATCGGGTCCTCGTCCCGGGCGGCCGCTACTTCGCACAGCACGTGGGCCCTGCCTCGGCGTTCGAACTGATCGAGCGCTTTCTTGGCCCCCTGCCGCGCGAGCGCGCCCGGCGCGATCCGCAAGACGAAGCGGCCGCCGCGCGGGCCGCAGGCCTGTCCATCGCCGATCTGCGCCTCGCGCGCTGCCGTCTGGCTTTTTACGACGTGGGCGCGGTCATCTGGATCCTGCGCAAGTGCGTGTGGTGGGTGCCGGACTTTTCCGTGCGGAAGTACCTCGACCCGCTGCGTGAGCTGGACAGCCAGATGCGCCAGGGCACGCCTGTCATTGCCCACTCCACCCGCCACCTGATCGAGGCCGTCCGTTAAAGCCGCGCCGCGCTAGGCCGCCAGCGCGCCGTGCATCCAGCCGCTGAAAGCCTGCATGGCGGCGTTCGGACGGCGGCTGGCGATGCGGGTCAGCCAGTATTTTCCGGTCTCCACCTCCAGCGCGAACGGACGCAGCAGCCGGCCCGAAAGGAACTCGCGCTCGAACAGGCGCACAGGCAACAGGGCAATGCCGGCGCCCTGCGCCGCCGCATCGGCCAGCACCAGCGACGAATCGAACATAGAGCCTTGCACCAGCGGTGGCTCCAGGCCCGCCGCCGCGAACCACGCGGGCCATTCGTCCGGCCGGTAAGAACGCAGCAGGGGCTCGCGCAACACGTCCCGCGCGGTGCGCAGCCGCGGTGCCACGGCGGGCGCGCACACCGGCGATAAGGGCGCGGACAGCAGCGGCTGCGCATCGATGCCGTGCCAATTGCCGTCGCCAAAGCGTATCGCCAGGTCCAGGCCCTCGGCGGCCAGGTCGACGCGGTTGTTGTTCGAGAACACGCGCAGATCCACCTGCGGATTCAAGGACTGGAAGCCGCGCATGCGCGGCAGCAGCCAGCCCACCGCGAAGGTCCCCACTACGCCCACCGACAGCACCTGCCGCCGGACTTTGCCCCGATAGCCCTGCAGGGCTATCGCGATCCGGTCGAACGATTCGGACAGCACCGGCATCAGGGCCAGGCCTTCATCCGTCAGCACGAGGCCGCGCGGCACGCGCCGGAACAGCGCCACGCCCAGCCGCGCCTCCAGGTTCTTGACGTGCTGGCTGACGGCCGCCTGCGTCAGGTTGAGCTCCTGCGCCGCCCGGGTAAAACTCAGGTGCCGCGCCGACACTTGAAAGGCTCGCAGGGCGTTCAGTGGAAGATCCATGGCGTGGCATAAGTTTTTCTAGGGGATGGCCACAATTATTCCCGTTTGTTCACGACGCCGTCCAGCGCCTAGCATGCAAGCGTTTTTCAAAGGAGAACGTCTTGATTACGAGAAGAAGCTTCACCGCGGCCATCATCCTGGCCGGATGGATGCCTGTACTGGCGCGAAGCCAGACAGATAAGAAATATCGATGGACGCCGGATCGCCTGGCTGCGTTCGACCAAGCGCTAGCCGAGCTGGAAGCGTCCAGTCAAGGGCGCCTGGGAGTCGGGCTTCTGGATACGGCCAGCGGACAGGTAGCCGGCTATCGTGGCGACGAACGCTTCCTGATGCTGAGCTCGTTCAAGACGCTGGCCGCAGCCTATATCCTGGCGCGTGCGGATCGCGGCGAAGACCAACTGACGCGGCGCATTCCCATCACCGAAGCGGATCTCCAGGAGCACGCGCCCGTCACGCGGCGGCACGTCGGTCCGCAGGGCATGACGCTCGCCGAACTTTGCGAGGCCACCGTCACCACCAGCGACAACACGGCCGCCAACCTCATGCACCGCAGCTACGGTGGCCCCCAGGCGCTGACCCGCTACCTGCGCAGCCTGGGCGACATCGTCACGCGCCACGACCGCTATGAACCCGAATTGAACCGCCCCCACGCGGGCGAACCGCTGGACACCACCAGCCCGCACGCGATGAGCGCCACGCTCAACGCCCTGCTGTTCGGCCAGGCCCTCAAGCCGCAATCGCGGCAGCTGCTGCAATCCTGGCTCCTGGCCAGCATCACGGGCGGCAAACGCCTGCGCGCGGGATTCCCGGCGGACTGGAAGGTCGGCGAAAAGACCGGCACCTATTCGAAGGTCGGCGCCAACGACGCGGGCTTCGCGCAAGCGCCCGGCGGCGCCCCCATCATCGTGTGCGTCTATCTGGAAACCACCGCCATCCCCATGGACGAGCGCGACCGGATCATCGCCGAAGTCGGCAAGCGGGTCGCGGCTCTGGGATAGCGCCCCCGGGGCGGATCCGCGCGGCGCGCCGGGGCTCCTATTGCATGGGCTTCAGGTTCACCGCTTTCGCGATCTTGGAGAGGCGGTTTTCAAATCGCCCTCATTGGGCAATGACGCCGTCGATGCGCTTGATCAGATAGGGATAGAACGGATTGGACGTCAGCCTTGCCAGCGTATCCATGCCGCTCACCAGCGCGCCCACTTCGCCCCGGATCGACATCGCGCCCAGGCTGATGCCGTACTCCTCGATGTTGTCCGGGTGCTGGCCGTACAGCGAATCACTGCTCGGGAAGGGCAAGGCCACGTGCGACAGCGAATAGATCTCGCGCGGGTACTGCATGCCGATGGCATGATCGACCACGTGGGTATCGCCCGCCTCGCTGATGCGCTCGACCATGTCGCTGGACATCGACGAGGCGTTGGTGACGATGGTCAGCCGGTAGTTGTGCTGTTCGCGCGGCAGCGTGCCGGACAGCGACCATTCCACGCCGCGCCGGAACAGCGGCCCGAGCTTGGTGGCGCGGTTCAGGTCGAACAGCACCAGGTCGCTGCCGTTGGCCGGCAGGCGGGCGTAAAGGGCGTTGATCAGCGCGCGGGTGCTGACCGTGAAGTCCAGCACCGAGTGGAACGTCAGGATGGGCGGCAACTTGTCCAGGGAGCCCTGGCGCTGCCGGGTGGCGATGTTCTCCTGCAGCACGCGGGTCAGCTCATACGATTGGCGCGCCGCGTTCACCGGAAACGAGTTGTACTTGAACGGATTGAACTCCGGCACGATGCTCAGCCAGGCTGCCTTGGCGAAGGCCGGCAGTATCGCGGGCAGCCCGGCCAGGCCGGCAAAGCGCGCAAACTGCGTGATGCCGATCATGGGCGAGATCAGGATCAAGCGGTCCGGCCGGGCCTGCCCGGGGTCGTCGATGGCGTCCATGGCGTACATCAAGGCAAGCGCTCCGCCGTTGGAAAAGCCCACGATATGCAAGGGCTTCGGCGCGGGCACGCGCCGCCTCGCCTCGCGCACCGCCAGCCGCGTCGCCGCGGCCCAGTCCTCCCAGGCGGCGTCGGTCAGGCCGCCAGGCACCGTGCCATGCCCCGGCAGGCGGATCGCCACCACCGCATAGCCCGCGTCGCGGTAATGCGCGGCAATATGTCTCAGGCTGTAGGGAGAATCGGTCAACCCGTGCAGCAGGACCGCCACGCCGGCGGGGTCACCGTCGGGATCGAGCGCATACGACAGGTTCCAATCGTGCGCAAAACGCGCGGGATAGACCACCGCGCCGCTGAAATAGCGGTTGCTCTCGGTCCGGTCTTCCGGCTCCAGCTGCTCGGTCACCTGCTTGCGGACCTCGGCGAAGATCTTCTTTTCGCGCGCCAGGTAATCCTGCCAGGTGCTGTGATCGAGCGCGTCGCGGCTCAGTTCTTCGGGAACATAGGTATGCCAGACGGCCAGCGGCGGACTCTGATGGATGTCGAAGAGACGGATGCCTATCGCCGTGGCCAGGAAAACGGCAACGACCAGGCCAAGCACGCGCAGGGCTTTCCTGGTCCGGCGCCAGGCGGTGCGTCGCGGCCCCGTGGGTAATCCGCTACTCAGATACATGATCCCAATCCCCAAGAGGCAGCTTGAAATGCAGTACTGATGGACAAGACCCGGCTAGCTTACGAAGCCGGACTCAATAACGCAAGGTTCGGCGGAGGCGCCCGCTTTGCGCCGTCCGGCCGCCTCAGGCCTCGACGTTGCGCAGTTCGACCGGCAGGTGCTCGCGCATGATCTCGATGAAGCGGCGCAACCGCGCCGGCTGATAGCGCGAAGGCGCATAGACCAGATACACCGGCAGCGGCTCGGCATGCCAGCGCGGCGCCGCGTGCACGAGGCGCCCCTGGGCCATGTCCTCGGCCATGGCCCAGGCCGAACCCAGCCCCACTCCCAATCCCAGCACCGCCGCGCGGCGCAGCGCATACAGGCCATCGGTGGACAGGCGGGGCTCGATGCCGAAGCGCGCCGCCTCGCCCGTATCCAGGTTCGTGAGGGCGACCTCGTTGCGGTAGAAGGTACGCAACGCCAGCCATGGCAGCCCGGCAAGCTGCCTGGGGTGCTGCGGCACTTCGCCAGACGGCAGCAGGCTGGGCGCCGCCACCACGATGCGCGGCACCTCGCCCAATTTCAGCGCAACCACCGACGGATCGGTGACGGGGCCCACGCGCAAGGCGCAATCGACGTTTTCGGCGATGAAGTCGGGCATGCGGTCATGCAGCAGCCATTCAACGCGCATCTTGGGGTACAGCCGCAGGTAGTGCGCTAGCGGTTCCACGAATTGATGCTGGCCGAAAGCGTGCGGAGCGACCACCCGCAGCATGCCCGCGGGCTCTTCGACGGCGCCGCGCACCTCGCTTTCAAAGGACTGCCAGCCGGCAATGAGCTCCTTGGCGCGTTCGTAGCAGCGCTGGCCATCCTCGGTCAGGCGGATGGCGTGGGTGGACCGTTGCAGCAGGCGCACGCCCAGCGTGCGTTCGAGCAGCTGGAGGCGCCGGCTGACCGTGGGCTGCGTCCCCCCCAACTGCGCGGCGGCTGCCGACAGGCTGCCGGCCTCCACGATACGCACGAAGGTCTCGATGAGCAGCAGGCGGTCGGTGCCCGTCGCCGGGATTTGAGGCTTGATCATACGCCCATCGTATAACGGATCTACCCATAACAGGGCTACCACCTCTCCGAAGCAAGATTCACAATCTGCGCCACACTCTCCTTCGGACTTTCATCATGCGTTCCTCGAACTCCTCCGAAACCCCGCTGACACGCGGCCTGATCGTGCTGCTGGCCGTCGGCGCCGGCCTGGCCGTCGCCTCCCTCTACTACAGCCAGCCGATGCTGGGCGTGCTAGGCGCCGAGCTGAACGCCGCGCCCGGCGCGCTGGGCTGGATTCCTACGCTGACCCAGCTTGGTTATGCGTTCGGCATATTGCTGCTGGCTCCGCTGGGCGACCGCTACGACCGCAAGCGCATCATCCTGGCCAAGTCCGCCGTACTGGCCGCCGCCCTGCTTCTGGCCGGCTTCGCCCCGGGCATGGGCCTGATGCTGGCGGCCAGTTTCACGGTCGGCCTTGCAGCGACCATGGCGCAGGACATCGTGCCCGCGGCCGCCACGCTGGCGCCCGCCGAGCGCCGCGGCGCGATCGTGGGAACGGTGATGACCGGCCTGTTGCTGGGCATTCTGCTGTCCCGGGTGATCGGCGGCTTCGTGGCGGAAAATCTCGGCTGGCGCGTCATGTTCTGGCTGGCGGCGCTGGCGATTCTTGCGCTGGCACTGGCGCTGTGGCGTCATCTGCCCGGCTTCGCGCCGACCAGCCGCCTGCCCTACCGGGCCCTGCTCGGGTCGCTGGGCACCTTGTGGCGCCAGCATCCGGAACTGCGCCGCAGCGCCATTGCGCAGGGATTGCTGTACATGGGCTTCAGCGCCTTCTGGTCCACCCTTGCCGTCATGCTGCACGAGGCGCCGTTCCACCTGGGCGCGGATGCCGCCGGGGCCTTCGGCCTGGCGGGCGCTGCGGGCGCGCTGGCCGCGCCGCTGGTCGGCCGCGTTGCCGACCGCCATGGCCCCGCGCGGCTCGGCCGCCTGGGTGCCGCCCTGACGGCCCTGTCCTTCGCCTCGATGGCGCTGCTGCCCGCCTTGCCGCCGTCCGCCGCGTTGTGGCTGATCGCCGGCAGCGCCGTCGGCTTCGACCTGGGCATCCAGATGTCGCTGATCGCCCATCAAAGCATCGTGTACGGCATCGACCCGGCCGCGCGCAGCCGCCTGAATGCGGTGCTCATGACGGGCGTGTTCGTCGGCATGGCGGCGGGTGGCGCGCTGGGCAGCATGGCGCTGGCCCATTGGGGCTGGGTCGGCGTGACGGCGCTGGCCACCGCGACGGCCGCCGGCGCCCTGGCGCTGCGGACCTTGCCGCGCCGGCCGGCCCGAGTGGCGCAATGCGAAGCCTGAGCCGCCCGGGCGGCGCGGCAAGGTCAGGCCAGTTGCTTCACCGCGATCAAGGCGTCCATGATCACGCCGCCGCGACTGGGATGCCAGACGGGATCATCGGCCGGCAGCCAGGCCCAGCGCGATCCGTGAAAACTGCTTTCGGCTGCCACCATGCGCTGGCCGGCAGGCAGCTTCCCGGACGCGGCCTGCGCGCCGGCCGCCGCCTGCAGCTTCTGCGCGAGCGCCAGCACCGCGTCATGGCGCTCGCGGTCCTGCTCGGGGCGGTTCATCGGCGTCCCCCATTGCATCTGGAACAGCACGGCGCAATGGGCGGTGACGGCGTAATAATGGGCCGCCTGCAAGGCCAGCCCGTGCCCGGACAGGCCGAACGCCACGTAAGGTTCCACCGCCTTGCCGGACTGCAGCTCATCCGCGAAATTCGCGAAGTCGTATAGCGTCCAGTCGAGATCGCGGCTGGCATAGGCGGTGGCGCCGACCTGGCGCAGGCGCAGGGCCTGCGCGGCCGGCACCGGCGGCAGGGCCAACCCCTCTCCCTGGTAAAGCTTCCGGGCGGAGTCGAGGGTGGTAGCGCCGGATGGCGTGTTGGAAGTCGTGTCCATAATGTTTCCTTGGCGTCTGGCGGCTCAAAGCGAGGCCTGGTTTTCCAGGTCCTCTTCCTGCCGCAACTGGCCGATGTACTTGCGGTCGCGCGCCACATAGCTGCTGTGTTCGTCCTGCAACGCGGCCGTCACCTTGTCGCCGCCCCAGTCGGCGGGGTCGATCACCATACCGTTGCGCTCGAGCTGTTGCAGATGGCTTTTGATCACGGCCAGGCGCTGGGCGGCCAGCTCGATCTCCTGGTCAGGCAACAGGCCGGCCAACTGCGCGCGCAGCGCCTCCGGCGTCATCTCATCGAAGGCGGCCTTCATGTCGCGGTCGACCACCCCGGGCAGCATCACGCCATTCAGGTTCTGCGTGCCGCCGCGCATCACGCCGTCCGGCCCCATGACCATCTTCCCCGAAACCCGGCGCAACAGGTCATTGGGATTTCCGATCTTCGTGCCGAAGGCCTGGTCGTTGTCGATGGCGACGACGCCGGTATAACGGCCGCCCGCATCCTGGGTGACGATGTAGTTGGCCTGGTGCCGATCGCCCTGCGCGGTCAGCGCGTCCAGCAACTGCAGTTTCACCAGCCCCTGCCGTACCACCGGGTCGTCGAACTCCAGGTCCCGGTCGCCGCGTTGCCGCATCGCGGTGATGCGCAGTTCCTGGATGACGCGGCCATCTTCGATTTTCCCCGGCAGCCCGCGCAGCAGCGTCTGGGCCGTTTCCCGTTCATCCGGCGAACCATCGGCAAGCTGCAGGATTTGCCGGGCCTGTTCGGTGTCGGTGACGTCGAAAGCGCCCAGCTCATAGCGGCTGTCATTGGCCCTCACCAAATCCATGAGAACGGTGACGGTTTCCGGGTCGCCGTCCTTGACGGATTGCAGCAGATCGGGATTTTCGTCTCCGTACGCCATGACCATCTGCCCCCATTGCCGGGACGTATCGTCCGTATCAACGGTGTAGCGGGGCGCAATGCCCTCGGCAAAGCCCATTACCAGCCCCAGCTTGCCGTCGAGGACGCCGATCCTGGTGTCGGGCACGAGATTGAAGCCGAGCAGTTCGTCGACGACCCGGGTGGCCACATTGCGGACCGTCATCTGCGGCTTCCCGGGGTCGATGCCCAGCACCCTGGACGACGGGCCGAAGCCGCTTTCCTCGCCCGTTTCAGGATTGATCTGAGGCTCCTTGTAGACCATGCGGTCGCGACCGTAGGTAACGTCGTAAGGCTTGCTGACCTGCCCGCCGCCCAAGGCCTTGGGTACGCCGACGATCAGCTCGTCGCGGTAGTCGTCCACCAGCGTGCGCTGATGGATGGGCACCCCCTTGTCTAGGTACTGCAGGCCCAGTTCGATGCTCAGGCCCTGGACCTTCAGCAACTGGATCTGCTCGGACGAGAAGCGCATGACGGTATCGCCCACGTTCAGCCCCTGCGCGTGCATCCACGCAATGTCCGGGCCGTCGAAGCCGCCCTCGCCCAGCCGCGCCAGGACGTCGCGCGCGTCGTGGCTGGACGACACCATGTCTTCGCTGCGCAGTCCCTTCGTCACCGCGCCGGGAAGGTCGCGCGCCATCGACAGCGCGCTTTCGCCCCGTTCCATGACGGACGTCAGCACCATGCGCGTCTCCGCATTGCCGGGCGCGACGCCGCGCAGTATCTCCAGCGAGTCGCCGAGGCTTTGCGCCAGGCCGCGGCACGCCTGATCAGCCTGCTGCAGCCGGCCTTCGCCGACATCCTGCTCGAGCATCCCGGCGTCCCGATTGACGTCGGTCAGCGCGCGCATCTGGCCGGACGTCAGGCCCTGCAGGCCCAGCCGGTCCTTGATCATCCCCTGCATGAGGAGCGCATCGTCGCGCATGGCGTCGACATAGGATTTCTCGACATCGCTCATGCCGCTCGTGTCCAGGCCGCTCAGATGCTCGACGCTGCTTTCGAGGTACTCATGCATGCCGACATAGACGCCGACCTTCGACGGCGACATTTTTCCGTCCATGCGCAGCGACTCTTTGATGGTGTCGCCCAGATAGGCCTCGATCTCCCTGAGCTTGCCCTGCTCTTCGCCGGGCAGCGTGCTGAAGCAGTGGTTGATCACGTCGTCGCCGCAAGTATCGCGCAACGCGGTGCTGCCGGGCATCAGGCGCACCGAGACTTCGTGCTCCAGCGCCTGCTTGGCGGTGCCCTTGAAGTGGTCGAAAAATTCCTGCGCAGCCTGTCCGGCGCCATCCTCGCCGAACATATCCATCAGCATGTGCGCGGCGTTCTGGAACGCGTGCTGCTGGAAGGCCTGGGATCCTTCAATGGCCTGGCGCAACACCTGCACGGTCTGCGCGCGGCCCAGCACGCTGGGATGCGAACTGCCGCCGGTTACGCGCAAGGCCCAGTCGGTCAGCGCGGGCAGGCAGCCGTCAAGCAGCTGGCCGTTCTGGGCCTGGATGTGGGTGCTCATCCGGTCGGCCTTCGCCAGCACCTGCTCGATGCGGTAGCCGGTCAGCGGCCGCCCCTTGGACACCTGGGCCTGCAGGTCGCGCGACATGACGTTGGCGATCTCGTCGCCGTATTCTTCGCGCAGGGCACTGACGAAGCTGTTGGCGGCCGCCTTGTTGGCCGCGACCTGCGCATCGCTGCGTGTCATGCAATCCCAGGCACGCGTGAAGAGATTGCCGATGTTGCGCTTGCCGGTAGATTGCAGGCCGCCGTTGTCGTCGAGCGTGAAACGCGAGTCGGCGGCACCTTGCGCGTGGTTGGCGAAGCTGTTCAGTTGAATGCCGGGCACGATGCGCTCCTCAGGCCCAGCTGGCCAGCATGCCGCCGGGCAGCGCGGTTTCGGGCGCCGTCTCCGGAGCGAGAGAGGAATCCGATACGGCATCGGCCAGGCGGCCGGCCCAGCGTTCGGCGTTCATGACGAGCGCCTGCAACAGCTTCTCCAGCCGGGCCTGGTCCATCTGCGTGGTCGGCTCGCGAAACTGCAGGTACACCATGCCTTCCCGCGAATTGGTCGACAGCGTGCCTCCGCCTGAACCGGTCCAATAGAAATTGGCGTCCGCGATCTGCTGCAGCACGCGGGCACGATTGTGGTCGCCGAACGCGCCGCAGCGCGCAGTGAAGACCGCCTGTTCGCCGTCTTCGACGAATTCGATGGCGATGTCCAGCTTGCCGTCCAGGCGCAATTGGCAGTGGCCGTCATCGTCCAGAGCCAGATCGGGAATGCCGACCATCTGGCCGATGCGTTGCAGCAGGGTTTGCAGGTTTTGCTTGGACATCGAGGATTTCCTCCAGCTTGGAGATTGCGTCTATCGAGGCGAACGCGTGTTCGGATGCAGCCTGAGTAACAGGGACAATCGGGAAGTTCCCGGAGCCGGATCGGGCCATTCACGCGTGGAAATTCAGAAGGCAACGCGAACCCGGCGCCTTCGAGGGAAAACCCTAGGCGCGCGCCGCTGAACGGGCCATGGGCATTCAGCATCGAGAAGCGCGGTTAAAGGGAATCCCGCGGCGGCAAGTCCCGTCGCTGTGCACTGCTGCCTCTGCTAAGATGAGTTGCCCAGGTCATCCAGGGGCAAGACGCTCCTGAAGGTGCACCTATTTGTTGTCGACACCCTTCATAAAAAGCCCGATGGTTGCCTCCGATACCCTGCTCAAAGCGCTGCAAACCTGCCTGGATCCCAATACCCGCAAGGATTTCGTTTCGGCGCGTGCAATCAAGAACCTGGACATTAGCGCCGACGGCGACGTTTCCTTCGATGTCGAGTTGGGCTATCCAGCCAAAAGCCAGATACCGGCATTGCGCCGCGCGCTCATCGGCGCGGCGAAGACGGTGCCCGGCGTCCAGAACGTGTCCGTCAACCTTCAAAGCGTCATCGGCACCCATGCCGTGCAGCGCGGCGTGGCGCTCCTGCCCAACGTGAAGAACGTGATCGCCGTCGCCTCCGGCAAGGGCGGCGTCGGAAAGAGCACGACGGCAGCCAATCTGGCCCTCGCCCTGGCCGCGGAAGGCGCCAGAGTGGGCCTGCTCGACGCCGATATCTATGGCCCAAGCCAGGCCTTGATGATGGGCATCGAAGGCCGCCCCCAAAGCGAAGACGGCGACACCATGGAGCCGCTGGAAAACTACGGCGTGCAGGTGATGTCGATCGGCTTTCTCGTGGATGCCGACGAAGCCATGATCTGGCGCGGCCCCATGGCAGTGCAGGCGCTTGAACAATTGCTGCGCAAAACCAACTGGAAGAACCTCGATTACCTGATCATCGACATGCCTCCCGGCACGGGCGACATTCACCTCACGCTGAGCCAGAAGGTGCCGGTCACCGGCGCCGTGGTCGTCACCACGCCGCAAGACATCGCCCTGCTGGACGCGCGCAAGGGGGTGAAGATGTTCGAGAAGGTCGGGGTTCCGATCCTGGGCGTCGTCGAAAACATGGCGGTGCACGTCTGTAGCAAATGCGGCAACGCCGAGCACATTTTCGGCTCGGGCGGCGGCCAGAAAATGGCGGCCGACTACGACCTGGCCTATCTGGGCGCGCTGCCGCTGGACATCAATATCCGCCTCCAGGCCGACAGCGGACGCCCCTCGGTCGTCTTCGACCCCGACGGCGAAGTCGCCGGGCTGTATAAATCGCTGGCGCGTCAGGTGGCCGTAGCCGTGGCGGACATGGACAAGGACTATTCCGCCAAGTTCTCGGCCATCGCCATCAAGCGCGCGTAACGGAAGCGGCTCATGGAAACTTTTCCACCCATCCCCCTCACGCTGGACGTCGCGGTGCTGATGCGCAAAGAGCGCATCACCGGCGCCATGAGCCGATGGCAGGAATGGCGGTGGGTGCTCGAGGACGTCGTGGTCAACGAGCCGGGGTTCGGCGCCGACCCGCGCCTGCTCTACCACGACGACACGCAAGAGCGCTGGCTGCATCCCGGTTTCACCGTCCGCCTGTTCAAGGATGACGCGGAGGGCTATCTGCTCAATGCGTCGGCCCCTGCGCCCTGCTGGTTCGTGCTGTGGCGCATGGAAGAAAGCCCCTCGGTGGCCGAAGCGCCGCTCGCACGCCCTGAAATCGTCACGTTGAGCTACCACGATGCCGGACGCTGGCTGGACGCCCAGGAAACCGTAGAGCAGGTGCCGGCGCCGCCCGATATCGTGGCGTGGATCAAGGCATTCGTGGCCACTTACTATGTGCCCGAGCCCAAGCGGCGGCGGCGCCCCGCCAGCTTCCAGTCGCTGCAGGACCGCTTCGGCAACCCGGCATCCGTCACTACCGTCAAGAAATTCGGCGGCGAGCCATCATGACCGAAGAACGCCATTCAGGCTTCCTGCATCGCTGGTCGCGCCGGAAAATCGAAGCACGGGAAAGCGAACTCCAGGACAAGCCGCCCGTGCCGGAGGTCCTGGCCGAAGATGCGCCCGCCCTCGATGACACGCCGGTTGCGCCGCCCGAACAGCCGGCCGAGCCCGCGCTGCCCACGATGGACGACGTCCGGGCGCTCACGGCCGATTCCGATTTCAGCCGCTTCGTGATCCGTGGCGTGGCGCCCGACGTCAAGAACGCGGCGCTCAAGAAGCTGTTTGCCGACCCGCATTACAACGTGATGGACGGGCTGGATACTTATATAGACGACTATTCACAGTTGGCGCCGCTTCCGGAGTCCGCCCTGCGCAAGATGGCGGTATCCAAGATCTTCGGCTTTTTCGAAGAAGAGGCCCGCTGCGCCGCCAGCGCCCTGGCCGATGGCGCGCAAGCAAGCCCGGCGCCCGAACGCGCAAGCGCGCCTGACATCGAAAACGGCGCGGCGGACGCCGGCGGCGTCGCCGCCCCAGCCTTGCCCACGCCCGACGATTCCCCCGCCGGACTGCCGTCCGCCGCCGAGCCGGTACCGACCGCTGGAACCAAGCCATGACGACACTCATCTGCGACTGCAATCGCACAATGCCGCTGGCGCCCGAAGCGCTGGGCGAGGCACTGGGCGAAACACTGACCCTGCATTCCACGTTGTGCCGCCGCGAAGCGGGCGCCTTCCAGCAGGCCATACGCGGCGAAAGCGATGTCGTGGTGGCCTGTACGCAGGAAAAGCGCCTGTTCGGGGAACTGGGCGCCGCCACCGAAGGCGCCGTCGCGCCCGTGAAGTTCATCAATATCCGGGAGACCGGCGGCTGGAGCCGCGATGCCGCGCAGGCCATGCCGAAACTGGCGGCGCTGCTGGCGGCCGCCCATCTGCCCGACCCCGACCCGGTGCCCACCGTCACCTACAAAAGCGCGGGCCGCCTGCTGATCATCGGCCCGGTGGATCGCGCCGAACAGGCGGCCGCCCTGCTCGACGACGTACTGAACGTCACGATATTTGCCCAAGGGTTCGGCGAGCGCGGCGGCTCGCAGGACAGGCGTTTTCCCATCCTGTCCGGCCACCTGGGCGCCGTGACCGGCTGGCTGGGCGCCTTCGAAGCCCAATGGACCCAGGACAACCCCATCGACCTGGACCTCTGTACCCGTTGCAATGCCTGCCTGGCGGCCTGTCCGGAAGGCGCCATCGGGCTGGACTACCAGGTCAATGGCGACCTGTGCCGGTCACACCGGGACTGTGTGGCCTCCTGTAAGGTGGCGGGCGCGATTGATTTCAGCCGCCCGCCGGAAACCTACGCCGAAACCTTCGACCTGGTGCTGAACCTCGGCACGCAGCCCGTATTCACCCGCCATGCCCCGCCCCAAGGCTATTTCACCTGGGACGGCACGGATCCGGGCGTGCTATTGCGGCTGCGCGACCTGGTCGGCGAGTTCGAGAAGCCCAAGTTTTTCGACTACAAGCAGAAGCTCTGCGCCCATAGCCGCAATACCACCGTGGGCTGCGACGCCTGCGTGCAGATCTGCTCCGCCGAAGCCATCTCGAGCGATGTCCGCAATCAGCAAATCAAGGTAAACCCCAATCTCTGCGTCGGCTGCGGCGCCTGTACCACCGTCTGTCCGACGGGAGCCATCAGCTACAGCTATCCGCGCATCGCCGACCAAGGCGCGCGCCTGCGCACGCTGCTGTCCACCTACTCGCGGGCCGGCGGGCGCGACGCCATCGTGCTGCTGCACAGCCAGGACCGCGGCCAGGCCCTCATCGACCAGCTAGGACGCGCCGCCGCGCTGGGCGTGGCCCACGGCGTCCCGGCCAACGTCATCCCGGTATCGCTGTGGCACACCGCCAGCCTGGGCGCGGACCTGTGGCTCTCGGCCGTGGCCTACGGCGCCAGTCAGATCGCCGTGCTGACCACCGGCGAAGAGGCGCCGCAATACCTGGACGGCCTGGCCGCACAAATGGAAGTGGCCCAAACCCTGCTCAACGGCCTGGGCTATGCCGGGCAGCACTTGCACCTGATCCGCGAGTCGGAGCCGGCCGGGCTGGATCGGACGCTGCTTGCCCTGGCCGGCCGCAAGCCCCAGGCGCCCGCCGAACACGCGCGCCACGCGGTCGCGCCGGAAAAGCGGACCACGCTGGAACTGGCGCTGGACCACCTGATCGCCCACGCTCCCGCGCCGCTGCCGCCGGCGATCCCGCTGCCCGCCGGCGTTCCCGGCACAGGTGCCGCGCTGGGCGGGCTGGAAGTCGACAATGAGCGCTGCACGCTCTGCATGAGTTGCGTGAGCGCCTGTCCATCCAGCGCGCTGCTGGACAATCCCCAGGCGCCGCAGCTGCGCTTCCTGGAAAAGAACTGCGTGCAATGCGGCCTGTGCGCCACGACCTGTCCCGAACAGGCGATCAAGCTTGTCCCGCGCCTGCTGCTGGCCCCGCGGCGCAAGGAAGCCGTCGTCATCAACGAGACCCAGCCGTTCCATTGCGTGCGCTGCAACAAGCCTTTTGGCACGGTTAAGGGCGTCGAAGCGATGCTCGGCCGGCTGGCCGGCCACGCCATGTTCCAGGGCGCAGCGCTCGAGCGCCTGAAGATGTGCGGCGATTGCCGCGTCATTGAAATGTACTCGTCCGAAAACGAAACCAAGATCACGCAACTATGACCGTTTCCGTGTCCGCCGCCCTGCCCCCGCCTTCGGATTTCGACGAGGAGGTCGCCCGCGCCGAAATCTACGGCCTGCTCGCCCAATTGTTCTACGCCCCGGCGTCTCCCGAACTGCTGGAAGCCCTGCGCAAGGCGGAACCGCAAGCGCCGGACGCCGGCAGTTTCCTCGAGGCGCCCTGGCAAGACCTGCAGCGGGAAGCCCAGGCGATGGGCGACGCCGCCATCGCGGCCGAGTACGACACGCTGTTCGGCGGCATGGGAAAACCCGAGGTCTATCTATTCGGTTCGCACTACCTGACCGGCTTCCTGAACGAAAAGCCGCTGGTGGGCCTGCGCAACGACCTGCAGGTGCTGGGCCTGGCGCGCGACGCAACCGTGTCCGAAACCGAAGATCACATCGCCTTTCTGTGCGAGGTCATGCGCTACCTGATCGCGGGCGAAGACGCCGGCGTGTCCAACCTGACCCGCCAGCGCGAATTCTTCAGCACGCACATCCAGCCTTGGGTCCACGACATGGGCGCAACCATCGCCGCCCATCCCGCCGCGCGTTTCTATGCGCGGGCGGCGGCCTTTCTTCTGGCCTTCGCGAATGTCGAAGCCCAGGGGTTCGACATGCTGGGATAGCGGGCTCGAACTGAACTGATTCCCGTCTGCGATTCGGCATCTGCCATTGTGCAGCGCAACCTGCGACTCCGCCTTCTGGCGGTTGTCCTGCCCCAGGTCACGGGGTACATTATGCAAAGAATTTCATAGCCAAATGCCAGGAGACGACCATGTCGCAAAGTCCGACCAATCGTTCGCGCCGCAAATTCTTCGCGGGTACGGCCACGGTAGGCGCCGCTGCTGTCGGGGCCGTCGTCCTCCCCGGCGTGCAGGCCAAGCCGGCCGCCGCGGATACGCAGGCCGCGCCCACGCAGGGCGGCGGCTATCGCCTGAGCGAACACGTCAAGCGCTACTACAAGACCACCCTCGTTTGATACGGAGCCCGGCATGTTGCTGACCAAGAAAACCAGCGGAGCCGCCGCCGGCGCCTCCGAGTCGAGATTCGTGCAGAGCCTGCGCCGCGGCATGGCGCAAGCGCTTCCCACCATGGACCGCCGTTCCTTCCTGCGCCGCTCTGGCCTGGGCGTGGGCGCCGGCCTCGCGGCCACCCAGCTGTCGCTGCTCCAGCGCGCCGAAGCCGCCGAAGGCAAGGCCGGGGTGGCCATCGGCAACACCAAGATCGAAGTGCGCCGCACCGTCTGTACGCACTGTTCCGTCGGGTGCGCGGTGGACGCCGTCGTCGAGAACGGCGTCTGGGTGCGCCAGGAACCGGTGTTCGATTCGCCCATCAACCTGGGCGCGCATTGCGCCAAGGGCGCGTCGGTGCGCGAGCACGGCCACGGCGAACACCGCCTGCGCTATCCCATGAAACTGGTCAACGGCAAGTACCAGCGCATCAGCTGGGACACCGCCTACCAGGAAATCACCGCCAAGCTGATGCAATTGCGCAAGGAAAGCGGTCCGGATTCCGTCTACTGGATCGGCTCTTCCAAGCACAACAACGAGCAATCGTACCTGCTGCGCAAGTTCGTCAGTTTCTGGGGCAGCAACAACTGCGACCACCAGGCGCGCATCTGCCACTCGACCACGGTGGCCGGCGTTGCGAATACATGGGGCTACGGCGCCATGACCAATTCGTACAACGACATGCAGAATTCCAAAGTGGCGCTGTACATCGGCTCCAACGCCGCCGAAGCGCACCCGGTATCGATGCTGCACATGCTGCACGCCAAGGAAACCGGCTGCAAGATGATCGTGGTCGACCCGCGCTTTACCCGCACGGCGGCCAAGGCCGACCATTACGTGCGCATCCGCTCGGGCACCGACATCCCCTTTCTGTTCGGCCTGCTGTACCACGTCTTCAAGAACGGCTGGGAAGACAAGGCGTACATCAATGCGCGCGTCTACGGCATGGACGAGGTCAAGGCCGACATCCTGGCCAAATGGACGCCCGACAAAGTCGAGGACGCCTGCGGCGTCGACGAAGCGACCATGTTCAAGGTGGCCAAGCTGATGCACGAAAACCGGCCCGGCACGCTCGTATGGTGCATGGGCCAGACCCAGCACTCGATCGGCAATGCCATGGTGCGCGCGTCCTGTATCGTGCAGCTGGCGCTGGGCAACGTCGGCAGGTCGGGCGGCGGCGCCAACATCTTCCGCGGCCACGACAACGTGCAAGGCGCCACCGACGTGGGTCCCAACCCGGATTCGCTACCGGGCTACTACGGCCTGGCCGAAGGCTCCTGGAAGCACTTCGCCCACATCTGGGGCGTCGATTACGAATGGATCAAGGCCCGCTACGCGTCGCCTGCCTTGATGACCAAGCCGGGCATCACCGTATCGCGCTGGATTGACGGCGTGCTCGAAAACCCCGACCTCATCGACCAGGAAACCAACCTGCGCGCGGTGTTTTATTGGGGGCACGCGCCCAACTCGCAGACGCGCGGGCTGGAAATGAAGCGCGCCATGGACAAACTGGACCTCCTGGTGGTGGTCGATCCGTATCCTTCGGCCACCGCCGCGATGGCCGCCATGCCGGGCAAGGCGGAAGACCTGAATCCCAACCGGGCGGTTTATCTGCTGCCCGCCGCAACGCAGTTCGAGACCAACGGCAGCTGTACCGCGTCGAACCGCTCGCTGCAATGGCGCGAAAAGGTCATCGAACCGCTGTGGGAAAGCCGTACCGACCACATGATCATGTACCAGCTTGCCGAGAAACTGGGCTTTGGCAAGGAACTCTGCAAGAACTACAAGATGCAGAAGGTCAAGGACATGGATGAACCGGTCGTCGAGGACATCCTGCGCGAGATCAACGCCACGTGCTGGACCATCGGCTACACCGGCCAGAGCCCCGAACGCCTGAAGGCGCACATGCGCAACATGCAGATGTTCGACGTGAAAACGCTGCGCGCCAAGGGCGGCAAGGATGCCGAAACCGGCTACGACCTGACGGGCGACTACTTCGGCCTTCCCTGGCCCTGTTGGGGCACGCCAAGCCTGAAGCACCCCGGCACGGCGAACCTCTACGACACCAGCCTGAACGTCATGGACGGCGGGGGTAATTTCCGCGCCAATTTCGGGGTCGAACGCAATGGCGTGAACCTGTTGGCCGAAGACGGCTCGCACTCCAAGGGCGCGGACCTCACCACCGGGTACCCGGAGTTCGATCATGTGCTGCTGAAGAAGCTGGGCTGGTGGGATGACCTCACCGCCGAGGAAAAGGCCGCCGCGGAAGGCAAGAACTGGAAGACGGATCCCTCCGGCGGCATCATCCGCGTGGTCATGAAAATCCACGGTTGCTACCCGTTCGGCAATGCCAAGGCGCGCGCCGTGGTCTGGAACTTCCCCGACGCGATTCCGCAGCACCGCGAACCGATCTACGGCACGCGTCCGGACCTGGTCGAGAAATATCCCGCCCAGGCGGACATCAAGACCTTCTGGCGCTTGCCCACGCTGTACACCACCCTGCAAAAAAAGAACGTCGCCGACAAGCTGTACGAGAAATTCCCGCTCATCCTCACCTCGGGCCGTCTGGTCGAATACGAGGGCGGCGGCGAGGAAACGCGCTCCAACCCCTGGCTGGCCGAGCTGCAGCAGGAAATGTTCGTCGAGCTCAACCCCAAGGCGGCGGCCGACCGGGGCATTCGCAACGGCGACCGCTGCTGGGTCGTCACGCCCACGGGCGCGCGCCTGAACGTGCAGGCCCTGGTCACCGAACGCGTGGGCGCCGACACCGCATTCATGCCGTTCCACTTTTCGGGCCGCTGGCAGGGCCAGGACCTGCTCGCGAACTATCCGGAAGGCGCGGCGCCCATCGTGCGCGGCGAGGCTGTCAACACCGGCACCACGTACGGCTACGACTCCGTGACGATGATGCAGGAAACCAAGACCACCATCTGCAACATAGAAAGAGCTTAAGGAGAACGCAATGGCTCGCATGAAATTTGTCTGTGATGCGGAACGGTGTATCGAGTGCAATAGCTGCGTCACCGCCTGCAAGAACGAACACGAAGTGCCCTGGGGCGTCAACCGCCGCCGCGTGGTCACGCTCAACGACGGCGTGCCCGGCGAAAAGTCCATCTCGGTAGCCTGCATGCATTGCAGCGACGCGCCCTGTATGGCGGTCTGCCCGGTGAACTGCTTCTATCGCACCGACGAAGGCGTGGTCCTGCATAACAAGGACACCTGTATCGGCTGCGGCTACTGCTCCTATGCCTGTCCTTTCGGCGCCCCGCAGTTCCCCTCGGAGGGCAATTTCGGCGTGCGCGGCAAGATGGACAAATGCACCTTCTGCGCGGGCGGCCCCGAAGAACACGGCAGCGCCGCCGAATTCGAGAAATACGGCCGCAACCGCCTGGCCGAAGGAAAATTGCCGGCCTGTGCCGAAATGTGCTCGACCAAGGCCCTGCTGGCCGGTGACGGCGACGTGGTGGCCGACATCTTCCGCACCCGCGTCGTGCATCGCGGCAAGGGCGCCGAAGTGTGGGGCTGGGGCACCGCCTACGGCTCGCAGCAGGCCGGCCAGCCGCCCGCGGACCAACAGCAACCCGCGAAGGCCAAGCCATGAACGCCCGCCTCGCCCTCATGGCCACCGCCCTGCTTCTGCTGTCGGCCTGCAGCGAGCCCTCCCAGGAGTTGCACTCCGGCAACGTCGGCAAGCCTTACTACGACGGAACCGGCAGCAACTTCATGGCCGCGGGCTGGAAGCCAGGCGACAAGAACAGTTGGCAGCAAGAGATGAAGACCCGCACCCAGCGGGGCCAGAACGAATACACGAGAGTGTATTGATCGGGAGCTTGCCATGATACGGTCACTCATCGCGGCACTGGCGATCTGCGCATCGGCCCTGGCGCCGGCGGTTGCCCAGAACGCCCCCTCGCAGCCCGCGTCCGGTGGGCTGGGCGGCATCCAGAGCGCCAACATCTTCGAGGTCAAGCCCGACGCCAATGAACTGCCGGGCTATGCCGAGCAGACCAATGCCGAACGCGCCAAGGTCCAGCCGGGCAACAATGCGCCGATGTGGCGGCAGGTCAATTCCGGAGAACCCGGCTATTCCAGCCTGCCGCGCAGTGAGGCGCCCGAGGCCGGCGTCCTGATCCAGCGATTCGTGCAGTATCCCGGCTCGAAGTTCACGACCGCCGGCGAGGCCTGGCGCCAGGTGCGCAACAACTGGATCATTCCCTACGGCGGCGGCTTGCTGCTCATCATCCTGGTCGCCATCTTGCTGTTCTTTCTGGGCAAGGGCTCGATCAAGATGCACGAGGCGCCCACCGGCCGCCGCATCGAGCGGTTCACCTGCTTCGAGCGCGCCGCGCACTGGGTCAACGCAACGGCCTTCGTGATCCTGGCGATTTCGGGGATCGTGATGGCCTTCGGCAAGTTCTTCCTGCTGCCCATCATGGGCAGCGCCCTGTACGGCTGGATGACCTGGCTCCTGAAAACCATCCATAACTTCGTCGGACCGGTGTTCGCCGTGTCGCTCATCGTGGTGCTGCTGACCTTCATCAAGGACAACATCCCGCGCCGCTACGACCTGATCTGGCTCAAGAAGGGCGGCGGGCTCCTGAGAACGACGCACGTGCCGTCGCACCGCTTCAATGCCGGCGAAAAAATCATGTTCTGGGGCGGGATGCTGTTCCTCGGGCTGATCGCAGTCTTCTCGGGCCTGTTCCTGGACAAGGTCGCGCCGGGCCTGGACTACTCGCGCGGCAACATGCAGATCGCCCACATGATCCACGCCGTGTCGGTCATCCTCATGACCTGCATGATCATGGGCCATATCTATCTGGGCACCATCGGCATGCAAGGCGCTTTCAAGGCCATGAAGACCGGCTACGTCGATGAAGCCTGGGCGCGCGAGCACCACGAGCTCTGGTACGACGATATCCAGGCCGGCAAGATCCCTGCCCAGCGCACGCCAGACAAAGACGCCAAGCCGCGTCCCACCCGCCCGGCCGGCGCCTGACGGCCCGGCGCAAGGAGTCCGCATGAAAAAGATCGCCGCAATACTCCTCGTGCTGGCCGCCTCGCCGGCGGCTTACGCCAAGCTCCCCCCGCCCAGCGCCGAGGCCCAGGCGCGCGCCGCCGAGACCGCCGCCAAGGCGGCCTGGTCGGCCAAGGTGGCCGCTTACCAGCTGTGCCAGTCGCAGGATCGCGTTGCGGCCATTTATTTCGAGCAGGCCAAGGCCGCCGGCAAAACCACGCGTGCGCCAATGGCGACGGCCGGCTGCCAGGACCCGGGGCCTTTCGCCTATGTCCGCCCCGAAGAAAAACCGCGCGAAGCCTCCGGCGCCCACTCGCCCGCGGGCACGGCCACGCAGCCGCCCAGCACCGGCACCCCGGCCGCCGACAGCAAGCCCAAGCCTTGAATCCGGCCGCGCGCATCCGGGCCCGGCCCTTGCGTGCCGGGCCTTTTGTTTTAGACTTTGCCGGATACCCCTGGCTCCGCGCCGCCGACTTCCGCCCGCCCCATGACACAAACGCTTCCTCGCATGACCGCCGCCCGCGCTCCGCTGACCCGCGACGTGGAGGTCGTCAATGAACATGGCCAGCGCGAAACGCTGTCCATCCCGGCCGAGCGGCCGCTTACGATCTATGTGGACCGGCGCGAAATCGTCACCCTGATGACTCTGGGCGCCCTGCCCGAGCTGCTGGTCCTGGGATACCTGCGCAACCAGCGCCTGGTACGCGAGCTGGACGAAGTCCTCAACGTAACCGTGGACTGGGAAGTCAACGCCGCCGCGGTGGAAACGCGCCATGGCATCGCCGACATCGAAGCCCGCACCAAGAAGCGCGTCGTCACGACCGGATGCGGCCAGGGCAGTGTGTTCGGCGACCTGATGGACGAAATCGACGGCATCCGCCTGGCGCCTGACGCGCGTCTGGGCCAGGACGAGCTGTATGGCCTGCTCAACGCCATACGCCTGCAGGAAACCACCTATAAATCGGCCGGATCGGTGCATGGCTGTGCCCTGTTCCGCGGCGCCGAAATGCTCATGTTCGTCGAGGATGTCGGCCGCCACAACGCCATCGACACCATCGCCGGCTGGATGTGGCTGCAAGGCGCCCAGGGGCAGGACGGCGACGACAAGGTGTTCTATACCACCGGGCGGTTGACGAGCGAAATGGTCATGAAGTCGGCGCAGATGGGCGTGCCCATCGTGGTCTCGCGCAGCGGCATCACCCAAATGGGCTACGAAATCGCGGAACAGCTTGGCCTGTGCGCGATCGGGCGCGCCATCAACAAGCGCTTCATTTGCTACACCGCGCCCGAACGGCTCGTGCTCCAGCCCGAACTGGCCGCCGAGCGCTTTCCGCCGGCAGCCGCCGGCTGACCGGCCCGGCGTCAGCTCCGGGGGGCCTTGCCCGGCTTCACGCCGGCGGCGCGCCGCTTGGGCTTGCCGCCGAAATCCCACCACGGCAGCATGCGCCGCAGCGACAGCACTTCACCGCTGTCCGTCGGGGTATAGCCCGGCATACGGGCGAGCAGCGCCTGCCACGTCGCGCTGCGCAGGATTTCCATCAGCGCCAGCGTCGAGGGCTGGTCGAGCGTCGATTTCAGGCACACCAGGAAATAGTTTTCCTTGACCAGCGGCACGAAATCCAGCCGTTCGCGCACCGCCGCCGAGGCAATCCCCAGGCCGGCGTCGGCGCTGCCCGAGGCGACCGCGTGCGCCACGGCCTTGTGCGAAGGCTCGGTGCGCTGATAGCCATCGATGGCCTGGGCGTCGATGCCGGCCTCTTCGAGCAGTTCGTCGAACAGGACGCGCGTGCCGGTGCCCAGCGCGCGGTTCACGTAACGCAGGCCCGGCTGCAGCAGGTCCGCAAACCCGCGCAGGCCTCGCGGGTTTCCCCGAGGCACGATCAGCCCCTGGTCGCGCTGCGCGAACCCGATGATCTTGTGCAGCCCCGGCTGCAGCAGGGGCTTGTAGGCCCGTTCGCTGCGCGAGCCCGGCATCGGCGTCTGGCGGGTATGGAATCCGGCCATCACGCAGCGTCCCTCGTTAAGGGCGCTGATGGCGTCCAGGCTGCCCGCGTAGCGCACATCCAGGTGCAGCTTGGCCGACGCGACGGCATGTTCCTGCAATGCAGCAAGCGCGTCGTCGTGGCTGGCATATAGCGGCACCACATGCGCGGCGTTGTCGAAGGCCACGGCGAAGGTGCGCTCCAGCTCGGCGCGCAGGGCGCTGATCTGCGGAGCCAGCCGGGCCTGGGCCTGGCGCTCGGCCCATAGCAGCTTTTCACCGAACTCGTTCAGGCGGGCGGGCTGGCCCTTGTCCCAGACGATAAGGGTGCGGCCCAGCGTCTGTTCCCAGCGCTTCAGTTCGCCCCATACGTGCCGGTACGACAGGCCCAGCGCCTTGGCTGCGGCCGAGATCGATCCGTGTTCGCGCACGGCGAACAGCAAGTCCATCAGGGCGTTGCGGATCAGGGCCGGTTGCGCGCCGTTGGCGCCCAGCAGATAGGTGAGTTCGATGCTATGCACGGCGGCGAGTATGCCTCAAAAAACCCGCAGATTACATCGAAGCAGCGTAGCGCAAACCCGGGCACGCCGCTATGCAATCCACTTCATATGGTTCGTGGGCAGCGCATGCGATACCCTGCCCCGGGGATACTGAGAAAAACAGGCATGAACACACTTCTTGAGAGCGTGCAGACTGCGCTGCGGCTTATCATCTCGCTCGACCCAGTCCTGCTGGCCATTGTCGGACGCTCGCTTGCCGTCAGCGTGACCGCCTGTATCCTGGCCTGTACGCTCGGCATGGCCGCGGGCGCCTGGCTGAGCGTCGCGCAATTTCGCGGCAAACCGGCAGTCCTGACGCTGCTCAATACCTCGCTGGCCCTGCCGTCCGTGGTGGTCGGCCTAGTCGTCTACCTCCTGCTGTCGCATTCCGGCCCCCTGGGTTTCCTGGGCTGGCTCTTTTCCTTCAAGGCCATGGTGCTGGCGCAAACCATCCTCGTGCTGCCCTTCGTGACCGCGCTGGTGCGCCAGACCGTGGGCGACGCGGAAGCCGACCATGGCGAACAACTGCGTTCCCTCGGCGCGCCGGCCTCGATGCGCGGCCTGCTCCTGCTGTGGGACGAACGCTTTGCCCTCGTCACCATCGTGATCGCGGCCTTCGGGCGCGCCATCTCCGAGGTCGGCGCGGTCATGGTGGTGGGCGGCAATATCGACGGCTACACCCGCGTCATGACCACCGCGATCGCCCTGGAAACCAGCAAGGGCGACCTGCCCATGGCCATGGCGCTGGGCCTGGTGCTGCTGACCGTCGTGCTGGTGCTGAACATCCTCGGCGCCATCGTGCGGCGCTGGCGCGAACAGCGCGACGGGGCAAGCGCGGCAACTTTCGCGCAGGAAGCACTATGAGCGCGCTCTTCGAACTGGACGAGGTCCATGTGCGCTATGGCACCGTCCATGCCCTGCGCGATCTGCGGCTGACCATAGGCGCCGGTGAACGCGTGGCGCTCGTCGGCGCCAACGGCAGCGGCAAGAGCACGCTGCTGCGCGTTTTGCACGGACTGGCGCGCCCCAGTTCGGGACGGACCTGCTGCTTGCCCACAAACCGGCAAGCCATGCTGTTCCAGCATCCCTATATGTTGCGTACCTCGGCCTTGAACAATGTCGCGCTGGGCCTGTGGCTGCGCGGCACGGCCTGGCGCCAGGCGCGCAAGCGCGCCGCCCAGGCCCTGGAGCAGGTCGAAATGACCGACCTGGCGGGCCGCAACGCGCGCAGCCTGTCCGGCGGGCAGAAGCAGCGCCTGGCGCTGGCGCGCGCCTGGGCGCAGTCTCCCGAAGCCCTGCTGCTGGACGAACCGACCGCCAGCCTCGATCCGCACTCCAAGCGCGAAGTCGAGAACCTGATGCAGTTTTTCAGCGCGGACAAGTCGGCCACGATGGTCTTCGCCAGCCACAACCTCGGCCAGGTGCAGCGGCTGGCCGATCGCGTCATCTATCTGGACCACGGCCGGATCCTGGCCGACCTGCCCGTGCACGATTTCTTCAATGGCCCGCTGCCTGAAACTGCAAGTCTGTTCCTGAAAGGAGAACGCATCCTATGAATCCGCTCACCACCCTGCGATACAGCGTCACGTTCACTGGTCTGGCCGCGGCGCTCGCCATGGCGCCCGTCAAGGCGGAGACCATCACCATGGCCTCCACCACCTCCACCGAGCAATCGGGCCTGTTCTCGCAGCTGCTGCCGGCCTTCAAGGCAGCCAGCGGCATCGACATCAAGGTTGTCGCGCAAGGCACCGGCCAGGCGCTGGATACCGCTCGCCGCGGCGACGCCGACGTGGTCTTCGTCCATGACCAGGCCGCCGAGGAGAAATTCGTTTCGGAGGGCTACGCGGTCAAGCGGTATCCGGTGATGTACAACGATTTCGTCCTCATCGGGCCGTCCGGGGACCCCGCGGGCGCCAAGGGCAACGACATCGTCGCGGCCCTGAACAAGCTGGCGGGCGCCAACGCGCCCTTTATCTCCCGCGGAGACAAGAGCGGCACGCATGCGGCGGAATTGCGCTACTGGAAGCAGGCCGGCCTGGACAACAAGGGAACCGGCTACAAAGAGTGCGGCTGCGGCATGGGCCCGGCGCTGAACATGGCGTCGTCGATGAATGCCTACGTGCTGTCGGATCGAGGCACCTGGCTCAGCTTCAAGAATCCCGGCGACCTGAAAGTGCTGGTCGAGGGCGACAAGAAGCTCTTCAACCAATATGGCGTGATGGTGGTCAACCCGGCCAAGCATGCGCACGTCAAATCGGCCCCCGCCCAGAAGTTCGTCGACTGGGTCACGTCCAAGGCCGGACAGGACACGATCGCAAGCTACAAGATCAACGGCCAGCAGCTGTTCTTCCCGAACGCCAACCCGTAAACGGCGACCGCCGTCAGGGCATGGACGCCAGCACCTGCTCCAGGGGCCAGGCATGCGCCTGGACCAGGTCCGCGACGGCTTCGTAATCGTTCAGGCCAACCCAGGGCAGGCCGCCGCCCGCCGGCGGCGGCACATCGCTGGCGATGGCGCCGATGCTGGCGTCATCCGGATACAGCCAGGGCTTCGCGTTGGCTTCCCGATGCACCTCGATCTTGATATGCGGATTGCGCTTGAAGCCCTCGATGAGCACCAGGTCCACCGCGCTCATGTGGCCGAGCAGTTCGCCCAGCCCCGGCTCGGGCGCCCCGCGCAATTCATGCATGAGCGCCCAGCGCGATGAAGAGGCGATCAGCACCTCGCTGGCGCCGGCCTCGCGGTGCAAGTAGGAATCCTTGCCCGGGTGGTCGATATCGAAAGCATGGTGCGCATGCTTGAGCGTGGACACACTCAGGCCGCGGGACTTCAGCACGGGAATCAGGCGCGTGAGCAACTGCGTCTTGCCCGCGCCGCTCCATCCGGCAAAACCTATCACTCGGGTCATCCGGCGCCTCAGATCAAGCCATCGAAAGGCAGGACGTCGACATATTCGCCCGCGGCGATATTGCCTTGCTCATGCCCCAATACCAGCAGGCCGTTGGCCTGGCTCATGCTGCGCAGGATGCCCGAGCCCTGCGAGCCCGTGATACTCGCCTGCCAGCCGCCGTCTTCGGCGCGGGTGACGATGGCGCGCTGGTACTCTGTGCGGCCGGGCTTCTTGCGTATGGCCCTGGGCGTCACGCAACGCAGTAGAGGCAGCGCTTGCGGCTCGGCGCCGCCCATGGCCAGGAGCGCGTCGCGCACCAGGGCGTAGAAGGTCACCATGACGGCCACTGGATTGCCCGGCAAACCGAAAAGAATGGCCTGCCCGATGCGGCCGATGGCCAGCGGCCGCCCCGGCCGCATGGCGATTTTCCAGAACAGCACGTCGCCCAGGCGCGCCATGACTTTCTTGGTGTAGTCGGCCTCGCCCACGCTGACACCGCCCGAGGTGATGACGACGTCGGCGTTGGCGGCGGCGGCCGAAAAAGCCGCGTCCAGAGAGGCTTCGTCGTCGCGCACCACGCCCATGTCCAGCATCTCGACGCCCAGGCGCTGCAGCATGCACCATAGCGTGTAGCGATTGCTGTCGTACACGCAGCCTTCGCCCAGCGGCTCGCCGATGGAACGCAATTCATTGCCGGTGGAAAAGAACGCCACGCGCACGCGGCGCCGCACAGGCACTTCGCCTCGGCCCAGCGAAGCCAGCATGCCGATATCGGCGGGCCGCAGCACCCGGCCGGCCGACAGCGCCGGCTCGCCACGCGCCAGGTCTTCTCCGGCCAGCCGTCTGTTGTCTCCCGGGCGCAGTATGCCGGCGGGAATGGTGATGGCGCCGCGCTCCTGCTGCACGAACTCCTGGGGAACCACGGTATCCAGGCCGGCCGGCATGATCGCGCCGGTCATGATGCGCACGCACTGCCCCGGCCCGGCCACCCCTTCGAACTTCTCGCCCGCCAGCCCGCTGCCCACGACCTGCAGGACGGTATCGCCGCCGGCGCGTAGATCGGCGCCGCGCAGGGCATAGCCGTCCATGGCCGAATTATCGTGCGCGGGCACATCGATGTCGGAGATGACGTCGCGCGCCAGCGTGCGGCCCAGCGCAGCGCGCAGGGGCAAGACTTCGATGGCGCCGAGGCGCGGCACCAGGCGGTCGATGAACTCCCGCGCCTGCTCGATCGGCAAGGCGTTCGGGTCATAGCCATCGACGCAGGAGGCAATGGCGGCGAGGGTCGCGGGACGGTCGGGGCTCATGATTGAAGCTGCTGCAGTTCAGTTAACGTGTTGGCGCCGGCAAAGGCATGCGAATCTTCGAACACCACCTCGACACAGGCATGGCTGGCGGTCCAGATGTCGATCTTTCTCTGGCCGCTATCCAGAAATGCCAACAGACTGCCCAGCAGCGCGGTCTTGAGCAGGCAGAACACGGGTTGGGCGCGCACGACGCCGCCCTCGCGCGTGGCCACCATGGCGATGTCCGCATCGGCCTCTTGCAGCGCGGCCGCAAGGCGCTCCACCATGTCCGGCGGAAACAGCGGCGAATCACAGGGCACGGTGACGAGATACTCGGTCTCGCAGCGCTCCAGCCCCGCGGCGAAGCCGGCCAGCGGCCCGGCAAAATCGGCGTCGGCGTCGGGCCACACGGGCGCGCCCAGGGACTCATACGCCGCCAGGTTGCGATTCGCGTTGACCATGATTTCCCCGACCTGCGGCCCCAGGCGCAGCAAGGCGTGCATCGCCAGGGGAATGCCCTGGAAATTCTGCAAGCCCTTGTCCACGCCCCCCATGCGGCTGCCTCGCCCGCCGGCCAGGATCAACCCGGTGATTTGGCTTTTATTTATCATCGCACTCACGAGTTCCGGCCGCACTTGCGGCCCTGCGGTCATAGCAGCCAGTATAGCGGCTGGCGCCGCCGGATACCGCCTCTACAGGCGTAGCCAGCCGCGCTTCATCGCGTAGTGCAGCGCACAGCCCAGGAGGAAGCCGGCGGCCACGTTCCAGATGCAGACGGCCGCGCTGGCCAGCACCACGGCGCGTTCCTGCCGCGCTTCGGGCAGGCCGCCGTTGCCCACCGCCAGCTGCAGGCCGGTGATGAATAGCAGCACCCCCAATACCGCGGGCGGAAACAGCTGGAACAGCGTCACTACCGTGCCGCTGAAAAACAGCGCCATGACGAGCAGCAGGCCGCCCAGGATCACCACCGAGCCGCCCGTGCGGGCGCCGAATGCGACGTGGCCGGCCATGCCGCCCGCGCCGTGGCACATCGGCACCCCGCCGCTCACGCCCGCGAACAGATTCATCAGCCCCGTGGAGAGGGCGATGCCGCTTTCGGACACGGGGCGCTCGGGGAAGAGCCGGTTGTTTTCCCGGCTGATGGCGAGAATCGCATTGCCCAGCGTCAGCGGAATCTGGGGCAGGACCAGCAGAACGATGGCCACGAAGACCTGGTTCCAGTCCAGCCCGCCCAGTTCCCAGCGCGGCAGGCGCAAGGCCGGCGGGGTCGACAACAGCTGGGCCAGAAGGTCGGGCTGGCGCCAGATTCCCAGCGCCGCGCCGAATAACAGGAGGAAGAACATGGCGGGAAGGCGCCGGCTCCGCAGCAGCGCCAGCGCCATAGCTCCCGCGGCGACGGCGGCCGGCAGGTCGCCGTGCATCATTTTCACGCCCTGCAGCATGAAGCCCACGCCCAGCCCCAACAGGATCGCGTAGACCACGGTGGCGGGCACCCAGCGCGCGACATGGCGCATGAAGCCGCTGAGCGCCAGCAATAGCCACACCAGCCCCGTGGCCAGCGCGGCGACGTGGACCGCCCCGGGCGTAACCACGGCTGTCTGCACGGCCTGGATGGAGGCTGCGGCGCCGATGGCCTTCATGGGCTGAACGGGAATGGGCGTCCGGTAATACAGGCCGCACACGAGCATCGACAGGCCGAACGCGAACAGGATGCCGAAGGGGTCCATGCCCAGCACGCCGATATAGGCGGCGACGAACGGAATCAGCGTTCCCAGGTCGCCGAAGGCGCCTGCCCATTCCATCCTGTCGTAGCGATTGGAGGCCGGGACGGCATCGGTGACGTCGGAATCAGTCATGGGGGCACGTTCCAGGAAAATTGACTGGCTTGGAACCAGGCGCAAAAAGGAAGCGATTCCAGAAGACCGGACTTGGAAAGCATGACGCATCTTACCGCGGCGGATTCCGCCTTGGGCAACGCCGCCGCACAGGGAAAACGCGCTGGCGCAAAACGAATGGCGGCGTCGAGGGCTAGTGCTCTCGTATCAGCGTCGTCGAAAACTCATAGCGGCCGGCGGGATGGTACGAGCAGGACACTTCGACGATGCGGCCGGCCTGATCCTTGTAATGCCGCAGGATAAACAGGCCCGGCGACTCCGGCGCCACCTCTAGCTCGCGCGCGGCAACCGGCGGCAAGGCGCAGGCGGAGATGGTCTGCTCGACCGACGCAATGCGCCGGCCATAGTGTTCTTCGATCAGTTCCGACACCAGACGGTCGGGATGCTTGCGCACCAGAGCGCGCACTCCCTTGTAATGCGCATCGACGTACAGCTCCGTCCACACCACCGGCGCCTCGCCTTCTGCCCCGCGCGTAGAAGAGAACTTCAGCCATCGCGTGCCGGGCCCCACGCCCAGCCGGGCGGCAAGCTCCACGTCCACCACCACTTCCTGTATTTGCCGGATGCTGCGCGGCGAGCGCGCGGCGAGCTGTACCAGGTCTTCCAGGGAACGCAGGGATTGGCTGAAACCCGCCTTGGAGCGGGCGGCGGTCACCACCGTGCCGCTGCCCCGGCGGCGCGCGATCAGGCCCAGGTCCTGCAATTGGCGCAAGGCCGCGCGCACCGTGTGCCGGCTGGCGTCGAATTCCTCGGCCAAGGCGTTCTCGGCGGGCAAGACCGTCCCGACGGGATATTCCTCGCTCGCGATACGTCGCGCCAATTCTTCCGAGATGCGGGTGTACAGCGTAATGGACATGGCAAGGGGCTGGTTGGCGACACCCCGCATTCTATCTGTTGCCGCCTGGCCGGCTTCATCTACGGGTAATCCCCGGCGTTGACGTCCCCTTTTGCGCCTGCTTAAATGTACGTACAACTTTTTATGAGCGTACATTTATGCCAGTCTCGGTCCTCGAATCCGCCCTGTTCAAAGACATGTTCGGCACTGCCGCGATGCGCGCGGTGTTCGACGATGCCGCCACCGTGCGGCGCTATGTGGAAACCGAAGTAGCGCTGGCCCGCGTGCAGGGCCGGCTGGGCATCATTCCGCCCCAGGCCGCCAGCGCGATCGAGGCCCGCGCCGACGCCGCCGCCATCGATATGGACGAGCTGCGGGTGGAGACCGAGATCGTCGGCTATCCGATCCTGCCGCTGGTGCACCAGCTATCCCGGATGTGCGGCGCGGAAGGCGAATACCTGCACTGGGGCGCCACCACGCAAGACATCATGGACACCGCCACGGTGCTGCAGGTGCGCGATGCCCTGGCAATCATCGACGACGACCTGGCGGCCCTGGACGGCATCCTGGACGCGCTGGCGCTGCGGTATCGCGATACGCCGATGGCCGGACGCACGCACCTGCAGCACGCCCTGCCGATTACCTTCGGCTACAAGGCCGCCGTCTGGCTGCTGATGGTGCGCCGCCATCGCGAACGCCTGGCCCAGCTGCGCCCGCGCGTCCTGATCGGCCAGTTCGGCGGCGCGGCCGGCACGCTGGCCTCCCTGGGAGACGAGGGCCTGGCGGTGCACGCCGCGCTGATGCAAGAGCTGGGTCTGGGTGCCACGCCCGTTACCTGGCACGTCGCCCGCGATGGCCTGGCGGAAACCGTGCAATTCCTGGCACTGGTCGCGGGGTCGCTGGGCAAGATCGCCGTGGACATCATGCTCATGATGACCAACGAACTGGGCGAAGCCTTCGAACCGTTCGTGAAGGGCCGCGGGGCCTCCAGCACCATGCCGCAGAAGCGCAACCCGATTTCGTGCGAACTGATGTGGAGCGCGTCCAAGACCGTCCGCCAGCATGCCGGTCTGGCGCTGGACGCGATGCTGCAGGATTTCGAACGCGCCACCGGGCCGTGGCATGTCGAGTGGACGGCCGTGCCGGAAGCCTTCGTGCTGACCGCGGGCGCGCTGCACCAGGCTCGGTTCATGCTGGGCGGGCTGGAAGTGGACACCGCCCGCATGGCAAGCAACCTGGACCTGTCCGGCGGGCTCATCGTGGCCGAAGCCGTGATGATGGGACTGGCCCCGCATATCGGCCGCCAGACCGCGCACGACGTGGTGTACGACGCCTGCCGGATCGCCGCCACCTCGCGCCGCCGCCTGGCCGACGTCTTGAACGAGGACGCGCGGGTAGTCGACCGACTGGATTCCGAGGCCATCGAGCGCCTGTGCGCGCCCGCCAATTACCTGGGGGCCGCCCCCGACATGGTGGACCGCATGCGGGCCCGCCCTTACCCCGGGCTGGCCTGAACGGCAGCCTTTTCTTGGTCCATAAAAACAAGAGGACGGAGTCAACTCATGAAGCACTGGATAACGGCATTGACCGTGGCGGGCGCGTTCGCCTTGCCGATGGGCGCGCAAGCGCAAGACAACTACCCCAGCCGGGCGATCACGTGGATCGTTCCTTTCTCGGCCGGCGGCCCGACGGACGCGATGGCGCGCAATGTAGCGAACCGCGTCGCGCAGGAACTCAACCAGACGATCCTGATCGAGAACGTCGGCGGCGCGGGCGGCACCATCGGCGCGGCCAAGGCGGCCAAGTCCGCGCCCGACGGCTATACCTTCCTGGTCGGCCATATCGGCTACATGGCGGCGGCGCCATCGCTCTATGCCCGCCTTCCGTACGACCCGGTCAAGGATTTCCAGGCCGTGTTCCGCTTCCCCGACACCCCGCTGGTGCTGCTGGTGGGCGAATCGTCGCCGCACAAATCGCTGCCGGACCTGATTGCCTATGGCAAGCAGCACCCGGGCAAGCTGAATTTCAGCAACGCCGGCGTCGGATCCACCTCGCACCTGGTGGCCGCCATGTTCGCCAGCCAGGCCGGCATCGCCATCACCCCCGTCGCCTACAAGGGCGCAGGCCCCGCCCTGAACGACCTGATGGGCAATCAGGTAGACGCCATGTTCGACCAGACCAATACCGCCCTGCCGCAAACCAAAGGCGGCAAGGTCCGAGCGCTGGGGCTGACCTCGGCCGACCGCATGGCGCAGTATCCCGATGTGCCCACCATGGGAGAAAAGGCGATACCGGGCTTCCAGGTGTCCACCTGGTACGGCTTGTACGCGCCCAAGGGCACGCCCAACAAGGTGGTGCAGACCCTGTACCAGGCTTGGCAGAAGGCGCTGGCGGACCAGGCGTTCACCGGCAAGATGGCGGAACAGGGCATCCAGCTGCTGCCGCCCGAGCAATATGCGCCCGCCGCCTTCCAGCAGTTCACCGCCGACGAAGGCAAGCGCTGGGCGCAAGTCATCAAGCAAGCGGGCATCACGCTGCAATAAGGAGCACACGGCCATGCGCGTCGTCGAAGCCTCAGACATCGAAACCAGTATTGCCGACGCGTTGCAGGCGGTCAGCCACACGCATCCGGCAGACTTCGTGCGGGCGCTGAAGGCGGCGCATGCCGAGGAAACCCAGGCGCCCGCCCGCAACGCGCTGCTGCAGCTGCTGATCAACAGCAAGCTCAGCGCGCGGGCCCGCAGGCCCGTCTGTCAGGATACGGGCGTGGCGCATGTGTACATCAGGATGGGCATGGACGTGCGCATCCGCCATGACGGCCCCGGGCCCACGCCCAGCCTGCAGGCGCTGGCCAACCGCGCCGTCGCCCGCGCCTACGGTTGCGCCGAGAATCCGCTGCGGGCGTCGATGATCCTGGATCCGCTGGGCGCGCGCCGCAACACCCGCGACAACACCCCCGCCATCTTGCAGGTGGAGCTGGTCGAAGGCGACGCGCTAGCCTTGACCGTCGTGGCCAAGGGCGGCGGCGGCGACGTCAAGACACGCTATGCGATGCTCAACCCCAGCGACTCCGTCGCCGATTGGGTCGTGTCGCAGTTGCCGGGCATGGGCGCCGGCTGGTGTCCGCCGGGCGTGCTCGGCCTGGGCGTCGGCGGCACGCCCGAACAGGCGGTGGCCATGGCCAAGCACGCCCTATTCCGCGAGATCGACATGCCCGCCCTGCTGCGCCGGGGCGCTAGCACCCCTGAAGAACGGCTGCGCATCGAGGTGTACCAGCGCGTCAACGCGCTGGGCATCGGCGCCCAAGGACTGGGCGGCGCCACGACGGTGCTGGATGTAAAAGTGGCGGCCGCGCCCTCCCATGCCGCCCTCCTGCCCGTGGCGCTGGTACCCAATTGCGCCGCCACGCGCTTTGTCTCTTTCGATATGCCCGGCGCGGGGCCCGCGCGGTTTCCCCCGCCCGACCCCGCCATCTGGGAAGGCATTCCAGACGCGTTGCCCGCACAGGAAGGCAAGCGCGTGGACCTGGACACGCTCACGCAGACCGAAGTGGCCGGCTGGGCGGCGGGGGACACGCTGCTGCTGTCGGGCAAGCTGTTGACGGGGCGCGATGCCGCGCACAAACGCATGGCGGACCTGCTCGCCCAGGGCAAGCCCTTGCCGGTTCCCCTGCGCGGCCGGGCGCTCTACTACGTGGGGCCGGTAGACCCCGTGCCCGGCGAAGCAGTAGGCCCGGCAGGCCCCACTACCGCCACCCGCATGGACAAGTTCATGCCGCAGCTGCTGGCGGAAACCGGCCTGCTTGTGACCATAGGAAAGGCGGAACGCGGCGCCGTGGCGACCAAGGCCATCAAGACGCATGGCGCCGCCTACCTCAGCGCCGTGGGCGGGGCGGCATACCTTGTGGCGCAGACGGTCCAATCCGCCCGCGTGGTGGCCTTTGCCGACCTGGGCATGGAGGCGATCTACGAATTTGAAGTGCGCGATATGCCTGTGACGGTCGCCGTGGATGCCCGCGGCAAAACGACGTATACCGTTTTCCCGCTGGCGCCGGCGCCTTCCGCCTAGAGACGCAAGGCCCAGAATTCCTGTTCGAACGTCTGCCCGAACGCCTGTTTCCCGGGGATTGCCTGCGTCATGCGGAACCCCAGCCGCCCGTACAGCGCTCTTGCGTCGACAAGGCAGCTATAGGTTTCAAGCTGCATTTCCTTCAGCGCGTGCGTGCGCGCATGGTCCAGGGCCGTGTTCATCATGGCGCGCCCCACGCCCCTGCCCCGGTATTGCGGCAAGACCAGCACGAAATTCAGGAACGCCACCTCGCCAGGCTGGTCGGAAACCGCAATCGACGCCGCGCGCTGCCCCGCGATCCATCCGACCCAGACGCGGTTGAACGTGCCTGGCAGCCGGCGAAAGGCATGCATCTTCCCGGCGATGCCCTGCTGAAATCGCCTATCGAAACCGAATTCCGCGGCATAGACCTCCCCATGCGCGGCAACGATCCATTCGTCGTCGTCCTGCCCGGCCGTACGTACCGCCAATTCGCTCGCCATCACGCGTCCACCCCGTTCTGCTGGTGTTGGCATTATCCATCCACGGGCGGATCTCCGGTTCACGCCCCCTCCGCTTGCCCCGCAGCGCTTCAATTCCTGGCTTTGCCGTTCAGCTTCGCGTGCTGGTGCAGCGCTTCGCGATCCAGGATGGTCAGGCCGCCATAGCGCGTCTGCAGCACCCCGGCGCGGGCCAGCCGCGTCAAGGCGGCATTGCAGCGCTGGCGCGAAACACCGCAAAGGCTGGCGATTTCCTCCTGCGATATCTTGAGGCGTCCGTCAGTTCCCGAATGCGATTCCGCCGCAAGCTGCGCCGCGACGGCCCGCGCCACCATGGTGTCGACGTCGAGCAGCACATTGCCCGTGTAGCTCGCCATCAGCCAATCCACCCGCTGCGCCAGATGCTCCATCAGCGCTTTGGTGAACTCGATATTGTTGTTCCAGAGCCATTCGCAGGTGTCGCGCGGCAATATCACGACGCGGCTCGGCCGCAAGGCGACCACTTCGTATTCGAAGCGCGCGCCGCGGATCATGGTGGCTTCGCCGAACCAGCTTCCCGTGCTGAAGCCCGCCAGCGACAGGGTCTTGCCGTCGGCGCCGCGCGACGACCACTTCACCAGCCCGTCGACCACGCCGTACCAGCCGGGCGAGCGTTCGCCGGCGCGGAACAGGTACTCGCCCGTTTGAAGCGACACCATGCGCAGCCTGCCGCGGATTTCTTCGCGCTCGGCGTCCGGCAGGCCGTTGTACCAGGGCACGACCCCCAGCATTCTGTCCACCGCGCCTTGCGCGCGCCGCCACCGCGCGCTCAAAGGCTCGTCCCCAGTTTTCGCAGACGCCATGCACATAGCTTCCTCATCGCCGGCTGTGTGGCCCTGCCCAGGTAAACCCTAAGGGTCTTTGTCACCATGGTGACTGTCCGTGCGACAGGCTCGGCCACAGAATAAGGAAGCCCGTCGGGCCAAAAAACATAAGAGGAGACTGGAATGTTGTCAATGTCGCGCGCAATGTCCGCCGCCGCCACCTGCGGCGCCATCCTGTTGGCGGGGTCAGGCGCGGCCCATGCGCAGATCTCGGACGACGTCATACGGATCGGCTTCATCACCGACCTGTCCGGCGTGTATTCCGGCCCCGACGGCCCCGGCGGCGCGGAAGCCATAAAAATGGCGATAGAAGAGATGGGCGGCGCGATCGACGGCAAGAAGATCGAGCTGCTGGTCGCGGACCACCAGAACAAGGCCGACATCGCCTCGGCCAAGGCCAGGGAATGGTTCGACCAGAAAGGCCTGGACATGCTGATCGGGGGCACCAATTCCAGCACGGCGCTGGCCATGTCCAAGGTCGCCTCGGACAAGAAAAGGCCCATCATCGTGGTCGGCGCGGGCGCGCCGGCGCTAACGAATGAACAGTGCACGCCCTATACCCTGAACTACGCTTACGACACCGTCGCACAGGCGCGCGGCACCGGCGGCGCCGTGGTCAAGGCGGGGGGCAAGACCTGGTACTTCCTGACGGCGGACTACGCCTTCGGCACGGCGCTGCAGGCCGACACGACCACCGTGATCCAGGCCGGCGGCGGCACCGTCCTCGGCTCGGTCAAGCACCCGCTGTCGTCGAGCGATTTTTCCTCGTTCCTGCTGCAGGCGCAAAGCAGCAAGGCGGAGATCCTGGCCCTGGCTAACGCAGGCGCCGACGCCACTAACGCGATCAAGGCCGCCAATGAATTCGGCATCACCCAGACCATGAAGCTGGCCGGCATGATCATGTTCATCAACGACATCCACGCCATGGGGCTGGCCCCGACGCAGGGCATGTACCTGACGGACAGCTGGTACTGGAACGGTTCGGATGACGCCCGCGCCTGGAGCCGGGAGTTCTTCAAGCGGCGGCAGGCCATGCCCTCGTCCTTGCAGGCCGCCGATTACTCGGCCGCGCTGCAGTACCTGCGCGCGGTCAAGGCCACGGGCACGGACGACGCCGACAAAGTGCTCGCCCACCTGCGCGCGGGCAAGCTGAACGACATGTACATCAAGGACGGCGTGGTGCGGCCCGACGGCCGCGTCGTGCACGATATGTACCTGCTGCAGGTCAAGACGCCGGAACAGTCCAAGGAGCCCTGGGACTATTTCAACGTCGTGCAGACCATCGACGGCAACGAGGCCTTCACCAAGAAGTCCGAAAGCCGCTGCGCGCTGTGGAAATAAGCGGGGGCCGCGCAGCCGCGCGGACCCGTCCGACGCACATCTGAAAGAGAACCCAATGGCAAAACGCAAAGTCATCGTGACCATCGCCCCGACCGGCGGCATGGCATTCAAGAGCCAGAACCCGAACCTCCCCACGCAGCCCGGCGAAATCGCGGAAGACGTCTACCGCTGCTACAACGCCGGCGCCAGCGTGGTGGCGCTGCACGCGCGCCGGCCCGACGACCAGGCCACCTGCGACGCGTCGATCTACCGCGAGATGAACCGGCTCATCCGGGACCGCTGCGACATCGTGCTGAACAACTCCACCGGCGGCGGCGTGCACGGGGACATGGTCAAGGAGACCACGCCCGGCACCTGGGAAATCCTGTGGGAGGAACGGCTCAAGGGCATGGACGCGGGCGCCGAGATGTGCACGCTGGACGCCACCACGCTGAACCTGGCCTTCGGCGACCGCGAATACCTGATGAACACGCCCCTGAGCAAGGCGCGCGAACTGGCCGCCGGCATGAAAGCGCGCGGCATCAAGCCGGAGTGGGAGGTGTTCAGCCCCACGCACATCATCCAGGACGCCACCACGCTGATCGATGAGGGCCTGGACGACGGGCCGCCCTTCATCAACCTGGTCATGAACGTCCACCGCAACTTCCAGAACGCCATGCCGTTTTCGCCGCGCCATTTGCAGATGATGGTGGACCTGCTGCCCGGGAACGCCGTCTTCTGCGTCAGCGGCATCGGCCCGTCGCAGCTGGAAGCGAACATCAGCGCGCTGCTGCTGGGCGGCCACGCCCGCGTCGGGCTGGAAGACAATCTGTACTACCGCCACGGCGAACTGGCCACCAATGTGCAACTGACCGAGCGCATCGTGCGCATCATCCGCGAATTGGACATGGAACCGGCCACGCCCGCGGAAGCCAGGGAAATCATGGGCCTGCCCCGAACCGACGGCCCCCGGCCCGAATTCGCGGCATGACGGGGAAACGGAACGATATGAGCGAATCATTGACAGGCAAGCGCGTCCTCGTCACGGCGGGCGCGAACGGCATCGGGCTGGCGATCGCGCGCAAATTCCTGGAATCCGGCGCCGAGGTGCACGCCTGCGACGTGGACACGGAGGCCTGCCGCGCCGCCGAGGGCAGCCATCCCCGCCTGAGCGTGAGCGTGTGCGACGTCTCATCCGAGGAACAGGTGCTGGCCCTGTTCGCCCAACTGTCCGAAAAATGGGGCGGGCTCGACGCGCTGATCAATAACGCCGGGGTGTCCGGCCCCACCAGCCGGCTCGAAGACACCACGCTGGATGCCTGGCGCAATACGCTGGACGTCAATCTGACCGGCACCTTCCTGTGCGCCCGGAGCGCCGTTCCCCTGCTGCGGGCGGCCGGCGGCGGCGCGATTATCAACATTTCCTCGGTGGCGGGCCGCCTGGGCTTCTCGCTGCGCACGCCCTATAGCGCCAGCAAGTTCGGGCTGGCCGGCCTGACGCAGACCTGGGCCATGGAACTGGGCCCGTCCAACATCCGCGTCAACTCCGTGCTGCCGGGCGTGGTGGCCGGCGAACGGGTCGAGCGCATCATCGCCGCCCGCGCCACCGCGGCCGGCGTCAGCAACGACGAGATGCGCGCGCAACTCGTGTCCGGCGTGTCGCTGCGCCGCATGACGAGCCCGGAAGACGTGGCCGCCCAGGTTGCGTTCCTGTGCTCGGACGAAGGCGGGATGATCAGCGGCCAGAGCATTTCCGTCTGCGGCAACGTGGAGCACCTGGGCTGATGCGCTGCCCGGCGGATACGCGCGCCCGCCTCTGCGGGTCGGCACACTAAGCGCCCAAACCTTTGAGTTGCATCAAGGTTCTGGCGGAGCACGGCTCCGCCAGAACCGCCCCGTTGCGCCATAATCAAGCCATCGTCGCCCCTCATCCGCATCGCTCTTTCATGGGAACACCGCGATGGAACTCCGCGATCGTTGGCTATCGGGCCACGGCCCTATCCAGCACCGTGCCGACACGGTCACCCGCGTGGACGCGCTGGTGGGCAGCCTTGCGGCCGCTGGCCGCATCCCCGGTCCGGACGATGCCTATGCCATGCTGGCCGCGGCGGACCGGCTGGGCTGCGCCGCCATGAACGTGGTGGCGCACATGACCTACGCCCGGCGCATCGACCCGGCCGGCGCCCCGCTGGCGGCCGAGGACTTCAAACCCAATCCTGAGGGCCATACGGGTGGGTCGCTCAACATGGCGCCCGCCTTCGTGGGCTACCTGCTGGCCAATGCGCTGAGCGGGATAACCCGCGGCTGGCTGATGGGCCAGGGCCATTGCGTGGCCGCCATCGAAGCCGTCAACGCCTTGACCGGCGACGTCTCCGCGGCGCAGCGCGGACGCTACGATCGCAGCGAAGCCGGCCTGGCCCGCCTCATCAACGATTTCTACTCCTACGCCATCGACGCCCAGGGGCTGCCCGCCGTTCCGCTGGGCAGCCATGCCGGACCCAATACGGCGGGCGCCGTCTCCGAGGGCGGCTATCTGGGCTTTGCCGGCCTGCAATACGTGCATATTCCCCTGCCCGGCGAGGGCCTGGTGGCCTTCCTGAGCGACGGCGCCTTTGAAGAGCAGCGCGGATCCGACTGGGCTACGCGCTGGTGGCGAGCGGAGGATTGCGGCCAGGCCGTTCCCGTCATGATCCTCAACGGCCGGCGCATCGAGCAGCGCACGCAGATCGTGCAGGAAGGCGGCGCGCATTGGCTGGCCGAAGACCTGCGGCACAACGGTTTCGATCCCCTCATCGTCGATGGCCGCGACCCCGCGGCCATCGCCTGGGCCATCCTCGAAGCCGAAGCGCGGCTGGCAGCCCGCCTGGCGGAAGCGGATTTCCAGTACCCCGCCCGGCTGCCCTACGTCATCGCCGAGACCGAAAAAGGTTTCGGCTTCCCCGGCGCGGGAACCAATGCCGCGCACAACCTGCCGCTAGGCGGAAATCCCCGCGTCGACCGCGCGGCGCGGGACGCTTTCAACGAAGGCGCGAGCCGTCTTTTCGTTTCCGGGCCCGAGCTGGATGCCGCCATCGCCGCCCTCTCCAACCACGATTCCCAAGGGCGCCCTCGCGAAAGCCGGCATCCCATGGCGCACCGCCATCCCGATGCTCCCGCGCTGCCCACGCCGGCCTGGGAAACCGTCGGCGGCCAGGGCAGCGCCATGGCCGCGCTGGATCGCTGGTTCGTGGAACTGGCGCGGGCCAACCCCACCCTGCGCGTGCGCGTCGGCAACCCGGACGAACTGGCCAGCAACAAGATGGGCGGCACGCTGGCCCTGCTCAAGCATCGCGTCAATCGTCCGGAAGCCGAGGTGCCGGAGGGCCTGCACGGCTCCGTCATTACTGCGTTGAACGAAGAGGCCGTGGCCGCCGCTGCGCTTGCGAACAAGGCCGGCCTGAACCTCATCGTCAGCTATGAAGCCTTCGCTGTGAAGATGCTGGGCCTGCTGCGCCAGGAAATCATCTTCGCCCGCCGCCAGAAAGAGCTCGGGCAATCGCCGGGATGGCTATCGGTCCCCCTGGTGGTGACATCCCATACCTGGGAGAACGCCAAGAACGAGCAATCGCACCAGGATCCCACTATAGGCGAAGCCCTGCTGGGCGAGATGTCCGATACCTCCCGCGTGCTCTTCCCCGTGGATGGCAATAGCGCCGCGGCGGCGTTGCGGGCCGTCTACGCGCGCCGCGCCCAGGTGGCCTGCATCGTCGTGTCCAAGCGCGACGGCGCGCATCGCTTCGACGTGCGGGCCGCCGAGTCCCTCGTGGAACGCGGCGCGGCGCATGTCGCGGGCGACCCGTCGGCCAGCGTGCTGCAATTCGTCGCCATAGGCGCCTACCAGCTCGAAGAGGCCCTGAAGGCGCGCGACCATCTGGCCGCTCGCGGACACGAATGCTGCGTATCCGTGGTGATCGAGCCCGGCCGCCTGCGCATTGCACGCGACGAGCTTGAATCCGGCTTCGTCCTTCCGGATGCCGACGTGCGCGCGCTCTTCCCGCCGGGGTTGCCGCGCGTACTGCTGTGCCATACCCGCCCCGAACCCATGCTGGGCATCCTGCGCCGGCTGGACGGCGGGCCGGCCCGCACCCGGGCGCTTGGCTACATCAGCCGGGGCGGCACGCTGGACGTGCCGGGCATGCTCTTCGCCAACCGCTGCACCTGGGCGCACGCGGTCGATGCCGCGGCCGCCGTGGCGGGCTGGCGCCGCCAGGACGTGCTGGACCCGCCCCGGCTACGCGCCATCGACGGCCACGGCAAGCCCGCCGACCTGCTCGCCCCCCTGTCCTGACGCTCACGAGGAAACCATGCTCTCACTGACCTGCCTTGGCGGCGCCGGCACCGTCACCGGATCCAAGCACCTGCTGAGCCACGGAGACACCCGCCTGCTGATCGACTGCGGGCTGTTCCAGGGCCTGAAGAACCTGCGCGAGCTCAACTGGCAGCGCCTGCCCGTCTCGCCCGCCGACATCGACGCGGTCGTGCTGACCCATGCCCATCTGGATCACTGCGGCTACCTGCCGCGGCTGGTGACAGACGGATTCAAGGGCAGCATCCATGCCACCTCCGCAACCCGCGACGTCGCGGAACTGATCCTGCTGGACAGCGCCAATTTGCAGGAGAAGGATGCCGAATTCGCCAACCGCAAGGGCTTCTCCAAGCATGCGCCGGCGCTGCCGCTCTACCGTGTTGTCGACGCCGAACGGGCGATGAGGCGCTTTGCGGACGTCCCCCTGCACCAGCCGGCCGCCTTGCCCGGCGGCGCGAAACTGACCCTGCGCCGCGCCGGGCACATTCTTGGCGCGGCCACCGCGCAGATCGACATGGGCGGAATGCGCGTGGTCTTCTCCGGCGACCTCGGCCGCTACGGCGACCCGGTCATGCACGACCCCGAAGCCGTTCCGCGAGCCGATTACATCGTCATTGAGTCCACCTACGGCAACCGGCGCCACGACACCGCCGATCCCGTCGAAGCGCTGGGCGCGGTCATCGATCGCACCGTGCAGCGCGGCGGCACCGTGGTGATCCCCGCCTTCGCGGTGGGCCGGGCGCAGACCCTGATTTACGCGCTGTGGAAGCTGCGCCAGGCCGGGCGGCTGCAGAACGTCCCTGTCTACCTCGACAGCCCGATGGCGACGAGCGCGACCGAGCTGCTGGAACGGCACGCCGGCGAGCACAAGCTGCCCGCGCGCGAGTACGAGGCCGCCTGCTCGGCCGTGACCTACGTGCGCGATGTCGAAGAATCCAAGGCCTTGTCGGCCAACCGCTATCCCAAGGTCATCATTTCGGCCAGCGGCATGGCGACTGGCGGCCGGGTGCTGCATCACATCGCCGCCTTCGGCGGCGACCACCGCAACACCCTGCTCTTCTCCGGCTTCCAGGCCGCCGGCACGCGCGGGCGCAAGCTGCTGAACGGCGCCGCCGAAACCCGGATCTACGGCCAGTGGATAAGCATCAACGCGGAAGTCACCGAATTGCCCATGCTGTCGGCGCACGCCGACAGCGATGAACTCATGCGCTGGCTGTCCGGCTTTCGCGAGGCGCCGCGCCGGGTCTTCATCGTCCATGGCGAGCCGGAGGCCTCCGAGGCCCTGCGCGAGCGCATCCAGCGCGAACTTGGCTGGCATGCCACCGTGCCCTTGCAGGACCAGATGTATCCGCTCACGGACTAGCCTCAGTTGGGCAGCAGCGTGACCGTCTGCGGGTTGTACTGGGCATAGGCGCCGCTGCTGCACCGCGCGTAAGGCTTCGCCTGCTCGGGCAGCCCGGTGGCGCGGACGGCGAGTTTCCCATCCCGGGAACGGATCTCTTTATAGCGTTCGGCTGCCACCTCGCCATCGGGCAGCAGATACAGGCGCACGCGCACCAGGCCGGTATCGGGGTCGGCCTTGCTCGCCTGGCTGAAAGCGGGCACGGCCACCGTCGCCTCATGCCAGGCCTCGGGATCTTCCAGGGCCTGCCAGCGCAGGCGCACGGGCGGATCCAGATCGAGCAAGGCAGGACTGCCGCCCCCGGATTGATCGCACGGCCGAGGTCCGAGGCTGCGCGCGGCGTACTCACCCAGATCCAGCGTCTGACCGTTGATTTCCACCCTGAAGATCGTCTGGGGCGTGTAATTCTCCAGGCCGAAGATCGCCAGCCCCGGGATGCGGGCCCGCGTCATCGCGTCCTCGGTCGTTGCGGCGAAACGCGCGATGCTCGGCGCCACCTCGACATGGTCGGCATAATGGAAATACTGGTACACAAGCAACGAGGCCTCGCCATACGCATGCGCCGCCGCCAGCTTGCCCATTTCCGGTTGGGGCAGGCGCCGCAGCGGCACGGACGTGCCCGGCGCCCCATCCTGGCCGGGATACTCGTAAAGCCGGACGTCCTCCTTCAGCCGCGCGCCCGCGTAGGGGAATTTCCCTCCTCCCTCCGGGATCTCATGCTGATACCGAGAAAACCTGGCGAAGCGGCGGTTTTCGGCCGATCCGGGCTCCAGATAGCTCACTGCGTCCGACGATCTATAGCCGCCGCGTGTATCGAACCGGATCATGCCGCTGCTCAGATTGACGTGCGTCTCGGTGATCGCCGGGTGCGCCTCGCGGAAACGGTCGCGCCGGCTCTGCTGGACGGACTCGCTGACCGGCACGATCATCGCCGCCAGCAGCGTGGGCAGGAGCAGCAAGGCATGAGCCCGCCCGGGCATGCTTGCGCGGTCGCGCACCATGTATACGACCCATGTCAGCAGCAGCACGATGACCAGCGGCCCGCCGAACAGCAGCCCGTAGCTCAGCAGGGCCACCGCCCCCCAGCCCAGATAGGGGCTGGTCACGGCATACACGCTGAGAGCCGCCACCAGGCCCGCCAGCGCGAAGGAAACGATGATACCGAACAGATAATTTCCGGTCTTCAATGTCAAAGGCCTCGTCGAATATCCAGGCAGTTCCGTTCGATTGCGCGGCCAATTTGCGGGGCGTACACTGGATTTGCATGGAGATGGCGTTTTTCCACTGGCCGCCAGTGTATCGCTAGTGCCGAACCGGATTGCGCCGGCCTGCCGCTGTGCGGCGCGCACGCCGTGCTCCGCGGGAGTCGTCCATGGACGGATATCAGCTCACCTTCTTTACCCAGCAAGAGCGCCGGCATGGCCATCAGCAGCTATGCCAATGGCTGCTGACGCTGGCCCAATCGATGCAGATCCGCGGCGCCACGCTGGTCAGCGCGCAGGAAGGGCTGGGCAGCCATCACCGCCTGCATTCCGCGCATTTCTTCGACCTGGCCGACCAACCGGTGGAAATAACCATGATTGTGTCCGCGGAGGAATGCGAGGCGCTGATGGAACGCCTGCGCAACGAGCCCGGCCTGCACCTCTTCTATGCGAAGAGCCGCGTGGAATTCGGCACGATAGGCGAGCCCGCCTCCACTATCGCGGCCTGAACCGGCGTTCCGCCGGCGCGGGCGCCGGCGGGCGCGCGGCTGGCCGTCAGGCCGGACGGTCGCCGATCCAGGCCGAAAAGCGCAGCAGGTATCCGTCCGGGTCCTGCACCAGGAATTGGCGCACGCCGACCTCGACCGCATTGCTGCGATACCAGCGCTCTTGCGGCTCGCGGTACAACGCCCATCCGGCAGCCGCCAGGCGCTCCAGCAACGGCTCTATGGCCTGCACTTTGACCTCGAAGTTGATGCCCCGGCCCCGCGGCGCGTCGAGAGGGGCCGTGATCCAGTTCTCGCCGCCGCGCACCTCTTCCAGCATGAATTGCGCGCCGTCCAGATCCAGGTAGACGAAACCCTCGTCCTCCCGCCGATAGGCGATCTCGAAGCCGCACAGATCCATCCAGAAGGCCAGGCTGCGCGACAGGTCGCTTACCAGCAGTTCAGGCACCATGCGGGCACGGCGAAGCTCAGTCATCGGGCTCTCCAGGTTTTCAGAACCCGCATGATGCCAGAACCTGCCCGCGCAGCCGCTAGCGGCCGTTCTGCTTCCCGCTTGCGACGTCCCATAGCGCCTGGGAGATCGGCTGCTCGCGCTCTTCGATGACATGCGCGATCAGCCCCGCCACCCGGCCTATGAGCGTCATGCCCTTGCCGAACTCAGGGCTGAGGCCCATGTCGAGCAACACCGCCGCCTTGGCGCCCGTCGCGTTCAACGGCACCGGCTTGCCGAATACGCGGCTTGCAGCCTCGGCCAGGGCCAGCACATAGCGGCAATGCCTGCCGTAGTAGCCGCAGTCGGCAGCCACCGCCAGTATCTTGTTGGAGCGCGGGTCGGCCTCGACGTGGATGGGATGCCCGATTCCGGGAATGCGCCGGCGCGCCTCGCGCTCGCTCGCCACCACGCCTTCGGCATGCGCGGCCAACGCGGCCGCGTCCTCGTCGGAACCCTCGAAATCCGCCGCGGCCTGCTGCAGGAAGCGCGCGGCGTACTCCACCACGCCCAGATAGCGGCTGCCCGCGCCCAGCAGGCCGGCCGCCACCGCGCCCTGCATGGACTCCGGCGCTCCGTGCAGGGTCAGGCGGGTCGCCAGCGCGCTGGGCGTCAGGCCGTGGTCCGCCGCGGTCACCAGGAACATATTGATCATGCGGCGCTGGTTGGCGTCCGGAAAACTTCCCAGCACCGTCAGGCACAGGACATCGACAAAGTCGCGCTTGTCGATCAGGTCCTCGACCAGGTCATAACCTCTGATGCTGATGTGGTCGGCGTCGCCGCCGCCGATATCGCTCTTGAACATGTGCTTTCCTTTTCAGATTCGGGCGGGCCGCTTATTCCAGGCGCGCGCCCGATTGGCGCACCACGGCTTTCCAACGCGGCACCTCTTCCTCCACGAAGCGCTGGAACTGCTGGTCGGACAAGCCCATGGGGAAACTGCTGATGGCCGCCATCGCGGCCACGACGTCCGGCGCCTGGGTAATCTGCCCGATCGCGCTGGCCAGCTTGGCGACCACGGCGTCCGGCGTGCCCGCGGGCACGAACACCCCCGACCAGCCCTCCAGCGCCGCATCCGGATAGCCTGCCTCGGCCATGGTGGGTACCGTCGGCATGGCGTCCAGCCGGTTCGAGCCCGCCACCGCCAGCGCGCGCAGCTTGCCCGCCTGGATATGCTGGCTTACCGATTCGGGGTAGCTGAACATGATCTCCACATTGCCCGCCAATACGTCGGACAGCGCCGGCCCCGCCCCCTTGTAGGGCACATGCGTCATGGAGATGCCCGCCGCCGATTGCAGCTTGGCCGCCGCCAGATGGGTCTGCGTGCCCGAGCCGGCCGAAGCGTAGTTCACCGCTCCCGGCCGTTGCTTGGCCGCCTGCACCAGGTCGCCCAGGCTGTGGTACGGCGTGGCGGCATTGGCCACCAGCACGGTCGACTGGCGGAACAGCGAGTGCACCGCGCGCAGGTCCTTGGGCGGATCGATGCGCACGTTGTCGAACAGCGCCAGATTGGCGGCCTGCGTTCCGTGGGTGCCATACAGCAGCGTATAGCCGTCCGGCTTGGCATGCGCCACGGCCTCGGCGCCGATCATGCCGCTGGCGCCGGGCCGGTTCTCGACCACGACGGGCTGCCCCAGGATGTCGGCCAGTTTGCGCGCCAGCAGGCGCGACTGATTGTCGGATATGCCGGCCGCCGCGAACGGCACCACCAGCGTGAGGCTGTGGCTGGGGTAGTCTTGCGCGCGGGCTTGCGACCCCATCAGCAAGGCGCACGCGGCCGCGGCGGCCGCCATCAGTTTCCTGTTCCAGTTCTTCATGCTTTCCTCCGGTGCGATTGCGCGGGCTTATTGATAGGAATGCCGTCCGGCGGTGGTGCCCGCATCCACCGGCAGAACCACGCCCGTCATCCAGCGCGCCTCGTCGCTCGCCAGATAGCGGATGGCGTGCCCGACATCCCAGCCATTGCCCTCGGTGCGCAGCAGCGAACGCTTGCGGCGGATCTCGCGCTTTTCGTCCGACATGCCGCGCGCATACACCATGGGCGTGTGGACCATGCCCGGAGCCACGCAGTTGACGCGTATTCCCTCTTCCCCGTGATGCGCGGCCATGGCGCGGGTCATATTGACCACCGCGCCCTTCGACGTGGGATAGAGCAGGCTGGGATGGCCGCCCATCAGGCCCGCCACCGACGCCACGTTCACGATGGCGCCGCGCCCCTGCTCGCGCATGGCCGGAATGCAATGGCGCGCCATCAGCACCATCGACGTGACATTGATCCGCAGGGCCCGGTCCCATTCCTCCAGGTCCAGATCGACTGCGTTGCCGGCCGGGCCGCCCACGCCCACGTTATTGACCAGGATGTCGAGCCGGCCCCAGCGCTGCCGGACCTCGCGCACAGCTTGGGCGCATTGCGCATCGACGCTCACGTCGCAGGGCAGGATCAGCGCCTCGCCGCCTTCGTCCTCGATCATGCGCCGCGTCACCTCCGCCCATTCCTCGACGGCGTCGATCAACGCCACGCGCGCGCCGTCGCGCGCCAGCAGGATGGCGGCGGCCCGGCCGTTGCCGATGCCGTCGGCGCGCGAACCCGCGCCCGTCACGATGGCCACCCGGCCTTCCAGCGACCGCCCGGCGGCCTGGATTTCCATGCTCATAGTCTTCCCCTGTATTTCCATTAATTGATCTTGCGCTTGCGGTCGCCCCAATAGCGGGCGCGCAACTGGTTCTTGTCGGGCTTGCCCAGCGTAGTCAGGGGCAGCGCGTCCACGAAATCGATCGACTTCGGCGTGTTGACTGGCCCTTTTGCATTGCGCACTGCCGCCTTCAGGTCGTCTTCGGTGACGGCGCCTCCGGGCCGCAGCACCACCACGGCCTTGACCGCCTCGCCCCATTTATCGTCGGGTACGCCGATCACGGCTGCCGCGGCCACCGTGGGATGCGCCGCCAGCACGTTCTCGACTTCCTTCGGATAGACGTTGAAGCCGCCCGAAATAATCATGTCCTTCTTGCGGTCGACGAGGAAGTAATAGCCGTGGGGGTCGCGATAGGCCATGTCGCCGGTGTGCAGCCAGCCGTTGCGCAGCACTTCCGCCGTCAGGTCCGGCTGCTTCCAATAGCCCTCCATCACCAAGGGGCTGCGCACGCACAGCTCGCCTATCTCGCCCGGCTCGACCGGTTGGTCCTGGTCGTCCAGCAACTCCACCGTCACGCCCGGATACGGCATGCCCGCCGAGCCCAGCGTATTGACGTCGGTGCGCGCATGGTCTTCCTGGGACAGGAACAGGATGTTGCTGGGACTTTCGGTCTGGCCGTAGCTCTGGACCAGCACGGGCCCGAACACGCGCAGCGCTTCCTCGATGCGCGCGGGAGCCATGGGCGACGCGCCGTACGACAACAGCCGCAGCGACGAAAAATCGGCTCCCTGGCACAGCGGATGGTCCAGGATCGCGTACACCATGGTGGGCACCAGGAAGCTGAAGGAAGCCCGGTGCGCCTGCAGCGCCGCGATGTATTTCTCGGGATCGAACCCCCGCTGCAGGATGATGGTTCCGCCGCGCCACAGCGTGGGCACCAGCATCGCGCCGGCGCCGTGCGAGATGGGCGTGGGGCACAGCAGGCGCAATTCCGCCGGCAGCTGGCGCGCGGCCAGCAGAAGCACCGCCTGCATCCACATCGAGCGGTTGGTCAGCATGACGCCCTTCGGCTTGCCCGTGGTGCCGCCGGTATAGGCGAGGCGGATGACGTCATCGGCCTCGGCCGTGACGCGCAAGGGCGCGGGCTCCTGTTCCTGCGCATACTCCCAGAAGGATGCCTGGCCCGCCACGCCACTGTCGTGCGAATACCAGTGGCGCACGGCGGGGCAATGCTCGCGCAGCGCATCCAGCCGCTCCCGGTAGCCCCCGTCCGCGATGAAGAAGCATGCCTCGGCGTCGCGGACGATGTACGCGTGGTCATCCAGCCCGCCCATGCCGTGCAGCGTGACCGAGCGCAACCCCATCAGGTAGGCGGCCGCCATCACCACGAATACGTCGCTGCGGTTTCCTGAGAGCTGGGCAACGCCGTCGCCGCGCTTGAGCCCCAACGCCGAGAACGCCGCCATGGCCTGGCCGATGCGACGTCCAAGCTGGCGATAGCTGAGCTGGGACTGCTCGTCGATGAACGCCACGCGGTCCGGATAGCGCGCGATCGCCTGGATGATCAAGTCGCCGATGGTGCCTCCGACATGGGCACGGTGTGTAGTCATTGCTGTCCTTGTGTGAGGGCGGTGCGACGGCTAGGCACAAGACCTTTGCATCGTTTCACCATCATGTTTATCTGCTCAACGAATGCGGAGTATATGCTCAAATGAATCGTTTCATCAACAGAACAAGAAATGACTGGACGTCGGGCCTTCGCCAGGCGTGCTCGCGGACGGGCCTGGGTTATACTTTCGCGCTGCAAAAGGGATCTACATGCGGCAAAAAAAAATCAGCATCCGGGACGTCGCGGCCCTGGCTGGCACCTCGGTGGGCAGCGCGTCTCGCGTGATCAACGGCGCCGCCAACGTCACGCCCGAAGTTCGCGCTAAAGTCGAACGCGCCATCGCCGCGCTGCGTTATCGCCCCAATCATGCGGCGCAGGCTTTGCGTTCGCGCAGCAGCAAGACCATCGGCTGCATGTTCTCCGACGTCACCAACCCTCTCTATGCGCGCGCGTTCCGGGCGCTCGAGGCCCGCTTCTTCAACGCCGGCTACATGCTGCTGCTGGCTAACGGGCTCAATGACCCGAAGCGCGAAGTCAGCATCCTGAACACTTTCCAGCTGCGCGGCATGGACGGCGTGATCATCGCGCCGGGCAACGAGCGCGATCCCGACGTGCTGGATGCGGTGCAGAACCTGACCATGCCTGCGGTGATCTACGACCGCGACATGGACGTCAAGGCGGACGCCGTCCTGTACGACCACGCCAAAGGCATTGCCGATACGGTCCGTCATCTGATTTCCCTTGGCCATACCCGGATCGCTCTCGTGCTGTGGCAGGCCCGCAGCCGCCCCGTGCGCAGGCGCATCGAAGGCTACAAGGCGGCGTTCAAGGCGGCGCACCTGCCCGTTCCCGACCTGCTGATCCAGGGGCCCTCCCCCACCAGTTCGGCCTACGACGCCATCACCGACCTGCTGGGCCGGCCCGATGCGCCCACAGCCATCATTGCGCAGGGCACGCAAACCCTGAGCAGCACGTTGCGGGCCATCGCGACGATGGGCAAGCGGGTGCCCGAAGACATCTCCGTGGTCGGCATCGGGGATTCCGACTTCGCCGAGGACTACGCGCCCCCGTTGACCGTGCTGCGCACACCGGTGGAATCGGTGGCCGACTGCGCTTCGGCGATGCTGCTGGAACGCATCCAGGCCCGCAGCGGCGAAGCGCAATCCGAGCCCCGCACCAGCGTTTTTCCCTATGCGCTGATCGAGCGCCAATCCTGCGGCCCCGTCAAGCGACGCGCAGGATGATCTTGCCGAAGTGGCCATTGGCGCACATATAGGCCAGGGCCTGCGCGCCTTGCTCCAACGTGAACTCGCGATCCACCGGCAGGCTCAGCTTCCCATCCTTCAAGGGGCCGCTCAGGTCGCGCAGCATGCTCGCGGTGATCCGCCTGACTTCCTCGCGGGTGCGGGTGCGGAACGTGACGCCGCTGTAGCGCACCCGCCGCAAGGCATGCAGATCGAAATCGAAGCTGCCCGCCCGGCCCGCCAGCCGGCCCACGTTCACGATATGCCCTTCGATGGCGGTAGCCGCCAGGGTTTCGTTGATGCTCGGCCCCGACAGCATGTCCACCACCAGGTCCGCTCCCCTGCCGGCCGTGGCATCCAGCACCTGCCCGGACCAGCCGGAGACGGAAGGATCGACGACCAGGTCCATGCCCAGCCCGGCCAGGCGCTGGCGCTTTTCCGCATTGGTCGAACTGCCTCCCACCCAGCCCGCCTTCAGACAGCGCGCGATCCGCAGCGCCATCAGGCCCACGGCGCTCGACGCGCCATGGATCAACAGCGACGCGCCCGCCCGCAGGCCTCCGTGGGTCACCAGCGCGTCGTGCATGGTCTGCAGCGCGATGGGCAAGGTGGCGGCCTGCGCGGGTTCCAGTCCGTCCGGCATGGGCAGCACGCGCCCCCAGTCTGCGACCGCATAGTCCGCAAAGGCCCCGCGCCCCGAACCCATGACGCGCTGTCCGACGCGGACATGGCCCGGCACCTCGGCTCCCACCGCGTCCACGACCCCGGCCCACTCCAGGCCCAGGATGGCGCCCGGCCCTCCGGCGTCCCCGTGGCGGCGGCCTTCGGCCATGTAGAGGTCGGCGCGGTTGAGGGCGCAGGCCTGCACCCGCAGCCGGACTTCCGCCGGCCCCGGCCGCGGCACCGGCGCCCGGGCCAGCACAGGTCCGTCCGCCCCAAGGACGAGCGCACGCATCATCGTGGCCACTATTGCGCCTTCGCGCCCGACTTCTTGACGATGTCGCCCCAGCGGTCGATCTCGCTGTCGACGAAGGCCTTGAACTGGTCAACGCCCATCAGGTCGATCTGGATGCCGGCCTCATCGAAGCGCTCACGCACCGAATCGCTTGCCAGCGCCTGATTGATGACGGCGTTGAGCTTTTCCACGATAGGCCGCGGCGTGCCGGCGGGCGCGAAGATGCCGCTCCAGCTGGTGACCTCGTAGCCTGGGACGCCGGCCTCCATCAGCGTGGGCACGTCCGGCAGCACGGAGGCGCGGTTGCGGCTGGTCACGCCCAGGGCGCGCACCTTGCCGGCCTGGATGTGCGGCAGGGAAACGTTCAGGTTGTCGAACATGAGCTGGATGTGCCCGGCCAGCAGGTCGTTCATGGCCGGGCCGCCGCCGCGATACGGCACGTGGGTGAAGCGGGTGCCCGTCAGCACCTGGAACAGTTCGCCCGACATGTGGATGCTGCTGCCCGCGCCGGATGATCCCATCATCAGCTTGCCCGGATTCGCCTTCGCCCACGCGATCAGTTCCTGCACCGTTTTGGCGGGCACCGAAGGGTTCACCACCAGCACGTTCGTGCCTGCCGTCATGCGCGCAATGGGCTCGAAATCCTTGCGCGCGTCGAAAGCCGGATTCTCGTACAGCGTCGGATTGATTCCGTGCGTTCCGATCGTTCCCTGCAGCAGGGTGTAGCCGTCGGGCGGCGAACCCGCCACGTGCGCGGCGCCGATGTTGCCGCCGGCGCCGCCGCGATTCTCCACGACGACGGGCTGGCCGAGGATCTTCGACATGGCTTCCGCCAGGATTCGGCCCGTCGTATCCGTGGAGCCGCCAGGCGGGAAGGGAATTACGTATCGGATGGGTCGCTCCGGATAGGCGGCGGCCGCCAGACCGGGCACGGCGGCCACGGCGCTTGCGGCCATGCCTAGCGCCAGCATGCGCTTCATGCCCAGCACGGCCAGGCGCAAGAAAAAGCGAGGGTTCATCGTTGTCTCCTGGTGTTGTTATGTATGAGTGCGGCGTGCGCCGCCCTATTTGCGCAAGACGATGCCGGCCGACATGCCTCCGTCCACCGGCAATTCAACAGCGTTGATATAGCTGGCCTCGTCGGACAACAGGAACCGGATCGCGGCCGCCACTTCTTCCGCGGTTCCCTGCCGTCCGAAAGGCATGGGCTGCGCCAGCCGGTCCGGCCTGGCCTGGGTGGCCGCCCGGCCCATGGGCGTGTCGATCAGGCCCAGCACCACGGTGTTGGCCCGTATGCCCGCCGGCTGGCCTTCCAGCGCCACCGCCCGGCATACGGCCGACAGCGCCGCTTTCGACGTTTCGTAGGCGGGGTTGCGCCCGCCCGGACGGCGCGATGCGGTGGATGATACGAATACGATGGAGCCCCCCCGGCGCCATTCTGGGCAATGCATATTTGGCGCAGAACACATGCGCCCGGGTATTGACGTTCAGCACCGCGTCCCAGTTCTCGGGGGTCAGTCCCGACAGCGGCGTGCGGTGGCTGACGCCCACGTTCAGGACCAGGCCGTCCAATCCGCCAAGGGCCTCGGCCGCCCGGTCGATCATGCCCTCGATCTGCGCCACGTCCGACACGTCGGCCTGCAAGGCCATCGCCTGCCCGCCAAGCTCGGAGATATCGCCCACGGTGCGCTCCGCGGCCTCGAGGTCGCGGTCGGCGCAAGCCACGCGCGCGCCGGCGCGCGCCAGCGCCAGGCACGCGGCATTGCCATTCGCCGCAGGCTGGCGCGCGCCGGACGAGCGCCCCGCCCCCACCACCAGGATGCGGCGGCCCTCCAGGCACGATGCGGCGGCTTCGGATTTCTGTACTAGGCTCATGATGGACTCTTGATGGAAGGAGCGCGGCGGCTCAAAGCGTGGCCACCGGAGTGACGGGAGATCCCACTGCGCCGGGCAGGCGCAGCGGCGGCGCGGTCAGCAGGAATTTCGAGCGTCCTTGCGCGGCCAGGGCGTGCGCCAGCTCGGACAGGTGCCAAAGCTCGCCCAAGGGGATCCCGTACTGGAACAGGCACAACTGATGCAGGGGCAAGCGCGCGCAGGGCTCCGCAGCCGGCCGGCCCGGTATGCCTTCGACCGCGTAGTTGTCGGCGCAGAGCGCGGCAATCCCGCTATCGACGATCCAGCGCCGCAGGCGCTCATCGCGCCCATCCAGCACGGCGCAGCTGCTATCGAGCACCGCCGCGTCGGGCGCGCCGCCCATGGCCACGATCTTGTCGGCGAACCCCGTGTACAGGCACAGCATGTCGCCGGACTGGATATCGCCGCCGGCGGCATCCACGGCGCGCATCAGCAGCTCATAGCCCACATACTGGCGCACGTCGCCGCACAGCGCATGCAGGTCCAGTAGCACGCCGCGCGATTGGATGGCTTTTTCCGCCATGGTCTGGATACCCAGGCGATGCGCGCCCGGCGGCGCCCCGTCTTCGGGACCGACAACGTCGACGCCGGCGCGAAAGCCGTTGTAGTACACCGCCACGGGTTCGCCATTTCCCTCCACGTCGAACCGGTGCCCCACGTGGGCGAAGCTGTCCCACTGGGTGGAGTACTGCGTGTGCAGGGTTACCGCGTCATCGCAGACAACGTCCGTATGCGCGTGGCCGTCAGGGTCGACGGGCAGGTTGTAGACGGGACGCCCATCCCGCCGCGTCGGCGCCAGCACCGGCGGATGGCGGCGCGGATTCAGCACATTGCCGCCCGGCAGGTTCAGCGGCAGGCTCAGGCAGATGCTGCGCCCCTCCCACACTTCGCGCACTCCCCGCAGGACCGCCTCGGGCGTGATCAGGTTCAGCCGGCCCAGTTCGTCGTCCGGCCCGAAGTCGCCCCAGTTCGATTCCGAGGGCCGTACTTTCCAGCGTGGGTTCATTTTCTATCGTTCCTTGCCATCACATCACAATTGCACGTGCGCGGATTGCACGATGCCCTGCCAGCGCCCGGCCTCGGCCGCGACGAATGCAGGAAATGACCGCGCATCGAGCTTGCCCAGCAATTCAGTGCCGTTCTGCGCGGCGCGCGCCTGCACGGCCGGGTCCGCCAGGACGCGGCCGCAGGCACCGGACAATGTCTCCACCGCTTCGGCCGGGGTGCCGCGCGGCGCGAACAATCCCGACCACACCGACGACTGCGCCCCGGCGTATCCGGCCTCGGCGATGGTGGGAACTCCCGGCAGGCTCGGCAAGGGCCGCAGCCCCGTCGTCACGAGCGCGCGCAGTTTCCCCGCGCCGATCAGCGGCAAGCTGGTAATGGGGTAATCGAACATCACGTCCACCGTGCCGGCCATCAGATCGTTCATCGCCAGGCCGGCGCCCTTGTAGGGAACGTGCAGCAACCGGATGCCAGCCACCTGTTGCAGCAGCTCCGCCACCAGGTGCTGGGCCGTGCCCACGCCGGCCGAGGCATACGTCAACTGGCCCGGCCGCTTGCGGGCCTGGACCAGGAACTCGTCGAACGTGGCGAACGGCGTCGCCGCGCCGGTGACCAGCACGTTGAAGTCGGCGAACAGGCCATGCACGGGCACGAAGTCCCGTAGCGGGTCATAGGGAAAATCCTTGTACAGATACCGGTTCGCGGCGTGCGTGCCATTGGTGCCGAACATCAGGCTGTATCCATCGGGCGCCGCGCGCGTAGCCACGCCAAGGGCGATGTTGCCGCCGGCGCCTGGCCGGTTGTCCACGACAAAAGGCTGCCCAAGCGCGGCCGCCAGTTTTTCAGCCACCAGGCGTGCATTGCTGTCGGCAATTCCGCCGGCGGCGAAAGGCACATACAGCGTCAGCGCCCGCGAAGGGTAGGCCGCGGCGCGGCTGGCGCCGGACAGGCCCATGGCCGCCATGCCCAGCATGCCAGTCAGAAATCCGCGGCGCCCCGGCACGGCTCCGCCGGATAAGCCTCTCGCCATTTGAACCGATTCATTATTTGAATAAAAAAGCACCGCGCCTCCCCATATTGCCATTGAATTCCCTATGAATTAATGGCCGTCTTCATAATTTTTGCCAACTCTAGCACACAATGAAACGGTTCACCAATAACAAATAGGGCATATATTTCCAGCTTCGGTAAGGGCGAGGCCGGGACGGCCAGCATTGCAATGGCCGGGATGCGAGGTGAGGAGACGGGCTACGCGCGGATGCGTGCCAATGGGGGAGGAATCAGGCAGCGGCAGGCCCTGAAGGGCCTTGGTTTCCCATGAACGGGCTACGCTTGCCGGTGCGTTGCGCACCGTGGGGATTTCAGAGCGCGCCAGCGATCACTTCGTGTTTATAGCCATAGCCAAGCAGGATCGAACCGGCCTTGGAACCCTTGAGATAAAACTGGAACGAGCGCGCCGTCGGGTTGTTCCGGCCTTCATCGAGAATGACGGTCTGCTGCCTGATGGGATCGTAGAGCGATTGCGGGATCAGCCAGGCCGATCCCCGCAAGAGCCTGCCGTTGGCGTATACCTGCGACAAGGTCACGATGCCCAGGCTTGGAGCGTCGGAAGCAACGAACTGCCGGGACTCGGCGATGTCGTGGCGTTCGACCAGCTTGGCCGAGATCTCGCGGGCGATGCCGAGGTTGTCGAGCACCTGCTTCGCCGGCTGGCCATACACAAGCGCCGGGCTCACGACTGACAGCCGATCGAATTTCTTGCGGGTCAGGACCTTACCCTGAGGGTCGACGTAACCCTCCTCCGGAGACCACAGCACCAGCGAATTCCTCGCGTAGGTAAAACGCGTGCCGGCCACGACCAGATTGCGGTCCTCCAGCTCCTTCAAAGCCGCCGTGTTATTGGGCAGCAATAGATCGTACCGGGCGCCATCGATGATTTGCCGCAGCAGTTCGCTGGTGTTGCCCACCGTAAGGATCACCTTGTTACCGGTATCCTTTTCAAAGCTTTGGGCGATGGCGCGCAGCGGTTCGGCAAGCAAGGTCGCGACGGCGACTCGCACTTCCCCGGCCAGGGCATTAGGACTGAAACTGGCTCCGAAAAGAGGTGCTGCGGCAAACAGGAGGTGCAGGAATTTCATGGCAACGCTTAGGAACAACCGCGGGCGCGGTCCGACATCGGGGATAGATACCACGTCGTGAAGGCTGGTAACAAGGCTATATTTCCATACGTTTCAAAGATGGCGCACAATAGTCATCCCTTATAGGATTCGATTGTTTTCTATAGTAGACAGACAGAACATGCCTCAGCCCACGTTCAAATTTGCCGATTGCCGCGCTGAACAGCATTCGACCGCGATCCTCGATATCTTGAACGAAGCGATCCTGAACTCGACGGCGCTCTATGACTACCGCCAACGCGAGCCGGCCGCGATGGTGGCCTGGTTCCAGGCGAAAACGGCGGGCGGCTTCCCGGTGATCGGGGCCTTCACGGACGACGGCACGCTAGCCGGCTTTGCCAGCTGGGGCACATTCCGCGCTTTCCCCGCCTTCAAGTACACCGTGGAGCACAGCGTCTACGTCCATAAGGACTACCGCGGCTGCGGGCTTGGCAGGTCGCTCCTGTCCGCCCTTATCGCCCGGGCGCGCGAATCAAGCGTCCACGTCCTCATCGGCTGCATCGACGCAACGAACGCGGGCAGTATCGCGCTGCACGAGAAGCTCGGTTTCAAACACGTCGGGACCATGCCGGAAGTCGGCTTCAAGTTCGGCCGGTGGCTGGACGCGAGCTTTTATCAGCTCCGCCTCGAAGGCCCGGCCCAACCCGTGGACGGCTGAACCCGATACGCTGCGACGGCCCTAGCGGCGGATCAGCGCCACCACGTAGACGCAGGGCACGTCCGTCGCATTATGGAATGCGCATGCGGCCGGCAGGCCAAGCTGCAGGCAGTCCCCATGTTCCAGGACATGCGTGGTTTCCCCTTCGTGGAACGTCAGGGTTCCCTCGAGAACCCAGATCTGCTGGTGCTGGAAGACAAAGGCGCTGGCCGGGTATTCGACCCGCACGCCGGCGGGCAGGGTCACTTGCACCATCTCAAGCATCGTCCCGTTGCGGGGCGACACCACCCGGCGCTCATAGCCGGTTTCCGGGTCTACCCATACCGATTGCGAATCCGCCTTGCTCAGGCGTTCGCCAGTCCGCTCGGCCAGGGCCAGGAGCATGGACAGCTGAAGCCCGAACGCGCCGGACAGCTTGCCCAGGATCGTCGCGGTGGGGCTGGCTTCGCAGCGTTCGATCTTGCTGATCATCGCCTTGGACACGCCGGACTTGTCGGCCAGGTCACCCAACGACCAGCCCCTGGCCTCGCGCTCGATGCGAAGCCGCGTGGCGATGGCAATGGAAGGATCAGGAAGTGGGCTGTTCATGGTGGCGGTAAGCGCTACTGGTTCTGTTCGTCATTGTATCGGCCCGCGTCATGCCTGCCGGCCATGCCGGTTTCGTAGCACACATCGGACTTCCGGGTTTGTCCCTAGATGGAAGATCTTTGATAGTGATCAATCGTTCACTATAATTGACACCACAGCCAGACCGGCGATTCGGGCTTGCCCGGAACTCACCAAGTACAGCTTCGGAAACTGATATGTCACGTGAAATTCGCTTCAATGCCTTCGACATGAATTGTGTCGGCCACATCCAACAGGGCCTGTGGACACACCCGCGTGACCAATCGACGCGGCACGGAGAACTGCAGTACTGGGTAGATTACGCCAAACGGCTCGAAGCAGGCCTCTTCGACGGGATCTTCTTCGCCGACGTGGTCGGTGTCTACGATGTGTTCGGCGGAAACGCCGACGCCGCCCTGCGCAGCGCCGCGCAGGTTCCCGTGAACGATCCGACGCTGCTCATCCCCGCCATGGCGGCCGTGACGAAGCATCTTGGCTTCGGCGTTACCTCCAACCTTACGTATGAGCAGCCGTTCCTGTTCGCGCGCCGCATGTCGACGCTGGACCACCTGACCGGGGGCCGGGTCGGCTGGAACATCGTCACCGGCTATCTCGACAGCGCGGCCCGCGCCATCGGCATCGACGGCCAGATCGCCCACGACGACCGCTACGACCTGGCGGACGAATACATGTCGCTGGTCTACAAACTCTGGGAAGGCAGCTGGGACGACGATGCCGTCCTGGTTGACCGCGAGCGCGGGATCTATGCCGATCCGGCCAAGATCCGGACGATCCATCACTCGGGGCCGCAATACAAGGTAGACGCCATGCATCTTTGCGCGCCCTCTCCGCAGCGCACGCCGGTGCTGTATCAGGCGGGCTCCTCCTCCCGCGGCCGCAAGTTCGCGGCCACGCACGCCGAATGCGTCTTCGTCAATGGGCAGAAGAAGGAAGGCGTCAAAGAAATCGTCAGCGACATCCGCGCCCAGGCGGTGCAGCTCGGCCGGCGGGCGGATGACGTCAAGGTCTTCCTGGGCGCCACCCTGATCATCGGCCGCACGGAAGCCGAGGCCCAGGAAAAATTCGCGGAGTACCGAAAGTACGTCAGCACCGAAGGCGCCCTTGCCCATGCGGCGGCGTCGCTCGGAATCGACTTTGCAAAGTACGACATCGACGAACCCATCGATACCGGCAAGAGCCAGGCGATCGTCTCGAACGTGGAAGCCATGACGCGCGCCAGCGGCCCGCAATGGACGCGCCGAAAACTGCTGGAACAAATGGTTCTCGGCAGCCGGCAAACGCCTTGGGTCGGTTCCGTCGATCAGATCGCCGAGCAGTTGATCGGCTGGAGCGAAGAAGCCGACGTCGATGGTTTCAATTTATCGCGCACAGTGGTTCCCGAATGCTTCGATGAGGTCATCGAGCACCTGATTCCGCAATTGCAGGAACGTGGCGTCTACAAGGCCTCGTACAACGATGGCTGCTATCGCGAAAAGCTGTTTGGCCACGCCCGCCTCCCGGCCTCGCATCCCGCGGCCAGCTATCGCAGCAACGGTAAATAAGCCGTAGTCGCGCCGGGGCTTGCGGCGTCTCCCGGCCCGCATGCCCGGCAGGATAACGAGAAGGTGCCACCATGATTGACAAATCGAGCTACCGAGAAGCCATGTCGGGCCTGGGCGCGGCGGTCAACGTCATTACCAGCGAAGGTAAGGCGGGGCTTGCCGGCTGCACGGTTTCCGCGGTCTGCTCCGTGACGGACGATCCTCCTACCCTGCTCGTCTGCATCAACAGGGCAAGCAAGAACAACGCCGTAATCCGCGAGAACGGCAATCTGTGCGTGAATGTGCTGGCCGGCGACCAAAGCCACATCGCCATGCAGTTCGCCTCCAAGAGCGTGCCCATGGAATCGCGTTTTGCTGCGGCCACCTGGGATCGCCTGGAAACCGGCGCGCCGGCGCTTGTCGATGGCGTCGCCGCCCTGGACTGCGAAGTGATGTCCATGAACGAAGTCGGGACGCACACCGTCTTCTATTGCGCAATCAAGGCGATCCGCAGCACCGTCGGCCGCGAAGGCCTGGTGTATTTCGGCCGCGACTTCCACCGCCTGCCGCAGGCGCCGCAACCCGCCCACGCCTGACCTCCGCCGTCCCCCCTCCCGGGGCGGGCGCGGCAAGCCCCTCTTTCCTTCGTCCGGCGGCTGACGATGGCCGGGGCTTGCCCGGCGGCAGCCGCATCGAAGAACGAAATCAGAATTTTGGACACCAGAATGCACGCTTACCCAGAAATCCAGATGTTTATCGGCGGCCAATGGCGCCAAGTCGCCGGCGACCCGGTCACCAATCCCTCCGACGGCACGGTCATCGGCTCGGTCCCCAGGGCCGGCGCGCAGGATCTCGACGACGCCATCCAAGCGGCCGCCCAAGGGTTCCGCGCCTGGAGAAAGACCGCGCCCGCCCTGCGCGCGGAAATCATGCTGCGGGCCATAGCCCTGATCCGCGAACGCGTAGAGGAAATCGCCCACGCCATTTCTCTGGAACAGGGCAAGACCCTCGCCCAGGCCCGGGCCGAGGTGCTCCGCGGCTGCGACCTGATGACTTGGGACGCAAACGAAGGGAAGCGGCTCTACGGCCGCATCGTCCCGGCCGAGCCCGGCATGCGCCATACGGTGATCCGCGAACCCATCGGCGTCATCGCGGCCTTCACGCCCTGGAACTTCCCGATGAGCTCCCCCGCTCGGAAGGTGGGCGGCGCATTGGCCGCGGGCTGCTCGATCATTCTCAAGGCTGCCGAGGAAACGCCGGCCGGCGCCGTGCTGCTCGCAAAGGCGTTCAAGGACGCGGGGCTGCCCGACGGCGTATTGAACGTCGTGTTCGGAGATCCGGCGATGATCTCGGCGCATCTGATCGCGAGCCCGGCGGTACGCGGCATCACGTTCACGGGGTCGACTCCCGTGGGCAAACACCTGGCGGGGCTGGCCGCCCAGCACATGAAACCGGCGATCCTGGAACTGGGCGGCCACGCTCCCGTCGTGATCTGCGAGGATGCGGATCCGGAGAAGGCGGCAATCGCCTGCATCAAGGGCAAGCTCAACAACGCGGGCCAGGTGTGCGTCTCGCCTACCCGCTTCTTCGTCCATGCGGCGGTCTACGACGCCTTCGTCGACGCCATGCAGCGCCATGGAAGCCAGATCAAGGCGGGCAACGCGATGGACGCCGGCAACGACATCGGGCCGGTGGTCAACCGCCGCCGCTTCGACGCCATCGACGCTCTGACGAAAGATGCGCTCGAACGCGGCGCGCGCCTGGTCTGCGGCGGGAACCCGCCTTCCGGCGCGGGGTGCGTCTACCCCTTTACCGTGCTTGCCGACGTTCCCGACAACGCCCGCGCCATGCACGAAGAACCGTTCGGCCCGCTGATCCTCATCGTGCGTGTCACTCACATCGACGAGGCCATCGCGCGCGCGAACGCCTTGCCGTACGGGCTGGCGGGCTACGCCTTCACCACGTCCGCTGCCAATGCGTACAAGCTGGGCGACGAGCTCGAAGTGGGCAACCTGGCGATCAATCACCTGGTGTCGGCGGTATCCGAAACGCCGTTCGGCGGCGTCAAGGAAAGCGGCTACGGCCGCGAGGGCGGCACAGAAGGCCTTGAGTGCTATACGCACGTCAAGAGCATCTCGCATTTGATGGATTGGGCCTGAGCCTCCATCGACGATAAGCGGTGAGCGTCGGCCACGCTCACCGTAACAAGCGCGCGTAGAGATTATCGAGGCGATGACCCATCGCCTTGAGGTCGAACCGCGTCCAATCACAAGGGAAAAATCGGAGATCTATCCATGCGAGCCGTTCACACCCTGGCGCTGGCGCCAGTCCTGATGGTCCTTGTTGGGCCGTTCTTTCTGAATCGCGTCACCCCGTTCATGCTCGGGATGCCGTTTCTGCTGTCTTGGCTGACGCTGTCCCTCGTCCTGACATCGATCGTGATGGCGGTCATTTACTACGCTGACCAAAAGGCGGAATCCACCCAGCAGGACGGGCACGCAAAATGAACAGCGCACTGATCTTTATTGCTTTGGCAGTTGGGGTCGCGCTCTTTCTCGGGATTCGTGCCAGGCGCGGCAAGGACATGAGCCTGGAGCAGTGGACCGTCGGGGGCCGTGGGTTCGGCGCCGCGATCGTCTTCCTGCTGATGGCCGGGGAAATCTACACCACTTTTGTCTTCCTCGGCGGCAGTGGATTCGCCTATGGCAGTGGCGCCGGCGCTTACTACCTTTTGGGGTACGGCAGCCTGCCATTCATCCTTTCCTACTTCATCCTGCCGCCCGTATGGCGCTATGCGAAGGAACGCCGGCTGCTTTCCCAGCCCGACTTCTTCGCCTCGAAGTACAACAGCAACGCGCTGGGCGTGCTGGTCGCCATCGTCGGCTTCATCGCGCTGATTCCCTATCTGGTGCTGCAGCTGAAGGGACTGGGCATCATCGTCAGCATCTCGTCCTACTCGGCCATCTCCGCGAACCAGGGCGTCATCATCGGCGCGATCGTTGTGGCCGCCTATGTCGCGCTGTCAGGCGTGCACGGATCGGCCTGGACGTCGGTCATCAAGGACGCGCTGGTCATGTTCGTGGCCATCTTCCTCGGACTGTACTTGCCGTACCACTATTACGGCGGCATCGAGAACATGTTCACCGCCATCGAGGCGGCGAAACCGGGCTTCCTGGCGCTTCGTGACGTGGGCCAAAGCCCGACCTGGATGGTTTCGACGGTCGTGCTGTCGACGCTCGGCTTCTATATGTGGCCGCATATGTTCATGGCCGTGTACACCGCGAAGGGCGACGGCGTGCTCCGCAAGAACGCATTCATCCTGCCGATCTATCAGCTCATGCTGCTGTTCATCCTGTTTGTCGGCTTCTCCGCGATCCTGCAGGTGCCCGGCCTGAAAGGCGGCGACATCGACCTGGCGCTCTTCAAGATTTCGCTGCAGACGTTCGACCCCTGGTTCGTCGGCGTCATCGGCGCGGCAGGCATCCTCACGGCGCTGGTCCCTGGCTCCATGATTCTGATGACGTCCGCGACCCTGCTCGCGAACAACGTCTACCGGCCCCTGCGGCCCGGCGTGGAAGATGCGCACATCGCCCGCGTCGCCAAGTGGCTTGCGCCCGTGATCATGGCAGTCGCCGTGTTCTTCACCCTGGGCGGCGGAGACACCATCGTGGCGCTGCTGCTCATGGCCTATGCGTTCGTGACGCAGCTCTTTCCCGTTTTCCTGGCCAGCCTGCTCAAGTCGAACCCTGTCTCGAAACCGGCGGCCTTCGCCGGCATCATTGTGGGCGTCTCCACGGTGGCCTACGTTTCGCTGACCAAGCAAACCGTCGCGGGCATGTTCCCGTTCCTGCCGACTGCGTTGAAGGACTTGAACGTCGGCATGATCGCACTGTTCTTCAATCTGGTCGTCCTGACCGTCGTTTCGATCGCCACACGCGGCCTCTCCGCCCCGGGCCGGCTTTCCGCCAATGCTTCCTAACCACTGACCCCGAGCCTGCGGCGCCGTTCATCGCGAACGGCGCCGCAAACGTACGTTTATGCGGACCAAGAAACAGACCAGGCGCATCGCCTACATTCAGTCCAGCTGGCACTCCGCCTTGCTGGCCCACTCCAGGCTGGCCTTCTACGACACGATGGCCCACTATGGCTGGGCGTTGAATCGCATCGACACCTACGACGTGCCCGGCGCCTTCGAAATCCCCCTGCTGGCCAAGCGCGCCGCGCTGTCCGGGCGATACGACGCGATCGTGGGCGCCGCCCTGGTCGTCGACGGGGGCATCTACCGGCACGAGTTCGTCGCGCAAGCCGTCGTCGACGGCCTGATGCGCGTGCAGCTGGAAACAAACGTTCCGGTGTTCTCGATGTCGCTGACTCCCCATCACTTTCATTCACATGGGGACCACGAGAAATTCTTCTCCGATCACCTGCAGCACAAGGGCAGAGAGGTCGCCGATGCCTGCGCGGGCATGCTCGACGCGCTGAACAGGTTCGAGCTCGACCTCCCTCCGCAAGACCTCGACCAAGCCGCCTGAGGCCCGCCATGGACATAGACACCTGCGCCGCCGGCGTTTCCCTAGATCCGATCGAGCGCCTCTGCGAGCTGCGCAAGCAGCTTCATGCCAGGCCGGAGCTGCGCTTCGAAGAGCATCTCACTTCCGACGCCATCGCCCAGGCCCTGGAAAGTTACGGCTATGCCGTCGAACGGGGCATCGCCGAGACCGGCCTGGTGGCCACGCTGCCCGGCAGGGACCCCGGCCGTGCCATCATGCTGCGAGCGGACATGGACGCCCTGCCGATCCAGGAAGCCAATGATTTCGCACATGCCTCGCGGCACCAGGGCCGCATGCACGCCTGCGGCCACGACGGCCACATCGTCATGCTGCTGGGGGCAGCCAGGGCCCTGAAGCTCCAGCCCCAGCTGCCCGGAACCGTGCATTTCGTGTTCCAGCCCGGCGAAGAAGGCGGCGCGGGCGCCAAACCCTGGCGGCGCGGCACAAGAATCCCATAGACCCCGCCGTGATCTCCGTATGCATGCTCAACGCCGGACACACCGATAACGTCATACCCGAGAGTGTCGAAATACGCGGGACGGCGCGCACCCTCTCCACCGGCGTCCTGGAGATGCTGCAACGCGGCATGAGCAATCTCTGCAAGGGCCTGGCGCTGGCCCAGGACGCCAGCATCTCCGTGGAATTCTTCCAGTTCTATCCGGCAACCGTGAACTCCGCAGCCGAAACACGGCTTTGCGCGCAGGTTCTGCAGGATGCCTTCGGGGCCGACAAAGTGGACGTGGACACGCCGCCGAACATGACCTCGGAAGACTTCGGCTTCATGCTTCAGGCAAAGCCCGGCGCATATATTCTTATTGGAAATGGTTCGCCGGGCGGGAAATCGCATAATCTTCATCATCCCAATTACGACTTCAACGATACGGCCATTCCGCATGGCGTCCGGTACTGGGTCGATCTCGCGCATGCCTACTTCCGGCAGGCGCGGGGCGGTCAGGCGATCGGGTGAATCCGGATGGAAAACCGCATGAAAGCCACTTCCCCCAGCCTGGAAACGAACCGCTGGCTACGCCCGTCGGCCGTGATCGCGGTCGCGCAGTTACTGGGCACGTCGCTGTGGTTCAGCGCGAACAGCGCAGCGCCTGACCTGGCCATCTCGTGGAACATCACTGCGTCGGACATCGGGTGGCTGACGAGCGCAGTCCAGGCCGGCTTCATCGCCGGAACGCTGATCCTGGCCATATTCGGCCTTGCCGACCGCTACCCCGCGAGCCGGGTATTTGCCTTGAGCACGGCTCTCGGCGCGGTCTTCAACGGACTCTTCGCGCTCGCCGCCCATGGCCTCGGCGACGCGATGGCCTATCGATTTCTCGTGGGTCTTTCGCTTGCCGGAATCTATCCGCTCGGCATGAAGCTGATCGTGAGCTGGGAGCCCGCGCGCACAGGCATGGCGCTGGCCCAGCTCGTCGCCATGCTTACCCTCGGCACCGCCCTGCCTCATCTCCTGCGCGAGCTTGGCGCCGGCCTGCCGTGGCAATCCGTCGTGCTCGCGTCCTCGGCGCTGGCCGTGGCTGGCGGCCTGATGATCCTCAAACTGGGAGATGGCCCATTCCTGCCCGCCAGGCGCCCGCGCGATGCGGCGGACAGCGCCGCAGCGCCCGCCAGGCTGAATGTGCTGTCCGCCTTCAAGGTCAGGAAATTCCGCGCCTCGGCCTGGGGATACTTTGGCCATATGTGGGAGCTGTACGCCTTCTGGACCGTTGTTCCCGTCCTGGTGGCCCGCACGGATCTCGCCTCTTTCCTGCCGTTCACGGGCATTCCGGGAATTTCGTTCGCGGTCATTGCCGTCGGCGCGCTGGGTTGCATCCTGGGCGGGCTGGTCTCGCGGCGCCATGGAAGCGCGCCGGTCGCCCTCGGGGCGCTCTGCCTCTCGGGCCTCTCCGGCGCCATATTCGCGCTTTCCTGGCATGCCCTGCCCGCTGCGGCCATGATGGCGCTCCTGATTCTCTGGGGGGCCTCGGTGGTTGCGGACTCGCCGCAATTCTCAGCCCTGTCCGCACGCAACTGTCCGCCCGAAATCGTCGGCTCCGCCCTGGCCATCCAGAATTCGATCGGCTTCGCGATTACCGTGGTCTCAATCGCGCTGACCACGTCCGTCCTGGAGAAGATCGGCCTGGATGCCGCCTGGGTCCTGGTGCCCGGCCCCGTTATCGGTCTGCTGGGCTACGTGCTGACCGCCCGGACCATCCACGATTGACCGCCCTCGGGGCCGGCGTGGCCGCGGGCATCAAAGATGGATCGTGCCGCGCATGTACAGCGCGGCCTGCCCGCTGACGACCACCCGGCCATTGTCCAGCACCTCGCATTGAAGCTGCCCCTTGCGCGCCCCGCCCTGCTGCGCGCTCAAGACGCGCTTGCCCAGGCGCTCCGCCCAGTACGGAGCCAGCGACGTATGCGCGGAACCCGTCACCGGGTCCTCATTCACGCCGACCCGCGGCCCGAACCAGCGCGATACGAAATCGAAGCTGGATGACGGCGCGGTCACCGCCACGCCGCGCGTATCGAACGCCGCGAGCGCCGCGAAATCCGGCGTCAGCCCGTCGATCAGCGACTCGTCGTCGATCACCAGCAGGTAGTCGTCCGTGCGGTACAGCGCCCGGGCGTCCGGCAAGCCCAGCGCCCGCAGCAGCCCCGGCGGGATATCCATGGCCTCGGGCCGCTTGGCCGGAAAGTCCATCGCCAGCCGGTCACCCGCCCGGCGCACCCGCAGTTCTCCGCTGCGCGTGGCGAACCGCAGCACCTCCTCCCGCACCCCCAGCTGCTCGAACAGGACGTAGGCCGAAGCCAGCGTCGCATGCCCGCAAAGATCCACCTCGACTGCGGGCGTGAACCAGCGCAGCTCGTGGACATCGCCCTTGCGAACGAAGTAGGCGGTTTCGGAAAGGTTGTTCTCCTCGGCGATGCGCTGCAGCGTTTCATCGGGCAGCCAGGCGCCCAGCGGCACCACGGCGGCAGGGTTGCCGCCGAATGGAGAGGCGGTGAAGGCATCAACCTGATAGAGATCGAACTGGGGCATGGCGGGTCCTGGCAGAAAAGGAGAATCGCGCGCGCGGCGCCAGACACCATTTTGCTATATCCGGGGCCGCCGCGCCGGCCGCCCGCCCGTTCCTGGTCGGCCTATTTGCCGTATGCCGATATCAGTTCGTCCAGAGGCACGTGGCCTTTGCAAAGGCCCGAGCCAGACGGACTTTCGCCGGTCTCCAGCGCAGTGGCATACTTCACCGCCGGGTCGTTTTCCAGACGCTGCCGCAATGCCGCCAGCCGAGGCCAACGGGTCGGATCGGCAACGCCATGGAAATCCAGCCAACGCGCCACGCCGATCAGCACGGCGTCCGCGAGCGTCGGGTGGTTTCCCACCACGAACGGCGTGTCGCCAAGCATCGCCTCGAGCTTGTCGTGCCGTTCGATGATGCGTTGCGCGCCCCATTCCCTCAGCATTTTCTGCATTGCCGGATCTGGCGGATCCATTTCCAGCGCCACCCAGTGCGGCGTGTAGGCGGCGGTAAAGCCGGTATTCAGAAACGCGATGAACTGGTGCATGCGATCCGACTCCGGCGAGAGAGGATCGAAGCTGACGCGCCGCTCGGTATCCCGGTTCTCGATCCACCGCGCAATCGCCATGGTCTCCGAGAACGCCATGCCATGCTCGCCGACGAAAGCAGGCGTTTCATGGCGCGCGTTGAGCCGCGCATAGGAAGGCAGCCTCATTTCGCCCAGCATGTCCACGCGGCACAAGCGATATGGCTTGCCAAGCCACTCCAGCGCCGCGACGAGCCCCATGGAGCTGCCGAGCGGAAATCCATAAATCAGGATGGGTTCCAAGATGATTTTCTCCGTAGTAAATGGTTCCGCTGCGCAGCGGATTGGGATTCTACGGACCTGGCGGGACAAGTAAACTACGCACATTTATGTGACCATGCCCCGCCGATGAAAGACCTGGTATCGCGCTGCCCCATCGAAGAGATCATGCAGGTCCTGAGCGGCAGGTGGCCGACGCTGCTGATCTACTACCTCAAAGAGGGCACCAAGCGCTTCAGCGACCTGCGCCGCGACAATCCGACGATCTCCCATCGGATGTTGACGCTGGAACTGCGCAAGCTGGAATTGGCCGGCATCGTCCGGCGAACCGACTTCGACGGATATCCCCGGCGCGTCGAGTACGACCTCACGCCCTCGGGCGGCGCGCTCGTGCCGCTGCTGGAGGCATTGGGCGACTGGTGGGACGACAATGCGGCGCCGCTCGAGGATTCCGCGGTGGCCGGCGCCGGTGAAGGCGGCGGCGCCTCGCGGGATTAGGGCTGCCCCGCCAGGGCTGGCCCGGGACTCAGCCTGGCTAGAACGTATACAGCGCGTAGGCGAGAAAACCCGCCCACAGCGCGAGATGGATGGCGACCCCCTGCCGGCCTTGCAGGATCGTCGCGGGCCGCCTGGCGCGCGCGAAGCAGGCAAGCATGCTCGAATGCGCCAGCAGCAGGCCGACCAGCCACAGCGACAAGAACAGCAGAACGCCGAGGGGGTCCGGGCCATTGCCGTCGCCAAGACGCGGCGCGTCATAGGTGGCAACACCGATCACCCAGGCCGCGAGCGCCAGCACGCTCAAGACGAAACTGATTCGGTAATAGAGGAACAAGGCGGTAGCACCTTATCAGGTCTGTAAAGGCCAGGCGGATGCGCTGGGCGGCGTAAAAAAAGGGGTGTCAGACCGCGATTTTTAACACGCATGCAGATGCGTCGAGAAATTCGCGATAGAGACGAGAATGGCGACCAAGCGGAGGATTTCCAATTGCCCGTCACGCATCTAGGGCAAGCTTCCAAAAGTCACTCCAGCTCCGCGGCCGCCCCTGCAAAGCGAATGGGTGGCAAGATAGGCGCCCCTCAATTCCCCTTACCTGATGGGCCGGACTCGAAAATTTTCTGATAAGCGCTGTAATAGCAGGCGGCCGCCGCGCGCGCATGGCCAAGCATGCGGACACGGACAAGTTCGGTATCGCCGGACAGGAAGGCTTCGTACAGGCCCCGCATGCCGTCCAGAATGATGCTGCGGACCTGCTGGTCGTCCATCGTCACCAGGCGCACCACCTGCACGTGATCGATGTAGCGCGAAATCGCGCCGGCCAGCTCGCGGTTGGGCACCATGGCGAGCCAGACCAGCCGGAAGCGCGCGTTGCTGCGCATGAAGTCGTCGAGGTCGGTCCGGAGGTGCGCGCTTTCGGCCTGCTCCAGGGCGCCCTTCATTTCGGCCAGGCTCTTGGGGTCCGCATGCAGCGATGCGGACGCGGCGGCGGAGGGTTCGAGCAGGGTGCGGATCTCGAAGATCTCGTTCATTTCGGCGAGCGTGAACCGGCGCAGCACGAAACCGCGCGCCGTGCCTTCGAGCACGCCTTCGTTCTTCAACTGCATAAGCGCTTCGCGGACCGGCATGCGGGAAACATGCAGCTCCTGCGCGATATCGTGATCCACCAGGCGGTCTTCCAGGCGGATCAGACCCATCTGTATGCGTTGGCGGACGATGCCATACACGCGTTCGCGCAGATTGGGCTTGCGCGCCGCGTTGCTCGTTTTTCTGCTTTTTACCTTCGTCTCCACCGGCCTGGCCTCACTCGTCTTGCGCCTGGAATACGCAACAGGGCGCGCCCATGCTAGCGCACCTGGTTTCGCGAAACGTCCTGGGCTCTCCCATCACCAGCGCGCTTACGGCTTCGAGCATACCTGTTATCGCGTGGCACACCGGCCGGTCGCGGGTGGCAGCTGCCATCGCGAAGGGGCTGTTACGCACCGCAAGCGTCAATGCGGCCGCGCCGCCCGATTCGAAGCGCCACACGCCCCATCCCAGGTCGGCGGCCGACTCGGCCATCACCCGCAGGAATGCGTCGGCGGCCGCGGCGCTGGCCCGATAGGCACGCGCGGATGCGCCGCCATGCGCGCGCACCGACGCTTGCAGACTATCGAGCGCCTGGGCGCGCTGCCCGGGCGGCAGGCCGGCGAACAGCCCCATCAGGACGTCGGCGCGAAGCATGACGTAGCGGCGGTCGGCGTCCAGGATGGCGCCCGTGTTCGGGTCCCATTTCAGGCGTTGTTGCAGCTGTCCCATTCGATCAGATCCTGTGGCGAGGGAGGAATGACTTTCCCAGATTGGCTAGGGTTATCCCTGAACAATATACTTTTTTTAGGACCATAACCTGCTGATATCAGGGTAAATAATTAGTTGAATCATGAACTATTAATGCTTAAATCACAAACAGTATACTGTTTGCATTCGGCTCGACCGGGTGCTTCCGCAACGATTCCGCTATCGGAGGCCGTTCATGATTGATGCATGGTGGGTACGGTGGTTGGGCAGGGTGCTGGCATCCTGTCTTTTGCTGGTGGGTGGCGGGCTGGCGGCGTCGGCGGCGCAGGCCCAGACAGACAAACCGGATGAGTTGAAGATCGCCTATCCGGTGGATGTGCCGTCCTGGGATCCGACCGCCGTCACGTTTCCGGCAGGGCAATCGCTGTACAAGGCCGTGTTCGATTCCCCGCTGTTCATCGACGGCGACCTGACGCTGCAGCCCGCGCTGGTCAAGCGCTGGCGCTGGCTGGACGACAAAAACATGCGGCTGTCCATCGAGCTGCGCGACGGCGTGACCTTCCACGACGGCTCCGCGCTGACGACCGAAGACTTCAAGTTCAGCTTCCTCGACCGCCCGAAGAAGGAAAAGCGCCTGGCCATCAACGGCTTTTTCGGCGCGTTGCAGGACATAGAGATCTCCAGCCCGACCCAGGCCGTCATGGTGTTCTCTGCTCCGACGCCGACCGCGCCCAACTATCTGGGCTTCCTGACTTCCTACATCCTGCCCAAGGCCTATATCGAAAAGGTGGGCGAGGACGGATTCCAGGCGGCGCCCATCGGCGCCGGCCCGTACAAGATCGTGCGCTACGAACGCGGCTCGCGCGTGGTGCTGGAGGCCTTCGACAAGTACTGGGGCGAGAAGCCCGCGATCAAGCGGATCGTGTTCGAGTTCGTTCCGGACGCTTCCGCGCGCGTGGCGATGCTGGAATCGGCCAGGGCCGACGTGGCGGTGCAGATTCCGCTGCGCGAAGTCAACCGCCTGAACAAGATTCCCGCGCTGAAGGCCGAGGTCTATCCGTACAGCGAGATCTTCATTCTGCAGATCCCCAGCTACGTTGCGGAGTTCCAGAACGAGCATGTGCGGCGCGCCCTGCATCTGGCGATCAACAAGCAGGCCATTTCCAAGGCGTTCTACGCCAATGTGGCCAAGCCGATCTCGGTGTTGGCCACGCCGGGCTCACCTGGCGACGTGGCCGGATTCAGCTACGCCTACGACAAGGCCGCCGCGCAAGCGGAACTGGCCAAGGCCGGGTACGGGCCCGACAAGCCGCTGAAGATCCAGTTCCTGTCGACCAACAACACCTTCCCCAGCGATTACGAAATGGCGCGCGCCATCGTGCAGATGTGGTCGCAGATCGGCATCCAGGCGGACCTGCAGGAAATCACGCTGGCGAAGTACCTGGACCTCAGCCATTCGTCCAAGGTGCCGGGCGTCATGCTGTACAGCTGGGCCAATGCGACCGGCGACCCTGAAATCTTCGCCGGCAAGATCCTGGATCCGCGTCTGCGCTTCTCGACCTGGAAGGAGCCCGAGCTCGCCAAAACCATAGACGCCCTGGCCGCGCAGGGCGACCCCGCCAAGCGCTACGACGGTTACCGCGAACTGGCCCGCCAGGCGACGGAACACGCATGGAGCCTGCCGCTGCTGCAATCGGTCGCCACGGTGGCGTCCAAGAAAGCGGTGGACATGAAGGTCTACCAGACCGGCTACATCCTGCCTGCGGCCTATCGCTGGAGCCGCTGATGTGGGCGGCGCTGGCATCTCATTTCGGGCGCCGCCTGGCGGTGGCCGTGCCCACCATGTTGGCGCTGTCCGTCGTCGTGTTCGTGGTGCTGCGGCTGCTGCCGGCGGACCCGCTCGGCATGATGCTGCCGCCGAGCGCGACCCGCGCCGAAGTCGAGGCCTTGCGCCACGCCATGGGGCTCGACCGTTCGCTGGTCGCACAGTACGGCATATGGCTGGGACAGGTCCTGCACGGCGACCTGGGCCGTTCCATCAGTTCCGGCGCGCCCGTCACGCAGCTGATCGCGACGACCTTGCCGGCGACGCTGGAACTGTCGTTCGTGGCGCTTCTCATGGCGCTGGCGATCAGCATCCCGGGCGGCCTGCTGCTCTATGTGCTGCACGACCGCCGCGGCGAGCTGGCCGCTGACGCGGGCCTGGTGCTGCTGATCTCCATCCCCGGATTTCTCTGGGGAATCTTCCTGATGCTGGCCTTCGGCGTGCATTGGCCCATCCTGCCCTTTTCCGGCCGGTTCAGCTCGGACGTCTCCGCGTCCGGGTACACCGGCTTCGTGCTCCTGGACTTCCTGTTGCAGGGCCACTGGCGGGAGTGGATCGACGCGGCCTCGCATCTGGTGCTGCCGGCCCTGGCGCTGGCCCTGGGGTTCAGCCCCCTGATCGTGCGGGTGCTGCGCGCCAGCCTGCTGGAGGCCAGCCACGAACAGTATGTGACGGTCGCGCGGCTGCGCGGGCAGCCCGAAAGCCGCGTGATCCTGCGGCACATGCTGCGCAACGCCTTCCTGCCGACCTTGACGCTGATCGGCGTGCAGTTCGGTTTTCTGTTCGGCGGCACCCTGCTGATCGAAATGATCTTTTCCTTCCCTGGCCTCGGCAACATGATGGTTCAGGCCGTACGCAATCACGATCTTCCCCTGATCCAGGGGATTTCGCTTGTGTTCTGCGCCGTAATCCTGCTGATCAATGCGAGCGTGGATTGCCTGTACGCCGTGATCGACCCCCGCTTGAGAGACACCTGATGACTACGCTGAATGTACGCGCGGCGCCGTCTGCGCTGCGCGCATCGGCCTGGTGGGCCGCCATGCGCGCTTCGCCCAAGGCCGCCCTGGGCTGCGTGATCGTGCTGGCGCTGGTGGCGATCGCGATCTTCGCGCCCGCCATCGCGCCGAACGACCCGCTGGCGCAGGACCTGCTGTCGCCGCTGTTGCCGCCCGCCTGGGCGGCCGATGGGATGGCCCAGTATCCGCTAGGCACGGACAGCCTGGGCCGCTGCGTGCTGTCGCGGCTGATCTTCGGCACGCGCGTGGCCTTGTGGGTCGGCCTGTGCGCCGCGATGGGCGCCATGCTGGTGGGTTCCGCCCTGGCCCTGGTCGCCGCCTACTTCGGCGGGCGCGTGGACAAGGGCATCGGCTATCTGGTCGACCTGTGGATGTCGTTCCCGCCGGTGGTGCTTTCGCTGATCCTGATGGTGGGCCTGGGCACCGGCGTGGGCAACGTGATTCTCGCCATCGTGCTGGTGGACTGGACCCGGTTCTGCCGGGTGGTGCGCGCCGAGGCCCTCAAGATCCGCCGCAACGACTACGTGACGGCGGCGCGCCTGATGGGCTTCGGCCATATGCGCGTGATGCTGCGCGAGATGCTGCCTGGCCTGGCGCCGCTGATCCTGACACTGTTCAGCCTGCAGATCGGCATCGCCATTATCGTCGAGGCCATCTTGAGCTTCGTCGGGTTGTCCGTTCCCGCGGACGTGGTCGCCTGGGGCGTGATGATCGCCGACGCCCGCAGCACCATGCAGGAAGCCATCTGGACCCTGGTCGCGCCGGTGACCGGCATCGTGCTGACGGTCTTCGGCTTCAACCTGCTCAGCGACGGCATGCGCCAGCTGCTGGATCCGCGCAAACGTGCAAGGAATTGAGCCCATGTCGCTATTGAGCTTGCGCAACCTGACGCTGACCACGGACGTAGACGTCGACGGCCGGCGCCTGCCCGCCGCCGTCCTGCGCGGCATCGACCTGGACATCCCCGAAGGCCGCATGCTGGGCCTGGTGGGCGAATCGGGCGCCGGCAAAAGCATGCTGGGCCGCATGGTGTCGGGCACCCTGCCGCCGGGCTTTCGCATCGCCGCCGGCGCCATCCAGTTCCGTGGAGCGGACCTGAACCAGATGGCGCCGGCGCAGCGCCGCGACATGCTCGGCCGCCAGATCGCGTTCATTCCCCAGGAGCCGCTGTCGGGCCTGAATCCCGCGCTGACGGTGCGCCAGCAGCTGTTCGAGCATCTGCGCCACGTCGGAATACCGGCCGCGCAGCGGGAATCCTACGCCTGCGCGCGCCTGCAGGAGGTCGGCCTGACAGATGCCCCCGGCATGCTGGCGCGGTATCCGCACCAGATGTCGGGAGGTCAGTGCCAGCGCATTCTGATCGCCATGGCGTTTTGCGGCGATCCGGCGCTGATCTTCGCAGACGAGCCCACCACCGCCCTGGATGTGATTACGCAGGCGCAGATCATGCGCGTGCTGGCCGACCAGCAACAGCGCCACCGGACCTCCGTGGTGCTAGTCACGCACGATCTTCGGCTGGCGGCGCACGTCTGCGACACGATCGCCGTGCTGTACGCGGGCGAAGTCGTGGAATTCGGTTCCGCGCGGCAGGTGCTCGACACCCCCCTGCACCCCTACACGCGCAGCCTGAAGGAATCCGCCCCGGGCATGGAGGCGCCGACGCAGGCCCTGCGCACCCTGCCCGACTTCATGCCCGGGCTGCGCGACTTCGCGACGCTGCGCGGCTGCCGGTTCGCGTCCCGCTGCCCATCACGCCAGGCGGCCTGCGACGCACAGGAGATCCCCTTGCTGGAGCGCGGCGGCGAGCGCGCCGCGCGCTGCCTGCCCTCCATTCCCTCGCTGGGCTCGATGGCCGGCGGCGACAGCGCAGCGTTCCTGGCCATGCGGGCGGCGCCTGCGGCGCCCGGAAGCCCGCCCGTCGTAACGCTGACGGAGGTGGCGCTGAGCTACCCAGGCCGTGCCCGCCTGTTCCGGGCCAGGCCGCGATTGCAGATCCTCCAGCCGCTGTCGCTGGCGGTGGAGCGCGGCGAATTCCTGGGCATCGTCGGCGAAAGCGGCAGCGGCAAGACCAGCCTGGCGCGCCTGATCGCCGGGATGGTCGCGCCCACCGCCGGACGCATCGCGTATCCAGGATCGACGGCCCGGCCGCCCCGCGCTTGCCTGGCGGATCCACGCGACGTGCAGCTGGTGTTCCAGAACCCCGATTCGGCCCTGAATCCGCGGCGGCGCGTGGGCGAACTGGTGACCCAGATCCTGGAGTCCGGCGCCTTTGCCGAGCGCGCGGGCTCGGGTCCGTCGCAGCGGCTGGAGATGGCCAGACGCCTGCTCGCGTCCGTGGGCCTGCCCCCGGAGGCCGTTGACCGCCTGCCCTCGCAATTGTCGGGAGGCCAGAAGCAGCGCGTGAACATCGCCCGGGCCCTGTGCGTGACGCCCCGACTGATCGTGGCGGACGAAATCGTGTCGGGCCTGGACGTATCGGTGCAGGCGCTGATCCTGAATCTGCTGTTGCGGCTCAAGCAGGAGCTGGGCATTGCGCTCGTCTTCGTGTCCCACGATCTGGCCGTGGTCCGGTACCTGTGCACGCGCGTGCTCGTGCTGCACCAGGGCCGGATCGTGGAACAAGGCCCGGTCGACCAGGTATTCGATCAGCCGCAGCACGCCTATACCCGCGCGCTGATCGCGGCCGTCCCGCCCGATTCCGCCAGCCGCGCCTGGGCGCCGGTACCGCTTTCCGCCCCCGCGCCGGCCTCGGCGCAACCTGCCGCGGCGTGAGGCGATCATGAAACGCATTGGAGACAACATGACAGGCCATACTTCCCCGGAAGGCTTTCGGCACCTGGTCGGTCCGGATCGCGTGCATCGGGACCTGTACACCGATCCCGGCGTCTACGCCGTCGAACAGGCGCGGCTGTGGACGCACGCCTGGGTTTATGTGGGCCACGAAAGCCAGATACCCGCCGTGGGCGACTACTACACCACCGAGATCGCCGGGCAGTCGCTGATCATGCTGCGCAAGAGCCCGCAGGAAGTGACGGTGCTGATGAACCGCTGCGCCCACAAGGGCAGCCAGCTCGTGCACGAACGCGAGGGCAACTGCGGCAAGATGCTGCGTTGCCCGTATCACGCCTGGACCTACCGCCTGGACGGCTCCCTGCTGTCCATTCCGTTGAAGAACGATTACGAAGGCACGAACCTGTCTTCGTGCCCGTCCGGGAAGGGTCTGTCCTCGCCCGGCGCCAGCATGAACTACAGAGGATTCGTGTTCGTTCGGATCAGCGAGGATGGCCCGGACTTCACAAGCTATTTCGGCGAGGCCCTGGCCACGCTGGACAACATGGTGGCGCGGGCGCCGGACGGCGAGCTGTCGGTGCTGGGCCAGCCCCTGCGCAGCCGCATCGACTGCAACTGGAAGCTGTACCTGGAAAACGTGAACGACACCGTGCACCCGATTTCCACGCACGAGTCGGCCGCCTCCGCCGCGAAAGAGGTCGCGCAGAACTTGCCCGAGAACGGCGATACCGTGCTGGCCATGGAGCAGTTGCTGCCCTTCGGGGCCGGCTACAGCTTCTATTCGGAAATGGGCGCGCGGGTGCTGCCGCACGGGCACAGCGTGCTGGGCACCAAGTTCAGCATCCATACCGGCTACGCGCCGCTGCAGGATTACCAAATGGAACTCGAGGCGAGCCATGGCCAGGAAGCCGCGCAACAGATCCTGCAGTTTTCCCCGCAGAACACCGTGCTCTATCCCAGCCTGGCGGCCAAGGCGTCTCCCATGATCCTGCGAGTCCTGCGTCCCCTGGCGGTGGACCGGACGCTCGTCGAGATATGGGCATTCGCACCGAAGAACGCCCCCGCCCGCCTGCGGCAGCGCGCGGCTTCCTATGCGCGGCTGGTGTTCTCGCCCATGTCCGTCGTGGCCCATGACGACGTACACCTGTTCGAAAGCCAGCAGCGCGGGCTGCTCTGCTCGGGCAACGAATGGCTCAGCCTGCATCGGGGATACCAGGACAGCGAGATCGGCCAGGCCTCGGCGTCCATGGATAGCGGCAACAACGAATGGGTCATCCGCAACCAGCACCGCGGCTGGCTGGAACTGATGGGAGGCGCGGCGTGAACATTGTGTCGACTGATAGAGATACCGCGTCGGTCCCGGCAGAGCTGGCGGCATTCGTATACCACGAGGCCATGCTGCTGGACACGCAGCGCTATGACGAATGGCTTACCCTGTATGCGGAATCGGGCCTGTACTGGATGCCGCTGTCGCAAGACCAGGCCCCGGGCGACGAGGCGCCGTCGCTGCTGCACGAAGACCTGCTGCTGTTGCGGCTACGCATCCAACGCTACCGCAATCCCCGCGCTCATTCCCTGCACCCGGCGGTGCGGGGGCTGCGCATCCTGCAGGCCCCTCAGGTGCTGACGAGCGATGCCTCGGCGGAGCTGCACCGCATGCGCACGCCGTTCCTGTATATGGAGACCCAGGGCGATACCCAGAAAATGCTGGCGGCCACGGCTTATCACACGATCGAAGGCAGGCCGGGCGCCTTCCGGATACGGATGAAAAAAGTCGAATTGCTGAATGCAGATGCCTGCCTTCCGGCAATACAGCTATTGCTATAAGGCGCCGCGTCAACGCCCCTGCCGTACTGGCGGCGCCCGTCGACCCAGCGGCCGAACCCACCGGGGCGCCTGGAACTCAGCCCGGCTAGAACCTATACAGGGCATAGGCGACAAAGCCCGCCCCGAACGCGAGATGGATGGCGCCCCCTTGCCGGCCTTGCAGGATCGACGCGGGCCGCCTTGCGCGCACGAGGCAGGCGAGCAGGCCCGAATGCGCCAGCACGCTCAGGACGAAACTGATCCGGTAATAGAGAAACAAAGCGGCGGCTCCCTACTGAAACACAGCCACGTACTGGCTGCCATCATGATTCTGCTTGAGCAGGCGGACAGCCCGGTTCTTCACCGGCACGGCATATTCGGATGGAACCGGAGCCAAAGCGTGCTGGAATTCCCCGTAGTGGCGAACGCGAACTGCGCAAGGCCAGGCGCTGACCGTCCCTTAATGGGCCTATTAGCTTAACTAATGAATTCTTCTGCAATTTTAAGGTGAAATTCCGATATAAAGAGGTGGTTTACTCATGCCTGAGGCAAGGCACCGCCTGCCCTGCCCGCCCCCCAAGGATTCCGCTATGACCCAACTTCAAATCAACGGCCAGGCGAAGGACGTCGACGTCCCGGGCGAAACGCCCTTGCTCTGGACCCTAAGAGACGAGCTCGGCATGACCGGCACCAAGTTCGGATGCGGCATGGCGCTGTGCGGCGCCTGTACCGTGCACATGGACGGTGCGCCAATCCGTTCCTGTGTCACCCCCCTCTCGGCTGTGGCGGGCCACGATATCACCACTATCGAAGGGATAGAGGCAGATGCTGTCGGCCGGGCGGTGCAGCAAGCCTGGATAGAGCAGAATGTCGCTCAATGCGGCTACTGCCAGGCAGGCCAGATCATGACTGCGGTAAGCCTGCTCAAAACGACGCCGCAGCCTACCGACCAAGAGATCGAGGACGCCATGAGCGGCAATATCTGCCGCTGCGGCACGTATCCTCGCATCCGGGCCGCCATTCAGCAGGCTGCCAAGCGCCTGGCCCAGGGAGGCAAGCAATGACGCTCACCATGCAACTTTCCCGGCGCAGCTTTCTGCAGGGCGGTCTGGGCGCGCTTACCCTGGCTATCACATCCAAGGGGCTCATCACGACAGTCTGGGCCGCGGAGGCTGCCGCTCAGAAATATGGCGCCGACAGCATGCCCGGCGGCACCGTCGAGGACCCGCTGGTTTTCGTCAGCATCGCCGCGGACGGCACCGTTACCATCGTCGCGCATCGCGCTGAAATGGGCACGGGGGTCCGCACCAGCCTGCCCATGGTGGTAGCCGACGAAATGGAGGCGCGCTGGGATCGCGTAAAGGTCATACAGGCGCAAGCCGATGAAGTGCGCTATGGCAACCAGAACGTGGATGGCTCGCGAAGCGTCCGCCACTTCCTGATGCCCATGCGGCGCGTCGGCGCGGCGGCCCGTCAGATGCTGGAAGCAGCGGCGGCGGCGCAGTGGTCCGTTCCGGTTGCCGAGGTCAAGGCGGTTCAGCATGAGGTGCTGCACCAGCCGTCCGGGCGCCGCTTGGCTTACGGCGAGCTTGCGGCCGACGCGGCCAGGCAGCCTGTCCCCACTGGCGATGCGCTCAAACTCAAGGATCGCAGTGAGTTCCGCTACATCGGGAAAGACCAGGTCCGACTCGTAGACCTGGAAGCTATCGGGAAAGGCCAGGCAAGCTACGGCATGGATATGCGTCTGCCCGGCATGGTCTATGCAGTCGTGGCGCGCCCTCCTGTCGTCGGAGGCAAGCTCCGTCGCTTCGACAGTACCAAGGCGCTGGCCGTTCCAGGGGTGCTGAAGGTCGTGGAAATTCCCCCGATGCAAGGCGCGCCGGCGTTCCAGCCTCTGGGCGGCGTCGCGGTCGTCGCGCGCAACACTTGGGCTGCCCGCCAGGGCCGCGATGCGCTGGAAATCGAATGGGACGACGGACCTAACGGCAACTACGACTCGGCCGCCTACCGCCAGGCGCTGGAGTCGGCGGCACGCAAATCCGGTAAGGCAATACGCAATCAAGGCGACGTGGCGCAAGTCTGGACTAAAGCGCCCGAAACCGATCGCCTGGCCGCGGAATACTACGTGCCCCATCTTGCCCATGCCTCGATGGAGCCGCCTGTGGCCACCGTCCAGATCAAAGGCAACAACGCCGAAGTCTGGACCTCCATTCAGAACCCCGTCGCGGCGCGAGATGCGGTGGCGGCCCGCCTGAAGCTGGACCCCGCCAACGTCAAGGTAAATGTCCTGCTGCTGGGGGGAGGGTTTGGCCGCAAGTCCAAACCCGACTTCGTGGATGAGGCCGCCATTGTTGCCCGCGCCATGCCCGAAGGCACGCCGGTCAAGCTGGTGTGGACGCGCGAGGACGACATTCACCATGATTACCTGCACACCGTGTCGGTCGAGCGTTTGGCGGCCGTCCTGGACAAGAGCGGACAGGTCCAATCCTGGCTGCACCGCAGCGCCGCCCCTACCATCGCCTCTCTCTTCTCCGTAGGGGCCAAAGGCCAGCAGATGTTCGAGTCGGCCATGTCGGCCATCAACATGCCGTACCGTATTCCGAACGTCCGGGTGGAAACAGCCGAAGTGGAGGCCCATGCCCGCATCGGGTGGTTCCGCTCTGTAGCCAACATCCCCCATGCTTTCGCGGCGCAGTGCTTCATTGCCGAATTGGCCCAGCACGCAGGAAAAGACCCCAGAGATTTCGCGCTTGACCTTATCGGTCCGGCGCGCCGGATTGACCCGGGCACGCTGGCCGACACCTGGAATTACTCGGAATCGCCCGAGCGCTACCCTTACGACACGGGCCGCCTGCGCGGTGTCATCGAAGCTGCGTGCAAAGGGGCTGAATGGGGCAGGACGCTGCCCAAGGGTCATGGCCTTGGCCTGGCCTTCTGCTACAGCTTCATGAGCTACACAGCCACCGTAGTCGAGGTGGCCGTAGACGAGAAGGGCGAGGTACGCATCGTTGCGGTGGACATGGCGATGGACTGCGGCCCGCAAATCAACCCCGAACGCATTCGCGCGCAAATGGAAGGCGGCGCCATCATGGGCTTGAGCCTTGCGCTCACCGGCGAGATCACCTTCGAGAAAGGCCGCGTGAAGCAAAGCAATTTCCACGACTATGAAGTGCTGCGCCACAATGCGTCGCCGCGCGTGATCCGGACGCATCTGGTCAACGACGACCACGCCCTGCCGCCCGGTGGCGTAGGCGAGCCGCCGGTTCCACCCGTGGCGCCTGCGCTATGCAATGCCATATTCGCCGCAACCGGAAAGCGGATTCGTAATCTGCCCGTGCGCAGAGTCGCCTGACGCAACGCAATGGAACAGCCCACCGTCATCGTGTTGGCCGCCGGCCGAGGGGAGCGCTTTAGCCGGTCCGGCGGTGCGACGCACAAACTCGACGCGATACTGGCGGGCGTTCCCGTACTGGAGCGCGTCCTTCGTGCCGTCGCCGACTCAGGCCTGCCGTGCCACGTCGTCCGGCCAGAACGGGCTCCTCCGGACAGTGGCATGGGTGACTCCATTGCAAGAGGAGTACGTGCGACCCAAGACGCCGCCGGCTGGCTGATTCTGCCCGGCGATTTGCCGCTTATCAACGCGCGCAGCCTGCGCCAGGTGGCGCAGGGCCTGGCCTCGAGGCCGGTGGTTGTCCCGTCCTGGAGCGGCCGGCAGGGGCATCCCGTCGGATTCGGCGCTGAATGCGGGAAGGCGCTAATGGCGCTTGGCGGGGACATGGGCGCGGCCGCTATCGTGCGGGCATATCGGAATAAGGACGCCGTAGAGGTGCTGCATCTGGACGATCCGGGAATCGCCATGGACATCGACACGCAAGACGATCTGGCGCGGGCCGAAGCCATGCTTTCGGTCCGCCTGCCCAGCTAAGGAGCATCAGCGTGGAAACTGTCGACGTCCGTGTATTGCGAGAAGCCCGTTCCTGGCATGCGCAGGGGCACCGGCTGCTACTGGCTACGGTAGTCAAGACCTGGGGGTCTTCTCCGCGCCCTGTCGGCTCCATGATGGCGCTGCGTGAGGACGGGCGCTGCGTCGGCTCTGTGTCCGGCGGCTGCATTGAAGACGATCTGGTTCACCGGTATACCCGTGCCTATGGCGACGGCGCCATGGCGCAAAGCACTCCCGAACTGGTGCGCTATGGGGTAACGGCCGACGAAGCGCACCGATTCGGGCTGCCTTGCGGCGGCACGCTGGAGCTGCTGCTGGAGTTCCAACCGGATTTCGAAACGCTTGACGCCCTGGTACGGCGGCTGGAATCGGGCCAACTCGTCCAGCGCACCGTCTACGTGGCCACAGGAGCGGTCACATTGACCCCGACTTCGGCGCCGGACGCGGTGCGGTTCGATGGCCTGACGCTCTCCTGCACCCTGGGGCCGCAGTACCGAATGCTGCTCATCGGAGCCGGTGTATTGGCGGAATACTTGGCCACCATGGCCCTGTTCAACGACTTTTCAGTGACGGTCTGCGATCCACGGGTCGAACACCTGGGCAACTGGTCCGTGCCCGGCGTACAGATCACCCGCGAAATGCCTGACGACGCCGTGCTCGCCCTGGCCCCCGACACGCGTACCTGCATCGTCGCCCTGAGCCACGATCCCAAGCTGGACGATCTTGCGCTACTGGAAGCGCTTCACAGCCCTGCCTTCTACGTGGGCGCCATCGGCTCGCGCCGCAACACAAGCAGCCGCAGGGAACGGTTCATTGAGCACTTTGGCGAAACCACCACGTCTCTGGAGCGGTTGCACGCGCCGGTCGGCATTTATATTGGCAGCAGGACGCCTGCCGAAATCGCGGTGAGCATCATGGCTGAGATCCTTGCAGTCAAGAACGGCGTTGCTTTGCCCGCCGCGCTCTCCGTCGAACAGGTAAAGCGCCGCTTGACGACATCCATTGCCTGAACCAGGGCCTGGACGACGACCAATGTTCTCGGCCATGGAGAAGGACGCCCGCGTTCATAGCCATGAGGCTGCCCAGATCAGGCGTGCGGGGCCGACGCCGAAGCCCGCGCACGCGAGGTTAAAAACGCCAGGCTTGCCGCGAGGAGCAGCACGGCGGCACTCGCGATGAAGGTGCTCCGATAGCCTATCGAGTCGAACAGCAGCCCGCCCAGAGTGGAGCCGAAGGCGATGGCCAACTGAATTACTGCCACCATCAGGCCGCCGCCGGCCTCCGCATTTCGCGGCATGGTTTCGGCGATCCAGCTCCACCAGCCCACGGGCGCCGACGTCGCCATCAAGCCCCACAGGCCCAGCAAGACGACGACGGGGGCCATCCAGGCTCCGAAAGGAATCAGCATGAGCGCGACCGCCGCCATAAGGAGGGGAATGGCGATCAGCGTCCCATACAGGCCGCGCTTGAGGGTCAGGCCGATCAACGCGGTACCGATGAATCCAGCCACACCGATCACGAGCAGGATGAGAGACAGCGCGCCAGCCTGGACGCGCGTCACCGTCTCCAGGAATGGCCGCACGTAGGTAAACAAGGCAAACTGCCCCATGAAAAAGGCACCGCACGCGGCCATGCCGAGAGCAACGGGTCGGCACTTCAACACGCTGAAGACGTTGCCGGAACTAGGCGCATGATCCTGACTCTGCATGGACGGCAGACTGATCCATTGCCAGACCAAAGCGATCAGGGCCACCGGCACCAGGCAAAAAAATGCGCCGCGCCAGCCCATGACCGCACCGAGATAGCTGCCTAGCGGCGCGGCTATCACCGTCGCCAACGCGTTGCCGCCGTTGAAAACCGCCAACGCGCGCGGCACCTGATGAACAGGCACCAGCCGCATGGCCGTGGCGGCCGACATGGACCAAAAGCCGCCTATCACCACCCCGATCAGGGCACGGCCGGCCATATAGGTGAGGAAGTTGGGTGCCGCCGCAACCACGGCGCCGGACACGGCCATCAGCGCCGTCAGCGCAAGCAGCAGGGTCTTTCGGTTCATCGCCCTCGCCACCGTGGAAATCGACAGGCTGGCCGCCACTGCAAATACTCCGGAGATCGCAATCCCCTGCCCGGCCATACCCTCCGTGACCTGAAGGTCCGTCGCCATCGGCGTCAGCAGGCTGACCGGCATGAATTCGGAAGCGATCAATGCAAACACGCACAACGACATGGCGAAGACACCGCTCCAATTGGCGGCCTGCACGCCGGCCTCGTACCGGGTTGAAAAAAAGGCCGTTGCAGCCTCGCCTGCTCGAATCTTCATGAAGTTGCCAATCCCTGTCGATCTGATCCACCTTCTTCGCATCAGCGATGCGACAGGGCGATGTTGGCGCATCCGCCGGCGACAGACTAGCTAATCAATACTTAAAAGGTATATTAGTTAAGCTAATCAATGACGCATGAGAAACTCCGCCATGGTCAAACGTAACCTCAACGATCTTCTCTATTTCGTGACGGTGGCTCGGGAAGGCAGTTTCACCCGCGCCGCCTCGCTGCTGGGCGTAACTCAGTCGGCCCTAAGCCAAGCCATCAGCGGGCTCGAAGCAAGACTTGAGATTCGGCTGTTGACGCGCACCACCCGAAGTGTGTCTCCCACGACCGCGGGCGAACGTCTGCTGAATGCCATTGGGCACCGTTTTGACGAGATCGACGCCGAACTGGATGAACTGACCGAGATGCGCGACAAGCCGGCGGGCACGGTCCGGATCACCTGCGGCGAACACGTCCTCAGGACAACGCTGCTGCCGAAGCTGGCTCCCCTGATGCTCGAGTACCCCGATATCAAGATGGAGTTCGACGTCAACTACGGATTCAGGGATATCGTCGCGGATCGGTACGATGCCGGGGTGCGTCTGGGCGACACCATCGACAAGGATATGATCGCCTTGCCTATCGGGCCGCGGCTTCGCATGGCGGCAGCGGCTTCACCCGCTTACTTTGACGCCAACCCCATCCCGAAGAATCCCCGCGATCTGATCAAGCACAACTGCATCAATATGCGGATGCAATCAGCCGGCGGGCTCTATGTGTGGGACTTCGAGCGCCGCGGCCAGCCATTGAACGTGCGGGTGAATGGCCAACTCATCTTCAATACCTCTCCTAGCATGGTGGACGCCGCAGTGGCGGGGCTGGGCATCGCGTTCCTGCCCGAGGACGAGTTCGCGCCTCACATCACGGAAGGCCGGTTAGTGCGCGTGCTGGAAGACTGGTGTCCGCCTTTTCCAGGGTATTACTTGTACTACCCGAGCCGCCGCCAGCCTTCGGCAGCATTTTCCCTGGTAGCAAACGCATTACGTGCGCGTCCCTAAGCCTTGTCCTGCTGCACTGGCGCCGGCCACCCTGCCCTGCGCAAGGCAGGACGGCTCCCAATTTACCTTCGGCTCGATGGACGCGCGCACTGCGCTCATCCAGATACTCGAACGCGACGCCCTGGCCCGGCGCGGCCACCTGGTTGAAGCGGCGCCAGGCGCGCGGCAGGCGCAGCAACCTGCGTCCAAGAAAGACCGCGAAGCCGGCCATCGCCACCGCGCACGACAGGACCAGCACGCCGTCGGCACCGCGGCGCAGACTGCGGTCGGACACGAACAGGACAACGAACAGGATCGCGCTGCTCGCCAGCAGCAGGAACATCAGGCCAGCGAACACGGCCGTCAGCGATCTGCCGCTGCGGCCACGGCGCAGCAGCAGGATGTCCTCCTCGGCCAGGGGTTCTTCCGCGACTTGCAGGACTGCACTCATACTCGCGGCGCCGTCTCCACTTTCTTGCGCGTCGCGCGTTCGGCCAGCCTCTGCGCCATGTCCTGCTGACGCTGCATCAGGTCAGCGATCTGCTCAGCGTAGAGGTCGGTGAGGCCGCCGCTCAGCGGCTCCAGATCGGCCATATCATCGATCGCCACGACTGTCCCCGCCTGGTCCACGCCCCAGATCCGGCTGCCATCGCCCACGATCTTCAGCACGGGCAGGATGCCAGGCAAACCGGCCTCGGCGAGCTGGCGCTGCTGCGCCGAGATGCTGGCCCATTCGGGCAACTCCGGCGCATCGATGCCCAACAACACCAGGCCGCGCCAGAAGGTCCAGGCGGGGCCGACCTCGAACTCCTTCGCATGCGGCCAGACTTCCTCGCGCGCCATCACGCACAGGCCGTTGGTACGCTGGCAGAAGGCCGCAAACGCCGCCGGCAGCGGGAAGCCGACAGCGGCCTCCAGACCAGCGATCGCTTCCGCGCCGGGCGCGGGCGCGGGCGCGGCCACGACCTCGAAATACTCGCTGTTCACCGGATCAAGGATCTCCCACATGCGTTGGTGAAACTGTTCGGCGGTCATGGTCATGCAAGCTTCCTGAATCAAAAACAAATCCTGGCTCGCCGCAAAGGCGGGAACCTTGAAGGCGCACCACTATATCCCCGATTGCGCCGTCTTCCGTATCGTACCTATGGTCAGCGCACTTTGAGTGAATCCTTTCCCTTGGTTTCCCAACTTCAATGAACCAAAAATCCGCCACTGCGCCTGTGAGTGGAGATGCGTGATTCCAGCCACTTCGGGGCCGAAATGGGCAGCACGCCACCACAAGCCGCACGCCAGTTCACGCTGCACACTTGGTACGCGCCGACTTCGTGAACCAAATCTCAATGTTGAAGTTCATTGAACATGGAATTTTGAGCCAATTAGTACATTGAACTTGGGAATGTATTCATTCACGATCACCTCTGGACGGCAGTGAGCCAATAAGAGGATGGCAATCGACTGCTCTCGGCCGGGAGCGGACATCCATAGCACCGGATGCAATTGGGCAGAATACAAACAGCCCCACTCAATTCGCCGCGCCGTCGTCCCGCCTCTCTCGCAGCTTCTTCCATAAGGTTGTACGCGAAATCCCCAGGAGCCTGGCCGCCTGACCCATATGGCCGCCAGATTCGGCAATGGCTTGCTGGATGGCACGCTGTTCGGCTCCAAACCGCGTGGCTGCCAAAACCGGCTTTTCTACAAGTTTGCTTTCGGGGAAGAGGTCGCCGCTTTGCAGTATGGCGTCATCCGCCATGACCGCCGCGCGCGCGATGCGATTCTTTAGTTCCCGCACATTGCCGGGCCAGGCATACGCATGCATGGCCTGAAGGGCATCGGAGGACAAGGCGGCCCCCGTGTATGACTGCTCCGCAAGGATGGCGCGCGCCAAACCCGGTAATGCGCCTGGGCGCTGCCGCAGCGGTGGCGTGGCCACTCTGGCCACCGCCAGCCGATAGAAGAGGTCCGCGCGGAACGAGCCCTTTTCAATGGCTACTTGAAGATCGATGCACGTGCTAGCTAGCACCCGGCAGTGCGTCTGCCTGGGCGCGCTGTCGCCCAGCGGCCGGTACTGGCCGTTTTCCAGAACGCCCAGCAGCGCGGCTTGTGCGCGCGGAGTCAGTTCGGTCACCTCGTCCAGATAAAGTGTGCCGCCCGCCGCCTCTGAGAACAGACCTTCGCGCGCCGCGCTGGCTCCGCTGAACGCCCCTTTCTGATGGCCGAATAACAGGCTTTCAATCAGATCGGTCGCCAAGGTGGCGCAGTTGACGGCCACAAAAGGCCCCGACGCAAAGGACGACCGCGCGTGGATATACCGCGCGGCACGGTCCTTGCCGGAGCCTGTCTCGCCTTCCAGCAACACAGGCAGCGAACTGGCAGCAAGACGTTCAAGCTCCTGCGCCAGAGGTAAGGTTTCCTCGTGCAACGCGTAGGGGTTGTCAAACACCCCCTCGTGGCGTCCGGCGGGCTGGGCGGCGATCACCGACCGGATGCGCGCCACCAGCGCATCGGTGTCGTAGGGCTTGGTCAGGTAATCGTTCGCCCCCGCCGAGACCAGGCGCACGGCTTGCGCGATGTCGCCGTAGGCTGTCGCAAACACCACGGTGGTGCTTGCCAGATATGGGATCAGGCGCCGATACAGATCTTCACCGGAGCCATCCGGGAGCCGGATGTCGGCCAGCAGGAAGGCCGGGCGCATGCGCGTCCTGCGAAACAGTTCGACCGCTTGCGCGCAGCTTTGCAGCCATTGCGCGGAAATGCCTTCCAGCCGCAAGCGTTGCAGCAGTGCGCCGCCCAGCAGCTCGTCGTCTTCGATCAGCAATACCTGTATGTCATTCAAGACGCGTTTTCCTATACCGAAAAAGGCAAGCGCACCGAGATGCGCGTGCCGCTGGCCAGATGCGTGACGCGCAGCCGGCCCTGCATGCTTTTTATCAGATCCGCCACGATACCCAATCCCATTCCCTCGCCCTCGGCAGGAAGCCCCTTCAACGCGCGGCGGGCGGCGGCGGGCAAGCCGCTGCCCACATCCACCACATGCAAGGTCAGCACCGTGGGCCGGGCGCGGGCAAACACAAGCACCAGCGCGCCGGAAGGTGAAGCCTGAATGGCATTGAGCACCAGGTTCAGCAGCACCTGGCGGACGGCGCCGGCCGGTAGCGCCAGCCGCAAGCCCTGCAACCCTTCGCAATGCACTTGAACTCGGACGCCGCCCCGCCCTGCCTGCGCGCCGACCATCAGGCGGATATCGGCGATATCTTCTTCGCGCAACAACGCGGCGCCCGGACGGAACGTGCGCAAGCTGGCGTCCACCACGGCTTGCAGCGCTTCCACGCCACGTTCAATAAAGTCCAGCGACTCGGTACGCACGTCGCCACGCTCACCGAACTGCCTCAAGGTCTGCACGGCGGTGCGCAGGCCACCCAGCGGGTTACGCACCTCGTGCGCCAGCGCGGCCGACATGCGGCCTAACACGGCCTCTCGTTCGATGCGCGAATTGCGTTCGGCCAAGGCCTCGCGTTCCTGAACGCTTTCAACCATCCAGTTGTATGCCGACAGCAGCTCTTGAAGTTCGGGGTCAGAGGTGGCGACCCGCATGGGGCGCAGCCGGTCCTCCGGGCCGCCGCGCAACGCCTCGGTCAGCGAAATAATGGGACGTTGAAGCCGCCGCGCCATGCCGAAGCACAGCGCCGCACCGATCAGGCTGATCGCCAGTCCCACCAGCCCCAGCTCCCAGGCCAGTTCCTGGCGTTGCCGCAGAAAATCGCTGACGTCCAGATTGGCCACCACCGTGCCCAGATCCGGCCGGCTGTCGTCCAGCAGCCGCCACGTCCACACCCCTTCCGACCTCGGGCTGACCAGCGTGCCGGATGCGTCGATGAATGAAGTAAGGGGAATGGGTTCGACTTCGGGATAGCGCGCCACATGCGCCAGCAGTCGGCGGTCGGGGGTCACCACGGCAAGCGTCCGGTCAACCACGCCCAGGTGCGTATCCAGCGCGCGGTTCAGCACGTCGACCATCTGCGCCGCATCTCCGGCTTGCACCGACGGCAAGATCGCTGCCGACAAGCCGTCCAGGTACACCTGGCCCAGGTCCGATACCTGTCTGTCGAACTGGCGGGAAACACCATGCAGCGCCAGCGAAATAAGCGCAGCGGAAATCAACAAGAACAGCAATGACACCGCAAGCGGAATGCGCGCGGTAATGGGCAGGCGAAGCATGGCGACACGCAAGGACCACGAAAACGCGATTATGCCTTGGACAGTTTGGTCGCCCCATTTGCAAGAAATGGAAAGCGCGCAAGGGACGGGAAAAAACCGTGCCAAGGCCGCTAAACGCCAGTAAACGGCGCCGGGTTGTTCACTTTCGTGAACATCGCGCGTTCAGCGCTGTTCACGCCGGTTCAGCCGCGTGAACGCGGGCGTTTGCCGCTGCTGGTTTTCCCGGATCCGGGCCGTCAAACCATGAAAGCAAATTGCAAGGCGCTCTCCTTAAAGTGCCCCCTCCTTCAGCCTGCCACGTTGTGCGGGCCGAAGCATGTCGACAACATACAGGGGAGCAAGCCGTGGGCAGCACCATATTTTCCAGAAAGCGCGATCTGTGGGGCGGTGCGTTCATCGCTTTGTGCGGCGCGCTGACCATTCTTGAAGCAACGTCATACAACATCGGAGAACTGGCTCGGATGGGTCCGGGCTATTTCCCGCTGATGATCGGTTGCTTTCTGGTTGCGCTGGGCATCCTCGTGCCCCTTAGCCCAGACCCCGATGAAGTGCAGGATGAACTCATCGAAGAACAATTGCCCCAGCCCACGCGGCGCGAGCGCTTGCGCGGCATGGCTTGCATCGCTGGCGGCATCGCGCTGTTCATCATCCTGGGCAGCTTCCTGGGCTTCTTGCCCGCCACCTTCGCGCTGGTGTTCGCCTCGGCGCTGGGCGATACGTCCAACTCCGTGAAGTCCGCCGCCATTCTTGCGTTGGCGATGACGGTTTTCGGAGCGGTGGTATTTTCTTGGGCGCTGCAATTGCAGTTTCCGATGCTGCGCTGGGGGTAGGAAATGGATCTATTCGACAACGTACTACACGGCTTTTCGGTAGCGTTGCAGTGGGAGAACCTGCTGTGGTCGCTATTCGGAGTGTTCATGGGCAACATGATCGGCGTCCTGCCGGGCATGGGCGTCCTGGCAGCCATTTCGATTCTGCTGCCGCTCACCTACGCGATGACGCCGGTGGCCGCCTTGATGATGCTGGCCGGCATCTACTACGGCGCCCAATACGGCGGCGGCATCACCTGCATCCTGCTCAACCTGCCAGGCACGCCGTCGCACGCGGTCACATGCCTGGACGGCAATCCTTTGGCGCGGCAAGGCAAGTCGGGATCGGCGCTGTTCATGCTGGTCATGGCCTCGTTTGTGGGCGCCAGCGTGGGCATCATCATCATGATCCTGTTCTCGCCCTTGTTGGTTGAAGTGGCGTTTCAGTTCGGCCCGGCCGAATACTTCTCGATGATGATGCTGGGACTGTTCGCGGGGGCCACGCTCGCCAAGGGTTCGGCCATCAAGGGGATCGCCATGGTCTTTCTTGGCCTGCTGCTGGGCGTGGTGGGCACGGACGTGAATACCGGCACCATCCGCTATGGCTTCGGGGTCATCGAATTGAGCGACGGCATTCCGCTGGTGGCGCTGGCCATGGGCCTGTTCGGTCTGGCGGACTTCTTTGCCAACGTCAACCGGATCGGCAAAGCCACCACCGTGGGCGACGGCCCCAAGATGTCCGTGCGCCCCGAACCGGGCGATATCAAGAAGTCGGCCATGCCGATTGCGCGCGGCAGCGCCATCGGCGCCGTCCTGGGCATCCTGCCCGGCACCGGCGCAACGATCGCATCGTTCATGTCGTATGCCGTCGAAAAGCGCGTCTCGAAGACGCCCAAGCGCTTCGGCAACGGCGCGATTGAAGGCGTGGCAGGCCCGGAAGCGGCCAACAACTCGGCCGCGCAGACGAGCTTCATCCCCACGATGAGCCTGGGCATTCCTGGCGACTCGGTCATGGCCTTGATGCTGGGCGCGCTGATCATCCACGGTATTCAGCCAGGCCCTCAGATGGTGACCGAGCACGCGGATCTGTTCTGGGGGCTGATCGCCAGCTTCTGGATCGGCAACATCATGCTGGTGGTCATGAACCTGCCGTTGATCGGCATGTGGGCACGGCTGCTGAAGGTGCCGTACAAGTACCTGTTCCCGTCCGCGCTATTCTTTGTCTGCGTCGGCGTCTACAGCACGAACAACAATCTGTTCGATGTCGGCATGGTGCTGGTTCTGGGCCTGGTCGGATATCTGTTCCTGAAGCTGCGTTTCTCGCCCGCGCCGCTCTTGCTGGGCTTCGTGCTGGGGCCGATGGTCGAAGAAAACTTCCGCCGTGCGTTGCTGCTGTCACGCGGCAGCATGAATGTGTTCATTGACCGCCCGATCAGCGCCGGCTTCGTGTACGCCATCCTCGCGCTTGCAATCTGGCTGGTGTATTCGACGGTGCGCAACCGGAAGCGGGTCCGCGAGCTTGAGCGGGCTCAGGCCGGCGCCTGATCGCTTTACGCCTGTCGTACTTGATGGGGAGCCGCGCGGCGGTTCCCCTTTTTCTCATTGACGGAGGGTGTCATGAAACAATCGGCGCAGCAAAAAGACGGCAATATGCCGCGCGGGGCGCTGACCGTGGTTCGCGAACTTCCCTTTGTAGAATTCATCGAGTTGCTTGAATTCAGCCACCTGCGTTTCGACGTGTCCGAACGGGGTTCGACGGCGACGCTGGTTGGCTCGCAGGAATGGCGCCGTCAGATTGAAGACGAAGCCGCGCAGCCCGGATCGGTCTATGTCTGCACAACGCTCGATGCGCTGCATCATGCGGTGTTGGCCCCGGAGGATGCCGAATTGAAAATAGATATGCCAAGCAAAACCCGGGTGCGCCTGCGCACGCTGTCACGGCAGCGCGGACGCGCGGCATTGCAACCTTGCGTCCGTGTCGATCTTCAGGCGCTAATACGCCGCGTGCTGGTGCCAAGCAACGCGCCTGCGCATCTTTTTGACCTGGTCAGGCACGTCGTCATGACGCGCTTGTGGGTGGAAGTGGCGCGCGTATCGTCCGCCCGCATCTGACCGTTGGCCTATCCCGCTCCCTTTATGTACAGGAACTGACACGTGACGGAATCCGCATTGGAAGTCATCGCCGCTTTTGTTTTTGCCCTTGCCCTGGTGCACACGTTTTCCGCGCCGGTCTTTTTGCGTCTGGCGCATCGCAGCAAGCGCCACGGCGGCCTGCTGCACCTGCTGGGAGAAGTCGAAGTGGTGTTCGGCTTTTGGGCGGCAATACTGCTTATCCTGATGGCGCTTGCCGCCTCCGGCAGCACGGCCCTGGCGTACGCCGAATCGCGCAACTACACCGAACCCGCATTTGTCTTCGTGGTGATGGTCATTGCGGCCTCATTGCCGGTGCTGACGGCGGTGATGCGCGTTGTCGAACACGTCGCACGCATGCTTCCCGTTCGCGACCAGACCGCCAAAGCCTGGCTATGCCTGGCGCTAGTGCCATTGGCGGGGTCGCTGGTGACCGAACCCGCAGCAATGACGATAGCTGCGATGATGCTGGCGCCGCAGGTGTTTCATCGCGACATGCCCGAGCGCTTGAAGTATCTGGCGTTGGGCGTGCTGTTCGTCAACATTTCGATTGGCGGAACGCTAACCTCGTATGCCGCCCCGCCTGTGTTGATGGTGGCCTCGACCTGGGGTTGGGATAGCAGCTTCATGTTCAATACGTTTGGCTGGAAGGCAGCGCTGGCCGTTCTGGTCAATGCCACGCTGGTCACCGCCCTACTGCGTCCCCACTTGCGTTCAGGCGATGTGCTGTCGCTGAAGAAATCGCCTGCGCCCGTATCGGCCGTCGTGATCGTCGTGCACCTGGCTTTTCTGGCCGCTGTCGTAATAAGCGCTCATCATCCGATTATCTTTCTGGGTCTTTTTCTGTTTTTCATTGGATACACTCAGGCATACAAAACGCACCAAAGCCCTCTCATTATCAAAGAGGCGTTATTGGTGGGCTTTTTCCTCGCGGGTCTTGTCGTATTGGGAGGCATGCAGCAGTGGTGGTTGCAACCCATCGTGAGCGGGCTTGACCCGAACGTGCTGTTCGTCGGCGCTTTGGCGCTCACAGCGATTACCGACAACGCAGCCTTGACCTACCTGGGCTCGCTCATCGACGGAATCTCTAGCCAAGCTCAGTACATGTTAGTGGCCGGAGCCGTCGCAGGTGGCGGGCTGACAGTTATTGCCAATGCGCCGAACCCGGCGGGGGTCGCGCTGCTTCGAGGCAGTTTCGCCAACGGTGCGGTCAGCATGCTGGGCTTGCTGACGGGTGCGTTGGTACCCACAATTATTGCTGCAGCATTTCTTTTCTTCCTTTGAGCAATGCGAAGGCCCCGTTTTTGCCTCTTTAGCCTCTCACTGCATTCGGACTGAATGACAACTTTGCAGGGTTCGGCTTAATGACCGCAGCGGGTCGAAATCAGCCCGTCGTCGACGTCTGCTCGCGGCCAGAAGCGGACATATGCGAATTGCCCTAAACTGACCTTCAGCCTCAATTGAACGAGGGCGTAGGCCTCAATTTTCTAAGCCAAATAGCGCATACGCCTTGCCTCGAAGTGCCTCGTCACAGAACTCATCCATATCAAGCAGCCTTATAATTTCATCTAACTGTTGCCTGCTTTTGTGGGGAAGAGCGAGAACACGCTCGACCGCGTGTGAGGGCAAATACCGCGAGAGGTACTGAAGGGGGTTCAGCGTCTTGGGCAAGTGGGATATCACCGTGTTCCAGCTGTACTTTTTGCTGATTCCGTCATACAGACGCTTGTACTCCAGATACGGACGCAGTATGGCGTTGTATTGGCTGAATACTGCGCCTCGGTGCCATGCATAGAACTTCTGAGCGCTGCCGCGGTAGATGGAAAAGACCTCGTAGATGTCTACTGCATCCTCAGAGCCTTCGATGTAGCCCTTGGCCATCGCATTCCAACCGTTCCAAGCCAGAAGCTCAGTCTTTGTCACAAGAAAGCGCGCCTGCCTTGATTTAACTTCGAAGTTGTGGGAAATTTCCCAATTCGCCTGCGCTATACGCCAGTGAGTGTTGTAGTTACGAAGGCACTGCAAGAATTCATGCAGCCCGGGCGACGAGAAGTGTTTCTTCAACTCTTCTGCGTATCCGGAAACTGGCGATACACGGGTGAAGTTACGCGCATGATCAACCAGAGCCATGAGGGCGGCGGTGCAATTTGCCAGCTTTCGCTTGACCTCACGCGTATGGCGGTCGGCCTCACTTCCGTCGCCTTGATGCCAGAAGGCGGGGTTCTTGCTTCGATCCGAAAATAGCGAAATCTCGTCCAATAGATCAGAGATGTTCGTCTCGAGTACATAAACGGAGTCGTCGAGTTCCTGAAGCGACCGCCATAGCCGCCCTCCCTCTGTGTCCTCGATTGCTGTTCTTGCATCCGTAGAGTTTTTGAAGATCGCCGCCTCAATGACGGCGTAATTCCAAGGATGGGGGACTGTGTCGAGGTAGCGGGTCATAAGGCCTAACCAGATTTGAACGTCAGTGTAGAGGGCTATGCTATGTGTAAACGAAAATATGGTTCTCTGCCTAGAGTTCGGCAGCCTGATGAATGGCCGTTTCCTTCCAGCCGCAAATGACTGCTCAGGGTCGGATAGCGCCCCTCCGGAGGAGCACACTGAATCTCCCCTTACTCAAAAGGAGATTGTCATGGAATCCGCGAATGCCGCCGTTGACCGTCGTGTGCCCTGGAACAAGGGAAAGCTCACCGGGCAGAAACCGCCCCTAAAGCTCCGAGAAATCTGGGCAATTCGAATGAGACTTCAGATGGCTTCGAACACCCGGGAACTCGCGATGTTCAATCTCGCAATTGATAGCAAGCTTCGAGCGTGCGATCTCATGCGACTGCAGGTACAGGAAATCCGTCACGGAAGCCACGTAGCCGCGAGAGCCACCGTCATGCAACAGAAGACCCTGCGTCCGGTCCAATTCGAGATTACGGAGCAAACCCGTGAGAGCCTTGAAGCATGGATCGACACGCGAAGGCTAAAGGCGGCGGATTTTCTGTTTCCGAGCCGGTTGCATACATCGCCGCATCTGTCGACGCGGCAGTACGCCCGGATTGTGCATCGCTGGGTCGCATCGATTGGCCTCGACGATACCGCATATGGAACCCACACTATGCGCCGTACAAAAGCCTCGCTGATCTACCGCCGGACGAAGAATCTTCGGGCTGTACAGCTGCTGCTCGGGCATACGAAGCTGGAAAGCACCGTTCGCTACCTAGGTATCGAGGTCGACGATGCTCTTGAGATGGCTGAACAAACAGAGGTTTGATGCATCCTCGCCGGCGAGCGGTCGCTTGCCGGCCAAGAACGGACTTTCACGAGTGTCTGCTTACAGCCACCAGTCGCGATGGTGGCGCACTTCCTTACCGTTGGCCCATGAGATAAAGAAGCGCCTGACCGTTTCGAGCAAGAATCTCTGCCGCTTCATCGGGCGTTGTCGCCCACAGCGGAGCAAGGCCCTCGGCAACCTGGGACGCGTTCCAAGGCAAGACTGACTTGCCCCCAACCTTGGCAAAGGGACCATCGCTTTCTGGCACAACGCGGTCGTGCGGCATTGCTTCAGCCAAGGCCCGGCCATTCGCAGATTCGAACATCGCCGGCCCGATGCTGAACCAACACCCGTGCGCCGCGGCGTCCTTCAATTCAGATCTGCTTCCGGAAAACCAGTGCATGACGGCCGTGCCGAAGTTCGGATGCCGCTCGAAATCCGCCAATACGTCCCTGACTGCGCGGCGGGAATGGACACTGAGCGTTCTGCCTCCCACCTCCGCGCACCGGGCGACGACCGCGCCGAAAATTTTGCGCTGGACTTCGTAGTGGGCTTTGAAACGAGGCGACCCATCAAGGCCCACCTCACCGACCGCCTTGACGTCAGCAATCTGTTCCAGTAGCAGGTCTAGTTCTGCTGCGCGCTCGTGGGCAATTTCGGGATGGAGTCCGGGTGTGATGAGTACTGAAGGCAACGGCTCCAGCGCTCGCGACGTCGCCGCGAACGCCTTAGGACTCGTGGTCACCAACCAGGTGAACTTATTGCGGCGGGCGGCCTCGCGGTAGACCTCCATCGCACGAGGGTAGAGGTCGAGGTGGCAGTGAAAGTCCATCATAACAGTCCGTCCGCTTGGAGCAACGCCTCCAGTTCACCAAGACCAGCTTGGAGCACCCCCCGATATGAACCACGCTCACCTGGCGCAGCAAACGCGAGCGTGGCGCCAAGGAAGCGGTCCAATCCCTGCTCACGCACCGACAACACAGCCAGCGCTGCCGCCATAGGGTCGTCCGGTCCGCTGGACTTGTCAGAACCGGCCAGCGAGGGGAAGGTATAGGTAGTCCTGTCGCGGCCATGGCCCCAGGCGAGAAACGCTGCTCGTCGAATCATGCAGGGAACGCAGCGACCACAGTGCGTTCGATTGTAGGTTCGGTACCGTCCGCAGCTCGTGGAATCTGAAGCGACGGTGTCAAGCAAGGTCTGGTTCGCACATTCGCGCAGCATTTCGCCCTTCGTTTTGAACCGGTATGGCAACTCGAGCCGTACGTCGATATCCAACACTTCGAGCAGCTCCTGCAGCATTGCCATGAACAGCGGGTGCGTCGTGCGCGTGCTGAGGCTGGACACTCGCCCAGGGACGAGGGGCGGATTGACGCAGATGAAGCCGTTCTCGGGGACAAACACCTGCACTGGCTGGCCAGCAATCTTGGATGCCGCCATCACGGCGAACCCGTAGAACGCCAACGAGCGACCGCGCGTCGAGGGCTCCCGACGGCCGGTAAAGTTGATGCCATGGCTCCACTGCATGTGAGTCGCCCCGCCGCCAAGGAGCGTGGCGTACCGGCGTTGGCGCTCGGAATCCTCGTGGGCCAACTGCGAGACGAACGCCGGCTGTCGCCCACTGGTCACCAGATCGATGCCCCCTACAAGGCTGTCAAGACCGCCCGACAGAAGCGAGATGCAATCGTGGGCCAGCGGTTGGAGTCTACCGTTCGGAGGCGCAACCCCGCCCTCGACGAAGTGAAGCGTCCAATAATCTCCCGTCAGAACCTTCAACATCTGTTCGACATGGGCCTTCCAAGGTGCCCACCGAAGAGGTTCATGCAAGCCGACCGTGAGTTCGATGGTCCGAGTCCAGCCGTCCGCACTGGTGTTCCGCAAACAGCAAAGGTCGGCTGCGCAAACCGACAAACAGAACTGCACGAAATCCCAAGCCTGAGCGCTTGGAGCGAATCCCTTGCGCTTCAACGACCCACGCCAGCCCTGCGCGATTGTTCCAACGCCGGCGCGCTTGGCGCTCTTAAATAGCGTGAACGCGCGCTCGCCATCTGCGAGCGTCGCGGGCAAGTGGCTAACGGACGTACATAGCACCTTCGTCATGACGCAAACACCTCCATTGCCGACCGCAGAACGTCTCGGGCGAGCCGCTTCGGGTCGAGCCCCGTCCCACCGAGCCGCTCCATGACGACACGAACTTCCGACTGCACGTACTCCCGCACATCCTTCCGAAAGAGCTGGACTTGTTGCGGGTCGTGCCTCAGCCGCTCGTAGATTTGCCCGAGTTGCAGGTCCATGCGATTGCAGACATCGTTGGCGATGGTGATGGCCATGACATCGTGAATCTGCACATCCGTGAGGTTGAAGACATCGATGTCGGGACTGAGTTCGTAGAGCAGTCCAAGCGCCTCGGCCGCAGCGTTGCGCAGCGATTCGTCGTCCACGCTGCCCGTATCGGGCATGACCTCCTTGACCAATTCTAGGATGAGGTCGTCGGCAGCGAGACTCGCAGCTCGTGTGCGATTTACCCAGTCCACAACCTGCGGGTCAGATCCATCGCGGGCGGACGCCAAGAACTGCCCCAGGGCACCTGCGCCCTGAGCCGTACCTCGCATGGTGGAAGCCGCGCGCCGCGCACCGCCCATGCCCTTGGTAACCATGCTCTTGGCCGCGCCTCGCAATGAGTCGCGGCCGCCGCCGCCAAGAGCGGCGGACATCTTGGAACGCGCGTCGGCGAACCGGCGACTGGGCGCAAAAGCCCCATCCGGCGCCTCTTGATCGCCGGCTGTGGCGCCCCCCTCGGCTCCAGCTTCGGTGCCCGTGTCAGCAGGCTCGTGGTCGCCATCATCGCGCGAGCCATCTGCGGCATCGTCGCCGCCGGCAGGCGCCGCCTCTGGAATCAGCCACTCCGGGTCAAACGGCGAGCCGGCTTTGCCGCCGGAACTTGACGTTGAGGTTCCCATTATCTGGTCCCCCGCTTCGCCCGCTGGATGGCCGCTTTAGTGGGTTTCTCCACCGAAGAGTCTGCCTCCCACTTGTCGAGGGTGGGGCGTGCCCATGTCTGCGAGTACAGGAGGGGGACGACGCCAGGACCAACTTTCCCGACCGGTGCTTCTGCCAAAAGCGCCGCGGCCTGGGCAGCCAGGTCCGGGTACACCTTGCAGGGCTCGATGAGCGGAACGACGTCCTCACCCGAGCGCCACGTCCGCATCGCGGCCTTCAGCTGCCAGGCTTTGCCCATGGCCATCCCTGCCTGAATGGCACCAGCGGCTCGGATGGCTTCAGTGAGCGGTGCGTTCGATGCCGTTGCAGTGACCAGGGCGTCGCGCAATGCACGCCCTTGGTCAGTCATGTTGTCCGCGCCAAAGTCCCGAGTCGCCGTATCCCTGCTCAAGTGCAGTAGGGGGCGGAGGTCTACATTTCCCAGCGGCGGTTTGAGTTGCAGCCATTCGCACGAAAAGGGGTCATCATTGAAGGGCTCGGGGAGCGGCGTCCCGGCCGCCGCCGCGGCTTCCGCTTCACGCAAGGCCGTCACTCGCCCATCGGCGTCCGCCGAAACCCTTGCAGCCAGGGCGTTGGCCAACGTTTCGTCGCACCGTTCGACAAGGTGCCACTTTGCAAGAGAAGGGATGTCGAGGTCGATGCCCTGCGGGGCAGCTAAGGCCGACCGCAAGTATACCGTGTTCAGGAACCGTTTCATTAGCCGCGGGTTCGCGTTTACGGCGCTCGACTGGGTGAGCAGCGGAGCCAACCCCTCAGCAAGTTGCATCAACTCGAGCATGGGCGTGTTGCCCATGCCGACAAGGCTTTGCAAGAACTCGGACGTGACGGCGTCGCCTTTCCAGCTGCTTTGCAGGCGCTTTGGGATAGCCTCCTTTGCCGCGTCGAACCCGACCTTTGCGAAAACGCCGTCAGCATAGGCACGCTCCATCAGCAGCAAAGCTAGATATGCCTTGGCTTCATTGATGCCAAGTCGCGGGACGTGCAGCGGAACCTGGATGAGCTTGTCGAAGTAGTTCGTTGCAACCTCGCTCGAGATGCCGGTCCCTTCGAAGTGCACCCGCACCGCGCCTCGAATGAACTCGTTATCGGCCGCCACCACAAACGCGCTGCGCTTGAGGAAGAGGAGGAGGCGAATCGATTCCAGCGTAGAAATGGCGGTCTTGGGCAGACAGCGGTCTAGGTCGTCCACGAAAACGACCAGCGTCACCTTCAGCTCTTCGAGCAGTTCTTCGAGGGCATTGCGGAACGCCTGGATCTCATTGGGCAATGAGATCGGCTCTGAGGGCTTGAGCAGATCATTGGGCATCTCCTTGTTAGCGCCCTTATCCTTCTTCTCGCCTTCTCCATCGCCCGACTCCTTCGCGTCGTCGTCTCCGCCGACTCCGAAGAACCCAGCAGCCTTCATGACCGCGGAGCCGATGCTGCCGACAGGCACACCTGTGTAAAGCGTCACGGCGGCTTCACCACCCATTTGAGCGAGGCGAAGGAAGTTGATGCGCTTGAGGAGGCGCTTCGCCTTCTTTAGCAGGGGCTCGCTCTTGGCCGCCAGCCGCAGGACCTCATCGCCAACCAGCTGCAGCAGCGCACCTCGGGCACCCTCAAAGTCTTGGTATAGCCAAGGGTTAAATGTGACGATGACGTAGGTGTTGGTCCCCGGAGCATCGGCTTGTTTCAACCGGCCTTCTATCATCCTGACCAACGAGGTCTTACCTACACCCCAGCCGCCAGATACGCCGACCGAAATCGGCGTGCCGTTCGCCTGTTGAAGGAGTTTCGCGCACGCGTCCGCTACCACACCGAAATTCAAGTAGTCGACGGTCGTTTCGTTGTCTGACCACATTTCAAATTATCTCCAACTATGCCAAGTTGTCTGATATTAACTTCCGATCTGCCGCTACGGCGCGCGGCCCTCTCAAAACCTAGGATATCCACCTCAAAATCACTATTTAGTCTTATCTATGGTGAGCCGTCTTCGGTCGGTCATTTAGGGCGGCATAACGCCAAGAGCAGTTGTTCGATGCTGAGCTAATTAAGATTCAGGGCGATCTGCGATCTCAATATTCTTAGGTCTGCCTAAGGTCTCTTCTGCAATGCTCGCTCCCATCTTTCCGACTATAGTCATTTTTATACGAGAGATTTCCAACTTTTACTTTTTCTGCATTTAGCCAGGTGTGTCCCGGCGATTGCTATGGAACATAACTTCGAAAGGCTGAAAGCCCACATCCTCCCACTATCGCAGTCGGACATATTTGACGCAGCCCGCACTGAGTGGGATTTGGTGAGTGTTGAAATTACGCAATTGTTCGATCAGTGCCCCTGCGGGCAAGAGATTAAAGAACATTTGCTACATAACAAATCGCATCACGGGCCACTCGACGTACGTCGGCAATGTTTGCATCAATCGGTTCATTGGCATTGATACGGGCAACTTGTTCGACGGCCTGAAGCGCATTGCAAACGATCCATATGCCAACGCTAACCTCGACGTCATCGAGCATGGGCGCAAGATGGGATACATCTATGACTCTGAAAATAAGTTCTTAGTTAGCACACGCCTCAAGCGGAAGCTCTCGGACAAACAGCTTAAATGGAAGCGCAAGATCAATCGCCGAATAACGGAACAGATCTCGGTTCAACGTCGCACGCGCACCTAAAAATCCGCAGAGGCCGCTTCGCGGCTCGGCATAACTCAAGGGTTCCGCCCTCGAACGGACGATTGGAATTTCTATGCGACGATTCATAGATGGCTGGGTCGAAAGAGCTCTGCATTTGGCCCTGGGAATTGCCCATAACCGAAGCGGAAGTAGAAAATGAAAGTAGTTCGTCTAAGTATCTCGAATTTTCGGGGCATCAAGTCTGCGGAACTGCTTTTCGATGGGCACACGCTCATGGTCGGTTCTAACAACGTCGGTAAGAGCACCATCTGCGACGCGCTAGATCTTGTCTTGGGGCCCGACCGACTGAACCGCTTCCCGCCGATTGACGAGTTTGACTTCTACAACGCCCAGTATCTAGCCTCGCCCGTGCAAGAGGATGCCGAGCCCGAGTCAATTCCATTGCGCGTGGAAGTCGTCCTGATCGAGCTGAGCGCTGAGATCGATGCCAAGTGCGGTGGCAATACAGAATTCTGGCACTTGGAAGAACAGCGTCTTTTGGATGCGGGCGAAGTCCTGGCCGCCAACCCGCCACATGTCGTTCCTTGCCTTCGTCTGGAGACCATTGGCAAATACGATCTCGCCGAGGACGAATTCGAAGCCAGGACTTTCTTTTCCCACAGCCCCGACGCACCGGAAGGCACACTGACGCCCGTATCCAAGCCGATCAAGCGGCAGTTCGGATTTCTCTACCTGCGAGCATTGCGCACGGGATTGCGGGCGCTGAGCCTTGAGCGCGGCTCGCTTCTGGACATCATCCTACGTACCAAGGGCGTTCGCACGACTCTTTGGGAAAAGACCATCGCGCGACTGCGCGGCCTCGATATTGAAGCCGACGCCGCCGAGATCGCTCCTGTCTTGCGCTCGGTCGAAAAGCGGCTAAACCGTTACATTGCGCTGGAATCGCCCGGCAACGCGACGAAGCTGCACGTCTCGGAGCTCACGCGCGAGCATCTTCGCAAGACTATGTCGTTCTTCCTGTCCATCTCTGTCGACCAAGGCCCCGTCCCCTTTCCCCATGCGGGAACCGGCACTGTCAACACGCTCGTACTCGCTCTCCTGTCGTTCATCGCGGATCTCAAACCCGACACCGTGATCTTCGCCATGGAGGAGCCCGAGATCGCAGTACCTCCACACACGCAGCGCCGAATCGCCCAATACTTGTTGACGAAGACCACCCAGGCTTTCGTGACCTCCCACTCGCCCTTTGTGATCGAGAAATTCGAGCCGTCGAAAACACTACTTCTCTCGCGTGACGGCGGTGTGGTCAGCGCCCGCAAGGTCTCCGACGCAACGGGCCTCAAAGACAACGACTACAAGCGCTTCTCTCGCTCGGGGTTGTCCGAATGCATGCTGGGGCGAGCAGCCATCGTCGTCGAAGGCGTCACAGAGCTGCATGCGATGCCCATCATTGCGCGCCGCATGGAGGAAAACGACCCTAACTTGCAGCCCTTGGACATCGCTGGCGTGGCGTTCTTCGACGCCGACGGCGAGTCGAACATGCCCAAGTTCGGTAAGTTCTTCAAAACGCTGGGGCTGCGCACCTTCGCTTTCTACGACCTCGACTACAAGAAGAAGCGCAAAGCCGAGCAGGCTCAGGCACTTGCGGAAAATTTCGAGATTAACGTCGAGCACGCCTACAAGGGCTTTGAAGACCTCCTGGTGGCTGAAGTGCCAGTGGATCGACTTTGGTCATTCCTCGCAAACCTCAAAGCAAACGGCGAATATGGCAATATCGCCATCCCCGACGCGCGCCCACCCGACGACGCGGTCAAGGCCGTCGCCAAGGAGGCTCTCGGCGGAAACAAAGGCGCAGGCTGGTCGGCCCGCCTGCTTGAAGAGTGCGGATTCAACGAGCTGCCGGCTACCGCCACACAATTCCTCGCGTCCGTGTTCGCTCTGTTCCCGCCGCCGCCGCCCATCGACGAGGGCGGCGGCGACAACGCGGATCTGTTCGCCTGACCATGAACGAGCCTTGCCCGCTCCGCGACAGTGTCCTTGCTTGCGAAGGGCACGCGCTGGTGACTGGTGGCCCTGGCAGCGGCAAGACGACCATTGCATTGCGAAAGGCGGTCAAGCGTATTCAACAGGGAATGACGCCTGGGCAGTCCGCTCTCTTCCTGAGCTTCTCGCGCGCGGCAGTAGCGCGCATCCTCGACGCGGCCAAGCTAGAAGCTACAGCAGCCGAGCAAGAGCAACCTTCGATTCAGACCTTCCACTCCTTCTTCTGGGACATCCTCAAGGCGCACGCGTACCTGCTCGGTGCTCCGCGCAAACTGTCGATTTTGCTGCCACAGGATGAGAAGGCCCTGAGCGGGGGCATCGACGACGAGGACGACGAATGGGATCAATGGCTGATTGAGCGCGAGCGGCTGTTCCGCGAAGAGGGACGCATCGCGTTCGACCTGTTCGCTCCCAACGCCACTCGTTTGCTTGCCACCAGCAGCCACTTGCTTTCGTCGCTCGCGCGACGGCATCCCATCATCATCGTGGACGAGGCCCAGGATACCGGGCAATTCGCGTGGCAATGCGTTGAAATGCTTGCTCCACATGCGCAGATCGTTTGCCTCGCCGACCTCGAACAACAAATCTTCGATTACCTGCCTGGCGTTGGACCAGAGCGGATCGCAGCGATTCGCGCTGCACTTCATCCACTCGAAGTCGATCTGGGCACTCAGAACCATCGCAGTCCAGATTCTGAAATCTTGATCTTTGCCAACGACATTCTGGCCGGGCAGGCACGCGGTGCGCCCTATAAAGGGGTTTCTTCCTTTTCCTATCGGCCAGAAAACCCAACGCCGAACTGGAACCATGTTCTACGACGCGCCATAGCTCAGTTGCTGTCGAAAATCCGCGCGGAGTCCGATAGCCGACCCCAAACGCTTGCAATCTTGGTGTCAAACAACAGAAGTGCGTTACGCATGTCCAATGCGCTCAACGCAATCGAACCGAATGTAGGCAAGGCTGTGCGCCACAAGCTGCTGTTCGACGAGGCCGAGGCCCTACTCTCGGCACGATTTGCGGCGTTTCTGCTTGAGCCCAAAGACCTTGCTCAGCTCGAACTCGATGTGGCAGCCAGCATGGAGCTGATCGCCGCTGCGCGGCGGGCGACCGGACAAGCCAAGGCCGCCGTGAGCAAACTCTTGGAGCAGGCGGGAAAAATTCGAGGCGGCAAGACCCTCAACATCAACATCGTTAAAGCGTTGCGCGGCCTAATTGCAGGTCTTCACGCCGACGGCTTCACCGGGGACCCCGCCACCGACTGGCTTACCGTCAAATACGCTCTTCGAGCCACTGGCCAAAATGAGTTGCTGCGCGTGGCTTCCCAGCTTGACTTCCTAGTCGCCTTCCGACGTGGACATCGAGTTTCAGCAGGCTTAGCCAACGAATGGCTGCGCGACGGTGCCTATACGAACGCTCGGTTAGCGTTAGATCAAGCGCTTGCACAAGAGCAAATTTTGGATGGTATCGAGGCTCCTGCCGGGCTCCAGGTGATGAACTTTCATAAGGCCAAGGGAAAGCAGTTCGATGGAGTTGTCATTGTCCGAGAAGCACGGCGCACGGCTGCCGGAGTACAGTCTTCATTCGTTTGGCGAGGGGATGACGTGCCACATCCTAAAAGCCGCAAAGTCCTGCGTGTGGGGGTTACCCGTGCTCGCATTCACACGTTGATCGTGGATCCCATGTGGCCGGCATGTCCAATCCTGCGCGGACATAAGTTGTAGAGGCAGTGACCTGCCCCCAGACTTAGTACGGCACCGACATAGAGTCCAGGGTTAAAAACCGTTGTTGCCGATGCGCCTGAGCA
>NZ_UFQB01000006.1 GCF_900496965.1 Achromobacter agilis
ACAGGACAGTGAAACGACTTTGCGCCGATGATAGTGGACGGACGTCTGTGAAAGTAGGTCATCGTCAGGCTTTTATTCCGCAAAACCCCACAGGTACATCCTGTGGGGTTTTGTCTTTGGGGCGCCGCCATGCGCGCGCGGCCCCATGCAAAAAACCCCTCGCCGGATTATCGACGAGGGGTTTTGTTTTTGCGGGAGCGGATGGCTTCGCGGCGAGGATACGCGCCGGTCAGGGCAGTTGGCGGCGCAGGGCGGCGAAGAACAGTTCGGATTGCAGGCGCTCGCCCTGGACCTGGGCGGCGACCTTGCCCGCCAGTTCGGGATTGACCGGCACCAGGGGCCGTCCGGTGGATTGGGCGAGCACCTGGGCGGTACAGGCGCGTTCCAGGAAGAAGAGATCGTCGTAGGCATAGTCCACGCGCTCGCCGCAGACGACCACGCCATGGTTGCCCAGGAACACAACGTCCGCGCCCTGCATGGCATGGGCGATGCGTTCGCCTTCGCTGACGTCCAGCGCCAGGCCGTTGTAGTGCTCGTCGACGGCCAGGCGCCCATGGAAGCGCATGGCGTTCTGCGAGAGGGTGGTGTCCAGCGCGCGATCGGTAGTGAGCGTCAGGGCGGTGGCGTAAGGCATATGCGTGTGCAGGACACAGGCCTTGCCGGCGATGCGGTGGATCGCGGCGTGAATGAACATGGCCGTGGGTTCGACTTCATGGCGGCCGGCGAGCTTGTTGCCGTGGGCGTCGACCAGCACGATGTCGTCCGCCTGAACCTCGTTCCACATCAGTCCGCGGGGGTTGAGCAGGAAATGGTCCGCATCGCCGGGCAGCGCGACGCTGAAATGATTGCAGACGCCTTCCCCCAACCCGTGGGCGGCGGCTGCCCGCAGCGCGAGCGCCAAATCGGCGCGCAGCGCGGCGACAGGTTCGGCGTGGAAGAGCGCGTTGGCGAAGTGGGGTTCTTGATTCATGGCTGCCTATCGGGAGTCAGGGGGAGGGAAGGCGCGCATCCGTCATAGCCAGCCGGCATCGCGGAAAAGCTCGGGTACGCGGTCCAAAGTCGCTACGGTAGCGTCCGGCCGGTAGTCAGGCAAGCATTCGCGGCCGGTGCCGCGGTCGATCCAGACGCAGCGAAAGCCGATATCGCGAGCGGCCGCGTGGTCCAGATGCGGGCTGGCGCAAATGTGCACGACCTCGTCGGGCGTGACGCCGAGGCTGGCGTAGGCGTGGGCGAATATCTGACGCGACGGCTTGTAGGCGCCGGCCTGCTCGGCCGTGATGACGCGGTCGACGTGCCCGCCCAACTGGGCGACGTTGCCGGCGATGATGCCGTCGTCGGTGTTGGAAATGATGCACAGCCGGAAGCCAGCCTGCTTCAGCACTGCCAGCGTGCCCACCACCTCGGGGAACGGCGGCATCGCGGAGATGCCGCCGACCAGCATGTCCGCGTATTCGGGCCGGTATTCGAGGCTCAGCTCCTGCATGGTCAGCCGCAACGATTCGCGGCTGATGTCGGCGAAGTTCCGATGCGGCCGCTCGCGTTCCAGCCGATGTTCATGGCCGTCGTAGCGGTGCAGGAACTGCGCGGGCGTGGGCGCATGCCGGCTGGCTTCGGGGTTGACCGCCAGGATGCGGGCGACGGCATCTTGCAGGCCTTCGTCCCACTGGATGAGGGTGCCATAGCAATCGAAAGTGAGCCATTGGGGACGGGGCAGGTGCGCCAGGGGCATATCGGTTCCTTGAATAGGACGGGGGTAGAAGCGAATGTGATGGGTCCAGAGTAGGTGCGGGCAGATGAGTTGTAAAATTAATTATTGAACTCATCTCAGTTGATTAATCGATATCAAACCCGCCATGCTCGATCTTGAACTTCTGAGGACCCTGGTTTACGTCGTGGACGAGGGCAGCTTCACGCGCGCGGCAAGCCGGGTGCATCGCACGCAATCGACTGTCAGCCAGCAGGTACGCAAGCTGGAGCAGAGCGTGGGCAAGACGCTGCTCTTGAGAGACCGGGCCGGCGGCAATGTGTCGGTGACGGAGGATGGCGAGCTGATGGTGGCCTACGCGCGCCGCCTCCTCGCCATTGCGGGTGAAGCCGAGCATGTGCTGTCGGCCCCTCGCAAGACCTGCGTGCTGCGGCTCGGCGTGCCGGAGGATTTCGACGTATCCCGGCTGACCGTGTTGCTGGCAGGGTTTGCCGCCAGCCATGCGGACGTCCGTCTCGAAACGAGCAGCGGCATGAGCATGGACTTGCGGCGCGGGCTGGAATCAGGCGAACTGGATCTGGCGTTGATCAAGCGCGAGCCGGGCGATGGGCCGTGCCTGGCGGCATGGCCGGAACGTCTGGTCTGGGTGGGCGGCAAGCTGCCGGCGCTTGAGGGGGCCGCCGTGCCGCTGGTCCTGTTCCCGCAAGGCTGCATCTATCGCAAGCGCATGATCTACGCCCTGGAAAGCGCAGGCAGGCCATGGCATATCGCGTATCACAGCCACAGCCTGGCGGGGGTGCAGGCCGCCGTTGCGGCTGGATTGGGCGTGAGTTTGCTGCCGGCGTTCGCGCGGTTGGACACGCACGAGGTGCTGGGCGAGGATGCGGGCTTTGCGCCAGTGCCGCCGACGGAGTTGGCGATCGTCGGTAACCCGCGCACGTTGAACGCCGCCGAACAGCACCTGGTGATGGCGCTGAGGCAAGCCATCGAGTCCGACAGCCTGGACGTGCCCGTGCCCGCGGCCTGAGGGCTGGATTCAGCTCAGGTCGCCGTCCAGGTAATACCACCTTTCGTCTTCACGCACGAAGCGGCTGATCTCGTGCAGGCGATGGGCGCGGCCGGCCTGGCGGCTGCGCGCGACGAATTCCACCGTGGCGTGGTCCGCGTCCTGGTCCTGGGCTTTCTTGACCGCCAGCCCCAGCCACTTCAGGTCAGAAGGATTGGGTTCGAGCGTGGCGGGGCGGGTGCTGGGGTGCCAGGTGGCCAGCAGATACGGCAGCTTGTCGAGCACGAAGGCGCTGTAGCGGGAGCGCATCAGCGCTTCGGCGGTGGGCGCCCGCAGGGCGAGTGGGCCTTCATGCCAGCGGCCGCAGCATTCGGGGTAGCTCTTGGGGCCGCCGCAGGGACAAGCGGCGTTTGCGTTGTGAGAAGGCTTTGCCACGATGGATGCGCCGCCGCCGCTCAGGCCAGCAGATCGCTGTATTCGGGATGGCGGCGCATGTAGGCATCCGCGTATGAACACGACGGCCGGACCTTCCAGCCATTGGCGCGCGCGGCGTCCAGGGCGTGGCGGGTCAGCGCGGCGGCGATGCCGCGGCCGCCCACCTGGCTGGGAACGCCGGTATGGGTGATCGTCATGATGTTGCCTTGCAGGTGGTAGTCGAGCACGCAAAGCACGCCATCGACGGTGGCGGTGTAGCGGGAACGTTCAAGGTCTTGCGTTACGGAAATCATGCGGATGGATTCCTTGGATTCGGATTCGCCAGCGGAGCGCCGCTGGCGGAAAGAAGATGGCATACCCGGCACGCGGGTTCAGCGTTGCAGGGCTTTCAGCAAGGCGGTCAACTGGGCGTCCCGGGCCAGGACCAGGTCCGCGATGCTGCGTTCGCCCACCTCCGCTTTGACGCCCTCGATCAGGCGCTGTTGCAGTTCCGGCGTCACGTCCGGCGCGCCGAGATCATCCCACCAGGTCTGCACCGGGCCGAGCAGATGGTCCATGAAATTCGCCAGGCCGCCCTCGCCGCCGCCCAGGTTGAAGGTCATGTGCGGCCCGAACAGCGCCCAGCGCAGGCCGGGGCCCTGCGACACGGCGGCGTCGATGTCGGCGACGCTGGCGACATTCTCGGCCGCCAGGTGAATGGCTTCGCGCCAGAGCGCGGCCTGGAGGCGGTTGGCGATGTGGCCGGGCACTTCCTTGTTCAGGCGGATCGGGTACTTGCCCATGCTCCGGTAGAACGCAATGCTGCGGTCCATCGTGTCGGCCGAAGTCTGGTCGCCGCCGACGACTTCGACCAGCGGAATCAGGTGCGGCGGATTGAACGGATGCCCGATGACGAAGCGGGAGGCATGCTGGCAGCGCGACTGCAGGCGGCTCATGATGAGGCCGGACGAACTCGATGCAACGATGACATGCGGCGGCAGGACTGCGTCCATGCGTGCGAACAGCGCGGTTTTGAAGTCTTCGCGTTCGGGGCCGTTTTCCTGGACGAAGTCCACGCCGGCCAGCGCGGTTTCAAGGTCCGGTTCGAACGTCAGCGCGTCGGGCGAGGCGCCGGGCAGTACGTGGCCCAGTTCCGCCAGCACGGGCCACGCTGCCTGCACGCGGACTCGCGTCTGGGGTTCGGCGTCGGCGGCCGGATCGCTGACGACCACTTCCAGGCCGCGGGCGAGGAACAGCGCGGCCCAGCTGGCGCCGATGGTGCCGGCGCCCACGATGGCGACGCGGCGGACGGCGGACGGAAGAGGCGTGGCGGGACTGGACATGCGGGTCTCCTGGTTGCGTGGATAGGAGCATTGTGAAGCAAACGTCGGGCCGTTGCCACGCGGAGGCCACGGGGGCAAGATAGCGGCTTCCCCGATTTTCCGGAGCCCGGGATGCATGCGACGCCCGACCGCCAGTCCGCCGTGCCCTACTGTTGCCAGTGGGCATCGGCGCATCTGGCCAGCAAGATCATCCACGGCGAGCTGACGCTCGCCGACGACCCCGCGTGGCGGGAGTCGGGCGCGCACGATGTGGAGGAGTACGCGCACTGGGCCAACCATGTCTGCGGCATGGCCTGCCTGAGCATGGTGCTGGCCGCGCGCGGCGCGGGCCGCCACCCCATCCTGGAACTGGCGCGCCGCAGCTTGCCCTATGGGGCCTACACGGTGGACGGAGACCGCATCAAAGGGATGATCCACGCGCCGTTCGTGCGTTATGTGGCCGAGGCTTTCGGCATGGATGCGCGGGTGCACGTCGGCTTGCAGGCCGCTGAGTTGCCGGCACTGATGGAACAGGCCGAGTTCTTTATGGCGTCGGTCCATCCCTGGATACGTTGGCCGGACAGGGAGCCGCCGAGGAAGGGCGGCCACCTGGTGCTGCTGACCCGCGCCGCCCCGGACGCGGTGAGGTTCCACAATCCTTCGGGCGAGCCGGGCGCGCAAGCCGACGTCGAATTGCCGCTGGCCGCCTTCGACCGCTATTTCGCGGGCCGCGGCGTGGCGATTCTTCCGGCCGCCTCCGCCTGAGCAGCCCGCCGCTGCTCAGGCGTTGCGGGCGCGGCGCAGATGCCGCCCTCCCAGCGCCACGGCCAGCACGTAGCTCGCGGCGATGACCCAGTAGGCAACGGGCAGGGCGTCGTGCCAGTCCGGCAGCAAATGCAGGATGGTGCCCATCAAGGCGACGCCGACCAGCGCGCCCGACTGGCGGTTGGCATTCAGCGTTGCCGCGGCGCTGTTCGCATGCCGCTTGCCCGACACCTGCATGACCACGCTGGTCATCGCGGGCACGGCGATGCCCACGCCCAAGTTGGCCAGCGCGACAATGGCGGCGAACGGCCAGTAGGCGACGTCCGGCGTGACGGTGAAGATGGCGACTGCGCTCAGGGCCGCGGCAAGCGACATGCCGCCCAGCAGCGAGGCCGATACGTTCCAGCGCGCCGACATCCGCGCGGAGATCAGGTTGCCGATGGAAAACACCGCCAGCATCGGAACCAGCTGGATGCCGGTCTGCAGCGCATCCGCGCCGCGCGCCTGCTGCAGGAACAGGCTGAGCAGGAAGAGCTGCCCGTAGGAGGCCAGATTGATCAGGAAGCCGATGCCGTTGGCCGCCGCGAATTGCGTGGTCGCGAAGAGCGCGCGCGGAATGATGGGCTCGGCATGGCGGCGTTCGCGCCGGACCAGCAGGGCCGCGGTGCCCAGGAACAGGGCGGCGGCGATCACGATACGGCTGGAGGACCAGCCATAGGCGTTGCCCTGGATCAGCACGAAGCACAGCGAAGACAGCGCAACGATCCCCAGCAGGTGGCTCAGCGGATTGAGCGCGCGCGGCCGGCGGGGCGCCGCCTGGATGCGGCGGCGGGCCAGCCACAGGCCGACGAGGCCCAAGGGAATATTGATGAGGAAGATCCCGCGCCAGCCGAACTGGTGGATCAGCATGCCGCCCATCAGCGGGCCGGCCGCGCCGGCGACCGCCACGATCGCAGACCAGGCCGCCAGCATGCGGTTGCGGGTAGCTTCGTCATCGTAGGCGTGGGTCAGCAGGCTTAACGAACTGGGCATGAACAAGGCTGCTCCCAGGCCTTGCAGCAGGCGGGCCAGGATGAGGATGTCGGCGTTCGGCGCCAGCCCGCAAAGCAGGGACGCAAAGGTAAAGACGCCCAGCCCTGTCAGGTAGATGGTCTTGGCGCCATAGCGGTCGGCGAGCGCGCCGGCCACCAGTAGCAGGGCCGCGAATGTGAGCGTATAGCCATCGACGATCCAGACCAGATCCGTCAGGGGAACCGTGAATTGCAGCGCGATGCTGGGCAGCGCGACGTTGACGACGGTGACGTCGAGCATGGCCATGACGAAGCCGATCGCGAGGGTGACGAGCGGCAGCAGGGCGGCGGCGGCGGGTTTGGCATCGAGGGCGGAGGCGTGGGGGCAAGCGGAGTTCATGGTGGCGGTTCAGCGGCTTTCGAGGGAGGAAGCTTAGGAGGTTTCTCTGATGCAAAAAAGCCGAATAACTGCTTTATAGTGATGCATAAATGCATCTATTGGGTGACACATGGACTGGGATAACGCCAGGATTTTTCTGGCCATTTACCGGATAGGCACACTGCGGGGGGCCGCGGCCCTGCTGCAGATCGACCAGGCCACGGCCGGCCGCCGGCTGGCGGCGCTGGAGGCTTCGCTCGATGCGCGGCTGTTCCTGCGCACGCCGGGTGGGTACGTGCCGACGGCCGCCGGTGAACTGGCGTTCGCAGCGGCGGAGCGCATGGAGCAGGCCGCCGACCAGTTGCAGCGCCAGATGCAGGGGCTGGACCACCGGCTGTCCGGCGCGGTGCGGGTAGCAACGTCGGAAACCGTGGCCAGATACTTCGTCATGGAGGCCGTCCGGCGCGTACACGTTCAGCACCCCGATATCCGCGTGACACTGTCCACGGCGATCCAGCTGAGCAACCTGACGCGCCGCGAGGCGGATCTGGCGATACGCAACCTTAGGCCTGACAACCCCGATCTGATCTACCGCCACCTGGCGCGCAAGGAAGTCGGGCTGTACGCGTCGCGGGCCTACCTGGAGGCGCATGGCGAACCCCGCCTCGGAACGGCATTCGCGGGGCACACGCTGGTGACCTACCAGCAATCGGTGTTGCCGGGCTGGTCCGATATGTTTTGCGGGGAGCCGACGGGCAACGGCCGCATCGGCCTGGAGTTGAATTCCGGCCTGATGATCATCGAGGCCGTGGTGGCCGGCCTGGGCATCGGTGAGCTGCCCACGCATATGGCGCCCGATTATCCGGATCTGGTCCGTATCTGGCCGAGCCGCAGCGAACCCTATGACCTTTGGCTGGTGATGCACGGGGACCTGAACCGCACGGCCCGGGTGCGCGCGGTGGCCGACGCGATCGTCGAGGTCTTCGAAGAGGGCAAGTAGCGGCGTCATCGCGGCTTGTGGGCGGCGGCGGCAGGCGCTAAGGTGGACGTGCCTCGAAAAACCCTGAATCAGGAGTCGCGCGTGTCCGATCTTTGGCGTTTGTCCGCAGTTGAACTTGCCGCCCGTATCCGCCAGCGTGAAGTCTCCGCCCGCGAAGCGGCGCAAAGCGCGCTGCAGCGGCTCGAAGCCGTCAACCCCGCCATCAATGCCGTGGTGGACTACCGCCCCGAAACGGTGCTTGCGCAAGCGGCCGAGGTGGATGCGGCTCTCGCGCGCGGCGAGGAAGCGGGCCCGCTCGCCGGCGTGCCCGTCACGGTAAAGGTCAATGTGGATCAGGCCGGTTTCGCCACCACCAATGGCGTGGGCCTGCAGAAGGACCTAATCGCCACCGAGAACAGCCCGGTCGTGGACAATCTGCGGCGCGCGGGCGCCGTCATCCTGGGCCGCACCAACACACCGGCGTTTTCGCTGCGCTGGTTCACCGGCAATGTGCTGCACGGGAACACGCTGAACCCGCGCAATCCGGCGCTGACGCCGGGGGGCTCGTCGGGCGGGGCAGCCTGCGCGGTTGCCGCAGGCATCGGGCACCTGGCGCATGGCACCGATATCGCGGGGTCCATCCGCTACCCGGCCTACGCCTGCGGCGTGCATGGCTTGCGGCCGTCGCTGGGGCGCGTGGCGGCGTACAACGCGGCATTGCCCGAGCGCCCCATCGGCGCGCAGCTGACGGCGGTATCGGGGCCCCTGGGGCGCAGCATCGCCGACCTGCGGTTGGGCCTGGCCGCGCTGGCTGCACCCGACCCGCGCGATCCTTGGTGGGTGCCGGCTCCGTTGACGGGGCCCGATGTGCCGCGCCGGGCCGCGCTCTGCCTGAACCCCGACGGCATGGAAACCGAGCCCGCCGTGGTCAAGGCCTTGCAGGAGGCGGCGCGCCGCCTCAGCGAGGCCGGCTGGACGGTGGACACGCTGGATTCCCTGCCGTCGATGCAAGAGGCCGCGGACCTGCAGATCCGCATGTGGCTGGCGGACGGCTACGAGGCCCTGGTCGTGGCCGCCGAGAAAGAGGGCGACCGCGGCGCCCTCATCGCGCTGGCCGGCCAGCGCGGCAAGGCGGCCGGCGCCGACCTGGCCGGGTTTTCGGCGGTGTTGACGCGCCGCGCCACGCTCACGCGGATGTGGGAGCTGTTCTTTGCCGAATATCCGGTGCTGCTGCTGCCGGTGTCCGCCGAGCTTCCGTTCCCGGACAATCTCGACCTGCAGGGCGACGAGGCTTATGCGCGCGTCTGGCGCGCGCAAATGACACAGATCGGTGTGCCGTTCATGGGGTTGCCGGGATTGTCGGTCGCCATGGGCAGCGCCATGAGCGGCGCGGGCCCGAGCCCGGTCGGCGTGCAGGTGGTGGCAGGGCGCTACCGCGAAGACCTGTGCCTGGCGGTCGGCGAGATCATCGAGGCGGCAGGCGACGCGATCGGCATTGCCGAGCCCGCGGCCCGCTAAGGGCTAGGCTGCGCCTGCTTTCGCGGCCTGCCGCTTGGAACGCAGCAGGCCCATCATGCCTGTGTCCCAGCGCTCGCTGCCCGCCCGGGTGGACGAGTGCCTGACGCCTTCCAGCGTGAAGCCCAGCTTGCGGCAGGTGCGGATGGCGGGTTCGTTGAACATATAGACGTTGAGCTCCTGCCGGTCGATACCGGGGGGCCGGAACGCTTCATCGATCATCAGCGCCACCATGGGGCGGGCCTTTCGTGGATTACTTGCCGAAGCGCAGGCGCAGGACGCCGATGTCGCCGTAGGCGAGTTCCACGTCGCGGTTGGCTGGCACGTCCAGGAAGCCTGCGTACGAGCCGGTGATGACGTGCTGGCCGGCGCGCAGCCCCAGGCCTTGTTCGCGCAGGAAGTTGGCCAGCCAGTACAGGCCGGCCTTGGGGCGATCGTTCGGGTGGATACCCGCGTGCTGTTCGACTTCTTCGCCGTCCATGGACAGCGTGATGCTCATGCTGCCAGGCGCGGAATTGGGCGATTCGATACGCGGGCCCAGGATCAGCCCCAGGTTGAACATGTGGTCGGCCAGCAGTTCGGGCAGGCTGGCGTGTTCCGGGGAGGCGTAGCGGCAGCCCAGGACTTCCAGGGCCAGGCGGGCACCGGCGATCGCGGCGTCGATTTCGGCTTCGGTATAGGGGGTGGCGCGGGCGGGTAGATCGTGGGCGATCTCGAACGCGATCTCGGGTTCGATGCGAAGCACGTCCGTCCGCGCGGGGATCGGGCCGGCTTCGGCATAGGCGACCGTGGAAGCATAGATTGGGGCGACGACGGTTTTCTCGGGCGAGGGCAGCGCGCTCTTCCAGGCGGCGATGGCATCCTGGCGGCTTTCCTGCAGCAACTGCGCGGTGCGTTGCTGCACGGCGAAGGCCTGGCCCAGCGATTGCGGGCGGCAGTCGGCGGGCAGGCGCGGGCCGGCGATGCCGGACTCGCGTGCCGCGATCAGGTAGCGGGCGGCTTCGAGGCAGCCGGGATAGTCTTCGATTCGGATCTGCATGCGCTCAGACTCCCAGATACAGCATGACCCAGAGGGTGACCATCGCGATCAGGCCGAGCCAGCACGAGCTCCAGAAGCCGACGATCGGCCATTTCACGGACAGCGGCGTCTTCTTGGGATCCACGTGGCCCAGCAGATCATTGGCGTTGCCGATCAGCGAGAAGCGAGTGCCGGGGAACATCAGGCGGAAGAAATAGTCCAGCGTGATCGCCGCCCGCACGGCCAGCGGATACTGGGCGAACGTACGGTGCTGCAGGTACGGGTGCTTCAATGTGGCGTTGATCTGCTTGCTCTTGAGGAAGAACAGGACGATGCCGCTGATCGAGCAGGTAATGAAGCAGAGCACGAAAAGGCTGAAGGCCATGGAAATGGCGGCTGAATGCATTGGGGATCTCGGGTTGCGCGGAGGGCCGCGTTCGGATGACAAGAAGCCGGGAGAAATGCCTGGCCGTATTGTAAAAGGCTTGGTGCAGCCCTGTGTTCAGGGCTGCGTCAGCCGCCGCGCGCCACGGAGGCGCGCCGCAGCGGCTCAGCCGCGGACCTGGCCTTCGCCGCTCAACACCCACTTCAGCGTGGTCAGGCCTTCCAGGCCGACCGGGCCGCGGGCGTGCAGCCGGTTCGTGGAGATGCCGATTTCGGCGCCCAGGCCGTACTCGAAGCCATCCGCGAAGCAGGTCGGCAGGTTGACGTAGACCGAGCTGGAGTCGACCTCGCGCTGGAAGCGCTGCGCGGCCGACAGGTCTTCGGTGACGATGGCGTCCGTGTGGCCGGAGCCCCAGCGGGCGATGTGTTCGATGGCGTCATCCAGCGAGTCGACGATGCGCACCGCCAGGACGGGGCCCAGGTATTCCGTCGCCCAGTCTTCTTCGGTGGCTGGCGTGGCGTGCGGCAGCAGGGCCAGCGTGCGGGGGCAGCCGCGCAGCTCGACGCCGTGTTCGACGAGATCCGCGGCCAGGCTGGGCAGGATGGAGACGGCGGCCACGGCGTCGACCAGCAAGGTCTCCATGGCGCCGCAAATGCCGTAGCGGTAGGTCTTGGCGTTGAAGGCGATGGCGTGGGCCTTGTCCGGGTCCGCCGCCGCGTCGATGTAGACATGGCAATTGCCGTCCAGGTGCTTGATCAGCGGCACGCGGGCCTCCTGGGACAGGCGGGCGATCAGGCCCTTGCCGCCGCGGGGCACGATGACGTCGATGTGTTCGGTCATGGTGATGAGCTTGCCGACCGCGGCGCGGTCCGCGGTGGCCACGACCTGCACCGCGTCCTGAGGCAGGCCGGCGGCGGCCAAGCCCTTTTGCACGATGCGGCCCAGCGCGATATTGGAGTGCAGGGCTTCGCTGCCGCCGCGCAGGATGGCGGCGTTGCCGGACTTCAGGCACAGCGCCGCGGCGTCGATCGTCACATTGGGGCGGGATTCGTAAATGATGCCGATCACGCCCAGCGGAACGCGCATCTGGGCGACACGCATGCCGTTGGGGCGCACCGACGTGGCGGTAATGCTGCCGATGGGGTCCGGCAGGGCGGCGATCTGGCGCAGGCCCTCGGCCATGTGCGCGAGCGTCTTGTCAGACAGGGTCAGGCGGTCCAGCAGCGCGGGCTCCAGCCCGTTGGCGCGGGCGGCGGCGACATCTTTCTCGTTGGCAGCCTTGAGTTCGTCGTGGCTGGCGGCGAGCGCATCGGCCATGGCCAGCAGCGCCTGGTTCTTGGCGGCGCCGGTGGCGCGCATCATCGCGCGCGAGGCGCGGCGGGCGTTTTCGCCCAGGGTGAGCATGGCTTGTTCGATGGAGGACGAGGACATGGCGGCGTCGATCATGGAGTATGGGGGCGGCAGGCGGGCCGCCTGGAGAATCAGTGTATATCCGGCAGGTTGTGGCCGGGCGAACTCCGGTCAGGCGGCCGGAGGGGGCGTGGCGGAGGCGGCGGCTATGCCGCCTTCACGGTCGTCCGCCGGCGGCGGCGACGCGCAGCGCGAGGCGGGTCATTTCTTCCCAGGGATCGGACAGGCGGCCGGGCACGGACAAACCCTTGATCAGGCGGTCCACTTCGTGCGCGTGCTGTACGGCGGCCGGCCAGACGCCCGGCTGCACCCTGCCCAGGGCCTGCAGGGCGAGGCGTTCGTGCGCGCCGAAAATCCGCAGGCGGCGCATCAGGCCGTTGACGTCCTGCCCCAGGGCGCGCGCTTCCGCGACGCGGGCCAGCAGGCGGATTTCTTCGCCCACCGCCCACAGCACCAGCGGCAGCGCCTCGCCTTCGGCACGCAGGCCGTCGATCATGCGGATGGTGCGGCCCGTGTCGCCGGCGAGCATGGCGTCGCGCAGCCCGAAGACATCGTAGCGTGCCACGTTCAGCACTGCGCGTTCCACGTCTTCGGACGCCAACTGGCCTTCGGGGTACAGCAGGCCCAGTTTCTGGATTTCCTGGTGGGCGGCCAGCAGGTTGCCTTCCACCTTGTCGGCCATCCATTGAAGGGTGGCATTGTCGGCGCGCTGGTTCTGGCGCGCGAGGCGCATGCCGATCCAGGCGGGCAGGCGGCCGCGTTCGATATTGGCGATATCGACCATCATGCCGCCGCGGCTCAGTGCCTGGGCCCAGCGGCTATCGCGCGTAGCTTTGTCCAGGCGGGGCAGGGCGATCAGGATGAGCGTGTCCGGGTCGGCCTGCTTCTCGGCCTGTTCGGCCAGCCGGGTCAGCGTATCGGCGCCGGCCTTGCCGGGTTTGCCGGTGGGGATCTTGATTTCGAGTATGCGGCGGTCGCCGAACAGCGACACGCTCTGCGTGGCGGCGGTGACGGAACTCCAGTCGCTGCGGGCATCCATCACCATGGACAGCCGGTCGGTATAACCGGCGTTGCGGGCCGAGGCGCGCAGCACATCCACCGCCTCGGTCACCAGCAGGGGCTCGTCGCCCGACACCGTATACAGCGGCGCCAGCCGGTTGCCCGGCCGTTGCAGGTGTTCGGCCAGGCGGTCCGCGTCCAGGGGCTGTGCCATTTAGCGCACGTTGGCCGGATCGGTAGTGGACGGCGTGTGCCAGGGCGCCGGCGTGCGCTGCGGTTCGGGCGCGTTCGGATCGTACAGCGGGGTTTCGCCGTCTTCGCCGCGTTGCTCGGCGTTCTCGAAGGCGGTGCGTACGTCCGGCGCGGTCAGGCGGCGCAGCAGGCGGGACACGAGGTCGCGCTGCATGGCCCGGTACAGCGTTTCGATCTGGCCCTGCTTGGCCTGCACGACCTGGTCGTCGTAGGGCATTTCGCGGTAGATCGACAGCGTCGTGTCCGGGATCACCGCCCGACCCTTGGCGTCGATGAGACGGAACGTGTAGTTGATGCCGAGTTCGTATTGCTCGACGCGGCCCTGGGCGTTCAGCGAAACCTCGCGCAAGGTCCGGGCATCCGAGACCTGCTGGAGGATGGCCTGGGCCCCCTGGCGGCTGGGCAGCAGCTTGGTGTTCGGCGACGCCGCGCGCACCGCCCGGCGCACGTCGGCGCCGAACTGGGTGTTGTCGGGAATGCCGATGAACATCGTATCGAACGGCAGCGGGGTGACCCCCCGCAAGGCGAAACCGCAGGCGGAGAGCAGCATGAACAGCGCCAGGCAGGCGCCGCGCAGCAGCCAGCTTTGGCGGGAGGAGTGCGTTTGTTGCCCGGCGAAGTGCATGCTTGACCTCATCAGCCTACGACGTTGACCAGTTTGCCCGGAACCACGATGACGCGCTTGGGCGGACGGCCTTCCAGGAAGCGGGCGACCTCTTCCTGCCCGGCCGCAAGCTTTTCGATGTCTTCCTTGGCGGCCTTGGCGGCTACGCGGATCGAACCGCGCAGCTTGCCGTTGACCTGGAGCATCAGTTCGATCTCGTCGGCGACCAGCGCCGCTTCGTCCACGTGCGGCCAGGGCGCGTCCAGGAGGTCGCCGAGTTCCTGCGCATAGCCGAGGTCGGCCCACAGGTGCCAGGTGATGTGCGGCACGACCGGGTACAGCACGCGCAGCAGCACGCCCAGCGTTTCGGCGTAGGCGGCGTCCGTGGGGGCGCCCTCCGGCAGCTTGGCATCGTCGATGGCGTTCAGCATCTTCATGCAGGCGGACACGACGGTGTTGTACTGGATGCGCTGGTAGTCGTAGTCGGCCTGCTTGAGCAGCGTGTAGACCTCGCGGCGCAGGTCCTTCACGGCGGCCGGGGCTTGGGTCCAGTCGGCGCCATGGGCCAGGCCGCGGGCGACGGCTTCGCGCTTGGCGTGGCTGATCGACCAGAGGCGGCGCAGGAAGCGGTTGGAGCCTTCGACGCCGGAATCGGACCATTCGAGGGTCTGCTCGGGCGGGCTGGCGAACATGACGAACAGGCGGGCCGTGTCGGCGCCCAGGGTATCGATCAGCGATTGCGGGTCGACGCCGTTGTTCTTGGACTTGGACATCGTGCCCACGCCGCCGTAGTGGATGGCGGAACCGTCGGACTTCAGCTTGGCGCCGATGATGGCGCCGCGGTCGTCGTAGACGTTTTCGACGTCTTCCGGCCAGAAGTATTCGATGCCGCCCTGGGGCGTCTTGCGCGAATAGATATGGTTCAGCACCATGCCCTGGCACAGCAGCTTGGTGAAGGGCTCGTCGAAGTTGAGCAGGCCCATGTCGCGCATGACCTTGGTCCAGAAGCGGGCGTACAGCAGGTGCAGCACGGCGTGCTCGATGCCGCCGATGTACTGGTCCATCGGCATCCAGTAGTCATTGCGCGCGTCGACCATGGCGTCGCCGTTGCCCGGCGAGGTATAGCGCATGAAATACCAGGACGAGTCCACGAACGTGTCCATCGTGTCCGTTTCGCGGCGAGCGGGCTTGCCGCAGCTAGGGCAGGCGCAGGACAGGAAGGCCTCGTTCTTGGCCAGCGGGTTGCCGCTGCCGTCGGGGATGAGGTCGTCCGGCAGGACCACCGGCAGGTCTTTCTCGGGCACGGGGACCGGGCCACAATCCGCGCAGTGAATGATGGGGATCGGCGTGCCCCAGTAGCGCTGGCGGGAAATGCCCCAGTCGCGCAGGCGCCAGGTGGTCTGCTTTTCGCCCAGGCCTTGCGCGCCCAGATCGGCCGCGATGGCGTCGACCGCTTCCTTGTGCGAGAGGCCGTCGTACTTGCCGGAGTTGAGGGTGCGGCCGGATTGCTTGTCGCCGTACCATTCCTGCCAGGCGTCGGTGGAGTATTCCTTGCCGGCCACGTCCACGACCTGGGTGATCGGCAGGTTGTATTTCTTCGCAAAGGCGAAATCGCGCTCGTCATGCGCCGGCACGCCCATGACGGCGCCGTCGCCGTAGGTCATGAGCACATAGTTGCCGACCCAGACCTCGACCTCGGCGCCCGTGATCGGGTGCGTGACGAACAGGCCCGTGGGCATGCCTTCCTTTTCGCGCGTGGCCATTTCGGCCTCGGTCGTGCCGCCCAGCTTGCATTGCTCGACGAACGCCGCCAGTTGCGGGTTGGAGCGGGCGGCCTGCGTGGCCAGGGGGTGTTCCGGCGCGACGGCGCAGAAGGTCACGCCCATGATCGTGTCGGCGCGGGTGGTGAAGACGTACAGCTTGCCGTCCTGGATCAGCTGGCCGTCCGGCCCGGCGATCTTGTGCGGGAAGGCGAAGCGCAGGCCTTCGGACTTGCCGATCCAGTTCTCCTGCATCAGGCGCACGCGCTCGGGCCAGCCGGGCAGGTCGTTCTGGACGGCGCCCAGCAGTTCGTCGGCGTAGTCGGTGATACGCAGGTAGTAGCCCGGGATTTCGCGCTTTTCGACGAACGCGCCCGAACGCCAGCCGCGGCCGTCGATGACCTGTTCGTTGGCCAGCACGGTCTGGTCTACCGGATCCCAGTTGACGACCTGGGTCTTGCGGTAGGCCACGCCCTTTTCCAGCATCTTGAGGAACAGCCACTGGTTCCACTTGTAGTACTGGGGATCGCAGGCGCACATTTCGCGCGACCAGTCGATCGCCAGGCCCATCGCCTTCATCTGCTTCTTCATGTAGGCGATGTTGTCGTACGTCCACTTCGCCGGCGGCACCTTGGACTTGATGGCGGCGTTTTCCGCCGGCATGCCGAAGGCGTCCCAGCCCATGGGCATCAGGACGTTGTAGCCGCGCATGCGCAGTTGGCGCGCCATCATGTCGTTGATGGTGTAGTTGCGCACGTGGCCCATGTGCAGCTTGCCGCTGGGGTAGGGCAGCATCGAGCAGGCGTAGAACTTCGGCTTTTCGGAGCCGTCGGCGTTCTTCGCGTGTTCGTGGACCAGGTAGACGTCGCGCGCCTGCCAGTCTTGGTGGGCGGCTGCTTCGACGATATTGGGGAGGTAACGTTCCTGCATGGGCTCGTGCACGGTGGCAAAAAAGGGTGAGCCGCCCGGCCGCGCCGGGCGCGGAGGCGGCCTGACTCGGGGGCGGTCAAAACCCCTGATTATAGGAGGTGCTAGGCGCGGGCTGGGAGCGAGGCCGTTTCGGGGATGCGCGCGCTTGGCGCCAGGGCGCCGTAAAGCAGCGTAATGCCCCCAAGAACGGCGCCCGCCGTGACCACGCCGGGCCAGCCAAAATGGGCGTACAGCCAGGACGATACCAGCGAACCGCTGGCGCCGCCGATGAAGTAGCTGGTCATGTAACCGGCCGTCAGCCGGCTGCGCGCCTCGGGGCGCATACGGTAGAGGGCGCTGCTATTGGTGACATGCACGCCCTGGATCGCCAGGTCCTGTATCAGGATGCCGGCCAGCAGGGCAATCACGGACGCCTGGCCGAAGGCCATCAGTCCCCAGGAAGCCAGCAGCAGGAGCAGTCCGACGCGGGTGGCCAGGTTGCCCAGGCCGCGGTCGGCCAGCCGGCCGAACCGGTTGGCGGCGTAGGCGCCCGCGGCGCCGGCCAGCCCGAACAGGCCGATCGTGGTGTTGCTGTATTGATAGGGCGGGCTCGCCAGGAGGAAGGTCAGGGGCGTCCACAGCATGCTGAAGGCGGCGAACAGCAGCCCGCCCAGGAGCGAACGGGCGCGGAACAGGGGTTCTTCGACGAACATCCTCAGGATGGAGGCCAGCAGGCCGGGGTAGCTCAGGCCCGCCGGGCTCTGGTAGCGGGGCAGCAGGCGCCACAGGGCGCCGGACATGGCCAGCATCAGGATGGCCGCCACCCAGTACACGGTGCGCCAGCTGCCCACGTCTGCCAGCACGCCGGCGATGGTGCGCGCCAGCAATATGCCCAGCAGCAGCCCGCTCATGACCGTGCCCACGGCCTTGCCCCGTTCGTGCGGGGCGGCCAGCGTGGCGGCGAAGGGCACCAGGATCTGGGCCACGACGGACAGCATGCCCGTCAGGGCCGTGCCCACGATCAGGACGGTGATGTTGGGCGCGAAGGCGGAAATGAGCAGGCTGCCGGAGGACAGCAGGCTCATCAGCACGATGAGGCTGCGGCGTTCGAACATATCGCCCAGCGGCACCAGCAGCATCAGGCCCACCGCATAGCTGAGCTGGGCCGTGGTGACGATGGAGCCGGCCGCGGCGGTGGACAGCGAGAATTGCTCGCCGATGGTGTGCAGCAGCGGCTGCGCATAGTAGTTGCTGGCGACGGCCAGGCCGGTGGCCACGGACATCAGCAGGATGATCGGCGCGGTCAGTACCGGCGCCTGGGGAGTGCGGGAAGCGGAAGTCATGAGTCTCGGGCGGGGAATAGCGGGTTGCGCCGGGGCGGAGTGCTCAGGCGTCGATGCCGCCGGGCGTTTCCTGATCCAGCCTGACCAGCATCTTCTTCAGCAGGCCGGCCAATTGCTTGCGTTCGCCGGCCGATAGCGGATCCAGCAATTCATTGAGGTCCTTCAGGTAGTCCTTCAGCACCGCCTTCACGACGCGCAGGCCCTCGGCGGTGAGCGACACGATGACGCCACGCCGGTCGTCCGGATTGGGGCTGCGCGCGAGCAGGCCCGCCTGCTCCAGGCGGTCGAGCCGGTTGGTCATCGCGCCGGAGGTCAGCAGCAAGGCCGCGACCAGCTTCTGCGGATTGAGGGCATAGGGCGACCCGCTGCGGTACAGCGTGGCCAGCACGTCGAATTCGCCCTGGTGCAGCGTGTGCTGGCGAAAGCTGCGGTTCACGTTGCGCGTGGCCAGGGCATTCAGGCGGAATACGCGGGTGACGACGGCCATGGGCGAGAAGTCCTGGCCGGGGCATTCCTCGGTCCATTGCGAGATCACCTGGTCGACGAGGTCATTCGTGGGGGGCGTCATTTATTTCAATATAAAGTATCTTTACATGAAGATAAATTCTAACAGCAGCCTCCCGCGGCGCGCAATCCTTGCCGCAAAAAGAAGGGCCCGCCTCTTGCGAGGCGGGCCCTTCCGGCTTGACCGGATACTCGCGCGGAATTACTGCGCGGCGTCCTTCAGCTTCTTGAGCGGGCGAACCTTCACCTTGACCGAAGCCGGCTTGGCGGGGAACCAGCGCTCTTCACCCGTGAACGGATCCTTGCCGAAGCGCTTGGCCTTGGCGGGAACCTTCTGCACGGCAACCTTGAACAGGCCCGGCAGCGTGAATTCGCCGGCGCCCTTCTTGTCCACGGAACCCAGAACCGAGGTTTCCAGGCTGGCCAGGACGGCCTTGACGGCCTTGGCTTCAACGCCCGATTGCTCAACGATGTAGGCGATGAGCTGGGTCTTGTTCAGAGCAGCCTTGATGGCCTTGGGGGCAGCAGCGACCTTCTTGGCGGCGACGACCTTCTTGGCTGCCGGCTTCACAGCGGGCTTCGCAGCGGTTTTGGTGGCAGTTGCCTTCTTCGCGGGCGCCTTGACGGCGGGCTTGGTGACTTTCTTGGCAGGAGCTTTTGCTTTCGTGGCCATGGTCAAAATCCGTATGTTGAGGACATGGAGCAGCGCGTGCCGGTTATCGGCATTTAACGCCACGCGCCCGATGATAGCGGAAGAGTGGCGGTAAATGCGGCTTTCCAGCGGGATTTCAGCCGTTGTTTGTTGTTTTCAACGCAGAAAGTGCCTTCTACAAGGGTTCCGGCAAGATGTCGTGACATTCATCGCGCTTTCTTGCATGCGTGCGGTGGCGAGTGAACCAACCTCGTCGGGCATGTTCCAATTGCGGGCGGCGCGGGAAAGCGCCACATGGCCGGATGCCTGTCTGAAGGGGTTTTGGCGCTGATTCCCGCGCATGAAAACAACGCATGGAAGTGAAGCAGCTATATGTTTATGAAAAAGTTGGCGGCGAGTCTGATCGTCGCGGCCGCGTGTGTTTCGGGCGCCATGGCGCAATCCATGCCTGCGCCGGCGCTGTCGGCGAAGGCATGGCTTCTGCTGGACGAGACCAGCGGACAGGTCATCGCCTCGCACGAGGCGATGACCCGGATCGAACCTGCGTCCCTGACCAAGATCATGACCGCCTACGTCGTGTTCGAGGCCCTGAGCAAGAAAGAACTGTCGGCAACCCAGCTGGTCACCGTTTCGACCCGCGCCTGGAAAGTGCCTGCCGGCAGCTCGAAAATGTTCCTGGAGCCCGGCTCGAAAGTGTCGGTGGACGATCTTCTGCGCGGCCTGATGATCCAGTCCGGCAACGACGCGGCCATCGCCCTGGCCGAAGCGGTGTCGGGCAGCGTCGAGGCCTTCGTGGCGCGGATGAACGACACCGCCGCCAGGCTGGGCCTGCACGCCACGCATTTCGCCAGCCCGCACGGGCTGCCGGATCCGGGCACTTATTCCACCGCGAGCGATCTTTCCGCGCTGGCCGCGCGCTTCATCCGCGACTATCCCCAGTTTTACCAGCGCTACGACTCCGCCAAGCAATTCACCTACAACAAGATCACGCAGCCGAACCGCAACCGGCTCCTGTGGCTGGATCCCAGCGTCGACGGCCTGAAAACGGGGCATACCGAATCGGCGGGCTATTGCATCGTGGCCAGCGCGAAGCGGCCCAACGGCAAGGACGAGCGCCGGCTGATCACGGTGGTCGTCGGGACCGCGTCCGACAAGCTGCGCACCCAGGAAAGCCGTGAGTTGCTGGAGTGGGGCTTTCAGGGGTTCAATACCATCAAGCTCTACGCGCGGGGAGAGGCAGTGGCCACCCCCGAGGTCTGGAAGGGCGAGAACGACAGCCTGAAGGCCGGGTTCGCGCGCGATGCGTACGTGACGGTGCCCGCCGGCGCCAAGGTCGAGCGGATCTGGACGCCGCAGGACCCGCTGGTCGCGCCGATCGCGGCCCAGGCCACGGTGGGCGAGATGCGGGTGCTGGTGGACGGCAAGCCCGCCATGCAGTTCCCGGTCGTGGCGCTGGAACCGGTGGCCGAGGCAGGATTCGCGGGGCGCGCGTGGGATTCCATCCGGTTGTGGTGGCGCGGTCACGCGGGATAACGGAGGTGTGCGATGGCGGTGAGTTTTCCTGGAGGTCCGGCGCCGGCGCCGGGAGCGGACGATCCGCTGGCCCTGCTGTCGGCCTGTCATGGGCGCATCGCCCGCCAATGCGCCACGCTCGGGCGGCTTGCCGCGCACCTGCCCACGCACGGCAGTGACGCCGCGGCCCAGACGGCCGCGGCCAGCGTCCTGCGCTACTTCGATACTGCCGCCGCCCATCATCACGAGGACGAGGAAGAAGACCTGTTCCCGGCCCTGATCGATTCCATGGCCGGATCCGACGCGGTTTGCCTGCACGCGCTGGTGGACGGGCTGGTCGCCGAGCACCGGCAATTGGCCCGGCGCTGGGAACCGCTGCGCCAGGCGCTTTCCGAGATATCCCAGGGGCGGCCCGCCAATCTGCCCGCCCATGAAATCAAGGACTTCACCGACGCCTACGCCGCGCACATCCGCCGCGAAGAGGATGAATTGCTGCCCATGGCGGCAAGGCTGATTCCGGACGACGCGCTGGCCGCCATCGGCCAGGCCATGAAGTCGCGGCGGGGGGGCGAAGCGGGCTGAGCTCGCGGCGCCGGCCCGATTGGCGCTACGATGCGCGTAGCCGGCGCGCGCCGCGCCGGGTTTTGCGCAATCTGTCCCGCCATGAACCGCAACGCCCGCTTCCGCCAGAAATTGCAGGATTCCGTCTTGATGCACGCCATGTCGGCGCACAACCCGCTGTCGGCCAGGCTGGCGGCCGAGGCGGGGTTCGACGCGATATGGGGCAGCGGCTTCGAACTCTCGGCGAGCCAGGCGGTGCCCGACGCCAATATCCTGCCTTTCGGGCAGCACCTGGAAATGATGCGGGCAATCGCCGCTGCGGTGGACGTGCCCGTGATCGCCGACATCGATACCGGTTTCGGCAACGCGGTCAACGTGTCCTATGTCGTGCCGCAATACGAAGCGGCCGGCTGTTCCGCAGTGGTCATGGAAGACAAGACCTTTCCCAAGGACACCAGCCTGCGCGCCTCCGGCCGGCAGGAACTGGTGCGGATCGAGGAATTCCAGGGCAAGGTCGAAGCCGCCTGCGGCGCGCGGCGAGACGCCGGTTTCTGCGTCATTGCCCGGACGGAGGCCCTGATCGCCGGGGCGGGCGAGGGCGAGGCGCTGGCCCGGGCCTCGGCATACGAGGCCGCGGGCGCCGACGCGATCCTGATCCATTCCAGGCAGAGCACGCCCGGCGAGATTCTGTCGTTCGTGGCGGCGTGGCGGGGGAAGGCGCCGCTGGTGCTGGTGCCCACGGCCTATCCGCAACTGCGGGAATCCGACATCCAGGCGCTGGGCAAGGTCGGGCTGGTGATCTACGGCAACCACGCCATCCGCGCCGCCGTGGGCGCCATGCGCGACGTCTTCGCCCGCATCCGGCGCGATGGCGGCATCCACGAGGTCGACGCCGGCCTGCCGTCGGTCAAGGAAATCATCGCCTTGCAAGGCGATGCCGTCATGCGCGAACGGGAACGCCGCTATTTGAAGTAGGCGCGCGTTGCGCGCGCCGGGGCTAGCGATTACGCTAGACGGCCTTGCCCGCGCCCGACAGGCCGGAGGCAGGGCCGATTCAAGAGCAGATGCCTGGGGACGAGAAGGAATGATGCAGGGGGGAATGAAAACCGCGAGCCGGCTGTTCGGTCCGTGGGTCAACGAGGTCAACGCGCAGACCTTGCGCGCGGATGCGACGGCGGGACTGCTTGGCGCTTTGCTGGTGCTGCCGCAGGGCGTTGCGTTCGCCATGCTGGCGGGCCTTCCGCCCGAGTACGGCCTCTATTCCGCCATCGTTCCCTGTATTGTCGCCGCGCTGTTCGGTTCCAGCCGGCACGTCATGTCCGGTCCTACCAATGCCAATTCGCTGGCGCTTTATGCCGTGCTGACGCCGCTGGCGGCGGCCGGCAGCCCGGGGTACATCCAGCTGGCGCTTGCCGTGACGGTGCTGGTCGGGATGATGCAATGGCTGGTAGGGACCCTGAGGCTCGGGTCGCTGGCGCATTTCATCTCGCCGTCGGCGCTGTTCGGCTTTACCAGCGGCGCGGCCTTGCTGATCGCGGTGCACGCCTTGAAGGACGCCCTGGGTTTGCCGGCGCCCGATTCGCACGGCGCGGGCGCCTTGCTGGCAAGCTTGGGCGCGAATATCGGGCAGTTGCACTGGGGCGCCTTGCTGGTCACTTTGGCGACCCTGGCGGTGGCTCTGCTGGTGCGCCGGCTGGACAAGCGCAAGCCCTATATGCTGGCCGGACTGGCGGCGGGCGTGGCGGCAGCCGCGGCGTTCAATGCGCTGACCGAAGGCGAGCCGGTATCCGTGCTGGGCGCCATTGCCCAGCCCTGGCCTCCCTTCCACGTGCCCAGCATCGACTGGCGCGCCTTGCCCGATCTGCTGAGCCTGGCCTTCGCGCTGACCATCGTGGCCCTGGCGCAGTCGATTTCCATCGCCAAGGCCGTGGCGACGCGCTCGGGGCAGCGTATCGACGCGAACCGCGAGTTCGTGGGGCAGGGGCTCTCCAACATCGCGGGCGGATTCTTTTCCTGCTATCTGTCCTGCGGATCGCTGAACCGGTCGGTCCCCAACTACGAAGCGGGCGCCAAGACGCCGCTGGCGTCCGTGTTTTCGGCGCTGCTGCTGATGGCGCTGGTGGCGCTGTCGGCGCCCCTGCTGGCCATGATCCCGCATGCCGCCATCTCGGGGCTGCTGTTGCTGGTCGCCTGGACCTTGCTGGATATTCCGCGCTGGCGGCAGTTGATCCGGGCCCAGCCCAGCGAATGCGTCATTGCCGGCGTGACGCTGGCCGCCACCATCACCATCCGCATGGAAGTGGCGATTCTGCTGGGCACGGTGCTGTCGCTGATGGTTTATCTGCACCGCACGTCGCGCCCCGCGATGCGCACCATGGGGTTCGATGCGCGCGGGCCGCAGCGGCGCTTCGTGGTGCTGGAACGCCAGCCGGAAGCCCTGCCCGAGTGCCCGCAGCTGAAGCTGCTGCGCATGGAAGGATCGGTCTACTTCGGCGCCGCGACGCACGTGGCGCAGCGTCTGCACGAATTGCGGGCCGCGCCCGGCGCGCCGCGTCACCTGCTGGTGATGGCAAAGAGCATGAACTTCATTGATCTGGCCGGCGCCCAGGTCTGGGAAGACGAGCTGGCCGCGAGAAGGGCAATGGGCGGCGACCTGTATTTCCATCGGCCGCGCCCGGAGGTGCTGGCGATGTGGCGTCGCACGGGCTTCCTGGACCGCCTGGGCGAGGACCACGTGTTTCCCGACAAGGCGACGGCGCTGCGCACCATCTATGCCAGGCTGGACCGCGACGTTTGCGCGGGTTGCCAGGCCAGGATCTTCTGGGAGTGCCAGCCTGGGGGCTCCAAACAAGCCTGAGCCGGCTTTGCGGCCGGGCGCGCAGCGCTTCAGGGCGGGGGCGCGTCCGTGCCGAGATAGGCGGCCTTGACCCGTTCGTCGGCGGCGATCGCGGCGGGCTCGCCTTCCGCCAGCAGGCCGCCGCGCACCAGCACGGCGATGCGGTCGGCGTGCTTGAACACCACGTCCAGGCTATGTTCCGTAAACAGGACGGCCATGCGCTGCGTGTCGGCCAACTGGCGGGTCAGCCGCATCAGCGCGTGGCGCTCGTTGGTGGCCATGCCGGCCGTGGGTTCGTCCATCAGCAACAGGCGCGGCTGGTGCGCGAGCGCCATCGCAAGTTCCACCCGCTTGACGTCCCCGTAGGCGAGCGTGCCGCAGGGTTCGGCGGCCTTGTCAGCCATCTGCACCAGGGACAGCAGGGCCATGGCCTCGCCGACCGCGTGCCGGCTGGCCCGGCGCCAGGGGTTGAAGAGCTGCCGGTCGCGGGACAGCAGCGCCGTTTGCACGTTTTCCCGGACCGTCATGGAGCGGAAAGTCGCCGCAGTCTGGAAGCTTCTTCCCACGCCCAGCCGGCAGATTTTGCCGGCGGACAGGCCAACCAGTTCGCGGCCGTCCATCCGGACCGAACCGGAGTCGGGGCGGAGCTGGCCGCCCAGCACGTTGAAGCAGGTGGATTTGCCGGCGCCGTTCGGCCCGATCAGCGCCAGCATCTGGCCCGCGTCCAGCGTGAAGGACACGCCGGCCAGCGCCTCGATGCCGCCGAACGATTTCCGCAGTTCGCTGACTTGCAGCAAGGGGGCGGCGTTCATGCGCGTCTCCTGCCCAGGCGCGCTGCAGCGCCCGCCAGGCCTTCGGGGAAGGCCATGACCAGGGCCAGGATGGCCAGGCCGAGCACGGCGTGCCAGTACTCGGTGCTGCGCGCGGCGGCATCCTGCAGCCAGGTGTAGGACGCGGCGCCCACGAGCGGGCCGGCCAGTGTCTGCAAGCCGCCCAGCAGCATCATGACCAGGCCATCCACCGACCGGCTCACGGCCAGCACGTCGGGCGCGATGCTGCCTTTGGAAAACGCGTAGAGCGAGCCCGCGATGCCCGCGGCGAAGGACGCCGCTACGAAGCCCGCCCACTGCACGCGGCGGGTATCCATCCCGAGCGCTTCGGCGCGCAGGGACGAATCGCGCACGCCGCGCAGCGCGTAGCCCAGCGGGGAGAACGCCAGCCGGCGCAACCACCAAACGCCCGCAGTGCAGAGCGCTAGCGTCACGTAATAGAACCAGGGGCCCCGCGCCAGCCAGGCCGACGGCCACAGGCCGATCAGCCCGTTGCTGCCGCCCGTCACGTCATCCCATTGATAGGCGAGCGCCCACAATATCTGCGCCACGGCCAGGGTCAGCATCGCCAGATACACGCCCGACAGGCGCACGCAGAACCAGCCGAACAGCAGGGCGCCGAATGCCGCGGCGAAGGGGCCGAGCAGCAGCGCCGCTTCCATCGGCACGGACGCCAGTTTCAGCAGCAGCGCCGCGCCGTAGGCGCCCAGGCCGAACCAGGCAGCATGGCCGAAGGAGGTCATGCCCGCCAGCCCCGTCAGGAAGTGCAGGCTGGCGGCGAACAACGCGGCAATCAGGATTTCGGTCAGCAGGATGCCCAGATAGGGCCATTGGATGGCCGCGACCGGCGCGAGCGCCAGCAAGGCCAGCAGCACGCCATAGGCGAGCCGCAAGCGCGGGCCGGCCGCGGCGATGGGGCGTTCGGCCGCGGCGGCATGGGACGAGGGCTCGGGCGGTTTGCCCAGCAGGCCCCAGGGCCGCACGACCAGCACGATGGCCATGACGGCGAACTCCGCCAGCAGCGTGAGCTTGGACAGGTTGAAGACCCACGGGCCGATCTGCACGGGGCCCAGAAACACGAACAGGGCCTTGGTCGAGCAGATGAGCAGGGCGGCCAGGAAGGCGCCGGGAATCGATCCCAGGCCGCCCACCACGACGACCACGAAGGCGCTGGCGATGATTTCCAGGTCCAGGCCGAGCGTGGCAGGCACGCGCGGCGCGGCCAGCGCGCCGCCCAGGCCGGCGAGGAAGGCGCCCAGTGTGAAGGCGGACGTGAACAGCCAGGCCTGGTTGACGCCCAGCGCGGCCAGCATCTGGCGGTTTTCGGCGGCGGCGCGCAGCAGACGGCCCCAGCGGGTGCGCATCAGCAGCAGCCAGAGCAGGCCCAGCACGGCCGGGCCGGCGGCGATCAGCAGCAGGTCGTATTCGGGATAGCGGCGGCCGAGGATCTGCACCGCGCCTGCCAGGCCCGGCGCGCGCGCCGCGAAAAGATCTTCGGGGCCCCAGATCGCCAGCGCGGCGTCGCCGATGATGAGCACCATCGCAAACGTGGCCAGCAGCTGGAATAGTTCGGGGGCCTGGTACAGGCGCCTGAGCACCAGCCATTCGATGGCCGCGCCGATGACGCCGGTTGCCAGCGCGGCCAGCAGCAGGCCCGCCCAGTAGCCCGCGCCGTCGCCGAAATAGCCGGTGAACGTCCAGGCCAGATAGATCCCCAGCATGTAGAACGAGCCGTGCGCGAAGTTCACCACGCGGGTCACGCCGAAGATCAGCGACAGGCCGGCGGCCACCAGGAAGAGCGCGCTGGCGTCCGCCAGGCCGTTGAGCAGCTGCAGCAGCAGTCCGGAAAGATTCATCAGTGCGCCGGACGCATTTTGCGGACCTGTTCGTCAGGCGGCTGCAGGCGGGCGCCGTCGATATAGGCGAAATCCTTCATGATGCCCTTGCCGTCTTCCACTGTGGTTACGCCCACGTAGACGCCCATGGTGGATTGGTGATCGATCTTGCGGTACTGGATCTGGCCATAGGGCGTGTCAACCTTCAGGCCGGCGAAGGCGTCGACGAGCTTTTCCGTGTCCACCTCGCCGGCCGCCTTCAGGCCTTCCGCGATCGACATGAGCGACGCGTAGCCGACGACCGAACCTACTTTCGGGGTTTCGTTGTAGCGTTTCTTGTAGGCCTCGACGAAAGCGTTGTTGGCCGGGGTGTCGATGGCGTACCAGGGGTATCCGGTGACGATCCAGCCCGTGGGGGTGTCGGCGCCCAGCGGTTCCAGGTATTCGGGTTCGCCGGAAAGCACCGAGACCACGGCACGGTTCTCGAACAGGCCGCGGGTATTGCCTTCGCGCACGAAGCGCGTCAGGTCGGCGGCGAACAGCACGTTGAAGATCGCGTCGGGTTTGGCGTCGGCCAGCGCCTGCACGACGGCGCCCGCGTCGACCTTGCCCAGCGGCACGGCTTGTTCGGCCACGAATTCCACGTCGGACTGGAAGGCGGTCATCATGGCCTTGAACGTGGCCACGGCCGACTGCCCGTATTCATAATTGGGATAGACGATGGCCCAGCGCTTCTTGCGCAAGGCCAGCGCCTTGGGGGCCAGGGCCGCCACGTGCATCCAGGTGGACGGGCGCAGCCGGTACGTATAGCGGTTGCCGTCCTGCCAGGTGATCTTGTCGGTGAGCGGTTCGGCTGCCAGGAAAAACACCTGCTGCTGCTTGGCGAAGTCGGTCAGCGCCAGCCCGGTATTGGAAAGAAAGCCCCCGAAAAGCAGTTCGACTTTTTCGCGGGCCAGCAATTCCTGGGCCGCGCGCACCGAATCGCCGGGATTGCCGTTGTCGTCGCGCGAAATCACTTCCAGCTTCCTGCCCAGCACGCCGCCTCCGGCGTTGACCTGTTCCAGCGCCAGCTGCCAGCCCTTCTTGTAGGGGCCTAGGAAAGCCGGGATCGCCTTGTAGCTGTTGATCTCGCCGATGCGGATCGGCGGCTCCTTGTCTTTGGCGAAGGCGATCGGGGTCAACGCCAGGGTCAGGAGAGCCGGCGCAAGCGCGCGGCGCAGCAGGGTAAGGCAGGGACGGAGCATGGCAGGTATCGTGGATAGGGGAATCGGGCTCCTCGGGCGAGGGGCGGCGGCCCAATTGAAGCATGCGTCTTCGCGGTGCTGCAATAACGTAGCGCCGCGAACAACAAAAAGGCCCTGCATTGCAGGGCCTTTTTGGCTTTCAGGGATACCGGCCGAATTACTTCAGCTTGGTTTCCTTGTAGTCGACGTGCTTGCGAGCGACGGGATCAAACTTCTTGATCAGCATCTTCTCGGGCATGTTGCGCTTGTTCTTGGTGGTCGTGTAGAAATGACCCGTGCCGGCAGTCGACTCGAGCTTGATCTTTTCGCGGATACCTTTGGCCATGTCGTGCTCCTAGTATGTAGATTGGCGGGATGGCCGATTAGGCGATTTCGCCGCGGGCACGCATGTCGGCCAGGACGGCGTCGATGCCGTTCTTGTCGATCGTGCGGATGGCCTTGGCCGAAACACGCAGGCGGACCCAGCGGTTTTCGCTTTCAACCCAGAACCGGCGCGATTGCAGGTTGGGCAGGAAGCGACGCTTGGTCTTGTTGTTTGCGTGCGAAACATTGTTGCCCACCATCGGGCCTTTGCCGGTCACTTGGCATACGCGTGCCATGGATGCACCTCTTTGTGTCGTTCTTACGCGCATCGCTTGGGGGGTAGACGGGGTTTTAGCCGCCGGGCTGTACAGGAACACCGCGCTTGACGCCAGTGCTGCTTTGCCGGCCACCCAGTCTTAGTGGATGAGGAGGAACCTGAATTCCGGTTCGCCCCAGTGCTTATACCCGCTGCCTGCCACCCGCGGATTTTCCTGGAGTATTCCTGGAAAAAATCTTGACGCTACGCGGTTGGGGTCAGAGTGCCGAACTACAAAGCATAGTAGTCCTGCACGGGAAACTTCATGTGAAGACGTAGATTCTAATACGAAAAACGTAAATAAATCAAGCAGGCAGGCTAGCGGGTGTGCAATTGCGCCACGCGGCCGGAGAGCCAGGACAGGCAGGCGCAGACCGCGAGCGTGGTGGTCAGGGGCAGCGCGCTGTCCGCCTGCCAGGCGCTGACCGCGAAACCGGCGAGCGCGCCGCAGGACAACTGAAGCGTCCCCAATAGCGCCGACGCCGCGCCCAGCCGCTTGCCCTGTTCCGCCAGCGCGAGCGCCGCGGAGTTGGGATTCACGAAGCCCTGGCTGCCCATGTAGCAGATCAGGCACAGCATCAGCAGCGGCAGCGTCATCCAGCCCACCAGCGTCAGCGCGACCGCCGCCAGGCTGGCGCAGGCCAGCGAGACCAGCGCGCTGCGCTGCAGCTGGCGCGGCGTGTAGGTGCGCAGCAGCCGGGCGCTGATCTGCGAGCAGACGATGAGCGACAGGGCGTTGGTGCCGAACAGCAGGCCGTAGTACTGCGGAGGCACGCCGTAGAGTTCGATGAAGACGCGCGGCGAGCCGATGATGTAGGCGAACATGCCGGCCTGGCCGAAGCCGCCGGCCAGGCTGTGCGCCATGAAGCCGCGATGCGCGAACAGGTCGCGGTAGTTCCGCAGGATGGTGTTCCAGCGCAGCGGCACCACGCGCTCGGGCGCCAGCGATTCCTTCATGATCTTCAGGACCGCCGTCATCAGCATCGCGCCGCCCGCCAGCATCACCCAGAACAGGCTGCGCCAGCTGGTGATGGCCAGCAATTGCGCGCCGATCAGCGGCGCGAGGATGGGGGCGAGGCCCATGATGAGCATCAGCAGCGACAGGGCGCGGGCGGCTTCATGGGTTTCATAGTGGTCGCGGATGACGGCCCGCGGGATCACGATGCCCGCGGCCCCGCCCATCGCCTGCACGACGCGCCAGCCGGTCAGCGCTTCGACCGATCCGGACAGCGCGCAACCGAGGGACGCGACCATGAACAGCGCCAGGCCCACCAGCAGCGGCGGCTTGCGCCCGTAGCGGTCGGCCATGGGGCCGTAGAACACCTGCGCCATCGCCAGCCCGATCAGGTAGGCCGCCAGGGTGCGCTCGACATCGCCGCGGGATACGCCCAGGTTCGTCGCGATCGTGGGGAACGCGGGCAGGTACATATCGATGGCGAACGGGCCGATGGCCGTCAGCGCGCCCATGAGAATAAGCCAGCCGGGCAGACCGCTGCGGAAAGATTGTGATGGGGGCATGTGGATCGCGTTGCAACGCAGGACAGGGCGCCGATGCGGTTTGTTGCATGTTTTGGGCCAAGTCAGCGACTGTATCACGCGTAGCCTTACATGCAAGTTTCAACGATTTTCCGATAAAGTCGTTGGCGTCCGTACGCATCCAGGGGAGTAGCCGTGAATCCTTTGTTGTCTGTGGTGGAACGCAAGCTGCAGGCCTTGCCCTTGACCGTCCAGTTGGTGTTGCCCGACGGCGCCGTGCTGGGGCCGCCCGATCCGCGGGTCCGGTTCGTGGCCCATGACAAGACCGCGCTGGCCCACCTGGCCGAAGGCGCCGTCGGCATCCTGGGGCAGGACTACGTCGAAGGCCGCATCGATATCGAAGGCAATATGCGCGACGTCATGACGGCCGCCGCGGCGCTTTTGCCGGGCTCGCCGGTGGATGCGGCCCGGGGCGGCTGGCTGACCGAGCTGGTCCGCAAGGTCATGTCGGTCTGGCGGCACTCGGTGGAGCGCGACGCGAAGCAGATCGAATTCCATTACGACCTGTCCGACGATTTCTACGCGCTTTGGCTGGACCCGCGCCGGGTGTACTCCTGCGCCTACTTCCGCCAGCCCGGCATGACGCTGGCCCAGGCCCAGGAGGCCAAGCTGGACCACATCTGCCGCAAACTGCGCCTGCGGGACGGCGAACGCTTCCTGGACGTGGGCGCAGGGTGGGGCGGGCTGCTGCTCTGGGCCGCCGAGAACTATGGCGTCGATGCCACCGGCATTACGCTGTCGCGCAACCAGCACGCGCACGTCAGCCGCTTGATCGAGGAGAAGGGCCTGGCAGGCCGCGTCCGCATGGCGCTGCTGGACTACCGCAAGCTCGACGAATCCGTCCCCTACGACAAGATTGCCTCGGTCGGCATGTTCGAGCACGTGGGACGCGCGCAGTTGGAGGGGTATTTCGCCAAGCTGCGCCGCCTGCTCAAGCCGGGCGGCCTGATCATGAACCATGGTATTACGGCGGCGGGCGTCTACAACGCCGAACTGGGCAATGGCATGGGCGAGTTCATCGAAAAGTACATCTTCCCCGGCGGCGAGCTGACCCATATCAGCGTCGTGATGGAAGCCATGACCAACGGCGGCCTGGAAGAAGTGGACGTGGAAAACCTGCGGCCGCATTATGCGCGCACGCTATGGGCGTGGAGCGATGCGCTGGAGGCGCGGTTGCCCGAGGCGGCCCGGATCCTGGGGGGCGAGCAGGGCGAACGCTCGCTGCGGGCGTACCGGCTCTACCTTGCGGGGTGCGCCATGGGGTTCGAGCACGGTTGGATCGCGCTGCACCAGATACTGGCGCAGCCGCCGGCCACCGGGCGTCCGGATGAGCTAGACAACCCGGCGGACCTCGCTTATCCGTGGCGGCGGGACTATATGTATGGAGAGGGGCGCTAGCGCTGCCCTTCCGGTGGCGGTAAAAACCGCGGCGGGGGCATATTCAGGCGTGGCGCACGGCCGGGATATGCCCCCGCAGGTGGCCGAAAAGGCCGTTTCCGGCGGTTTTGAAACTACTGGAATGTATTAATAAGAATATATTATTTACTGAATGTGTCTTTGATTCCGAATCAAAGTTCCTTAGGGGAAAACTGCGATTTACCCGTGGTCGATCGGGGTTATCCCGGACGCTTTTTCCCCTGGATGTATCTGTTTTATTCAAACCTAGGGTTGGGCTGAGCATCAATTTCGTTTAAGATGCTCGCTTCTTCGTTCAGTTTGTTCACTTTCTGTGGGTTTTCAAAAACCGCGTTTTTGAAACTCCTGTCTTGCAAGACTCCGCATCCTCGCGGCCAGTCTTGTTGCTAGTGTCGGTTTGTATTGGCGGTTCAGCCCGTCTTCCGCACAACCCCCTTAGCTCCATGGCACCCACGGGCCCAGCCCGACGTGTGTCCCTGAACCTATGGAGGCAAAAGCCAATGCGTTTCACCCCCGTCAAGACCCTGGCCGCCGCGGCCGTGTTCTTTGCATTCGCCGGTTCGGCCCAGGCCGCCGATGCCGCCCAATGCGAACTCAAGCGTCCTGTCAATTTCGGCGCCATGAACTGGGAATCCAACCTGGTTCTGGTTGACGTCGAACGCTTCATCATGGAAAAGGGCTATGGTTGCAAGACCGAAACCCTGCCTACCGAAACCCTGCCCGCCCTGGCCGCGCTCGAGCGCGGCGACCTGGACATCAACACCGAGATCTGGCTGAACAGCGTCGCCGATCCCTGGGACCGCGCCGAGAAGACCGGCAAGGTCAAGCGCATCGGCGATCTCTACATGGGCGCCGAAGGCTGGTACATCCCGCGCTACACGGCCGAGCGCCTGCCGGAATTGAAATCCGCGGCCGACCTGCCGAAGTTCAAGGACCAGTTCAAGGATCCGGAAGAGCCCGGCAAGGGCCGTTTCTACGGCTGCCCGGCAGGCTGGGGCTGCGAAGTGACCAGCAACAACCTGTTCCACGCCTTGAAGCTGCAAGACACATACACCCTGTATTCGCCCGGCACGGGCGCGGCGCAGAAGGCGGCCCTGATGTCGGCCTACAAGCGCAAGCAGAACGTTGTCTTCTACTACTGGTCGCCCACGCCGCTGGTCGGCTCGATGGACCTGGTCAAGCTGGACATGCCGCCCTATGACGCGGAAAAGCACAAGTGCCTGACGGCGCCCAAGTGCGCCAATCCCGAGCCCAGCGCCTATCCTGACAACCCCGTCTTCACCGCCGTAAACACCAAGTTCTCGGAGGAGGCCCCCAAGCTCACCGAATTCCTGTCCAAGGTGTCGGTGCCGCTGCCGGTGATCAACGAAACCCTGGCCCACATGGAAGAGACCGGCGACGAGTCCGCCGCCGTGGCCAAGTGGTTCCTGAAGACCAAGCCCGACGTCTGGACCAAGTGGGTCCCCGCCGACGTCGCCGGGCGCGTCCAAAGCGCGCTCTAACCTGCCGTGAGCCTGGCTGCGCGCCACCGTGGCGCGTACCGGCCCATCCCCGGGCCGGACTGCTTTGCCGGGATGGCCGCCGGCCGGGCACCGTTGCCCGGCCCGATGCGCGCTCGTGCCGCCGATTTGGCGGGCCGCTTCCGCCACGGAAGCCCCCTGGTTTCATTGTCTTGCGCGATGCCGCGGCCTGCGGCGACACGGGCGATGAGCGCGCCAGAATGGAGTAGAACGAATGTTTCCTGAAATTATTCCCGCCCGGCAGGTCCGGGGGGCGATCGACGGGTTTGTCGATCACCTGGTCACCAATTACGCGGACACGCTGGAGACCATGTCGCAGCCGGTCCTGCATGCGCTGGTCTGGCTGGAGCAGCTGCTGCGCAGCTCGCCCTGGTGGGCGGTGGTCGTGGTGACAGTGGCGATCGCCTGGGGCGTGAGCCGCCGCATCGGCCTGAGCCTGGCAATGGGCGCGCTGTTGTGCGTGATCGGCGTCCTGGGCCTGTGGGACGCCGGCATGCAGACGCTGGCGCTGATGATCATGGCCGCCGGCCTGTCGGTTTTGATCGGCATCCCGCTGGGCGTGCTGATGGCGCGAGTGAACTGGCTGCGCTCCATCATGCTGCCGGTGCTGGACGTGATGCAGACCATGCCCAGCTTTGTGTACCTGATCCCCGTTGTGATGTTGTTTGGCCTGGGCAAGATCCCCGCCATCATCGCCACCGTGATCTACGCCGTGCCGCCGCTAATTCGCCTGACCGACCTGGGCATCCGCCTGGTCGACCGTGAAGTGCTGGAAGCGTCGCGCGCGTTCGGCGCCAACCCGCGCCAGCAATTGTTCGGCGTGCAGCTGCCGCTGGCCCTGCCCAACATCATGGCCGGCATCAACCAGACCACGATGATGGCCTTGTCGATGGTAGTGATCGCGTCGATGATCGGCGCGCGCGGCCTGGGCTATGAAGTGCTGCTGGGGATCAACCGCCTGGAAGTCGGCCGCGGCCTGCTGGCGGGCTTGGGTATCGTGGTGCTGGCCGTGCTGTTCGACCGGATCACGCAATCGTATGGACAGCGCATGCGCATGGGAGGCCAGCGATGAGCAAGATCGAGGTCAAGAACATCTACAAGGTCTTCGGCTCGCATCCGAAGAAATGGCTGCAAGCCGCCCAGAACGGCATGAGCAAGGAACAGTTGCTGGCTGAAAGCGGCCACACGCTGGGCTTGCGCGATATCAGCCTGTCCATCGAAGAGGGCAGCATCTACGTCATCATGGGGCTGTCGGGTTCCGGCAAGTCCACGCTGATCCGCCACTTCAACCGGCTGATCGAACCCAGCGCCGGCCATATCCTGGTCGATGGGGTGGACGTGGTCAGCCTGAACAAGCGCGACCTGGAAGTCTTCCGTCAAAAGAAGATGAGCATGGTGTTCCAGCGCTTCGGTTTGTTCCCGCATCGCACGGTGCTGGACAACGCCGCCTACGGCCTGACCGTGCAGGGCGTGGGCCGCGCCGAACGCGAGAAGCGCGCCCGCGACTGGCTTGAGCAAGTGGGGCTGGCGGGTTTTGAAAACCAGTATCCGCATCAGTTGTCGGGCGGCATGCAGCAGCGGGTGGGTTTGGCGCGCGCGCTGGCCACCGACGCTGAAATCCTGCTGATGGACGAAGCGTTCTCGGCGCTGGACCCGTTGATCCGCCGCGAAATGCAGGATCAACTGCTGCAATTGCAGGCAAAGCTGAACAAGACCATCGTGTTCATCACGCACGATCTGGACGAGGCCCTGCGCCTGGGCAACCGCATCGCCATCCTGAAGGACGGAGAGCTGGTGCAGGAAGGCACGCCGGAAGACATCCTGCTGAATCCGGCCAACGATTACGTGCAATCGTTCCTGCAGGACGTGAACCGCACCAAGGTGCTCAACGCCACGCATGCCGTGAACCCCGCGCGCCTGACGCTGACCATGCGCTCGCGCCCCGCGCACGCCATGGACCGCATGCGCGCGTTGGACTACGAGTACGCGCCGGTGCTGGACGGCAAGCGCCTGGCAGGCGTGCTGACCGCCGAGGCGGCGGAAAAGGCCATCCAGGACGGCGTGCGCGACATCTCCCGCTACGTCGAGGACCTGGCGTCCGTGCCGGCCACGGCTGGCCTGGGCGAAGTGCTGGCCCAACTGGTCCATAGCGACCAGCCGGTGGCGGTGACGGGCGAGGACGACGAGTTCATCGGCATGCTGTCGCGCAAGAAGGTCGTGGAGCTGGTTACGCCGGCCCTGGCCGACACGCCACCTGCCGACGAGGCGCCTGTCGCCGCTGAGGCGGAGCCCGAGCTGGAGCACCGCGACAAGGCGGCCTGACAGGGAAGACCCGTATCCGGACTGTGCCTGCGCATGGGCAAAGTCCGGATATGATGGTCCGCCGGCCGCTCAGGCCGGTTGCCCCTATTCGGAATATCGGAAGCCGTCATGCCCATTTTGAATGTCCAGATCATGCAAGGCCACTCGGCCGCCCAGAAAGCGACCCTGTTGAAGGCGGCGTCCAACGCCGTCGTCGAAAGCATTGCCGCGCCGCTGCCCAGTGTGCGTATCGTGCTGCAGGAAGTGCCCGCGGAAAACGTGATCGTGGCCGGCGAGATTGGCAAACGCATGGCGCGCGTGGACGTGGCGCTGATTGAAGGCCGCGACGAGGCCAAGAAGGCGGCCTTGATCGCCGCGCTGAATCAGGCCGTTTGCGCCAGCATCGATATCTCGGGCGAAGACGTGCGCGTGCTGATCCGCGACGTGCCTAAGGTCGACATGGGCGTGGCCAACGGCATCAGCGCCAAGGCCGCCGGCCGCTGAGGGGGAGCCCCCACGCCGCGCACGCTGCGCGTGCTTGCTGCCCCCCGAGGGGGCTGCGCCGCCTTGGGGCGGCCCGGCGGCGGCGCGGAGCCCCCACGCTGCACACGTTGCGCGTGCTTGCTGCCCCCCGTTGGGGGGGCCGGCGCTTCAATCCAGCTTCACGTTGGCGGCCTTCACCACTTCGCCCCAGCGCGAGATTTCGCTTTTGATGTAGGCCGCGTATTCCTGCGGCGTGGATCCTAGCGCCTGCGCGCCTTGGGCCTTGAGCTGCTTCTGCATTTCGGGCGATTGCAGCGCGCGTCGGATTTCGGCGTTCAGTTTTTCAATGACCGGCTCCGGCGTGCCGGCCGGCACCACCACACCCTGCCACGCTCCCATCTCGAATCCGGGCACCGCCGTTTCCGCCACGGTCGGCACGTCGGGCAACTGGCCGCTGCGCGCGCTGCTGGTCACCGCCAGCGCGCGCAGTTTTCCTTCCCGGATGAAGCCGAGCGAATCGTTCAGCGTGTTCGTCATTACTTGCACCTGCCCTCCGACCAGATCCGTCATGGCCGGGGCGCTGCCGCGATAGGGCACGTGCACCGCATCGATCTCGAGCGAGCGCAGCAGCAACAGGGCGCCCAGGTGAGTGACATTGCCAGCGCCCGCCGAGCCATACGACAGTTTGCCCGGATGCTGGCGCGCATACTGCACGAACGCCTGCGTGTCTTTCGCCGGCACCGACGGATGTACCAGCAGCACCAGCGGGATGACCGCCGTGGACGAGACCGGCGCGAAGTCCTTGACCGGATCGAATGCCAGCGACCGGTAGAGGTTGGGGCTCAGGGCGATCGACGACGTGTTGTAAAGCACGGTATAGCCGTCGGGCTTGGCGGCGGCCGCGTATTGCATGCCGATGTTGCCGTTGGCGCCGCCCTTGTTCTCGACCACGACCGTCTGGCCCAGCTGGTCGGTCAGCTGCTTGGCCAGCACGCGCGCGACCAGGTCGGTGGGGCCGCCGGGCGGGAACGGCACCACCATCGTGACAGGGCGTTCGGGCCAGGCGGCTTGGGCGCTTGCCGCGCTTCCCAACGCCAGGATGGCTAGGCTGCCCGCCAGCAGTACTTTCTTCATGGTTTGTCTCCTTGTGTTTTTTTGGATGAACGCGGATCGCGTCCTGGCAGCAGCGCCCTCTGGACGGGACGCTTTGCCGCCCGATCAGGCGTCGGGCCTGCCCGCGAGCATGCGCGTGGCCGTGTAGGCCATTACCGGCTTGCCGTGCTGGTTCCGCACTTCGATGGCGGACGTTACGACCGCCCGGTTGTGCTGCGAGGTGGGGCGTACGCCGGTGACTTCGATTTCCGCCCAGATGGTGTCGCCCGCAACCACGGGCGCCAGCATTTTCTTGTGGACTTCCAGCAGTGCCAGCCCAGTGCCCTGCACCATGCCCTGCATGATCAATCCCTCGATCAGGCCGTAGGTCAGCGCGCCGGGAGCGGGGCGGCCCTGGATGGCGCCGTGCGCGTAGGTGGCGTCGATAAAAATGGTTTCCAGCATTCCCGTCACGCTGATGAAGTTCACGATGTCGGTCTCGGTAACCGTGCGGCGGAACGTATGGAAGCGCTGGCCCACGGCCAGGTCCTGCCAGTAATAGCCCTGGCCGAGTTGTGCGATGGCGGTGGGGTTGCGGTCTGCGGTCATGCCGGGTCCTTGTCGTTGTCGAGGGGGGTGGAGAGCGCGTCGCGGGCGGCGCCCGCTTCCAGGAGCGTCGAGATATGGGCCTCATCCAGGCCCGCTTCCCGCAGCACGTCGCGCGTATGTTCGCCCAGGCGCGGCGGCATCGCGGCCGGCACGTGGGAGCGCTGCAGGCGCACGGGGTTGCGGGGAAAGCGGTAGCGGCTGCCCGATGCGCTCTCCAGAGGCACGAAGAAATCCACGCTTTGCAAATGCGGATCGGCTTCCAGGTCCTGGAGGCGGTTGACGGGCGCGGCCGGAATCTCCAGCTGTTCGCATAAGGCCAGCCAATAGGCGGTATCGCGTCCCGCGACGATTTCGGCCTGCAGTTCGTACAGCGCCTCGATGTGCCGCGTTCGTGCGGAGATATCCGCAAAGCGCGCGTCTTCCGCCAGATCGGGGCGATCCGCGGCACGGAAGAAGTCGCGCCAATGGGCATCGGTGTAGGGCATCAGGCAGACATGGCCATCGGCCGTGCGGCAGGGTTTGCGCCAGGGCGTAAGCACGCGCGGATAGCCGGCTTCGCCGGGTTCGTCGGCCAGGTGCCGGCCGTAGTAATGCTCGACCAGCGCATAGGAGGCCATGCTTTCGAACATGGGCACTTCCAGCTGCTGCCCCGCGCCGGTGCGCTCGCGCTGGAACAACGCCGCGAGGATGGCGTGCGCGGCGATCAGGCCGCAGGTCTTGTCGGCAGCCACCGTGGGCAGGTAGCGCGGTTCGCCGGTCTGGCGGTCGACGAGGTCGGCAAAGCCTGACAGGCCCTGGATGATGTCGTCATACGCAGGCCGACCGTCGTAGGCGCCGCCCGCGCCGAACCCGTACAGGCCGGCATACACCAGCCGCGGGTTGCGCGCGCACAGCGTATCCGGGCCCAACCCCAGCGCGGCCATCTTGGCGGGCCGCATGCTGTGCATCAGCACGTCGGCCTGATCCACCATCGTCAACAGCGCCTGCCGCGCCTCGGCTTGCTTCAAGTCCAGCACGACGCTGCGCTTGTTGCGGTTCAGGCCCAGGAAGATGGCGGCCAGCCCCGGTTCCTGCGATGGGCCGGTGCGGCGCGTGGAGTCTCCCGCCGGCGCTTCGATCTTGATCACATCGGCGCCGTAGTCGGCGAGTATCTGCGACGCATAGGGGCCGAACACCACGGAAGTCAGGTCCAGGATGCGCACGCCGCCCAGCGCGCCGGCTTGGGAGTGGGGAGAGACTGTCATGGGGGAAATGCTATCGCCCCTGCACATACACGTCTAATATGGCTTAGGTATTGGGTGATATGGAATTTGTTATGGCTATCGATCTACGGCAGCTTCGGCAGTTCGTGACCATTGCGGAACAGGGCAGCTACCGGCGCGCCGCCGATCTGCTGCACATTGCGCAGCCCGCGCTATCGGTATCGATCCAGAAGCTGGAACATGCGGTGGGGGTGCCGCTGCTGGTGCGCGGCGCCAAGGGGGTAACGCCGACGCCTGCCGGGCAGGCGTTGATGGCCGACGCCCGCCGCGCGCTGTTTCATTCCGAACAGGCGCGCCAGGCCGCCCGCCGTGTGGCGTTGGGCGAGTGGGGCCTGCTGCGGCTGGGATTCGTCGGGTCGGCCACCTACATGCTGCTGCCGCGCTGCCTGCCTGCGTTCCGTGCTGAATATCCAGACCTGCAACTGGACCTGCGCGAGGACAGCACGATCGGCCTGGTGGCCATGCTGCGCGCCAACGATATCGACGCCGGCCTCGTACGCGGCCCGCTGGCCGAAGACGCGGCGCTGGATTCCTGGGTGGTCGAGCGCGACGACCTGATCCTGGCGGTGCCGGCGGGGCATCCGCTGGCTTCGGGCGGGCCGGTCCGCCTGGAGCGGGCGCGCGCCGAGAACTTTGTGCTGTATTCGCCTCTCAAGGTGCCGGGCCTGCACGGCGTGGCTCAGGCGCTATGCCGCAAGGCGGGGTTTTCCCCGCGCATCAGTCAGGAGGCGATCCAGGTGCAGACCCTGGTCAGCCTGGTGGCCAGCGGCATGGGCCTGGCATTGGTGCCCGGCGTGACGCGGGCCTACTCCACGCCGCATGTGACGTTCGTGCCGCTGGCCGATGCCGATGCGCATGGCGCGCTGTCCTTGTCGCTCGTGACACATCGCGACACGTCATGCGCATCCGTACTGCGGCTGCGCGACAGCATGCTGTCGCGCGCCGGCTGATGCCGCCCGGTTTGGGCAGCGTAGGGCTGCCTCAGGCTGCGGCCTCGATGTGCCCGGCAATGGCACGGCCGAGATCTTCGGTGCCGGCCTGGCCGCCGAGGTCGGGCGTGCGGGGGCCGTTCTGCAGGCAGTGCTCGATCGCCCGGAGGATGGCGTCATGCGCTTCCTGGCTGCCCAGGAACTGCAGCATCAACGCGCCCGACCAGATCATCGCGATCGGATTGGCAATGCCCTTGCCGTAGATGTCCGGCGCCGATCCGTGGACGGGCTCGAACAGCGAGGGGAATACGCGTTCGGGATTCAGGTTCGCCGACGGGGCGATGCCGATCGTGCCGGTGCATGCCGGCCCCAGGTCCGACAGGATGTCGCCGAACAGGTTGGACGCCACCACCACATCGAAACGCTGCGGCTGCAGCACGAAACGCGCGGCGAGGATGTCGATGTGCTGCTTATCGGTCCGGATGTCCGGGTATTGCCGGGCCATGGCGTCGGCCCGTTCGTCCCACCACGGCATGCTGACCGCGATACCGTTGCTCTTGGTCGCCACCGTCAGCGTCTTGCGCTCGCGCCGGTTGGCCAGCTCGAAGGCATAGCGCATGACGCGGTCGGTGCCGTGCCGCGTGAACACCGATTCCTGGATGACGATTTCCCGGTCCGTGTCGGCGAACAGGCGCCCGCCCAGGTTGGTGTATTCGCCCTCGGTGTTCTCGCGGACGATGAAGAAATCGATATCGCCCGCCTTGCGCCCGGCCAGCGGGCAGGGCACGCCGTCGAATAGCCGCACGTGGCGCAGGTTGATGTACTGGTCGAACTCGCGGCGGAACTTCAGCAGCGATCCCCACAGCGATACGTGATCCGGCACTGTTTCGGGCCAGCCCACCGCGCCGAAGAAGATGGCGTCGTAGCCCTGCAGCTGCGCCTTCCAGTCGGGAGGCATCATTTCGCCGTGCTGCGCGTAGTAATCGCAGTTGGCCCAGGGGAAGGTGTCGATCTGCAGCGACAGGCCGAAGCGCTTGGCGGCGGCTTGGACCGCCCGCAGGCCCTCGGGCATGACTTCTTTGCCGATGCCGTCGCCGGCGATGGCGGCGATCTTGAAAACGTGGGACATGATTGCTCGAGTCTAGAGGTGAAAAAAAGGAATGGGAACGATGGTAGGCGTCCGCACGTCCTATCTACAATAGGCCGTCCTGTGAAATGACTATGCACGAATCATGAATAATGATTTCCTTCCCGCCGACTTGCGCGTCCTGTGCGCGGTGGTGCGCGCTTCCAGTTTCTCCGGCGCGGCCGAGGCCCTGGGCATGTCGCCCGCCTACGTCACCAAGCGCATCCGTCTGCTCGAGGACAGCCTGGGCACGACCCTGTTCCATCGCACCACCCGGCGCGTCGTGATCAGCGAGGCGGGCGAGCGCGTCTACCACTGGGCGCAGCGCATCCTCGACGATGTGGACCACCTGGTCGAGGAGGTCGGCATTACCCGGCGCGAACCCCGCGGCTTGCTGCGGGTCTGCAGCAGCTTCGGATTCGGCCGCCGCGTGGTGGCGCCCGCGCTGTCCGCGTTCGCCGCCCAGCACCCGGCGGTGCAGGTCCGTTTCGAGGTGTTCGACCGCCTGGTCGACGTGGCGGCGGAAGGGTATGACCTGGACGTGCGCGTGGGCGACGACATCGCGCCGCACGTCATCGCGCGCAAGCTTGCCAGCAATCATCGCGTGCTGTGCGCCGCGCCCTCGTATCTGCAGGCGCGAAGCGCGCCGCGCACCCTGGCCGAACTGGCTGCCCACGACTGCCTGGTCATCAAGGAGCGCGACCACCCCTTCGGTGTTTGGCGCATGCGCCGTGGAAGCCGGGAACACACGGTCAAGGTGCGCGGGCCGCTATCGGCCAACAACGGTGAAATGGTCGTGCAATGGGCGGTGGATGGCCGGGGAATCATCCTGCGCTCGGCCTGGGACGTGGGGCCGCTGATCGCCCAAGGCAAGCTGGTCCAGGTGCTGCCGGCGTATCGCCAGGAGGCCAATATCTGGGCCGTCTACCCCTCGCGCCTGAACGCCTCGGCCAAGATCCGCGCATGCGTGGAGTTCCTGGCCGAGTACGTGCGGGGGCAGGGGTTCCGTGATTGACGGAAACCCCGCGGCTTCAGGCCAATGCGGCTTCCAGCCTGCCGATCAGGCGCGCCAGTTCGGCATGGTCCGTGGCGTCCAGCGCCGGGCCCGGACGGCGCACGTAGGCGGAACGGATCGCGCCGCGCCTGCGCAGCGTTTCTTTGCGCAGGGCCAGGCCGATGCCATACTGGAACTCATGCCGCAGCAAGGGCAGGTAGATGTTGAACAGGTCCTCCGCTTCTTCCGGCTTCCCCTCGTGGAACAGGCGGCAGACCTGCACCAGCATCTCGGGATAGGCGAACCCGGTCATGGCGCCATCGGCGCCGCGCAGCATTTCCTGCGGCAGGAACAGGCCGCCATTGCCCACCAGGATACTGATGCGCCGCCTGCCGTCCGCCACGCTTTTTTCGCGGACCTGGCTCAGCTTGCGCATGCCGGGAAAGTCCTCGTGCTTGAGCATGACGATCTGCGGAAAGGCGTCGACGAGGCGGTGTATCACCGCGACCGACGTATGCACGCCCGTGGATTGGGGGAAATCCTGCAGGCAGATCGGGATGTCCCGGCCGAGCAGGGTGGCGATGTTCGCGTAGTACGCGTAGACCTGCTCGTCCGTCTTCAGGTTCGGCACGGGCGCAATCATGACGCCCGCCGCCCCGAGCGACATCGCTTCATGCGACAGGCGCTCGACGTTGCGGTCCGATGCATCGCTTACGCCGACGACTACCGGAACGCCGCCTTCCACGCGCTTCAGCACGCGCCGCATCACTGTTGTGGTCTCGGCCTCCGTCAGCTTGGGCGCCTCGCCCATCATGCCCAGTATCGTGAGGCCGGTTACGCCTTTCTCCAGGTAGAAATCCGTCAGGCTGTCGACGCTTTCCAGGTCCAGTTCGCCGTTGTCGGCGAACGGGGTGGCGGCGATCACGTAGACGCCCTTGCTTGTCTCGTTGATGAGCCCGCTGCGTGCGCTCATGATTGAAAGTCCCTCCAAGTCAGGATAGTTCCGCCCGGGCCGTCAGGCCTGGCGGGCCAGCAGCACCGCGTCCACTTCGATGTCGAAACCCGCGAAATTGGACTGGGTCAGGGTTCGCGCGGGAGGCGGATCGCCGACATAGCCGGCATAGATGGCGTCGAACTCCTTGGCATCGGCCGGGTTTTTCAGGAAGACGCTGACCTTGACCGCGTCGCGCAGCGACGAGCCCGCCGCTTCCGCCGCGGCCTGGAGATTGTCGAGGGCCATCCGCGCCTGTTCGGCGAAGGGCTTGTCGCCGTGGCGCACGTTGTGGACGTCGCGCGGCGTCTGGCCGGAAAGGAATATGAGGCCCTGGGCCTGGATGGCGACGCTGTAGGTACCGGCGGGCGGGGGCGTGCGGTCGCTGGAAAATGCCTTGCGTGTCATAGGAAATCTCCTGTCGTTAAGCGCGGTAGCGGGCGATGAGCTCGACCGTCCGCTCGATCGCGTGCAGCGCCGCGGCGTGGTTCTGCGAGAAATTGAGGCGGAAGCTGTCGCCGGTATCGGGGCTGAACTCCGTGCCGGGGGTTACCGTCACGCCGGCCTGGCGGCGCAGGATGCGCACGAAATCCTGCGGGGACACCGTCAGCTTGGGCAGCCTGGGAAACAGATAGCTTCCTGCCTGGGGCGTGCGGGCGGCCAGGCCTTCCACCGAGCGGAGCACGCGCAGCAGGTCGTCGCGGATGGCCTGGTGCTGCTGGATCCGTTCCTCCATATAGCTTTCGGGCTCCTCGAACCACGTGCGCAGCACGGCCTGGCAGTAGCCGGGAGCCCGGAGCGACACGATGGCCTGCAGCTTTTCCATGCGGTCGAGCAGCTTCGGGGCGCCAAAAGCCACGCCCAGGCGGTAGCCGCTCAGGGATTCGGTCTTGGAGGGGCCCATGATGGTGATGACGTTGCCGGGGTCGATCCCGGCCGCGCGCAGGTGCGTATATTCGACGCCCGCATAGCGCAGGCGCGAGTACAGCTGGTCGACGATGACCGTCGCCCGGTACTGGTTGGCAAGCGCGGCGATCTGTCCGATCTCGTCCTTCGAATAGACCACCCCGGCCGGATTGTTGGGGTTGGAGAACAGGAAAGTCTTCACCCCCGCCTTGAAGGCCGACTCGAGCTGGCCCAGGTCCAGGCCCGCGCGGTCGGCGTTATTCAGGTAATCCATCTCGATCGGGACAATTTCGCCGCCGATGAATTCGACCAGCTTGCGATTGGCGAAATAGTCGGGCCGCACGATCGCCACCTTGTCGCCGGGCGCGACGGTGGAGGCGATGGACAGGAACAGGGCTCCCTGCGTGCCCGGGGTGATGATCAGTTCGTCCGAGCCCGAAACCGGGCTGCCGGTGAACCGCCCCAGGTGCTCCGCCACGCGGGCGCGCAGGTCGGCGCGCCCGCGATACTCCGTATAGGCCTGCTCGCCTCCGCTTTCCACGCCGGCGACGAAGGCTTCCAGGGAGCCGGGCGTGGGCGCGAATGCGCTTTCGTTCACGTCGCCGTGCGAAAAGTCCACCGGTGTGCCGGGCAGCGTGTCGCCTTTCAGCAGGGCATCCAACCCCTCAGCGCGCTGGCGGACTTCCTGGCCAGGCGCGTTGTCAGTGGAGAGTCTGGCGAATTTCTGTTCGATCAAGCTCATGGGATTTCCTTTCAGTAGAGTGGAAATGACGTGCGGTGAAGCCGCCGGGCTTTCACGAGCCGCGGCTGGCTGGGACTAAGCCGCGGCGGTATGCCGTGATGCTATCCAGGATTCAAGATGATGGATACCCGCGCCGCCCAGGCAGAAGACGGGATCCGAGAACAGGTCGCGGTGCAGCGGGATGTTCGTGTCGATGCCTTGCACGACGGCCTCGCGCAGCGCGACCCGCATGCGGGCGAGCGCCTGCTCGCGCGTGTCGCCGAATGCGATGAATTTTCCGATCATCGAATCGTAGTGCGGCGGCACCGTATAGCCGGCATAGGCATGCGAATCCACCCGCAAGCCCGGCCCGCCCGGCGGCCGCCAGTGCGTGATGCGGCCCGGGGAAGGCAGGAAGGACGCGGCATTCTCGGCATTGATCCGGCATTCGATCGCATGGCCGTGGCGCCGGATCTGGTCCTGGCGCCAGGGCAGGGGCTCTCCGGCCGCGATGCGGATCTGCATCTGCACGATGTCGATGCCGGTCGTGAGTTCGGTGACGGGGTGCTCGACCTGCAGCCGCGTGTTCATTTCGATGAAGTAGAACTCGCCGTCCTCATACAGGAACTCGAACGTGCCCGCGCCCCGATAGCCGATCGACCTGCATGCGCTGGCGCAGCGTTCGCCGATCGCCTCGATAGCCTGGCGATCGACGCCGGGGGCGGGAGACTCCTCTACGACTTTCTGGTGCCGCCGCTGCATGGAGCAGTCGCGTTCGCCCAGCCAGACGGCCTGGCCGTGGTGGTCGGCCAGTACCTGGATTTCGATGTGGCGGGGCTGCTGCAGGAAGCGCTCCATGTAAAGATCCGGATTGCCGAAAGCCGCCCGCGCTTCGGCACGCGTCGTTTCCACCGCCGCCTGCAAGCCGCTTTCGGACTCGACCACGCGCATTCCCCGGCCCCCGCCGCCGCCCGCCGCCTTGATGATCAGCGGAAAGCCTATCCTTCCGGCTTGCCGCAATATGGCCTGGGCGTCATCGGGCAGCACGCCGTCCGATCCCGGCACGCAAGGCACCCCCGATTCTTGCATGGCCTGTTTGGCTTTGACTTTGTCGCCCATCATGCGGATCGCCGATGGGGCCGGGCCGATGAACGTCATGCCCGCAGCCTCCACGGCCTCGGCGAAGCCGCCGTTCTCGCTGAGGAAGCCATAGCCGGGGTGGACCGCCTGCGCGCCCGTCAGCCTGGCGGCGGCAAGAATGGCGGAAGTGTTGAGGTAGCTGTCCGCGGAGGCAGCCGGCCCGATGCAGAGCGCTTCGTCGGCCTGCTGCAGGTAGGAAGCATCTCGGTCCGCTTCGGAGTGCACGATGACGGTCTGGACGCCCAGCTCGTGGCAGGCCCGCTGTATGCGCAAGGCGATTTCGCCACGATTGGCGATGAGAATCTTACGAAACATGGTCGGCCTCGCCGGGTTCAAGAATGAACAACGCCTGCCCTTGCTCGACCATCTGCCCGTCCTCGCACAGCACCCGGACGATCGTGCCGGCTTGGGGGGCGGCCACTTCGGTCAACATCTTCATCGCTTCGATGACGCACAGGGGCGCTCCCGCAGCCGCCCAGCCGCCTTCGCGCGCCAAGGGCTCTCCCCCCGGGCTGGAAGCCCGGTAGAAAGCGCCCGCCAACGGGGCGGCGACTGTCTGGGAGGTCGGCGCTGCGGCGGCCGCCTGCGGCTCGGAAGCGGGCATGCCGGGGGGCGCTGCGGAGCCGGGAGGCGGGGCGGAATCTACGCTGCCTGCACGCCGGCGGATACGGACGCCGAAGGCGGGTTCGCTGACATAGAGCTCCGCGATGCGTTCTTCGGCGACCAGATCGATCATGTCGAGGATCAATTGGGTGTTCTGGGTCATCGCTCAGCGCTGCCTTGGCTTGAGTTGGAATAGGGGCATGCCGTAATCCACGATCTGGCCCTCGGCCCCCAGCACGGCGCCGATCGAGCCATCCACGGGCGCATGCACGGACACGAGGTTTTCATCCAGGGCCACCAGCGCCAGCAGCTGGCCCTGGCTTACCTCGTCGCCCGGCTCGATCTGAACCGGCAGCCTGTCGGCATGGCTGCGCAGCAACCGGCCCAGCGTGGCGCTGCGCACGTCGATGAGAGAGGAATCCGGGGTGGGCGCGGCCTCCGGCGTGGCGGCGCCCTCGGAAACCGCGGGCACGTCGATCCGGATGCTGACCAAGCGCTCGCCCTCCCGGATCTCGACCGATTCGACCCCGCGCAGGCGAAGCTGGCGCACATAGGTCCGGATGTCGGAGAGTGTCGTCATGGCCGTCTCCCGTTCATTGCAGCCCTTCCAGCGCCCGCAGCGTGTTCCTGACCATGCTTTCTACGGTGGGAAGCACCGCGGCCGCCCGGTCCTCGCGATAGGCGTAAGGCTCTCCTTCCTCCATATAGAGGTGCCGCGACATTTCGAGCTGAACGGCATGCACGCCGGATTGGGGGCGGCCGTAGTTGCGGGTGATGTAGCCCCCCTTGAAGCGCGCGTCGATGACCCAACTGAAGGGACTGGCGCTGGCTGCGGCGACAGCGGCTTCGCGCAGCGCGGGCGCGCACGCGGCGCCGCTGAATGTGCCGATGTTCAAGTCAGGCAACTGTCCTTCGAAAAGGCGGGGCAGCTCATTGGCGATGGAGTGGGCTTCCCAGAGCAATACGTGGGCATGCTTCTCGCGCAAGCGCGCCAGCTCCTGCTGCAACGCGTCGTGATAGGGCTGCCAGTACCGGGCGATGCGCTCCGCCGTCTCTTGCTCGTCCGGCGGGGCGGCGTCGGCGCGGTACAGGGCTTCGCCGACAAAACTCTCGGTCGGGCACAAGCCGGTGGTGGTGGTTCCCGGGTAAAGGCTCGCGCCGTCGGCCGGTCGGTTGACGTCGATGATGTAGCGCGAATAGTTGGCCTGCAGCACCGAAGCGCCCATCGCGCGGGCGAAGCCATAGAGGCGCGCGAGATGCCAATCGGTATCCGCGATCTTGTGGGCGGCGGGCGTCATGCGGCGCAGGAATGGCTCGGGCAGGCATTCGCCGCCGTGGGGAATGGAAATGAGCAGGGGCAGATGGCCCTGGGTCAACGTGACGATCGGAGGATTCATGGCTGGCGCTCGGCGAAGTTGGAAGATGCTGGCTGGCGGCGGCGGTCCCACGCCTGAGGATGCACAAGATGGGCAGGCTGCCGGCCGGCGAGTACCGAAAGGATCTGTTCAGCGCATTGGCGGGCGGTCGCCTCCAGGGCCTCCTGGGTGGAACCGGCGACATGCGGAGTGAGCACGACGTTGGGCAGCCCGGCGACCACGGACCCCGCAGGCAGCGGCTCTGTTTCGAAGACGTCCAGCCCGGCGCCGTAGATGCGCCCGTCGCGCAGGGCGTCCGCCAGGGCCGATTCGTCGATGAGCCCGCCCCGGGACGTATTGATGACGATGGCGCCGGGTTTCATCTGCTCCAGCGCCGCCTTGTCCAGCGTGTGCCGGGTGTCGCCGCGCAATGGCCGATGCAGCGACACGACGTCCGACGTCCGCAGCAGTTCATGCAGCGTGTCGACGCGGGTCGCGCCGGATGGCGGCAAGCCGTCGGCGGGCAGGCTGGGCGACCAGACGACGACGCGCATGTCCAGCGCCCGCGCGGCCATGTCGCAGAGCAAGCGGCCGGTGCGGCCCCAGCCCACGATGCCCAGCGTTTTTCCGCAGAGCGAGAACAGGGGCTGTTCATACTTGAAACGCCAATGGCCCTTGCGCGTCGCGGCGTCCGCCTGCACGGCCTGGCGGGCGGTGGCAAGCATCAGCATCAGCGCATGCTCCGCGACCGAGCGCACGTTCGCATCGGGAGTGAAAACGACGGGTATGCCTTTCGACTCTGCATGGGAGACGTCGATCTTGTCCGTGCCCGTGCCGTGGTTGGCGATGACGCACAGGCGCGGCGCCGCGTCCATGAGCGCGGCGGGAAGGCTGTCGCGGACGATGACCGCGTCGGCCTCGGCGATGATCTCGCGCAGGGAATCCAGGCCGGGCCCGGGAGATTGGCGCACCTCCACGCCGGCCTCGCGCAGAATCTGCGCGCCGATGGGGTGGATGGGTTGCGCGATGACGCAAATCGGCATGATGAAAGGTCCTCAAATAGGGGCGGGGTCTTGTGGTTCGGCCAGTCCGGCGCGCATGGCTAGCACCTGGCCCAGGCATCGGACTCCCGCGGCAAAGTCGTCCATGGCCATGGCCTCCTCGGGGTTGTGGCTTCCGTTCGCGTTGCGCACGAACAGCATGGCGGTGGGAACGCCCCGGTTCGAGAAGGTCGCAGCGTCGTGCCCCGCGCCGCTGGGAAGCTGACGGGGCTGCACGCCCGCCGCCAGTGCGGCGCCGCGCAGCGCGTGCTGCAGAGGTTCGTCCATGACCGCGGGCTGGCTGCCCGAGACGGGGCCCCAATCGAAGCGGACGCCATGGGAGGCTTCCAGTTCGTGCGCCGCCGCCAGCAGCAGCGAATCCAGCAGGCGCAAGGTGTCGACGTTGCGCGAGCGAATGTCGACGCAGAAGCTCACCTGCCCGGGTACTTTGCTGAAATCGGCCTGCATGGGGTCTGTGTTCACCTGGCCGAAGGTGAGGGTAAGTTCGTGCCCGCTGGCCTCCAGGTCTTGCCATTCGCGCTGCAGACGCTCGATCAAGGCGGCCAGCGCCACGACGGCGTCCTGTCGGTGGGAGCGTGGCGTGGCGCCCGAGTGCGCGTACCTGCCCTTGATCTGCGCTTGCCTGTAGCGATGGCTGCCGCAGATGCCGGTCACCACGCCGAGGGCGTGGCCGCCTCCTTCCAGGACCGGTCCCTGCTCGATATGCAGTTCGACAAAGCAGTCGATGGACTCTGGGCGCAACTCGGCTTCCCCCCGGGCAAGCGCCTCGGGCCGGCCGCCAAGTTCGCCGATGTGCTCCGCCAGGGTCCGGCCAGTGTCGGCGCGGCGGCTGGACAGGGCCTGGGGGCTCAGCAGGCCGAACGCGGACGTGCTGCCGATGTAGGAGACGGGGAACCAGGCGCTTTCCTCGGCCCGTATCCCCATGACCGTGACGTCGCGGTCCGGCTGGGCGCCTTCGCGGATCCATCCCGCGAGCACCGCCAGGCCCGCGACGACACCCGCCGCGCCGTCGTAGTTTCCGCCCCTGGGAACGGAGTCCAGGTGGGAACCGGTCATCACCACGGGCTTTTCCCGGCGGCGTCCCGGCAGTGTCAGGTACAGGTTGAGGGCCGCGTCGACGCGCACTTCCAGGCCCAGGCGCCGCGCGTTGTCGGCCATCAGGGCATGGGCGCGTTGTTCGCCTGCGCCGTAAGTGTCTCGCGTGATGCCCACACCGTCGAAGCTCGATGCGTGCAGTTGTTCGAACAGGCTTGCGGCCAGGGTCAGGTCGGGTTCTATCATGAGGCGTGGGGGGCCAGGGCCGCGTCGTTCAGGGATTCGGAATGGTGGATCGCGGCGGCGGGATCCCAGCCTCGTCCGGGCATGGCGGCGATGAGTTGCCTCGTGTAGGCATCCTGGGGATCATCGAAAATCTGCGCGGGCGGGCCTTGTTCGACCACCTGGCCGCGGTGCATGACCAGCAGGTGATCGCATATCTGCGCCGCCACGCGCAGGTCGTGGGTAATGAAAATCAGCGCCAGCTGCAACCGTTGCTGGACGTCGTGGAGCAGCTTCAGCACCTGCGCCTGTACCGACACGTCGAGCGCCGAGACCGATTCGTCGGCCACGATCAGCCGCGGTTCCATGGCCAGCGCGCGCGCGATGCCGACGCGCTGGCGCTGGCCGCCGGAGAACTCTCCGGGGTATCGGTCGAAGGCAGAGGGATCCAGCTCTACCAGTTGCAGCAGCTCGCGAGCCCGCTTTTCCGCCTGCTGGCGGGAAACGCCGCTGGCGAGCGGGCCGTCGCAGAGGATCCGGCCTACCGTTTGGCGCGGATTCAGCGAGGCGAACGGATCCTGGAAGATCATCTGGATGTTTCGCCGCTTCGGCCGGAACTGAGCTTCCGACATCGGCGCGATGTCCTGGCCGTCGAAGATCATCTGGCCGCCGTCGATGTCCAGGAGCTTGAGCAGGCATTTTCCGATGGTGGACTTGCCCGAGCCGGATTCGCCGACGATGCCCAGCGTTTCGCCACGCTTGACCGTGAAGCTCACATCGTTGACGGCATGGACGACGCGGCCCTTGCGGAACAGGCCCCCGCCGACGGCATAGGTCTTGTGCAGGTTTTCGACCTGCAGCACTGGGCCGCCAGCGGGCGTGGCACGCGTCGAGGGCGACGCGCGGTGCCGCGGGACGGCGCCGATGAGCCGGCGCGTATAGGGATGCTGCGGGCGGTTCAGGATCTGCTCGGCAAGGCCTTGCTCGACGAGTATCCCTTTCTCCATGACGGCGACTCTGTCGGCGATCTCCGCGACCACGCCGAAATCGTGGGTGACGAACATCACCCCCATGCCCTTGTCCCGCTGGATGCGGGCGATCAGGGCAAGAATCTGCGCTTGCGTGGTGACGTCCAGCGCAGTCGTGGGTTCATCGGCGATAAGCAGTTTTGGTTCGAGCGCCAGCGCCATCGCGATCATGACGCGTTGGCGCTGGCCTCCCGACAGCCGGAACGGCCAGGCGTGGCGGATCGCGGCCGGGTCGGGCAGCCCGACCAGTTCCAGCAGTTCCAGCACGCGCTTTTCCCTGGCTTCTCCCGGGTAGGCATTGTGGACGCGCATGACTTCCGCGATCTGTTCGCCAACGGTCAGCAAGGGGTTCAGCGCCGACAGCGGCTCCTGGAAGATCATGGCCATTTCGCGCCCGCGCATGCCGCGCAGGACGTCCTCGTCCAGCGTCAGCAGGTCGCGGCCGCCAAGCAGGATCTGTCCGCCTTCCGGACGGAGATAGTGGGGAAGCAGGCCCATGATGGCGTTGGCGCTCATGGACTTGCCGGAGCCGGACTCTCCCACGATGCACAGGATCTCGCCGGCGCGAATGTCGTAGGAAATGTCCTGGACGGCGTAGGGGCGGTCGCCGCCTGAGGGAAGGGCGATGCTCAGGTTCCTGATGGAGAGCAGCGGCGGATTGGAGGGGGGCAATGTCTGCTTGGTCACGGGGTCAGGCTCCACGCTTGCGAAGTTGCGGGTTGAGAGCGTCGTTCAGACCCTCGCCGATCAGATTGATGGCCAGCACGGTCAGCATGATCGCCAGCCCGGGCCACAGGCTCATCCACTGCGATTCGCGCAGCATCGTCCGCGCGGCGCCGATCATGTAGCCCCAGCTCATGAGGTTGCGGTCGCCCAGGCCAAGGAATGACAGCGCCGATTCGGTCAGGATCGCGGTAGCGGTCATGAGCGATGCGGTCACGATGATGGGCGAGGCGGTGTTGGGCAGGATCTGGGTCAGGATGATGCGGCTGGGACGCTGGCCGATCACGACGGCCGCCTGCACGAATTCGCGCGTTTTCAAGGTCATGAATTCGGCGCGGACCAGGCGGGCGACGGGCGGCCAGGACACCATCGCGATCGCCCCGACGATGGAGTGCAGGGAGGGCTTGAATATCGCCACCAGCACCATGGCCATCGCCAGCTGCGGCACGGTCTGGAAGAATTCGGTCGCGCGCATCAGGGCGTCGTCCACCCATTTGCCGTAGTATCCGGCGAGCGCGCCCACCAGGATGCCGACGAAAACCGCCACCAGGGTCGAGATGACGCCGATCATGAGCGAGACGCGGGCGCCATACGCCAGGCCCGCGGCGATGTCGCGGCCCAGCATGTCCGTGCCCAGGATGTAGGCCGGGTCCGTGAACGGCTTGATGAGAGGCTGGGCCACCATCATCCAGGGCGATTCTTCATACAGGACCGAGGCCGAGGCGCCGACCGCGATAACGATCAACAGCAGGAAAGTGCCCGCCGCGGCGCCGCGGTTGGCAAGGAATCTATTCAGGAATTTCTTCATGGTGTGCCTCAGCTTTCCTGGGTGCGCGGGTCGACGAAGCGATAGATCAGATCAGTGAGCAGGTTGAACACGACGACCATGGTCGACGTGATCAGGAACACGCCCAGCAGGAGCTGGTAGTCGCGCTGCAGCAAGGCATCGAACATCAGGCGGCCGATGCCGGGCCAGCCGAAGACGGTCTCCGTCAGCACGGCGCCGCCGGCCATCTGCCCGAGCTGGATCCCGGCGAAGGTGACGACGGGAAGCAAGGCGTTGCGCAGCGCGTGGTGGCGGATGATCTGGTTCACCGGCACGCCTTTGGCGCGCGCCGTCTTGATGAAGTCCATGCCCAGGACCTCAAGCATCGAGGCGCGCGTCAGGCGGGCGTAGACGGCCATGAAGAAGCAGCCCAGCGAAACGGTGGGAAGGATGAGATGGGTGGCGATGTCCTTGATCCTGGCCCAGCCGGCCAGGCCGCTGCCCACCGTCTCCATCCCGAACGGCGGCAGCCAGCCGAGTTGCAGCGAGAAGAAAATGATTGCAAGGAGCGCCAGCCAGAACTGTGGCGTTGCGTAGATCAGCAGCGATGCGGTCATCAATGCGCTGTCGATCCAGGGGTGCTTTCCCTGGTAGCGGCAGCGGGAAGCGATGATGCCGAACAGCACCCCGAACAACAGCGCAAAGGCGAACGCGCACACCATCAGCAGGAGCGTCGCGGGCAATCTGTCCATAATTAGGTCGAAGACCGGCAACCGTTCGCGATACGAATAGCCGAGGTCGAAGCGGGCCACGCCTTTCAGGTAGGTCGCGAGCTGGACGTAGACGGGCTTGTCCAGCCCGAACTGCTGACGCAACTGCTCAACGTAGGCGGGATCCGAAGATCCGGATTCGCCTGCGAGCACGGCTGCCGGATCGCCGGGCGCCATGCGGATCAGCATGAAGTTGATGATCACCACGCCCAGGATGACGAATAGGGCTTTGCCTAGGCGCGAGACCAGGAAGGACAATTTCTGCATGCGTTCGATTCCACGGTGTTCTGGCGTTCGGGGGCCTGAGCCCGAGGCGGGCGCGGACCCCCGTGGGCGCCGGTTGTTACTTGTCCAGGTACACGTCGGCGAAGGTGTCGTGCAGGCCGATGGCGGACTTCACGAGGTTGTGGACCTTATTGCTGTAGAGCGTCGGGTTCTCGATCTCGAACAGGTAGCCGTTGGCCACGTCGGAGACCAGCTGGCGCTGGATCTCGTCGTAGAGACGCTGGCGCTCGTCGTTCGAGGTGGAGGTCGCGGCCTGGTCCCACAGGGCGTCGACAGCCGGGTTCTTGTATCCCTGGTTGTTGACGAAGGCGGAGCCCTTGACGATGTTGCGTTCCAGATAAAGGCGGGAAACGCCCAGCGCCGGGTCGCCATACTGCGAAGTGAAGCTGAAGGTCAGGTCGAAGTCGAAGTCGGAGACGCGCTTGGACCACGTGCCGGCGTCCGCGGGCTCGATCTCGACCTTGAAGCCGACCTGCTCCAGGCTTTGGCGGGTGTACTCGCCCAGCCGGTCCCATACCGCTCCGTAGGGATAGGAAAGAATCTTGATCGGCGTTTTGGAAAGGTCTACGCCGGACTCCTTGATCAGCGCGCGGGCGGCCTTCAAGTCGTATTGGTAAGGCGTTACCTTGGCGTCGTAGAAGGGCGTGCCCGAGGAAATGGGGCCCGTCGCCACCTTGCCCAGGCCGAAGAAGATGTTGTCGACCACGAACTTCCGGTTGACGGCGGCCATCACCGCGCGCCGTACCAGTACGTTGTCGAAGGGCGGCTTGCGCTGGTTCATCTGCATATAGGCCTGGGGCGAGAACATTTCCCAGCCGGCGGTGGTGTACTGCACGTTCGGGAGGGCCTTCAGGCGGCGGACGTCCACGCTGTCGGCATCGCCGCTGCGCAGCACCTGCACATCCCCGCGCTCGAACGCCACCGCGCGCGAAGCCGCGTCGGGAATGATGCTGAAGACAATCTCGTCCAGGTAGGGCTTGCCTTTCTGCCAGTAGTCGGGGTTGCGGGTCAGGATGATGTAGGACCCTCGTTTCCACTCCTTCAGTTTGAAGGGGCCGGTCCCGATGGGGGTCTGGTTGGCAGGGTTGGTCTTGTAGTCGGTGCCGTCGTAGATGTGCTTGGGCACCATCGGCATGTTGTCGCTGACGAATGCCTTCAGGAACGGCGCGAAGGGCTGCTTGAGGCGGATCTCCACCTTCTCGGGATTCACCGCGGTGACCGACTCGACAAACTGGGTGATGATGACGCGCGCTCGCGGGTGCACTTCGCGCAGGAACTTGTCGATGGAGAACACGACGTCGTCCGCGGTGAAGGGCTTGCCGTCATGCCACTTGACGCCGGACTGCAGTTCGAACACGTAGACCTTGCCGTCGTCGGAGATAGACCACGATTTGGCCAGCCCCGGCGCGGGCTCCAGCGCGGGCGTCCAGGTCAGCAGGCTTTCGTAGATCTTGCCCGCGACGTATTGCGTCGGGATTTGCTGATTGAGGCCCAGCATGAGAATGGGCGGCTCGGGCTGGACGATGGCGCGCAGCGTGCCGCCTTGCGTCTGGGCTTGCGCGCTGGTGCCCGCGAACGCGAGGGCGGCCGCCAGCGCCAGCGCGAGGAACGGGCGCTTGCCGCGAGAGGGGGCGGGTGATTGGGTAGCCAGGACAGAATACATGCGAGTCTTTCCTTGGGGGGGACGGGGCTTTCGCCTTCCGGGGGGGGGATGGGGTGTGGCCGGTGCTGCGTTTCGTCAGATGGTCTTGACCGCGATGCCCTCGGCCTCCAGGGCGGTGCGGATCTGGCTTGCGAATTGCACGGCGCCGGGTTGGTCGCCATGGATGCATAGAGTGTCGGCCGCGATGGGGACGTCCTTGCCGGACAGCGATCGCACCACGCCGTCCTTCACCATGCGCTTGACCTGCGCAATGGCCTGGTCGACGTCCTCGATCATGGCGTGGGGCAAGGAGCGCGGTGTGAGGGTGCCGTCGTCCTGATAAGTGCGGTCCGCGTAAACCTCGAAGACCGTGGGCAGGCCGAAATCGCGGGCCGCCTGGGCGATCGCGGCGTTGGCGACGTAGATCGGCAGCGTCGGGTCCAGGTCGTGGACGGCGCGCGCGACGGCGTTCGCCAGCGCCGGGTCGCGCGCGGTCATGTTGTAGAGCGCCCCGTGTGTTTTCACGTGGTGCAGACGGCCTCCCTGGGAGCGGGCGAAGGCGTCCAGGGCGCCGACCTGGTAGATCACCAGGGCATAGACTTCGTCCGGCGTCATCGACATGGTCCGGCGGCCGAAACCCTGCAGGTCGGGGAGCCCAGGATGCGCGCCGATGGCGACGCCGGCCTCGATGGCGGCGCGCACCGTCCTGAGCATGACGTCGGGATCGCCGGCGTGGAAGCCGCAAGCGATGTTGGCGGAGGTGACGTGCGCGAACAGTTCGAGATCCTGGCCCATGACCCAGGGCCCGAAGCTCTCGCCCATGTCGCAGTTGATATCGATGGATGGCATAGTGTTTTCTCCTGGGGTCGTCTGGGGGGGCGGAGTCCGTGCTTCAGGATTCCAACGCCTGCGCGGCCGATCGGCGCAGGTGCTGCAAGCGTTCTTCGAAGTCTTGCCAGGCGTTTTCGGCGTCGGCTTGCGTGATGGCTTCGAAATACAGTTCATCGCCCGGCATGGCCTGGGCGAGCAAAGGAAGATCGGCGCTGGCGACGTACCCGATCTTCGGGTAGCCGCCCGCGCTCTGGCGGTCGGCCATGAGCACGATTGGCTGGCCGTCGGGGGGCACTTGCACGGTGCCGAAGACGGTGGCTTCCGAAACCAGCTCCAGCGGGCTATCGAGCATCAGGGCCGGGCCTTGAAGGCGTATGCCCATGCGGTCGGATTGGGGGGTGACCTTGTAGGGGCGGCGTTCGAAATCCGCTCGGGCCGACGCGGTGAACGCATTCCAGTGCGGGCCAGGGATGACGCGCAATAATCCTTCGCGCCTTGCCGGCTGCGCCACGTCCACGGGCAGGGCCGACAGCATGGGGAGCCCGCTTTGCACCATCCGGCGTTCGATGGGCAGGGCGGGGGCGCCCCGGCGTGGAGGACTCAGGGGCACGTGGTCGCCTTTGCGCAGCGGGCGGCCGTGGAAGCCGCCGAATCCGGCGCGCACGTTGGTGCTGCGGCTGCCCAGCACGGATTCCGGCGCGAGGCCGCCCCGCACCGCCAGGTACAGGCGTGCGCCCGCGGTGCGGGCGCCGATGTCCAGGACCACGCCGCGGCGCAGCAGCACCGCGCGCCCATAGGGCACGGGTTGCCCATCCGCGGTCACGTTCATGGCGGCGCCGCAGAGGGCGACCAGCGTGTGTTCGGAAAAGGACAGGCGCGGCCCGTTGAGGGTGCATTCGAGCACCGCCGCGTCTTCGGGGTTTCCGACGAGGGCGTTGGCCACGCGATGTGACCATTCGTCCATCGGGCCGTTGACCGAAACGCCGTACTGCTGGTGTCCCAGGCGTCCCGTGTCCTGCAGTGTGCTGAGCATGCCGGGGCGGTCGACAAGCATGGTTCTCATGGCCGCGGCTCCAGAAGATCACGGAATTCGTCCGGCGAGATCGGCCTGAACGTCAGCCGGTCTCCCAGGCGCAGGCGCGTCGGCGGATCCTGGCGCACGTCGAAGAGATTCCAGGGCGTGCGGGCGATGACGTTCCAGCCTCCGGGAGAGGCGTCCTGGTAAATCGAGGAAATGCCGTTGGCAATGGCCACGGAGCCCGCCTCCACGCGAGTGCGAGGCGAACTGCGGCGCCCTATCTGCAGGCGCGGATCCAGAGGTCCGGCGAAAGGATTGCCGGGCGAGAAGAAAAAGGCATAAAGCGTGAGCGGGGCGCCGCAGTGCAGCGCGATCGTTTCGTCGACGCTCAGGCCGCAATGCCGCGCGACATCCTCCAGGTCCGGGCCGAACTCGCCGCCATAGCAGGCCGGTATCTCGATTGCGCGTCCTTCCGTCGACAGCACTGGCAAGTCCTGCGACAGCAGGGCTTCAAGATGGCGCGTCAATTGCGTGGAGGGCAGTCCGGCGCCCTTCGAGAACGCCGCCGGCTGGAAATGCACGGCGACGGTCGTGAAGGCAGGCACCACGTCGATCACGCCGAGCGGCTTGTTGGCGATGAGCAGGGCGGTCACGGCGTGCACCGCCCGGCTGATTTCCACGCCGGCCTGTTCGCCCAGGCGGATCAGCAGGCAGCGGTCGCCGACCGGCTCGATCCGCGCGTCGCACAGGACAGCGGCGGGCATGGTGGATGCGGAGAGGCGCACGATGCGGGTCAGTCGCGGGTGAGCAGCGCGCAGGCTGCGACGATCTGCTCGCAGGCGAGCTTGAGCCGTTCATCGGACAGGGCGAACGCCAGCCGCAGGTAGGGCGCCAGTCCGAACGCCGTGCCCGGAACGACCGCCACGCCGGCCTCTTCGATCAGGTAGCGGGCAAGATCGGAGTCGGTCGATATCCGTTCTCCCTTGGGCGTCCGGGTGCCGATGGCGCCAGCGCAATTGGCGAATAGGTAGAACGCGGCGGGCGGGCGGGTGATCGTCAACAGGGGAGCGGCGCCCTGCAGGATGGACAGCGCCATGTCCCGGCGGGCGCGCAGCCGCTCGCGCCAGACGTCGAGAAACTCCTGCGGGCCGTCGAGCGCCGCGGCCGCCGCGACCTGGCTGACCGATGACGGATTGCTGGTGCTTTGCGACTGCAGCAGTTCCAGCGCCTTGATCAGCCAGGCCGGTCCGCCCGCGTAGCCCAGGCGCCAGCCGGTCATGGCGTAGGTCTTGGAAACCCCGTTCACGGTGAGGGTGCGTTCGCGCATGTCGGGCGAGGCCTGCACGAACGAGATGAATTCTCCTTCGTACACGATCTTCTCGTAGATGTCGTCCGACAGGACCATGAGCCGCGGATGCTGGCGGACGATGTCCGCGAGGGCGCGCAGTTCGTCGCGTGTGTAGAGCGCGCCCGACGGATTGCAGGGGGCGTTCAGAATCAGCCAGCGTGTGCGCGGCGTAATGCGGGATGCCAGCTCGTCGGGGGTGATCTTGAAATTCCGGCTGGCGTCGGGCGTGACGATGACGGGTTCGCCGCCCGCGATCTTCACCATTTCGCTGTAGGAAACCCAATACGGCGCCACGATGATCGCTTCGTCGCCGGGGTTGATGGTCGCCAGCATCGCATTGAACAGGATCTGCTTGGCGCCGGTGGCTGCGATGACCTCCGAGGCGGTGTAGTCCAGGCCATTGTCGCGCGCGAACTTGCGCACTACCGCGGCCTTTAGGGCCGGTGAGCCGCCTACCCCGGTATAGCGGGTATGGCCATCCACGATCCCCTTGATCGCCGCGTGCTGGATATGCGCGGGCGTATCGAAATCCAACTCCCCTTCGCTCAGGCTGATGACCGAACGACCCTGGCTAACCAGGCGGCGGGCTAATTCGCTGACAGCGCCGGTGGCCGAGGGACTGGCTGTGGAAAGACGGTCGGACAAACGCAAGTCAAGGGGAGCGGTAGTCATTTAGAACCCAGGAACAGCGTGGAAGGAAACCCGATCTTGCGTGGTATACAAGTAGAAGTACATCCGGTATACCACCTATATACCTTTATTTGGTAACATTGAAGTTGCTTTAAGGTTGCTAGTGAAATAACGGGGATGGATGACTTCCCAAGGGGCCGCGCAGGCGGTTCCGGGTACCGATCGGCACAGGTTCCCGGAACGGGGCGGCCCCGCAGCCGGGCGACCAGGCGTAGCCAAGCCTGGACACGAGCGCCGCGGGTGGAGGCCGGCGGGGCTTTTGACGAATATGTGCCAAACTGCATTCTTTAAATCGGGCGCGAACAGGAGCCATGACTACGGGTCAACTCACAGAACAAGATGGCCAGGAGGCCGAAAGCAACGGAAAGGGACTGGCGAATCAGGCGTACGACGCCCTGGTCGACCTGATCCTGTCGCGTGAGCTGAAACAGGGTGAGCAAGTGCAGGAGCGCATGCTTGCGCTGCGGTTGGGCGTATCCCGCACGCCGCTGCGCGAAGCCATGCATCGGCTCGAAGGCGAGCGGATGCTCGAACGCAAGTCCAATAACCGGCTGTTCGTGCGCCAGGTCACCTTGCAGGAGCTCATGGAGGGGCTCTATATCCGCCGGATGCTGGAGTCGGACGCCGCCGCCCGGGCGGCCGGCAACGTGCCGGCGGACAAGCTGGCCGACCTGCGCAAGCGCATAGAGGCATTGATGAACATGGACTCTCCGGCGGATCCGCTGCACCAGCAGCTGGACGCGGAGCTGCACGGGCTGATCGCCGAGTACTGTGGCAACGAACTGCTTGCCAGCATGATCGCCAATCTGCGTCAGAAGACCCGGATGTTCTCGCTCAAGCGGCTCGAAAAACGCATGGTGCCGGTCTGTGGCGAGCACATGGCAATGATCGATGCGCTGGCCAGAGGGGATGCGGAAGCCGCATCCGCCGAGACGATGCGCCACATCGACAACATCCGGCAGTCCATCATCGACAAGCTGGCCGGCATGTAACCCCGCGGGCGGGAGCGTTCCCCACCGCCTTCAGGTTTCGTCCTTCCCCGCAAATTTCCGCAGCACCTGCCCCAACTCGGTCGGAAACGGAAAAACGATGGTCGAGTTGTTCTGCGTGCCTATCATGGCCAGCGTGCTCAGGTAGCGCAACTGCATTGCTTCCGGCTGCTGCGACAGCGTGCGCGCGGCGTTCAGCAGCATTTGCGCGGCCTGTTCCTCGCCTTCGGCGTGGATGACCTTGGCGCGCCGCTCGCGCTCCGCCTCGGCTTGCCGGGCGATGACCCGCACCATGCCTTCGTTCAGGTCGATGTGCTTGATCTCCACGTTCGCTACCTTGATGCCCCAGGCATCTGTCTGCGAATCGAGGATTTCCTGCACGTCGTTGTTCAGCTTGTCGCGCTCCGAGAGCATTTCGTCGAGATCGTGCTTGCCCAGCACGGAGCGCAGGGTGGTCTGCGCCAGCTCGCTGGTCGCCTGGCGGAAGTTCTCCACCTGGATCACGGAGCGTTCCGGATCGATCACGCGGAAGTAGATGACGGCGTTCACCTTCACCGAGACGTTGTCGCGCGATATCACGTCCTGGCTGGGCACGTCGAAGACCGCCATGCGCTGGTCCACGCGTACCATCTGCTGGACCACGGGAATCATCAGGATCAGCCCGGGGCCCTTGACGCCAGTGAAGCGCCCCAGCGTGAAGATCACGCCGCGCTCGTACTCGCGCAGGATGCGCACCGCCAGCGCGAACAGCGCGAGCGCCAGCACAAGAATGGGGCCGTAGAAGGCAAGATTCATCAACATGGCAGGCTCCTGAAAGATGCGGGTTCGGGGTGGACAGGGAGGGGGCTGGGCGTTACGCGGGCTCCTTCTGTGACGGCGCTTCGGCGTCCGTCCGCACGCGCAAGGTCAGGCCTTGCGCCGATTCGATCACCACGGTGTCGCCGGCGGCCAGGTCCACCGGACCGACCGCCCGCCAGCGCTCTCCGCCCGCGGACACGTAGCCCTGCGCGCCGGTCCAGCTCAAGACCTTGGTGCGCTGGCCGATCAGCGCCTCGACGCCGCTGACGACGGGCGCCCGGCGGGAACGCAGCGCCAGCCGGCCGATCAGAAAGGTCATCCCCAGGCTGGCCACCGCGACGCCCGCCACCAGCGGCAGCGAGACTTCGTATGCCGGCGTATCCGTGTCGACCAGCATCAGCGCGCCCAGGACGAAGGAGATCGCGCCGCCGATGCCCAGGGCGCCGAGGGACGGCGTGAATATCTCCGCCACCATCAGCACGGCGCCCAGCAAGGCCAGGGCGATGCCGGCGTAGGTCAGTGGCAGCGCGGACAGGGCGTACAGGCCGACCAGCAGGCAGATTGCGCCGACGACGCCGGGGTATAGCGCGCCCGGACTCATGAACTCGAAGATCAGCCCGTAAACGCCGACCATCAACAGCATGAGCGCGAGGTTGGGATTGGTGATGATGCCCAGCACGCGCGTGCGCCAATCCGGCTCGCGCTCCTGCAGCGCCAGCCCCTTGGTGTGCAGGATGACCTCGTTATTGCCGACCCTGACGCGGCGTCCGTCCGTCTTCTCCATCAGGTCGGGCAGATCGTCGGCGATCAGGTCGATCACGTTCTGCGCGCGCGCTTCGCCCGCGGACAGGCTGGCTGCAGCGCGGACCGCCTGCTCTGCCCAGTCCGCATTGCGCCCGCGCAGGGCGGCAAGCGATCGGATGTACGCCACGGCGTCATTGATGGCCTTGGCCTCGCTCGGATCCTTTTGCGGCGAAGGCGGCGGGCCGCCTTCGTCTCCCGACGACGGTTTCTTGGCGGGCGGCTCCGCCGGCCGGGGTGGGCTGCCGCCCAGCGAGATTGGCGTGGCCGCACCCAGGTTCGTGGCGGGCGCCATCGCCGCGATATGGCTGGCGTAAAGAATGTAGGTGCCCGCGCTGGCCGCGCGCGACCCGTTCGGCGCCACGTAGGCAATTACCGGTACGGGGGAGGCGAGGATGGCGCGGATGATCTCGCGCATCGAGGCGTCGAGCCCGCCAGGGGTATCGATGCGCAACACGACCACGGCCGCATTCTGTTCCCGCGCGGCCGCCAGTCCGCGGATCAGGTAGTCGGCCGTGGCAGGCCCGACGATGCCATCCAGGGACAGCACCACGGCGGCGCGTGGATCCGGGGCGGGCTGGGCACTTGCGTCGACCGCACAAAGAGCGGCCGCCGCCAGGAGCGCGGCAAGGGCGCACAGCCTGCGGAGCATCGAACAGGTTCCGGACGTCAGGCTCTGAATCGGGGCGGCCATGGGCTGGTTTCCTCCGATGCGCAGCGCCAGGCGGTGAATCGCCTGGTCAGCTGCCTTCAGAGTACCACTTTTGTCAATCTATTCAGAGACTTGCGAAACCCTGGGGGCTGTCAGGCTATCGCAACGTGATCCCCGTCTGCCGCACGGCCCGGGCCCAGTACTCTCGGTCATCTTCCAGTCGCCGTGTGAGATCCTGTGCGGTGCCGCCCTCGGCGATCAGCCCCAGTTGAGCGTAACGCTCGCGCACGTCGCGAGACGCGAGCACGGCTTCCGTTGCTTTCGTGACGAGTTCGAGCACGGATTGCGGTGTGCCGGGAGGTGCGAAGAGGCCGACCCAGGTGTCCCGGTCCAGGCCGGCGATGCCCAGCTGCGCAAAGCTGGGCACCCCGGGTAGCAAGGGCGAGCCCGAGGGCGTGGTGACGGCGAGAACCCGGGTCTTGCCTGTCTGGGCGGCTTTGGTGGCGCCGGATGCGCTGAGAAAGGCGCTGCCGACGTGTCCCCCTATCAGTCCGCTGAGGTTGGGGCCCTCTCCGGCAAAGGGAATGTGGATGATGTCGATGCCCTGTTCGCGCTTGAGCAGTTCGCCGAAGAAGTGGGTGGTGGTGCCCTCTCCGCTGGAGCCATAGCTGACCGTGCCCGGCTTTTCGCGTGCCAGTTCGACATACTGGGCCAGGCTGTCTGCCGGTATCGTATCGCGGTTGACCAGTAGCGCCACCGGTGTCGTGAAGAGGGTAGATACGGGCAGCAGATTCGCGGCGGGCGGCGGCGCGCCGGCTTCGCCGCGGGTCAGCTGTTCATTGAGGGTGGAATTGGTAGCCGCGACGAACGTGTAACTGTGCGGACTTTTTGCGGCCAAGGAAATGCCGATGCGGCCGGAGGCGCCCGGGCGGTTCTCCACGATGACGGGTTGGCCCCAAGCCGATCCCAGGCGTTCGGCGAGGATGCGGGCGGCTCCATCGACGGCCCCACCCGCGGGGTAGGGCACGATCAGCCGCACCGGCTGATCGGGATAGGCGCCGGCCGAAGCGGCGGTTCCAGAGCCGGGCGCAGCGAGCGTGGCGATCATTAGCGCGGTCAAGTAGACGGCATTTCGCATTCCTTGTCTCCCCTGTGCATGGTGAATCTTCAGATCACGCCGGCGGCCCGGAGCCGCTCGATGCTGTCGGGCGGCAAGCCGAGCAGGTCGGCGTAGATGGCCTCGTTGTCCTGTCCCAACTCGGCGCCCGCATGTCTGGGCTCCGCCGGATCGCGGCTGAAGCGCGGCACGACATTCGGCATTTGCAGCATGCCGAAATCGCGGTCCGGGACGTCGACGATGGACCGGCGCGCCATGACGTGGGGATCCTTGACGACTTGATCGATGGTGTAGATCGGCGCCAGCGTGCCGCCGGCCTGATCGAAAGCCGCGAGGACGTCGTCCAGGTCATGTCCGGCGCACCAGTCGATGAACACGCGGTTCAGTTCCTGCTCATGCACGACCCGGCTGGCGTTGTTGGCGAAACGCGGGTCTTGCGCCAGTTCGGGACGACCGATGGCGCGGCAGTTGTTGGCGAACATGGAATCGATCGACCCCGCCATGGAGACCCAATGGCCGTCGCGCGTGCGGTAGACGGCTGACGGCGCGGAATAGGGGCTGCGATTGCCGTTCCGGGTCGGCACGGTGCCGAGCTGCTGGTAAACCCCCGGCATGAAGTCCAGCAGCCGGGTGATGCACTCGGTCAAGGACAGGTCTATCTCTTCGCCGGGGCGGGCGGGATCGCGGGCGCGCGGCCAGAGCGCCGTGAGAATCCCGATGGCGCCGAACAGCCCTCCGATCGAATCGCCCAACGGCACGCCTGCGTGCATGGGTTCGCTCTCCGGGTGCCCCGTCACGGTGGTCAGTCCGCCCATAGCCTCGAAGATCCGCGCAAAGCCGGGCCGTTCCGAGTATGGTCCGTACTGTCCGAAGCCGGTCACGCGCAGGATGACCAGGTTCGGCTTGAGCGACCACAGCACCTCCTTGGTCAGGCCCCAACGGTCCAGCGTGCCCGGCCGGAAGTTCTCGATCAGTACATCGAACTGGGGCAGCAGCCGCTTGAAAAGATCCACGCCTTCCGGAATGCGCAAGTCCAGTGTGCCGAAGCGTTTGCCTCGCTGGGCGGCCTTCCACCATATGCTTCTGCCGTCCTTGAACGGCGGGAACGCGCGCATGCCGTCGCCTTTGCGCGGCAATTCCAGCTTGAGCACATCGGCGCCGTAGTCGGCGAGCAGCGTGGCGGCGAAGGGGCCGGCCAGGACCGTGGCGATGTCCAGTACCTTGAGCCCGGCCAGGGGGCCCGTCATGGCGTTGCGTTCCTCCGTCATTTCTGCACCAGTTGGCGGGCGATGATTTCCTTCATCACCTCATTGGCGCCGCCGTAGATCTTCTGGCCGCGCGAGTCCATGTACATGCGAGCGATCGGATACTCGCGCATGAAGCCATAGCCGCCGAAGAACTGCAGGCAGCGGTCTATCGTTTCGCATTCCTTCTGCGTGCCCCACCACTTCGCCATGGCGGCAGTGGCCGCGTCGAGCCGTCCTTGTTGCTGCCAGGCGATGCATTGGTCGATGAAGACCCGCGCCAGCGCGGCCTCCGTTTTCATCTCGGCGAGTTCGAAGCGGGTGTTCTGCAACTTGAACAGGGATTGGCCGAACGCCTGGCGTTGGTGCACGTGTTCCAGCGTCAATCGCAAGGCCCGTTCGATACTGGCGACGGCGCGTATGCCGATCAGCAGGCGCTCATAGGGCAACTGCGCCATCATCTGGGAGAATCCCTGGCCTTCCCGAGCCCCCAGCAGGTTGGCCGAAGGCACCCTGGCGTCGTCGAAGAACAGTTCCACCGTGTCCTGAGCCTTGAGCCCGATCTTGTCCAGTGGCTCGCCGCGGCGGAAGCCCGCCAGGTCGCGCGTTTCCACCATCAACAGCGACACGCCCTTGGCTCCCAGGCTGGCGTCCGTCTTGACCGCCAGCATCACCAGATCGGCATGATGTCCGTTGGTATTGAACGTCTTGGAGCCATTGGTCACGTAGCTGTGGCCGTCCAGCCGCGCGCGGGTCTTGATGCCCTGCAGGTCAGAGCCGGCACCGGGTTCGGACATGCCGATGGATGCGACGATATCGCCGCTAGCCATGCCGGGCAGCCAGCGGCGCTTTTGCTCCTCGCTGCCATAGTGATGCAGGTACTGTGCAACGATGTAGTGCGGACCGAAGCCGGGGCCGAAGCCGCATTCCGCGCTGACTTCCACCAGCGCGGCAAGGTGGGCGTAGTCGCCATCGCCGCCGCCATGCTCCGACGGCAGGTCCGCCAGCAGGAAACCCATCTCGCCCAGGCGATTCCAGACGACGCGGTCGGTATGGCCCTGTTTTTCCCAGGCCTCCAGGTGGGGCAACAATTCGCTTGTCCAGTAGCGGCGTGCAGTTTGCTGGAATTGTTCGACTTCATGGGTACGCCAGGGTGATTGGTATTCATCCATCAACACGTTTCTCTCCTTTTGGACTGCCTTGGAAGCGTCAGTCAGGCGCCGTACCTGCCCAGCACAGAGACGCTGCACACGTTCTGCCAGGGAAAGCCGCCCAGGTTGTGGATCACGCCGATCGTGGGATCATCGGTGCGTTGACGGGCGCCGGCGCGCCCTAGCATCTGCAGGTACATTTCATAGGCCATGCGCAGCCCGGTCGCGCCGATGGGGTGGCCGAAGCACTTGAGACCTCCATCGATCTGGCAGGGGATCGTGCCGTCCGCATCGTAGAAGCCGTCAAGCACATCCTGGGCTGCCCGGCCTTCCGCCGAAATATGCATGTCCTCCATCGTCACCAGTTCCGTAATGGAGAAGCAGTCATGCACTTCCAGCAGGTCTATCTGTTCGCGCGGCCGACCTATCCCCGCCTCTTCATAGGCGCGGGCCGATGCCACCCGAGTGGTCTGGAAGTAGCTGCCGTCCCAGCTGTCATGGCCTGCCTCGCTGCCGCTGGATACGGCCAGTTGCAGCGCCTTGATCGCCACCAGGTCGCGCTTGCCCAGTCCATGGGCGATGTCCGGCGTCGTCAGGATGGCGCAGGCGGCCCCGTCGGAGACGCCGCAGCAGTCGTACAGGCCAAGCGGCTCGGCGATCATCGGCGCGTTGATCGCATCGTCCATGCTGATCGATTTACGCAGATGCGCTTTGGGATTGCGGACGGCGTTGGCGTGGCTTTTCACGGACACGTGGGCGATCGCGCGTTTCAGGTCCCGCGCGTCGATGCCATGTTTGGCGCGATAGGCGCTGGCAAGCTGCGCAAACGATCCGGGTGCGCTGATGTTCGGCCACACGATGTCGTTCAGGGGGCCGCGTGGACGCTGAGGAAGGCCTCCGTAACCCGTGTCCTTCAGCTTTTCAACGCCGAAGGCCAACGCAAAATCGCAGGCGCCCGACGCGACCGCATAGGCGGCGCCGCGCAGCGCTTCCGACCCCGAGGCGCAGAAGTTCTCAACCCGGGAGACCGGGATGTTGGGAAGTCGCAGGGCGACGCCCAGCGGAACGCCGCCGCTGCCTAGGTGTTGCGTTTCGATTCCGGTTCCCAGCCAGGCCGCCTGGATCTGTGCCTTGTCTATCCCGGCATCCTGCAGGCATTCAATGAAAGCCTCCACTGCCAGGTTTTCGGCGCTGCGGTCCCAGCGCTCGCCGAAATGCGAGCAGCCCATTCCAAGAATTACCACCTTGTCACGAATTCCTGTTGCCATGCCTGTTCTCCAAGGGATCGGCGACGGTCGCCTTCCAGAAATAGCGGGTATAGCCGCGCGCCGTGTCGTTGGCTTTGATGCGGAAGCTCATGCGCAGCGCCAGGCCGACGGCGAGCTCGTCTTCGTCCATATCGGTGAAGTCCATCATCAGGCGGCCTCCGCCTTCGAACTGCACCATGCCGTAGCAGGCGGGAGGACTGGGGGTATAGGCGAGCCGATCCGCGGTGTAGCTCATGACCCTGGCGGGAGTGTCCGCGAACGGCAGATCCTCCTGCGTGCCGGTTGCGCCGCAGCCGGGATTGACGCAAACGTCCGAGCGCGGCCATTGAGCGGTGCCGCAATGGCCGCAACGTCCACCGATGAAGCCATGCACGGCCTTGCGATTGCGGTACTCGACGGAGAGCGGCGTGAGCTTGTCGTTTTCGGCGCGCATGCCGCGTTCCAGCGGAAGCAGGTCATTGAAAACCAGGAACTTCATGTAGTTGTCCTCGGCCTTGCCGCGTGCCAGCCAGCCTTGCGCTCCCGCGCGGCGAGGCAGGGCGGCAAGCGCCGGCGTGGTGCGCAGTATCAGGACGTCCACCCCCTGGCCGAAAGCGACCAACATCAGCACCTGCCCAGGCGCCGAGACGTGCAACGCGTGCGCCAGCATCAGCAGAGGATGGGCGGCGCCGGCATTGCCTACCGTTTCGGCGAGGGTGTCATGCACGCGGTCAGGCGCGATGCCCGCCAGCTTGGCTATCCGCTGCGCCGCTCCTTTCTGCGGCAACGCGACACAGAAGGTGTCGATCTGCGCTGCTTCAAGCCCAGCTTGATGCAGCGCAGCGGAGATTGTCTGCGGAATCTGCGCCGTATGGCCTTCCTCGCGTATCCAGCGTTCTTCCCAGTAGGTGTCGGTGGCCGCCCCCGCGCCGCGGTAGTGGTCGGCCATGTCGATCGTGCGGCTCTCCAGCGCCAGGGGTTCGGCGACGATTTCGCCCTCACCGACGAGCATGGCCCCGGCGGCGTCCCCATACAGAAGCTCTTGTGCGCTGGCTGCCTTGGTTTTGCGATGGTCGCTCGCAACGATCAATGCGCTACGGGCCGCGCCGCCACGCAGCGCCTGTATCAAGGCGGAAGTAGCGCCCCGCTGCGAGGACGCGATGTCGAGTGCGCCGATGCCCTCGGGAAGATTCAATGCCTGCGCAACGATGCTTGCGTTCAGGCGGCTGGCGTAGGGGAGCGAGGTCGAGGCCAGCAGCAGGTCGTCCACGGCGGGCGCGTCATGCCCAGCAAGGCAGTCGCGCGCGGCTTCCACCGCCATGGTAATGGCGTCTTCATCGTAGTTGCACATGGCTCGCTCGCCGCGACCATGCGCCGAAAGCGATGCGTCGTACCAGGCGTGGCTGCGGAAGATCGCTTCGCGTTGCAACCGCAGACGAGGGATGTAGGCGCCGAAGGAGAGTATGCCCCTCATGCGGATGCTCCTTTTGCGTCATCGACGATGGCCAACCCGTTGTTGAGCACGACCGTCTGGCGTTCCAGCGCGGTGGCACGGAAGCGGATTTCGCCGTGCGTTCCCCAGGATTCGACCCGGATGGTTTCGCCTGGATACACGGGCGCGCTGAAGCGAACGTCGATGCGCTTCAGTCGCGCCGGGTCGTAGTCGCATAGCATGCGCAGGAGCGCATGGCAGGCGATTCCGTAGGAGCAGAGACCGTGGAGGATGGGGCGGTCGAAGCCGCCACTGCGGGCGACTTCGGGGTCGGCGTGCAGGGGATTCAGGTCCCCCGACAATCGGTAAAGCAGGGCCTGGGAGGGGAGCGTGGGCAGGTCGCAGACATGGTCGGGGGTTCCCTCCGGCATTTTGACCGCGGCCGGCGATGGGCCGCTCGCGCCGCCGAATCCACCGTTGCCGCGCGCCATCACGGCCTGCTCCACGGTAGCGAGCAGGGAGCCGTCGCGCGTTTCCAAGGTGCGCTCCACGAAGAAAAGCGCGCCCACGTCCGGTCCTTTGTCGAGGATGTTCTTGACCCGGGTGCGGCCGATGACGGTGCCGGCTGGCGCGAGAGGACGATGTAGCTGAACCGATTGGCTGGCATGAAGCACCTTGCGCCAATCGATGCCGGTGTCCGGCTCTTTCATCCAGAAGCCGGGGTATCCCAGTACGGCGGCCTGGGTCGGCACCGCCAATTGCCGTTCTTCATAGACAAAGGGCAGTTCGCGCGCGTCCAGCGGATCACGGCCGAAACCCAGCCCCAGCGCGTACAGGATCGAATCTTTGGAGGTGTATGCCTGCTCAACCGGCTCGAAGTGGCGTCGCAGCAGCTTGTCGGGATCGATTGTCATGGCGGGCCTCATACCGGAGTCCAGGCGAAAGCCTCGCGGGCACTTTCCAGCGGCACCAGGCTGGGCTGCATGGCCGGGATCGCATGTTCGGCTATCGCTTCGACGGTCCAGCCTTCCGAACGGTGCACGCTGCGCACCGGCCGAGGCTGGCTGAACAACATGATTTCGTTCTTGCGAACGCCGAAGATCTGGCCGGTCACGCCGGCGGCAAGATCCGACAGCAGGTAGACGACCATCGGCGCGATCTTGTCGGCGGTCATTTGCTTGAAACGTTCCAGCCTGCGCTTCTGCTCTTCCGTTTCGTCGGGCAAAGTTCCGATGAGCCGACTCCAGGCCCATGGCGATACACAGTTCGAGCGCACGTTGCAGCGTGCCATTTCAAGCGCGATCGAGCGGGAAATCCCGACGATGCCCAGCTTCGCCGCCGAGTAGTTGGCCTGGCCGATATTTCCCACCAGGCCGGCGGCCGATGTCATGTGCACGTAGGCGCCGGACTGCTGCTCGCGGAACATCGACGCCGCCGCGCGGCTGACGTTGTAGGCGCCCTGAAGGTGCACGTCGATGACCTGCTGCCAGTCGACATTGCTCATCTTGTGGAACATGCGGTCGCGCAGAATGCCGGCGTTGTTGACGACACCGTCCAGCCGTCCGAAGTTGTCGATGGCGGCCCGGACCATGCGCTCCGCTGCGGCGGGGTCGGAGACGCTTTCGCCATTGGCTACGGCGCGGCCGCCTTCCTTCCGGATCATGGCAACCACTTCGGCTGCGGGGTCGAGCGTGCCTTCGCCTTCGCCATTCGGACTGCCGCCCAGGTCATTGACCACCACCGCGGCGCCCTGCCGGGCCGCGAGCAAGGCGATCTCGCGGCCGACGCCGCGTCCAGAACCGGTCACAAGTACGACTTTCCCTTCAAGAACTCCAGCCATTTCGTCTCCTCGGCGGGTTGATCCGTTTATGCGAAAACGGGATGTGGCCACTGTAGGCACGAGGCGGGGGAGGGGTAACCACGCGCAGCGGATGGCAGGTATGCAGGATCGGCAATGCTGAAAGGAAGGGGCCGTGAATCGGTCCGTGCTGCGTTGCGGCACGCACGCCTCCGTGCGCCGTCCGGGTTGACCCCGATCCGGCATGGCTGCTTCGGCGTCGTCGCGCGTGCATGCCGCAACGCAACAGCCCAAACCGGTCGAGGCGCTGGGCCGCCGGGGGGCCGTTCCTCCCTGATATGATCAAAAAAAAGACAACGCAGGCTGTCCCATCCTGGCAGGAGACAGAAGGTGAAACTGGTGGTCCGTGCAGCCGATGAGCTGAAGATGGAGAACGTGTCCGCTTTCGTCGCAACTGCGGAGTCGGGCAGCTTTTCGCAGGCCGCGGTGATGCGCGGGTGCTCTCAGTCCATGCTGAGCCGGCGGGTCTTGGAATTGGAAGAGCTGCTAGGTGGGCGGCTGTTCAATCGCACTGGCCGCGGCGTTTTGCTGACGGAGCTGGGCGTGGCCTTGTTGCCGGTGGCGCAGGGGCTGCTGGACGGCGCCTCCGGCTTCCTTGAACTGGCTTCTTCCACCAACGAGCAGCCGTCCGGCACGGTCGAGATCGCGCTGCCGCGGTGGGCCGCTGAAGGACCCGTGGCGACGCTGGTGAACCGGATATCGGTGCAGTTTCCCAGGATTCACCTGGTGATACACGAAAGCTACAGCCGCGATGTAATGGATCGGCTGGCGGCGGGGAAGCTCGATATCGGCGTTTTCAACAGCCACCATGCCGAGCCGCCTGCCCAGGCACAGCGTCTATTCTCGTCGGACCTGGTGCTGTTGGGCCGGCGCGAGTCCCCATTGTTGCGCGACCCTACCGTTCCGCTTACCGCGTTGAACGGGTTGTCCATCGTGATGCCGCCTTCGCCGAATCCGGTAGAGGCAGTGGTGCGCGAACGCACGCGCGACATGCAGCTGGAATTGCGCGCTGAACTGGAGATCAACTCGGGCGCCATGATCCGCGAGGTAGTCCGCCGCTGCGGCCGTTATGCCATCACGCAGGTTCATCGCATCGAGGACTATCTGGACGAGGGCGATCTGGCGATATCCCGTATCGTCGAGCCGGCGCTCACGCTGCACACCTTTTGCGCGACCGGGGCCAAGCATCGCATCAATCGCGCCAGCCTGGCAGTCGAGCGTTGCCTGGTGTCGGTATTGGGAGAGCACTTCGTCCGATTACAGCAAGCGGCCCAGATGCGAGAGGCCCATTGGGCCCAGGCGTGGCAGACAGCTGCCCGGGCCGTGCATAGCTGATCGTCGCTTCCCGCATGGCACGGCGGAGTTCTTGTCGCTATCGTGACAAGCACAAGAATCCGAGGAGACCAAACATGTCCGTTGCCAGAACCGCGTGGGGCGCAGCCGTGTTCGCTTGCGTCGCGCTGCTTGCCTCGATGTCCGCCACAGCGGCTGAAGGGGATGCCTATCCTTCGCGCCCAATACGTTTCATCGTGCCTATCGGCCCCGGTAGTAGCGGCGACACGATGACGCGGACTTTCGCCGAACACCTGCGCAAGGTGGCGGGCCAGGCCACGCTTGTGGAGAACCGGCCCGGCGCCGAGCTGTCATTAGGCACCCAAGTGGCGCTGAGCGCGCCCGCGGACGGCTATACCGTGGTGTTGATCAGCCCCAGCGCCACGGTAATCAATCCGCTATTTGTGAAGGACCTGCCGTACCGTCCGGAGGACCTGCTTCCCGTGCTGAATGTGACACGCCATGTGGCCGTGCTGGTTGCGGCCGCCGGCTCGCCGTACAAGACCCTGGGCGACGTCGTGGATGCCGCTCGACGCGACAAGGGCGGTGTCAGCCTGGCGACCTACGGCAATAGCTATCGCCTGGGGGCGCTCGACCTGGCCAGGCGGGCGGGCGTGGACTTCAACCAGGTGCCTTACAAAGGCTCGGCGCAGGCCGTGGCCGACGTGGTGGGTGGATCGGTGGATCTGGCGTTGATCGATATCGCCGGCGCGGCGCCCTTGGTCGCCTCGGGCAAGATACGGGCGTTGGCGGTAGCCGGAGATCAGCGCCATCCGCTGCTGCCCGATGTGGCGACGGTACAGGAGTCCGGTTACCCGGGCTATTCGCTGTACGTGTTCATCGGCTTTGCCATCCATGCGAAGACTCCTGCGGCAGTGGCAGGCAAGCTTGAACGCATGATGCGGCAGGTCATGGACGACCCGGCGCTTCGGGCGCAGCTTTACCAGCAAAGCGGCGGCGAGGTGGTTGGCACCGGAAGCAAGGAGTTCTCGCAGTTGATACAGGCCGAGGCGGTGCGGTACGGGGAGCTGGCGCGCCTGGTCGGCGGCGCGCTGCCGTGAACCGTTCGGCGATCCGGGCGCAATCCCCCAGCCAATATTTCCAATGTATCGGCTGACCCAAATATAGTATTTCCGGCGTGCATGGTTCTTACCTAGGATGTCCAGCAAGGCATTCTGGAATGGGAGCTGTCATGTTCGAAAGCAGTACTTGCAGGGCATCCGGGCGGCGCAGGGCGCGAGTTGAGGATAGTCGTTCCGGGAGCGGCGCATGAGCGGGCCGTTGGAAGGCGTGCGCATTCTGGACGTCACGACCGTGCTGATGGGGCCCTACGCCACCCAGATACTGGGAGACCTGGGCGCAGACGTGATCAAGGTCGAACCGCCGGCGGGCGATAACGTGCGCGGTATCGGTCCGGCGCGCCATCCGGGCATGGGCGGGATTTTCCTGCATGCCAACCGCAGCAAGCGCAGCATCGTGCTGGACTTGAAGCGGCCGGCGGGCCGCGAGGCGCTACTCAGGCTGGCGGCCACCTGCGACGTGCTGATCTATAACGTGCGGCCTCAGGCCATGGCGCGGCTGGGGCTTTCGTACGAGGAGCTGGCGCAGGTCAATCCCGCCATTCTGTACGTGGGCGTCTACGGCTACGACCAGCGCGGTCCCTATGCGGCGCGGGCGGCCTACGACGATCTCATCCAGGGCGCGGTAGGCATTCCCGCGTTGTCGGTTCAGGCCGGCAGCGAAACGCCGCGGTACGCGCCCAGTGCCATCGCCGACCGTATCGTCGGCATCAGCGCGGCCAATGCCGTCAGCGCTGGTTTGTATCATCGAGCGCGCACCGGGCAGGGGCAGGCCATCGATGTGCCGATGTTCGAGACCATGGCGCAACTGATTCTCGGCGACCACATGGCGGGCCAATCCTTCGAGCCGCCGTTGGGGCCGCCCGGCTACCCGAGGATCCTGAATGCCGACCGGCGGCCCTACGCGACGTTGAACGGGCATATCTGCGTGCTGCTTTACGCGGACAAGCAGTGGGCGGCATTTTTCGAATTGATCGGGCAGCCCGGCCGGGAGTCCTCCGATCCCAGATTCCGCGATATCGGCACTCGCACGCAGCACATCCATGCAATTTACCGCTTGGTGTCGGATGCGATCGCGACGCGGACGACCGAGGACTGGCTGGCGGCGTTCGAGGCAGCGGACATTCCGGCCATGCCGATGCATAGCGTGGAGTCGCTGCTCGGCGACCCGCAGCTTCAGGCCATCGGATTCTTCAACACGGTCGACCATCCCACCGAGGGCAAGTTGCGCACGATGGCGGTGCCGTCGCGCTGGTCCGGAACGCCGCCCGACCCGTCGCGGCAGGCCCCGCGGCTCGGCGAGCACAGCGTCGAAGTGCTGAGGGAGGCCGGCTACGACGATGACGCCATCGCCGATCTGCTGCGGGATCGGGTCACCTTGGCGGCGGCCCGCGACGCCGCGACGTCCGGAGCGAGCCATGACTGATTTTCTGAAACGCGAACGTCACGGCGCCGTGCTGCTCCTGACCATGGATCGCGGAGCGACGCGCAATGCGCTGTCCGACCCAGACGCGATCGACGCGCTGGTGGATGCATGCGCCGAGATCAATGCGGATATGTCGGTACGCGCCGTGGTGCTTACCGGCGCGCACGGCGTTTTCTCCTCGGGAGGAAATCTCAAGACCCTGTCCACGGCGGTCGGCGCTGGCCTGGGAGAACCCGTGCAGAGCCGTCTTGCCTACCGCAACGGGATACAGCGTGTGCCGTTGGCCCTTTGCAATCTGGAAGTGCCCACGATCGCCGCGGTGAACGGACCCGCCATCGGGGCGGGCTGCGACCTGGCGTGCATGTGCGATATACGGATTGCGGCCGACGAGGCGCGGTTTGCGGAGAGTTTCGTCAAGCTGGGGTTGACGCCGGGTGACGGCGGCGCCTGGTTGCTGCCCCGGGTCGTCGGCATGTCGCGGGCCTGCGAAATGGCCTTTACCGGCCGCAGCGTCGACGCCGCCCAGGCGCTCGGCATGGGGCTGGTCTCGCAAGTGGTCGAGCAGGGGGCGCTGCTACCGGCCGCGCTGGCGCTGGCGCAAGAGATCGCCCAGCATTCCGGCCACGCGCTGCGCTTGACCAAGCGGCTGTTGCGCGAGGGCCAGCATACCCGGCTGGATACATTGCTTGAACTCTCGGCGGGCTTCCAGGCGCTGGCCCACCATACGCAAGAGCATGCCACTGCGCTGGACGCGTTCCTGGATAAGCCACGCGGTTGAGCCGATTCAGTCAGCGCCAAGGCAGCCTCACCGACGCGCAACCCAGAACGAGGCGACACAAGGAGGAGAAATGCAGACAACGAGAAGAAGGCTGGTGGCCGCTTTGGGCGCGCTGGCCGGCCTGCCGCTGGCGCGCACCGCGCTGGCCAACACGGCGGCTTGGCCGGCGCAGCCGATACGGCTGATCCTGCCGTACGCCGCGGGCGGCCCGACCGATGTACTGGCCCGGGCCGTGGCGCAGCATGTCGCGCGTGAATTGGGCCAGCCCGTGATTGTCGAGAACAAGACCGGGGCCAGCGGCAATATCGCAGGGGAGACCGTGGCGCGTGCGCGGCCGGACGGATACACACTGCTGTACCACTCATCGGGGTTGGCGATCAGCCCTGCGCTGTACCGTCAACTACCCTATGATCCGGTACGCGATTTCGCGCCTGTGGGGATGACGGCCTCGATTCCCCTGGTGCTGATGACGGCCAACTCGTTGCCTCCCACGGATACCCGGGAGTTCATCGCCTATCTTAAAAATCGGCCCGATGCGCTCAGCTATGGGACGGGCGGCGTCGGCAACATCACGCACCTGAGCGTCGCATTGTTCCTGCACGCCACGGGCACGCGCGCCGTCGGCATCCCCTTCAAGGGCACCAATCCCGCCATGGTTGCGATGTTGGGCGGCCAAGTGCAGTTCATGGTGGACGCGATCAGCTCGGCGCTGCCCTACATCCGTGACGGCAGGGTGAGGGCTTTGGCCGTGACCGGCGCGGAGCGGTCGCCCGTGCTGCCGCAGGTGCCGACGTTACGCGAGGCGGGCCTGGAAGACCTTACGATGAGCACCTGGCAAGGCGTGCTGGCTCCGGCCGCCACGCCGCAGCCCGTGATCCAGCGATTGAATCAGGCGCTGACCGCGGCGGTGCGGGATCCGGCCATCGCGGGACCCTTCACTGCCCAGGGGGTCGACCTGCGCAGCGCATCGCCCGCCGAGTTCCAGGCGTACTTGGGCCAAGAGGTGCGGCGCTGGGGCGATGCGGTAAGAATGGCGGGCATACAACCCGAGTGAATACGGGAAAGCCATGGCCTGAAACGCCATGGCGACCAATGGAACAGCCTTGCGGAGACAAGCATGAATATCAGGACCTTGGCCATGACGGGATTGCTGGGCGCTGCCTTGGCGCTGGGCGGAAATGCCCGTGCGGCGGCCGATTATCCTTCTCATCCCGTGAAGATCATCGTATCGCTGCCGCCGGGAAGCGGCGCCGATACGACGGCGCGATTCCTTTCCAAACATCTGGCGGAAAAATTCGGGCAGCCGTTCATTGTCGAGAACCGGCCTGGCGCCAACAGTTTCATCGCCGCCCAGGCCGTGGCGACCGCGCCGCCTGACGGCTACACAATGTTCGTGGCGAGCAATTCCCCCATGACGACCAATGCCGCCGTCTTCAGGAATCTGCCGTACGATGCGATCGCGGATTTCTCGCCGGTTGCGCCCATCGCACGCTTCCCGATGGTGCTGGTGGTACCGGCGAACTCGCCTTACCGGACTGTGGCGGAGCTGGTTTCGGCCGCTCGGCAGGCGCCGGGGAAATTGAATTTCGCGAGCGGAACCGCTACTTACCAGGTCGTGCTGGAATTGTTCCATGAGCAGAATGGGATCAAGGCCACGCACGTGCCCTACAAAGGGACATCGGCCGCGCTGGCCGATTTGGCGGGCAGCGTCGTGCAATATAGCCTTGCCGACGTCAGCGCGGCATTGCCGCTGATCCGTGGCGGCAAGCTCAGGCCGCTTGCCGTGACCAGCGCGCAGCGCATCAAGGATCTTCCGGACGTACCCACGATGCAGGAGAGCGGCAACAAGGGTTATGAGGCCTATGCCTGGACGGCAGCGTTCTTCCCCGCGAAGGTCGACCCGGCCATCGTCGCGCGGGTATCTGAAGCGGTTCAGGAGTTGGTGCGCAGCGATGACGGCCGGGCCTTCATGGCCAAACTCGGCGGCGAGTCCTTTGTGGGAGGCCCCGACACGCTGGCCTCGTTCCAGAAGGACGAACTCGAATCCATGCGTCGCATCGCCAAGCTCGCCAACATTCAGCAAGAGTAGGCGCGCCGAGCCCGTTTTACGCCGTATCCATGGCGGCGGGCTCGCTACGCATCAGGCGGCAGGCCATTTCTACGAAGTTGGCGGTGGTAGGGGTAGCGTTGTCCGGATGCACGGCCAGCGCAATACCCACTTTGATCGTATCGGCCAGTTGGGAAACCCTGACCAGGCGTACGTTGCTGCCGGCGTGCCGGCGCGCCACGGCCGGCACGATTGCCACGCCGAGTCCGCTTTCGACCAGGCTGAGAATGGTCTGCACCTGGATAGCCTCCTGCGCGATGCGGGGCACGACGCCAGCTTGCTGGAAGGCATACATGACCAACGCGTGCATGCCCGGAACATGCGTGCGCGAATAGCCGATGAATGGTTCTTCCGCCAGATCGCTCAGCGCAACGTCGTCGCGCTGCGCATGGTGGCTGTCGGCCGGCACCGCCAGCATCAGGTGGTCTGGCTGCAGCAGGGTGACACGGGCCGCAGTGGGTTCGAGAACCGGAAACCGCACCAGCGCGACGTCCAGCGTGTGTGTGTCCAGGCGGCGCAGCAAATCGATGGTGGTGGATTCCTCGATGATCAGGTCGACCCGCGGGAAGTCTCGCCTGAATTCCGACAGCAGCCTCGGCATCAGCGAGTAGGTGGAAGAGCCGACGAAGCCCACCTTCAGGACGCCTTGCTCACCGCTGGCGCCTTCCCGCGCCGCGCGCCGGATCTCTTCGGCATAGAACAGCGTGGTGCGTGCGTATCGCAATACCACCTGGGCCGCGGGAGTCGGCTGCAGGCCGCCGGGAAGCCGATCGAAGAGCTGTACGCCGAGTTCCTGTTCCAGTTTTTTGATTGCGGTGGATAGCGGCGGTTGCGCCATATGCAGCCGTTCGGCGGCACGATGGAAGTTGAGCGTCTCGGACAAGACCAACAGCTGCTTGAGCTGGCGTAGCTCCACGGGTGTCTCCCTTGATGCGCCGGGCTCGCGATATTTGTGATGTATTACCCGGTCCACATCTAATATTAGACCGGGTTGTGGGCCCCGTGTAGATTGCCATGAAGCCCGCGCATACCGCGCAGATCAGGGTTTTCACGGCATCTTCCGCAAATTGGAGTGCGTGTGTCGGCGCCGTGCCGCCGCACGTTCCGGGGACCATATTGGGCGCTATCAACGACGCACTGCGGCTCGCCGCGATTCCAGCGCAGGACGAGGCCCTGCGTTCTTCCGTGCGCGCTTTTCTGCGCGAAGCGCTGAGGGACATGCCGGCCGACCTCCGCGCGCGATCCTGGATGGGATACGACGCGGATTTCAGCCGCGCGCTGGCGCGGCAAGGATGGCTGGGGCTGACGTTGCCGGCCGTTTATGGCGGCGCGGCGCGCAGCAATTTCGCGCGCTTTGTCTTGAGCGAGGAACTGCTCGCGGCGGGTGCTCCGGTCTCGGCACACTGGATCGCCGACCGTCAGACCGCGCCCTTGATTCTGCGCTATGGCTCGCAAGCGCAGCGTGATTTCTATCTGCCGCGCATCATCCGCGGCGAAGCCTTCTTTGCCATCGGCATGAGCGAGCCCGATACGGGGTCCGATTTGGCCAGCGTGCGCACGCGCGCCACGCCCGATGCCGCAGGCTGGCGGTTGAACGGGCGCAAGATCTGGACCACCAACGCCCATCGCTCCCATTACATGTGCGCCCTGGTGCGCACATCAGGCGTCGCGGAAGACCGCCATCGCGGGCTGTCGCAAGTGATCTTCGACCTTTCCCTGCCCGGCATCGAGATCCGTCCCATCCGGGACATCACAGGGGATTCCCATTTTTGCGAAGTGCTGTTCGATAACGTCCTGCTGCCGCCGGACGCGTTGATCGGCGAGGAGGGCAGCGGCTGGCAGCAGGTCACGGCGGAGCTGGCGCTGGAGCGCAGCGGTCCGGAGCGCATCTATTCCAGCATGGTGTTGATAGACGGCTGGCTCGCCCATTTGCGGCGGGCCGGCGCGCCGGATCCGGAGCAGATCCGATTGGCTGGGCGGCTGGCCGGACGTCTGGCGGTGCTGAGAGGCATGTCGCTGGCGGTGACACAGCGCCTGAACGACGGCGCCGACGCCAGCCTGGCGGCCGTGCTGGTGAAAGACCTGGGCACGGAGTTCGAACAGGCCGTGCCCGAATGGATAGGCCGGGCCCTGCGGGCCGGCACGGGCCCGGCGCCAGACGAGGTGCTGGCGCGCACGCTGGCCTATCTGACGCTCATCAACCCGACTTTTTCGCTGCGCGGAGGAACCCGCCATATTCTGCGCGGCATCATCGCGCGCGAACTCGGCCTGCGCTAAGGCGTATTGACACGACAAGGGATGCACATGCCGCAATCCATCCAGCAAGACCTGTATGACGAATTCTCTCGCGCGTTGGCCGGCCTGTGTCCGCTGGAACGTGTCCGCGAGATCGAAGCCGCTGGCGTTGTAGGGGATGCAGACAGCGGTCTTGCACGCATATGGCAGGAGATCGACGCGCTCGGGTATACCGACGCATTGACGCCGGCGGATCAAGGGGGATCCGGGTTGTCCTTGGCGGACGTCGAGGGACTGCTGCGGGCGGCGGGAGCCGCGGCGTTGCCGTATCCGCTTGCCGACACCATGCTGGCGCGCACCTTGCTGCGGGCCGCGGGGCAGGCCGTACCCGAAGGGCCGATTGCGCTGACCCAGGCGCTGCCTGGGCCTAGCGGACTGCGCTGCGCCCCGGCGCCTGGGGCCGGCCTGGCTCGCAGCGTGCTGGTCCATCGCGACGATTGCCTGTTGCTGGTGGCCGCGCCAGCCGCATCCGATCCCGGTATTTTCCGGCCGAGCGCCAGCGCCACGCCCGTATGGATGGAATCGCCGCCCATCATCGGCCGCGTTACCTTGCCGGACGAGGCCGCCTTGGCGTGGCGCAATGCCGCCGATGCGGCCGGTATCGCCGGTGCGATGCAGGCGGTGCTCGATCGCTGCATTGCCTTCGTTGGCGAGCGCCAGCAATTCGGCCGGGCGCTGGGTCGCTTTCAGGCGATTCAGCAGGAAATCAGCGTGGTCGCCGAGCAGGTGGCGTCGACCGCCATGGCGGCGCGCCTGGCCTGCGCCAGCGGCGCTGTGTTCCCGGACGCGTCGCTCGCGGCCTGTGCAAGATTGCGGGCCTGCGAAGCCATTCCCGTGGTTTGCGCCATCGCGCACGCGATTCATGGCGCAATCGGCATAACTGAAGAACTGGCGCTGGGCATCTACACCACCCGGTTGCACGAATGGCGCGCGGCCGGCATGAGCGAAGACGACTGCGCCGGCCTGATCGGCCACCGGTTGCTGGCTGGCGACAACCAGACGCTGCTGGATTTCGTGCGGGGCATCATGGCTGTGGCCCATGCCGAGGGCCGCCATGTGGCGTCGTGCCTTTCCGCGTAGCGCGAACATATTCCTTGAACACGTTTGAATCCGAGGCATCAAACCATGTCCACCCCTTCCGATCCGATTGTTATCGTTGGCGCTCAGCGCACACCCATTGGCGCTTTTCAGGGCGCGCTGTCGCACTACACCGCACCCCAGCTCGGCGCGCATGCGCTGGCCGCCGCGGTGCGCCAGGCCGGGTTGGCGCCCGGTACCGCCCAGGAGGCGTTGATCGGCTGCTGCCTTTTTGCCGGCCTGGGGCAGGCGCCGGCGCGCCAGGCAGTGCTCGGCGCTGGGTTGCCGGCCTCGGTGCAGGCTACGACGCTGAGCAAGATGTGCGGCTCCGGCATGAAGGCGGCGATCCTGGCGCACGATATTCTCTGCGCCGGATCGGCCGACGTGGTGCTGGCGGGGGGCATGGAGTCGATGAGCAATGCGCCGCACTTGATACCCAAGGCACGCCAGGGGTATCGCCTTGGCGACGGGCAGCTGCTGGACCACATGTATCGAGACGGCCTGCAGGATGCTTATGAAGGACATCTGATGGGACATTATGCTGATCTGGCCGCTCGCGAACATGGATTCAGCCGGACTCAGCAGGACGCCTACGCCGAGCAAAGCGTGCTGCGAGCCCAGCACAGCATTGCGGCAGGGCACTTCGCGGCCGAGATTGCGCCCATTGCGGCAAGGGCGCGTCGTGGCGTGCCGGAGGTAGCGCTTATTGCGGATGACGAGACGCCGGGTTTGTGCGATGCCTCGCGGCTTGGCGGCTTGAAGCCGGTATTCACGCCTGACGGCACGGTCACGGCCGGGAACGCTTCTTCGATATCGGACGGCGCCGCGGCGCTGGTGCTGACCCGGCAGCGGCATGCGGAAATGTCGGGGCTGACGCCGCGGGCGCGTATCGTCGGCCATGCCGCGGCCGCGTTGGCGCCGGGGCAGTTCCCGGTGGCGCCGGTGCATGCCATCACGCGCTTGCTCGATCGCGTGGGCTGGAGCCGCGATTCGGTCGATCTTTTCGAGATCAATGAGGCGTTCGCGGTCGTCGCAATGATCGCGCTGCGCGACCTCGGCCTGCCGGCCGATCGGGTCAACGTCGAAGGCGGCGCCTGCGCGCTGGGGCATCCGGTGGGCGCTACCGGCGCGCGTATCATCGTGACGTTGCTGCACTCGCTGCAGCGCAGAGGCCTGCGCCGTGGGGTGGCGAGTCTGTGTCTGGGCGGAGGCGAAGCCACGGCTATCGCCATCGAAGTGTTTTGATCCGGCGGCGCGCCGTCTGTCATCATCCAGGGAGACATAGAATGGGGCCTTTGGCGGGAATCAGGATCATCGAGCTGGCCGGTATCGGCCCGGGGCCGATGGCGGCGATGCTGCTGGCGGACATGGGGGCGACCGTACTGCGGATCGAACGCAAAGAACCAGCTGACCTGGGGGTGAAGCGGGAGCTGAAATACAACCTGCTGCTGCGCAGCCGGCGCGCCATTGCGCTGGACCTGAAGGACCCGCGCGCTATCGCTCTCGTGCTTCGGCTCTTGCGCAAGGCCGATGCGCTGATAGAGGGATTCCGCCCAGGCGTGACGGAGCGGCTGGGCCTCGGGCCGCAAGCCTGCCTGGCGGAGAATCCGCGTTTGGTTTACGGCCGTATTACCGGTTGGGGGCAGGACGGTCCGCTGGCTCACGTGGCTGGCCATGACATCAACTACATCGCCGTCACCGGTGTGCTGGATGCCATCGGCCGAGCCGGCCAGCCGCCGACGCCGCCGCTTGCGCTGGTAGGCGATTTTGGCGGCGGCGGCCCTTACCTCGCATTGGGCATACTGGCCGCGATTATCGAGGCCCGCCAGTCCGGGAAGGGCCAGGTGGTGGATGCCGCCGTGATGGATGGCGTGGCCTCGATGGCGACGGCGTTCTTCGGCCTGGCCGCATCAGGGGCGTGGCAACCCCAACGAGGCACCAACATCCTGGATTCCGGCGCGCCGTTCTACGACGTGTACCCGTGCGCGGACGGCCAGTGGCTCTCGGTGGGTCCGATCGAACGCCGCTTCCACGAGTTGCTGCTGCGGCAGCTCGGCCTGGACGACGACGCCATACGGGAATTGGGAGACCACCAGGACAGGAGCACCTGGCCGCGCCTGCGAACGGTGCTGCGCGAGGCGTTTGCCCGTTGCACCCGGGACGAATGGTGCGAAAGGCTGGCGCAACTGGACGTGTGCGTGGCGCCGGTACACACGCTGCGCGACGCGGCAGCGCATCCCCAGGTCAAGGCGCGGGCGACGCTGCTGGATATTGACGGCATCATGCAGCCAGCCCCGGCCCCGCGTTTCAGCCGGACGCCCAACGCCACGCCCACGGCGCCGCAGCCGCCGGATACCGAGGCATTGAAAGATTGGCTGGATCCCGGGGAACTGGCTGCGCTCGGCCTTGAGTCGTGAAGACGTGTGCAGTTAACCGCCAGGGCCGCGCTGCCATGTCTGGAGCTGTTGCGCCGTCACGCCCACCCCGCCGCACACGATAATCACGGCGCTGCGCGCGTCCGGGAAATGGCGGCGCAAGCTATCCAGGCCCGCGATGGAAGCGCCGCAAGCGGGTTCGGTCAATAACCGGTGCGCGTCCAGGAGGTCGGCGCAACCTTGCACTGCCTCAGCGTCCGACAGGACATGGCTCTTGATCTCCAGTTCGCGCGCAAGGTCGAGGGCGCGGCCGCACACCTGGCGCGCGCCCAGCGACGTCGCCAGGCCGGCGACCGCGGGTAGCTCCACGGGGCTGCCGTGTTCAAGCGCCGCGGCATACGAGGCGGTACCCTCCGTCTCGACGGCCAGGATGCCGACGTCGGCCCAGCCGTTCCGAAGCAGGCCTTCCCCCACGCCCGCCAGCAGTCCGCCGCCGCCGACCGAGCAGACGATCAAGTCGGGCTTGGCGCATTGGAGGGCGAGTTCGTCGATCATCGATGCGTGCCCTTCCCAGAGCAGAGGATGGTCAAAGGGGTGGATGAATTCCGATCCACCGTCGAGCAGCGCCTGCGCATGCGCGTTGGCTTCCTGCCAGGAGCTGCCGTGCACGATGACCTGCGCACCTTCGCTGCCGATGAGGGCCTTGGCCTTTTCGGATGTGGTCTCCGGCACGACCACCGTGACCGGCACACCGAGCTCCCGGCCGGCATAGGCGACGGCATAGCCGGCGTTTCCGCCTGAGGAAGAGACGAACCGTTTCGCGCCCTTGCCGTGCAGCACGGCGCAGGCATGGCCCACGCCGCGCAGCTTGAAGGAGCCGCAAGGCTGGATGCTCTCGATCTTTAGGTACACATCCAGTCCGGCGCGTTGCGAGAACACGGTAGATCGGATGGCGGGGGTATTCACGTGCAGGGTCATGACAACGATTCCTTTAATGCTAGGCGGCGGGGGCCTGCGCGCAGGGGCCGGCCCTTCAAGCAAAGTGTCCGCTTTGCGGGCTGGCCACGACGGCGCAGGTGTTCCCGGGATGGACGATTCCATATTGCCGGGTGGAATAGACGATGCCCGGCTCCTGGAAATAGAGGGTGACCGGCTCCTTGCCGGGGGCGGTCAGGAAGTGGATGCGGCCGGCGATTTCACCCTGCTCCACCTGGGCGCCGGCCACGGCCTGGGGTTCGAATATGCCGTGCTCGGAAGCGATCACATAAGCCTTTGCGCCGCGCATTTCAAAGTAGGGCTGTTTCCGGGAGGCTGCGTTTGACGACGCTTCGTCGCCGGCCAGGACGTCCCATAGGCGCAACACGCGAAGCATGCCTTGCCGGCAGAGGTCCAGCGCCGAAGGCGTAACGACGCCACCGCCCGCCATCTCGGTGCTGACGCAGGTCAGGCCGGCCGCCATCGCCGCGGTTACGCACAGGCGCCGGTCGCCCAGATTGTCCATCACCACGCACATCGGCGCGCCGAAGGCATGCGCCGCGTCGAGGCAGCGCTGGAATTGCTTCTTGTCGGGGCAGGGAATGACGATGGTGCTGGGCACGATGTTCAGGGAAGAGCCGCCCGAATGCAGGCTCAGCAAGGCATCGGCGCGGGGCAGCAGTTCGTCGTTGACGAAGGCCGCGATCTGCTCGGTGATCGTGCCGGCGTGGTCGCCGGGAAACACCCGGTTCATGTTCTTGCCGTCGATCGGCGAGGTGCGCCGGCCGGCATCGACCGCCGGGGCGTTGATGGCGGGGATGATGATCAGGCGCCCCTGGACGCTTTGCGGATCCAGGGTCCGGATCAGTTCGCCCAGTGCGATGGGCCCTTCGTATTCGTCGCCGTGGTTGCCGCCTTCCAGCAGGATTGTCGGCCCCTCGCCGTTGGCGATCACGGCCAGCGGGACTCGGATGGTTCCCCACGCGTCGTCATGAGGGGAGTGCGGGAAATAGACGAAGCCGGCCTGCTTTCCCTGCTTGTCGAAATCAATGTCGGTGAAATAGGTCGACCGTTCGCCGTTGCGGGCCGGTATATGCTGCTGGGATATAGATCTGAGCCCGGAACCGGTGTTCCGGCCGGGTGCGGCCTCTTTCATCGTGCATCCCCAGTGTGGTAAATCGTGGGGAAATGCTAGAGCGCAATGAGAGGCCGCACAAATACCGCTGGCGGATACTCAATATACTTTCTCAGCATAGGATGGGCGTCGGGGAGCGTGCCTTGGAATTGAAGCAGCTACGGTATTTTCTGGGCGTTTGCGAGGCCGGCAGCATCGCCGAGGCCGCACGGTCCCTGCATATCGCGCAGCCGGCGCTATCGCGGCAGATCGCCGCGCTCGAGGCCGAACTGGGGGCGGCGTTGTTCACCCGGTTGCCGCGCGGCGTGGCCGTGACGCGGCCCGGAGAAGAGCTCAGGCTGCGCGCGCTGGATATCCTGGGGCGCACGAGCGCCATCCGGGAACAGGTGCGGGTCGCGTCGCGCGGCATGGCGGGCACGCTGCGGATCGGCGTCATGCCGGGCTATAGCGGCATCGCGCAGCTGACTGCGGCCATTCTGAAACTGCACGATGTCTCGCCGGCGGCCGAGGTTCGCATCGAGGCCATGCATTCGGCGGAGCAGCTCGACAAGCTGCATCGGCATGAGCTGGACCTGGGCATCCTGGCGTGGCGTTCGCCCCTGGACGCCGCGTTCACCGGGCTGCCGATATTCGACGACCGCATGGCGCTGGCCCTGCCCGCGCATTGGCCGCAGGCGCGCCGGAAAAAGGCGCTGCGGCTGCAGGACCTGGCGGGCTTGCCCTTTCTGGAGTTTCCCCGGGAACGCTCGCCTGTCCATTACGACAAAGTGGCCCAGGCCTGCGCCGCCGCCCGCATCCGCCAGCCGCAGTGCCGGGTTTCCGTGACCGACAGCCTGACGATGGTGGGCATGGTGGCCGAGGGCCTGGGGTATGCCATCGTTCCCTTGTCGTTCGAACGGCAATGGACTGCCCACGTGGCGTTCCGGCCTGCCGCCGGCCTGGACATCCCCTTCACGCTGGAACTCGTCAGACTCGCCCAGCGATCCGATCCCCTTGCCGATCACTTCCTGAGCGTCTGGGAAGACGCCAATCCGCCCAGGGGCTGTGCAGATTGATCGGCGCTTCGCTCAGGCCCTAGACCTGGCCGAGCGGCGCCTCTTGCCCCGGGGGCACGGCCTCCTCGAACAGCCAGTCCCGGAACGCCTTCAGCCGGGGCAGGGGAGCGGTCTCGGGGCGATAGATTACGTAGTAGGCCAGCGCCGAAGGGAAGGCGACCTTGGGGAACAGCCTGACCAGGCGCCCGGCGGCCAGATCGTCGCGCGCCATGACGCTGCGCGCCAGCGCGACGCCGTGCGCGTCGATGGCGGCCTGCAGCACGGCCGCGGAATTATTGATCTTCATGCTGCGCCGGGCTGGCCCTGCCTGGACGCCGGCCTTCTCCAGCCACATATCCCAGGTCGGGAAGCCCAGGTGGCCGTCCATCGACAGGTCGTGGATGAAGGTTTCGCGCAGCAGGTCGGCGGGCCGGTCCAGCCGGCCGCCGCGGCGCAGGAGCGCGGGCGAGCAGACAGGATAGACCTCTTCGTCCATCAACTTTTCCGCCGCCAGCCCCGGCCACACGCCTAGGCCATAGCGCACGCCGATATCGATCTGCTGGGACACGAAGTCGACGGGTTTGAGATTGGTGTCCAGCCGCACGTCGGTGTCGGGCCAGGCGGCCTGGAAGCGTTCGATGCGCGGCAGCAGCCATTTCGCCGCGAACGCCGGACTGACGGCCACCGTGAGCAGCCCGTTCGGCGACGCTTCCTGCAGCCGTTCCAGCCCCAGGGCCAGCCTGGCCAGGCCCGCGCGGATGTCGGGCAATGCGCGTTCGGCTGCTTCGGTAGGAACCAGCCGGACTTTCCCGCTTGCGCTGCGGTGAAACAGCGAGGCGCCCAGCCATTGCTCCAGCGTGCGCACGAGTTGGCCCACGGCGGCGGGCGTGACGTGCAGCTCTGCCGCCGCGGCGGAGAAGCTCCGGTGCCGAGCGCTGGCCTCGAATGCCCGCAAGGCGTTCAGGTGTGCGGGTAATGTCATATCAATAAAGATTTTCTTTCAATAAAACGAAGTTTATCTCGTTTGCCTGGACGCGAGCTCCGGAGAAAAATCTATCTTTATCTACAAGTCATGCGCCGCGCAAATCAGGCCTTTCCGCACGGGTTGGTGGCGGCAACCTGAACAGATTTTCTATCAATGGAAGAGGGCGTCGATCGCCCGGGAGTTCTTATCGTGGGCAATGCATTCAAGGGCAGGAAGCTGCTGGTCGTGGGCGGCACCAGCGGCATGGGCAGCGAAACCGCAAGAATGGTTCTTGCCGAAGGCGGGAGCGCCGTGATCGTGGGAAGCCGCAAGGAGAAGACCGAGCAGGCGCGCAGCGAACTGGCCGCGCTGGGGGCGGTCTGGGCGGTGACGGCGGACCTGTCCACCGAGGCCGGGCTTGCCGCCCTGATCGAGGAGATCGGCTTGCGGCATCCCGACATCGACTTGCTGGTCAATGCGGCCGGCGTGTTCTTTCCCAAGGCCTTCCTCGATCACCAGGACGCGGACTACGAGCAGTACATGCAGCTCAACAAGGCGTTCTTCTTCATCACGCAGACGGTCGCCGCAAACCTGGTCGCCAACGGCCGTCCGGGGGGCGATCGTCAACATCGGATCGATGTGGGCGAAGCAGGCGATCGCGGCGACGCCGTCATCGGCCTACTCGATGGCCAAGGCCGGCCTGCATGCGCTGACGCAGCATCTAGCGATGGAGCTGGCTCCCAGGGGCATCCGCGTCAATGCGGTGTCGCCGGCGGTGGTGCAGACGCCGATCTACGAAGGTTTCATTCCCAAGGACGAAGTCCATGGCGCGCTGCAGGGCTTCAACGGTTTCCATCCCATCGGCCGCATCGGGACGCCGCGGGATGTTGCCGAAGCCATAGTCTTCCTGCTGTCGGAGAAGGCCGGCTGGGTCACGGGCGCCATCTGGGACGTGGACGGCGGCGTGATGGCCGGCCGCAACTGAGCGATCGAGGGATGGAGAGGCTATGACGACCACGTATCGCGCAGTGCAGGCGGTGCATCCCGGCAGGCTGGAACTCGTCGAACGCGAGATGCCGGCGCCCGGAGACGGCGAGGTCCTGCTGGAAGTCGAGGCCTGCGGAGTCTGTGGCGCCGACGCGGCCGACATCAAGCGCGTGGCGCCCGGCCAGCCCCGCGTGCCCGGCCATGAGGCCGTGGGCCGCATCACCGCGCTGGGTCCGGGTGTGCCTTCCCTATGGCGCATCGGGCAGCGCGTCGGTGTCGGCCGGATGGGCGGCCATTGCGGCTTGTGCGGGCCGTGCCGCCAGGGGCACTTCAACCTGTGCGCCAATCAGCCTGTCGTCGGCGCCACGTGCGATGGCGGCTATGCGGAAATGATGGTTGCGCGGAGCTCGGGCCTGGTGGCCATCCCGGAGGAACTGGATTCGCAGGACGCCGCGCCGATCCTGTGCGCGGGCATCGCGACCTTCAATGCGCTCAGGAAGTGCGGCGCCGAAGCCGGAGACCTGGTCGCGGTGCTGGGGATCGGGGGCCTGGGCCACATGGCGGTGCAATACGCGCGCCGGATGGGTTTCAAGGTGGTGGCCGCGGGGCGCGGCCAGGACATCGCGCAGGCGGCCCTTGGCCTTGGCGCCCACATCTACGTCGACACCGCCCGCGAGGCGCTGGCCGACGCCCTCAGCGCCATGGGCGGCGCCCAGGCGATCATCGCCACCATCGGCGACGCGGGGGCGGCCGCGGCAGCCATGGCGGGGCTGGCGCCGCGCGGACGAATGGTGCTGCTGGGGATCTGCCAGGACGCGTTGCCTGTGCTTTCCGGGCACCTGGTGGGCGGCGAGCGCTCGGTAATGGGTTCGATCACAGGATCGCCGCATGAAACCGAAAGGGCGTTGAGGTTCAGCGTGCTGGCCGACGCGTTGCCCAGGATCGAGACCCTGCCGCTGGAACGGGCCGAAGAGGCATACCGCCGCATGCGGTCCGGTGAGGTGGAGTTCCGCATGGTGCTCACTATGGATCGGGCCGATCGGCGCGGCTAGCCAGCCTTGCCCGGATTGCCGTCGGGCCTGGAATCCGGCGCCGTTTCGGCCGCCCCGGAACAAAGGGGGTATCGTGTCGCTTAATAACCTTCACTTATTAACTAATTATCGGGGTATGCCTTGTCTTCCGTCGCGCCAGCATCAGCCAGCGGTTCCATGCAAGAACTCTCGTCGCGCGACCAGCGCGGAAACATCGCGCGGCTGACCATCGCCCAGGCGCTGGCCGGAGCGAACTCCGTGGTGGTCTACGCCACCGGGGCGATCGTCGGAGACATGCTGGCCCCGGACAAGGCGCTGGCCACCTTGCCCATTTCCATCTTCGTGGTGGGCATGGCGGCCTGCATCATGCCGGTGGGCGCCATCGCGCGCCGCTACGGCAGGCGAGCGGCCTTCCTGGCCGGGACCGGCTGCGGCGTGCTGGTGGGATTGCTGGCGGCAGCGGCCATCGTGTCGAGTTCGTTCTGGCTCTTCTGCCTGGCGACTTTCTTCGGCGGCGCGTATGCGGCCGTGGTGCTCTCGTTCCGGTTCGCGGCGGCGGACGGCGTTTCGCCCGCGCTGCGGCCGCGCGCGCTTTCCTTCGTGATGGGCGGTGGCGTCGTGGCGGGCGTGGTGGGGCCGCAGCTGGTCACGCACACCATGTATCTGTGGCAGCCGCATATGTTCGCCGCCACGTTCCTTATGCAGGCGGTGGTCGCCGCGCTGTCGGCGCTCGTCCTGATGGGCGTCCGGCTGCCGTCGCCAACGCCAGCGGAAGTCGCGATGGGCCGTCCGTTGTCCGTCATCGCGCGCCAGCCCTTGTTCATCACGGCCGTCATCTGCGGCGCCGTCTCCTACATGCTGATGAACTTCCTCATGACGGCGGCGCCGCTCGCGATGCACATTTGCGGCCATTCCCAAGAGAACGCCAACCTGGGCCTGCAGTGGCACGTCATCGCCATGTACGCGCCCAGCTTCTTCACCGGGCGGCTTATCGTGCGCTTCGGCGCCGGCCGCATCGTGGCGGCGGGCCTGCTGCTCACCGGGCTATCCGCGGCCGTCGGCCTCACCGGGGTCGACGTCGCCAGCTTCTGGCTGACGCTGGTCCTGCTGGGAGTCGGCTGGAACTTCGGTTTCGTGGGGGCTTCCGCGCTGGTGCTGGAATGCCATCGCCCGGAAGAAAAAACCCGGGTGCAGTCCCTTAACGATTTCGTCGTCTTCGGCACGATGGCAGTGGGCTCGTTCGCATCCGGGGGGCTGTTGGCCGCCTACGATTGGGACACCGTGCTGTGGGTGTCCTTCGTGCCGCTGGCCCTGGCGGTCGTGGTGCTGGCCACGGCGGCTTCGCGCGCACGGCAGCGCGCCTGAGTGAATTATCAAAGGGATTTCTTGACGAAATAATCGCGCCTCCATAATAATCAAAGAATATTCTTGTTTTATTTGGATGGCGCGTCCTCCTGTCCAGGACAACGGCGCGCATGGGCTTTGTGTCGTCTGGAGATCGCATGTCTGCACAGGAAGGAAGTTGGGGAGGCCTGCTCTCCGGCGTGAATCTGGCGCGTTCCGTCGCGTTGGCGGGCGGGGTCGCGCTGCATGCGATCAACATCTACATCGCGACCACGGTGTTGCCGTCGGTGGTCAAGGAAATCGGCGGCCTGGAGCTCTACGCCTGGAACACGACCCTGTTCGTGGTCGCCTCCATCCTGGGATCGGCGTTGACGGCGCGATTGCTGGCGGCCGCGGGCTCGCGCGGCGCCTATGCCGCCGCCACCGCGGTCTTCATCGTGGGCAGCCTGATCTGCGCCCTGGCGCCGAACATGCCCGTAATGCTGTTGGGCCGGGCCTTGCAGGGGCTGGGCGGCGGGTTTCTGTTCGCGCTGTGCTACGCCATGATTTATGCGGTGTTCGAAGCGCGCCTGTGGCCGATGGCGATGGCGCTGATCTCCGGCATGTGGGGCGTGGCGACCTTGCTGGGGCCCGCGGTGGGCGGTGTCTTCGCGCAAATGGATGCCTGGCGGGCCGCGTTCGGTTCGCTGGTGCCGATGACACTGTTGTATATGCTGCTGGTGTGGCTGGTGCTGCCCGCGCGCGATCGGGACGACACCGCCGCCGCCAGCAGGCTGCCGCTGATGCAGTTGCTGCTCTTGACGGTGGCCGTATTGGCGGTGAGCGTAGGCAGCATGTCGTCGGCGCCGCTTTGGAACCTCGCCGGCGTGGCCCTGGCCGCCGTGTCGACGCTGCTCTTGGTGCGCAGGGAATTCACCAGCGAAACCCGGCTGTTTCCCCGGAATGCGTTGCGCCTGGATTCTCCGCTGCTGGCCCTGTATCTCACGATCGGGTTGCTGGTGGTCGGCATGACCAGCGAAACCTTCGTGCCGTACTTCCTGCAGGTCCTGCATGCGCAGACGCCGCTGGTATCCGGCTACCTGGCCGCCTTGATGGCGGCGGGATGGACGGTATCGGAAATCTGGAGTTCGGGGTGGAAACACGAGAACGTGCGCCGCGCCATCGCCAATGGCCCGGTGCTGGTCCTGGCAGGCATGGTGGTGCTGGCGTTCAGCACCCCATTGCATGCGCAGGGCGATTGGACGGTGCTGGGGTTCATTGGCTTGGGGCTGGCCCTGGTGGGCTTCGGCATCGGGCTGGGCTGGCCCCACCTGCTGACCCGGATTTTGCAGGTAGCCCCCAGCGGCGATCAGGACGCCGCCGCCACCTCGATCACCACGGTGCAGCTGTTCGCCACGGCCCTGGGCTCGGCGTTGGCCGGCATGCTTGCCAACCTGGGCGGCCTGAACGTGCCGGGCGGCATCGAGGGCACGTCGAACGCCGCGTGGTGGGTCTTCGCGGTGCTGGCCGTTGCGCCGCTGCTCGCCATTAGCGCAGCCGTCCGCGTTGCTGCGGCGCTGAAACGGGAAAGCGCCTGCTAGCCTCGCGCATTCTCTTCGACGCGGCATCGGAATGTCCGATGCAACGATCGGACATTCCTGCTGGCGCCCGAAAGCGGGCCGCGCCAAGATCGCTCACTCCAAATACGGTTTTCAAGGAAGATGAGCATGCGCAACAGTCTCGCAGGGCAACGGGTCGTGGTCGTCGGCGGCAGCTCGGGCATGGGCCTGGCGGTGTGCGCGCAGCTGATGCGCAAGCGCTGCGAGGTGCTGATCGTGGGCCGGTCACGCGCGACAAGCTCGTGACGTCGGGCATCGCGGCCTATCGGGGCAGACGGCCAGGTGCCACCGAGTTTACGTCAACGGGATCGTTTCACATGAAGCCGGGGTTGCGCGGAAGATAGCGCGTCCAGTCGCCGCAGTCGTGTGTGGACATCAGCACCATCGGCAGCGTGAACTGCATGCCTTCGCCAGCGGCGATGGCCAATGCTTCGCTTGTGCCGGGGACGAATACAGAGATCTGCCTGGCCTCTCCTGCGGCGGCGATGGCCAATGCCGCCCTGAATGCGCTGGGCATCGCATGCGTATGCATCACCGCCAGCGGACCGATGTGGCCCGTTGCCGCGATGTATGCGTAGCCGATGCGCTCGCCTCCATCGTCCAGGAAAACTCCTTTTGTCCCGGCATTGCCCAGCAGGTACCGGTGATGCTTTTCGCGCGAAACCCCCAAGGCCGCGATATCGAATGTCTGCAGCGCTTCGAGATCCGCGGCCGTCGCCTGGATGGGCGTCGCATCTAGCGTTGTGCCCCGTACGTGACGCGCCAGCGGTTCACGCTCGGCGCAGCACAAATGGATCGGGACGCGGGGCAGCAGGCCGTGCCGCGCATACAGCCCCTGGGACTCGACGTTGAAGGCGAAGGTGATCAGGCATTTTTCGGTCGCGCCGGCCAGGCTGGCATGTGCGATGGTGCGACGCAGCAGCTCATGGCCGATACCCTGCCGCTGCCGGCCGGGGGCAACGAACAGTTCCGCCAGGAACCAGAGCCGGCCGCATACCCAGCTCAGGGCAAAGCCAGCCATCTCGCCATCGTCCTCGGCTACCCACACGCCGCGCGGGTCGTCCCGAAGGCAAAACGCCTGGAAATCCGGCGGCCGTGCGGTGGCGATGGATCCGAAACCGCAGCGAACCGTCAGATCATTGATGCTGCGGGCAACCAGTTCTTGAGCGCGCGCCAACTCTTGAGCACGTGCGGGTCGGACAACGAGGGACATGGGAGCCTCCTCCGTGACGGCGCTTGATGCCTAGCATAAGACCGCGGGACGAGGGCGCCAAGCGTCGTGTCGACGGCCGGTTTATATCGGAAAATTGCAACACATCGAGAAATATTTATTCAACAATGTATGCAATCTGTATAAGATTGGCGACATTCCCATGGTGATCCCATGGTTCGCCGGACCCGGGAAAATGCCCGCTGGCCGTGCCTCACGTCGTGGAGCATCGAATGCGCACCAATCTGCCTGTTACCCAGACCTGTTACGATTTTCCGGCGGATCAGACACTTATTTCGATCACGGATCTGAAAGGGCGCATCACTTATTGCAATGCCAATTTCATCGAGGTCAGCGGCTTTACGCACGCTGAACTGATCGGCCAGCCCCATAATCTGGTGCGCCACCCCGATATGCCGGAAGAACCCTTCCGCGACATGTGGGAAACCATCCAGGCGGGCTTGCCCTGGACGGCCCTGATCAAGAACCGCCGCAAAAATGGCGATTACTACTGGGTGCGCGCCAACGCCACGCCCATGCGCAACGGCAAAAGCATTGTCGGTTACTTGTCCGTGCGCACCCACGCGCCAAAGGACGAAATCGAGGAAGCCGAAGCGTTGTACGCCGACATGCGGCACGACGCTGAGCGCGGCCGCCGTGTGCACGTGCTGCATCACGGCGCCGTGCTGAACAACAGCCTGTTCGGGCGTCTCGGCCGCCTGTTCTCCTTTGGCCTGCGCGGGCACATTATTCTGTCTTCCCTCTGTATGGCTGCGGTGCCGCCGCTGGCGTACTTCATCGGCAAGCCCTATGGCGCGCCGGAGTGGGTGCCGGCCCTGGCGGGCCTGGTCGCCGCCATGCTGGCGGCTCGCCACTTGATCGGCATCGGCGTCAAGCCGATGCGCGAAGTCATTTCTACCGCCAACGTGCTGGCCGCCGGCGATCTCACCCAGCACGTGCGGGTCGACGGCAAGGCCGAAATCGGCCAGCTGAAATTGGCGCTGGCCCAGCTGGCGGTGTCCATGCGCACCGTGGTGCGCGATGTGCGCGAACAGGTCGCCCATTTGCGCGGCGGCGCGCGCGAGATCGCCGGCGGCAACCGCGACATGTCCGCGCGCACGGAATCGCAGGCCAGCAGCCTCGAAGAAACCGCAGCCGCCATCGAGCAGATCAACGGCACCGTGCGGCAGACCACCGGCATGGCCGAGTCGGGCGCCAACATGGCGCGCGAGACGGTCGGCGCCGCGCAGCGCAGCCACGAGGCCGTGCAGAACGTGGTGACGACCATGCACGAGATTTCCCGGGCGTCGCAGCGCATCGGCGACATCATCCAGGTTATCGAAGGCGTGGCATTCCAGACCAACATCCTGGCGCTCAATGCCGCCGTCGAGGCGGCGCGCGCGGGCGAACAGGGCAAGGGCTTCGCCGTGGTCGCCAGCGAAGTGCGCGCGCTGGCCCAGCGCACCACCCAGGCCGCCAAGGAAATCCGCGTGCTCATCGAAGAGTCCGGGCAGCGTGTGCACCTGGGCGAGCAGCGCGCCGACGAGGCAAGTACCCGCATGGACGAGGTGATGGACGCCATCAGCCGCGTGACGGATTCGCTGGAACACATCAACAACGCCAGCCAGGAGCAATCCTCGGGCATCGGCCAGGTCAACACGGCCATCTCCCAACTCGACCAAATCACGCAGCAGAACGTTTCCATGGTCGAGCGCCTGGCGACCGCCGCCGGGTCGCTGAATGACCAGGTCAGCATGGTGCACGACACCATTCGCGTCTTCCGCCTGACCGACCAGGATACGTCCTTGGCCGAGGTCGACGCGGTCGCGCTGCGCAAGCAGAAGCGCGCAATCCAGGAGCAACCGGGCACGAAGCGGGCAGGGCTGGCCTTGATCGCCGCCTGAACGGGAGCGCGCGGCAGGGCAGCCAGCTTCTCGCACCCTCTCTCGGCTGGAACTGGACTCTATCTACACAACCGTAGCAGCGCCAAAGCGGTTTCACACAGCCTCGACCCAACGCAGACTACGCCCTTATCTGTTTGCGCGCAGGCCGAAACGGGTCGTCGCCATCATCCTGATACGGTTGGTGGAATTGATGGACGGGGTGTGCAGCACGCGCATGTCCATCAAAAAAACATCGCCAGCCCGTCCTGACATCTCGATGATCTCCGTGTTGGACGCGCTGAGAGCGGCTTCGAGATCGGCTGGCGTTTTCAACGATCCACGAAGCTCGCCAGCCATCTCACCCGCCACGCGATGCGAACGGGCCAGCGCCAAAGTCGCGCCTCCGTGCAAACCAACGTCGTCGACCAGATAGAACGCCTGGATGCCGGGGATCTCACCGCCCGATTTCGCAGCCAGGTCAACGTGCCAGTTCAGGTTGCCCAAAGACCATGGCCCTTGATGCGGCAGGGAAAGCAAGGGTTGCGTACCTTGGCTGGATTGCGGGGTTCTGCCGGTAAGGTCAGCGATTGCACTGCGAATTTCTGCCGTGTTCAGCGTTTCGTCCAGATTCGCAATCTTCACCATCGAGGATAGCTTTGAGATCTGTTGAAACGGCGCCAAATCGTTTAGTGAACTGCCAAGACTTTTGCCGCCGGCCCAGACCTTGAGCCGGGATAGCTCTCGCAGAATGCTCTCCCTGAGCGGCTTCAGACGGTTCCTGGAATGAACGCGGTCCAAGCGCAAGTACCCTTCGTTATGAAAGAAGTCGAGCTCTGATTGCTTGAAAGTTATACCGGCCATGTTCGAGAGTTTCGGTATAGCGGCGTTTGGCCGGAAGCGGCCACCGGGCACAAGCGCGTTCCACCACCCGGCCCATGCACGGGCCCAGGCTGTCGAGTCATTCTAAACACGCTTGTCGCGTCGTGTACCGACATCCGTGTACTGACATCCGCTAGGCAATGGTATCCGGACCAGGAACCTTTCCGAGGGGCGGAGGCGCAACCGCTTGGAAGGTCAGCCGGCGGCGTCGGGATCGCAAGAACTGTCTGCTCGCGGCAAGAACCCGTTGTTGCTCGCCTGCCGCCAATACCATTCCTTGGGACCAAGGGCGGACAGGGGGGCGATCAAACCCACTGCAAAAGGGGATGAGAGGGGGGGCTGGGGCGCCCGATAAGCCGCGCCCCGTGCCCGATCGGCGTCATTCAGTCCCGCCGGCCAAACAGCATTGTCAATCCGAACAGCGCTCCCAGCCCGCCGACGATGGCCAGCGACATCGATGCTTCGCGCAAGCTCAGCGCCATGATCGCCGAACCCACCCCCAGAATGGTGATCAACAAGCCCACCAGGCGCCCGCCGGTGGAACCATAGAAATGCGTGCGGCGCGCTGTCTGCGTACCGGCGGGCTGGCGCTGTTGCCACGCCGCCAACGCCTGCTCGAACTCGCGCAACAGACGTTCACGCCTGGGCAGGTCCACCGCGCTGATCAGCAACGTCGGCAGCCCGGGGCGGACCAGTTTGAGATAATCGTCCACGCACCAGCTGGACAGCTGGGCGAAGGGAATGGGAGCGCGGCGCGAAAACTCCAGCCCCTCGGGCGTCACCTTGACGGCATTGCGCGTGGGAAAGCCCTTGAACGCCACCAGCGGCGGCACGAGCAACCCCAGCACCGCCAGCACGGCCGCCAGGCCCATCGGCCCGCGGTTGAACACGACCAGCATGAAACTACCCGCGGCCAAGGCGAAGGCCAACGGCACCGATAACTGGTGCCATCGGGTATAGACCGACGTCTGGATCCCTTCGTTGCTAGTCATGTTTGAGCCAATTGCGCATCGACTTCCTCGGGGAGGATACACGAGTCTTTGGGGCGAACGGCTTCGCTCTGCGCGATTGCCTTCAAGATGGATGTACGTTGCGGGGATCGGCCTTTACCGTGTTCTCGAAAAGGTTGCTCCCGGCTGTGGGTGGATAGTCGTGCCCTAGGCGGCTTCCGGCTTTGCAGTGCGCTTGCGGCGCAGTTCGACCACCTGCCCTGCGCCAACGGCGCGAGCGCGCAACTGGCCACAGCCGCCGTCCACATCCTGCCCGGCGCTATTCCTTACCTTGGCCAGCACTCCACGGCCGTGCAGATAGCGCACGATCTCGCGTATACGCTCGGAATCGGGGCGCTGGTAGTCATTCCCTTCGAGGCTATTGAAGGGAATGACGTTGAGCACGCCGTACTTTCCTTTGAGCAGACGCGCGACAGCATCGAGTTCGTCGTCGCCGTCGTTGATGCCCTTGAGCAGCGTCCATTGATACTGGATCGGATAGTTGGTGTCGCGAGCGTATCGCTCGCCAAGTTCGATCAGCTCTTCCGGCGAAATTTTCGGCGCGCGCGGCAGCAGGTGTTCGCGCAGTTCGGCTTTGGTTGTGTGTAGCGATAGCGCCAGCGCGGGCTTGATGCGTTGTCGCGGCAGGGCTTCGAACACACGCAGGTCGCCCACGGTGGAGAACACGAGATTCTTGTGGCCGATATTGCCTTCGGTGCCGAGCAGGTCGATGGCTTCGAGCACGTTGTCGAGGTTGTGCGCCGGTTCACCCATGCCCATGAAGACGACTTTCTTCACCGCGCGCAGACGCCGCGCCAGCACGACTTGGGCGAGGATTTCCATGCTCGTGACCTGGCGGATCAGACCGCTCTTGCCAGTCATGCAGAAGCGGCAGCCGACCGCGCAGCCGACCTGGGTGGATACGCAGAGCCCGTCGCGCGGCAACAGCACGCTTTCCACCATCTGCCCGTCGGCGAGCTCGACGAGCAAGCGCGAGCCATCGCTGCCGGCGTGTTCGGAGTGGATGCGGGTAAGGCCGTCCAGTTCTGCCGTCAAAGCGGGTACGGCGTCGCGTAGCGCGAGAGGCAGAAAATGCTGGGAGCTCCGCCGTCGAGTGCCGGCGTCGAGCGCTTGCCCTTTCAGCCAGACGCGCACGACCCGGCCCCGATGAACGGGCAGGGCGCCGAGAGCGGCGAGGCGTTGGTCGAAGTCGGAAAAGCGCATGGGAGGCGGATTTTACTCTGCCCCCGGGAACGGGCTGTCGGAGAGTGGTCTTGTAGCCGCATCAAAGAACGTGGCCGCGTGCCGGAGCAGAGGATGGCTGCCGCCGCGCCGCGGCCCTTCACGTTTATGCACAACTTTTTTTTCTGCCCACCTTGTCGCTGAACGTGGAGAGGTTATGTACGGTGTCGATTGTCGCTTCACCCGAAACCGTGCAGTTCCGCCCTCGTCGCTTCGCCGCGTAAAGCAAGTCGTCTGCGCGCTTTAACGCGCTGGCGAAAGGTTCGCCCGCTTGTTCCAGGGTCACCCCCATGCTGGCCGTGAAACGCGAATTGGGAGCGTGCGGGGCCCAACGCTGAGCGACGAAATTTGCGCGGATCTCCTCGGCGATTGCGGTCGCGCTCTCCAGATCTGCTCCGGGCAGCAGCAACAGGAATTCTTCTCCTCCAAGCCGAGCAGCGAAAATGCGCGCGTCCGCGTCTGGCCGAAGCAGGGCGCCAAATCGCGCCAGCACCATGTCGCCAAACGCGTGGCCGAAAACATCGTTAATGTGTTTGAAATTGTCGATATCGGCCATGATCACCCCGGTCGGCGTCGCCCCGTTCGAGAAGGGGCTGCCGGAATCGGAGGCGAGAAGACTATCGAGCCCCTGCCGGTTCAGCAGGCCCGTCAACGCGTCTGTATGGGCCTGGCGACGATACTTCTCTATGGCGTCGTAGCTCGTCGCTATGAAGACCGCGAAGGTCAGAACGATGCTCCCAAGTAGCCCGGTGTATTGGACCAAGGTCCCCCAGACGGAGACTCTCCATTCTCCCATTGCGAGAGGAGGTGTCGGGGCGGAAATATACAAGACGCATTGACCTGTCAACACTAGGGCAATGAAGAGAAACGCGGCGGTGAGCACCTTGTCTGACGTAGTTGCGACCTGTCTTGCAAAGGAAAACGTGGCCCGCCAGATCACTAGCGCGCAACAGGCCTGGACGAAAAACGTTTCCAGTTTTGCGCTGGAAAACAGCGCGACCGAGACAATTACCATTGCCGTCGAGGCCAGCAGGACCGCAATATCAATGTGGCAAGAGGTCTGTCTGCGGCGACGGCTCAGCAGCGCGCGACAGGCCAAAATGACGCCGCCCAGAATGAAAGCGTCCTCGACCGCTTGTTTATAGGGGGATAGATCGCTCGCCTGCACGAGCATGATGGCGTAGCCAGTGCCCAGGCAGCCAAGGGCATAGCCCCAGCGGAGTGTGTTGAAGCCAGCGAAGCGTGCTGCGCACAGTCCGATGGAGCACAACAGGATCGCCGCGGGCACAGACCATTCAAGCAGGGTTGCAGGCATAAACAGGCGAGTAAATGGAGCTGGGCGGTGCAGGCGCGGAGGCTATTTGCCGATTCAAAGGAGCCTGCCAAGCCGAGGTGCCACGTTGTCTAGAGTTCGGCGCGCAGCCTGCGTGGCACGATGCGTGTTGGAAAATACTACGATGTGTCGCAATGTATCGCCAGGGTTCAAAAGTCAAGGATTGTCAAGCGAGGCTGGAAGAGATGCGAGCGCGAACTGCGCTATCAAAATGTTCGCTCCTGGCCAGGAGCGGGCGCTGGCCACAAGCGTCTCCGTGCCATCAATACAAAATACGGCGTTTTCTGCGCTGACAATTTCCAACTCACAGCCCAGTGCATCGCGGCGTACATGTCTCTTTTACAGTGCCCGTACGGGTATGTCGCAAATCCGCGGGCCAAGGCTGTTGCGCCGATTCAATCGCGCTTATCGCGAAGTTCGCCCTGCAGGCCGTCCGTCTGCGTAGAAGAGAAGACGATGTCCGATCAATAGCTGGTCTTGCCCACCAAAGCCGAAAGGCGAACTTCAACCAAAAAGGCGCACTTTATTCCTGCCGCTCAGGGATTGAGCAGCAGGAATAAAGTGCGCCTTTTCGATCGTAGGAGGCGTGCCGATTTGTTGAGAGCTTGAAGTTCGCCTTTTTGACGGCGCCGTCCGATCCATGCGGCATGTCGGCCGGCGACTTGCTTGGCCTCGACTATGTTCGTTCTCGGCCAGCGCCCGACCTTCGCGATTGGCGCCGCATCGACATTCGAACGGCAACTCCGTCGCGGAAGGCGCCAATCGTGTCTGGCCGCTCTCGACTCATTGCTGCCTTCGGAATTGCAATGATCAATGTCCACTTTGCTCACTTGTGCTGGCAACTGACAGCCGTGGACGTCAATGTGCTACCGGCTCGGGACATTAGTAGGTTTACGATCTACCTCTATTGTTGGAATCCAACCTGGCGCGGCCTCTATAGCTTGCCACAAGCCCTCGGGAAGCAACAGCTCCTTGCGCTCACTTAGGTCCAATTCCTGGCGAATCTGCGCGCCACATCCTGATTCAGCTAGTGCCATCCAGTCAGGATTCATCACCAGTCCTTTGCCCACTGCAATGAGGGATAGGCCCAGGCCCAACGCGGCCTGGGCCTGCGCGGCTGTGCGCAGCATGCCCGCCGCCAGAACAGGCACTCGCTCATCTACGTGTGCAATGATGTGCTCCACGGTGAGGCGAGTATCGGCACCCAGAGGCCGAGCTCCCAAAACGTCATTGAGCGATACATGCAGGTAGTCGATGTTTTCGGCGATCAGCCCATCCACCAGGGCGCAGATATCCGGCATGCGGTAGCCACCATCCTCGCGCTCCTCGGGCGAAATCCGATAGCCCAGCGCAAAAGGCCTCTTCGTGTGATTCGCGATCACGCGGTTGCGTAGAGTCAGACCGTTGTGGAAGGCAAAGGGCCGAAACAGATCGGTGTATTCAGAAGTCATGTAGAAGGCTTGGCGCAAGACTGGCGCCAGTCAAAGTCTCAAGACCTCCAAATTGAGGCCGGAGTGTCAGAGAACCAAGGCTTTCAAACTACACAAAAGTATTCAATCCAGATTGACAAAGACCCGGAAATTACCGCTCAGGCTTCCCTCTGCTTGCTGGAAGGCGGCTGCCGATGGCGGGCATAATGCTTTCGCGCTTCTCAACCAGGAAATCGATCACGGCGCGTACCTTGGCGGGCATCTGTGCCCGAGTCGGCGCATAGATATAGAAGCCCGCGAAGGGCTTGCTCCATGTGCTCAGCACGCGCACCAGGGCACCGGTCTCCAGATGTTGCTGCACGGCAATGTCGATGTGCTGCATTAGTCCAGCACCTTGCAACGCGGCACGGATCATGCCGTCGTCGTCGTTAGTGATGATGCGGCCCTGAGGCTCCACCATGAAGGTGTGTCCGCCCGCCTCGGGCGAGGTGAACTCCCAGCCATGGATTGCACCGCCGGCCTGTCTGAAACGCAGGCAGTTGTGTCGAGGCAGGTCGGCCGGTGTGGCGGGCACGCCATATTGTTCGAAGTATGCGGGCGTGGCCACGACGGCCATTTCCAGCGCCGGCGAAATCGGCACCGCCACCATGTGTTCGGCCAGGCTCTCGCCTATGCGTATGCCCGCATCGCAGCCTTCAGCCACGATGTTGGCCAGCGCGTCGTCCATGACTAGTTCCAGTTGGAGCTTGGGGTGGCGTGTACAGAACTCCTGCAGATGGGGCTCCAGCAGAGTTTTGGCCGCCACGCGCGAGGTGTTCACACGCACCAGCCCGGAGGGCTCGTCGCGCATGTCGTGCATGGAGCGCACCGTGCGCTCCACGGCGATCAATGCCGGATACCACACGTCATAGAGACGCTGGCCTTCTTCGGTAAGCGACATGTCCCGCGTCGTGCGGTATAGCAGTTTGACGTTTAAGCGGCGCTCCAGCGCCTTCACGTTCTGCGACAAATTGGCGCGCGAGACCCCCATCTCGGCCGCCGCCTTGGTGAAGCTGCGGTGGTGCGCCACGTGGGCGAACCAGGCCAGGGAGGGAAGCAGTGACGGGTCCATACGGCACTCATTGTCAATTTGAAAATACTACTGTAGTTCGGATTGAGGGCTATGGCTAACCAAATGTAGGGCGTACAGTGCGTCCATCGGGCTTGGGTGTACCACCTAAAGAGAAGTGGCCCGCCAAATCCTACTCAGCGGCCACAAGGAGCGCATCATGCAAAGCGTCAAGATCAAGCACACCTACTGGGACATTGCGGCGGACCTGTACTTCCCGCCGGATTTCGACAAAAGCAGGAAGTACCCGGCGATCATCAGTGCCCATCCTATAGGAAGCTGCAAGGAGCAGACCTCGGGCAATGTCTACGGCGAGGCCCTGGCCAAGGAAGGTTTCGTCGTCATCGCCTTCGATGCCAGCTTCCAGGGCGCCAGCGGCGGCGAACCGCGTTTTACCGAAGATCCCACGCTGCGCGTCGAGGACTTTCGCGTGGTGTGCGACTACCTGGTATCGCTGCCCTATGTGGACGAAGAACGCATCGGCGTGCTGGGCATTTGTGGAGGCGGCGGCTATTCCATCAATGCCGCCATGACCGAGCGCCGGATCAAGGCGGTGGGCACCGTCACGGGTGCCAACTATGGCCGCCTGATGCGCGAAGGCTTCAGCGGCTTCGACCCGATCGGTGCGCTGGAGGCCATGGCCAAGCAGCGCACGGCAGAGGCCCGAGGGGCTGCGCTGCGCGTGGACGACCTGCTGCCGCCATCGCCCGAGGCTGCCAAGGAAGCGGGTATCAAGGAAATTGACGTGCTGGGCGCCACCGAGTACTACCGCAGCGATCGTGGCCGCGCGCCCAACGGCTTGAACCGCGCGCTGTTCTCGCACCAGGCCGCCGCCATCGGCTGGGACGCCTTCCACCTCTGCGAGACTTTGCTGACGCAGCCGCTGATGGTGGTGGTGGGCGATCAGGTCGGGGCCTTTGGCGCCTACCGCGACGGCTGCGAGATCATCGGCCGCGCCGCCTCGAAGAAGAAGGAACTTGTGGTTGTCGAAGGCTGGTCGCACTACGACCTCTATGACAAACCAGAACCTCGGGGCCAAGCGCTGGCCAAGCTGATTCCTTTTTACAAAGAAAACTTGTCAATCGCGAATCAGTGATCTGCTGATCCATCACTGGGAAGTGGCTGGTTTGAATCTCTCATTTCATTAGGAAAATCCATATGGCACTCAAAGTTGTGCGCACGCGGATCGGTGATGCCGAAGTGATTCAGATCGTCTAGGCCGAGATTGGCCAGTACTTGGGTAAGCTGCTGCCGGACACGGCGCTGGCCGAAAACATACGCTCGATAGGTTGGCTCAAGCTCCCCTATCGCAATGACGATTTCAGTCTGAACGCTATTTCCCAGTGTTTCATTATCAAGACCGAATCACGCATCTTCGTTGTCGATACCTGCATAGGTAATGACAAACGTGTACCTGGAGTTGATGCCTGGGACCACATGCAGACCGATTTTCTTGAAACGCTGGCGGATGCCCAAGTCGATCGGCATTCCGTGACAGACGTCATTTGTACCCATCTTCATGTGGACCATGTGGGATGGAACACTTACCTCAGCAACGGGCGATGGCTTCCCACCTTTCCAAACGCGAATTACCACTTTTCCCAGGTGGACTACCTGGAATACCACTCGGCGATCGATCAGGGTAAGGCGGATGAACTTCTTGCCGCATGGATCGCCGAATCCATCCAGCCCGTCTTCGAAGCCGGCCTTGTGAAGCTCATTGAGCCTGACGTGGACCTAGGTGACGGCATTTCCGTAATTTCCACGCCGGTCCACACCAACGGGCACATCGCCATCGAGTTCCGGACAGGTCAGGAGCACTTCATCATCGCTGGCGATTCGTTTCATCATCCATGCCAGATTGCCAGACCGCAGTGGGCTACCGTAGCGGACTTCAGCCAGGCGCAGTCTATCGCTACACGTCAGCGATTGCTATCACACTTGGCGGGAACGAGAACGCTGATCGCGGGATCGCATTTCTGCATTCCTTCCTTTGGCCGGATCATCAAGGCGCAGGAAAACGGCTACGAATTCACGACGGTTAACCCCACGACTGACGTTCAGGCTTGACTCATGGTAGACGAGAACCCAGGCGCTGGAAACATATGAGCGACTCCTGACGGTCTTCGCGGCTTTCCAATTCCGCAGTTCTAGTGCCTCGAGCGGACATCCGGTCCGCGAGGCGTATTCATACACAAGGAATCATGTCCATGACAAAAGTACTGATCCTGGGCGCCAGCGGCCAGATTGCTCGTTGGGTCGTACAGATGCTGGGTGAACACAAGGATATAGCTCAGACGCTGCTCGTGCGCGATCCCAGGAAGCTGACCAGCACCGAGCCCGCCAACGCCAGAATCGCTATCGGCGATGTGATGGACAAGAAGCTGCTACCTCAACTCATGGAAGGGCAGGACGTGGTCTATGCCAATCTCGCTGGCGACATAGACGCGCAGACCGCGCACATTCTGGCGGTGATGAAGTCCAAGAACGTCAAGCGACTGATCTTCGTGAACTCGCTGGGCATCTACGACGAAGTGCCAGGTCAGTTCGGCGAGTGGAATCGTCAGGAGATCGGCCAGTACCTGGCCCCGTACCGTAGGTCAGCGGATCTGATCGAAGCCTCTGATGTGAACTACACCGTCCTGCGGGCCGCGTGGCTCCAAGACGAGGACGAAGTCGACTACGAGATCACTGGCCGGGACGAGCTTTTCAAGGGCACCGAAGTGTCGCGCAAGAGTGTGGCATCGTTGGCGACAAAGTTAATTGAGTCTCCCGATACCTTGGTAAGGGCCAACGTGGGCGTGAACAAGCCCAATACTGACAGCGACAAACCTGCATTCGTTTAATTTGACGTAGTCACTCCAAGCCGTCCGGCATTTTTCCTGCCATAGCGAGAAGTGGTAGGCTGCAAACCGCTTCCTGAGCGGACGATCCGCGGAGCTTCATCGAAGCCCATTTCTGGCCGAAAGCGGCCGCGTGCGCGATACACGTCGACTACCTAGAGTTGGCTTAACCTCCGACTTGCAACCTACGACGACCTGGATGTTATGGAACGAAAACTGGCCGCGATGGCAGAATTTGGTGATACTAGCCAGTGGCCGCACGGCATAACGTCACGCGCAACCCAGGGCCGAGATCGCTGGCGTCTTTGCGCATCGCGAAAGTGATATTCAGCCCATGCGTATGGGCGATGCGGCGCGCGATGGATACCCCCAGACCGCTACCTGCCTCCTCATTTCCGGCGGCCCGCAGAAACCTATCCCCCAGGCGAGGCAGCAGTTCGGGTGAGACACCCGGCCCTTGATCATCGACCGTGATGAGCGAGGGTGAGAACGACAAACGCACCCGGCCATGCCGCGGGCCATAACGGATCGCATTGTCCAGGATGTTCTTCAGCATAATGACCAGAGCGTCTTTGTCCCCGGCCATGGGCATAGGCAGCTGACCCGGCGCCGGCCATTCCACGGCAATGTCGACATCCCGTCGGTTGGCGATCCAAAGACAATCGCTCACCGCCTGCTCCGCCGCGGAGCGCCAATCCACGGACCCGCCGAAGTCGGTGTGATCGGCGTTGTCCAGGCGGGCCATCGTCAGTAACTGTGACACCAGGCGGTCGAGGCGTTCCATTCCTCGGGTAACGCTTGCCTGCGCTTGGCGCAGCTCGTCCGGGTCATGCGTGCGTTGCATGACGTCCCACTGCGCGCGAACGGCAGCCAGCGGCGTGCGCAGTTCATGGGCGGCATCCGCCGTCAGTCGTCGCTCTTGCTCGATCAGCGTTCCGACTCGGGCCAATAATCCGTTCATTGCAGCCATCAGCGGTTTGAGTTCGCCTGGGACGTCGGATACCGGTAACGGCGTGGCGTCGTCCGGGCTGCGCCGCTCCAGCGCGGCGGACAGCCTGCGAATCGGGTGCATCGCCTTGCGCACGGCGTAGATCAGCAGCGCGATCAGTACCGGCAGTCCCAACAGCCACGGCAGAATTTGACCAGCGACGTAGGCAATGACCAAATCGTTGCGTTCACCGATGCGCTGTCCGACGGCCACCCGAGTGTGGCCGGACGGATCGTTCAGGTAGACGAGCCGCCACGGTTCACCGTTGACAACACTATCGGCGAACCCTTCGCGGTCGCCGTCACGGGGAAACTGGATGGCTTCGGGGTCCAACACCAGCGGAGCGCCAGAGCCGCGCCAAATGGCCACCGACAGATCGCCGAGGCCCGCGTCGCCCGAATCCGCCGACGACGGCAATTGCGCAGGCGTCGGTTGCGCCGCGTCAGAAGGGGGGATCAGTGTGGAGATGGCAAGGGTCTGCTGGGCCAGCCGGACCATGTCAGTGTCGTAGAGTTCGTTGATTTCATGCGCGGCGCGCCAATACGTGCCGCCAATGGTGATCAACCAAGCGATGGGCGCTGCCAGCAATACGGCAACGATAAGCCTGCGCTGCAGTGTCATGAGTCGCCTTCCACCTGGCCCAAGGCGTAACCCGAACCGCGCACTGTGCGCACGATCTTGGGATGGATCTTCTTGCGCAGGTGATGGACGAAAACCTCCAACGCATTGCTCTCGAGCTCGGCATCCCAGTCATAAAGCTTGTCGCGAATGAAGTCTCGCGTGAGCACGCGGTTTGGGTGCGTGAGGAAGAGCTCGAGCAGCAGGGCTTCCCGTGTCGTGAGGTCGACCTTCTGGCCTTTCCAATGCACTTCGTGCAAGGCCGGATGGTATTCAAGGTCGCCGTGACGCCAGACGGGCTCGGGCTTGCCTGCCACGCGTCGCGTCACGGCCCGGAGGCGGGCCGCCAGCTCGTCCAGGGTGATGGGCTTGATGAGGTAGTCGTCGGCGCCCGCATCCAACCCCGCAATACGGCTCGCGACGGCTTCGCGCGCTGTCAGGATGACAACCGGCACGGTGCGCCCGGCATGGCGCCAGCGGTTGAGTAACGTTACGCCGTCTTCACCGGGCAGGCCAAGATCGAGCACGACGGCATCGTAATGCACGACGCCCATCGCTTGGTCGCCTTCCCTGCTGTTGGGAAACCAATCCACGGCATAGCCCAATAGCCGCAGGCCGGATTTAAGGCCATCGCCGATGAGTGGGTCGTCTTCAATGATGAGAATTCTCATTTATCGCCTTCTCGCCGTGTATGGCTGAGATTACCACCGCGCTGCTGGTTAATTTCTCATTAAGGTTCGATGCCTAAGCTGCGCTCCATCGTATCGAGAAAACGTTCTCCCCAGTATGGAAGCCGGCATGCCGCAAAAAAAAAGTTTCACGTCGTCCCCTTGGGCGGCGATGGCCCCACGGCCTCGGGATCTGCCTGCAACGCTGCATATCCATCCCATGGAGGATCCCATGCGCGCGCGCATCGAATCCTACATTCACCAACGGTACCAGCAGCGTTTCGGCGCCACGCTGAAAGAGTGGCTGCCTACCCTGGTAAGCGTGCAGAAAGACGGGGAAATCCTGGCGGCGGCAGGCTATCGCAGCGCGGATGATCCGCTGTTCCTGGAGCGGTATCTGGCCGCGCCGATCGAGCAGTACTTGAGTGATCAGGGTGCGCGTGTGGCGCGCCGCCTCATCGTCGAGGCCGGGCAGTTCGCCGCCGCCCGGCCGGGCGGCGGCAGGTTGCTTGTGCCTCTGCTCGCCCAGCATCTGCAGGGCGAGGGGTTCGACTGGGCGGTGAGCACGCTCACCATTGAGTTGCACCATCTGTTCAGCAGGATGGGGTTGGCCCATCAGCCGATTTCGGCCGCCACATCGAGTCATTTGAACGAGCAGGAGCGCATGGACTGGGGAAGCTATTACGAGCATGCGCCGACGGTGTTCGCTGGGAGGCTCAGTGTCATTCTTGATCGTCTGCCGGAGACGCGCTCATGAACGCATTCGACTTTTTTACCCTGTTGCGAGAGCCGGTGCGCTCGCGCGCGCTGGCGGTGCAGTCGTCGGCCGAGTCGCTGGACTATGCCACGCTGCTGCAAAGGGTGGAGAGACTAACCAGTGCGTTGACGGCACATCGTGCAAGCGTGGTCGCTTCGTTGATGGATAACGGCCCTGAATGGATCGTCCTGGATCTGGCCTGCCTGCAGGCCGACGTGGTTCATGTGCCGTTGCCACTGTTTTTCACGCCTGGGCAGTGGCGTGAAACGCTGGACGCGGCGGGCGTGAACATCGTCGTCGGGCCGACCACGCTGCAATCCATGCTGCAGGCATTCGGTTTTGAGGTTGCGGCGCAATGGCCTGGGCAGGCCGCCATGTTCTGGCGAAGTGCCGCAAGTGTGTCGTTGCCCAGGGGCACGGCGAAGATCACCTTCACCTCCGGATCGACGGGTAGCCCCAAAGGCGTGTGCCTGGGCGCCGCCGAGATGCTGGCGGTGGCGGACAGCCTGGCTGCAGCCACGCGACGCCTTGATATCCGTCGTCACCTCACGGCGCTGCCACTGCCGGTTCTGCTTGAGAACATCGCCGGCGTCTATGCGCCGCTGATCGAGGGCGCCACGATTTGCGCGAACCCCTTGAAAGATGTCGGACTCCACGGGTCATCGCGATTTGATCCGGCTGCTTTCCACAACGCGCTCCTTGCATCGGGCGCGCAGAGTGTCATTGTCCTGCCGCAGATGCTGCGCGCCTATATGGGCTGGCTGGCGGCGACAGCGGCCACGGGACCTGACACGTTGCGCTTTGTCGCAGTGGGCGGCGCGGCGGTAGGGGCTGACCTGCTGGAAAGTGCCCGCGCAAGCGGGGTTCCCGCCTATGAAGGCTATGGTCTGTCCGAAGCCTGCTCCGTGCAAACCTTGAACCTGCCCGGCGCGGACTGCCCCGGCTCGGCGGGCCGGCCATTGCCTCATGCGTGTGTGCGCGTGGCTGCCGACGGCGAAATCGAGGTAGCCGGCACTCATGCATTGGGGTACCTGGGCCAACCTGCCACTCCTTCGGCATGGCTGCCGACGGGCGATATGGGCGGCGTGGACGAAGCCGGGTTTCTCCATATCCGTGGGCGCAAGAAGAATGTGCTGATCACGGGATACGGACGAAATGTGTCGCCCGAATGGGTCGAACTTCGGCTGGCGAACCAGCGCGTCATTACCCAAGCTGTCGTATTGGGTGAAGGCCAGGCGGAATTAGGCGCGGTGATCTGGCCGTTGGGCGATCCGAACGACAGCGATATCCAGGCTTGTATCGACGAGGCCAACAATGGCTTGCCCGACTACGCCCGGATCGGACCCTGGATGCGCGCCCGCGCCGAATTCTCTTCGACGAGCGGCCTGGCGACGGTCAATGGGCGCCCGCGCCGCGAGGCAGTTGCCAAGCTGCATTTCGATCTCTTTTTCGCGGATTTCCGCTCAACAGAAGATGTAGACCCATCATGACTTTTTTCGAACAGTTGCTTGATCAGACCCGCGAAGCCCGCGAGTCGCTGTTGGCCGCGCCTATCATCCAGGACTGTCTACGCGGCCAAGTTGCGCTGCCCGCATACATAGCATTCCTGCGCGAGGCCTATAACCATGTCAGCCATACCGTGCCTCTGATGCAAGCCTGTCGTGCGCGCATGCCCGCTCGCCTGCACTGGATGCAGGAGGCGATTGACGAATACATCGAGGAAGAAACCGGGCACGACGCCTGGATACTCAATGACTTGCGCGCATTGGGAGTGGATACGGAAGAGGTCCGCCGCGCTGGCCCTGGCGCGGCCACCGAGATCATGGTGGCCTATGCCTATGACACCATTGCCCGCAAGAACCCGATTGGATTCTTCGGTATGGTGCATGTGCTTGAAGGCACCAGCGTCACGCTGGCCTTAAATGCCGCCGACCAGATCCAGCGCGCGTTGGCGCTGCCCTCGACCGCCTTCAGTTATCTGCGGTCTCACGGAACGCTCGACCAGGAGCACACCGCGCACTTCGCCGAGCTGATGAATTGTCTGGAGGGCGCCGACGACCGCGCTGCGGTGTGTCACGCCGCAAACATGTTCTACGGACTCTATGGCGAGATCTTCCGTGCATTGCCGCGCAGCCTGCCAAGCGGGGAGGCCGCATGAGCCCACGTGATGCCTCTGTCGTTTTGACGGGCGCCGCAGGCGGCTTGGGCAGCGCAATCGCGCGCAGACTATTCGAAGAAGGTGCATGTCTGCTGCTGGTTGGACGCAGCGAAGCTCCACTTCTGACGCTGGCGCGGTCGCTGAGCGTCGGGGCACGCGACCGCTCACGCGTGGACGCACTGGTGGTGGACGTGACCACCGATGCGGGCCGCGCCGCTGTCATCGATGCCGCCGGCGCGAGAAACGCAAACGTGCTGATCAACAACGCGGCGGTTGCCGCGTTCGGGCCGGCGCAGGCCCTGCAATCCGAAGCGGCGCGCCGCCTGATGGAAACGAACGTCGTGGCGCCCATGATGCTGACGGCGGGAATGTTGCCGATGCTGCTGACTCGACCGCGCGCCCAAGTGCTCAATATCGGATCCACCTTGGGAAGTCTTGGCGTGCCAGGATTTTCCGCCTATGCCGCGAGCAAGGCCGCGCTGCGGATCTACTCCGAGGCCTTGCGGCGAGAGCTTGCGGACTCTTGTGTGCGAGTGCAGTACTACGCGCCCCGGGCCATTGACACGCCGTTCAATTCCCCAGAGGTCCAGGCGTTCAATGAAGAGACGCATTCCGCCAGTGATAGCCCGGAGAAGATTGCGCAGGGCGTATCGCGCCTGCTGCAGAGCGGATCGACTCAACGCTACGCAGGCGGTTTCGAAGCGATCGCGGCGCGATTGAATGGCCTTTTTCCTGAATGGTTGGATGGCGCGTTTGCGAAGCACCGCCGCGCGTTGAAGTCTTTAAAGTTCCCTAATGGAGCCTCGTCATGAAACAGAATCTTGGTTTGCGTAATGCGGCCGCTGGTGCGCTGGCGGGCATGGCGTGCTTTTTCTCCACGTTCGCTGTGGCGGCCCCCACTGATCTCGACCAGGGCATACGTGTGCTGCAAAATGAGTGGGCGGTTATTCAGTACAAGACCCCCGCCCATGAGCGGGTGCAGCGGTTCGAGGCCTTGTCTAAAGATGCTCACGACCTGACCGAGCGTTATCGCAACAAGGCCGAACCGCATATCTGGGAAGGCATCATTCTGAGTTCGTGGGCCGGGGCCAAAGGAGGAATGGGCGCCCTGAGCCTGGCGAAGCAGGCAAAGGCCGAGTACGAAATCGCCATTCAAATTGACAGCAAGGCGTTGGACGGGTCCGCGCTGAACAGTCTGGGCGTGTTGTATTACAAGGTGCCTGGTTGGCCGGTGGGGTTCGGCGATAACAAGAAGGCTGAGGCGTTGCTGACACAGGCGTTGTCCATCAACCCGGATGGAATCGACCCCAATTACTTTTATGCGGACTATCTGGTTTACCGCAATCGCAAGGCCGAAGCGATTCCTTACCTGCAGAAGGCATTGAAAGCCCCACCTCGCCCAGGGCGGGAAGTGGCCGATGATGGTCGTCGAGAGGAAGCCAGAACTCTTCTGAAAGAAGCTCAGTAAGCGGTTGCCGTGGAGTGACTTGACGAGAATCGGCGCGCCTCATCAAGCCGCCACGGCAGCATTGGCTTCCCCAGGGAGACGATGCCCAAAAAAATGCGCCGCCTCCGTCATGCCTGTTTCGGAATTGACGAGCCTCCCGAGCAGCGGCCGTCCAGATGACTAGGTCGTCCTCAGCGCCTTGGACCTTGAACGATTGGGACCGGCGCTGAGCTCGAGATCAACGCACGTTTTCGGCAAGGTCTTGTCTTCAAGAATCCATGGCAGCCACGGGCGGCTGAATCGATCTTCTTCAGACTATCGGAGTATTGAGCACAGGTTCCCTCCTCATGTGCCAGCAACGGTGAGCACAGCGAACCACTGTTGGGTATGTTGACGATTATCAATTTGAAGGATCTGGGTAGATCTATGCTGGCCCCACATTGCCGTTCAGCCCGTTTTGAGCATTGCGACTTGAAACTTGTGGAGATTGATCATGAAGATCCGAAAGATGGGCGTAGTCGCGTTACTTGCCTTGCTGATTCCGATTATGGCACCCGCTGCTTCGCCAACCGACAAACCAGCGCTGTCGCCTGAGGCAGCACCTCTTTCTGACGATGTTGAGAAATTCGATAAGAGGGCGGCGGATGTGAGGGAAAACTTGGAAAAAATGCAGAAACAAATGGACGAGCTACAGAAGGCTAGTGACCCAGCTGAGCGACAGAAGCTCTTGCTCGAGCATCGAGAATTAATGCAGAACACGATGGGTATGATGAGGCAAATGTGGATCGACGGGATGATTGGCTGTTGTGCGCAGGAAGACGGCGGGCATCACCATAGGGGAGGGCCAATGATGGGCTGGCACGCCATGCGAGGAAACTACTTCGACCTAAATCCCGAGCAACTACGGGAACGACAGTACATGCGCGACCAATATATGGGCATGCAACAGCGGATGATGGAGCAAATGCTGCAGCAACAAGTTAACAAAGCCGTCCCGCAAGAATGACCTGAAATATGCGATCGGCAGCGTGGCGGACGAGTGCACGCAGCTGGGTGCGGTCCTGGTTTTGAACAACACGCCAACCTTACGGAAGAAACCATGTACTCGCGCATAATTGTTGCGGTTGACAGCAGCCACGCTTCGAACCGTGCATTGGACGAAGGCGTAAAGATTGCAAAGGCATCAAACGCGACGTTGCGAATTATTCATGTGTTGGATGACTTATCAATCTCGCTCGCTGCCAACCCCTATGCCGGGTACTACACAGGTGAGCTGATCGAAACCATGCGACGGGGCGGCGAGAAGCTTCTGGACCAGGCGCGCGCGCAGGCGACAGCGGCTGGAGTACCCGTTGAAACGATCCTCGTTGATGATCTGGGATTGCCAGTGGAAGAGCGGATAATCGAGGCGGCGCGAGAGTGGTGCGCCGACCTGATCGTCATGGGTACACATGGGCGGCGCGGCGTCAAACGCGCAATGCTCGGCAGTAGCGCTGAAGGGGTGTTAAGAACTTCTCCAGTTCCGGTTTTGCTGGTTCGAGCGTGACCGAGCTCGTCGTCTACGGAGTCCCGTGGCTGCGCTAGCCGCAGGTATCGGGACGACGCGTTGGACATTCAGATGCTGATACGTTGGTCGAAGAGGTCATTACCGCGGCCAAATGCGCATCTGGCCGGAACAGTGTCAGGCCCTTTAACCCCATTTTCCAAGCCAGCATGAACAATTCTTGAGCATCCTCCGTGCGATAATTGCTGGGTACAGGGACGGATTTTGAGATGGCGGCATCTACGAACGGTTGCATGCCCGCCAACATGAGCAGGTGGTCTGTCGGCGCGATATCCGCGCTTTTTCTGAAGTACTCCGGAAGTGGGGAGCCGGGAGGCTGGGAGTGCTTCCAAAGCCGCCATGCATGGTTTTCCACGACCATTTCCGCTGTGTTGTCGTCTGGCAATTGAAGGGAACGGCGATATGTCCAGTCGAAGGCGGGTTCGATGCCGCTGGAACAGCAATCCGCGAAGGCAAGGCTGACGCTGCCGGTAGGTGCGAATGAAACCAGGTGGCTGTTTCGTAAGCCATGCGAAGCAATTGCTTGCCGGACCCCCACAGGGAGTGCGCTGCCGATCGCGTCGGGGGCCAGGTAATCGTTGGGGCGATAAAGGGGGAAAGGTCCTCGTCGCGCAGCCAGCGCGGCAGATGCCGCATAGGCATTGTCGCGAATACAGCGTGCAACGGCTCTTGCCGCCAATCGCCCGGGTTCTCCGTCATAACACAGTTGCATCATGGCGAGCATGTCCGCCAGGCCTGTCACTCCTATTCCGACCCGACGCTTGGAACGCGCTTCCGCGGCTTGGGCGGGAAGCGGCCACTCAGTTAAATCAATCACATTGTCCAGCATGCGTACCTGTGTCCGAACCAATTGACCCAATCGTGTCAAATCCAACGATGGCCTTCCTCCCAGGCCGAACGGGTGTTTGACCAGGCGAGTGAGATTGATCGGACCCAGCACGCAACACCCGTACGCTGGAAGAGGCTGTTCACCACATGGGTTGGTGGCCCGTATGGTTTCGACTGCACGCAGATTGTTCGCCCGATTTATGGTATCGATGTACAGGATACCGGGCTCCGAACTGTGTACTGCCTGCTCGATGATTGCCGTCCAAAGCGCTCGGGCCGACACTTGGCCATACTGCCATAGTCCGTTGGGCCGCCTCACAGCAAACCTGGCAGTACCGCGCGAATCAGGTTGTGCAGGGTGCAGCAAAGGCCATGCGCCGTCTTGCTGGACGGAGGTGAGGAACGCGCCGGTAACCGCGACCGAAATATTGAAAGTCGTCCAGCGCGTCCGGCCATGTTTCGCACGCACGAATTCGAAGATGTCGGGGTGGTTGCAGGCGAGCACGGCCATCTGCGCGCCTCGTCTACTTCCTTGAAACGCCAGGCGGGCGCAGGCCGAATCGTACCTGTCAATGGCTGGGCAGACCGCGGGCGTGGAACCATAGGCCATGGGGTCTGCCGACGATGGCGGCAGCGCCGAAAAGTCATAGCCGACTCCGCCGCCCATGGCGAGTGTCTTGCAGGCTTCATCCAGACCCGCCTCGAAGGACAGGCCGGGTGCGCCGACGCCTACCGGTTGCACAAAACAGTTGACCATGGTCGCGTGGATGTCCCGGCCGGCGTTGGCCATAATGCGGCCGGCGCCGATCGCGCCCAGCGTCATGTTCCGCAGAAAGGCTTGCGCGATGGCGGCGCGCTGCTCTGCAGGCTCGGCCTTGGACAAGGCGCGAGCGATCCGCCAGTAGATCTGCCTCGCCGAGACCTCGTCCGGCCCGGCATAACGGTCGGCCATCACTCGCGCACAGATTTCCTGCGGAAAGCGCACAGGAGCCCCTGGGGCCTACGCGCCGCCTTCGGGGGCGCGCACCAGCAGCACAGGTACGGCGGCGCCGCGCATGATGCCCTCGGCGCTGCTTCCCAGCACCAGGCGGCTCGGTCCCCGGCGTCCATGCGTGCCGATGACGATCAAGTCCGCCTTCCACGACAAGGCTTCGTCCAGCACCCTTTGTTTAACGGTCCTGTCGAGGTTTTCATATAGCACCGTGTCTGCTTCCACCTCCGCTGCCTTGGCTTTCTCCAGCGCGGCTTCGAGCACCTTTGCGCCGTTCTTTCGAACCAGGTCCAGCAGCTCGCCCGCGCGGTAGCTGTACGCGTCGGCCGTAAAGGCGAACGAGAGTTCATCGATGACATGAATCAAGCGTAGGCGGGCGCGCGTGGCCCGCGCGATTCGTATGGCTTCCTTCAGGCCCAGCTCGGACGTCGGACCGCCGTCTATGGGCACAAGAATTTTCTGATACATGCTGGAGCTCCGCGTAGTGGGGGGGACGATACTCAGTATCGGAGGGGGCGCGCCTGGGATATTGACCGTTGTCAAGAATGGCGCGAGGCGAGGCGTCTTAAGCCGGGACGGGCAGCCGCCGCGGTTTGGCCCCCATATTTGCATGACAAAAATCAACGAGAGCCCGCGGGCAAGGATCAATATGTCCTGGAGGCCCAGGCCAAGAATGGGGAATCATCATATGGCCGCAACCGGGCTCGGCGATTCCGAATTGGGCTGGACTTGGTTCAACCGCGAGCATTCAGGAGAGCATCATGATCGATGCGGAACTGCGGGACAGGGTGCAGAGGGCGCTGGAATTCGAGCCCAGCGTCAATAATCTGCATATAGGCGTGGTGGCGGAGAACGGCGTAGTGACGTTGACGGGGCATGTCAGCACTTTCGCGCAGAAACTGGCCGCCGAGGAAGCGGTTCAACGCGTCAAGGGGGTCCGCGGAATCGCTCAGGAGATCGAGGTGCGGATGGCTGCGGACAAGCAGCTTGCGGACGACCAGATCGCCGCGCGGGCGCTCAGCATCATTGCCTGGGATTCGACGATTCCCGATGGCAAGGTCCAGGTGTCCGTGCACAAGGGCTGGGTGACGTTGAATGGCTCCGTCGAGTGGTTCTATCAACGCGAAGCGGCGGCGCATGCGGTCCACAAGCTTTCAGGCGTGACTGGCGTATCGAACCTGATCGAAGTGGCGCCCTCCGTGCACGCGGGCGACATCAAGCGGAAGATCGAGGAAGTGCTGCTGAGCAGTGCGCTGGTCGAGGCCAACCGCGTGGAAGTCAGCGTGCATGACCATAAGGTCGTACTGAGCGGCCGGGTCAATAGCTGGGTTGAACGTGGCGCCGCGGAGCGGGCGGCCTGGGCGGTGCCCGGTGTGGTCGAAGTGCAGGACAAGCTGGCGGTCGGCTAGGCCGACGCCGCGGCCGACCAGGGCGCCCGCCATGAAAAGCATGGTGCAACGGGCCGCGGGCGAGCCCCTGACCCTGGAGCACGGCGCCACGCCCGAGCCGGGCGGCGGCGAGGTGAGGCTGAGGGTCGAGGCGTGCGCCGTCTGCCGCACCGATCTGCACGTGGTGGATGGTGAGCTGCCGGGCCTGCGCTATCCGGTCACGCCGGGGCACGAGGTGATAGGCGTCATAGAGCAGGCGGGCTCTGGTGTCGACCAGGGCATGGTCGGGCTGCGCGTCGGCGCGGCGTGGTTGGGTAAGACCTGTGGCCAATGCAGCTATTGTCTGTCAGGGAAAGAAAACCTCTGCGATTTCGCGGAATTCACCGGCTATACGCGGCCTGGAGGCTTTGCCTCGCATCTAATCGCGGATGCGCGTTACATATACCCGGTGCCGCGGACCCGCAGCGCGGTGTCTATGGCGCCCTGGATGTGCGCGGGGCTGATCGGCTGGCGGGCGCTGCGTGCGGCGGGCCAGGCGCAGCTGCTCGGCGTGTACGGATTCGGGTCCGCGGGCCAGGTAGTGGCGAAAGTCTGCGCCTGGCAGGGCCGGCGCGTCTATGCCTTTACGCGCGCAGGGGATGCGGCCGCGCAGCAGCATGCCCTTGCGCTTGGCGCCGCATGGGCGGGAGACAGCGCCAGCGAACCGCCGCAGCCGCTGGATGCCGCCATCATCTTCGCGCCAGTTGGGGATCTCGTCCCTGTGGCGCTGAAAGCGGTACGCAAGGGAGGTTGCGTAGTGTGCGGCGGAATTCACATGTCGGATATTCCATCTTTTCCGTACCGACTGCTATGGGAGGAGCGCCAGCTTGTATCCGTGGCTAACCTGACCCGTGCCGATGGGCGGGAGTTCATGGATGTTGCCGTCGCCTCCGACGTGCAATGCGACGTGCGCATATATCCTCTTGAAGAAGCGAACGCGGCGTTGGATGATGTCCGCATGGGTCGTATCCAAGCAACGGCAGTCCTGATTCCTTGAAAGGCGCGCAGAAGAAGGCGCGGGCCGAACTCGGGACCGCCTGCTTCTCCGCCCCGAGATCAGGGCAGAGAAGGCTGGACTGCGCGGCGCGACTAGCTGACTACAAGCTTGTCCTCGACGCCTATCACGCTGGGCGTGCTCCAGGCCGCTTGTTCAGCCGCGTGCCGGTCCGACCAGCTCCGTACCCTGCCGGTCAACGTGACCTTTCTGTCGTGTACTGCTACCTGAATATCATGGGCTTCCAATTCAGCGCTACGTTGTAGTGCCCTTTGGATTCGTTCTTTGACGTCGTTGATCTGCACGCCGCCGTCCAGCTTGATTAGATTTGCGACCCCTTTTACCCCCGACAACCGTCGCACGGCGCTCTCAGCCGCGGCGCGTTGGAAGTTCCAGCTGACTTCTCCGCTCAAGGTCACCCAACCCTGTTGGACTTTGACCTGTACTTTATTGTCGGGAACGGAGACGTTCCAACCTATGCTGTTGAGCGCGCGCTTGGCTAGTTCGTCGTCCGAGTTCCCTTGCTCATATCCCGTTCGAACCTCGATGTCCTGAGCAATGCCCTTGACCCCTTTGACATGCGCCGCGACTTTCTCGGCATCGTATTTTTCGCTGTAGGTGCCGACGTGTCCTGTTAGGGTGACAACGCCCTGAGACGCTGCAACGCCGATGCCGGTTGCATCGATGCGGGGATCGAACTCCAGTGCGTCTAGGACGTTCCGGCGAAGTTCTTCGTCTTTCATGATTAATCTCCAAACACAATCAAGAATGGAATGCAAAGCGCCTGAGATCCGCATCGCGCCTTTTGTGCTCAGCGGCTCAGCATTTGAAGTTTCCGTCGAAACGGCGTTCGTATATTGACAAACGTCAATCGAAAAATCGGGCCCTTTCGCGCACGTTGTTCCCCGGTGCGGTCCAGCTGGTCACCACCGCGTCAGCATCGAGTTTGTGACTTTGGTCAAACGAAATGCTGGTGGAAGGCTCAAGATGGCATACATGCGCGCGGCCTGCCGACAGGGAGGGCCTAGCAGCGATGTCCGCAGTTTTCATCTACGCCTTTATCAAGGCGCCGCCTAGCTGGCGCGCCCCGATGTTCTGGAGACCAACATGCAACAGTCTGCCAAAACCCCGTTCGCCAAACAGGAAAAGGAGCGTTCGGATGCCAAGAAAAACGCCGAGCAACAGCGGCAGAAGGCCGAAACGGCCGAGTTGTTGGGGCGGCACAAGAATACCGGCCAGAAGGACCACAAGGGCGCACGCTGAAACGGCGGCCGGCGCTGTGGTGAACCGCGCAGCCGCGAGCCGGCAAACGCCGCACCCCTGGAGGAGTCATGAAGACCCGCGTCCTTGCCATATGGCTTCAACTCCTCCTGGTCATCGTGCCGGTTGAAATCGCCTTTGGACAGCCGGCGGATTCGCTTTCGTCGGTATCTCCCGCCATACTCAAGCGGGTGGACCAGGAGGCGGAGGCGGCGCTATCGCGTCTTTATCTTCAATCGCACAAAGCCCAGGCGCTGATTGCGCGTTCCTTTGGCGTGCTGGTCGTGCCTGCGCTGCATGCGGATGGCGGCATCCTGGGAATGGCCTATGGCCGGGGCGTACTGATCGACGCGGTGGGAGGGCGCAGCTATTACAACGCCATTGCCAGCCCCCCGGGTTCGGTGCTTGGGCTGGACGGAAAGGCGCTGATCCTGTTTTTCTCCACCTACGAGGCGTTGCGGGCGTTCCAGGCTTCCCCCGGATGGGTGGAGGGCGCGAGCGGAACCATCCAGGTCCTGGACGAGACCGCCATGGCTGGACGCAATCTGGTCATCGAGCCGATTGCGGGTTTTATCCTGTCGGACGCCGGGTTGGCGCGGGGGCTCGCGCTGAAGGGCATTCTTTTCATCAAGGTGCCTATCTTCATGTGCGCACAGGAGAACGGGGCTTGCGACGCGGCGCCCTGAAGATCTTGATCGTGCGCCGCGGCGGCAACCCTGCTGGTCAATTCTGAAGCACGAAGAGCCCTGGGGCAGGCGTCAAGGAGGCGCGGATGGCCCCGGGCTCGCCCAGGGGGCGCAGGCCCGGCTGCGCGGGACCGGAGTAGGCATCGAGCCAGGCATGCCAATCAGGCCACCAAGACCCGGCGCGCAGGCTGCTGCCGGCCGCCCATTCGTCCGGGCCGACGCGCAGCCTGTCCATTTCGCCTTGCCTGACGCGGTGCCAGCGCCCGGGGTGCCCGGGCTCGCTGACGACGCCTGCGTTATGGCCGCCGCTGGCGAGGACGAAGCGGATGTCGGCGTCGGTCTGGTAGTGGATCTTGTATATGGACTGCCACGGCGCGATCCGGTCGTTTTCGGTGCCCAGGGCGTAGATGGGCACGCGGATGTTGCGCAGGGCGATAATGCGGCCGTCGACCTGGTAGCGGCCGTCCGCCAGCTCGTTGTTCAGGAAGAGCTTGCGCAGATACTCGGCATGCATGCGGTAAGGCATGCGGGTGGAGTCCGCGTTCCATGCCATCAGGTCATTGGGCGCCGTATGTTCGCCCAGCAGATACCTGCGCACGGCGCGCGCGGCCGTATCGCTGACGGGCCGCAGCGACTGGAACGCGGCGGACATCTGGCCGGCTGAAAGGTAGCCCTGCGCCCACATCAGGCTTTCCAGCAAGTACACCTCGCTGGCATCGATGTACAGTCCCAGTCCGCCCGGTTCGGTGAAGTCGGTTTGCGCCGCCAGAAGTGTGAGCGTGGCCAGGCGGTCGTCCTTTTTTCCCGCCATCGCGGCGGCGGCGATGCACAGCAGGGTACCGCCCAGGCAGTAGCCCACGGCGTGCACGCGGCAGCCTGGCACGATGCGGCAGACGGCGTCCAGCGCAGCCATGAAGCCCATGTGGAGGTAATCGTCCAGGGACAGGTTCCGGTCCCGCGAATCCACATTGCGCCAGGAGATGCAGAAGACTGTGTAACCCTGCGCGACCAGATGTCGGATCAGGGAGTTTCCCGGCGACAGGTCCAGCACGTAGTACTTCATGATCCACGCAGGGGTGATGAGTATCGGCTCGGGGTGCGCTGTGGCGGTCGACGGCTCGTACTGGATCAATTCGATGAGATGATTCCTGAAGACGACCGCGCCGGGCGTGACCGCCACGTCCTTGCCTACCTGAAAGCGCTCCGTCCCTTCCTCGGGGGCGTGACTCAGCCTGCGCTGCAGATCGGCAAGAAAATTCATCTGGCCGGCAATCAGGTTGCGGCCGCCTTCAGCCAGGGAGCGTTCCAGCACGACGGGATTGGACCACGCGAAGTTGGCTGGCGAGAACATATCGCACCATTGGGCCGCGCAAAACGACACCAGATCCGCGTGGTGGGCGGCGACGCCGGGTACATCCCTGGTGGCGTCCATCCACCATAGCCGCGCCGATTGGAACGCGTGCCACCACAGGCTGAAGGGTTCGCGCTGCCAGGCCGGCGGCGCTTGCGCGCTGTCGGCCGCTGGCGTGGAAGCGCTTCGGTTCACGCCGGTCCAGGGCAGGGCGGCGTGCCGGCACAGCGCCGCGGCTTCAGTGCCGCATTTCAACCCCAGTTTGAGCTGCTTGCCGGGCGCGGTGCAAAGGTGCATCCACCAATCGGCGAGCGCGAGCGCGAACGCGGCCGGCGAGCCTCCGCCCGTGGCTTGCGCGATCAGCGCTTCTTTCCAATGGTTCAGCGCCTGGAACGGACCTTCTTCAGTTTGCCAATTCCTGACGCTACGCATTCTTGCCGCCGGCGGAACTCGTCGCGTTGCCGTTGGCGAGAAACTGGCCGACGTCGAACGCGACCTCCGAGACGCGCTCCTGCCACGGATTCTTGCTGTCTCTCAAGGTGGCGGACGCAGAGGCGGATGCCGCGCGGGCGATCTTCTCGATCTCGCGCAGGTAGTCCAGTTCACGCCCCAGCAGATCGGCGGCCAGCTTCTGCTGATAGGAGCAAATCGCGGCTACCGTGGACATGGATTCCATTTCGGCGTGCGCCTGCTGCGCGAAGGCGAGCATATCCTTGTCGGTCTTCAGCTGCAGGGCGCGTAGCTGCCGGGCGCTGTCGAAATAGTTCTCGGCCATGGCCAGCGCAGTATTCAGGCCATACTTATACAGTGCCAAATAGGGCTCGTAATCCGGTTGCATGACGAGTTCCTCCGTGAGGGTAGAGGGAGTGCGGCAACGGCGTCCGCCGGGCGCGACCTGTTCAGAGTAGGATCTCCTGCCCGGACCGGCTTGACGAAACTCAATTCGCGGCCAACTTTAGGGAGATGGTGGCGCGTCCGCCTGTGGTGTCATCCACAACTGATCTTGCGGAGCGCTTCGATGTTGCGGATTTCCAATTGCCTTCTGCGCACGCTGACCAGGGCGGCATCCTGCATGCGCGCGAAGACCCGGCATACTGTTTCCACCTTCATGCCCAGATGATTGGCGATGTCCTGGCGTGTCATCTTCAGAATGAACTCTCGGGGCGAGTACCCGTTTGCCACCATTCTCTCGGATATGCCTATCAGGAAGTGCGCGACGCGTTCCTCGGTGGTCATGCACCCCAGGGCCATAAGCAGCTCGCGGCCTTCATTGATGTCATGGGAGATCAGCCGGTTGAACTGCTGGGCGGCGATGAAGTTCTGCCGGCAGTTTCCCATCAGTTCGCAGAAGGGCAGGATGCAGACGAGGGAATCTTCCAGGGCGATCGCATCGCTGGTGTGCGTACCGGTTTCGATCGCGTCCAGCCCCAACACGGCGCCGGCGACGGGAAATGCGGTGATCTGTTCCAGGCCGGACGGATTGGTGGCCCGGATTTTCACGGACCCGGAGCGCAGCCAGTACAGATTCTGCAAAGGATCGCCTGCGCGATAGATGGACTCGCCCTGATGGACCAGCCGGCGGGCGTGGGGCGTGGCCGCAGGCGCCAGGCCTGCGTCTCTGTCGGCGTGGCAGATACGGGCGAGAGGGCAGACTTCGCAATCGCCCATCGTCTCGGCGCGTAGTGCCAATCGGTTTGCGGAAGACGGCGAGAGGGTATCCATGATGGCGCCTCACTGAGTCGGACTGCCGGGAATCCGCGTGGAGCAGGCGGGCGCCTGCCCCACGCGGATGTACGGACCCAGTATGCGTGGCCGCGGTGCTTCACGCTATCGGCGCATCCCGCCAGATTGGCGTGGTGTTTGCCTACGGCTGTAGGAATATTCCTACTTGGGTTGACTGCCGCGCCCCGGCGGCGGTTCAGGCGTCCGGGCTGTCCTTGTCGTCGATCAACCGGTGCCGGATTGCATAGCGCACCAGATCGGACTGGTTGCGCAGCTGCATTTTGACCAGGATGCGGCATTTATAGGTGCTGATGGTCTTGACGCTCAGGAACAGCAGCCGGGCGATGTCCGAGTTGTTCAGGCCCGAGGCCAGATGCCGGAACACCGACAGCTCACGGTCGGACAGCAACAGGTGGGGCAGGGCGCCAGTATCGCCGTGCCGTTCGAAAGCAATGCTCTCGGCCAGGGACTGGCTCAGGTACCGGCCTCCGCCCGCAACCTTGCGCACCGCTTCCACCAGCTCCTCGGCGGCACTGTCCTTGGTCAGATATCCCGCTGCTCCCGCCTTGATCGCGCGCACGGCATACTGCTGTTCCCCATGCATGGTCAGCACCAGTATCGGGATTTTCGGGTACTCATGCCGGATCTGGCGGATCAGGTCCACGCCGTCACGGCCGGGCATGGACATGTCCAGCACCAGCAGGTCCCACGGGCGCTGGGCCATCAGCTTCAAGGCTTCTGATCCGTTGCCGGCCTCGCCTTCCACCGAGATGTCGCCGGCATGTTCCAGCAGGCGTCGTAGTCCCGCGCGCAGCAGCGTGTGGTCATCGGCCAGAATGACGGTGATCACGCGGCCTCCCAGCTGGATTCCGGGGGTTGCGCGGGCATCTGCGCATGCAGGCGGAAGCCCCCTTTTTTCCGCGTATGTATCGTGACCTCGCCGTTGAGCAGCCGGACTCGTTCGCGTATGCCCTGCAGGCCCAGCGACAAGGGCAGTTTCTTGGCCAGGCTTTCCGGGGCGGCGCCCACGCCGTTGTCCTGGACGGTCAGCTCGCACGCCGATTCCGTGCAGCGCAGCCGCAGTTGCACCTTGGTGGCCTGGGCATGCTTGGCGATATTGGTCAGCGCCTCCTGGACCACGCGAAACAGCGTGGTGGCTACCGGCTTACCGGGCTCCGCCGGCCCGATGTCGATTTGCGCTTCCACGTCGATACCGTATCGGGAAACGAAATTCGCCACCAGCCATTCGACCGCGGCGGCAAGCCCCAGATCGTCCAGCATGACCGGGCGGAGGTCGGAAGCGATGCGCCGCAACGAAGCGAAGGTTTTCTTGATCAGGCGCCGCATGGCGCGCACGCGGGCGCGCATGTCGTGGTCGTCGGGGGCGAAGCCGGCTTCCAGCTGGGACAGTTCCATGGTCAGCGCGGTAAGGGTCTGCCCCAGATCGTCATGCAACTCCCGGGCAATATGCTTTTTCTCCTGCTCGCGCACATGCAGCAAGGCGTTCGAAAGACGGGTCAGTTCGTCGCGGGACGCGCGCAGCGCCTGATCGACGCGCTGCCGCTCGGTGATGTCCCGCAGGAAGATGGAGAGGAATATGCCTGCCTCCGTCTTTGTCTGGGAAATGGAGGCTTCCATGGGGAATTCTTCCCCGTTGGACCGCAGACCCCATAACGGTCCGCCCAGGCCCATCTGGCGTTCGGAAATTCCAGTGAGCTTGAATCGGTCGACGTGCCGGGCATGGGCGGTGCGAAACCGCGCGGGAATGAGGGTGTCGAGGTGCGCCCCTATGGTGTCGTCCGCAAGGCAAAGGAAGACACGCTCGGCGGCCGGGTTGAACATCACGATGCGCTGGCGCTCGTCTATCGTGATAATCGGCTCGGTGGCGGATTGGATGATGTCGAGCAGTGGCGGCGCGCTGAACGTGTGCTTCATTGCGGGAACGTGCGAGGAGCCAGCCCTGAGGCGGATAGAAAATTATTGCAGCACACATTCCCGCGCCGCGCTACTGGTGAGAGCGAGGTAATACGAACGCACTAGCCCTTGTAGAAGGGGAGCGATCAATCGACGGCGGGCAATACCGGGTCGTCCCATGCCGCCGGCGCCGCCGCCCGGATTTGCTCCCGGAAGCGGCAAAGGGACGCGTCGCACTCTTCGGCCAGCACGTCGTACTGTTTCAGGAGCAGGATGGAGCGCGGCTTGGACCCGACCAGGGTGGCGATGTCGTCCACGGCGCGAAAGCCGCCGAATCCGGACATTACGCAGATGACGGAGTAGACCTTGATCAGGCGTCCCTGCATTTTCAGGAAGGCCCGCATGGGCGCCGCCAGCGACCGCAGCCAAACCGGCGCAATCAGGATGACGTGGTCGAAGCTATCCAAGGCCGGGCCTTCATAGCGCACGTCCGGGCAGCGTTTGAGCAGGCTGTCGACGATGCAGCGCCAGTCGCCGCTCAGGCCGAATCTGGGGACGGCATCGCGGATCTCATAGGCCGGCCAACCGCTCAGGGAGGCCAGGCGCTCGGCCGTCGCGCGGGCGGTGCCGGTGCGCGAATAAAAGAAGATTCCGATGCGCTCCATGCTGCCTCCCTTCGGGTGCTCAGCCTTCCTGGTCCAGCAGCGCGCGCAGGATGTCCCTGCGGCTGACCACGCCGACCAGCTTGCCGCTGCGGGTAACCGGGACGCGTTTGATGCCGCGCTTGAGGATCAGGTCGGCGATCTGGGCCAGTTCAGTGTCTTCTTCCACTGTGATGACCGGGCTGCTCATGACGGAGGCGGCCGTCTGCTCGCCCAGTTGCAGGCTGTGCAGGAACTCCAGGTTCAAGGCCTCGCCTTCGGCGAGCAGGGCCAGCCAATGATCCACTTTTTTCTGATGCGTGCTGTCCTGGCGCCTGACCAGGTCGCCTTCGCTGACCAGCCCGATTAATTTGCCATCGTCGCCCAGCACCATCACCGCGCTGATGTTCTTGTCCAGCATCGCGCGCATGATCTGGGAAACCGGCGTTCTCGCCGTGACGCAATAGGGGTCTGGGGTCATAAGATTCCGCGCGCGCATGTTGCTCTCCAGGACGTCAAAGGCGCAATTCGTAGGTCGAGTCCGACGTTTCCATATTGAGCCTGCTGAGCCGGCGCTCCTTGACATTGATCAAGCATGCGCTGCGTCGCGGCGCTATTCCCGGCGCGCGAACCGCGCAAGGAAGAACCTGCGCTTGATCTCATGGACGGCGGCCAGGTAGCAGACGACCAGGGGGGCGAGCATGAGGTAGAAGAGCGGCGGAGGGGATACGGAGGAAAAGGAGCCGGCCAGCGGCCCCAATGGCAGCCAGAGCGCCGCGGCCACGACCAGGAAGCAGGCTGCCGCCAGCGCGCCCTGCGGCCGGCTGCGCAGCGGGTTGTGCCGGGTCCGGATGACAAAGATGACCAGCACCTGCGTGCAAAGCGATTCCACGAACCAGCAGATCTGAAACTCGGCTTCCGTGGCCTTGAGCACATGCAGCAGCAGATAGAAGGTGATGAAGTCGAAAGCGGAACTCACCGGCCCGATGACGAACATGAACTGGCGGATCAGGCCGATATCCAGGCGGCGCGGGGAGGAGATATCCTCCGCGTCCACGTTGTCCAGGGGAATGGGCAATTCCGGCAGGTCGTACAGCATATTGTTCAGCAGGATCTGCACCGGAAGCATGGGAAGAAAGGGCAGGAACAGCGCCGCGCCAGCCATGCTGAACATATTTCCGAAGTTTGAGCTGGTACCCAGCATGATGTACTTGAACACGTTCATGTAGGTGCGGCGGCCCTCCACATCCACGGTACGGTCCAGGCGTATCCGCGCTTCGGTGAGCGTCCCGGTCTTGTCCATGCAGAACACATCCATGGTGCCCAGATTCTGGATGACCGGAAGCCGCTTGACGATGACGTGCTTGCGCGCCAGTCTGATCGCCCCTCTGGCCAGAGTCACCGATACCACCATGGGCAGCAGTTCCGGCGTCAGTCCCACGGCCAGGGCGATGGCGAAAAGAAAGGACTCCAGCCATGGCCGGGCGCCGCCAATGCCTGCCGGCGGGATGCCTCCTGGGAGTCGAGGCCTTGGCTGGTGCAGCCCAGGCGCGCGTAGAGCGCCTGCTCGTCCTGGTTCCACCAGGGATAGACGTCAGGCCGTTCATCCATCGGACCTCCGCGAGGTCACGCGGTGTCGGCGGGGGCTCGTACCAGCAGGACGGGCACGGGGGCTCCCCGCAGGATTCCTTCCGCGCTGCTGCCCAGAACCATGCGGCGCACGCCCCGGCGGCCGTGCGTGCCGATGACGATCAGATCGGCCTTCCAGCTTTCCGCCTCAGCGATCACGCGCTGCTGCACGGTCTTGTCCAGGTTTTCATAGAGCACGCCTTCCACGATGATGCCTTGCTCCCGGACCGCAGCCATGCCTTTTTCAAGGATCTCGGCGCCGCTTTTCCGGAGCAGATCCAGCAACTCGCCGGCATAGTAGCCATAGGAGTCCACAGCCAGGGCGAACGACAGCTCATCGATTACATGAATCAGGCGCAGGCTGCCATGAGTGAGTTGAGCCAGGCGTATCGCTTCGTTCAGACCCAGGTCCGAGGTGGCGCTGCCGTCGATGGGTACCAGTATGCGTTGATACATGACTGTCTCCGGAAGAGGGGATGCGCAAAGTATCGGCCTTTGGAAGCGGCGGATCTTGACCGGAGTCAAGTCACTTTGCGACAGCGCGCCCAGGGGCGGCCCAGTCCGGCCGGTCCTCGCGTTTGGTGTCCACGATGATCAGGTAGCGCCCGGCGCCAGGGACCGGGGTTCTGTCGCGCAGCAGTACCCAGGGACGAGAGATCAGGTCCGCCGCAAGCTCATAGTCGGCGTCCAGCAGGCCGTAGCTGTCCAGCAGGCGGTTGAGGGTGGCCGGTATGCGGATGCAGCCTTTGGACTGCGGCGTTCCCAGCTTGGGTTCGAGCAGGACCGGGTCCGTCGCGTGCATTTGCAGGCACATCGTGCTGGCGCCGCTATTGCCCCATCCCCGGTTCGCCTGCTGCCAGCCGAAATCATAGATCCGCATGCCTTTCGCGCCGTAGCCCAGTATCCCGTTCGCGTTCTTCGTGCCCAGGGCGCGGAAGTCGGGGTTCGCCAATGAGTGCGCGAACACGCCGGTGGGCGTCTCGAAATGGTCGAACTGGCCGACTTTTCCGGTCGAGACGGAGGAGGCGCCCACATAGACGGGCGGACCGGCGGCGGGCAGCCAATAGAGCAGCGCGGCCTGGACCCTGGCGTTCCTGTCGACCAGCAGGACATACTGCGACCCAAGCAGACCGACGCCGGCATCGGCCAGGGCCTGCAGCGCCAGGCCGCCATAGCGCGCCTGGTCGCCGGCGGACACCTGGAGCGCGGGCATGACTTCCAGGCGAAAGGCGCGGGCCACGTCCTCGGGCGTGGGCTGGGCCGATACCTGGGATGCCGCGGCCGCGCACAGGAGCGTGGCCGCGGCGGTGCGTACCGCGCGGGCGGCAAGTCCGGATGCGCCGGGAATCATCGTGCGGTCTTGCAGTGCAGCCATTTTTGCGCCCTTAGCGGCTGGCCCAGCGGGCGTAGTCCCCGGGCGACCAGCCACACCGTTGCCGCCACGAGCCAGGCGGCTGCCCAGCCTCTGACGTCCAGGGGGCCGAATTCGAACAGACGGCGCAGGGCTGGCCATTCCAAAGTCAACACAAGCAGGGCCAGCGTTGACGCTATCGCCAGTCGGGTCGCTCCGTCCCACATGCCAGTATGGTGCCGGTGGGTCGCGCGGTTGTTGATCATCAAGGCCAGATTGCCCAGCACCAGGGCGCAGAAGGCGGTGGCTCGGGCGCTATCCGCAGGTGATTGCATTTTTTGCAGCCAGCCATAGAGCATCCCCACCGCTGCCAGCAGCGCCAGCCCTTGGGCAAAGCCGAGCAGGAACGTTCTCAATGAAAAGAGCGGCTTCGCCACGGGCAGAGGAGGGCGGCGCATGAGGTCCGGCTCTCCTGCGACCGATTCGAAGGCCAACCCGCACAGGGGACCGATCACTATCTCCAGGAATGCCACGTGGGCTGGGCGCAGCAGTTCCGGCCAGCCGAACAGCAGGGGCAGAATCACCAATCCCGCTATCGGGACATGCGCCGCGACGATATAGACGATCGCCTTGGACAGGTTGTCGAACAATCGCCGGCTCTGCCGGATCGCGTTCAAGATGTCGGAGAAATCATCGCGGGTAAGGATCAGGTCTGCGGCCTCCCGCGCGACATCGGTGCCGCGCCCGCCCATGGCGATGCCGACATGCGCCGCGCGCAGGGCGGGCGCGTCGTTGACGCCGTCCCCGGTCATTGCGACGATGGCCCCCTGCTGTTTCAGGAGCTGGACCAGGCGCAGCTTTTGCTCAGGCTTCACACGCGCGTAAACGCATACGCGCTTGACCAGTTCGGACAGGCGTTCGTTGCTTTCCCGCTCCAGGACATCGCCTTCGGCCACGAGATCGGCCGGTATGCCTGCCTGGCGGGCGATGGCTCTGGCGGTCGCCGGGTGGTCGCCCGTCAGCATGAGCACACGCACGCCCGCGTCATCGCAAGCGGCGACCGAACGGCTCACGCCTTCCTTCAGCGGATTCTCCAGCCCGACCAGACCGGCAAACTGCAGAGGTATATCTTCCGGATTATCGGGTAGCGGCGAAGCCGGCCAGCGTGCGCTGGCTGCCGCCAGGACCCGCAGGCCTTCCCCGGCCATGCGCCGGACCTCGGCCTCCAGTTCCGCCTTGCGGTCCGGCGTCAGCTGGCAAAGCTTGAACACAGCTTCCGGAGCGCCTTTGCACGCGATCAGGATGAAGTTCTCCGGCGCGGCCGTCCAGGCGTGGACGACTGCCAGTCGCGCGGAAGAGAACGGATAGGCTTTTGTCAGCTTGAGAGAGCTTGACGCGGGCGGACGGACGGCAAGTTCCGAAGCGAAGCTGCGGAAGGCGTCCTCCATCGCGTCCCCGGAATCGGGCACGCTCGCCAACGCGAGCGTTTCAGCCAGATTCCAGACCTCGGGTGCTGGATTGGCGCCGGTTGCACCCACGAGATCGGATGTGTCCAGGCTCGTGGATCCGACATGCAGCTGGCGCACGGCCATCGTGGTCGTTGTCATGGTGCCCGTCTTGTCGGCGCACAACACAGTCGTCTTGCCCAGGGTTTCGACCACGCTCAGCTTCCGGACGAGTACGCCGTCGCCCGCTATGCGCTTGGCTTCCATCGCGGAGAAGATCGTCACGATGACCGGGAAATCCTGCGGGAGCAGGCTCATCGCCAGCGCGATGCCTGCCAACAGCCCTTCGAACCATCCTCCCCGCATGTGGACATACAAGGCCCACGTGGCCAGGGAAAGGATGAAGCCCACCCACATGAACCGCAGGATGAAACGGCGGGTCTGCGATTCCAGGGGCGCGCGTTCAGGCGTCAGCTGCCGCATGGCCTGACCCAACGCTCCCAATCTGGTGTCGTCCCCGACGGCATCCACGCGCATGACGCCCGTTCCCGACAGCACCAACGCCCCGCAGAACATTTCGGCGCCGCTTCCGGGCGTGGTCTGTATGCGCTTGAATACCGGCTGGAACTCTCCGGTGAGTGCGGACTCGTCGACCAGCAGGCCTTCGCCGTCGATGAGCTGACCATCCGCCGGGACGCGGTTCCCTTCCGCCAGCAGCACAGAGTCGCCGCGCGCAAGTTCCGCCGATGCGACCCAGTACCGCTTGCCGTTGCGCAGCGCAAGGGCGCGAGGCGCCGCCAGGCGTCCCAACGCTTCCAATGCGTGCGCCGTCCGCAGGGACTGCCCGACAGTCAGCGCGAAAATGACCAGCACGAAGAGGAGCAACAACGCGGCTTCATGCCAGGCTCCCAGAATCGAATAAAGCCCTCCCCCCGCGAGCAGCAGGGCGAACATTGGATCCTTGATCAGGTCCAGGCTGACCGAGATCAGCGTGCGCTGATGATCCGGTGGGGCCATGGCTCATCGGCCTAATTGACCAGCACCACCGGGATGTGAACCGTGTGCAGCACCTTCAAGGTGGTCGAACCCAGCAACAGGCTGCCGGCAGCGCCCAGTCCGCGCGAACCCATGACGATATGGTCGCATCCCTGCTCGGTGGCATAGGCCTTGATGGACTCGGCGACGTTGCCGACCCGTGTCGCCCTTTGATAGAGGATTCCTGACCGGTCCAGCAGGACCTCTGACTCCGCCAGGGCCATCTTCGATTCGTCGTCGTAGTACTCCTGGATCGCCTCCGGCTCAAAGAAGGCCAATACCGTTCCCGAAACAATGGGCATTTGCACGTTCAGCAGGTGTATGGAGCAAGGGCCGTGTTCGCGCACATGGTCGACCATATAGCGCACGGCGCGCAGGGAGTTGCCCGATCCATCCACGGGAATAAGTACGTTTTTCACGGCGCCTCCGATAGAAGTGGATGCCCGGGCCGCATGGCCCCGCATTTACTGCCATCATCGCGCGCATCCCGCAGTTGAAATTGACGCCGGTCAAGTTGTCGCCCGATTGCTTCAGCGCAGCCGGTGAGGCTTGCGCATGGGCGGAACTCTTGTCCCCGTTTTCTGGATGACAAAGGTCAACTTGGGCGCCGCACGCTGGAGCAACATGGAAAGGCGGGTGTACCTGAGCCCGCCTCTCATCATCATGGAAAGGAGATAGCCATGTCGCGATTGACGCAATACAGCCCATTCACGAGTGAACCGTTGTCGGACGTATTCCAGGCGTTCCTGCGGCCGATTCGACAGAACCTGGATGAACAGACTCCACGGATGGACATCGACGTCACCGAGGCGGGCGACAAGTATGTCCTGAAGGCAGAGGTTCCCGGGATAGACAAGAAGGACATATCGGTGGAGATCGATGGAAACACCGTGATGATCTCGGCCAACAAGGAAAAGAGCAGTGAAACGAAAGGGGCGGGGAATGTCATACGCCAGGAGCGCTTCTGGGGACAGATCCAACGCTCGGTATCGCTGGCCAGCCCCATAGACCAGGCGGCGGCCAAGGCGGTCTGCGAGAACGGCGTGCTGATCCTGACCCTGCCCAAGGCGGCTGGAAGTCGGAACAAGACGCTGCAGATTGAATGAAGCGCATTTCGCCCGGCAAGTCCTTTCGCTTTCCGTAGAGGTAATCATGTATCGCCGAATTGCCGTTCATCTAGACCATGGATTCGATTGTTCTCGCCGGGTCGAATTCTCCCTGCAACTCGCCCGAGCCAATGACGCTCATCTGACCGGAATATTTGCCAGCTACATCTCGCCTGGCTATTTCTACGATGAGACAGGCCTGTGGGTTCGTTCGATGGATATGGCGAAGCAGATAAACGAGAAAGGGCGCACGGCTGTCGAGCTGACGTTCAGTCAGGCCGCGCGCGAGAGTGGCGTGGCGGCTTCATGGCGGCAGGGCGAGGATGCGCCGGCGGAATGTGTCGTTGCCCATGCCCGCTGTTCCGACGTCCTGGTCATCAGTCAGGAGAATCGAAACGACGTGGACGCGGCTGTCGGCAATTACTTCGTGGAGCAGGTCTTGATGTCCGCAGGGCGGCCCGTCATCGTGTTGCCCTCGGCCGGCAAGTTCAATGGGGCGGGCGCCCGGGTGCTGTATTGCTGGAACCGTAGCCGGGAGGCCGCACGTGCAATCGCCGATGCGGCTCCGCTTCTGCGCAATGCGAACGCCTTGGCCGTTCTGACGACGGACGACGTGGATGCTAGCGGGGGCGCGCAAGTGCCGTTTGAAGACCTGGCCGCGTACTGCGCTTGCCATGGCTTTCCTTTGCCGGAACACCAATCCCGCAGCACGAACGAGATAGACGTCGGTGACGTCATCCTGAGCACGGCCGCCGATTTCAACGCGAATCTGATCGTCATGGGCGCGTATGGACACAGCCGCATGCGCCAATGGGTGATGGGTGGCGCCACGCGTTCGCTGCTCGCCGCCATGACCGTTCCGGTCCTGTTCTCCCACTGAGGCTTGCGGGGAATGCATATGAGTTCCCCGGCCGCAGCCAGGGAACGAGTGGCGCTGGGCTAAATTCCATTCTCCTGGAGATCGCGGCGCCGGCGCGTTCTGACGATCGTTCCGTCGGGAAGCTGGTAGGTTCCGGATCCGATCTGGTCAACCAACTGCCCATTGGGCAGGCAGCAGTAAAAGAACGTGTTCGCAGGCGCTTCCTGCGGCCGCAGCTGACTGCGCCGTTCGATTCTGTAGGTGGTTCCGTCCGCGGCAACGGCGATGACGGCGATGGAGTTTTGGGAGCGGGTTGGCGTGATCACGGGTTCTCCTTGGAACGAGGGGGCTTCCTGGCAGAGGCGATGATAGGAAGGCCAGGATCGTGCCGTGAATGCTGCGGGCCGCCAATGACGGGACGGGGATATGAGTGTCGCCGTGCAGGGGCCATGGTCGGTGGCACAGCGCCAAGATACATGGCCCATGCGCGGGAAAATTGACCTCGGTCAAGTTTGCCCCGGTTCCACCTTTTAAGCTGAAAGCACGTCCTGCGGTCCGATAGCGGCTGGGGCGTACCCCGCCTCGGATTGTGGCGAGTCAATTTTGAATAGTGCACCCATGTATAGACGGATTCTCATACCTATCGATGGCAGCGCGGCTGCCGAACTGGGCCTGAACGAAGCAATGCGTCTGGCCTTTCTCAACGACGCCATCATTCGGTTGGTCTGTGTCGTCGGCGAGTTGCCTTTGTCCTTGGGGATAGGCGCGGGTTGTCATTCCCCGACAGAGCTGCGCAAGCTGTTGCGCGAGTTCGGCGCCGAAGTGCTGCGCAACGCTGCGCGGCGGGTGCGCGCGCGCTGCATCCCAGTGGATAGCGCGCTGTTCGAGGCCGGCGAGCAGTCGTTCGAGGAGCGCCTGGCCGCGGAGGCCGAAGCCTGGGGCGCGGATCTGATCGTCATCGGTTCGCACGGGTGGAGAGGCGTCAGCCGCATCCCGCAGAATGGCGGCGCCAGGCACCCATCACGCGCCGTCCCGATGTTGTTGGTGCGCGAAGCCGCGTCGAAAGTTGAACGATCGTCGTTTCAGAGCAGGAGATAAGCCATGACCTCCGTGATGAAAGCAGTCGTGTTTGCCCGGAAGGATCACATCGAAATACGGGAAAAGCGCATTCCAGACGTCGGCCCGAACGACGCGCTGCTGAAGATCACGACCATTTGCGGCACCGATATTCATATCGTCAAGGGCGATTATCCCGTAAAGCCCGGCCTGACCATCGGCCACGAACCGGTAGGCGTCATCGAAAAACTGGGAAGCGCCGTGACAGGCTACGCCGAGGGCCAGCGCGTGATCGCCGGCGCAATCTGTCCGAACTTCAATTCATATGCCGCCCAGGACGGCGCCCCTTCCCAGGACGGCAGCTATCTGGTGGCCAGCGGCATGTGTGGATGCCATGGATACCGCGCCACCGCGGGGTGGCGGTTCGGCAACATGATCGATGGCGCCCAGGCCGAGTACCTGCTGGTTCCCGACGCGCAGGCCAATCTGGCGCCGGTGCCGGACAGCTTGAGCGACGAGCAGGTGCTGATGTGCCCGGATATCATGTCCACCGGATTCAAAGGCGCCGAGAACGCCAACATCCGCATAGGCGACACGGTGGCCGTGTTCGCGCAAGGCCCGATCGGACTTTGCGCGGCCGCAGGCGCCCGGCTGCTGGGGGCGAGCACCGTCATCGGCGCGGACGGCAATGCGCAACGCATGGAAATATCGCGCTCGTGGGGCGCGGACATCGTCCTGAACTTCCATGACTGCGACGTCGTGGAGGAAATCTTGCGGCTGACAGACGGCAAAGAGGTGAATTCCGCCATCGAAGCGTTGGGACAGCAAAGCACCTTTGAATCCGCCTTGCGCGTATTGAAACCGGGAGGAACGCTGTCCAGCCTGGGCGTTTATTCCAGCGACCTGAAGATTCCGGTGTCCGCGTTCGCGGCTGGACTGGGCGACCACAGGATCAACACCGCGCTCTGCCCCGGCGGAAAGGAGCGTATGCGCCGCCTCATGAGCGTCCTGGAATCAGGCCGCCTGGACCTCGCAAAAATGGTCACGCGCCGCTATGCCCTCGACCAGATTGCGGACGCCTACGATCTCTTCGCAAACCAGCGCGATAACGTGTTGAAGGTCGCCATCCGGCCGTCTTGAATGCTCTTGGTTCCCGGCCCGGGTGCGAACGCCGCGGGATAACGGCATGCCGGCCCGGAATTCAGGAGTCTGCGGCGTAGGTGCTCTGAAGAATATTTTCTTTAAGAACCAGCAGGAGGCCGGCGTGTTGCTGGCGCGCCTCCTGATGCGGTACGCAGACCGTCCAGACGTGATCGTGCTGGCCTTGCCACGGGGCGGCGTTCCGGTGGGGTTCCAGGTCGCCGCGGCGCTGGACGCGCCGCTTGATGTCGTGATGGTGCGCAAGATCGGAGTGCCCGGGTATTCCGAGTATTCCATCGGCGCGACAAGTGGCGATCAGCCTCTGTTTCAATCCCGCGCTATCGAGGTTTACGGCATCTCGCGCAGCATTTCGACCGGCGACTTACTTGTCCTAGACTATGTCCGTTCTCGGCCAGCAGCGGGAATTCGCTCAGTAATTCCGATGTCCGGTAAATTATTAGGTAGCAGCCGCTCGCGAAGATGCAACCGTACCGCGTCTTTCGCCCGCCGAACTGACCGGCGAGACATCCACGGTCATCTCGCGCTTTCACGCCAGAATTCGCGATGGCTCTGAATCTCTCCGAGTGTCCACCCAGCCCTGGTCGTGCTGGATACTGTACACGTCACTGTCATATGCAATGCATAGTATCTTCGGGGTGAGCGGTAGAAGCGCCAGGGCTCCTGACGACTGGAAGCCAAACGACCGGCCCGAAGCCCTCCGGTCCTCCAAGTACCAGCGGTTTGTCAAGACTGCCGGGTCGTCTGAAGTGACGAACGGCAGGGTGGTTCGATTGCGAACTAGGCAAACCTTCAGTCCGTCTATAGCGTCCATCGCGTCGGCAAAGACTCGCATTGCAGTTTGAACGGCCTGGTTGATATCAAGTCTGAAAGACTCCGCGCCTTCCCCTGCGAAATTTTGAAGATCTGCAGCCATTTCAACGGAGCGACGCGACGCAGCCTCAGTCCGGAGACTCTGAAATAACCAGAACCTACGGAGCAACGCCTTGTGGCCTTCATGAAGCGAATATCCCGGGGCTCGAATTGCACGAATCGTTGCACCGTAGGCGCTCTCCAACGACTGTATTGCCGATTCAAGAAGTTCGTCCTTCCCGTAGAAATAATCCCGCGAACACTGATTCTTTACGGGTGCATTTGAAATCAGTTTTTTGCGGTCAAGATTGAAGACATTGATGGACGCATCGCCTTCATCCTTCGTGAACGGGCGAAGGTGGCATCTGGGTACGAAGTGTTGATTCCTATTGGTTGCCATCGGCGACTAGGGGCATAGGAAGAGACACGGCTCGCGCATCGTTGTTGATTCATCGAGTGCTCTGGATGGTCATGCCGTCCTCCGATAGATTCTTGCCGGCACACAATATAAAGGCACAGCTCGACGTCCTCCTGCTGCAGGGGCGCGTACAAGATAGTGGCGAACATCGTGTTGCTGCAACGCTGTGTCTGACGATCGCTGAACAGTTTGCTGCGACCCTGCACTTGATTGATGGCGGCTTCTCGTCCCATGCGCCGGTGATGGTGCGGTCAATGCTAGAGGGATATGCGAATCTGCTCAACGTCGTAAGTGATCCCGCATTCGTCGACCAGATCAGGTATGACAACGCGCGTGCCGATGTTGTGCTGTTCACTGAATATGCGACGGATTCAGAAATGTGGAACAACACAGAAGCGAGGGAAACGTTGGCTAGGTGGAAAGCAGATGCGGAGCCGGTACATGATGAGCTGGAAGCGAAGGGCTATGGCCGGAAGCGGCCACTGACCACAGGGCCTCCGGGCCTTCCATACAAGGCACGGCTTTCTTCTCTTACAACTCCCAACTTATAGCCGAGTGCTCGAGACGCCCGTGTCTCTTCCCGAATGCGCGTACCGGCATGCCCCAAAGCTGCCGGTTTGGACTGTCGCGCTAATTTAATCGCGTTTATTGCAAAGTTCGCCTTTCTTCAGCCTGCAGGCCGTCCATCCGCAAAGAATAAGAAAAGATGCCCGCGAAATAGCAGGTGTTGCCCGCCAAATCCAAAAGGCGAACTTCAACAAAAAAAGGCGAACTTTACTCCCGCCGCTCAGGGATTTCCCTAGAATCGTTTTCCTTGCGGAAAATCAATGCTCTATAGGACACTTTGTGTCATGGCGGAATCGATCCGCGACACAAAGGGGAAGCACGATGAAGTTCTGGGGCATGGCGGGCGCGGTGGCGCTGGTGACGGCGATAGCGGGCGGCGGGGCTCAGGCGGCGTATCCCGAGCGGCCGATCCGGCTGGTGGTGCCGTTCGGCGCGGGCGGGATCACGGATATCGTCGCGCGACAGGTGGGCAAGGGCATGGGAGATGCGCTCGGGCAGGGCATCGTGGTCGAGAACCGGCCGGGCGCGGGCGGCGTGATCGCGGCGCAATTGGCCGCCACGGCGCTGGCGGACGGCTATACGATCTTCATGGGGACGGTGGGTACGCAGGTCGTGAACCCGCTCATCTACAGCAAGCTGGCCTATGACGCGGACAAGTTCGTGCCCGTGGGTATGGTGTCCGGTTCGCCGTATTTGCTGGCGGTGCGGGCTGGCGTCCCGGCGGCCTCGTTCGGCGAATTCGTGGCCTATGCCAAGGCCCATCCGTCGAAGCTGAATTTCGGCTCGGCGGGCAATGCAAGCTCTCCTCACCTGGGCCTCGAACTGTTGAAGCTGACGGCGGGCGTGGACATCATGCACGTGCCGTTCAAGAGCGGCAGCGAGGCGGTGAACGCCGCGATCGGCGGGCAGGTGGACGTGGTGATGGACGCCAGCCCCGTGATCATGCCGCACGCGGTTTCCGGCAAACTGCGCGCGTTGGCGGTGGCGGCCGACAGGCGTTTGCCCTCCGCGCCCGACGTGCCCGCCGCCAGCGAGGTGGGCGATGCGGCGCTGCAGATCAGCTCCTGGAATGCGTTTTTCGTGCCGGCAGGCACGCCGCCCGAGGTGATGGAAAAATTGAATGCCGCTTTGCAGAAGACCTTGTCGTCGCCGGAATTGAGGGAGCGGCTGGCGTCGCAGGGGACGCAGTTGTATGACGGGACGCCCGCCGAGTACCAACGTTTCATTTCAGGCGAGAAGGCCAAATGGGCCGAGATCGTGAAGCGTGCCAACATTAAGATGGACTGACGATGCCCCCGACCTCCCATCCTCTGGCCGGCAAGCCGCTGGAGCTGGCCGATACGCTGCGTTCGGGCAATGCCTGGAAGATCCGGTTGGCCTGCGGCTACATGGGCCTTGCGCTTATACGCCGCACGTTCGATATCGTGCAGGGCGACCTGGAGACGGATGCGTTCGCGCGCATCAACCCGTGGCGGCAGGTGCCGGTTCTGCTGACCCCGGAGGGAGAATGGCTGGCGGAGTCGCAGGCGATTCTCTGGTATCTGGCGCAGGGCACGCCGTGGCTGCCCGCGGGGCGTCTGGAACAGGCTCAGGTCAGTAGCTGGTTGAGCTTCGAGCAGACCCAGCACATGCATGCATTCGCGCAGCCGCGCCTCCTGATCCATCTGCGCCGGACGGCGCAGATGGACGATCCGGCCATGAAGGCATGGCGCGAGATCGGCATGAAGGCGGCCGTCTTGATGGACGCGCACCTGGCGGGCCGGGACTATCTGGTCGGAACCGCGCCTACGATCGCGGACATCGCGCTGTTTCCGTACACAAGCATGGCGGCGGAGGGCGGATACGACCTGTCCGGCTTTGCCCATATCAACGCCTGGCTGGCGCGCATGCGCGCCTTGCCCGGTTTTACGCCGTTGTTCGAGGCGGCATGAATGACTCAATTCGATGGAGAAATGATGGCCGATACGATGCACTTGGGAAAAGAGGAGCTGATCGCGCGGGCGAAAGCCGAGATGCAGCGCCAGTTCGAGACGCCCGAATGGAGCCTGCGCGAACGCTTGGCGCTGACCTGCCGCATCCTGTTCGACGGCGGGCACGATTCGGGCCTGGCCGGACAGATCACGGCGCGCGCGCCGGAGCCTGACCGCTATTTCACGCAACGCCTGGGCTTGGGCTTTGACGAGATCACCGCCAGCAATCTGTTGCTGGTGGACGAAGATCTGCGTGTGCAGGAAGGCGCGGGCATGCCCAATCCGGCCAACCGCTTCCATTCCTGGATCTATCGCGCGCGCCCGGATGTGAACTGCATCATCCATACGCATCCGCTGCATGCGGCGTCCCTGTCCATGCTGGAGGTGCCGCTGGAGATTTCGCACATGGACAATTGTCCGCTGTATGGCGACGTGGCTTTCCTGAAGGATTGGCCCGGCGTGCCGGTGGGCAACGAGGAGGGCGAGATCATCTCGGCGGCGCTGGGCGCCAAGCGCGCCATCCTGCTGTCGCATCATGGCATGCTGGTCGCGGCCGGGTCCGTGGAAGAGACCTGCGTGCTGGCCCTGCAGTTCGAACGCGCGGCGCGCATGCAGCTGCTGGCGATGGCCGCCGGCAAGATCCAGCCGATTCCGCCGGCGCTGGGCCGCGAGGCGCATGACTGGATCCTGACTCCGAAGCGTTCGCAGGTGGGTTTTTCGTATTACGCGCGACGGGCGCTGAGGGCGCATCCGGACGTGCTGGCCTAGGGCCGGCGCGGCGTTCGCCGTGGCGTCGGCGGACACCGGAGCCAGGGGCGGGGCGGCTCGACGGCCGGGCTGGTTTAGGGCATTCTTAGCGGTTGTATTTCGCAACCCCTACCGTCCATGATCGACCTGCCGCACCGTTTGCGCGCCTTGCGCCGCCAGCAAGCCCTGTCCCTGGAGCAGCTGGCGCAGCGCACCGGACTGACCAAGAGCTACCTCTCGAAACTGGAGCGCGGCTTGAGCGAGCCGTCCATTTCCACCGTGCTGAGGCTGGCCGAGGCCTATGGCCTGGGCGTGTCGCAGCTGGTGGGGGCGGACGACGCATCGCAGGAAGAGGTGGTCAGCGTGGTCCGGGTCGCGGACCGCGAGGCCCTACAGCGCCGGGGCCTGGGCAGCGAATACCATTATGAATCGCTGGCCGGGCGCCGCAAGGTCAAGGCGATGGAGCCTTTCGTGGTGCATCCGCCGCGCGAATTCCCTGATGCCACCGCGGTATTCCCGCACCCCGGCGAGGAGTTCCTGCTGGTGCTCAAGGGCGCCATCGAGGTCCATGTGGGCGAACGCCAGTTCCGCCTGGAAACGGGCGATTCGGTCTATTTCGATTCGGAACTGCCCCACCGCATGCGCACCGTCAGCCGCGCCATGGCCGAAGTCCTGGTGGTAGCGGCGCATTGAGCCCGGCCCAGTCTGCCGCATAATGCTCATACAGATACAGAAGATACAGGAATCACCATGAAGAACGACCAATCGCGGCTCGTCCGCATCGATCCCGGCCCCATGAAGAATCCGGTGCCCGGCAAGCCCCGCCGTCCGATTTCCGGTGACGCGGCGTTTCGCACGGTAACCGCCTTCGAGGGCAATAGCGGCAAGGCCGAGGCCGGCGTATGGGAAAGCACGGCGGGCGTCTTCCAGTCCAACACCACCGGGTATATCGAATTCGGCTACATCGTGGAAGGATCGGCCCGCCTGGTCGACCCGGACGGCACCGTGCACGAATTGACCGTGGGCGAGGCGTTCGTCATGCCCGAAGGCTATACCGGCCGCTGGGAAGTGGACCAATTCGTCAAGAAGATCTATTTCATCAGCCGCATGGCGTAGCGCCAGGCGCACGCGAACCCGCCTCCTTCCAGGAGCAAGCCCTATGACCGCAATCCCCGCTGCCCCCGCGCCGGGCGCAGCGTTGCCCGCCGTTACCGCGCAGGTGGACGTCGTTTCCATCCAGTCCCAGGTCGTCTACGGCTATGTCGGCAACAATGCCGCCATGCCCATCTTCCGCAAGGCGGGCCTGCGGGCGATCGCCGTGCCTACCGTCATTCTGAGCAACACGCCGCACTATCCGACCCTGCACGGCGGCGCAACGCCGCTGGACTGGTTCGAGGGGCTGCTGCAGGGGCTGGAAGAGCGGGGCGTCACCAAGGTGGCGCGCGCGGTGGTCTGCGGTTATCTGGGCCAGCCCGGGCAAGCCGGCCTGCTGGCGGGCTGGCTGCCCGCGCTGCGCGCCGCACGGCCCGACCTGAAGGTGCATATCGACCCCGTCATGGGGGATCGCAACGACGGCCTGTACGTGGATGAAGGGCTGGTCGCGCAGTACCGCAGCCTGCTGGTGCCGCTGGCCGATGGGATGACGCCCAATCATTTCGAACTGGAACTGCTGGTCGGCCGGCCGCTGTCGTCTATCGACGAGGTGGTGGCCGCCGCGCGCGAACTGATCGCGGCCGGGCCAGGCTGGATCATCGTGACCAGCGCCGCGCCCATGGAGGCCGCGGCGGGCACCTTGCAGCTGGCGGTGGTGACGCGCGACGAGGCAACCGTCGTGACGCATCCGGAAATCGCCATTCCACCGTCGGTGCACGGCACGGGCGACGTGTTCATGGCCAGCGTCACGGCAAGGCTGCTGGACGGGATGGATCTGGTCCAGGCCGCGCGCGAGGCGGCGGCCCAGGTCACTGTAACGCTGGAGCGGACCCGCGAACTCGCCTGGGAAGAACTCGCCGTCGACGCCTAGCGGCTTGGCGGTTGAGCGGCTTACGGTACCAGCGACAGGCCGATGCGGAACTGCGATTCGTTGCGCTGGTTGTAGCCCAGCAGCGTTTCGCCGTAGCCGTTGAAGTACTGCAGGTGCAGGTAGCCGTTCATGTTCAGCCACGTGCGCTGCAGCGGCCAGGCAAAGTCCAGCTGCGTGGTGCGGCGCTTTTGGTCGCCCTGGCGGTACAGGGCCGAGACAACGGCGCCGTTGTCCTGGGCCCAGCGCAATTGCCAATCGACGTGGCCGGCATAGTCGGCGTAGTCGCTGTTCTCGCTCGCTACGCCGAAATAGGTCTTGATCCTGGGCGCGAAGGTAAGCGTGCTGCCGCCGTCGAAGCGATAGTGGAAGCGGGGTTCGATGTAGCCGTCGTTGAGCGAGCGCGAGTCGGCGCCGTCCTTGCCGTTGGAGTTGTGCTCCACGCCCGTGTTCATGCCGAACCGCCAATTCTGGCTGGCGGAAGACCACATATTGTCGGACAGCCAGAAGGCGCTGGGGTTGAACGTGGTGTCGATGAAGGGCATGGAGTCGCCCTGCAGGTCCCACAGCGAGGTCTGGGTATAGGCCAGATAGAAATTCTCGTCCCAGGTTGCCGGCCGCCCGCCCGCGGGGCTGAAGAGGCGGTACTTGGCGCTGATCTGGAACCGGGCGGTGGTCTGCCCGCGGGTGCCGATGTCGAAATACACCGGCTTGTATTCAGAAATGGAACTGCGGAAGCGGTCGAATGCCGTCTGTTGCTGCACGGTGGGCACCGCGCTGGCATCGGGCGACGGGCCGCCTTCCGGGGATGCACCGACCGCCGTGACCGCGGCCACTGGCACGGGTTGGCCGCTGCTCGCATCCACCACGGGGCCCTGAGCGGGCGTGCTGGCCAGCGTGCCGCTATCGCGGCCGGTGGCGTCCAGCGCCATCATTGCGGGCTGGCCTTCGATGGACACGGCCTGCAGGCCGTGTGCCGTGGCAGGCACGACGGCCGTCCACGCCATGCGCGCGAAGCTGTTGACCGGCACGCTGAAGCTCGCCGTGCCACCGCGCAGCCTGGCCAGACTGCGCACGATCTGGCCATCCTGGCCGCGCCATTGCAGCACCAGTTCGGGGGGCGCTTCCCACGTGACGCGGGCGGTGTCTTCGTTGAAGTACACCGCCTCGATGGTGACGGTTTCACCGGGGGCGGCCGAAGGGCGGTCCAGCCGGTACGACACGCCCGCGGCGGCGGTGCCCGCGACGCCCATGGCGAGGGCGGCGGCCAAGGCACGCAAGGACAGGGCGGGTCGGGCGGGACGGCTTATTTGCATTGGGACATAAACTGGTTTTGTGACGAGGAAATGTAGCATCGACCCCGGCAACAGTTTGTAAGGCTGGCTAATCGTATGTAGAAAGCGTAAGCCCCCGCGCATTGGCGGCAATGCGCGGGGGCTTGTGTGTTAAGGGCCTTGCGGCGCGTTATTCGCCGAACTTGATGCCCTGCGCCAGGGGCAGGTGGCGCGAATAGTTGATCGTGTTGGTGGCGCGGCGCATATAGTTGCGCCACGCGTCCGACCCCGACTCGCGGCCGCCGCCGGTTTCCTTTTCGCCGCCGAACGCGCCGCCGATCTCGGCGCCCGAGGTGCCGATGTTCACGTTGGCGATACCGCAATCCGAACCCGCGGCCGACAGGAAGGTCTCGGCTTCGCGCAGGTCATTGGTGAAGATGGCCGACGACAGGCCTTGCGGCACGCCGTTCTGCATGGCCAGCGCCTGGGCGAAGTCGGTATAGCGCATCACGTACAGGATGGGCGCGAAGGTTTCGTGGCACACCACGTCCGTCTGGCCGGGCATCTCGGCGATGGCGGGGCGCACATACCAGGCGTTGGGGTATTCGTCGGCCAGCACGCGTTCGCCGCCGGTCACCTTGCCGCCTTGTTCGCGCGCCGCGTTGAGCGCGGCCTGCATCGCGTCGAACGATGTGCGGTCGATCAGCGGGCCGACCAGCTTGGTGCCGTCCAGAGGATTGCCGATGGGCGCGCTGGCGTAGGCCTTGTGCAGGCGCTGCACCAAATCGTCGGCCACGCTTTCGTGCACGATCAGGCGGCGCGTGGAGGTGCAGCGCTGGCCGGCCGTGCCGATGGCGCCGAAGACGATGCCGCGGGCGGCCATGTCCAGATCGGCCGTCGGGCCGACGATGATGGCGTTGTTGCCGCCCAGTTCGAGCAGCACGCGGCCGAAGCGCTGGGCTACGCGCGGGCCCACCTGGCGGCCCATGCGGGTCGAACCCGTGGCGGACACCAGCGCCACGGCGTGCGAATCCACCAGCGCCTCGCCGATGTCGCGGCCGCCGATCAGCACTTCGGACAGGCCGGCGGGCGCGTCGCCGAAGCGTTGCGCGGCCTGGGTGAAGAGGGCCTGGCATGCCAGCGCGGTCAGCGGTGTTTTTTCGGACGGCTTCCATACCACGGCATTGCCGCAGACCAGCGCCAGCGCGGTGTTCCAGGACCACACGGCAACGGGGAAGTTGAATGCGCTGATCACGCCGACCACGCCCAGCGGATGCCAGGTTTCCATCATGCGGTGGCCGGGGCGTTCGGAGGCGATCGTCAGGCCATACAGCTGGCGCGACAGGCCCACGGCGAAGTCGCAAATGTCGATCATTTCCTGCACTTCGCCTTCGCCTTCCGCGACGATCTTGCCGGCTTCCAGGCTGACCAGGCGGCCCAGCTCGCGCTTGTGCTGGCGCAGGATTTCCCCGAACAGGCGCACCAGTTCGCCGCGGCGCGGCGCGGGGACATCGCGCCATGCCAGGCTGGCCTGGCGTGCGCGCGTGATGGCCGAATGGGCCTGCGCGACCGTGTGTTCGTGGACCTGGGCCAGTTCGGCGCCGTCGATCGGGCTGCGTGCGCTCAACGTTCCGCCGGTCAGCGAGTCCGGGTTCAGCCCGAGCGCGCGCAAAATGTCTTGGGGAGTATCCATGCCGGTTCCTTCGTTTAGGGGTGAACGGGCCCTAAGGGTTATGCCTAAGTGGCGATTCCGAGAAAAAAATTTACTATACGAAACTCCAGCCTGAAATGCGAAACCTTTTTGATCGCCCCTCCGGCGCGTGACTGAATGCGCGGAGGCAGCCTGGCGCCAGGCACGCACCGACGCCAGGCGCCCACACTATTCACAGGGTGAACCCGTGGCGGAACCGTTGTTGGTTGTCCAGGCAGTCACCAAGACCTATCAGCGCGACGGTCAGGCTCCGCATCGGGCATTGGACGGCATCGATTGCCAGCTCGGCCGGGGCGAAGTCATGGTGGTGGTCGGGCCGTCCGGCTCCGGCAAGAGCACCTTGCTGCGCACCCTGAACGGGCTGGAAAGCATCGACAGCGGGGCCATCCGCGTGGACGGCGTGTCGCTCACCGATCCGGCCACCGACGTCAATCGCTGGCGCACCGAGGTCGGCATGGTGTTCCAGCATTTCAACCTGTTCCAACACCGTACTGCGCTGGACAACGTCGCGCTACCCCAGCGCGTGGTGCGCGGGCGCGGCCGCGCCGAGGCCGAGCGCTACGCCCGCGATCTGCTGGGCCGCGTCGGCATGGCCGAGTACGGCGACCGCTATCCCAGCCAATTGTCCGGCGGTCAGCAGCAGCGCGTGGCGATCGCCCGCGCGCTGGCCATGGACCCCAAACTGATGTTGTTCGACGAGGCGACCTCGGCGCTCGACCCCGAGACCGTGGGCGGCATCCTCGAGCTGATGCGCAACCTGGCGCGCGACGGGATGACCATGGCCGTGGTGACCCACGAAATGGGATTCGCCCGCGACGTGGCCGACCGAGCCCTGTTCATGGATGCGGGCCGCATCGTTGAAATGGGCACGCCCGAAGACGTTTTCCGCCACCCCAAGGAAGCGCGCACGCGCGCCTTCCTGGAGAAGATTCTGTAGTCCCAGCAGCAAAGAAGCAACGAAGCGGGCCGTCCGCGCATGGCGCGGCGCCCCGGGGGTAACCAGGCCGGTCCGGCTGATCCGGGCGCTGCCGGCGCGATGTGCTTTGCCCGGAATGAGATGGGTCCATTCACCACAAGGGGTTAGACATGCTGAAAATCAAACAATGGCTGGGCGTGGCCGGCTTCGCCCTGGCTGCCGCCGCGGTTGCCGCGCCGGCGCAGGCCGACGAACTGGCGGACATCCTCAAGCGCGGCGAGCTCCGGGTCGCCGTGCAGACCTCCGGGCCGCTGATGAGCTTCATGGACAAGACCGGCAAGCGCACCGGCCTGGCCGTGGAGGTGGCCAAGCGCATGGCCGACGACCTGGGCGTGAAGCTGGTGCTGCAGGACTATGAATGGAAAGGCCTGATTCCGGCGCTGCTGTCCGGCAAGGCCGACATGGTGGCCGCCGACATGACGCCCACGCCGCAACGCGCGGCCCAGGTGTTGTTTTCGGCCCCGATGTTCTATGCCGACACCGTGGCCGTCGTGCCCAAGGATTCTCCCTACAAGGCCTACGCCGAACTCGACAAGGAAGGCGTGACGGTGGGGGTGCTGGGGGCCAGCACCTATGCCGAAGTGGGCAAGAAAATGCTGCCCAAGGCCGCCATGAAAGAGTTCTCGGGCGGCAGCGCGCCGGTGGGGCAGGCCCTGTCCAGCGGCCGGCTGGATGCCGGCATTATGTCGCTGTCCACCGCCAACCAGTTCCTGGTCGACTTCGGCAACCTGCGGGTGCTGGACGGCATCATGGTGCGTGAACCCCTGGCCTTCGCCGTCGGTCCCAACGCTTTCCGCCTGAAGTTCTGGCTGGACAACTGGCAGACGCTGAAGACCGCCGACAACACGCTGCCCGAACAGGTGAAGTACTGGTACTCCACCGACTGGAAGAAAGACCACTGAGCCCATGGACTGGCTGATCGATTTCTATAACTGGCGCATCGTCAGCCAGTACGCGGGCCAGTTTGCCACGGGGCTGGGCAACACCCTCATCGCCGCGGGCGCAAGCCTGGTGTTGTCGGTGTTGGCGGGCATCCCGATCGCGCTTGCGCATATGTCGCCACGGGGCGCCGTCTGGCGGCCCGTGGCGGCCTATGTGCAGTTCATCCGGTCCACGCCCCTGCTGGTGCAGATCTACCTGGTTTACTACGCGGTGCCCATGCTGGTCCCGGGAGCCAAAGGCTGGAGCGAGATGCTGCTGGGCATCATCGCGATGACCCTGCATCACGCCGCCTACATGAGCGAGATCATCCGCGTGGGGATCGAATCCGTGCCGCGAGGCCAGATCGAAGGCGCGAAGGCCTGCGGCATGAACTACCGCCAGCGCTTGCGCTATGTCGTGCTGCCTCAGGCTTTCGCCAACACGCTGCCGCCGCTGCTGGGCCAGACGGCCGTGCTGATCAAGGACACCTCCCTGCTGTCGCTGATCACCGTCTTCGAACTGGTCGCCGCCGGGGTGCAGATGAATAGCGACCGCATCGTGCCGAACGAGAGCTTCCTGACCATCGCCGCGGGGTATCTGCTGATCTACGGTTGCATGCTGCTGCTGTCGCGGGGCGTGAGCCACTGGCTGGCGGGTCCCGCCTGGAATGCGAGGTAAGCATGCTGGATTCCTATCTTTCCACCGCCGGCGTCGTCCTGCCCTTTCTGCTGAAGGGCTTCTGGGAAACCCTGAAGATCTCCTTCGCCGCGATCATCGCCGGGTCCCTGCTGGGCTTCGTCATCGGCGTGATCCGCAGCTACCGCATCCGCGGCGTGCACCAATTGCTCGGGCTGTACATCCACATCCTGCGCGGCACGCCGTTCCTGGTGCAGCTCTATATCTTTTATTTCGTGCTGCCCAGTTCCGGGCTCGAGATGTTGCATTGGGATTCCGGCACGGCGGCCTTCGTGTCGCTGTCGGTGTACACGTCCTGCTATGTGGCCGAGATCGTGATGGGCGCCATCCAGGCGGTGCCGCGCGGCCAGACCGAGGGCGCCATGACGCTCGGCCTGAAGCCGTTGCAGACGCTGTGGCTGGTCATCCTGCCGCAGGCCATGCGCCTGATCGTGCAGCCCATGAGCGGCGTCTACGTCATGCTGATCAAGAGCACCGCCATCCTGTCGGTGGTCGGCATCACGGAACTGACGCGGCAGGGCGAGGTGTTCATCATTACCTTCCCGGCCAAGTCGCTGTTCATCTACGGCATGATCGCCGCCATCTATTTCATCTACTGCTACCCGCTGCTGCGCCTGGCCAACTGGCTTGAAAAGCGGCTGACCGGCGGCCTGCAGGGCGCAGGCCTGCACTGACACGGAGCATCATGGCATCCGAGTACATCGATACCTACTACCGGCGCACGCTGGCCGACGCTGCCACCTACTATCCGCCGCTGGCGGGCTCGGACAGCGCCGACGTTTGCGTGGTGGGGGCAGGGCTGGCCGGCCTGTCGACCGCGCTGGAGCTGGCCCGGCGCGGCCGCGGAGTGACTTTGCTGGAAGGGCGGCGTATCGCCTGGGGGGCGTCGGGCCGCAACGGCGGCTCCGTGTCTCCGGCCTTCTCGGCCGGCGCGGACGCCATCCGCCGGCACGTAGACGAAGACCACTACCGCCAGCTTTACCGGCTTTCCATGGAAGGGGTGGAGATCATCCGCGCCAATATCCGCGACCTGGCGATCGAAGACGCGCGCAAGGTGGACGGACGCCTGCGCGTGGTGCGCTACGAAGCGACCGACGCTCTGCGGCAATGGTGCGATGACCAGCAGCGAGACTTCGGCCGCAACGTGCGCTTCCTGACTCGCAACGAGGTCCGCGAGCGCTTGCTGTCCGACGTCTACTTCCAGGGCGTCGAAGACCCCACGTCCTTTCATTTCCATCCTCTGAACTACGCTCGCGCGCTGGCGCGGGAATGCGTGCGGCTGGGCGTGCGGATCCACGAAGATTCTGCCGTGACGCATGCCGAACTCAATGGCGCGGTCAAGCGCCTGAAGACGGAACAAGGCCAGATCGACGCGCGGGCCGTGGTGCTGGCCACCGGCGGCTATACGGACGGCGTGGTGCCGGCGTTGCGCCGGGCGATGCTGCCGATCGCCACCTACATCATGCTGACCGAACCGTTGGGCGACCGGGTGCTGGAGGCTATCCGCAGCACGGCCGCTATCGGCGACGACCGCCGCGCCGGCAACTACTACCGGGTGCTCGATGGCGGCCGCATCGGCTGGGGCAGTAGAATCACCACCCGTGTCGATGACCCGCCCGATCTGGCCGAGTCGCTGCGCCGCGAACTGCTCAGCGTGTATCCCCAATTGCAGGGGCTGCGCGTCGAGGCGGCGTGGTCGGGGCGCATGGCCTACGCGCGGCACCTGATGCCGCAGATCGGCCGGCTGGCGCCCGACGTCTGGTATTGCACGGCGTTCGGCGGGCATGGCATGAACACCACCTCGATCGGCGGCCGTGTCGTCGCCGAGGGGATCACGGGCGATACCCAGCGCTACAAGCTATTCGCACCCTTCGGGCTTGCCTGGAACGGCGGCGGCTTCGGCACGGCGGCGGTTCAACTTACTTATTGGTCTTACCAGGCGCGCGACTGGTGGCGGGAGCGGCGGTCGCGGGCATGACAGGGTGTACAGATGGAAGGCAACAAACAGAGCGTGTTGGCACAACGGCTGAGAGCCCTGCGCCAGGCGCGGACCTGGACCCTGAAGCAGGCGGCCGCGGCCACCGGCGTGTCCGCGTCCACGTTGTCCAAGATCGAAAACGGATTGCTGTCACCCACCTATGACAACCTGATCAAGATCGCCGCGGGCCTGGAACTGGACGTGGCCGAGCTGTTCTCGGCGCCGGATGCCCACATGGGCACCGGCCGCCGCAGCCTGAGCCGCCAGGGGGAAGGGCGCCAGTACGAAACGCCGTACTACGACCATCGCCTGCTGTGCACCGCGCTGTCCCACAAGCGCATGATGCCGTTCCACACCCGCGTGAAGGCGCGGGCCTTCGAAGAGTTCCACGACTGGAGCCGCCATCGCGGAGAGGAGTTCGTCTATGTCCTGGAAGGCGAAGTCGAGCTTTACACAGAGTTCTACGAACCCGCCCGCCTGAAGGCCGGGGAAAGCTTCTACATCGACAGCCGCATGGGCCACCGCGTGATCAGCCTGAGCCAGGAAGACGCGGTGGTGCTGTGGGTGTCCACGCACGCGGATATCGGCGAAGAATAGGGGCCTGGCCCACGCCGATAGCCTGAATGCGGGCCGGCCGCCCAAGTCGTCCGCAACAAGGTAAAATGCGGCGCCCGGATCGATTCCGGGCCGTCACCACACCGCGCGGCAGTAGCTCAGCTGGATAGAGCACGGGCCTTCTAAGCCTGAGGTCGGGGGTTCGAGCCCCTCCTGCCGCGCCAGGATTACCCGTTAAATCAATAATTTACGAGCGGTTGGAATTCGCTGGCACGGCCGGCGTCAGAACGAAATAGCCGACGTTGGCGTTTCTCCAGACTGTTTTCAATCGGTTTGATGATAGTAATCACCCCTGCAGCCAAGTTATCGGTCCTTGCTTGGTATCGGCGGCGTGAGCACAGACGCGGTATCGGTATTCGTGGAAAAGGTCAGAAACGCCAGGTGGGCTTCGAACCGTTCCAACACGTCGTCGATCAATTGTTGTCTCGTGAGGCCCATCAAGTCATAGCCACCCGAGCCGGTCTGTGTGAACACTTCGAGCCGGTAATAGACGTCGACCTCACGCGACATCCTGCCCTGAACATGGGTATTGGCGCCTCGACTATCGCCACGTGATAGTGAAAGGCGCGAAAACTGTCCATCGATACTCGTAATAGCGGCTCCTTGATTCCACGCTCGTCAATGATGGTTTCTCTAGCGACTTCGTAGCCCTGATTGCGGAATTCGGCCGCGATATCGTCAAGCGCTGGACGCACCGTTTGTTCCAGGAACTGCGTGGTCTGCCGCAGGGATGGAAAGGTGTGCAGCTGCTCAAGACGCTGTTTCCATGATCGCTCGGGCAGGTGGCCGCCGATCGGGGCCATTGAAGGCTTGCGCAGTACCTGGCCCTCACGCTCGGCCCGCTCCATTCGCAGCACTTTGTAGAAAGACGCCATTATCGAGTAAGCAATGATCGTCACTGGCAATGCGAAGATGAGCGTCGATTCCATCGTCGTCACGCCACCGGCCAGCAGCATTGCGATGGTAAGTACGGCAGTCAGTACCGCCCAGAAGATACGCAGCCATTTCGGCCCGTCGTGTGACGGATCTGGAATCGATGCCGAAAAGTTCGACATCACCATGGCGCCTGAGTTCGCGCTGGTGAGGTAGAACAGCAGTCCGGAGAACGTCGCCAGCCCTATCAGGAACATGGCGCCAGGAAACATGGCCAGCAGCGCGTACCAGCCTTCTTCCGGACTTTGAATGGCGAGCTCGGCGAATGCCGTTTCACCTTGCAGCACATGATAGAGGGCGGAATTTCCGAACAGCGAAACGATGAGGAAATCGCACAGCACCGGCGCTGTGATCGCCGCGATGACGAATTCGCGCAGCGTTCTGCCGCGCGAAATGCGTGCCAGGAATACGCCGACGAACGGCCCCCATGCGAGCCAGAATGCCCAAAAGAACAGCGTCCATCTGCCCATCCATTCAGGTCCGTCTGGCTCATAGGCAAAGGTCTGCAGCGTGCGCGCGGGTTGATGGTGGCGGTGGGTTGATCGACGACCTCTTGCGGCCCCTTGCTGAGGTCGCTGCGCGACGCCGGCGCATCGTCGCTGATCAAATCTTCATGCCGACGCTCTGTGCCGCCGAACCTGCTGCGTTCAATTGAGGGGTGCGGCGTTGTCGTCGGCGCCGCGTTCCCTTGCATGCGGGGCCGATCAATCTTGGGTTCTTCGTCATCGGATAGCTCGATCTACATCGTTTGCTCCTTTGCCGGGACGGTCCGTCTGGGAACTGTACACGAGCCGATCAAATGGTCAGGGTGTTGTTTGCATCGGCGGGCCCGCGGGAGCCGGTCGATATGTCCGCCCATCTACGCGGCTTGCCCAGTGGCATCTTCCCGGCTTCCAATGAGGCATACTGCGCGACGCAGTCAGGCAGGCCTGGAACAGGCGCTGCCGTGGCAGCCGCATAACAGGGCCGCGCAGCGGCCGATCAAAGAGGAGAGACATATGGCGATGCTATCCGGCGCCAAGCTGGGCAGGGCGGTATTGGGGGCAATGTTGATGGCCGCGGCGTTTGCCGCATCGGTTTCCAGCGCGCACGCGGACGACTATCCCTCGCAGCCGATCAAGCTGATCGTGCCCTTTGCCGCCGGAGGCGGTAACGACGGGATCGCGCGCCTCCTTGGGCAGTTGCTGTCCGATGGCCTGAAGCAGCCCGTGGTAGTGGAGAACCGCCCCGGCGCGGGGGGCAAGCTGGGGGTAGAGCAGGGCCTGAGGTCGCCGCCCGATGGCTACACCCTGACCTTGATTTCCAATAGTTATTCGGTCAACCCCAGCTTGTACAAGCTGCCGTTCGATCCGGTGGAGGATATGACGCCGATCGGCATGATCGCGCGCGCGCCTTTCTTCGTGTCGGTCAATCCCGGCGTGCCGGTGGACAGCCTGGGCGATCTGGTGGCCCTGGCCAAGAAGAAGCCAGGCGGGCTGACCTATGCCTCGTCCGGCACGGGCGGGATTTCGCATCTGGCGATGGAGGCCTTCTTGAAGACGGCCGGTATTTCGATGGTCCACGTGCCTTATAAAGGGTCCGCGCCGGCCTTGACGGACACCGTTTCAGGCCAGGTCAATGCGATGCTGACCACGGCGGGCTCGACCCTGCCTTACCGAGAGGACAAGCGCCTGAAAGTATTGGCCGTGACCTTGCCGCAGCGGGTGTCCTCGGCGCCGGATATCCCGACGGTGCGCGAGGCAGGCGTTCCGTACGACGTGACGGTGTGGTACGGCATCATCGCGCCCAAGGGCGTTCCGCCGCAGGTGCAGGCCAAGCTCAATGCCGCGATCAATGCGGCCGTCGTGACGCCCGAGATGGCCGACCGTCTTAAGGCGACAGGCGAGGAAGCCGCGCCGGGCAGTCCGCAGGCCTTTCGCGATCAGATCGTCAAGGAGATCTCTGTGTGGGGCGATGTGGTACGCGAGGCGAGCGTAACCGTCAATTGATCGTCGCCGCCACGTCGGCCTGGGCCGAGGCGGCGGTCGCCGGCGGCCAGGCCCTGAAGGCCCACCGCGTCGGGGAGGGGCTTTTTCGGGGCATGGCAATCATCGGAAGCATTCAGCTAGCCCCGGAAAGGCGCCCAATCACAAGTCGATCCAGCAGCGGGCCTATTCCTCGCGTCGGGAGAAAGCTGATGCGCAACGATCCAGGTAGTAGCGTAGGGATGCCGAGATGGGGATGCTCTCGATTTCCTCTCGCCAAAAGAAGCCCGCGCCGGCGCCTTCTTTTACCAGGAATCTTCCCCAGTCCAACGGATGCAGGTAGTGCAGCAGCAGCGCTATCTGGGTGCTGGATTGCCGGGTACCAACATGGACGAAGTCGCCCGGGTTTGCGCTGACACCCAGTTCCTCGGCCAGCTCGCGGGCGGCGCATTCGTAAGGCCCCGCATCATCGGCGTCGATCGCTCCTCCCCACAATGACCAAACCAGAGGCGAGCTGGGGGCGTCGCCATCGCGCATTTGCAGAAGCGTTCTTCCGCATGTGTCCCGGATAAGAATGCTGACGCTGCGTAGCTGTGCTGACATAGGAATGGTAGGCGGGCAGTTGCCGATCGTTCGGGAGCGCTGGCTGTTCAAGAGGGCGGAGTCATGAAGTCAGTGACAGTTTATCTTCGCGGCTCGGCAGTGGGTCTGTCTGATTCAGAGTGTTTCCTTGCCCTGCGCAAGGCGGTGGGCACGCGGCATGCCGAGCGCGTGCAACGGGATAGGGGGCGCTACGGTGGATCGGTTGAAACCCGCTTAGAATCGTGGCGTCAGTCTCATGTTTGGTTATCGCCGGATTGGAAAAACTTCAAGTTATCAGTAGGTTACGGTGTGATGCCGCGGGCGTTTGCGCGCGTGTTTCGGGCAGGCTCCGCTTTTGCCGCCTTGTGCCATGAACTTCAATAGCACCCTGAAATCCTGGGCCAGGCGGATAAAGCGCGATGGCGTGACCCTGTGGTTCGCGGGCAAGCACCGCAGAACACCCTGGTACGCGAAGGCGTTGGGAGTTTTCGTGGTGGCCTACGCGCTCAGTCCGATCGATCTGATTCCGGATTTCATCCCAGTGCTCGGCTATATCGACGACGTCCTGCTGCTGCCCTGCCTGATCTGGCTGGCCATCAAACTGCTGCCGCCCGACGTCCTGGCGGAATGCCGCCTCCAGGCGGATGAATGGATGCGCGTCCGGGGCGCCAAGCCAAGCAGCAAAGCGGGGGCCGCCTTGATCGTGTTGCTGTGGATTGCGCTGGCGGCGGCCGCCTGGTGGTGGGTCTCGATAGGCTAGTCCCGGGCTTGCGGAACGTGCTGTGCAGCAGCCTATTTTGTGCCGCCGGTGTTCGGGTATCCGGGAGGGGGCGCGGCACCGCCGCCCGGCGTGGCCGGGACGTTGTCGTTGGCCTCCCGGTGGTGGCCGGGCTTTTCATTCATGTGCCTGTCCGACTTCGTCTGGCCGCGTGTGTCCAGATTGGGCGGGTTGGTCGGCGTGCCGGGGGCCGCGTTCGGCGCGGGCGGCTTCTGTCCGGGCGGCACAGGCTGGTTGGGCGGAACGGCGGTGCTGTCGTTCGGTGTGTTCGATGGCGAGGTCGACGGCGCGGATTGCGCAAGCGCCGTGGCTGACGCCAGCCCGGCCGACAGGGCCAATGCATAGGTGAAAGCTCGAATTTTCATGAATGCGCTCCTTTGTGGGAATGGCAGGCCTGATTCCGCAAGCCTCATGCCTGCTGCTTCCGAGTGACGCCGTATCGGTTCAGCCGGCATTGCCGTCGCGATAGCGGCGGGCCTGCCTGACGCCGCCGGGTCTCGGAAAAAAGTACCGACGGACGGAATATCTGCGCAGGGCGGCCCGGGAGCGCTCCGCGAAGCCGGCGCTAGCCGGACGGCTCGTCTTCTTCCAGCGTGGATGGGCCTTCGCCGATGCCGCGGGGGCTGCGAATCACGCTGAATTCTCCCGTTGCCTCCAGGTAGGCCCTGTCGACCTCCGCCAGGCTGGCCACACCCTTCAGCCGAAGTTGCTCCATCAGTTCGCTGCGGGTGATGTGTTCGCGCTTGAGGCCGCTGGCCAGGATGCGCCCAGACTTTACCAGGCAGACACGCTGCGGCTCGAGCACGCGGCGCAATGGGGGAATGTAGTAGCCCAGCCTGTCCAGCAGGTAACTCCAGCCGACGATGGTGGCGACGACGATGACGCCATCGCCCAGCGAATACGAATCGCCAGACATCGCGTTGCCGGCCGCGTCTGCCACCAGGACCAGCACCAGCATGTCAGCCATACCCAGGGATCCCATGTCGCGCCTGCCGGAAATCCGCAACAAGGCGTACAGCACCCAATACATGGTGGTGCCGCGGATCATCATTTCGGCGGCGCCCGCCTGCAGCGCGAAGATTTCGACGAGTTTGTCCATGGAAAACGCCAAGCAAGTGGCATGCCGTGCCCGCCCTGATTCTCCTGGGCTTTTGTGGCTGGCAGGCATGCCGCTTGCTAAGGGAAAAGCATCCGGTCCATCCAAGGATGCCTCACATGAAATCCAAAGAAAGCAAGCCGAATCCTTCCGCGGACGATACCGCCCGCGAAACCCAGACCAGTCACCGCGACGTGCAGAACCGAACCAAGAAGGAAGGTCACGTCAGCCAAATCGGCACCGGACAGGACCAGCAGAGTCAGCGCAACCGCGGCGGCGGCGCGCGCAGCAAGGGCTGAACGGGGTTCAGCTGCGCGCGGGGCCTGTCGCTGTGCGGTCTCGCTGGACCGGTTTGTCTGGGCATGGCGCTTGCTGGAAGGGGCGTTTGAATCCCATATCCGACAAGGAGCGTGTGATGCCTGAGACCGATGAAGACATGGAGGCGTGCATCAGCCAGTGCCTTGGCTGTTACCGGAATTGCTTGCAGACTGCCTCGCAACACTGCCTCGAAGCGGGAGGAAAGCACATAGAGCCGGAGCATTTCCGGCTGATGATGGCTTGCGCGGAAATCTGCAGAACGACCGCGCACACGATGCTGATCGGCGTGGCAATCCACGGCCGGGTCTGCGCAGCATGTGCCGACATGTGCCGTGCATGCGCCGAAAGCTGTACCGGCCTGCACGGCATGGCCGAGTGTGAGGAAGCTTGCCGGCGATGCGCGCAGGCATGCGAAAAGATGGCGTAGCGAAAACGCCTGAATCGCAGTTCAAGGTGGGGATCGGCCCCGCACAGGAGAAATGCATGGAGCACCAAACCAATATCGTTGGCGGCCCGAAGGCATCGGCCACCGGCCCCGGCCCCGAAATCATGGCGGCGGACACCCTGGAAGGAAACGACGTCTATAACGCGGCAGGAGAGGAGCTGGGATCCATTCAGGACATCATGATCGACGTGCCTCGCGGCCGCGTTGCCTACGCGGTGCTGTCGCGTGGCGGCATTCTGGGCATGGGAGACAAGCTGCACGCCATTCCCTGGCACGCCTTGACCCTGGACACGGATCGCAAGTGCTTCATTCTCAACGTGGACAAGGAAGCCCTGAAAAACGCGCCGGGATTCGACAAGGACGATTGGCCCAGGATGGCGGACGAAAGCTGGGCCCGGGATCTGCACAAGTACTACAACCAGGATCCGTACTGGTAAGCCACCCCGCGCCCCGCCTGGCACCATAGGGCGGGGCCCAGTTTTCGGAGGAGAGTCGTCATGGAAAAATTCAATCACAATGCGACGGTGAAGCCTGCCGGTGAATTGAGCGAGGGCGAACTCAGGGCGCGGCGCACGCTCGAGGCCGCGCGGCGGCTGATGGACCCTGAGTCGGAAGCGCCGGTTTCGTCGGTCGAGGCGGAATTGAAGCAGTATGTGAAGCAGGCATACCGCCGGCATTTTTACCTTTGAGCGGCCAGGGCCTGTGCGCACTGACTGGTGCTTCGCACAAGCCCGCTAGCGGGGAGGCTCATCCCAGATCGACGCGCGCCGGTACTGCTCGGCGCGCGCCAAGGTGCGATAGAAATCCGCACCCGCCTGGATCAGGCTCTCCATCTCCTCCTTCCGGAGTTTGGGCTCAAGCGCGGTCAGGCATTCCGCGTAGTTGGCCAGCACTTCGGGCCAATCATGAAAGCTTCGGTCGACCGCCGGCGTGGCGATCATCTGGGCCAGTAGTTCCTCTCGATCCATATGCGTGCCCCGCAATTTCCGGTTGGCTCCTGTGCGCCTGCAGCCCGCGCGTCAGTCGCTCTCCATGACATCCTCCAGGGCCTGGCGCTCATTTTTTCGCCGCGTCGGCCCGTTGTTGCAGGCCTTGCGCCATCTCGAGGTGCTGCTGAAGGACGGGTAACGTCTGTATGGCGAATTGCTTGACGTCGGGGTCCTTGACGTCGTTCGAGGCTTCCTGGAACAGCTTGACCGCGTCCTGGTGCGCGGATACGCCGATTTCATCGATGTAGGCCTTGTCGAAGCTGTCGTCCCGCAGCCCCAGCGCCTTCAACTTCGCCTGCTGCACCAAGGACGGTTCTGTCGGCGCCTCGTATCCTTTGCTTTTTGCCAGCGATGCCAGTTGCTGGCCGGCTTTTCCATGATCGTCGATGATCTTCTGGGCAAAGGCTTTCACGTCCGGGTCCCGGGCCTTTTCAAGGGCGAGCTTGCTGCCCGCGATCTCCATGTTGCCGGCTTGCGCCGCGTTTTCCACGAAATCGCGGTCGGCGCTATCCAGTTTTGCTTCGGACGCCATGGGGGGCGCGGCCGGCGCGGCCTGCGCCTGGACCGCCTGGGCCGCGGCCAGCGTCAGCGAGGCGAGAAGGATGCCGGTCAGGTGACGGGTTTTCATGGGAACCTCCTGTAAAGGGCGCAGGGCGCCGTTGAAAACGGGGTGTTCGGTCCCTGTCAGCAATCGCCGTTCCTGCCTGCCGCTCGGCGAGGCTTCGCGGCGCCCGCCGGATCGGCGTTGCGTCGGTCTAGCGGCCGTTGCGCACCGGATCGGGCCGGCCGGATTCGCCGACCCCGGCGTCGGGAAGGGGGGATGCGGATGTACGCGGCATGAAGGTCCTCCGGATGGGCGCGATGACGGGTTCCGCGCAGCAAACGGCGTGCCGCGCATCGGTGCCGCCGGGTGCCGCCATACTCGCCCGCTTGGTAAAAACCCGGGTTCCCCCGTCTTTTATGTCGCATTACGATCTATTTAAAAATGGTTCGGACAAGAAAAGGAGCGGGGATGGAACTGTTAGATAACCTCATGTTGGGGTTCTCGGTCGCGTTTACGCCGGAAAACCTGCTGTATGCGCTGCTGGGCTGCGTGCTGGGCACGCTGGTGGGCGTGCTGCCGGGTTTGGGGCCGGTGCCCACGATCGCGATGCTGCTGCCGATCACTTATGTGTTGCCGCCGGTGGCCGGCCTGATCATGCTGGCCGGTATTTACTATGGCACGCAGTACGGCGGGTCGACCACGGCCATCCTGGTCAACCTGCCAGGGGAAACGTCCGCCGTGGTTACCGTGCTGGACGGCCATCAAATGGCGCGCAACGGGCGCGGGGGCGCGGCGTTGTCGCTGGCCGCTATCGGTTCCTTCTTCGCCGGCACCGTGGCCACGATGCTCATCGCGGCGTTCGCGCCGCCGTTGGCCGAGGTTGCGTTCAAGTTCGGCCCGGCGGAGTACTTCTCGCTGATGACGCTGGGCCTGGTCGGCGCGGTGGTGCTGGCTTCGGGCTCCCTGGTCAAGGCGATCTGCATGATCCTGCTCGGACTGCTGCTGGGGCTGGTCGGCACGGACGTCAATTCCGGCGTGGCCCGCTATGACTTCGGCATTCCGGAGCTGCAGGACGGCATCAACTTCGCCATCGTCGCCATGGGGGTCTTCGGTTTCGCCGAGATCATGAGCAATCTTGAACTGAAGGACAAGCGCGTCGAGATCACGGACAAGGTGGGCTCGCTGTATCCGAACAAGCAAGAGATGCGCGAGGCGGCGCCCGCCATCGTGCGCGGCACCGCGGTTGGGTCAATGCTGGGCATCCTGCCGGGCGGCGGCTCCGTGCTCTCTGCCTTTGCCTCGTATACGCTCGAGAAGAAGATATCGAGGGAGCCGGAGCGCTTCGGCAAGGGCCATCCGGCGGGCCTGGCGGGGCCTGAATCCGCCAACAACGCGGGCGCCCAGGCCTCGTTCATTCCGCTGCTGACGCTGGGGATTCCGGGCAATGCCGTCATGGCGCTGATGGTCGGCGCCATGACCATCCACAACATCCAGCCGGGTCCGCAAGTCATGACCAGCCACCCCGACCTGTTCTGGGGCCTGGTCGCATCGATGTGGATCGGCAACCTGATGCTGGTCATACTCAACCTGCCGCTCGTCGGGCTCTGGGTCAAGCTGCTGAAGGTTCCCTACCGCATCCTGTTCCCGGCGATCCTGGTGTTCTGCACGATCGGCGTGTATTCGCTGAACTACAACACCTTCGACCTCTACATGACCGCCTTCTTCGGCGTGGTGGGCTACATCTGGAGCAAGTTGCGCTGCGAAGGCGCGCCGCTGCTGCTCGGCCTGGTCCTCGGTCCCATGATGGAAGAGAATTTTCGCCGGGCCCTGCTGCTGTCGCGCGGCGACTTCACGACCTTCGTGGAGCGGCCGCTCTCCGCCTCGCTGCTGGGCGCGGCGGTGGTGCTCGTCGTGCTGGTGGCGCTGCCGAATATCCGCAAGAAGCGCGAAGAGGCGTTCGTCGAAGAGGACTGAGGCGCGAAATTGCGCCAGCCATCTAGGGCGCGTCGTGGAAGGATAATTCCAGCCCGACGCGCTTGCCGCTGCGCACGCGGCTGATGGCGTGCTTCAGATTGGCGCGGTAATCGCCGCTGGCGCCGCGCACAGGCCGGTGCGCGGTGGCGATGAGGGCGGCGTCGCCGAGCCGCAAGGGCAGCACCATGGGCCGCGACTGCATGCGCGGGCGCTGCTCGGTCATGACGAACTCGCCGCCCGTGAAGTCCTCGCCGGGTTCGGACAGCAGGGCGATCAATTGCAGGGGAAACACGTGTTCGCCATCGTTGCGCTGGTGCAGCGCCACGTAGCCGTCTTCGTCCAGCTGATTGAGATGCGACAGCGCATGCGCCTGGCCGGCCTGTTGGCCTCGCTGCAGAAATCCGGCCAGCTCGCCGGGGTAGCGATAAGCGGAATCCAGCCGCGCGCTCCAGGCGTTGGCGATGGGAGCGAGATGGCGGTAGAGGGCCTCGCGCCACGCCGCCAGGGGCGCAGGCAGTTCGGCAGGCAGGTAATGGAGGCCGCCCTGGCCCAATCGGCCGCTTGCCAATGGCGCGCGCCGGAGACCGGTGGCCAGCCGCCCCAGCGCGCGCGCCTGTTCCGCGGCCAGCCATCGCGGCAGGAGGGCATAGCCCTCCGCGTCGAGCCGCGCGGCGATGGCGGGCCAGTCCAGGCGGTCGATGATGGGCGCGTCCATGTCCACGAGGATCGGGCTTTCGGCGCGGGAGGCGGGCTCCAGGAACAGGTCGGCCTGCATGGTGTCAGCGCGCGTCATGGAAGATCACGCCCAACGTATGCCGGTGCCCGCTGAGGAGCCGGCTGACGCCATGGCGCATTGCGACTTTGCGCATGCCGCTTCGCCTGCCCGGGGCGGGGCGTTGATTCACGGTGAACACCAGGGCGTCGCCCTGGCGCAACGGCAGCACTTGCGCTATCTGCTCGCCCGAGGAGGTTTCCGTCATGACGAATTCCCCGCCGGTAAAGTCCCTTCCCGGTTCGGACAGGAGGATGGCGGTCTGCAAGGGAAACATGTGGTCGCCGTACAAATCCTGGTGCAGGCAGTTGTAGTCGCCTTCGTGATATTCGAGGATCAGGGGCGTGGGGCGACGCTGGCCGGCGAGGTGGCAGCGCGCCAGGAACGCATCCAGCGTACCGGGGTATTGCAGGTCCATGCCCAGCTCGCGGTTCCAGCGATTGGCGAGCGGCGCGAGACGGGCATAGAGCGCGTGGCGCAGGGTGTCGATCAACGCGGGAAGCGGGTAGGAAAAATACTTGTACTCGCCGCGGCCGAAGCCGTGACGTGCCATGACGACGCGGGAACGGTAGCAATCTTCGCGCGGGTACAGCGCCGCCAGCGCGCGGCATTGCGCGGGGTTGAGCAGTTCGGGCAGCAGGGCGTTGCCATGGCGGTCGAGCGACCGGCCGATGGCTTCCCAATCCCGCTCCTCGATACTGTGCATGGCGGGAGAAACGCTGGATTTCATGGTCTTTTACCGGATACTCGTGGGTACGGATCCAGTGTAGATCGCGAACGCCCGCGTGGGACTCCGCTTCTTGCCATGGTGGATGCTCGGCACGAGCAGGGCCATCCGCATTCGCCGGGCGGCGTAAAGGACGGACAGGATCCGGCCGTCTGACGACGGTCCGGCCCGGCGCGTGCCGGACCGGCCTTGCCTCAGAAACCGACGGCTTGGCCGTCCCGGCGCGAATCCGACGCGGCCACGTAGCCGCCCTGGGGCAGGCGGCAGATCAGTTGCGCGGAGCCGAATTCCAGGCTGTCGGCGGGCGCCACCGCGACATTGTGGCCGCGGGCGCGCAAGGCATCGACCACATCCGCGGGCAAGTGCGATTCCACGTTCACGACCGGGCCCTTTTCCACGCGGAAGCGTGGGGCATCGCTCATGGCCTGCGGGTTCTGGCCGAACGCCGCAAGGCGCGTGACCATCTGCATGTGCCCTTGCGCCTGCATCGAGCCGCCCATGACGCCAAATGACATCAAGGGCTGGCCGCCGCGCGTGACGAACGCGGGGATGATGGTGTGCATCGGCTTCTTGCGCGGCGCGACCTGATTGACGTGGCCGGGCGTGAGCACGAAATTGAGGCCGCGGTTGTGCAGGCTGATGCCGGTGTCCGGCACGACGACGCCGGAGCCGAAGCCGTGGTAGTTGGACTGGATGAAAGACACCATGGTGCCATCGGCGTCGGCCGCGGTCAGGTACACCGTGCCGCCGGTGGCCGGCGTGCCCGCCACCGGCACGCTGGCGCGGTCCATGGAGATCTGGCGCGCGCGTTCGGCCAGGTAGGAACGGTCCAGCAACGCGTTGGCGTCGGTGCGCATGTGGCGCGGATCGGCGACGTGATGGTGCAGGTCGGCGAAGGCCAGCTTCATGGCTTCGATGCTGACGTGGTAGTAGTCGGCGCTGTCGCGGCCCATGCTCTCCAGGTCGAATTGCTCCAGCATGCCCAGCGCCATCAGCGCCGAAATGCCCTGGCCGTTCGGCGGGATCTCGTGCAGCTCGTAGCCGCGGAACGACTGGGAGATGGGCGTAACCCATTCGGCGCGGTGTTCCGCCAGGTCCGCGGCGCTGAGCGCGCCGCCGGTCTGGCTGGCGAAGTCCGAGATCTTGCGGGCGAGTTCGCCACGGTAGAAGCTTTCGCCGCCGCTTTCGGCGATGTCACGCAGCGTCTTGCCTTGCGCCGGGAAACGCCACCACTCGCCGGCCTGCGGGGCACGGCCCTGCGGCAGGAAGGCGGCGGAAAAGCCCGGTTCCTGCGCCAGCTTGGGCGCCTGGGTGGCCCATTGGCGGGCGATGGTGGGCGACACCGCAAAGCCCTCTTCAGCGTAGGCGATGGCGGGTTCGAACAGCTTGGCGAAAGGCAGTTTGCCGAAGCGGTCGGACAAGGCCTTCCAGCCGGCCACCTGGCCCGGCACGGTGACCGTTCCCCAGCCGGTGGCGGGCATCGCGTCGCGGCCGCCGAAGTATTCCGGGGTCCACGCGGCGGGCGCGCAGCCGCTGGAATTCAGGCCATGCAGGCGGCCGTCGTGCCAGACCAGCGCGAACATGTCGCCGCCGATGCCGTTCATGACGGGCTCGAGCACCGTCAGCGCGATCGCGGTTGCGATAGCGCTGTCGACCGCGTTGCCGCCGGCCAGCAGCATGCGCAGGCCGGCCTGCGCCGCCAGGGGCTGGCTGGTCGCGACCGCGTTGGCGGCCAGGACCGGCATTTTTTTGGAGGCGTAGGGAAAAGACCAATCGAAGGGGGAGGACATGGGTACTGGAGCTCGTCGGGAAAATTACTGCGGGGTGATGCCGGCCTGGTCGATCAGCTGCTTGGTGCGCGGGATTTCGGCCTTGATGAAGGCTGCGAATTCTTCGCGGCTGCCGCCACGGGGCTCGGCGCCGGTTTCCGCCAGCTTACTGCGCAGCGCGGGATCGGCAAGCACTTTGTTGACCGCGCGGTTGAGCTTGTCGAGCACCGGGGCGGGCGTGCCTTCGGGCGCCACCAGGCCGTACCAGGGCGCGATGTCGTAGCCGGCGTAGCCCTGTTCAGCGATCGTGGGGATGTCGGGCGCCAGCGCCGAACGTTTGGAATTGGACATGCCCAGCGCCAGCAGCGCGCCGCTCTTGGCTTGCGGCAGCCCCGTCATGATGGTGTCGAAGTACATCGACACCTGGCCGCTCAGCAGCGCGGGGATAGCCTCGCCCGCGCCCTTGTAGGGCACGTGCAGGATATCGATGCCGGCCACGGACTTGAGCATTTCGCCGGCCATGTGCGAGGTGGTGCCGGTGCCGAACGAGGCATAGGTGAGCTTGCCAGGATTGGCGCGGGCGTAGGCGACCATTTCCGGCAGTGTCTTGAAGGGTTGTGACGGATTGGCCAGCAGGATGTTGGGCGTGTAGGCCACCATCGATACCAGCTCGAAGGCGTCGGGGTCGTAGGCCAGGCGCTTTTGCAGATAGCGGTTGGTCACGATGGCGGCCGGGCCGCCCATCAGCAGCGTGTAGCCGTCCGGCGCGGAGCGCGCGACCGAGGCGCTGCCGATGGCGGCGGCGGCGCCCGGGCGCGCCTCCACGACAAAGGGCTGGCCCAGTTCCGTCGACAGCGCCGCGCCCAGCTGGCGCGAGATCAAATCGGTTGCGGAGCCGGCCTGGAAGGGCACGACGATGCGTACGGGATGCTGCGGCCAATCGGTGGCCTGGGCGCCGGCCTGGGCCGCGAAGGCCAAGGCGGCGGCGCCTGCGAGCGCCTGGATGAAACGGAACTTCATGGATTCCCCTTGATCGCGTTATGGAAAGCGTGGGGAGGATTAGACGCAAAGCGTGGCCCGGCAACCATTAGTATTTGCATTCATGGATCACTGGATCCAATTTGTGTTATTTTTACATTTATCTATCATGGCGGCTTCCTTAATGTGAGCTGGCCCTAGCGTTGGGACGACGATGCTGCAATTTCAGAAGACAGCGATGAGCGCCGAAGACGAGGCATACCTGCATCTGCAGCGGGAGATCCGGCTTGGGCGCTACGCGCCCGGCCAGCGCCTGGTGCCCGAGGTCGTGGCCGCCGAGATCGGCACCAGCCGCATGCCGGTGCGGGGCGCGCTGCGCCGTCTGGCCTCCGAAGGTCTGGTCGAAATCCGTGCCAACCGCGGCGCGGTGGTGCGGGGCCTGAACCAGCAGGAAATGCTGGAAGTGTTTGAAATGCGCTCGGTGCTGGAAGGCCTGGCCATGCGCAACGCGGTGCTGCATATGAATGCCGAGCACATCCGCCGCCTGTCGAACTCTCTGGAATTGCTGGAGCAGGGGCCAGGCGAGGACCTGGACTGGACGACCGCGCACCGCGAATTCCATGAATACCTCTGTAGTTTCTGCCAGCAGCCGCGCCTGCTGCGCCAGCTGTCCGAACTGCATTCCGTCGTCGAACCCTATATGCGCCTGTGGGCGGCCCAGCCCGGACGTGTGCTGCGCGTGCGCGAATCGCACCAGGAACTGATCGACGCTTTGCGCACGCGCGACCCGGGGCGCTGCGAAGCGGCAATGCGGCAACACGTGCTGAATACCGTGCCCGCCCTGCAGGCATTCCTGGAGCAGGCGGGCTAGGGCAGGCAGCCTTGCTTTAGACTGGGGCCATCGCATCGAGCCGAGCCCCGCCATGACCGAATCCGCCGCCACCCTGATCCGCCGCTTGGACCTGTTGCCGCACCCTGAAGGCGGCCACTACCGCGAAACTTATCGGTCAGCCGACGCCGTGGTGCGCGCCGACGGCGCACGCCGGGCGGCCAGCACCGCCATCTATTACCTGTTGTGCGACGGCGCCTGGTCCACTTGGCACCGCATCCGCGCCGACGAGCTTTGGCATTTCCATGCCGGTTCGCCGCTGCATGTCCATGTGCTGGCGCCTGGCGGCGGCTACCAGTGCCTGCGGCTGGGCAACACGCTGGAGGACGCGGGCGCCGAGTTCCAGGCCGTCGTGGCGGCCGGCAGTTGGTTCGCCGCCGAGCTGGCCGAACCGGACGGCTATGCGCTGGCCGGCTGCACCGTCGCGCCCGGCTTCGAATTCAGTGAGTTCGAGCTGGCCGACGCCAGCGAGCTTCGGCGCCAATATCCCGGGCAGGCCGACCTGATCGCGCGCCTGGCGCGCTAGTCAGCCGGCGCCTTCCGTGCCCGGCGCGGCGGTCCGCGGCTTTTTCCTGCGGGAGAACTTGGCCTCGCTGGCGAGGACGCCGGCGACGATGAGGCCGGCGCCTACCAGCGCAAGCGCCGGCAGCCGGTCGCCGGCCAGGCGTCCCACGATGCCTCCCCACACGGGTTCGCCCGCGTAGATGACGGTGGCTCGCGTGGGCGAGACGGACTTCTGCGCCCAGTTCATGGTCAGCTGGATGATGGCGCTGGCCAGCCCCAGGCCGATGGCCGCGCCGGCCCACAGCCACGAGAACGCGGGCACGGATTCCCCCATGAGCGGCATCAGGGCGAAAGAGATCAGGCCCGCCGTCAGCAGCTGCACGGCGGTGACGCGGCGGCTGTCCACCGACTTGGCGAACAGGCCGATCAGGATGATTTCAGCGGCGATGGCGGCCGCCCCGGCCAGCGTCGCGGCTTCGCCCGCGCTGAAGCTCAGGGCGCCGGCCTGCGGGCCGGCCAGCAGGATCAGGCCGGTGAAGGCCAGCGCCACGCCCACCCAGCTCATCAGGCCGGGCGGCTTCTTCAATACGGCCCATTGCAGCAACGGCACGATGGGTACGTACAGCGCGGTGATGAAGGCCGACTGGCTGCTGGAGATGGTCTGCAATCCGTAGGTCTGCAGGAAGTAGCCCAGGAACAAGGCGCTGCCGATGGCGATGCCGGCGCCGATCTCGCGGCGGGTAATCGCCGCCATGCGCTTGCGGAACAGCAGCAGCGCCATGCCGCCCGCGATGGTGAAGCGCACGCCTACGAAGAACAGCGGTCCGCTATGCTGCATGGCGATATGGATGATGAGGAAGGTGCTTCCCCACAGCATGGTGACCAGCACCAGGGCGATTTCCTGGCGCGACAGGGCGAACATCGATGTCTTGGGTGTCACGGCTTGTTTCGAGTGCTACGAGTGTGGGCAATATACTGCGCCGCGCCAGCCTGGGTGGCCGTTCACCGAACAGGTTTTGGCGGCCTCCCTCTTTTCCGCATATAGCGGGGAGTAATATGACGCGTCCGGCGGTCGGTGGCCGCCGGAAAAAAAGCCGATTCGCGTCTTGTCCTTCCCGCTTGCCGTCAGCTGCGCCCTTGCGCGCGCTTCCGGCCTCGTTCACGAAGCCGGGCGCGCAAGCGGCCACAAAGAAGATATCGAGGAGAAGCACACGTGGACAAGCAAGAGTCGGGCGGCTGGTATTTCGGCTGGAATATCGTAGGCGCCGCTGCGGTACTCACCCTGTTGACCGTCGGCCTGCGCATGAGCATCGGGCCGTTCTTCCTGCCCATGGCGGAAAGCATGGGCTTCACGCGCAGCACACTGTCCGGCATCGTGGCGGTCGGCATGCTTTGCTATGGCCTGGGCATGCCGGTGGCGGGATACCTGGTCAACACGCAGGGAACGCGCTTCGTGCTGCTCGCGGGGACGGCCATCGTCGTCGCATCGTCCATCTGGGCTGTATTCGCCAGCGGGCCCATCGAGTTCCTGCTGTCCTTCGGCGTGGCCCTGTCGATCGGCCTGGCATTCACCAGCCCGGTGGCGCTGACGCCGGTGATCAGCCGCTGGTTCACGCGCCAGCGCGGTATGGCGCTGTTCTTCCTGTCCACCGGGTCCATGGCCGGCATCGCGCTGATGACACCCGCGCTGACCTTCTCCATCTCCGCGGTGGGGTGGAAGGAAACGCTGGTGGGGTTCTCGGTGCTGTTTGCCCTGCTGACGGTGCCGATGGCGCTTTTCGTCATGCGCGACGAGGCCCCTGAGCACACGGACCTGCTGCCTCACCAGATCGTGGGCAAGACGCGAGGCGCCAAGCCCGCTTCCAGGCAAGCCGCGCCCAATGTGCGCGCTGCCCTGCGTTCGCTGCCGTTCTGGCAGGTGGCGCTGGGGCTGTTCGCCTGTGGGTTCAGCATGAATCTGCTGGGCACGCATGGGGTGCCGATGCTGATGGACCACGGCTTCGACGCCACCACCAGTTCGCTGGGCATCGGCCTGATCGGCCTGGTGGCGATCTTCAGCACGCTGGTCCTGGGCCGGCTGTCCGACCAGGTCGAGCGCCGCAATATTCTCGCCACCATCTACCTGGTGCGGGGGCTGGGGTTCTTCGCGCTGGTCATGGTGGGCGCGCATTGGGAGCTCTACGCCGCGGCCACCATCGGCGGCGTCGTGTGGGCCGGCAGCATCGCCCTGTCGTCCGCGATCCTGGCCGACGTCTATGGCATCCGTCTGGTAGGGGTGCTGTACGGCCTGGCCTACCTGGGGCACCAGGTGGGCGGCATGATCAGTTCATGGCTGGGCGGATGGGCCTTCGAGGCCTTCGGCACGCATTGGGTCGCCTTCGGTTCGGCCGGGGTGCTGCTGCTGGCGGCGGCGCTGATTTCCCTGCGCCTGCCCGGGCGAGGCCTGCCGCGCGGGCAGGTGGCCGCCGCCGGCGGCAACTGATCCGGCTAGCGGTCTTTCAGCAGCGACACCAGTTCGGGCACGTAGCGTTCTCCGCCGCCCTGCGTTACGGCCTGGTCGAAGGTGTGCTGCACGGCCGCGCCGATTTCCCGCACCGCGCCCGTCTCGGCGGCCATGGTGTTGTAGTAGGACAGGTCTTTCTGCGCGTTCGACATGAAGAACCGCAGCGATGACGGGTCCTGCTCCAGCAGATAGGGCTTGATGCGCTCCAGCGCCACGCCGCCGCCGCCGCCCTTGGTCAGCACATCGGCGAACACGGCGGGATCGATATCCGCGCGCAACGCGCAGGCCGCGGCTTCCGACAGCAGGGCGACCACGCCCAGCGACACGTAGTTGTGCAGCAGCTTCATGCGGTGGCCGGCGCCGACAGGGCCGGCGTGCGTGATGTTTTCGGCAAAGCAGGCCAGCAGCGGCTTGCACTCCTCGAACAGGGCGGGTTCGCCGCCGACCAGCAGATTGAGCCGGCCTTCGGCGGCCTCTTTCGGGGTGCGCGTCATCGGCGCGTCCAGGAAGCGGCCACCGGCTTCGGTAACCGCCTGCGCCACCTTCACGGTGGAGGAGGGGATGGCGGTGGAGCAATCGATGATGACCGTGCCGGGGCGGATGCCTTCCAGCACGCCGCCCGGCGACAGCAGCACGGCTTCGACCTGCGGGCTGCCGGTGACGCACAGGATGATTACGTCGGACTGCGCGGCCAGCGTGGCGCCATCGGCGACGCTGGCCGCACCGGCGGCCTTGAGCGCGTCCAGAGGCTGGTTGCCCGGGTGCTCCAGTACTGTCAGCGCGTGACCGTGCTTGACCAGATTGCTTGCGATGCCATGGCCCATGAGGCCAATTCCAACCATGCCGACTTTCGCCATCTTCTAGTGCTCCTGCCATGTAAGGGTGCTTGTTATCGCGTAAATCTTACTCCGACTTGCGGGCGGCTCAGGGCCTGCTTCGAATATGCCGAAAGAAGCCTTCGAATCTTTCGGATGGTAAGGGGGGGGGACCCATTCCTAAAATCGTTCCACTGCCGCAGGCCTTGTCAGGCCCGGATCGAATAACAACGGAGACAGCTGCCCGCAGGGCGGACACATCAGCATGCCCAACACCGCAAACGAGCCGGCGTCCAGCGCCGAGCGCCACTATTTCGAGCAGCTCGCGCAGGGCCGCTTCGTCATCCCGCAATGCCAATCCTGCGCCCGGCACCATTTCTATCCCAGAGTGATCTGCCCGCATTGCGGCTCCGACGCCCTGCGATGGGTCGAGCCCAGCGGCCATGGCGAGGTTTATTCCACGACCATCGTGCGCAGCAAAGGCGGCGACTACACCGTGTGCCTCGTGGACCTCGATGAAGGCCCGCGCCTGATGAGCCGCGTCGTGGACATGCCCGTGGAGGCGGTACGCATCGGCCAGCGGGTCCGCGCCAGGATCGACGCCGTGGATGGCGCGCCGCTGCTGGTATTCGCGGGGCAACCGGAGGAACGGGCATGAGCCGGAGCTATCGCGGCGCGATCGCCGTCCTGGGAACCGGCATGGCCGGGCTGGGCGATTGCCAGGGCCGTTCCGAACAGGAAATCATCGCGCAGGCGTCCCACCGGGCCGTGACCGCCAGCGGCCTGAAGATGCAGGACATCGACGGCATCATCACCTCCAGCCTGACCTCGCCCTGGTGGGTGATGCGGATGGCGGAGTACCTGGGCATACGGCCGCGCTTTTCCGACAGCACTATGTTCGGCGGCTCATCATTCATTGCCGACCTGAAGATCGCGGCGATGGCCATCGAGGCCGGCCAGTGCGAACACGTGCTGGTCTGCTACGGCGCCAACCCGCGCAGCGCGCCCAGCAGCACGCAGATCAATCAGATGCGGGCCGCGCTGGACCCGCAGCCCTACGAGCACCCCTACAAACCGTTCAACCCGGTGTCCAGCTACGCCCTGGCGGCCGCGCGCCATATGCACCAGTACGGCACCACGCGGCGGCAGCTGGCCGAGGTGGCGGTGGCGGCGCGCAAGTGGGCGCAACTGAATCCGGACGCCTTCCTGCGCACGCCCCTGACGATCGACGACGTGCTCGGCGCGAAGATGATTTCGGATCCCTTGACCGTGCGCGACTGCTGCCTGGTGACCGATGGCGCGGGCGCGTTCGTGGTCACGCGGGCCGACCGGGCGAGCGATCTCCACCCGCGCCCCATCTACGTGCTGGGCACGGGCCATGCGCACTGGCACCGCCAGATATCGTGCATGCCGGACGTCACCATCACGCCCGCCGTGGATTCCGGCCGGGCCGCGTTCGCCGAGGCGGGCCTGACGCCCGCCGACATCGACCTGGTCGAACTCTATGACGCGTTCACCATCAACCCCATCCTCTTCCTGGAAGACCTGGGCTTCTGCGCCAAGGGCGAAGGCGGCGCGTTCATCGGCGGCGGACGCATCGAACCGGGCGGCGACCTGCCGATGAATACCAACGGCGGCGGGCTGTCGTTCACGCATCCCGGCATGTACAGCATTTTCCTCGTGATCGAGGCCGTGACGCAGTTGCGGCGGGAAGCGGGGGAACGCCAGGTGAGCAAGGCCGACGTCGCGCTGGTGCACGGCAACGGCGGCGTGCTGTCCAGCCAGGCCACCGCCATTCTTTCCCATACTTTGTGACGGACGCCATGATGAACAAGACTATCGATTCCGCCGCGCAGGCCGTGGGGGACATCCCCGACGGCGCCACCGTCCTGGTCAGCGGCTTCGGCCTGTCGGGCCAGCCGGTCGAGCTGCTGGACGCGCTGGTGGAGCACGGCGCCCGCGACCTGACCGTGGTGTGCAACAACAGCGGCGCCCGCGACAGCGGCCTGGCCCGCCTGATCCGGCTGGGCCGCGTGCGCAAGCTTATCGCGTCGTATCCGCGCGGCGCGGAGTCCCAGGCTTTCGAGTCGGCCTACGCCGACGGGCAGATCGAATATGAATGCGTGCCGCAGGGCACGCTCGCCGAGCGCCTGCGCGCGGCGGGCTCGGGGCTGGGCGGCTTCTTCACGCCCACCGGCTACGGCACGTTGCTGGCCGAAGGCAAGGAGACGCGAATCATCAAGGGCGTGGGCCATGTGTTCGAGGAGCCTCTGAACGCCGATTACGCGCTGGTGAAGGCCTATTGCGCGGACCCGATAGGCAATCTCGTCTACCGCAAGGCGGGACGCAACTTCGGCCCGCTGATGTGCATGGCGGCCGTCACCGCCATCGTCCAAGTCCATGCGCTGACAGAGACCGGCGGCCTGGATCCGGAGCGCATCGTCACGCCCGGCATCTTCGTGCAGCGCGTGCTGCGCATCCCCGACGCCCAATTGACCGGAGCCCTGCAATGATCCACCCCTATTCCCGCGAGGACATCGCGCGCCGCGCGGCGGCCGACATTCCCGCCGGTTCCTACGTCAACCTGGGCATCGGCCTGCCGGTCAAGGCGCTGGACCACTGGACGTCGGAGCACGGCGTCATCGTGCACAGCGAGAACGGCATCCTCGGCATGCGCGCCCGCACGGACGCCGATCCCGTCGATCCGGACCTGACCAACGCGGCCAAGCAGAACGTCGCCATGGCTGCGGGCGGCAGCTTCTTCAACCATGCGGATTCCTTTGCCATGATGCGCGGCGGCCACCTGGACTATTGCATCCTGGGGGCTTACCAGGTGTCCGAGACGGGCGATCTGGCCAACTGGTCGCTCGGGCAGCCCGGCGTGGCCGCCGCGGTGGGCGGGGCCATGGACCTGGCCGTGGGCGCCAAGCGCGTTCACGTACTGATGGAGCACCTGACCCGTGACGGCCGGCCCAGGCTGCGCCGCCAATGCGATCTGCCTCTGACGGGCGCGGCCTGCGTGGACCGCGTTTACACCGATCTCGCGACGCTGGACGTGACGCCCCAGGGCTTCCTGGTGCGCGGCATGGCGCCCGGCCTGACGCGCGAGGCCCTGCAGGCCGCGACCGATGCGCCGCTGCGTTTCGCGGAGGATCTTCTCGATGCCGCCTGACGTTTCGCTCGACGATTTCCGCGGCGAGGTCCGCGCGTTCCTGCGCGAGCGCCTGCCGGCCGACCTCCGGCGCAAGGTGATGGACCACCAGCGGCTGGACAAGCAGGATTTCCTGCGGTGGCAGGGCATTCTGCACGAACGCGGCTGGGCCGCGCCAAACTGGCCACCCGAGCACGGGGGCGCCGGCTGGAGCATCGGGCAGCGCAATGTGTTCGACGAAGAGTGCGCCCTGGAAGGCGCGCCGGAAACCGTGCCTTTCGGGCTGCGCATGGTGGCGCCCGTCATCATGGCCTACGGCTCTGCCTGGCAGAAAAGCCACTTCCTGCCGCGCATTCTGAGCGGGCAGGATTGGTGGTGCCAGGGCTATTCCGAGCCGGGCGCCGGGTCCGACCTGGCTTCGCTGGCCACCAGGGCACGCCGCGAAGGCGATACCTTCGTGGTGAACGGCCAGAAAACCTGGACCACCTACGCCCAGTACGCCGACATGATGTTCTGCCTGGCCCGTACCAACCCCGACGCCAAGGCGCAGGAGGGCATTTCCTTCCTGCTCATCGACATGCGCAGTCCCGGCGTGTCGCTGCGGCCGATCCGGACGCTGGACGGCGGCGAGGAGATCAACGAGGTCTTCCTGGACGAGGTGGTGGTGCCGGCATCGCACCTGATCGGCGAGGAGGACCGGGGCTGGACCTACGCAAAATACCTGCTGTCGCACGAACGCTTCGGCGCGGCGCGGGTCGGGCGCGCCAAGCGCGAGCTGGGCCACCTGCAACGGCTGGCGGCCCAGCGCAAGGTCGACGGCCGGCCGCTGGCCGAAGATCCGGTGTTCGCGCACCGGCTGGCGCAGCTGGAGATCGATACGCTGGCGCTGGAGCAGACCAATCTGCGGCTGATCGCGCGCGACCAGCGTGGCGCCGGACATGGCGCGGAAGCTTCAATCCTGAAATACCTGGGATCCACGCTGGCGCAGCGCATTAGCGAGGCGCTGGTCGACACCGCCGGCACGCATGGGCTCGCCTATTGCCCGGCGGCGCTGGAGCGCGGCTACGCGCAAGGCGGCCCGACTCCGGAGCAGGAGCTCGAAGCCATGCCCGGCTTCTATCTCAACCTGCGCAAGATCTCGATCTACGGCGGAACGGACGAGGTTCAGAAGAACATCATTTCCAAGCTCGCGCTGGGCGAAGCCGACGACTACACGGAAGACCAGCGTGCGCTCGACGACGCCGTCGGACGGTATCTGCAAGGGGAGTACCCGCTGCCCGCCGCCCGGGCGGCGCAGCCCGCGGATGCGGATCCGGCGGCCTCGCCGCACTGGCGCGCTTTCGCGGACATGGGGTTGCTCGGACTGGGGCTGCCAGCATCGGCGGGCGGCATGGATGCCGGGCTGGGCGACCTGTGCGTGCTGATGCAGCGCTTCGGCCGCCACCTGGTGGTCGAACCGTACGACGCCAGCGCGCTGCTCTGCGGCCAACTGCTGTCGCGCCTGCCGGACAGCGAACGGGCTCGCGCCCTGCTGGCAGGCATCGCGCAGGGGGCGGCGCCATTGCTGGCCCATGCCGAGCCGGATTCGGATTGGCCGCTGGACGGGCCCTGCGCGACGGCCGAACGCCAGGGCGGCGGCTGGGTGCTGAACGGCGCCAAGCGGCATGTTCCCTACGGCGCGGGCGCCCATCAATTGCTGGTCACGGCAAGAGACGCCGACGGGATGGCGGTGTTCCTGATCGAGGCCGGGGCGGCCGGGCTGCAACGCAGCGGCGCGCCCGGCCTGGACGGCCGCCCCTACGCGGACATCGTGTTGAAGGATTGCCGTGTCGACGCGGACGCCCGCCTGGGACTGGCGGGCGAGGCCCTGGAACAAGCGGCCGACGCGACGCGCGTTGCGTTGTGCGCGGAAGCCCTGGGCGCCATGCAGGCGCTTCTGAACGCCACCCGCGACCACGTGGCCGATCGCCGCCAGTTCGGCCAGCCGCTGGGCCGCTTCCAGGCCGTGCAGCACAGGCTGGTCGACATGCTGCTGGCGCTGGAGCAGGCGCGCTCGCTGACCTGGCTGGCCGCTGGCGTGGATCCGTCCGACGCGCGCCGGCGCGCCCGCCTGGTGTCGGCCGCCAAGGCCAGTTGCGGCACGGCGGCTCGTTACATCGGCCAGCAGAGCATTCAGTTGCATGGCGGCATGGGCATGACCGACGAGCTTCCCGTGGGGCACTACGTCAAGCGCCTGCTGGCCATCGAATACACGTTGGGCGATACCCGCCACCACCTCAACCGTTATCAGCGGCTGGTGACGGCCTGAGCCGCGCCGCCGAAAGGGTTCACCATGAGTCTGACCGCTACCTCGCCGTCCCGCGATCTTTCCAACACCGTCCGCTATGCCCTCCACGGGCGTGTCGCGGTGATCTTCCTCGACAATCCGCCAGTCAACGGGCTGGGCGACACCGTGCGCCGCGGTATCCATGAAGGACTGGCCCTCGCGCAATCCGATGCCGCGGTAGACGCCATCGTTATTGCCGGCGCTGGCAAGGCCTTCTGCGGCGGCGCCGATATCCGCCAGTTCAACACCCCGGCGGCGACCGCCAAGCCTATGCTGCGCGACGTGATCGCGGCCATCGAAGCCTCCGGCAAGCCGGTGGTGGCCGCCATTCACGGCTTTGCGCTCGGCGGTGGCCTGGAATTGGCCCTGGGGTGCCATTACCGCGTCGCCCAAGCGGGTTCCAGGCTGGCATTGCCCGAGGTGAACCTTGGCCTGGTGCCGGGCGGGGGCGGCACTCAGCGCCTGCCGCGGCTGATCGGCGTGATGCCCGCGCTCGACATGATCCATACCGGCAAGCCGCTGGACGCAGGGGCCGCGCTGGCCGCGGGCTTGGTGGATGCGATCGCCGAAGGCGATCTGCTGGCGTTCGCGCTGCCCTATGCCCTGGAACGCGCCGCGCAGGGTTCGCATCCGGTCGCCTCGCGCCGCGCCCTGAACGCGGACGGCGTGGATTTCGCCGCGACGCGCGCGCGGCTCAACCCCAAGGCCCGCAACGCGATTGCGCAGCGCGCCGCAATCGACTGCGTCGAGGCCGCGACACGGCTGCCGATCGAGCCCGGCCTGGACGAAGAGCGCCGGCTGTTCGACGCGTTGGTCGAGGGCGATGCCTCGAAGGCGCTGCGCCATCTGTTCTTCGCCGAAAAGGAAGCGCCGCGCGTTTCCGGCGGCGGCCGCGCCGGCCAGATCGGGCGCGTGGGCATTCTGGGTGCCGGCACCATGGGCGGCGGCATCGCCATGGCGTTTGCCAACGCGGGCTATCCCGTGACGCTGTACGAGCGCGATCAGGCGGCGCTGGACCGCGGTGTGGCGCTGATCCGCAAGAACTACGAGATCACCGCCGCCAAGGGCAAGCTCGACGCCGCTGGAGTCGAGGCGCGGATGGCGCGCATTGCCCCCAGCCTGGACGTCCAGGACCTCGGGCAGGCCGACCTCGTCATCGAGGCAGTGTTCGAGGACATGGCCGTCAAGCAGGCCGTGTTCCGGCAACTGGATGCCGTATGCAAGGCCGGCGCGATCCTGGCCACCAATACCTCGCGCCTGAATATCGATGAGATCGCGGCCTGCACGGTGCGCCCCGAGGCGGTGATCGGGCTGCATTTCTTCAGCCCGGCCAACGTCATGAAGCTGCTTGAGGTGGTGCGAGGCGCCGGCACCGGCGCCGATGTCATCGCCACCTGCATGGCCGTGGCGCAGAAGATCGGCAAGATTCCCGTGCTGGTGGGGGTATGCGAGGGTTTCGTCGGCAACCGCATGCTGACGGGCTATTGGCGCGAGGCGGGCTTCTTGCTTGAAGAGGGGGCCAGCCCGCAGCAGATCGACGGCGCCCTGACTCGCTTCGGGATGGCTATGGGGCCGCTGGCCATGGCCGACCTGGCCGGCATGGACATCAATTGGGCCACGCGCAAGCGGCTGGCGCCCACGCGGCCCGCGCACTTGCGCTATTCCAAGGTCGCGGACCGCATCTGCGAACTGGGCCGTTTCGGCCAGAAGACTCAGGCCGGCTATTACCGGTACGAGCCGGGCAGCCGCCAGCCGCTGCCGGATCCCGTCGTCGACGGCATCATCGAAGACTGCGCGCGCGAGGCCGGGATCGTGCGCAGGCCGGTAAGCGACGAGGAGATCGTCGAGCGCTGCATGCTGGCGCTGGTCAACGAAGGCGCGCTGATCATCGAGGAAGGCATCGCGCAGCGCGCCTCCGACGTGGACGTGGTCTATGTCCATGGCTACGGCTTTCCGGGCGCGCGCGGCGGCCCGATGTTCCATGCGCAGACCCTGGGACTGGCGGCGACGCTGGAGAAAATCCGCGCCCTGCGGCACGAGCACGGCGAGCATTGGAAGCCGGCGCCGCTGCTCGAGCGGCTGGTGGAGCAGGGCGCCACGGCATTCTGACGCGTCCGCGCCATGGCCAAGGCCGCGCCCGACGACATGCCGGCCGCGGCCTTCTTTGCGATACTGTAATTTCCCTAAACCTTGGCCCCAGCCATGACAGATTCCATTCCTTTCGGTTTTGCGCCCTGGCGCCCGAGCAGTCCCTTCATGACGCACCTGGCCGAGCTCGGCGCGCTCTACAAGCGCGACGCCGATAGCGTCCTGGCCCTGCGCGTGGGGCAGGCGCATACCAACATGCACTCCATCGCCCATGGCGGGCTGCTGGCCACCCTGGCCGACAGCGCGCTGGGCCATACCATCGCGCAGCAGGCGCAGGTGTCCGTCGTGACGGTGCAGATGTCGGTGGAATACCTGAATCCGGTGAAGCCGGGCGACTGGCTCGAGGCGCACGTACGGATCGACAAGCAGGGCAGGCGCCTGATCTACGCCACCTGCCTGCTGCAAGTGGAAGACCGCGTCATGCTCAAGGCCAACGCGGTCTTCGCCGTGCGGGCGGCGCTCACGCCGGCCTCGGACGGCTAGGAGCCCGCGGGGCTCACTCCACCTTGACGCCGGTGGTCTGGACCACGTTGCGCCACTTGGCCGTTTCTCCCGCCACGAAGTCAGCCACCTGCTTCGGCGTCATGGGGCCCAGCGGCTCGCTGTTCTGCCCGGCCAGCCGCTGCACCATTTCGGGCGAGTTCATGATTTCGTTCGTGGCCGCGTTCAGCTTGGCCACGATGGCCGGATCCGTGCCCGCCGGGGCGTAGAAGCCCAGCCAGGTGTAGACGTCCAGGCCCGGCGCTCCCGATTCGGCGAACGTGGGCAGGTCCGGGAACAGCTTGCTGCGTTCGGCGCTGGCGACGCCGATGGGACGGAGCTGGCCCGATTTGATGAAGGGCGCCACGCTCATCGCATCCTGCACGGCGACCTTGAGTTCGCCGGACACGACCGCGTTGGTGGCCGGCGACGCGCCCTTGTAGGGCACGTGCTCCATCGGCACGCCCGTGATCTTCTTCAGCCATTCCCCGCCCAGGTGGGTAGAGCCGCCGAAGCCTGCCGAGCCGTAGGGCACTCCCGGTTGCGACTTGCCCCAGCTGAGGAATTCGGGGATGGTCTTGATGGGCAGGCTCGCGTTGACCACCAGCAGGTTCGGCGCGCGCGCAAGAATGGAGATGGGCTCGAAGTCCTTGACCGGGTCATAGCGCACCTTGGCGTTGACCGCCGGGCCGATCACGTGGCCGGTGGCGCTGACGAGCAGCGTATAGCCGTCGTTCTTCTGGCGGGCCACCAGTTCGGTGCCTACCTGTCCCGCGGCGCCGGGCTTGTTCTCGACCACGAAGGTCTGATTGAAGCGTTTGCCCAGTTCGGCCGACAGCAGGCGGGAAACGATGTCGGTCATGCCGCCGGGCGCGAAGGCCACGACGACGGTGACGGGGTGGTCGGGGTATTCGGCGCGGGCGGCGCCCGCAGCCAGACTGCTCACGAGCAGCGCGCCGAGCGCGCCGTGTCGTAGGATGTTGCGGATCATGGTTTGTCTCCAGGAGTCTTATCGTGAGGGTGGCGCGACTGCCAGTGCGCCTCCGCGTGGGCAGTATGGCGGCGGCCCACGCATTACTCCATCCGAAATATTCGAACTCAACGTTCGCGATTCTCTAAAACACCGTGGCTGCACCGAGGGCGCGCCAGTCGCTTGAACGCCGGCGAACGCAGTGTTCGAAACATTCGACTCCTCACCGCGCAACGCGGCCCGCATAATTTTCCGGATCGTCTGAATCACGGAGACTCTATGCTTCACAATGCCCTGCGCGGCGTAAAAGTCGTGGACCTGTCGCGCATCCTCGCGGGTCCCTGGTGCACCCAGAACCTGGCGGATCTTGGCGCACAGGTCATCAAGGTGGAACATCCCGAACGCGGCGACGATACGCGCGGCTGGGGGCCGCCCGACCTGCGCTCGGCGGACGGCAGCGCATCGATGTCGGCCTATTTCATGGCCTGCAACCGCGGCAAGCAATCCGTCGCCATCGATTTCTCCACGGAGGAAGGCGCGGCCCGCGTGCGGGAACTGGTGGCCGACGCCGACGTCCTGGTCGAGAACTACAAGGCAGGCGGGCTGCGCAAGTACGGGCTGGATTACGCCTCGCTCGCCCGCATCAATCCGCGCCTCGTCTATTTGTCCATCACCGGCTACGGCCAGTCCGGCCCCATGGCCGGCAAGCCCGGATACGACTACGTGTTCCAGGGCATGGGCGGGCTGATGAGCTACACCGGGCAGCCCGACGGCACGCCCGGCGCCGGGCCGCTGCGCACGGGTGTCGCGGTGGTGGACCTGATGACGGGCATGTATGCCACGTCCGCCGTGCTGGCGGCCCTGCGGCAGCGCGACCAGACCGGGCAAGGCATGCCGCTGGATATCTGCCTGCTGGACGTCGCGGTGGCGTTGAACGCCAACCAGGGCGCCAATTACCTGGTGTCGGGCGAAGCGCCGAAGCGCAGCGGCAATGCGCATCCCAATTGCGCGCCGTACGAGGTCTTCGCCTGCGCCGACGGCCACCTGATCCTGGCCATCGGCAACGACGGCCAGTTCGCGCGATTCAGCGCCGCCGCCGGTCATCCGGAATGGGCGGCGGATGCGCGCTACACCACCAACAGCGCGCGCCTGGCGCACATGGACAGCCTGCGGCCGTTGATCGCCGCAACGCTGGCGGGCGCCGCGCGCAAGCGCTGGACGGACGCCTTCGACGCCGCGGGCGTGCCGTGGGGGCCGATTCACACGCTGGACGAAGTCTTCGCGCATCCGCAAGTCCTGCACCGCGGTTTGTTGCAGACCGCCACGCACCCTACGCTGGGCGCGCTGCGCCTGGTGCGCAACCCGCTGCTGGCCGGCTCGCCGCCCGAAGCGCTGGGCGCGCCGCCGCCGCTGCTTGGCGAACACACGGAAGCTGTGCTGCCGAACTCCGCCATTCTGTAAATCATCCGAGGAGACAATAATGAAACCCCTGCGATTCCATCTGGCCGCGGCATGCGCCTGCCTGGCCGTGCCGGCCATGGCCGCCGCCGAGTATCCCGACCGCCCCATCCGGCTGGTCGTTCCGTATGCCGTGGGCGGCACCACCGACATCATCGCCCGCGTGGTCGGCAACAAGCTCGGCGAGCGGCTGGGCCAATCCGTCGTCATCGAAAACCGGCCCGGCGCTGGCGGCAGTATCGGTTCGGCCTATGCCGCCAAACAGCCCGCCGACGGCTATACGCTGGTGATGGCCGTCGAAAGCTCCCATGCCGTCAATCCGAACGTTTATGCAAAGAGCGCCTACGACCCGGTCAAGGATTTCGCACCCATCAGCAACCTGGCCGACGTGCCCAACGTGCTGGTGGTGAACCCTGCGCTGCCTGCGCAGGACCTGGCCGGGTTCCTGCAGCTGCTGAAAGCCAACCCGGACAAGTACGCCTTCGGCTCGTCCGGCAACGGCGGCCTGAGCCACATGAACGGCGAGCTGTTCCTGAAGACCACAGGCACCCGCATGCTGCACGTTCCCTACAAAGGATTGGGGCCGGCGCTGAACGATCTGGTGGCGGGGCAGGTGCAGGTCGTGTTCGACAACATTCCTTCTTCCAATCCGCTGATTCAGGGCCAGCGCATACGCCCGCTCGCCGTGGCCGCGAAGCTGCGGCTCAAGGTGTTGCCCGACGTGCCGACCTACGCCGAGGCCGGCCTGCCGGCGATGAACAACCCTTCGTGGTTCGGCCTGGCCGCGCCGGCCGGAACGCCGGCTCCCGTGCTGGACAAGCTGAATGCCGCCGTGCGCGAAGCGTTGGCGGATCCTGCCACCGCGGCGGCCATCGAGAAGCAGGGCGCCGTGCCCAGTCCGATGTCGCGCGACGAGTTCGGCGCGCTGATCGCGCAGTCCTACGGCCACTGGAAGACCGTGGTCGAGGAAATCAAGTTCGAGAAAATGCAGTAACAAGGAACCCTTATGAGCACCAAGACCTTTACCGTTCCCCATGCCCACGCCGACATCGACGCGTCCGGCATCGCCACCCTGACCATGCAGGACGCCGGCGCGCTGAACATCCTGAGCACGCCGGTCATCGACGGCCTCCGGGAGGCGCTGGCGTGCCTGCGCGACGACGACTCGGTGCGCGTGCTGGTATTGCGCGGCGCAAGCGACCGCGCCTTCGTGGCCGGCGCCGACATCGCGGAAATGGCCGCGCTGGACGAACACAAGGCGCAGCGCTTCATCTCGAATCTGCGCGACCTCTGCAACGCGGTCCGCCATTTCCCTGTGCCCGTCATTGCGCGCATTCCGGGCTGGTGCCTGGGCGGCGGCCTGGAATTCGCCCTGGCGTGCGACCTGCGCATCAGCGCCGACCACGCCCAGTTCGGCATGCCCGAGGTGAAGGTGGGGATCCCCTCGGTGATCCACGCCGCGCTCATGCCGCAGCTGATCGGCGCCGCCAATAGCGCCTGGATGCTGCTGACCGGCGAACTGATCGACGCGCGCCGCGCGCTGGACTGGGGCCTGGTGAACGCCGCGGTGCCCCAGGCCGACCTGGACGCGGCCGTGCGCAAGCTGGCCGAAGGCTTCGCCGCGCTCGGCCCGGCGGCGCTGCGCCAGCAGAAGAAGCTGTTGCGCCGCTGGGAGACGATGTCGGTGGACGAGGCGATCGAGGACAGCGTGGCGGAATTCGGGGCCGCCTTCAATACCGGCGAGCCCCAGAAGTTCATGAACGCGTTTCTGGAAAGCAAGCGCCGCGCAAAAGCGTGATGGCGTCTCCGTCGCCAAGGCGCCGGCCTGGGTCCGTCCCGGGAGGGGGCTAATGGGGACGCATAAAGCCTGAACGATCAGGCGGGGACGCCGTTGGAACTTTCCTCGGCGTCCCGTTACTTAGACCATGAGCCTGGCGGGCCAGTCCGCGCCCGTCGCCCTTCGAACATTGATTCACGGGAACGCCATGGTTACGCAAGTGCAGGGAGCATCGGGTCAATTTCAAACGAGTCTGCTCGCCAGCATCGGGAATCAGTTCCAGAACTTCGCCGCGGCGATCGGGCAGGGGCTGAGCCGCGTCCTGGCCCAGGCGCAGGGCGCTCCCGTCCCCCAGTTCGGCCAGCGCTATGCTCCGGTCAATGGCAATGCTTTCCAGGGCAACGTGGCCGGGTACCGGGTCATGGGCGACAAGGCGAAGGGCGTCGAACCGGGTTTCATCGCCAAGCGCGACTGGACCCCTGGCGATGCTGCCAAGCTGCAGAATCCGCAGCACAAATTCCATGCCAAGGCCCTGGAGCTGGCGACGGGCTGGCTCGCCGCGAATCCCCAGCCGCAAGCGCCCAGCGACCAGGCCCTGGATGCCATGCTGCAGCGGGCGCTGGCGGTCATCGCCGGATCCGGTTCGCCCCATGCCGAATCCGCCGCCGAACTGCTGGAGCCCGATACGGACGGGGCCGCGCCGAACGTGTTGGCGGGCTTGCGGGCCAACAATGGCCTGGATGCCGGATTCGAGGCTGAGCTGGCCAGGGAACTGGTGCAGGAAGCCTTCGCCGGCAGCACGCAGACGGCCGACGCTACCCGCGCCGGCCAGGCCAACGAAATGCTGGACCGGCTGCGCCAGGGTGTCATGGACGCCATGCCGAAGTTCAACAAGAACCACTACATCAAGCTGGATTACTACGAAGCCGACAAGTCCGGGGACAAGTACCAGATTCCCCTCGACAAGTCGAAAGGCGTGCTGCACCGCTGGTACACGGGCGCTACCGCCAAGGACCGCAACGAAGGGGCGGTGCGCGAGGCGCTGGCCAACGACCTGATGCGCAGCCTGGGCATCCAGAGCCAGAAGCTCAAGATCGTGGAAGGCCAATACGCGGACGGCACGCCCAAGCTCATGCTGGACGGCACGCACGTGGACGGCGCGAACGGAAACTCTTTCAGCGACTTCGACGGCAAGCCCTTGCGCGGGGAGCGCTATCTGAAGGACGGCGTGCTGGTGCGCAATACGCAGGCACAGGGCGACGCGCCTGGCGTCTTCAGCGGGCCGCCGAGGCTGGATCCCACCATGGTGGAGTTTGGGCGTAACAAGATCTTGCTGTTGCTGATGGCCGACCGCGACGCGCTCGGCTCCAAGGGCGGCAACAAGGGCTACGTAGGCAATACCTTCGTGGGCATCGACCCCGGCCATGCGCTGGAAGGCGACCTGTTGGGCCGGCGCGGTGACATCAGATCCGATTTTTCGTTCAAGCAGCCTGGCGTCGTTCCGGGCCAGGGCTACAAGAACTTCACCATGTTCGACCAAAGCACGCTGTCCGAGAAGATGGAGGGCGTGCGCCAGATCGCCAGATTGAGGGAGTCCGGCGCCGACGGCCAGCTGTTCGACCTGTACTCCCAGCAATTCGGCAATGCGCGGCCCGCTGCCGCTAATTTCGACCAGCACATCCAGAACATCAAGGCGCAATACGAGGGGCGCCGCGACGACATCCTGCAGATTTTCCAGGAACGGCTGGCCGTGGACGATTTCGATTTTGGCGTGGCGCCCGCCAGTGACGCTCACACGAGCCTGCGCGACGTTTCCCTCAACCTGCTCGACGGCCTGGAAAAGTTCACCTCTCCCACGACCTCGAAGACCTCCAGCGGCATCCAACTCCTTTATCCGCAGATCACCGATTCCGCGAAACGCAAGGAATGGCATATCGGCCAGGACGCCGCTACCAACGAGGTGGTGTTTACGTGCCCCGCATCGAAGAGCGACGTCGCCAAGATGCGCAACGACCTTCAGCGCTATCTCCAGCCGATCATCGGGCGGAATGAGGACTTTCTGCAGATTTCCCCCGATAGAACGGTGCTTTCGCTGCGCGTGCCCGTGGATAGGCTGGCGGACTTCGGCGGGATGCTGTCCTCCCGTTCCATCATCGAGCACAAGCACCCATCGCGCACCTAAAGGAAATCAGCATGTCCATCTCTCTGCCCGCAAAATTGGCCGCCATGGCAAAGGCCATTGGCCAGGACGACACGCTTTTTGACGAGCACGGCGCGGGAGCGCTGCTTGTCGATGGCATTACCCTGCTCCTGCAGTATTTCGTCGAAGGCGAGGTACAGGTGCTGGTGCTGGCCGCCGACCTGGGCGCCGTGGCGCCGGAGGCGCGCGCCCGTATCTACCCCCTGATGCTGGCGGGCAATACCTCCTGGCGTTCGGTCGCAGGTGGCGCGCTGGCCCTGGACGATACGCGGCATCACGCGATGCTGATGTTGCGCCTGGATCTTGCCGACCTGGACGATGACGCGCTGGCGGGCAGGCTCCACGCTTTCAGCGACGCCGCCATGAGCTGGCGCGCCCGTCTCGAGCTGCCGCGCAATGCGAGCCAGGCCCAGCCCGCCATGCAGCCCGAGCAGCCGGTCTTCGCGCCGGCCAATTTCGCCTGATCTTCCGGCCTGACTCCTTCGCCAAACGCGCCGCCCCATGAACATCGACACATTTCTTGCACTGGTCCACACTTATTGCACGCAGGCCGGCTTGCCGCCCGCCGCCCTCGAGAATGAACATTGCGTGCTCCTGCCGCAGCCCGGGCAGGCGGTGATACTCGCCTGGGACGCGGAGGAAGAAGAGGTGCTGGTGCTGGCCCCCGTGGGCTCGGAGCCGGTAGCGCTGGATGGAGAGTCCGCCGCCGAACTGCTGCGGGATGCCTACCTGGGGCAGAACCTGGCCGGCGCCGCCGCCGGCATCGATCCCCAGACGGGCGGCCTGGTCCTGTGGCGCCGCCTGCCCGCCTATGGCCTTACCGCCGACCGGCTGGCGCGCAGCATCCAGCGCACCATCGTCGCGGCGCAGGCTTGCCAGGGCAATTGAACCGCTTGTGCGGGAAGACGTTCAGTCCGGTTCGCGCGTGGCCGCCACGATAGGGTCGTCCAGCAGGTATTCGGCCACTTGCTCGACGAAAGGCGAGGGCGGCACGCCGGCCTGGGTGACGAGCGTCAGCTCGCGCAGCGCCCAGGGCTCGCGCAGGGCCACGGCCGCGATCCGCTCTTCGCGCAGCGCAGCGGCCGCGACGCTGCGCGGCACCAAGGATACGCCCACGCCGGCCTCCACCATGGACAGCACTGCGTCGAAGGTATGCACGTGGATGCGCACTTTGGGCGTCTTGCCGGCCAGCTTCGCCATGTCGCGCAGGAAAATATAGTTGCTGCTGGTCCGGCTCATGCAGACGAAGTCCAGGTCCAGCACGGCCGGGAAGCGCACCGGCGAGCTCTCCACCATGGGGTGGTTCAACGGCGCTGCGATGATCAGCTCGTCGACCGCATAGCGTGTCGCGTTGACGCCGGCGGACTTGGCCCGGCCGGCGAAGATTCCGATGTCGGCCTCCTGGCCGGCGATGGCGGCTTCGATGGTGTTGCTGGACCGCTCTTCGAGCAGGATGTTGACGTTGGGGTTGGCCGACAGAAAACGGCTCAGGCTGGGCACGATGAATCCGTTGAGCGAGCTGCTGTTGGCGAACAGCTTGACGCTGCCCTTCAGCCCGCTGGCGAAGCCGCTGACCTCCCCGTGCATGCGTTCGACCCCTGCCAGGAGCGAACGCACGTGCTTGAGGACAAAGGCGCCTTCCGGCGTGAGCTCCATGCCGCGCGCCTCGCGCTTGAACAGCGGCACGCCCATCGCGAACTCCAGGTTCTTCAGGCGATAGCTGGCCGACGAGGCGGTCAGGTGGACCGCGTTGGCTCCGCCGGACAGGCTTTTTGCCTCGGCGATCGCGAGAAACAGGCGGAGATCGGTCAGTTCGTAGCGCATCGCGCAAGATTACCGTAGATGGGCAGGCAGCGTCACAGATAAGGGGTTGCCAGCCAGATCACCTTGTTGCGCAGGCGTTTGGCGAATGGCGCTTGCTGCAGGCCTTCCAGCGTTTCGCGCTTGGCTCCGCCGATCAGTTCGTCTACCCGTGCGGCGATCCAGCGCGCTACGGCGGGGTCGTAGATTTCGGTATCCAGCTCGAAGTTCAGCCGCAGGCTGCGGGGATCCAGATTGGACGACCCCACATAGGCCCAAGCGTCGTCCACCGTCATCAGCTTGGAATGGTCGAACGCGCCGTGCGAGCGCCAGACCCGGCAGCCCGTGCGCACCACCTGGTCCAGTTGCGCCGTCATCGCGTAGTCGACCAGCCGCAGATTGTTCTTGCCCGGGATGACGATATCCACGACCACCCCGCGGCGCGCGGCGGTCGCCAGCGCGCCGATCAGCGTCTGGTCGGGCAGGAAATAGGGCGACTGGATGCGGACGTGACGCTGCGCCACGGCGAGCGCGCCCAGCAGCATATTGTGCGAACTGCCCAGCGCGCGGTCCGGGCCGGACGGCACGCAGCGCATCGGCACGCTCCCGATGCGCGGCATGGCGCTGGGATCGAACCAGGGTTTGGCCGGGAGCGATTCGTGCGTGGTGAAGTTCCAGTCGTGCGCGAACACCGACATCAGTTGCGTCACGATCGGCCCTTCCACCCGAAAGTGCGTGTCGCGGTTGGTCGTGGCGCCGGCCAGGGCGCTTACGAAGGCGGCACGCACATTCATGCCGCCGGTGAAGCCCACCCGGCCGTCGATGACCAGCACCTTGCGGTGGCTGCGCAGATTGGCGTAGGGCATGCGCAGCACGCCCAGCGGGTTGGTCATGAAGCGCGCCACCGGCACGCCGCCCCGGGCCAGCATGCGGACGATGGGAGGGCGGGAGTACTTGGAGCCGATGGCGTCGATCAGCACGCGCACCTCCACGCCGCGCGCTTGCGCCTCGATCAGGGCCTGGGCCATTTCGCGCCCGATCGGGTCGTTGTCGAAGATATAGCTCTGCATCGCCACGGCATGGCGCGCGTCGCGGATCGCCTGCAGCATGGCGGGATAGGCCTCGTCGCCGCCGGCCAGGGGCTGCACCGCATTGCCGCCCAGCAGGCGGAACCGGCTGACGCGGTCGCCCAGCACCTTCAGCGACGCGAACTGTGGTCCGGAGATCGGCGCCACGTCCACGGGCGCCGTCTCGACCTGTTCCGCATCCACCACCATCGCTTCGTCGCGTTGCTGCGACAGCCGAGTCTTGCGGATGCGGTTGATCCCGGCCACGAAATAGAACAAGGCCCCGAACAACGGCGAGAACAGTGCCACCCCAACCCAGCCGATGGCCGCCCGCACGTCCTGTTTGGTCATTGCGGCATGCACCGCCGCGCCCGTCCCGGCCACGATGCTGATGGCAAATACCAGATGGGGCCAGTAATCGATCAAAATAGCGTGTATGCGGTCCATGGCGATGGCGTAAGCGACAGCCTCCAGAGGGGAACAATGCGCAAGGATATCAAGGCGGCACAGCCTGGCAAGTCGGGCGCCGCCGCCCGCTTTTACATCGCCTTAAAAAACGTGCTAGAATTCGGCCTCTTCGTTGATGACCTTCTCATTTCAAGGCGGCGCAGCGAAGAAAGCAGGACCAGTGGTGGCTGTAGCTCAGTTGGTAGAGTCCCGGATTGTGATTCCGGTTGTCGTGGGTTCGAGTCCCATCAGCCACCCCAAAAATTCCTTAGAAATCAGCCGCTTAGAGCGGCTGTTTTCTTTTGCGCGGGCATCATATTTCTAATAATTCGCGCCCTTTCTAATTGGTTAGAAGGTCGGAGTTACCTTCACCTTTCTGCGCCGGTCGTACACGCGACGAGTCGTTGCGGCGTTTTTGTGTGTTTCCGGGTTCTTGTCCCGGCTGACCATTTCCGTTACGTACATGGCCCGCAGATCGTGAGCCGTGAACCTTTCGCCTCCAGATTTCACGAAGTCGGCCATGATCTTTGACCAGTTGGCTTTGAAGCCGGAATCCGTATAGGGGGCGCCCGAGCGGGCAGCAAACACGTATGGGGTATCGTGTCTCTTCGATAGGCGTACGGCTTCTGCCAGAAGCTTGCTGAGGAGGGGCGACCACGCTATCAAGTACTCCCGGGAGGCGTCCGTCGCCTTTATCTTGGCCGCCTGAACCTTCACCCCATCTTGCGTGAGTGCAGATTCCTCCAGGCCAAGGATCTCGGCCCGACGACGCCCGGTGATGCCTACCATCAAGCCTATCAAGGCTGTCATGTAGCTGCCCTCACCGCGGGCCTTGGCGATTTCCAGGAAGGTGTTCACCTCTACATTTTCCGGCTTGCGAGAACGCGGCCGCTCGGGGTTTCGGCTGACCCCATGGCACGGGTTAACATCGGCCATGCCGTGGCGGATATCGTTGCGCGGTACTTCGGCAAGGACGTGAAGCTATCGGAGGCGGCGGAGCGAGCGGGCGTCAGCGCGGCTACAGCCACCAATCACAACGGCTAGATCAAGCTCTGGCTGTATGAGACACGCACTACGAAGCAGAAGGGGGCGAGCGTGGAGCGGGCCAGTAGGGAGTCGAAGCGCTCGCCATGGAGTACGCGGCGGACCTTCTGTCGGCGAAAGGACTGTGTGACTGACCCTCTTGCTGGGTTGAATTTTCTCTGCGAAAGTTCGTCCCGTTTAGTCACTTTGAATAAGTGCGTACAAAGAAGCCCGCCACGCGAAAGCAGGTGGGTTTTTTCTTGCGTCTTTTCTACATTGCTCGCTGGCTGTGAACTAACCCATGCTTCAACGCTTAACACGCATGGACACGTCCACATGCGTGCCACGATCCAAATCTGCTCCGGGTGTTTTATTCCACTCTGGAAGGGCAAGCAATTCGTTGCCAACTTCGCCAGCTTCGATTCGGCGAGCGATATCATCGAGCAATTCAGTGCGATTCGCGAACCCCCGACCGCTCAAGTCGCGAATGAAAAGTCGATAGGTGAGGTTGGGTATTTGTCCCTTCACGACCCCCAGGTCGAGTATTTGGCTTTGTTCATTTCGAATGAGCAGATGACCTGGGCGAGCATAGATGCGGTAGATGCGCCACGGTGACGAAATGGCTGCATGAATTGGTTTGGTTCTTGCAATTGCTGCTCTTTTCGCGTTTTGAGGCGGCGGTAGGAGCTTGACAAAGGCATGCGCGAATTTAGCAATGGACCTTCTGATCTCTCTCACGTGACTTTTGCCAATTGTGCGAACGTAACCCATTGCGTGTTAAGCAGAGAAGGTAGATTCTGTTGGCGTTGTACTCGGCGCATGTTTGCACTCCCAGATGGAAGACGGCGAGGTGACGCGCGTCCAATCTTTAAATGCTCAGCATACGCCACCTGTCATGTGCACATCGGCACAATGGAAGGTGGTTACACAAAACCTAGCGGAGGTGGTGCGCTATGCAAGATCGGCCCGCGCAGCCTAGACTCCAACCGCGGCTTGGTGCTAATTGGAAACGTAGGTTGACTTTCGGGGGACGCGCGCCCATAGTCGATTAGCGGCTTTTCGAGCATCGCGATTTTCGTCCGGTTTTGTGCCCTTCAGGGTGCTTCATTGTTCGCAGTCCTTTCCTTGACTAGCTCCTTTTTCGGGCGTTGCCCGCCATGTATGGAGTCGAAGAATGGAAACCGGAATAGTCAAGTGGTTCAATGATGCTAAGGGCTTTGGGTTCATCATGCCAGAGGACGGTGGCAAGGACCTATTTGCTCATTTCTCTGAAATCGTCAGCGGTGACGGCCATAAAGTTCTGGTCGAGAATCAACGTGTGAGCTATGTCACCGCGCAAGGGGCTAAAGGCCCGCATGCAACGCAAATTCGCGCGTTGTGAACAACGGCCCTGGACTGATGAAGAGGCGCGGAGGACTAATGTTTCATAACAACATGGTCTACAAAGGTTATCGACTGACGGCTAGCGTCTCGCGCATATCGGTTGGTGGCAGTCGACGGCCCGCCTTTACCGCAACAGTGGCATTGGAGGTCGTTTCGGATCAACATGACTTGAACGAACCGCAAGTGGTGCCGATTTTTGCCTCAGGAGGGTTTGTTTCAAGCCCCGTATTGGCGGTAGATGCCGCCATAAATCATGGGCGTTACTTGGTCGATGCTCACATGAGTCCTTCCTGAGCACGATCTGCCAGTCTGCCTGACGGTAGGCTTTTTCATGTGTATCGATAGGCGGCGCGATGCCGGTTCAGCAAATGAACAGGTACGATATGGCAAACCGACTGCGCGAGATGGCAGATGCGATAGAGCGAACGGGCTAATCCACTGGGCAACGCTTGAGATCAGTGCGATGTCTGTTGGGGAATTTGCGTCGGGTGCATGTCCCGGGACCGAAGAGACAATGCAATGCCCGATAGCCCCTGAGAGGCTGGTCGATCAAGTTATTACGATCAGGCTAACACGCTCAAGCTGAGCATCCGTCTGCCTAAACCATCATCATCCATCTGAATCCGCCTGGCGAAAGCCGGCGGGTTTTTGCATTTCTGCGGGCATGCTCATGGTGAGCCGCCGGCCTTCCAAGCCGCGCAGCGAGGGTTCGATTCCCTCTGTCCGCTCCACACAATCCAAAGCCCCGATACGGATATCCCGGTCGGGGCTTTTGCTTTCTCCGCCCTCCCGCTATCGACGGCCGCGCGCCGGGCATGGCGTGCGGGGATTCGGTCATCGCCGCCAGGCGGTGTGCAGTCGCGTGTCCAAGACTCTGGGCTCGCCGATTCCGATCACTGCGATCGCCAATGGGGTCGATCCTGAAGCCTAGAAGCTCGGTTTATTAGAATAATTTCCTCGGCAGGCGGCATAAACGCTGGAAAGTGCCCCGGATTGTGATTCCGGTTGTCGTGGGTTCGAGTCCCATCAGCCACCCCACCGAATTCAAATGAAATCAGGCACTTGCGCGAAAGCGGAGTGCCTTTTTTCTTTTCGGATCAGGCTTCGTGTGCGGCGCCTCCCTGGACCTTGCTCAACGACTCCAGCAGCAGATTGAGCGTGGGGCTGCGCTTGGCCCCTTTTCTCAGCACCAGTTCATAGGGTTCGCTGCGCGACTTGAGCTGCAGGGGCAGTACGCCGACGAGGTGGTGGCGGCAGAAGTAGTTCGCCACGTCGTCGGACACCAGGGCTACCAGATCGGTGTTGCGGCTGAGCAGGGACAGCGTCGTCAGGGTGGATGTGGTCTCGACCAGGTGCAGCGGGAAGTTGAGCTGCGCTTCGTGGAACTCTCGTTCCAGCAGCCGGCGCATGGGCATGTGGGCGCGATAGACCACCCAGCGGCTGTCCTGCAGCTCGGTCAACTCCACGGATTTCGCGCCCATGGCCGGGTGATCCACATTGGCGATCACCGAGAGCGCCTCGTCCTTGATGAAGAGCGATTCGTAAATGTCCGGATTCCGGCTGACCGAGGAGCGGCAGATGGCCGCGTCCAGGCGGCCGCGGTCCACCAGGTCCAGCAGGGTTTCGCTGGTGTCCTCCACGACCTCTACCGTCATGCGCGGCTGCTGCTGAAGCAGGTCGGAAATCACATCGGTCAGCAGGGGCACCGCGCCCATGATGGTGCCGATGGCCAGCCGTCCGCCCGCGCCGCTGGCGATCGCGTCCAGTTCAAACCTCAGGTTATTGATGTCGGCCTGGATCAGGCGCGCGAACCGCAACACGCACTTCCCGGCTTCATTAGGTATTAACCCTCGGTTGGTGCGCTCGAAGAGCTCGACCTGAAAGGTCTGTTCCAGTTCGCGCAAGGCTTTGCTGGCGCCGGGCTGGGTGAGTCCCACCTTGTCCGCAGCGCCAAGCAGGGAGCCGCTTTCCTCGATGGCGATGAGCAGCCGCAGCTGCTTGGCATGCAGCCGCGACATCACGGAATTCAGACTTGGGGCAGGGCTCACTATGAGGAAAAGTTATATCTCTATCGCAAGCTGTCAGTGTACCGAAACTGGCTGCCTCCCTAGACTGCCCTTCGCAAACTGTTTTAACGAAGAGGCAATATGGCTTTGATCAATTACGTGACCGAAGTGCGTTTCGGCGCAGGCGCCCTGGCTGAACTGAAAGAGGTCTGCGGCAAGCTGGGCATTGCGAAACCTTGCATCGTGACGGACAAGGGCGTGGAAGCGGCCGGCATCGTCGGCAAGGTCCAATCCGTACTCGGCCAGCAGGGCACCGTTTTCAACGAGACGCCGTCCAACCCGTCCGAATCGGCGGTACGCGCGGGCGTCGAAGCCTTGAAGGCGGGCGGTTGCGATGGCATTGTTGCCGTGGGCGGGGGATCGTCCATCGATCTGGCCAAGGCGGTGGCCGTCGCTGCGCGCCATGACGGGCCGCTGCGCCAGTTTGCGCTGATCGAGGGCGGGCTGCAGCGCATCACCGCCGCCACGCTGCCCATTGTCGCCATTCCCACCACCGCGGGCACGGGCAGCGAAGTCGGGCGCGGCGCCATCATCATCCTCGACGATGGCCGCAAGGTCGGCATCCTTTCGCCGTATGTGATTCCCAAGGTGGCGATCTGTGATCCGGCGCTCACGCTGGGCCTGCCCGCCGGGCTTACGGCGGCGACCGGCATGGACGCGATCGCGCATTGCATCGAGACCTTCCTGGCCCCGGCGTTCAATCCGCCGGCGGACGGCATTGCGCTCGACGGCCTGTGGCGCGCCTGGCGCCACATCGAGCGGGCGTTCCACGAGCCTTCCGATATCGAAGCGCGCACCAACATGATGAGCGCCTCGCTGCAGGGAGCGCTGGCGTTCCAGAAGGGCCTGGGGTGCGTGCACAGCCTCAGCCATTCGCTGGGGGGTATCAACCCCAAGCTGCACCATGGCACGCTCAACGCCATCCTGCTGCCTGCGGTGATCCGCTACAACCGCGGTTCTGAATCGGTGGCGCGAGAGGACAAGATCGCCCGCCTGTCGCAGGCCATGGGCCTGCCGGCGTCGGAATCGATCGAGGATGCATTGGTGGCCAAGTCCCGCGCGCTGCAATTGCCGACGGGGCTGGGGCAGCTCGGCGTTACGGAGGCCTTGTTCGACCGTATCGTCCAGGGCGCGCTGGCCGACCACAGCCACCGAACCAATCCGCGGGAAGCGTCGGCCGCCGATTACGTCGAAATGCTGCGGCAATCGATGTGACATCCATCCATGCACGCCCATGAGCGGCCGGAGCCCGGCCGCTCATGGGCGTGCGCGACGAAACCATAGCCAATCATAGAAAAATGCAGGTGGAGACATGAGCAGCACTGCTTTAAACGCACTGGATTCCCTGGATTCCCGGGATTCCAAGGAAGCCCTGGTTCCGGATGCCGAGCGTCGCCGCGCGCTCTTCGGGAGCGCCGTCGGCAGCACCATCGAATGGTATGACTATTTCCTCTACGGAACTATGTCGTCCATCATTTTTGCCAAGCAATTCTTCCCCAGCGACAACGCGCTGGTGAGCCAGATGCTGGCGCTGGCGACCTTCGCGCTGGCGTTCCTGATCCGGCCGTTGGGCGGTGTGATCTTTTCGCATATCGGCGATCGCGTTGGCCGCAAGAAGACGCTTGCGATGACGCTGTCCATCATGGGGCTGTCCACCGTGCTGATGGGGCTGCTGCCGAATTACGCGCAGATCGGCCTGGCCGCGCCCATCCTGCTGACGCTGCTGCGCCTGCTGCAGGGGCTCGCGCTGGGCGGCGAGTGGGGCGGCGGCGTGCTGCTGGCGGTGGAGTATTCGCCGCGCAACAAGCGCGGCTTCTATGGCGCCGTGCCGCAGACCGGCGCGGTGCTGGGCCTGGCCCTGGGCAACATCATCACGTCGATGCTCAGCGCCAGCATGAGCGAGGAAGCCTTCCTATCCTGGGGGTGGCGCATTCCCTTTGTGGGCTCCATCGTGCTGGTGATGATCGGCATGTGGATCCGCAACGCCGTGGGCGAGACGCCTTCGTTCAAGAAGATCCAGGCCACGCGCAGCAGCGCGCGCATTCCGCTCAAGGAGACGCTGCAGCACCACTGGCGCGAGGTGCTGATCGCGATCGGCGCGAAGGTCATCGAGACATCGACCTTCTTCCTGTACGCGACCTTCACCATCTCTTACATGATGGACCACGGCTTTGCGCGCTCGACGATTCTCAACATCGTGCTGGTCTGCGCGTTGATCGCGTTTCCCTTCATGCTGTTCTTCGGCCATCTGTCCGACAGGATCGGCCGCAAGAAGGTCTTCATCCTGGGCAGCCTGGCATTCCTCGCCTGGATCTTCCCGTACTTCTGGCTGCTGGACCAGAAGTCCGTCCCCGCCGCGGCGCTGGCCATCGTCGTGGGCCTGGGCATCATCTGGGCCAGTTACGGCGCCATGATCGGGACGCTGCTGGCCGAGGCGTTTCCGGCGTCGATCCGCTACACCGGGATGTCGCTCGGCTACCAGATCGGAGCTGCGCTCGTCGGCGGTCCCATGCCGCTGATCGCCACCGCGCTGATCGCCTATTTCAGCGGCAGCTACGTGCCCGTGGTGCTCTTCCTCGCGGTTTGCGCGCTGGTCTCCATTGTGGCCGTGGCCATGGCGCGCGACCGCAGCGGCCAGCCGTTGGACGACTGAATTCCGCCGCTTCTTCCCATCCCAACCCTCCAACAGGAACCCTCTCTCATGCAACTCACCGGAGAAATGCTGATCGGCCATGAAGCCGTCCGCGGCCAGGCTGGAAGCCAGCGCGCCTTCAATCCCGCGGCCAATGCCGAGATTGCCGAGCCGCCATTCGGCTTCGGCTCGCGCGAGGACGTGGACCGTGCCGTGGGCCTGGCCACCCGTGCCTTCGACCCCTATCGCAACCTGCCGTTGGAGCGCCGTGCCGCGTTCCTCGAAGCCATTGCCGACGAGATCATGGCGCTGGGCGACGCGCTGATCGAGCGCGCCCATGCCGAGAGCGGCTTGCCCGTGGCCCGCTTGACCGGCGAGCGCGCACGCACCACCGGCCAGTTGCGGCTGTTCGCGCAAGTCGTACGCGACGGACATTTCCTGCGAGCCACCGTCGATACCGCCCAGCCCGAGCGCCAGCCGGCGCCGCGCGCCGACCTGCGCCTGGCCAAGATCCCGCTGGGGCCGGTGGCCGTGTTCGGCGCCAGCAATTTTCCGCTGGCCTTCTCGGTGGCCGGCGGCGATACCGCCTCCGCGCTCGCCGCGGGCGCGCCGGTCATCGTGAAGGCGCATAGCGCGCACCTGGGCACCTCGGAGCTCGTCGGCCGGGCGGTCCAGAGGGCCGCGCAGCGACAAGGGATGCCCGAGGGGGTCTTTTCGCTGCTGATCGGCGCCGGCCGGGACATCGGGGAGGCGCTCGTCGCCCATCCCGGCATCAAGGCCGTGGGCTTCACGGGCTCGCGCCAGGGCGGCCTGGCGCTGCTACGCATCGCCAACAGCCGCCACGAGCCGATTCCGGTGTATGCCGAGATGAGCAGCATCAACCCCGTGTTCCTGTTGCCGCAGGCGCTGGCGGCGCGGCCGGAGGCGCTGGCCCAGGGCTTCGCCGATTCGCTGACGATGGGCGCAGGCCAGTTCTGCACCAATCCCGGCCTGGTGCTCGCCATCGACGGACCGGACCTGGGGCGTTTCGTGGACGCGGCCGCCAAGGCGCTTAGCGCCAAGGCTGCGCAGACCATGCTGACCCCCGGTATCCACGCCGCCTACCTGGACGGCCGGGCGCAGGTGGACGCCCTGGAAGGCGTCGAGCGCGTGGCGTGCGGCTCGGAGGCCGCCGGGCAGGCCAATGCCGCCCAGGCCGCGCTGTACGTGACGGATGCCCAGCGCCTGTTGCGCACCCCGGCGCTGCAGGCCGAGATGTTCGGCCCCGCGTCGGTGGTGGTGAAGGCGCGCAGTGTCGACGAGCTGCTGCAGGTGGCCGATCTGCTCGAAGGCCAGCTCACGGCGACCCTGCACCTGGACGAGGGCGATCACGACGCCGCGCGCCGCCTGCTGCCGGTGCTGGAACGCAAGTGCGGCCGGATCCTGGCCAATGGCTTTCCGACCGGCGTCGAGGTCTGCCATGCGATGGTGCACGGCGGCCCGTTCCCGGCGACCTCCAATCCCATGTACTCCTCGGTGGGGAGCAGCGCCATAGATCGGTTCCTGCGTCCGGTATGCTATCAGGACCTTCCGGACGGATTGCTTCCGGCAGCCCTGAAAAAAACCAATCCGCAGGGCATATGGCGGTTGGTGAATGGCGCGATGGCGCAGCCATGAATAGGGGCTAGAAGTCCGGCGGCAAAAATCCCGCCGCCATTTTCGACGCCTGTCGAGTCGAGGAATCATGCTCATCACCTATAGACCCGCGATCCCGCAGGACGCCGCCGCCTGCGTCATGCTGCGCGGCATGACTCGCGAAAATGCGGTATCCGAGGCCGAACTGGCCGCGGCCGGCATTACGGCCGAAACATGGGCGGCGGGAATTGCCGAGGGCCTGTACCCCGGTTTTGTCGCGTTGGACGGCGCCAAGCTCGCCGGATATTGCTTCGGCCACCGGGACACCGGTGAAATCGTCGTGCTGGCGCTGCTGCCCGAGTACGAGGCGCAGGGGGTGGGCAAGACGGTCCTGGAAATGGCGGCCAGCTTTTTGAAGGCGCTTGGCCACACCCGCTTGTTCCTGGGCTGCGCAACCGATCCGGCCGTGCGCTCGTATGGCTTTTATCGCCATCTGGGCTGGCGTTCGACCGGCGCGCTGAATGACGCGGGCGACGAGGTGCTGGAATACCGTTACTAGCGGGCGCGCCCGGCCCAGGCTTCAAGCGAACCTTTTGACGATATCGGCCAGGCGGTCGCAGGATCTTGCGAGTTCCCGGATGGGCGACGTGGCCACCCCCAGCAAGAGTCCGGATCGGCGTCCCTGCGGAGATGCGTACCAGACCGAAAGCGGGGTGGGGAACATGCCGAACGCCAGCGCCTCGCGCGCAATGGCGAGGTCCGGCGCGCCATCGGGCAATCGCAGCAGAACGGCCAGGCCCGTCGAGATCATGTGGTCGGCGTCGAAATGCCGGCGCAGCTGCGCCAGCAGGTCTTCCATCCTGGCGGCGTAGGCGCGCTTCGTGCGGCGGAGGTGCCGCAGATAGTGGCCTTCTTGCATGAACCTGGCGATCGCAAGCTGCACGGCGGGCCCCGGAGGCGGAGCAAGACAGGCCGCGGCTTCGGCGAACGTGGCCATGAGGCCGGCAGGCACGACGATGAATCCCAGGCGCAGCGCGGGCGTGATCGTTTTGCTGAACGATCCGATGTGGATGACGCGTCCCGCGCGGTCGAGCGATGCCAGCGCCGGAGCGGCGCGTCCGGTCAGCTGCAGTTCGCTGAGGTAGTCGTCCTCGATGATCCAGGCCCCGCTCGCCGCGGCCCAGTCGAGCAGCTTCAGGCGTCGCTCCAGCGTCAGGGTCGGCCCCAGCGGCGCCTGCTGGCCGGGCGTCACGACCGCGAGCTTGGCGTCGGCAGCCCGGCGCAGCCCTTGGTCGATATCGATGCCGCCGGCATCGACGGGAATGGGCGCCACGGACATCCGTGCGAGCTCGAGGCCCTTGCGCGCGAAGGGAAAGCCCGGATCTTCGATCCAGGCTTTCTTTCCTTCGACGCCGAGGACACGAAGCGCCAGGCCCAGTCCGGCGCCATACCCGCCGGTGACGATGATTTGCGATGGGGAGCAGTCGATGCCGCGGGCGACGGCGAGGTAGCCCGCGATCTCCTGCCGCAGCCCCGGTTCGCCGCGTGGATCCGGATAGATAGGCGCGGCGCCGATTTCCGCGCGGATGGCATGGGATCGGATGCGGGCCAGCAGCGTCTTGGGAAGGGTCTCGGCGGCCGGTACGCCCATTTGGAAGAAGGCGGGGCCTTGGGTCATTTCCCGGTAGGTCTCCAGGAAGGACCCGGGATCCGCCCGCTGCTCTTTCCTTGCCCTGGCCCGTGGGCGCTGGGCCACGAGCGTTCCGGTCGCGCGGGACGCCACGATCAGCTGCGCGGCGTCGAGCCGTTCGTAGGCGGTCCGGACGGTCCCGCGGGCAACGCCGAGCTGGGCGGCCAGGTCCTGCCAGGAGGGCAGGCGCGCGCCTGGCTCGAGGGCGCCGCTTTCGATCGCGGCGGCGATTCTTTGTCGGATTTGCTCGGCAAGCGGGGTCTTGGCCGAACGGTCGATGCGGAGGTCCATGGGCGGCGGTTTCGTTCGTGGTACACGATTATTTTATATTTTTGGTTCTTTTTATTGGCCTTGCCAAGGAATAAATTGGAAGGACTTTCCCTATGCAAGGAGCAAGTCCCGATGAAGATCAAATCCCTGGCCACGGCTGCATGGGCCTGCCTCGCGGTTGTGACCGCGTCCCCCGTTCTGGCCCACGGCGAAGCGGCGGAAACTGTTAGCAAGGTTTTCGACCAGCCCATCACCAATATCCCAGGCAAATCCATGGTCACAGTGGAAGTCGACTATGCGCCTGGCGCCGCGTCGGTGCCTCATTCCCACGCGAAGTCGGCCTTCATCTACGCCTATGTGCTGTCCGGCGCGATCGAGTCGAAGGTGAATGATGGCGAGACGCGCACCTACCGGGCTGGCGAAAGCTGGTTCGAACCGCCTAATGCCGTCCATTCCGTCAGCCGCAACGCAAGCAAGACCGAGCCGGCGAAGTTGCTCGCGGTCTTTGTGGTCGACACTGGCGACAAGGTCCTGACCACCCCGATCAAATAACCCTGGAGGATGAATACCATGAGCAAGCGAATCGACTACAACCAGGTTGCGCCGAACGGCGCGAAGGCCCTGGGCGGCGTCTATGGCTACGTCACGCAGAGCGGCCTGCCTGCCGATCTGGTGGCGCTGGTCTATCTGCGTATCTCGCAGATCAACAACTGCGCCTATTGCCTGGACATGCACACGCGCGATCTTGTGAAGCTGGGCGTGCCCATCGAGAAGCTCGCCCTGGTCCAGGCATGGCCGGAAGGCGGCGGCCTGTTCAGTGAGGCCGAACGCGCCGCCCTGGCCTGGGCCGAAACGGTGACGCTGGTGGACCGGACCGGGGTGCCCGATGTCGCTTATGAAGCCGCGCGGAAGGTGTTCGCCGAGAAGGAACTGGTCGACCTCACCATCGCGATCAGCCTGATGAATGCCTACAACCGGATGGCGATCAGTTTCCGGAATACGCCCCAGGCAGTTTTGAACAGCCCCGCAGGCTTGCTATAAAGACGGCTGCAGCTTTTTTGTAGGGGTAGGGCAATGTCGATTCAATTCCTGGGCCGCTTCGGCGCCGCACTGTGTCTGGCCGCGCTGGTTTCCGCGTGCTCGTCGACCAGCCCCGGCAAACCGGAACGGCAGGTGTCCAGCGCCTCCCGGGTCAGCGCCGAGTGCAAACCGAACCGCAGCAAATGCCTTTACGAAGGGGCGTACGAGTCGGGCGAGCGGGACTATGCCGAAGACGAAGCGAAGCGCCTGAACCTGGCCGAGGTCGAGCGGCTGCGCCGCAGCGCCGGCCGCTAGACGCATCGAGCGTCCATCAAAAAGCCCGCTGCTTTCTCCAGCGGGCTTTTGTTTTCAGCCTTCGTGATTGTTTTTCTTCCTGCGCCGGTCGACTGCCCGGAGTATTTCACCTGATTCCAGTCGGTACACGCCGTCACCCTCCCTAATTACGGTGCCGCCCGTGGATAGGCGGCAGCTCAAGACAGTGCATGCATCAACATTCGGATCCGTCGTGGGTTGTTGAACGAGATGTCTCTCGATTCTGTACTGGACTCCCGCTGCGGAGACCGCGATCACATCCTCCAATCGTCTACACGATATTGACATGATGAACCTCCCGTACTCGCGCCACGTTGAAACCTGTGGCACCGGGGTCATCGTCACAATTGGGTTTGACGCTGTCAATGCCGCAAACCCGCTGAAATTGCGGGTTTGCGGCGGCTCTCCCAGGGAGGCTCATGCATATGCACGAGGCGATGCATGCGTCTGATCTACGGCGTTTCTACCGATAATCCGGGGGTTGATATCGGTGCGCGCGGCCTATTCGAGCTTCACCTTGGCGGCCTGGATGACCGACCGCCATTTCTTGTGGTCCGCTGCGATCGTCTGCGAGAACTGCGTAGGCGTCGTCGGCATGGCGGTGGCACCCTGCGCGGCCAGGGCGTCCTGCACGTCCTTCTGCGCGAGGATGTCGTTCAATGCCTTGTTCAGGGTCTGGATGATGGGCTTGGGCGTTTTCGCGGGGGCAAGCAGCCCGTACCAGACGCGCACGTCGAAGTCGGGGTATCCCAGTTCCGCGACGGTGGGCACATCGGGCATGGCGGGGCTGCGCTTGAGCGAGGTCACGGCCAGGGGCACGGCGCTGCCGGCCTTGATCTGCGGCGCGGCGGAAGGAATGGACGTGAAGATCACGGGCACCTGGCCGCCCAGCAGGTCGGCCATGGCCGGACCCGAACCCTTGTAGGGCACATGGACGAGCTTGATGCCGGCCTGCAGTTGCAGCAGTTCGGCCGCAAGGTGAGTGATGGTGCCGGCTCCCGGCGAGCCGTAGTTGATCGTGCCGGGGGCCTTCTTGGCGGCCTCGATCAGGTCCTTCAGTGACTTATAGGGGCCGTTCTTGCCCGCGACCACGACCAGGGGCGCCTCGCCGACGATGCCGATGGGTTCGAAATCCTTGATCGGGTCGTAGGACAGCTTGCTGTAGAGCGACGGCGCCACCGCCAGATTGTCGACCTGGCCCATCACGATCTCGTAGCCGTCGGGCTTGGCGCGTGCCGCCGTGCCGATGCCGATGGTGCCACCGGCGCCCGGCCGATTCTCCGCGACGACGTTCCACTTGACCGTATCCGACAGCTTGGCGGCCACGGTGCGCGACAGGAAGTCGGTGCCGCCGCCGGGGGTGAACGGCACGATGACGCGTATGGGCTGGTTGGGGTAAGGATCCGCGGCCGCCGCGGGGGCGCTGGCGGCGAGCGCGCAGGCCGAGAACATCAAAGCACGTAGCATCATGGTTTTCGTCTCCATTACTTTGTGGGGCGCATCCGGTCATGCTTGCCGGACGTCGTTGACTGCGGGCAGATTCTTGACGCTGGCTGCGGAGCGGGGGGCGGACAGCCTCCCTAGGCGGCGCCTTTCGCGAGCAACTCCTGTATCCGGTCTTCCGGCAGGCCCAGTTCGCGGAGCACCGCCTCGGTGTCTCCACCCAGCGACGGCGCGGGCGTGCGGGCCTGGCAGGGCGATTCCGCGAACTTGATCGGAAACCCGAGCATGCGCACCTGCTGTCCGTCGGGATGGGGCACGTCGATCGCCATGTCCTGGTCGGCCACCTGGGGGTCGTCGAAAACTTCCCGCAGGTTCAGCACCTGTCCGCAGGGCACGCCGTACTGATTGAGGCGTTCTATCCAATAGCGGCTGCTTTCCTGGCGGGTGCGGGCCTCGATGACGGCCTTGATCGATGCGCGGTTGAGCATGCGGTCCGCGTTGGCCTGGAAGTCGGGATGCGAGCGCAGGGACTGCAGCGCCAGCGCATCCAGGAACTTGTCGTACATGGCGTCGTTGGACGGGGCGATCGCGACCTGGCCGTCCGCCGTCTCGAACAGCCCGTAGGGCGCGACGATCCCGTGGTCGTTGCCGGTGCGCGGGGGCAGCTCGCCGCTGGCGAAGTAGTTGGCGGCCTGGAAGCTGAGCAGGCCGATCATGCTGGACATCAGGCTGACGCTGATCGAATCTCCGCGGCCCGTGCGTTCGCGGCGCAACAGCGCGGCCAGCACGCCCAGCGCGCCGTTCATGCCCGCGACCAGGTCGCTGATGGGCGGGCCCGCGCGCATGGGCGGATCGTTCTCGCCGCCGTTCAGGCTCATGAATCCGCTCATCGCCTGGGCGATGAAATCGAAGGCGGGCCGGTCGCGATACGGACCGGAGGTGCCGAAGCCGTTGATGCTGCAATGAATGATGTCCGGACGCAGCGCTTTCAGGGCATCGTCGCCGAAACCCATCTTTTCCATGATGCCGGGACGGTAGTTTTCGATCACGACGTCGCAGGTGGGTATCAGCTGGCGCAGGATGTCCTTGCCCTCCTGGCTGTACAGGTCCAGCGCGACCGATCTCTTGTTGCGGTTGTAGTTTGCGAAGTACCAGCTCAGACCATTCTTGATCACGCCCTGGCGGCGGACCGGATCGCCTTCCCCGGGTGTTTCTATCTTGATGACTTCGGCCCCCATGTCGGCCAGGATGGAGGTGCAATAAGGGCCCGAGATGATGCGGGTCAGGTCCAGGATGCGGATTCCGGAGAGTGGCATAGCTTATGTCTGCGTCGTTGTCGGAGGTTGCCGGGCGTGAGCGGGCCCTAGCCGCCCAGGCCTGGCAGCCAGAGGGTTAGGGGCGGAAAGGCGCAGATCAGCGCGAGCACGATCAGCGACCAGATGAAGAAAGGGATGACCTCGCGCACGATGGGGCCGATCGGGGTCCGGCCCACGGCGGACGTGACGAACAGCAGGATGCCGACCGGCGGGGTCAGCATGCCCGTCATCAGGTTCAGGATCAGGATCATGGCGTACTGGATGGGATCCAGTCCCAGCTGGGCGCCGATCGGCAGCAGCGCGGGCAAGGTGATGATCATGGCCGGAAGCGGCTCCAGGATTTTCCCGACCAGGATGAGGAACACGTTTACCGTGAGCAGGACGACCCAGTGCTCTTCCGAAATGCTCAGGATGCTCTTGGCAATGGTGGCCGCGATGCGCGATTCGCTGATCAGCCAGCTGAACGGGCCGGCGGCGGCCAGCAGGAACAGGACGACGGCCATGGTGCGTCCGGCGGCATAAAAGGCCGAGCCCAATTCCCCCACCTTCAATTCCCGGTACACGGCCAGCCCGACCAGCAGCGCGTACACCGCGACGAAGGCTGCAGCCTCAGTGTCGGTCAGGAGGCCGAAGCGTATGCCGACGATGATCAGGACCGGCATCATCAGCGCCCAGATGGACGCGCGCGTCACCCGTGCCCGTTCGGGCCAGCTCGCCCGCGGGCGCGATTTGTAGCCATGGCGGCGCGCCTGCCAGGCGCAGATGGCCATGTAGCCGGTCAACAACATGAAGCCGGGAATGATACCGGCCAGGAACAGGCGGATGATCGACAGGTTGGCCAGCACCGCATAGACGATCATGGGGATCGAAGGGGGCAGGATGGGGCCTAGCATGGCGCCGCAGGCGATGACCGCCTCGGGATAGCCGCGGCGGTAGCCCTCGTTTTTCATCGAAGGGATCATCGCGGTGCCGATGGCGCTGGCGTCCGCCACGGCGGAACCGCTGATTCCCGCCATGACGAGGTTCGTGGTCAGGGAGACTTGCGACAGGCTGCCGCGCATGTGGCCGACCATGGCCATGGACCAGTTGATGAGCCGCAGCGTCACGCCGCCCCGGTTCATCAGTTCGCCGGCCAGGATGAAGAGGGGGATCGCGACCAGCGCCGTCTCGTCGATGCCCCCTAGCATCGAGAGCGGCGCCTGCACGATGTCCACGCCGCCGCCGCCCTTGAACAGCATGCCGATCATGGCCGCGGTGATCATGGCGAAGCCGATGTCCAATCCGACCAGGATCAGGACGATGAAGAGGACGACCGAGAACAGGATCATGGATGCGTTCCTGGCATATCGTTTTCGCCTTCCTCGCGCGCGAAGGCGTCATGGGGAGCCGGCGCGTCCGGAATCAGCAGGCGCAAGGCCAGGAACAGCATGAAGAGCGCCATGCCCGCTGTCAGCGCGGCATAGCTCACCGCGTAGGTGAAGGGCGTGCCGACGATGTCCTGGAAATGCCCCACCTCGACCACGTCCAGGCCCTTGTAGAAGAGAGTCGCGGCCAGCGCCAGCAGCGTGGCGTCGAACAGCCGGTCGCGCACGCGCCGCGCGCGCTCGGACAAATGGCTGTCGATGATGTCGATCACGACGTTGCGGCGTTCCCGCAGGGCCATGGCCGCGCCCAGGAAGGCGCACCACAGCATGCCGATGCGCGCGATCTGGTCCCAGGCGTCGAACTGCGACTTCAGCACGTAGCGGTCCAGCACTTGCGCAAAGCAGAAGACGAGCACGACGGCCAGCGTGAGCGCAACGCTCAACCTGCCGATCCAGCAGACGATGCGGTCCGCGCGCAGGAGCGCACCGCGCCAGGTGGATCCTTCGGACGCCGCGGCGCGGGTCCGGGCCGGTGCAGGCAGGGGGGCGCCCATGGCTTACTCTTGCATCTTCTGGATGCGTTCGACCATGCCGGCGGGCCAGTCCTTGCCCTCGTATTGCTGGTAGACGGTGGCGAGCGCCGCCTTGAACGCCGCCTTGTCCGGCTGCGTATACGTGACGCCGGCATCCTTCAGGAGCTTGACCGCGTTGTCGTCGAGTTCCTTGTCCAGCTTGGTGGCGACCTTTCCCCCCGCCTTGGCCGCATCGACCAGCGCCTGGCGCTGCTTGTCGTTCAGCCCCTGCCAGACGCGTTCGGAGATGAACCAGCCCGTCAGCTCGTAGGCATGGTCGGTGGCGGCCCAGAATTTGGCTTCTTCGTGGAAGCGCAACGGAATCGACAGGTCGAATCCGTTGTCCTGGCCGTCGATCATGCCGCGGCCCAGCGCCGTGTAGATTTCGGTCATTCCCAGGGGCACGACCTGTGCACCCAGCGTCTCGAAGGTGCTCTTCAGAATGGGAATGGAGGGAACCCGCAGCTTCAGGCCCTTGACGTCTTCGGGCCGGTTGACCGCGCGCGACACGGTTTGCAGCGCGCGGGGAGAGCGGATGCCGAATGCCGCGAACACGCGCACGCCGGACTTCTTGGCGACGTCGTCGAAGATCCTGGCGAACTCTTCGCTGTTGATGATGCGCTCCGCCTGCTCGCCGCTCTTGAACAGGTAAGGCGCATACAGGATGTTCAGGGGCTGAGCGCCCCGCAGCAATACAACGGATCCCAAGCCGAAATAGCCCATGTCCAGCGTGCCCAGCTGCATGGATGACAGGATCTTGCTGATGTCGCCCAGCTGCCCGTCCGTGTAGACGTGGACCTGCAGATCGCTGTTGGACTGTTTCGCGACCTCGTCGGCGAAGGCGCGCATGGCGTGGTCCCAGGGGCTGTTGGAGGCGGCGATGGTTGCGATTTTCATCTCGCGCGCCTGCGCGTCGCGAGCCGGCAGCAGCGTGCCCGCGACGCAGGCCGACAGCGCCAGCATGATGGCCGCGCCACGGACCAGAAACGGCGATAGCTTCTTGTTCATGATGTCTCCCCCGGAATTTTTGCGGTGTCCGGTTATGTGGACCCGCCAACCCAGGAGGGATGGCGGGGAATGCGGCCAAGGCGGGCTACCAGTTCCAGTGCACGGGTTTCAGCCCGGCCACCGGCGAATCGAACACCGCCAGGCTGGAGCCGTTGATGCAGCCCATGAAGGCGGTCTTGCGGTCGGGGCCGCCGAACGCGATGCTGGTGATGTTCTGCAGTTTCTTGCTGTGGTTGTCATAGACCATCGGGCGGCTTAGCCGGTTGGCCAGGTATTCGGCTTCCAGCCTGTCGATATGGGCGGCATCGCTGTCTTCAAGCACGATCTGCTGGCCGCCCTGGGGGCTGACGCGGATGACGCGGTTGGAGACGACGCTGATCACCCAGATATGGCCGGCTTCGTCGACCGCCATGCCGTCCGGATAGGTGCCTTTGCCGAACTCGGTAATCACTGTCCGTTCGCTGAGATCGCCGTTCGCCGCGACGCGGAAGCGCAGCAGGCGCCGGCCGAAGGTTTCGTTCACGTACAGGTACGTGCCGGTGGGATCCATGCGGCATTCGTTGGTCCAGTGCACGTCCTGCGCCACGACGCGCGTGCCATGGCGATCGTGCACGGCGATGAAGCCGTCGGCGATGTCGCGGCGGAACTGGTGATCGCCCTTGCGCACCGTGCTCACGCAGATCCACAGCCGTTCCTGGCCGTCCAGCCAGACGAAATTGACGCTGGGCAGCCCGACGCCGTCGATCTCCATGAGGTGGGGAGCGGCTGCGCCGTCGCGTTGCACGCGCCAGACCCCGCCATCGTCGGCCAGATTGGCGATGGCGAACGAACCGTCGCGCAGCAGGGCGAAGCCGTTGGGGATCAGGCCCGCCTGTGCGCCGATCAGGCGGGCGCTGCCGCCCGGCTGGATGTGGCGGATGCCGCCGGCCTTGTCGGAAACGTACAGGTCGCCCGCGGCGGTGCTGAGCACGCACTCCGGCCGGTTCAGATTGACGCCCGCTTCGCGCACGGCGCTCAGGGGAAGCTGGACGACCCCGGTGTTCGTTTTGCTGTCCATGCGCGATTCCTCAGCCGACCGCGCCGACAGCGCCGCCATAGTCGTGCAGATGCAGCCGCGGACCGGCCTTCATCAACTGGCCGGGCAGGTTGCGGCCGATCACGTTCTCCAGCCGTTGCGCCACGTTGATCAGGGCACGCAGGTCGATACCGCTGTCCACTCCCATTTCGTCGAGCAGGTAGACAAGGTCTTCGGTGCAGATGTTGCCTGTGGCGCCCGGCGCGAAAGGGCAGCCGCCCAGCCCGGCCAGCGACGATTCGTAGGAAGTGACGCCCGCGCGCAGACCTTCGACCACGTTCACCAGGCCGATGCCTCGGGTGTTGTGGAAGTGCAGGGAGATTTTCATGCCGGGGTGGTCGGCGCGCAGCGCCTCGACCGTGCGGCGCACCAACCGGGGCGTGGCCATGCCCGTGGTGTCGCCCAGCGTGACCGCGTCGAAGCCCAGGCGCGCGAAGTGGCCGAAGATGGTCTTGATGCGCTCCAGATCCACGTCGCCCTCGAACGGGCAGCCGAATGCGACGGCGATGGCGCCCTTGCGCTTGATCGGATGGTCTTTCAACTGTTCCGCGATTTCTTCGATATCGCGCAGGGACTGCTCGACGGGACGATTCAGGTTCTTGGTGTTGTGGCTTTCCGTGGCGGACAGGAAGACCACGATTTCGTCCGCTTTCGACCGCAGCGCGTTCTCGACGCCCTTGCGGTTCGGCGCCAGGACGCCCAGCACCACGCCGGCACGCTTGTGCACTTTCTCCAGGACTTCCTGGGCGTCGCGCAGCTGCGGGACCGCGCGCGGCGAGACGAAGGAAGTGGCTTCGAAATGCCTGACGCCCGCGTCGATCAGGGCGTTCAGTATCTCGGCTTTGGTATCGGTGGGCACGAATTCGGACTCGATCTGCAGTCCGTCGCGCATGCCGACTTCGACGATTTCAACCCGGTCTGGAAGGCTCACGGCGCTTGTCTCCTGGTGCCCGGACCGCGTGCCCGCAGAGACCTGCGAGGCGATGTCCGGGGCGGCGTTGTCGGTCACTATCTTCAGTGATCGGCATAGGCGGGACAATTCGTGAATGTTCGGCGGGGTATCGCGAAATGCGATGCCTCATGGCGCAAGCGGCCGGCCTTGGGAAACCGGCAGATTCATTGCTGCGTTGCGGCTTCGGCGATCAGATGGTCCAGCAGGAGCCGGACGGCGCCCGACAGCGATTCGTTGCTGCGCACGCACAATTTCAGTTGCCGGCGCGCCCAGGCGTCGGTCAGCGGAATGACGCAGAGTTCATCGCAGGCATACACGGACAAGGCCTTCGCGGGCACGATTCCGATCCCGAGGTCGGCGCGCACCATGGACACCAGGGCATCGTAGGAAGTGACCTGGAAGCGCAACCGCAGCGAGCGGTTCATGGAGGCAGCCTCGCGCGTGAAGAGGTAGTTCGCCGCGCTGCCCCGATGCATGCCGACATGGTCGTAGTCCAGGGTGTCGGCGAACGCCACGTGCTCGCGCCCCGACAAGGGATGCCCGGCGGGCGCGACCAGGGCCATGACGTCGCGGTGGTAGGGGAAGATGTCCAGGCCGTTCTCGTCGTCGGACTGCGTGTAGACGCCAATGTCGGCCGCGTTGTCCGCCACCGCGCGGGTGACGCCCGCGCTGACGGATTCTTCCAGGTCGATCTGTACGTGGGGATGCTGCAGCAGGAAGCGGCGCAGTTCCATGGGCAGGAACTGGGCGATCGACGATAGATTGGCAGCCACCCTGACGCGCCCGCGCAAGCCGGCCGAGTAGTCGCGGATTTCGTCGGCCAGGTCCTGGGTCTGGTGCAGCAGCGTGCGGGCGCGCCGGGCCAGCGCGCGAGCGGCGCTGGTGGGTTCCACGCCGCGCGCGTGGCGCTGGAACAGGGGCACGTCCAGCACGCGCTCGAGTTCGGACAGTCGCTTGGACAGGGCGGAGGGCGCGATATGCTCGCGGGTCGCGGCCGCCGTGATGCTGCCTTCTTCCAGCACCGCCAGGAAGACTTGCAGGGTGTAGAGATCAAGACGAAGGTTCATGCCGGCTTCCGGGACATATTTGCCCGCGAGGATAGCGGGTGTCCCGCAAGGCATGGCTAGGGGATTACACGTAGGGCTGGCGGCCCCTGGACGCAAGCCTCAGGCCTCGTCGTCCGTTTCCCAGGCCGGGTTCCAGACAGCTTCCCATACGTGGCCGTCGGGGTCCTGGAAGTAGCCGGCGTAACCGCCCCAGAACGTGTCATGGGCGGGCTTGAGGATGCGGGCGCCCGCCGATTTTGCCTTGGCCATGACGCGGTCCACTTCTTCGCGCGAATCGACGTTGTGGCCCAGCGTCAGATTGGTTGGCGAAGCGGCACCCAGGGGCAGGCCGGTGTCGTGGGCGATGCTGGCCCGCGGCCACAGGGCCAGCCGCAGGCCGGGCTGCATGTCGAGGAACACGACCGCGCCATGTTCGAACTCTTGGCCGATGATGCCTGGCGTGGGCAGGCCCAGGCCGTCGCGATAGAAGCGCAGGGCGGCGTCCAGGTCGTCGACGCCGAGGGTGATGACGGTGATGCGGGGGCGCATGGACAGTCCTCCCGGCGGGGGAAAAGTTCCAGTGTATCCCGCCGCCGATCGCGGCGACGGTCCGTGGCGGATGCAAGGGCGCGCGGCTATTGCTCGCCGACCGTCAGCAACAGCGCCGAATCGAACATGGCGGCAGGCGAGATGATGGGCTCATCCCAGGGGATGTCCGCGCCGTAGCGTTCCTGCATCTTGGCGCGCACGGCGGAAGAGCGCAGATCGAACTGCTTGAGCGGCGCCGTCGCCCCGATTTCCACGCCCAGTGCGCGCTGGTAGATCTTCCAGACCAGCTCCGAGCAGTAGATTTTCTCGTCCGACCAGGCGAACACCAGGTCGTACGGCTTGCCTGCAAATGCGGCGCCCGCCGCGGCAAGCTGTTCGCGCGCCGCTGGCGTCAGCCGGGCAGTGTCGCGCAGGCGCTTGACCACGTAATGGCCGCGTTCGCCTTGCGCCGCCCATTGGGCCAGCGGTGTGTAGCCGACCTGGGCCGCGGCTTCGAGCACGTAGGGACGCCCCTGGCGCATCACGATCATGCCCATGTGGCTGTAGGGCGAATGCGTGGCCTGCTGGATGGCCAGGCTTTGCGCTGACCGGGACTGCTGGAACACGAGATCGCCCGTCTGGACCGCGGGCGCCGCCGAGGCGGCCAGGGAAAGCATGGACAGCGCGGCCGCAGCGGCGGCGCGTGTCCATGCGAGCGGTGTCATGAGCGGGCCCGGCTTGCGGCCGGCGTCGCTTTCTTGGCGCGCGGCTTGGCCGCGGGTTTGCTGACTTGGGCGGGAGCGTCGAACTCCTGCTTGTTGCGTTCGCCACGCGGGGTGTTTTCCGGGTGGGGTTTGGGAAAAGCCCAGGGCTTGGTTTTCTGATCCATTGCATGTACTCCTTGCACAGGCGGAACAGTAGCATTAGCCGTGGTCATGGGTAAGTGAGGGTTGACGTCAATATTCATCACATCGTGTTATTGGAAAGCAAAGCGGGATCGCTTCGACCCGAACCCGCCCGCGATTGTTCCCGTCAAGGCGGGGCCTATCCGGCTTCGGGCCTTTCGTCCTGCCAGATGCGGTCGAATTGTTCGCGCACCTGGCGCGCCCATTCGTCAATAGCGCCGCGCACGTCGTCCGCCGTCGGCTTTTGGCCTGGCGGCAGATTGCCGCCCGTCACGGTGCCTACCGATGCGATCAGCAGTTCGTTGGTGTTGGCATCGCGCAGCGCGGCTTCGATCAGCAGGCGCGCGGATTGGTCCCGCAGTCCGGCAACCTTGGCGGTCTGTCCGATCACGTAGCCGATGGGGCTGTACTCCAGCGCCCGCGGGTCGCGATCGTTCCTGAAGGTGCCGGTGATGGCCGCGCGCAGGCGCATCGCGCGCGGCGCGGGAGAGGTCAGCAGTTGATAGCCGGACTGCGCGAACTCGCGCCGCAGCGCTTCGTTCATGTAGGCCAGCGCGCGTTCGCGCATGGCCGGGTCGCTGCGCATGGCCAGATCGTCGGGCCGGTCGCCCTGGATGTATTCCATGTTTTCCAGGATGAGCTTCTTGTCGTACTGGCTCCCGATCGACGGGCCGGGGCGCACCCAGACCCGGCCGGCGTTCCATTGAGGATCCTGCCTGAGCTGGCTCTGGCTTTCGCCCAGGGACGTGGAGTAGTCCTGGGCCTTGGGCAGGTTGGTGCAGCCCGCGAGCCCGATGGCCGCGCAGCAGGCGGCCAGGGCGAGATGGGTGTTCATGCGTTCTCCCTTCTGGAAAAATGACACCCGGGCATGGGCCGCCGGGTGGCACCACGGTGCAGACGGGAGCGTATCGCTAATTATCGCGGCTAGCGGGCGTCGCGCTGTTGGTGGCTCCATGAAAATAATTATCTCTGGCCCTGGCAATGGGGCCACGGCAGCGGTATGTTGTGGTTTTCCGTCACCGCCGATTCCGCCATGTACCTGCCGTCCGCCTTTCGTGAAGATTCCCTCGACGTCCAGCACGATTTCATCCGCGCGCATCCCCTGGGCGTGCTCACGACATCTGCTGAGGGCGGGCTGATGGCGAACCACATTCCCTGTCTGCTCTATCCCGAGGGGCCCTGCGGCGTGTTGCGCCTGCATGTGGCCCGCGCCAATCCGCAACTGGCCGAACTGGCGTCGGGGCGGGAATGCCTGGTCGTTTTCCATGGGCCGCAGGCCTATGTTTCCCCGTCGTGGTATCCAACCAAGGCAGAGACGCACAAGGTGGTGCCCACCTGGAACTTCGTCGCGGTACATGCCTGGGGCGTTCCGGTGATCCAGGACGATCCGGCGTGGCTGCGAGCCCAGCTCGACGCGCTGACCGACAGCCAGGAAAAGGCCCGCGCGCAGCCCTGGCGCGTGGACGAGGCGCCAGCGGATTTCATCGCTGCCCAGATGCGCGTGATCGTCGGCGTGGAGATCCGCCTGTCGCGCATCGAGGGCAAGTGGAAGGTCAGCCAGAACCGCCCGGTGGCCGACCGGCAAGGCGTGGTGGAGGGCCTGGTGAACGAGCGGGGCGATGCCGTCATGGCCGGGCTGGTCGCGCGCCGCGGCGGGCTGGCGTGACGCTGCCGAGCGCGAAGCTCGCGATTGCGGCCGCCTGCAGGCCGGCCGCAGTAGCCAAAAACCAGAACAACGAATGCCCGGCCTGTTCCGACAGCGCCCGCAATATGCCGAACAGAGCGGGCGCAAACGCATAGGCGCCTTGCGAGATGGCGACGATCAGCGGCACCACGCGCTGCGCGTCTTCGCGCGCGAACTCTGCCTGAGCGATCAGCGGCGGCAACGAGGTCGCGTTGCCGATGCCCGAGCCGAACAGCAGCACGCCCAGCCACACGGCCCATGTGTGCTCGCCGGCCAGCATCAGGACCATTGAGCCGCAGATCTGGATGGCGTATGCCAGGCCAGCCACCTTGCGCCGGTCGGCGCCGGGCGGCATCAGCCAGCCTACCAGCGAGCGTCCGGCGATGGCGCTGGCTGTGGCCAGGCCCATCGCGAGGCCGGCCGTCTGAGCGCCCAGCAACGGCGCCAGCAACGACAGCAGGTGCGCGATCAGTCCGATCTGCGCGAACAGGCCCAGCGCCATGCCCGCTGCCAAGGTCAAAAAGGCGCGGTTGCGCCATAGGTTGGGCACGGGCGCAGGCGAGGGCACCGCAGCGGGCGCCTGGCCCTGGCAGGCCGCGCCGTCGGGCGCCTGTCCGAGTTGCTGCGGCGTGACGGCGAATACCTTGAACGACAGCGCCGCGACTACCGCCACCATCGCCACGCCTACCCACAAGGCGGCCTGCGCGAAGCCCACTCCGCCGATCAGGTAGACCCACAGGGGAGAGAACACAATGCCGCCGACGCTGGCGCCGTTGTAGGCCATCCCCAGCGCGGCGGGCCGGCGCCGGACGAACCATGGCGAGATCAGGGCGTTGACCGCGGCGGCGCCGAGGGCTACCCATCCCATGCCGCTGAAAAGCGCGGCGGCATAGAGTTGCCAGGGCTCTCCCGCCCTGGCCCAGCCGTTTGCGCCCAGTGCGAGCAGTACGGCGCCACCCAGCGTCACCGCGGGTATGCCGAAACGGCGGTACAGGCGGGGAAGATTGGCGACGACGAACGTTCCGCACAGGAAATGCAAGGTGACGGCGCCGGACACGAGCGCGACACTCCAGCCGGTGCGCTGCGCCACAGCGTGCAGGAATACCGGCGGGCCGTAGAAGCCGACTCCCCAACCCAATACCGCCAGGACGAACGTGGCGTACAGGACGGTCCAGCCGAAGAATGCCTGAGGGGTGCGCATGGGTTTCCGGCGGGGCCGGCTGTCTTGTTTGGATGACTCGCAGTATGCTTGAGTCTGCACACGATACTTTGGTCAATCGCGAATTATGGAATCCACGTTCGCCGACATCAATCTTTCCGCGGTAGCCAGCGCCATCGCCGACCCGGCGCGCGCGCGCATGCTGTGCGTGCTGCTGGACGGCCGCGCCCGCACGGCAACGGAATTGGCGGCGGTGGCCGATATCGGCGCATCCACAGCCAGCGGCCATTTCCAGCGTTTGCGTGAGCAGGGGCTGGTCGAGATGGCCGTGCAGGGTAAGCACCGCTACTACCGGCTCGCCAATGGCGAGGTCGGGCATGCGCTGGAGGCCTTGCTGGTGGTGGCGGGTGCAGAGCGGACGCCATTCAAACCCAATACGCCTTCCGTGCTGCGCGAGGCGCGTACCTGCTACGACCATATGGCGGGCACGCTGGCCGTGCGCATCCACGATGCGATGCTGGGCCGGCGCTGGCTCGAGGCCGACGGCCGCGGCTACCTACTGACGCCTTTGGGTGAGGCCGCGCTGGCGCAGGTCGGCGTGGATGTCGCGCAGGCGCGGCAACGCCGTCGGCGCTTTGCCTGCGCGTGCCTGGACTGGAGCGAACGCCGTTCGCATCTCGGCGGCGCGTTGGGCGCGGCTTTGCTGGACGCGCTGCTGCAGCGGGGCTGGATCAGCAAGGACCTCGATTCGCGCGCGCTCAGCGTCACGAAGCGGGGAGAGCGGCAATTTCCCGCATTCTTCGGCAAGGCTGACGGGCAGTCCGCCGCGCCTGAGGCCGCCTGGCTGCCCGGGGAAAGCAACGTCGCCGCATAACGCCGTCACGCCCCCCTCGTTCGCGAAGCCGGCGGCAAGTGCCAGGTGTATGCGGCGGGCGTGCCGCGCAAGCAAGCAGCCGGCCATACGGTGTCCAACCGTCTACCGCTGGGGGCTGGACGCAGACCGGTGCATCATCGGCGGCGCGCGTCAGTCGACGGGCATGAATCCATCCGAAAGTGTGGATACGCAACAGCTTTAGGGTAATCCCCGTGAATCGGCGCGGGGAGGCCTTCCTGGCGCGTTCCGCGTTTGCGCGCAGACCGCGTCAGGCTTGACCGTCCGGGCGGGAGCCAGTCTCGTTTCCGCCGGAGCTGAAAAACGGGGACATAATTCCCGTGATGCAACAGTGTTTCTATTTTCTGCCCGGGTTACAAAACATATCTGAACTGTCATAGGTAGCCGGGGTATGCTGGATCGTAGACAGAGGGCATCCGAAGTGCATCAGAACAACTTGATCTACAAGGGATACCGGCTTACGGCCAAAGTGTCCCGGGGCGCCGGCGCAGAGGTTGAAGCGCCACCCAGCGGCCCCGTATTCATTGCGTCGGTAATGGTGGTCCAGGCGGGCGCCGTTCTCGAAGGCGGCGACGAATATCCCGTTCCGTGCTTTGCCGAGGGCGGCTTCGTCTTCAGCCCGCGCGAAGCGGTGCATGCGGCCATCCTGCATGGCCGCGAGATCGTCGACGGCCTGACCAACCTGCCGTCCTGACGCGGCGCCTAACCGGAAAAGACCTCGCGCCAGTCGCGCGTCTTGGCGAGCGTCTGCACGCTGGCGGATTGTTCGAGGATGGTCACGGCCTTCTTGAACTCGTCGGCCGAGGCGCCGTCTTCCAGAATGACCATGCGCGAATTGCGCGCATCGGCCATCTTCACGTCCGACATCTTGCCGTGGGTCTGGTAGACCTGGGTCCAGTCCATCTTCTTGCCGGCCTTCAAGGCGATCGGTTCGATGTAGGTCAGCGCCGTGCTGCCGGACGCGCGCACCGCGAACGCAAAATCCGCCGGGTGGCCGCTGCTACCCTTGGCGCGGGCGCCCTTGACCAGGCGGTTCGCGCCCACGCCTTCAGCCAGCGCGCGGCCCACCTGTGCGCGGAAGCGCAATTGGCTGAATCTGGGCATCCACTTGGCGCATTGGAACGACAGCGCCATCGCCAGCTTCACCGCATCCCACAGGGCTTCCTGGAGGTGTTCGTTGGGCCCGGATGCGACGATGGCGCCCGTGCGATCGAAGTGCGCCAGGCTTACGCCAGGCGTCTCGTTCAGCAGATCGATGCGCTTGGCCGGCAGCTCGATGCCGTAGCTCGATGCGTGCATCGCGGTTTCACAGGCATCGGTCAGGTAGAACGACGATTCATCGGGGTGCGCGATGAAGAACGCCGCATGCTGCCCGTCCAGGCCCAGTGTCATGGGCGATACGGCGCGGATGGCATGCTCGCCAGCCGGCAGGACAGTCCAGCCGGAGGCTTCCAGAAAATTGCTCATAGGATCAGTTCGATTTGGCGGCCTTTGAGCGGATGCGCGAAGCCGCCGTTCAGCGTCAGGTTCGCCCGCGGCAGGAAGTGCTGCATCAGCGCGCCGATGGTGTACAGGGCGGGCACGACGGGCTCGGCATAGCCTTCGCCGTCGTCCACCCAGATGTGTTCGTGGCTGCGGTCCGCAAGCGGCTTGCGGAATTGCGGCCGGCCTTCGCCCACCAGACTGGTGTGGAAGGAGTCGTCGGTGTCCACGCCGTACACGCGGTGCGGGCCCACGAAGAGGCTGGCGCAAAAGGCTTCGGCAAGGAAAATGGTGGCCTGGCCATGCACGACGGTGCGCGCGCCGCGATAGGTTGCGCGGAAGATCACGTCTTCGCGCACTTCCCCCTTGATCCGGCATGCGCTCGCGAATTCCATCCATTGGAGGTCAGTGGCGGCGGGCTTCGGAATCCAGGCGATCGGTTTTACGGTTTCCTTGGGTTCGGCAAGGATCTCTTGCACCTCATCAACGGTGATTAACGGTTCGAACTTCTTGGCCATGGAACTGATCTAGGGTCTGGGAAATGCGCACGCCGGCGAATTGGGCCGGGCGCGTGCCGCGCCGCTCGGCCGGGGCTGCGGAGAAACGCGCGCAACACGGCGAGGGGGCGTAATCTTACAAGATGGAGACACGGCCCTGCTGGAGACTGTATGGATATACAGGCATGGCGGGCCGGCGCGGGCCTACAAGGAGGAGGCGGAGAACGTGTCGCACTGCTTGATGTTGCCGCTTTCCAGGCCGCGCTTGAACCAGCGTACCCGTTGCGCCGACGAACCATGCGTGAACGCGTCGGGCACCACGTAACCCTGGCTCTGCTTCTGGAGGCGGTCGTCGCCGATCGCGGTGGCCGCGCCCAGCGCCTCTTCGACGTCGCCGCCTTCAAGTATGTTGCGCGCCGCGTTGGCGCGCTGCGCCCACAGGCCCGCGAAGCAGTCCGCCTGCAGTTCCATGCGCACCGACAGCGCATTGGCCTGCGAGGGGTTGCGCCGGCGCAGATTGTCCACCTGGTCCGAAATGCCCAGCAGGTGCTGAACATGGTGCCCGACCTCGTGCGCGATCACGTACGCCTGGGCGAAATCGCCCGGCGCCTTGAAGCGGTTCTGCAATTCATCGAAGAAGGCCAGGTCGATGTAGACCTTGCTGTCGCCTGGGCAGTAGAACGGCCCCATCGCCGATTGGCCGGTGCCGCAGGCCGTGGGCGTGGCGCCGCGGAACAGCACCAGCTTGGGCGGTTCGTATTGGCGGTTCAGGTCCTTCTGGAAAATGGCGCTCCAGGTGTCCTCGGTTTCGCCCAGCACCTTCGATACGAAGATGGCCTGGGGATCGTTGGCGGGCGGGCGCGCGGCCGGCCCTTCCTGCTGCGTGGCGGGCGGGCCTTCGGCCATTTGCAGGACCACGCTGGGATCGACGCCGAAGTACATGGCGACCAGGGCCAGTACTATCGTACCGATGCCGATGGTGCCTCGTCCGCCGATCCGCGGGCCGCTGGCGCGGCGGTCTTCAACATTGTCGCTCTGGCGCGAGTTATCAAGGCGCATTCTGTTTCTCCGGGCGGGTCGGCGTTCCCGCCATTTTGCATCGCCGTTCTTCACTGGGCGACCTTCAAGAGTGTTAGGATAAACCCATGGCTCTGTATTTCTCCATTCACCCCGCGAATCCGCAACCACGCCTGCTCAAGCAGGCGGCCCAATGGCTTACCGACGGTGGCCTCGTGGCCGTTCCCACAGACTCCAGCTACGCGGTCGTCGCCCGCCTGGACGACAAGGACGCCGCCGATGGATTGCGCCGGCTGCGGGGGCTGGATGAACGCCACCATCTCACCCTTCTTTGCCGCGACCTGGCCGAAATTGGCCACTTCGCACGCGTGGACAACCGCCAGTACCGCCTGCTGAAGGCCGCGACGCCCGGCCCCTGGACGTTCATCCTGGAAGCCACCAAGGAAGTGCCGCGGCGCGTGTCGCATCCTTCGCGCAAGACCATCGGCATCCGCGTGCCCGACCATCCGGTCATGCTGGGCCTGCTGGAGCAGGTGGGGGCACCGCTGCTGTCCACCACGCTCATTCCCAAGGACGAGTCCGAAGCGCTGAACGATGCGGAAGATATCCGCGAACGCTACGAACACTCCCTGGCGGCCATCATCGACGCGGGCGCCTGCCCGCAATCGCCGACCACCGTGATCGACCTCACCAGCGAAGAGCCGGTGGTGGTGCGCGTGGGTCGCGGCGATCCGGCGACGCTGGGCCTTGCCTGACCGCGCCGGCCGCAACGCCCCGCGAGCCGCTCTGCGCCGGCTCGCGCCTCATCTACAATCCGGTTCGCCATGAACGACATCATCCAAACCATTGCGGTCTACGCGATACCGGTTATCTTCGCCATCACCCTGCACGAGGCCGCGCACGGCTTCGTCGCGCGCATGTTCGGCGACCCGACGGCCCACCAGGCCGGCCGTATCAGCCTGAACCCCGCGCGGCACATCGATCCCGTCGGCACATTGCTGGTGCCGGTGGCGATCCTGCTGGCGTCCAAGCTGCTGGGCAGCCCGGGCATGCTGTTCGGCTGGGCCAAGCCGGTGCCGGTGGACTTCGGCCGTCTGCGCCGGCCCAAGCAGGACATGCTCTGGGTGGCGCTGGCCGGTCCCGCCGCCAACCTGCTCATGGCGATCCTGTGGGCGTTTTCGCTGCGCCTGTTCCTGGAATCGGGCCTGCAGGAAACATTCTGGTTCGAAATGGCCGTGGCCGGCGTGAACGTCAACCTGGTGCTGATGGCGCTGAACCTGCTGCCCATCCTGCCCCTGGACGGGGGACGTATCCTTTTCAGCCTGCTGCCCAACCGCCTGGCCTGGCAGTACTCGAAAATCGAGCCGTATGGCCTGGTGATCGTCGTCGTCCTGCTGGTGACGGATGTGCTCTGGCTTTTGATGCGGCCGGTGCTCGGTTTGGGAACGACAATCGTTCAATGGTTCTTATAAGATTTCGGCCAATATCCGTTAAACTCAGCAGTTTCACTGATTCTGGCCTTGGGGCATCCTGCCGCGGGGCCTTGGAGCCCTACATTTATGGCATCCCCTGCAACCGCCGCAGGCGTTAATTTCCAGGGCAGCATGGTGGCCCTGGTCACCCCAATGCAGCCCGACGGCAGCCTCGATTACGCTGCCTACCGGTCGTTGATCGACTGGCACGTCCAGGAAGAAACCGACGCGCTGGTGGTGGTGGGCACCACCGGGGAATCGCCCACGGTCTCCATGGAAGAACACGCGGAGCTGATCCGCGTTGCCGTCGAACACGCCGCGGGCCGCATTCCGGTCATCGCGGGGGTGGGCGCCAACTCTACCGACGAAGCCATCCACCTGACGCGCCATGCCAAGGCCGTCGGCGCGCAGGCCGGCCTGTCGGTCGTTCCGTACTACAACAAGCCTTCGCAAGAAGGCCTGTACCGCCATTTCCGCACCGTCGCGGAAACGGTCGATCTGCCCACCATCCTGTACAACGTGCCGGGCCGCACCGTTGCCGACATGAGCAACGACACGATCCTGCGCTTGGCGCAGGTGCCGGGCATCATCGGCATCAAGGACGCCACCGGCGACATCGCGCGCGGCGGTTTGCTGCTGCGCGAGGCGCCCGCCAGCTTCCAGGTCTTCAGCGGCGATGACCCCACCGCCGCCGCCCTGATCCTGCTGGGCGCGCGCGGTAACATCTCCGTGACGGCCAACGTGGCGCCGAAGCTCATGCGTGACCTCTGTGCGGCCGCTCTGGCCGGCAATGTGCCCACGGTGCGTGAACTTAATGCACGCCTGGCGCGTCTGAACAAGGCTTTGTTCGTTGAAGCCAACCCGATCCCCGTCAAGTGGGCGTTGGCCGAGATGGGCCGCAGCGCACTGGGCTACCGGCTGCCGCTGGTGGAACTGGGAGCGCAGCACCACGCAACGGTGCGCGACGCGCTTCAGGATGCGGGCCTGCTCTAATTATCGTGAGGATACGTATGAACAAACGTCATGCCGGTTTGTCGGCATTGATGTCTCTGGTGTTGTTGGCCGGCTGCAGCGAGGTCAACCAACTCCTGGGCAATGAAGAGTCCGTCAATTACAAGAGCGCCGTCACGCAGCGCGGAGAGCCCCTGAGCATTCCGCCCGACCTGACCCAGGCCAACAGCGATCCACGTTACCGCGCGCCCGCCTCGGGCTCGACGACGTATTCGCAGTTCCAGCAGCAGGGCGAGGCGCAAGCCAGCGCGCCCAAGACCAGCAACGTGCTGCCCGCCCGCACGGACATGCGTGTCGAGCGCGACGGCGATCTGCGCTGGCTCGTCGTCGACCGCGCTCCCGAGGACGTGTTCCCGCGCCTGGTCGACTTCTGGACGGAAACCGGCTTCACCGTGGCCAGCAACAATCCGAGCGCCGGCCTCATCGAGACCGACTGGGCGGAAAACCGCGCCAAGATCCCGGAAAGCTGGCTGCGCCAGGCCTTGGGCATGATTCTGGAATCGGCCTGGGATAGCGGCGAGCGCGAGAAATTCCGCACCCGCGTCGAGCGCGTCAACGGCCACACGGAAATCTACGTCAGCCACCGCCAGATGCTCGAAAAGCGCGTCGGCGCCGACGGCGGCCAGGTGCAATGGCAGAACGGCAAGGAAGATCCGGGCCTGAACGCCGCCATGCTGGCCCGCATGATGGTCTATCTGGGTTCCGACGTGGACAACGCCCGCAAGCTGGTGCAGCAGGCCGAGGCCGCGCCGCAGAAGCCCGCGGTGCAGCAGGACGTCCGCGCGCAGGGCGCGTCGCTTATCGTCGGCGAATCGTTCGACCGCGCCTGGCGCCGTGTCGGCGTGGCGCTGGACGGCGGTGGTTTTGCCGTCGACGATCGCGACCGTTCCTCCGGCGATTACTTCGTCCGTTACGTCGATACCGACACGGGCGAGAAGATCGAGCAGCCGGGCTTCTTCAGCCGCATGTTCTCGGGCGACAAGAAGGCCGAGGCGCCGCAGTACCGCATCCACCTGGCCGCCGCCGGCGACCAGACCACGGTGACGGTGCTGGACGCCAACGGTACCCGGGACAACAGCGCCACCGCCCAGCGTCTGCTGAGCGTGCTGAAGGACAAGATGTAAGGCACACGCCCGCCTGGCGCCATGGCGCCGGCTGGATGAAAAGAGGCCCCTTGCGGGGCTTCTTTTTTTGCCGCCGCAACGGCAGCCGGTTTTCAGGGCGGCGCGGCGGGCGACGTAAAAAGGCCCCGGCAGTAACTGCCGGGGCCTTTTTACGTCCTCTCAGGGCGGGGGTTCGCCTCGGAGCGGATCAGGAAGCGGGCGTGGTCGAACCACCCGGCGCGGGGGCCGGAGCCGGGGCCGGCGTGGTGGCCGGGGGCGTGGTGGGGGCAGGCGTGCTGGCGCCCGGAGCGGGGTTGGTCGCGGGCGCCGAAGCATCTTCCTTCTTGTTGCAGGCGCTGAGCGCGACGGCCAGCACCGAGGCAATAATCAAGGTTTTGCTCATCATTTTTAGACTCCTGTAGATGACGACTCTTGAAACCCCGTTAGGGGAAACCAGAATCCAGGCTACAGGATCACGCGGGCCGATCCGGTGTGAAAGTTAAAAAGGTGGCTTCCCAACGGCAACAAACCTTTCAGCTTCGTGTTATGTCTTTCTTGATGTGACTCGCCGAACAGACCTGATTTCGTTCTGTGCAAGACTGATACGGACCCGTTTCCAGATACTACGCCGCCCGGTAGTGGATCCAGCCGGAATCCAGCCAATCCGCGAGGCAGGAGCGCGCCTCGTCGGACAGCCGGGCGCAGGACGGATCGGCGCAGTCCAGGCTGCGCGCATCGGCAAGCCGGCGCAGGGCAGCGTCCGCCGGCGTCATCGCGGTCTCGCCGTTGATGAACAGCTGCTTGCCCCGATACAGCATGCGGGTGCGCCGATCCAGCGCCAGCCGGCCCGATGCGGGCCAGTCCTCTTCCAGGTCCACGTCCATGCCTTCGGGCGGGTCGAACACGCTGAGATTGCTGGGCTCGGTCAGCCAGCAGCCCAGGAAACGCGAGGCCAGCGCCTCGTCGAAACGCAGCTTCTCCACGGTTTCCAGCGTGGCGGCGACCAGCGCGTCGGGCAGGGCCGCCGGCGTGTCGACGGCGGGCTGGCCGGGATCGCGGTAGACCGCGGAGAGCTTCGGGCCGGGCAGAGCGGGTTCGCCGTAGGGGCCGCCCAGCAGGCCAACGCGCGCCATGACCTGGTCCGCGGCCGCTTCCAGCAGCCCGCGGGCTAGCGTGGCCTGCGTGGGGGCGCGAAAGCCGATGGAGATGGTCATGCATCCGTCGCCCGCCGCGACGCCGTCGTGAGCGGCCTGGGGCGGCAGGTAGAGCATGTCGCCGGGGGCCAGGACGGCCGTCTCCTCGGGCTCGAAGCGGCTCAGGATCTTCAGCGGCAGGCCGGGCTCCAGGGACAGGTCCTTCTGGCGGCCGTAGCGCCATTCGCGCTCGCCCGCTGCCTGCAGCAGGAACACATCGTAGCTGTCGAAGTGCGGGCCCACGCCGCCGCCATGGCTGGCGATGCTGATCATCACGTCGTCCAGGCGGGCGTCGGGGATGAAGCGGAACAGTTGCATCAGTTCGGACGCGGCATCGCTGTGGAGGTCCACGCTCTGCACCAGCAGGGTCCAGTCGCCTTCGTCGTCCTTGGGCAGGCGCGCGAAGGGGCCATTCTCCATCTGCCATTCGCCGTTCTCGCGCCAGATGAGGCGCGATTCCACGTCGTCGCGGCGCGCGAGTTTCTTGATGGCGGCGATCGTGACGGGCGGTTTGAAAGCGGGGATAGCCTGCCGGATCAGCAGAGGCTTGCGCTGCCAATAGCGGCGCATGAAGTCATTGGGACTCTGGTTGCCCAGCAGCGTCAAGGGTTGGTCGAGGTTCATTGGAGGTGCTTCTTCAAGCGGTAGAGGGCATCCAGCGCTTCGCGCGGGGTGAGGCTGTCGGGGTCGATGCTGCCAAGTTCTTCGCGCAGGGCGTCCAGCGCCTCGAAGGCGTCGGAGCGTTCGGCGGCGGCATCCGCCTGGGCATCGGCCTCGGCCGCTGCCGAGAACAGACCGAGCTGCGGGGTGGGCGCGCCCTGGGCTTCCAGACGCTCCAGTTCGCGCGAGGCCTGGCGGATCACGGCGGCGGGAACGCCGGCGCGCTGGGCCACCTGGATACCGTAGCTGCGGCTGGCGGGGCCTTCGCGCACTTCATGCAGGAACACGATGCCGCCCGCGGATTCGGCGGCGGCCAGGTGTACGTTGGCGGCGGCCGGCTGCTCGGCGGGCAGGCGGGTCAGTTCGAAGTAGTGCGTCGCGAACAGCGTCAGCGCGCGGTTGTGCGACAGCAGGCGGCAGGCGATGGCCCAGGCCAGCGCCAGGCCGTCATAGGTCGACGTGCCGCGGCCGATCTCGTCCATCAGCACCAGGCTGTTGGGCGTGCTGGCCGACAGGATGGCGGCGGCCTCGGTCATTTCCATCATGAACGTCGAACGCCCGCCGGCCAGATCGTCGGCCGCGCCGATGCGGGTGAAGATGCGGTCGATCTTGCCGATGCGCGCGCGCGCCGCGGGCACGAAGCTGCCGATGCGCGCCAGCAGCACGATGAGAGCCACCTGGCGCATGTAGGTCGATTTACCGCCCATGTTCGGGCCGGTGATCAGCAGCATGCGGCGGGCGGGCTCCAGGCGGCAGCCATTGGGCGTGAAGCGTTCGATCGCGTGCTCGACCACGGGATGGCGGCCGGCGTCGATGTCGATGTCGGCCTGTTCGGACAGCTCGGGCGCGATCCAGTCATGGCGGCGCGCATGGTCGGCCAGGGCGGCCAGCGCGTCCAGCTCGGCGAGCGCGGCGGCGCAGTCCGACAGCGGGCGCACGTGCTCGGCCAGCACGTCCAGCAGCTGTTCGAACAGCCATTTTTCGCGGGCGAGCGAACGGTCCTGCGCGGACAGCACCTTGTCTTCCCAGGTCTTGAGTTCGGGCGTGATGTAGCGCTCGGCGTTCTTCAGCGTCTGGCGGCGGCGGTAGTCTTCCGGCACCTTCGCCGTCTGGCCCTTGGTGACTTCGATATAGAAGCCATGCACGCGGTTGAACTCCACGCGCAGGTTGCTGATGCCGGTGCGCTCGCGTTCGCGGGCTTCGAGTTGCACCAGGAAGTCGCCGCCGTCGGCGGCGAGCGCGCGCAATTCGTCCAGTTCAGCATCGAAGCCCGCGGCCAGCACGCCGCCGTCGCGGATGGCGACGGCAGGTTCGGCCGCGATGGCGCGCACCAGCAGCGCGGCCAGCGCCGGATCGACGGACAGGTGCGAGACCAGTTCGCCCAGCCTGGGCGAGTCGGCCATCGGTTCGACCTGGTCGCGCAGCGCGGGCAGGGCCTGGAGCGCGTCGCGCAGGCTGGCGAGTTCGCGCGGGCGCACCGAGCGCAGCGCCAGGCGCGTGGCGATGCGTTCGATGTCCGGGAAGGCGTTCAGCGCGCCGCGCAGGGATTCCAGCAGGCCGGCCGAGCCGAAGCCGGCCGCGCCGAAGGTCTGCTCGACGTCCATGCGGCCGGCCAACAGCGCGGAGATGGCTTGCTGACGGGCCTGCGCCTGCTCGTTCTCGCGCAGCGGATGGTGCAGCCAGCGGCGCAGCAGCCGGCTGCCCATCGGGGTGCGGCAGCCGTCCAGCAGCGAGAACAGCGTCGGCGAGTCTTCGCCGGACAGCGTCTGCGTCAGTTCCAGGTTGCGTCGCGTGACCGGGTCCAGCAGCACATACTGGCCGGGGCGCTCCGCGGACAGGCTCTGCACATGGGCCAGGGCCTGCGACTGGGTGCGGGCCGCGTAGCGCAGCAGGGCGCCCGCGGCGCAGACGCCGGCCGGCATGTCTTCGACATCGAAGCCCGCCAGTGTGTCGGTTTTGAAATGCGCCAGCAGGTGGGCGCGCGCGCTGTCCGCTTCGAAGTGCCAGTCGGGCACGCGGGTCCGGGCGCTTTCGAACGGGAAATCGAATTCCGCGCTATCGGCGCAGATGACCTCGGCCGGCGCAACGCGGTGCAGTTCCGATTCCAGCTGGGCCGGCGCGCATTCGGTCACGCGGAACTCGCCGCTGGCGAGGTTCAGCCACGCCAGCCCGGCGCGCGGCGCGCGCGCGGAGCCGGTGATGAACGCGGCGGCGAGGGCCCGGTCGGCCTTGGCAGGCAGCAGCGCGTCGTCCGTCAGCGTGCCGGGCGTCACGATGCGCACGATGCGGCGCTCGACGGGGCCCTTGGAGGCGGCCGGATCGCCGATCTGCTCGCAGATGGCGATGGACTCACCCATGGCGACCAGGCGGGCCAGGTATTGCTCCATGGCGTGCACGGGCAGCCCGGCCATGGGGATGGGAATGCCGTTGGACGACCCGCGCTTGGTGAGCGTCAGGTTGAGCAGGCGCGCGCCGCGTTCTGCGTCTTCGTAGAACATTTCATAGAAGTCGCCCATGCGGTAGAACAGCAGCAAAGGACCTGCCTCCGCCTTCAGGCGGAGGTATTGCTGCATCATGGGAGTGTGGCCCGAAAGGGCGTCGGCGGCGGAGTGTGGCGTTGCTGAATTCATGCCCGTGATTGTATCGGGCGGGCGAGCGGCTGCGGGCGCCGGTGGTTTTTTCGGGGCCGCGGCGCAGTCCGGAACCGCCCGCGGCACGATGCGCCCGGGAGGCTTGCAGCCGCTGGACGCCGGCGGCACAATCGCAGCGCGCGGCCCTGTTATTGCCGCCGGAGCCGTACAGAAATGCAGGATTTCCCCGTACTCGCGGCGCTGGACGCCAGCGTGCGCGTCACCATCGCCAGCGGCGCGCACCAGGCCGAGTTCGCGCCGGATGGCGGCGGCCGCCTGACGCGCCTTTCCACGGGCGGGCACGATTGGATCGTGCCGCTGACCGCCACCGAATGGCCGGCGGCGAAGTGGCCGCGCGCGGGGGCCTATCCGCTTGCGCCCTATGCCAACCGCATCCGGGACGGTGTATTCACCTTCGACGGCGCCAGGCACGTGTTGGCGTCTTTGCCCGGCCGGCCGCATGCGATCCATGGCGCGGGCCTCTATCAGTCCTGGCGGGTGCGCGACCACGCCGAAGACCGCGTCGATCTGGTGCTGGAGCAGCCGGCCGGCGTGCTGGGCTGGCCCTGGGCGTTCGAATGCGTGCAGCGCTACCGGCTCGACGCGCGCGGCCTGAGCGTGGCCCTGGCCATCGTCAACCTGGGCCACGCGCCGATGCCCTTCGGCCTGGGGCTGCATCCGTACTTCACGGCGCAGCGGGTCACGCTGCACGCGCGGCGCCTGTGGCCCGCGGATGCGGACGGCATGCCGGCAGGCAGCCAGACCGGGCATGTGCGCGAGCTGCGGCGGTCGGCCGAAGGCTGCGATACCTACCTATCGCAATGGGAAGGGCGCGCCACCCTGCACTGGCCTGACGGACACCAGTTGGCGCTGCATGCCGACCCGGCTTTTGCGCACCTTGTGGTGTATACCGCTCCAGGCGCCGATTTCCTGTGCGTCGAGCCGGTGACCAATGTGGCGGACGCCTTTAATCTGGCAGCGGGCGGCGACACGCGGACCGGCATGCGGGTACTGGAGCCCGGCGCGCGTTTCAGCGCGACCGCCTTGCTGGGCTTGGCCGTGCCCCGCGCGGCGCGCGGCTGAGCGGCGGGGCAAGGACGCATGCAGTGCTTTGAAAGCGCCGCCGCCTGCGGCGATAATCCGGGCAATCCAAGTCTAGGGAGTCGTTACGTGAAAAAGCTCAGCACCGAACAATTGCAGGCCGCTGCCGAGACGCTGCGCCGGGTGCAGGCAAGGATGGCCCGGGCCGGCAACCTGCCGCTTGGGCCCACTATCTACGCCTGCGCCAAGGGATTCCGCCGCAACGTGCCCGACTACGTCTGGTCGTGGCTGTCTGGCCTGCTGGCGCCGCACAAGAGCCTGTCCGCCTGGATGGATGCCCACCAGCCGGGCTGGCGTGATGGCAAGACGCCGGCCGCCGCGGTCTACGCGCGCAGCGAGAACGGCTGGTTCGAATGGCTGATCGCCGAACTGGAAATCGAGATCAAGGACCCCCACGCCCGCGCCAGGCGCGAAGGGCAGGGCTAGGCAGGAAGCCGCGCTCAGGCGCGCTCGGCGCCCGAGCGGCGCAACAGGTGGAACAGCAGTTCCAGCGTGGCGGCCGCGAGCAGGGCTGCCAGCACCGACCCCAGCACCATCGTGTCCCACATGCGGGGAGGCCCCACGCGGAATTGGATCGTGTCGAAAACCAGGCCCGCGGTGATTCCCGCGACGGCGGCGGCCTTCCAGCCTTGCAGCGGGGCGAGCCTGAGCATCAGCAGGGTGAAGGCCACCATTGCCCACAGAATGGGTTCAAGCATCTGGCCGAAAAGGTGATCAAGCAGAGGAAACTCCCTATGGCGTTGCGCGCAGACGAGTTTTTACTGCTTTCTTTCCGCAATTGCGAGATGCCCCGCCCATGCCGGGCGGGGCGCCGCCGCAGGCCTGGGGCTAGAACCCCTCCAGCACCACCTTGCCCCGCGCTTTGCCGCTTTCGATGAACGCGTGGGCGCGGCGCAGGTTTTCCGCATTGATCTTGCCGTAGTGTTCGCCCAGCGTTGTGCGCAGCGTACCGTTGTCGATCAGCCGGGCCGCCTGGTTCAGCAGCTCGTGCTGGGCGATGAGGTCGGGCGTATCGTGCAGGGGCCGGGCGAACATGAACTCCCAATACAGCGACGCCGACTTGGCTTTGAGCAGCCGCACGTCGATGGCGGCGGGATCGTCGATCAGGGCGACCCTGCCTTGCGGCGCGATCGCTTCGGCGATCTGCGGGAAGTGCTGGTCGGTGTGGGTCAGCGCGGCGATGTCGCTGACATGATCGAAGCCGATGCGCTTGAGTTCCTCGGTCAAGGGCTGGGTGTGATCGATGACGTGGTGCGCGCCCAGCTCGCGGACCCAGGCCTGCGTCTGCGGCCGGGACGCGGTGCCGATCACCGTCAGGCCCGTCAGTTGGCGGGCCAGTTGCACCAGAATCGATCCCACGCCGCCGGCGGCGCCGATGACGAGCAGGCTGCGCTGGCTGGGGGCGCGGTTGTCCAGCACGCGCAGCCTGTCGAACAGCAATTCCCATGCGGTGATGGTGGTCAGCGGCAGCGCGGCGGCCTGAGCGAAGTCTAGGCTGGCCGGCATCGCGCCCACGATGCGCTCGTCCACGGCGTGCAGTTCGCTATTGGCGCCGGGGCGGGTCAGCGCGCCCGCGTACCAGACCCGGTCGCCGGGCTTGAACAGGCTGGTTTTGGCGCCGACGGCCCGCACAACGCCGGCGGCGTCCCAGCCGATGATCTCCGGCTGGCCGTCCTTGGGCTTGCGGTTGGCGCGGATCTTCACGTCCACCGGGTTGACGGAGATGGCGCGGACCTCTACCAGCAGGTCGCGGTCGCCGGGAACGGGATCGGCGGCGGTAATGTCTTGCAGAGCCTCCGGGTGATCGGCGGGCAGGTTCTTGAAGTAGGCGATGGCTTTCATGGAGGGCACTCGGGCTAGGGTCAAAGGATGGAGCGGACGACGCCGCCGTCCACGCGCAACGCGGCGCCGTTGGTGGCGGAGGCCTGGGTCGAGCTGGCATAGACGACCATGTTGGCCACTTCTTCCACCGTGGCCAGGCGGCGCAGCAGCGACGTCGGGCGGTGCTGGGCGATGAAGTCGCGTTCCATGTCGTCCTGCGTGACGCCTTGCTCCTTGGCCATTTCGGCGAAGAAGTCCGCCACGCCTTCGGAGCGCGTGGGGCCGGGCAGCACGGCGTTGACCGTGACGCCCGTGCCCGCGGTCAGTTCGGCCAGCCCGCGCGACACGCCCAGCATCGCCGTCTTGCTGACGCCGTAGTGGATCATTTCGGCGGGAATCTGCACCGCCGATTCGCTGGAGATGAAGACGATGCGGCCCCAGCCGGCGGCCAGCATGCGGGGCAGGTAGTAGCGCGACAGCCGCACGCCGCTCATGAGGTTCACGTCCAGCATGTACTGCCAGTCGTCGTCGGTGATTTCCGTGAAGGACTTGGGCGCGAAGTAGCCGGCATTGTTGATCAGGATGTCCACGTCGGGATGCGCGGCCGAGATCGAGGCCGCGCCGTTGGCCGTGGCCAGGTCGGCCTGGACGGTGCTGATTTGCGCGGAGGGAAGCTGCCTGGCGATGGTTTCGGCGGCCTGCGCTAGCTTGGTGGCGTTGCGGCCATGCAGCACGACCTGCGCGCCCGCCTGGGCCAGGCCGAAGGCAATCGCCAGCCCGATGCCGCCGGACGATCCGGTGACCAGGGCTTTCTTGCCGTTGAGTTCGATGTTCATGCGGTGACTCCTTGCTTGTCGGGAACAGAAGCATGATTACCCAGTCCGCGGCGATGAAAAACGGGCTAGCATCGCAGTCAGTTTCAAACATTCGTTGAAAATGAGACCAGGCATGGTGCGGTTCGAGGACCTCAAGATCTTTCTGGCCGCGGCGGACCAGGGCAGTTTCTCGGCCGCGGCGCGCGAACTGGACCTGACGCCGGCGGCGGCCAGCGCCGCGCTCAAGCGCCTGGAGCAGGCCCTGGAGGCGCGGCTGTTCGTGCGCTCCACGCGCAGCCTGAGGCTGACGGGCGACGGTGAACGCTACCTCGAGTACGCCCGTTCGGCCATTTCGACGCTGGAAGCCGGCAAGAACGCCGTGGCGCGCAGCAAGACGGAGATCTCGGGCGCTCTTTCCGTGTCGATCCCGTCGGACCTGGGCCGGCACGTGCTGCTGCCCTGGCTCGACGAGTTCCAGCAGCGGCATCCCCGCGTCAGTTTCCAGGTGCGCATCAGCGACCGCCTGGCCGATCTGTACCGTCAGCCGGTCGACTTGGCGGTGCGCTACGGCAAGCCCAGCGACTCGGGGCTGGTCGCCCTGCCGCTGTCCGAGCACAACCGCCGCGTGGTCTGCGCCTCGCCCGCCTATTTTGCGCGCCACGGCATGCCGCAGGCGCCGGCGGACTTGCGCCGCCACAACTGCCTGTCGTTCGTGCTGGGTGAAACGCTGCATGACCGCTGGAGCTTCCTGCGCCCCGACGGCTCCACCCTGACAGTGCCGGTCAAGGGCGATCGCGTGGGAGATGACGGCGAGCTCGTGCGCCGATGGGCGCTGGCGGGCCACGGCGTGGCCTACAAATCGCGCTATGACGTGCTGTCGGATCTGCGCGCGGGGCGGCTCGTCGAGGCTTTGGCCGACTACACCAGCGAACCGTCGCCGCTGTACCTGCTTTGCGTGCACCGCATGCTGCTGTCGCCGGCCGTCCGGCGCCTGCGCGAATTCCTGCAGGAACGCTTCAGGCAGTTCGAGGCGGGCTAGCGCCGCCACCCGACGGCACGCGGTACGGCTCAATGGTGCGCATGGCTGGCCCGGTTGGCCGCGCGGGTGCGGGCCGCTTTCTTGGCGGCTGCCGACCGGCCGGCGGCGCCCTTGGTCGCGGCGCCTTTACGGGCCGCGGCCGAACGGGCTGCCGCGCTGCGCTTGGCGGCGGCGGTGCTGGCCTGCCGGGACAGCGCCGAACGCGACGCGGGCTTCGTGCCCTCACGTTTCAGCGCGGTCGTGGTGGACCGGGCGCGGGTGGCGGATTTGGCATGGCCATCGCTGGCCGCCCGGCTGTCTTGCGCGGCTTTGCGCTTCGTGGCGGTGCTCGCCTTCTTGGGGGCGGGCAGCTTGACGCCGGCGCGGCGGGCCTTGGACAGGCCGATCGCGATGGCCTGTTTGGTGGATCGGACGCCGTGCTTGCCTTCGCGCACGTGTTCGATTTCCTCGCGGATGAACTCTCCCGCCTGTGTGGACGCGGATTTGCCCTGACGTTTGTCGCGCGCCGCTCGTTCCAGGGTTTTTCGTTCAGGCATGGCGATACCTCCTTGCTTGCGTTGCGGAAACCCGCTCCGCCTGCGCCGAGTCCGGCGCGACGGAACTCGTAACACCACTCTAGCGCCGTGGGCGTATGCTGTGTGTTCGAATGGATTGCCGGTCGTAAGCGCCGGAACATCGCCGCCAGGCCGACGATTCACGACTCACCCCCCTTCGCGGAGACGAGCTATGTCGAATCATGTCTACAAGCAAATCGATTTGGTGGGTTCATCCACCAAGTCCACCGATGACGCCATCTCTCAAGCCATCGAGCGCGCATCCGAGACGCTGCGCAATCTGGATTGGTTCGAGGTCACCGAGGTGCGTGGCCACATCAAGGACGGCAAGGTGGCGTACTGGCAGGTCGGCTTGAAGATCGGCATGCGCCTGGAGGGGAACAGCTGAGTCCGCGCCGCTGCTTCTTTCTTGCGCATGCCTTCCAAGTGATTGTCGGATAAGGGCTTTTCCGGCTTGTTAGCGGACTGTTCATAGGCTTGTCCACATTCAGTGGGGACAAGCGGGGCGTGGTCTTGGCGCGCGCTTGGCCGCTCCGCCGGCAGGCGGGCGAACAGGCGGTGTTGCGCGTTTCTTGCCCGACAGTTCCAAGTCATTGGCCCGTAAGGCTTTTTGCAGGCTGCCCGCAGGCTGTCCTCAGGCTTATCCACATTTCCCGGGGACAACCGGCCTGCCGCGCAACGGCGTTTGAGCCTTTCTTGACCACCCCTTGCAGGCCATTGATCTGCAAGGGGAATCCCGACCTGCCCTCATACTGTCCTCATGCTTTTCCACAGAACGCGGGGACAAATCCACATGGGCGGCGGGCGCGCCCCCAATGCGCCTGCGCGGCCGGGGTTTTAGTGGATAAGTGCGCCAAAAGTCATCCAAAAGCAGGATTGCGCATTTTTTGACCGGCCCTTGCAAGTGCTTGCTGCGACAGGGGATTTTGGGTCTGCCCCAAGGCTGTCCTCAAGCTTCTCCACAGTTGGCGGGGATAAGTGGCCCCGCGCCATCGGCGCGGGGCCACGGTCGGATCTTGGATCGCGCGGTGTCCGACGCCTGTGCAGTCTCCGACATCTCGGCAGTGTCTGACACCCTTACGAGACGCTTACCCAAGCTGAAGCCAGTGCTTCCGGGTGTCTGACACCAGCATCGTTCCCGGGGTGTCTGACACCAAGTCTGGTTCCTGGCCCGCCAGCCACGTCGGGTGCCTGGGATGCGCGGGTCCACGATTGCGGTCCGGAGCCTTCGCTCCGGACTTCCCCTGCGTCATCCTCGTCCGCCTTCGGCTCCCTTCGGATTCCCTCGGGCTTATCGACGCCCCGCGCATCTCAGGCCCTCGCCGCGTCCGGCTCGGGCGGCGTGATTCCTCGGCCGCCGGGGCGGTTGGTGTGCTTGGGTTTTAGCCAGCGGCGGTTTGGCCGCGGACGATCTCGCGTCGCCCGCCCCAGGCCGGCCGCGCGGGCGGCCTTTTGGGGCTTACGCGGTTGCTTACGGTCGAGGTTGCTGTTGAGGTTGCTGTTGCTGTTGAGGTTGCTGTTGCTGTTGCTGTTGAGGTTGCTGTTGCTGTTGCTGTTGCTGCGGTTGCGGTTGTGCCTGTGCCTGCGCCAGGCTCGAAACGATCGGTTCTTCACGCGCGGCCGTTTCGGCCTTGATGATGCCCTGAATCGAGCAAGTGTCTGACACCCTTACGAGACGCGCGTTCAAGTTGATGCCAGTGCTCCCGGGTGTCTGACACCCGGCCCAGTTCCAGGCCCGCCAGCCACGCCGAGTACCTGGTCCACGCGAGCCGCCTCGTGGCGTTTGCGCGATGTCTTGCGGTCGCAGGCGGACCTGCCGCGACCCGCTCAGCGGGCGTCTCCCATGTGAGCGCATGCGCGCACTGCACAAAAAAAAGCCCCCCGACGTATCGGGGGGCTGGATCGCCTGGAGGTAGGGCAGGCGATCTCTGCCGGCCGGAGCGGCGCTCCTGGCCGGCAGCGGCGGCGATCAGGCGTTGAACTTCTTGACCCAGTCCACGTAGCGGTCGATCCAGCCTTGCAGGAATTTGCGCGTGCCTTCGTTGGTGATGTTGTACTGGTCGTCGATGAGGCCTTCGGTGTACTGCAGGAACACTTCCGGCGTGGTCAGGACGTTGGCGCCTTCGGCGGCCAGGATGTTGCGCAGGTGCTGCTGCATCAGGGCGGTGCCGGCGGCGCTGGGCGAGGTGCCGAGCAGGCCGACGGTCTTGCCCGTCCAGGAGTTCTGGCCCCAGGGGCGCGAGCCCCAGTCGATGGCGTTCTTGACTGCGGCGGGCAGCGAGCGGTTGTGCTCGGGCGACACGAACAGAATGCCTTGGGCATCGGCGATCTGCTGTTTGAGCTTGGCGGCGGGAGCGGGCAGGTTGTTTTCGTTGTCCTGGTTGTATAGCGGCACGTCGCCCAAGCTGACATAGTCGAACTTGAAGTCGGCGGGCACCAGCTTTTCCAATGCACGGGCCAGGCGCAGATTGAACGAAGCGGCACGCAGGCTTCCGACGAAAACAGCGATCTTGTAGGTGCTCATGGGGCGCATGCTCCAAGGGGGAACGGGAATGTCAGTGTAGACCTGTCCGCACTGCTGCTCAATCACAATGCCGCATATGTTTATCCGGGACCATGACGCGCTGATGTCAGCATCCCGGTCAGGCCGGCGCGGCCCGGCGTCCCGGGGGAAAGCCGCGCGCCCTGGATGACCACACGATGCCCAGGGCCAGGAGGGCAAGGGCGGCCAGCGCCCAGGGAAGCGTCCGGGGGCCCGAGCTTTCCAGCAGCAATCCGCCGGCGATGCCGCCGCCCGCGACGGCCAGGTTGAAAACCGTCACCAGCATGGATTGCGCCACATCGGCGCCATCTCCCGCGTTGTCCGCCAGGGCGGTCTGCAGCAGGGTCGGCGCCCCGCCAAAACTCAGGCCCCAGGCGGCAATGCCGCCCAGGACCAGCGCTGGCGACGAATTGGCAAAGCCCAGCGTGCATGCCGCGATCGCGAACAAGGCCAGGCTCGCCAGCGTCAGCGCGCGCAACCAGCGATCCACCAGCAGCCCGGTTGCCCAGATCCCGGCCAGGGACGCCAGTCCGAACAGCAGCAGCATGGCGTCTACCCGTTGCCCCAACCCTGCGGAGGCAAGGAAGGGAGCGATGTAGGTATAGAGGATGTTGTGCGCCAGTATCCAGGCCAGCAGCGCCAGCAGCACCGGGCGGATGCCGGGCATCGTGGCGATGCGCCGGATGCTCAGGCGTTGCCGTGCCGGCTGTCCCGCGAAATCCGGCACCGCCAGCCGTATCCAGGCCAGCAGCAGCAGCGACAGCGCCGACATGATCCAGAACACCCCGCGCCAATCGAGCAGCGTTCCCAGCCAGGTTCCCAGCGGCACGCCGATGCAGAGCGCGATGGGCTGGCCCACGCCGGCAACCGCGAGCGCCCGGCCCTGCAGGCGCGGCGGCACCATGCGCCGGGCATAGCCGGCCAGCAGCCCCCACACCACGCCCGCTGCCATGCCGGCGACAAAGCGCGCCGCCAGCGTGACGCCGTAGTGCCCGGACATGGCGGTGACCGTGTTGAACGCCAGCAAGCCGCCGATGGCCGTCAGCAACAAGGGGCGCCGGTTCCAGCTGCGGGTGGCGGCGACGACGGGGATGGCCGCCAGCACCGATCCGAGGGCGTACACGGTCACCAGTTGGCCCGCCAGCGCCTCGGAGATGCCGAGTCCCCGCCCAATCTGGGGTAGCAGGCCTGCGGGCATGGTTTCGGTCATGATGGCGAGAAAGCCCGCCATCGTGAACGCCAGCAACTTCCATACCGGCAGGCCCGCAGGCCGGGCGGAGCCGGCCGTCATGTTTGCTTGAGTGCTCATCTGTATCGCTCCCGGACCGTTCACACGAGATAGGACGCGGCCATGTCCTTGTCGCCATGCCCGGCGGCGGCCGCGCGGTCGAAGCGCCATAGCGACGCCTGTGCCGCATCGAGCTGTACGCCGGCGTGCGCGGCGGCGTCCACCACCAGCCGCGCATCCTTGGCTGCATTGGCGATGGAAAAGCTCGGTGCATAATCACCGGCCAGGATGGCCTTGGCCTTGGCCTGGAAGTAGGCGCTGTCCATCGGGCCGCCTGTCACCACATCCACGACCAGCGCCGGATCGATGTCCAGCCCCTTGGCGAGCGCCAGGCTCTCCGCCAGCCCGTGAGTCAGGGCGAAGGCCCAGTTGTTGAGCGCCAGTTTCAGGCGGCTGCCGGCGCCCGGCTGCTCCGATACCCAGACGGTGCGCTTGCCGATGGCGTCGAAGAGCCGCGCCGCGGTGTCCCGGTGCGCCAGCGGACCGGACGCCAGAATGATCAATTGCGCCAGTTCCGCGGGCTGGCGCGTGCCTTGCACCGGAGCATCGTAGAACACCAGCCCCAGTAGTTCGGCCAGGGCTGCCAGCGTGGCGATGGCTTCGATTCCGACGGTGCTCGACTGCAGCCAGATCGTGCCTGGCCGCAATGCGGGCGCGGCGGCCTGCATGACGCTGTCCACCGCGGGGCCATCCTTGAGCGCCGTCACCACGACCTCCGCGTCCCGCACCGCGTCCGCCGGGCTGGCGCATGCTTCGATACCGTCCGCCGACAGCGCCTGCGCTTTGGCCTGACTGCGGTTCCAGGCTCGCACCGCGAAACCGCGTTTGTGCAGATTGCGGGCGATTGGGGCGCCGATGAGGCCGGTTCCCAGGACGGCGACGATGGGCAGGTTTTCCGAGTTCATATGCATTCCTTGAGAGGATCAGGTTTAGTGGAACGATCGTTCCTGAAAAGAGAAAATAAAAGCCCGGGGCCTGCGCGGATGCGCAGCGGCCCGGGCCCGACTACAAGGCCGCCAGCGCGACGTCGATCACGTCCGCCAGGCACTGGCGCCGTTGCGGCGCAGAGCTGCCTTTGCCCAGCACCCTCATGCCTTGCATGGTGTTCACGAAGAAGCGCGCCAAGGCGCGCGGGCTCTTGGCCGTGGAGATTTCGCCGGCTTGCTGGCCGCGTTGGATCAGCTTCTCCAGCGCCTTTTGCAGCCGCAGGAAATTGTGCGCCACCAGATCCGCCACGGCCTGGTCGTGCGCGGCGAGTTCCAGCGTCGCGTTGGCCACCAGGCAGCCGCGCCGTTGCGGATCGTCCAGTTCGCTGTCCGCCACGCCCTGCAGCAATTGCCGGATCAGCGCCCGCGGCTGGCCGGGGCCCGACAGCAGTTCCACATTGGCGGCCGTGATCGCCGAGTAGCGTTGCAGGGCCTGCTGATACAGCCCCTGCTTGTTCTCGAAGGTGCTGTAGAGGCTGCTGCGCGACAGGCCCGTGCCTTCGACCAGGTCTTGCACGGAGGTCGCGGCATAGCCACGTTGCCAGAACACCCGCATGGCGGCGTCGGCAATTTCGTCGGGTTCGAATTCCTTGGTGCGCATGAATACCACTTGATTGGAATGATCGTTCCCGAACTCTATCGCCTGCGCCGGCAGGCAGTCAAGCGGGATGGGTTTCCTGCGGTGGGGAAACCGGGCGCAGATCGATGCGCGGTACGCGCGAATGGAACCGTCCGCACCGCAATGGTGCGAAATGCCGGGAAGGTCACCAGCAGGGTGTGCGGCGTGGTGCATGGCATCCACCGCGCGGAAGGCGGCGTTGCGCCGCCACGGGGGGGAAGTGTCCACGACGCTCCTGGCACGCGGCTTGCTTGGGGTTAACACTGCATCACAAGTTGCGCGCCGTTCCAGGAGTTCCGCCATGTCCAGTTCCGCCATTTCCGCCCCGGTCACCCTGTTGGTCACCCGGCATATCGCACCCGAGCGCTATAGCGATTTCCTGTCCTGGATGCGGCAGGGAGAGATCCTGGCCGCCGGCTTTCCGGGGTTCCTCGGATCGGGGGTGCTGCAGCCGCCGGAAGGCGGGGACCAGTACCAGGTCGTGCTGCGCTTTGCGGACGCGGCCAGCCTGGGCCGTTGGGAAAAATCGCTGCCGCGCCGCATGTGGCTGGAGCGCGGGGCAGCGCTGGTGCACGCCAGCCACGAGCGCCGCGTGAACGGCACGGAAGATTGGTTCGCGCCTCGGACCAGCGCGCCGCCGCGCTGGAAACAGGCCGTCAGCATCTGGCTGGCCTACTTCCCGGTGCTGCTGGTGTTCTCCATCCTGGCCAGCGAGCCTTTGAGCCTGCTGCCGGTGTTCTGGCGAGTCCTGATCACCAGCGTGGCCCTGACGCCCGTCATGGTGTTCGTCTGCATGCCCCTGGTCGCGCGCATGCTGCAACGCTGGCTGCGCGCGGGCTGAAGCGGAGTTCGCGCTGGCCCGCGCGCTGGCGGCGCGGGCCGGCCTCAGGCCGCGCGAGCGTCGCGGGTGGAATACAGGCGGTGCAGCGTGATCTCGCGCACCGCCGCCTGGCTGCCCTGGATGTGGGCGCGCAGCAGCGGCACCGCGCGCGCCGCGTCACCCGCCAGCGCGGCGTCGAGTATCGCGGCGTGTTCTTCGTAAGTCTTGCCGATGCGCTCGGGTTGGGTGAAGTCCAGGCGGCGCACGATGCGGATGCGTTCCGTCGCGGCGCGATGCACGCGCGCGATTTCCGGGTTGCCGGCCGCGGCGACTAGATCGATGTGGAAGCGTTCGTCCAGATCCGCCAGGCGATCGCAGTCGCTGGAGCGGCTGCTCTCGTCCACCAGCCAGGTGTCGGCCAGCGGACGCAGCGCGCGCTGCCGCTCGGCGGCGTTGGCGCAGGCGCAGAGCGCTTGCACCGCAGCCGCTTCGAGCACGCTGCGCAGCTCGTAGAAGTGGTCCAGCGTGTTGAAGTCCAGCGGCTTGACCAGCCAGCCATTGCGCTGCCGGACTTCCAGGTAACCTTCGCGTTCCAGGCGGAAGAGGGCTTCGCGCACCGGCGTGCGGCTGACTTGCATACGGTCGGCGATCTCGGTTTCGGTGAAGCGGTCGCCGGGCGCCAGCCGGAAGTCCAGGATGTCCCGCTTCAGCGTGCCGTAGGCGGTGTCGGCGAGGGTGCGCGGTATGTCGATGATGGCGTTGAAGGCAAAGGACGCGTTTCGGTCGATCATGTGAGGCTCCTGGTCGGCATGGGAGATGGCGCTGGTGGACAAGCTTGCATACCAGGCATCAAGCAAGCGCCGTGCCAAGTCGTTTTTGGGCGGCTCCGCCCGCGGCGCGCAAGCGGCCGGCCTCGGCCTGGTGCCGCGCGCGATCTGTTTTGGTGCATGGCGCACCATCGAAGGGGACGCAACGCCGCCGGACGCCGCGGCGGGCGTTATGGCGGTAGCATGTGGGCGGGCCGGCGTGCGCCGCTCCGATGCTCCACGACATTTCGCGACGCTTCGCCGCGTCGTACCGCGATGAATACCCGCTTTGTTGAAGCCTTTCTTTGGTTGGCGCGCCTGGGCAGTTTCCGGGCGGCCAGCGACCGCCTCCACATCACCCAGGCGGCGGTGGCCAACCGCGTCGCGTCGCTGGAGGAGGACATCGGCGCGCGTTTGTTCGCACCCCGCGTGCCGGCTGAAGATGGTGCCTTCCGCAACCGAAGGAACCTTCCGTTTTCCGCCCATGAGCACGCATACCGAATCTTCCCTCCCGCCCAACGGCCTGCTGTTCGTCGCTTCTGACGTCGACGCCGCCGACGAGGCCGATTTCAACCGCTGGTACGACCGCGAACACGTGGAAGAGCGCGTGCGCATCCCCGGCTTCCTGTCGGGCGCCCGTTATCTGTCGCGCGATGGTGGCCGCAAGTACCTGGGCCTGTACCGCACGGAGTCGCTGGCCGCTTTCACCACGCCTGACTACCGCCAGGCCTTCGAGCGCCAGACGCCCTGGTCGGTGGCCAACCTGGGCCGAATGCGCGATCCCATGCGCCGCGTGTGCGCCATGCAGGCCGTGACCGGCTTCGGCAGCGGCAGCCAGATCGTCGTGCTGCCGCTGCCGGGCGCCGCAGGCGGCGATGCGCTGATCGCCCGGGCGCGGCGGGCGGGCGCCGATCTGGCGGAGTCGGACGGCTTCGTCCAGTCCTATCTGCTGGTGCCGGATACGGGGCTCAGCACGCCGCTGCCGCGCGAATCCACCGAAAACCGGCAGCTGGCGCCGATATTCATGGTCGAGGCCAGCACGGCGCAGGCGGCCCAGGCGCTGCGCGGCCGGGCCGCCTCTGCCTTCAAGGCCAGCCCGTCGGACGCCTGGCTGTTCGAACTGGGCTGGAAGCTGAACGCAGCAGACTTGCGCTGAGCGCCTTGCCTGACGGCATCACATAGATTGAAACAGGGGAATCCCATGGCTGAAGAAACGTTGTACGGCGGCGCGACCGTCAAGACCGCGGCCGCGCCCGACAAGATGCGGCGCCTGGCCTTGGCCAGTTCGGTCGGCACCACGCTGGAATGGTACGACTTCACGAATCAAGGAAGTGCTGGGCCGGCATTGGCGGCAATTGCTGATCGCGGGCGGCTCGCGCATCGGCTCCGACGTGCTCTACGCGCTGGTGGTCGTGTTCACGCTGACGTATGTAACGACGGTGCTGCACCTGTCGCGTCCGATGGCCCTGGCCGCCACCACGCTGGGGGCCGCCCTGAATGCCATCGCCGTGCCGCTTTGCGGGCATCTGTCCGACCGGATCGGCCGGCGCCCGGTATACCTGGCCGGCGCGGTGCTGGGCATGGTCTGGGCGTTCGTGTTCTTCGTGCTGATGGATGCGGCGCACCCTGTCGCCATCTGCGCGGCGGTGGTGGTGGGGCTGCTGATCCACGCCCTGATGTACGGCCCGCAAGCGGCCTTCGTTACCGAGCAGTTTCCCGGCCGCGTGCGCTACGCCGGTTCGTCCCTGGCTTATACGCTGGCCGGCATCGCGGGCGGCGGGTTCGCGCCGCTGATTATCGCCAGCCTGTTCAAGACCTGGAACTCGACCCTCGCGATCTCCCTGTACGTGACGGCCGCGCTGGCGCTGACCGCCGTGGCGGTGCTGGCGGCCAGCGAAACGGCCAAGTCGCCGCTGAAGCGCTGAAACGCTGAAACAGGGCGGGCAGGCCGGCCTCCGGGGGCCGGCCTGCCGCTGCGTATTGTGTGGAGGTAAACCCGCCCGGAGGCATTCAAAGGAATGTCAGGTATCTGACTTTATTCTGAACAACAAACGAAAATTGTTTACACTCTCATCCTCAAAATTCGAGGATGAGGGGGCCGCCGTGGGGGCGGGCTTCGTTCCTGTTACGGGAGAAAGTCGATGCGCAAGTTGCTATTGGGAGCGGTGCTGGCCGCTGCGGTATTCGGAGGAACGGCCCAGGCGGCCGTCGAGCCCAAGGCCGTGGTCGCCACGTATTCGGACCTGGCGCTGGCCGGTTACGAAGATTCGCTGACTTCCGCCAAGGCGCTGCGCAAAGCCATCGATGCGCTCATCGCCAAGCCGAGCGCCGACACGCTCAAGGCCGCGCGCGAAGCCTGGCTGGCGGCCCGCGTGCCGTACCAGCAGACCGAGGCCTATCGCTTCGGCAACCCCATCGTCGACGACTGGGAAGGCCGCGTGAACGCCTGGCCGCTGGACGAGGGCCTGATCGACTACGTCGACGCGTCCTACGGCACCGAGAACGACGAGAACGCCTACTACGCGGTCAACGTCATCGCGAACTCCAAGATCTCGGTGGGCGGCAAGACGGTCGACGTCAGCAAGATCACGCCGCAGCTGCTGTCCGAAGTGCTGCACGAGGCCGACGGCAACGAAGCCAACGTGGCCACGGGCTACCACGCCATCGAATTCCTGCTGTGGGGCCAGGACCTGAACGGCACCGGCGCCGCGCCGGCCGACCGCAAGGGCACCCCGCAGGAGCGCCACTCGGGCAACCGTCCCTATACGGACTTCGATCCCAAGCAATGCACGGGCGGCCATTGCGAGCGCCGCGTGGAGTTCCTGAAGGCCGTCACGGACCTGCTGGTGACCGATCTGGAAGAGATGGTCGGCAACTGGAAAAAGGAAGGCGCCGCGCGCAAGGCCGTCGAGGAAGATCCCAAGGCGGGCATGATCGCCATGCTGACGGGCCTGGGCAGCCTGTCGTACGGCGAGCTGGCCGGCGAACGCATGAAGCTGGGCCTGATGCTGCACGATCCCGAGGAAGAGCACGATTGCTTCTCGGACAACACGCACAACTCGCACTACTACGACCAGATCGGCATCCGCAACGTCTACATGGGCTCCTATACCCGCATCGACGGCAAGACCGTCTCGGGCGCCAGCCTGTCCGAATTGGTCAAGGCCAAGGACCCGAAGCTCGACGCTGAAGTGCGCGCCAAGCTGGACGCCACGGTCGCCGCCATGCAGGCCATGAAGACGCGCGCCGAAACGGTGGAAACCTACGACCAGATGATTGCCGACGGCAACAAGGAAGGCAATGCCGTGGTGCAGGCCGCCATCGACCGCCTGGTCGACCAGACGCGCAGCCTGGAGCGCGTGATCGCGCTGCTGGAATTGGGCAAGGTGGCTATCGAAGGTTCCGACAGCCTGGACAAACCCGACGCCGTATTCAAGTGAAATTCGCATTAGCCGCCGTACTGGCGGCGTCGGCCCATGCCGTCGCCGCCGCAGCACCCGCAGCACCCGCCGCGCCCGCGGGGCGCGACGATCTGACGTCCGAAGACCTGAAGCGCGTAACCGCCATCACCGCGCCCACGCGGGATTTTTCGAAGGCCGAGACCTTCGAGACCATGCAGGCCGGGGCGGCTACCACCAATAAACTCATCAACGCCGACATCTTTTCCCAGCCTTCGGCCAACATGAGCTTCGAGGGGCGCCAGGAGTTCCAGGTCGGCAACGGCCTGTTCCGCAAGGACTGGGTGTCGTCGCCCGCCTCCACGCAGGCTTCGGACGGGCTGGGGCCGCTGTTCAATGCGCGGTCCTGCCAGGCCTGTCACACCAAGGACGGACGCGGCACCGTGCCCGGGTTCGATCCGCTGGAGCGCACGGACGCCGTGGCGCTGCTGCTGCGCCTGGCCGTGCCGCAGGGGCCGGACCGCGGCCACCCCAAGCTCGCCGCGGGCGAGATCGCCTCCTTGCCGGAACCGGTCTATGGCGTGCAGCTGCAGAACTTCGCGGTTGCCGGCCTGCCAGCCGAGGGGCGCATGGAGATCGAGTACGAACCGGTGCCGGTGGCGCTCAACGGGGGCGAGACCGCGACCTTGATGAAGCCGACGTATCGTATCGAGAACCTGGGCTACGGTCCCATGCGCGCCGACACGCAGGTCTCCCCGCGCCTGGCGCCGCCCATGATCGGGCTGGGCCTGCTCGAATCCATCCATGAAGCCGACATCCTGGCCAACGTGGGGGCGGACAAGCGCGACGGCATCGTCGGCAAGGCCAACTGGGTGACCGACGTGCGCACCGGCGCCCGCGTGCTGGGCCGTTTCAACCTGAAGGCCGGGCAGCCTACGGTAGAGCAGCAGAGCGCCGCCGCCTTCTCGAACGACATGGGCCTGTCGACGCCACTGTTTCCCAAGCACTCCGGCGATTGCACGCCCGCGCAGCAACAATGCCTGGACATGCCGCATGGCGCGCAGCCGCGTTTCGGCGCGGAAGAGGTGCCGGGCAAGCTGATGGACTTCGTCACCATCTATTCCACCAACCTTGCCGTGCCGCAGCGCCGCGACGCCGATGACGCGCGAGTTCTGGCCGGCAAGAAGCTGTTCTACGAAGCCAATTGCGTCGCCTGCCACGTGCCGAAATACGTGACCAGCCGCAACGCCAAGCAGCCCGAGCACCGCTTCCAGCTGATCTGGCCCTACACCGACATGCTGGTGCACGACATGGGCGACGATCTTGCGGACGGCGTATCCGACGGCGAGGCCAACGGCCGCGAATGGCGCACGCCGCCGTTGTGGGGCGTCGGCCTGACCAAGACCGTGAATCCCAACGCCACCTGGCTGCACGACGGGCGCGCCCGCAGCTTGCTGGAAGCCGTGCTGTGGCATGGCGGCACCGCCAAGCCCGCGCGCGACCGCGTGGTGGCGATGACGCCCGAAGAGCGCGCCGATCTGATCCGTTTTCTGGAGTCGCTGTAATGGTCGCATTCGCCAAGCAAGTGTCGAAACTGGCGGTGGCCGCCGCACTCGCCGGATCGCCGGCCTGGGCCGCGGGCGCCGGTTTGCCCGCCGATCTGGGCGAGCGGCTGGCGCGCGACTATGCGCGCCCGGCCGCGGCCAGGATGGTGGACGCCGCCACGGCGCTGGACGGCGCGCTGGGCGGCTGGTGCGCCCAGCCGGGCGCGGCGGGGGCCGCTCGCGTCGGCAAGGCGTTCGAACAGTTGGCGCTGGCCTGGTCCGGCGTCGAAATCCTCCGCTTTGGACCGCTGGTGCAGGCCAATCGCTATGAGCGCCTGGCCTTTTGGCCCGACACGCGCGGTGTGATGCCCAGGCAGGTGCAGGCGCTGATCGCCGCCCAGGACGAGGCGCTGCTCGCGCCTGGCGCGCTGGCGGGGCGCAGCGTGGCGGTGCAGGGGCTGCCCGCGCTGGAATACGTGCTTTACGGCGAGCCGGCGCTGCTTGAGCAGCGCGCCGCGCCGGGCTTCGCCTATGCCTGCGGCTACGCCCGCGCGGTCGCCGCGAACGTCACGGCCATTTCGCGCGACGTGGCGCAGGCCTGGAGCGCCGAAGGCGACTTCGGCCGCCAGTTCGCGCATCCGCAGGCGCGGAACGATCTTTACCGGGATCCCCAGGAAGTGGCGGCCGAGGCTATGAAAGCCTTGTCGACCGGCCTGCAGTTCGCGCGCGATGTAAAGATCGTGCCGGTGCTGGGAGAGAGCGCCGCGGCGGCGCGCCCCAAGCGTGCGGCGTTCTGGCGCAGCAAGCTATCCACGCGCCTGCTGGCCGCCAACGTGGACGGCCTGAAAGCCTTTTACCTGGCGGGCGCCTATCCCTTGCCGGCGGGCGACGCCTGGATGGATGCGTCGGTCCAGGGCGAACTCGCCAGCGTCGCGCAAACGCTGCGCGCCGTGCCGGTTCCGCTGGAACGGGCGCTGTCGGACGAGGACGGGCGCCGGCTGCTGACGCTGGCATCCCTGACCCTCAAGAATGCCAAGGCCATCGTCGACCAGGACCTGGCGCCCGCCCTGGGCGTCATGATCGGATTCAATGCGCTCGATGGTGATTGACCGGCGCCGCTTCCTCTCGCTGGCGGGCGCGCTGGGCCTGGCGCACGCGGCGGCGCTGGCCGCAGCGCCCGAGGAGGGCGCTGCCCTGTACCTGAGCGCGCGCAAGCGCGGCGGCCGCGACGAAGCCGTGCTGCTGGATGAAGCGGGCGGCGACCGGCTGGTAGTGCCGATGCCCGCGCGCGGCCACAGCTTCGCCATCGATCCCGCCGGCCAGCGGGCTGTCGTGTTCGGGCGGCAGCCGGGTTTCTTCGCGCTGGCGTTTTCCTTGCGGGGAGACGGCGGCCCCCAGCCCCTGCCGCTGCATGATGAGCGGCATTTCTTCGGCCATGGCGCCTATGTGGACGGCGGCCGCCTGCTGGCCGCCACCGAAAACGACTTCGAGGCGGGGCGCGGCGTGCTGGGGCTCTACGACGCTTCGCCCGGGGGCGCCTACCGCCGGGTCGGCGAGTTCGATACCGGCGGCATCGGCCCGCACGAGGTCGTGCTGATGCCCGACGGCAAGACGCTGTGCGTGGCCAATGGCGGCATCCTGACGCATCCCGACTACGGCAAACTGGAACTCAACCTCGACACGATGCAGCCGTCGCTGGCCTATATCGACGCGGCCAGCGGCACGCTGCTGGAAAGGGAAGCGCTCGCGCCCGCGCTGCACCGCCTGTCCATCCGCCATCTGGCGTTGGCCGCCGACGGCAGCGTCTGGTTCGGCTGCCAGTACATGGGGCCCGCGGCCGACCGTCCGGCGCTGGTGGGCCGGCACCGGCGCGGCGGGCGGCTGGAATTGTTCGAAGGGCCGGCGCAGGCGCTGCGCCAGATGCGCAACTACGTCGGTTCGGTCGCGGTGGACGCGGCCGGCGCCGTCGTGGCGACGTCGAGCCCGGTGGGCGGGCAGGTGATCTATTGGGATGCCGCCAGCGGCCGCTGCCTGGGCACGACCGAACTCGCGGACGGCTGTGGCGTGGCGCCGGCCGCGGACGAAGGTTTCCTGCTCAGCAGCGGCCTGGGCGCGATGCTGCGCGTCGACGCCACGGGCACGGAAAAGAAACCGGTGCTGGCGCCGTCGCGCGAGGTGTCCTGGGACAATCATTTCCGCAAGGTTGCGGCGCGGGCCTGAGCCGCCTTCTTACAAACCTTGACACAACAGGGCCGCGACGCGGCCCTTTGCGTTGACCGCATCTGATAAAGTTTTCGGTCGTTTTTTTCCAAGCCCCGGCGCCCGGCATCCGGCAGCCCGGCGCCCGCAACTTTTTCGCAGGAGATTCCATGGAAGAGGCCTTGAAAGAATTTAGCACCTGGGGTCCCAGGCTGGTGGACCTGGGCACCAATCTGCTCGTCGCCCTGCTGATCCTCATCATCGGCTGGTGGGTATCGTCCCTGCTCGGCGGCTGGGTGCGCCGGGCCGCGTCGCGGTCCAGCAAGATCGATCCCACGATCATCCCCATGTTCTACAGCACCGTGGTCTGGACGGTGCGCATCTTCACGGTGATCGCGGTGCTGGCGCGCTTCGGCGTGCAGACGGCCAGCCTGATCGCCGTGCTGGGCGCCGCTGGCCTGGCCGTCGGCCTGGCCCTGCAAGGCACGCTGCAGAACATCGCAGCCGGCATCATGCTGCTGATCCTGCGCCCCATCCGCGCCGGCGAATACGTGGCGCTGAGCTCCGGTTCGGACGGCACGGTGGAAGAGGTCGGGCTGTTCCTGACGCGGCTGGTCCAGGTCGATGGCATCCACCTGACCTTGCCCAATAGCACCGTCTGGAACGCCACCATCACCAACTACAGCCGCAACAAGACGCGCCGCCTGGATATCCCCGTGCCCGTGCGTTACGGCGACGATCTCGGCGTGGTGCTGGCCAAGCTGAAGACGCTGGTGGATGCCAATCCGGACGCGCTGAAGGATCCCGAACCGCAGGTGAAGGTGTTCGACTACAAGGAGAACGGGATCATCGTCAACGTGCGGGTGTGGGCCGAAGCCAGCAAGTACTGGGATCTGCGCTGGGGCCTCTACCAGCAAATCCGCAGCGCGCTGGAGGAGGCAGGCTTCCAGCCTCCCATCCCGCTGCGTGAGATCCAGAACCCGAAGACGGGCGCGGCCGCCTGAACGCGGCGCCTCGGCGGGCATGAAAAACGGGCGCCTTGGGCGCCCGTTTTTCATTTTCCGCGCAAGTGAGGCGCGTTGGGTTCCGGGTCGCTGGCGCCGTCCCCGAGAGGGGCGCCGCGCCAGCGGGTAAGGGGTCAGGCCTGTATCGCCAGGCGCGCCAGTTCGGCCTTGATCCAGCCGGCGATCTCGCGCTGGCGCTGGGCCGGCATGCGGTCGATGATGGCGGTGACGCTGACCGCGAGCTGCGGGGCGCCCTGGACGTCCAGCAGCGCGCAGCCCACGCCCAGGGCGCCGCGCACCGCATGGTTGCCGACGACGGAATAGCCGCGCGCGCGGGTGTTGTCGATGAGCCGGTACATTTCCTGCGGCGTCATGCCGCCGTATTCGTCCAGGCGGCCGGAATTGCGCTCGACGATGCCGCGCGCGACGTCGTCGGGCAGCGCGGCCAGCAGGGCCATGCCGCCGGACCCCACCCCCAGCGGCTGACGCTTGCCCGCGTAAGTGGCCAGGATCTGCACGGGGTAACTGCCGATCTCGCGATGCAGGCTGATCGAATCGTCATCGTCGCGCACCACCAGGAACACGGCGTCGCCCGTGCGGTCGGCCAGGCGGCGCAGCACGGGCAGCAACTGGCGCACGCGCGGGTCGCGCGAACGCGTGTCTGGGTCCACCGCCAGCTGGGCACGGTATTTCTTGGTGCCGGCCACGGGCAGGACCAGGCCGGCATCCAGCAGGGCGGCCAGCAGACGGTAGATGGTGGGGCGCTGTATGCCCGTCAGGCGCGCGATATCGGTCACGCTGAGGCCATCGGGACCCTGGTCCCGCAGGGCGGCCAGGACGGCCAGTCCACGCCGCAATGTGCGTGGGCCTGCGGCCGCGGCATCGCTGTCTTGCATGCAAATCTCTGAAAACTAGGGGTTATTCCGGAACGGTCAAGGGAAAACCATTGTCCGTACCGTGGACTCTACCTTGATGTGCCGCCCGTGTATAGCTCAGAATGCGTCATCCAATAATTCGAATCGTCCATTTCATGGACAGTACCTGCACGGAGACACTATGACTACAGGTCACAAGCCTGGACTGCGGCGTTTCGCCGCCACTCTTCTGGCTACCGCCGCAAGCGCATTCGCGATGGGCTCCGCCCACGCCGCCTATCCCGACAAACCCGTACGCATCGTGGTCGGCTTTTCTGCCGGTGGCACCACCGACGTGATCGCTCGCATTATGGCCAAGGAACTGACCGAGAGCCTCGGCCAGTCGTTCGTGGTCGAGAACAAGCCCGGCGCCGGCAGCAACATTGCCACCGACCAGGTGCAGCGCGCCGCGCCGGACGGCTACACGCTGCTGTTCGTGGCCGTGACCAGCGCCATCAACCAGACGCTGTACAAGAACATCAACTTCGACCTGACCAAGGATTTCACGCCGGTCGCGCTGGGCGCCAAGGTGCCGAACATCCTGGTGGTGAATCCCCAGGTGCCGGTGAAGTCGGTGCAGGAACTGGTGGAATACGCTAAGAAGAACCCCGGCAAGCTGGCGTTCGCGTCCTCGGGCAGCGGCACCTCCATCCACATGGCGGGCGAGCTCTTCAAGATGCAGACCGGCATCGACGTGCTGCACGTTCCGTACAAGGGCAGCGCCCCGGCCGTGACCGACCTGATCGGCGGCCAGGTTCAGTTCATGTTCGACAACATGCCTTCGTCCTGGCCGCACGTGCAGTCGGGCAAGCTGCGCGCCCTCGCGGTGACGACGGCGGAACGTTCCAAGAGCGCTCCGGACCTGCCCACGATGAAGGAATCGGGCTTCGCCAACTTCGACGTGTCGTCGTGGTTCGGCCTGATCGCCCCGGCCGGCACGCCGCCCGAGGTCGTGAACAAGCTGAACGCAGCCATGGTCAAGGCGCTGGACAAGCCCGAAGTGCAGAAGAGCTTCGAGAGCCTGGGCGCGGTGGGCGTGAAGACGACGCCGGCCGAGTTCGGCCAGTTCATCAAGTCGGAAGTGGAAGGCTGGGCTCCGGTGGTCAAGGCCTCCGGCGCCACAGTAGACTGATCTTCGCGTCCCGGGCGGCATGCCGCCCGGAGACCGATGCGTGGGGACGGGCTGATGCCTGTCCCTATTTTTTTGCGCCACGTTTGCCGGGCTGGATCGAAGCGGGGGCGGCCTATTGGGGTTTACGCGGCGTCTTGCGGCAGAGGATGTTCGTCCGCATTGCGGCCGCGGTCCGTCAGTGTCTGACACCCTTACGAGAAACGCTTTCACGCTGAAGCTGGTGCGTCAGGGTGTCAGACACCCGGGGGCAGCAGGCGCGGTCTGAGCGAGCATCTCGTACGGGTGTCAGACACTGGCGGGTGGGGTGTTGTCAGACCCCCCGGGCATTGCGGCCGCGGTCCGTCAGTGTCTGACACCCTTGCGAGACACGCTTTCAAGCTGAAGCTGGTGCGTCAGGGTGTCAGACACCCGGGGGCACAGGCGCGGTCTGAGCGAGCATCTCGTACGGGTGTCAGACACTGGCGGGTGGGGTGTCGGACACACGGGCATTGTGGCTGCGGTCCGTCAGTGTCTGACACCCTTACGAGAAACGCTTTCAAGCTGAGGCTGGTGCGTCAGGGTGTCTGACACCCGGGGGCAGCAGGCGCGGTCTGAGCGAGCATTTCGTGCGGGTGTCAGACACTGGCGGGTGGGGTGTCGGACACTTGCGGACGGCTTCTCTTGGGGGCTGGGCGACCCCGCAGCGCGGGGGCCCTCATTTTTTCTTCAGCATCGCGGTGCAGACGCCGCGCATCATGTCGACCTCGTCGCGGCTCAGGCTCAGCCGGGAGTACAGATGGCGCATGCGGGGCATGAGCTTTTTGGGGTGGGCCGGATCCAGGAACTGGACGCCGATGAGTGCCTCTTCCCAGTGGGCCAGAAAGGCCTGCACCGCCTCGCTGGAGGCCGGGGCCGCGCCGCGCGCCGGTTCTTGCGCGGTCGAGGCGGGCAGGAGGGGGGCGCCTTGGGCCACCAGCAGCGCGTAGCGCAGCTCCCAGGCGGCCAGCTGCAGGGCCTGGGCCACGTTCAGCGAGCTGTACTCCGGATTGGCGGGAATATGGCAGATGCGGTGGCACAAGGCGATCTGGGCATTGGTGAGCCCGGCGCGTTCGGTGCCCAGCACGATGGCGGCGACGCCTTCGGCGGTGTCCGCCAGGTGGCCGCGCGCAAGTTCGGCCGCCTGCCGGATGTCGCAGGGCGGCGGGCCCAGGTCGCGTACCCGGGCGGTCAGGGCGAAAGCCAGCGTCACGGGGCCCAGCGCTTCTTCGAGCGACCCATAGACCCGCGCGCCTTCCAGCACGTCCAGCGCGCCGCTGGCGAGCGCCACGGCCTCCGGCTGGCTGGTTACATCCGGAAATTTGGGCTCCACCAGCACCAGTTCGGAAAAGCCCATCGTCTTGATCGCGCGGGCCGCCGAACCGACGTTTCCGGGGTGGCTGGGGTTCACCATGATGAACCGAACACGTGAAAATGCTTGAGTCATTTAAAATGGCACGTTTGGCTTAGTGCCTTCCTGGTTTTTTGGGTCGATTTCCCCGGTTGGGGCAAGGGCGGCCCCGGGGCGCGGCAAGCGGCCTATCATCAAGCCAACTCATCGCATTCGTACGGAATTTTATGCACCCGATGCTCAACATCGCCATCAAGGCGGCCCGGCGTGCCGGCACCATTATCAACCGTGCCAGCATGGATTTGGAACGACTCAGCGTGGCTCGCAAGGGGCCGCGGGATTATGTCACGGAAGTCGACCGCGCCGCCGAGGAGTCCATTGTCGAGACGCTGCGCGCCGCTTACCCGGACCATGCCGTCCTGGGCGAAGAATTCGGCCTGCAGGGCCCCGACCAGGCCGAATTCCAGTGGATCATCGATCCCCTGGACGGCACCACCAACTTCATCCATGGCCTGCCCAACTACGCCGTGTCCATCGCGCTGACGCAGCGCGGCCAGGTCACGCAGGCGGTCATCTATGACCCGTCGCGCAACGAACTGTTCACGGCAAGCCGTGGCAGCGGCACGTTCCTGAACGACCGCCGCGTGCGCGTCTCGGGCCGCACCCGCTACCACGACGCGCTGCTGGGCGCCCACTGGCCGAATTCCGGCGACCTGGAACAGGGCTCCGCACGTTTTCGCCAGATGGCCGAAGGCAGCACGGGCGTGCGCCGCCTGGGCGCCACGGTGCTGGACCTGGCCTATGTCGCCTGCGGCCGCCTGGACGGCTTCTGCGGCGTCGGCCTGAAGCCCTGGGACCTGGCGGCGGGCAGCCTGATGGTGCTGGAAGCCGGCGGGCTGGTTGCCGATTTCGACGGCGAGCAGGGCTGGATGGATACCGGCAACGTGCTGGCCGCCAGCCCGAAGATCTTCACGCAGATGCTGGCCGCCCTGAATCCGCCGTCGGCGGCATGAGGCCGGGCGCTTCCGCCTAAAAAAAGCGCCCTCGGGTGACCGAGGGCGTTTTTTTGCGTGGCCGGCGCTCAGGACGCGGCGTCGCGCACGGCCAGTCCGCCGTCCGGCAGCGCGAACCAGGCACGCAATCCGTGTTCGCGGATGACGACGTCGGCGGCCTCCAGCGGCATGTAGGAGAAGGCCGTGGACAGGGCGTCGGCCATGGTGGCGTTGGGCGCCATCACGGATACGCTGCGGTATAGCGGCCGCGCGCGTCCGGTGCGCGGATCGAAAAGATGGGTGAATCGGCCGCCGGCATCGATGGCCGTGCCATAGCCGCCGGACGTGGCCAGGGCCTGGTTGCGGATGCGCGCGGTGGCGAGCAGGCGGGCGGGGTCCTGCGGATCGGCCAGCCCGACCTGCCAGTCGGCTGGCGCGCTCCGGCTGTCCATGCCCTGTATTTCGCCCATATCCACCAGGGCCCGTTCCAGCCCGCCCTGCTTGAGCAGTTCGGTGACCCGGTCCGTGATGTAGCCCTGCGCGATGCCGTTGAGCGTGATGCCCATTCCCGGCCGGCGTAATACGATGCGGCCGCTATCCAGCGCTATGTCTTCGTACGACACCCGCGTCAGCGCCTGTGCGACGGCGGCCGCCGGCGGGCCGTCGGGATCCGCGCCCGGCTGCGCGAAATGGGCGGCATACAGCTTCCACAGGGGCTGCACGGTTGGATCGAAGGCGCCGCCCGTCAGCCTGCCATACCGCTGGCTGACGCTGAGCAGCCGCAGCAGGTCGGCCGGAGGGTTGTCGAGGAATCCCTGGCGGTTCAGGACCGAGAGGGCGCTGTCGTCGCGGTACAGGCTGAAGATGCTCTCCAGGCGGCGTAGCTCCTGCAGCGATTGCGCGATCAGGCGCTGCGCTTCCTGCGGGTCCGGGTGGTACAGACGCAACTCCGCGTCGGCGCCCAGGGCGACGCCCTGCCACGTGGTCGGCGCGATCGACGCCGCTGCGCGGCGCGCGGGAAAGGGGGCGAGCGCCAGCGCGGAAGCGGCGGCGGCGATGCCGATGAAGCGGCGGCGGGTAGGGTTCATGGCGATAGGCCTGAAAAAGTGGCGGGAGCCGCGCGGCGCCGGGCTATTGGGCGAAGACATAGGCCTCCGGCACGTCGGCGAAACTGACGACCCGGCCGCCGTGGGTCTGGGCGAAGGACTCGGCATCGGCGCGTTGCGAGAACGGCATGGCGTCCTCGGCGCCCATGCCGCCGATGAACCTGCCTTCGATGACGTAGACGGCCTGGCGCGCGTCGATCCAGGCGGCCGGATCCGGCGCGCCGTCCGGGCCAGCCGTGGACATGTCGTTGACGTAGATGGCGCTGATGGTTTTGGGCTCTTCGGGCAGCAGGGTGTAGGCGAAGACCTGCTTGATCGACGAGAACCAGACGGGCGCCGCGCGTCCCGTGAGAAAGAGCTGGCCCTTGGGGCCGTTGTGCTCGTTCAGGGTCATGCCGCAGTAGTGGCCGACGGATTCCGCGGTCACGGCCTGGGGCGGTGGCGGAGGGGCCTCGGGACCCGAGCCGCTGCCGCAAGCGGCGGCGAGCAGCACGGTGGCGAGGGCAAGGGCAAGCCGCAGGCGTCTCATAGCTGTTTGTTCCGGAAAGCCGCCGTCGCCAGCAGGAAAGGAACCGCGATCCACAGCAGCAGGGCGGTGATCAGCGCGGCCAGCGGCAGGCTGGCCTGGTCGCTCACTCCCGCCATGCCGGCGTACAGCGAAATGTTCTCGAAGCCCGTTAGGTTCAGCAGGCGGTAGACGTCGGAGGGGTTGAGCAGCAGCAGCGTGTTGAGCAGGCCCGGGCTGACGTGGCGTCCCTGGTCCGCCGCCAGGACGCCCAGCAGCGCCATGTCGTAGATCACGACGAAGAACAGCCAGACGCCGAGGGCGATGCCGGCGGCCGTGGCGCGCTCGCGCACCAGCGTGCTGATCAGGTAGCCCATGGCGAGAAAACTGGCGCCCAGCAGCACGCTGGCGCCGATCAGCAGGGCGAAGGGTTGCCAGGCGCTGGCGTCCAGGTCGCCGTAGGCCCATTGCAGCGCCAGTCCGGCCGAACCGTAGCCGGCGCCCGTGGCCAGCGCCAGGATGGCCAGGTGCCCGATGAACTTGCCCACCAGCACCTGCCAGCGCGACACGGGGTAGCTGAGCAGCAGCGCCATCGTGCCGCGGTCGACCTCGCCGACCACGGCGTCATACGCGAGCAGCATGGCGATGAGCGGAACCAGGAAGATCGACAGGCTGGACAGGCTGACCACGGTGACGGTCAGCGGTTCGGCCTTGACCGTGCCGGTCGGCGAACTGCCCAGCAGGCCCAGGGCAAGCGCCAGCGCGCCCAGCAGCAGGGCGGTCGCCAGGACCCAGCGGTTGCGCAGCCCGTCGCGGATTTCCTTGCCGATGATGGTGCCTACCGCGTTCATACGTCTTCCCGTTCAAGCAGATGTGCATAGATGTCGTCCAGGCCCGGCACCTGGATGTCCAGGTCGTGGATGTCGGACGATATGGCGCCGATGCTCCGGATCGCCTCGATCTTGTCGTGTTCCTGGCAGGCCAGTTCGTACCGGCCCGCCTCGATGCGGCGCCAGGCGCCGGGCGGCTGGGCGTCCGCCTCCGCGAGGGTCAGGCGGATGCGGATCGGCAGGCCGGTCGAGCGCCGCAGCGCCGACATGGCGCCGTCCGCGATCTTCCTGCCGGCCTTCATCACCACGATGCGGTCGGCATGGCCGGCCAGCTCGGACAGGGCGTGCGTGCTCAGCAGGATGGTGGCGCCGCCCGCGCGCAGTTCGTGCACGACGTCGTAGAACATCAGGCGCGAGGCGGGGTCGAGCCCCGTGGTGGGTTCGTCGAACAGCAGGACACGGGGCTGGCCTAGCAATGCCTGGGCCAGCGCCAGGCGCTGGCGCATGCCCTTGGAGTAGCCGCCTACGCGCCGCCGCGCCGCGCCGGAGATACCCACCTTCTCGAGCAGCGCGGCATTGCCCGACAGCGGCTGGCGCTTGAGCCGGGCGTAGAACGCCAGCGTTTCCTCGCCGGTCATGGACGGGTGCAGCGCGACGGTTTCGGGCAGGTAGCCGATCCGGTTGCGCAGGCGCGCCGCGGCGGGGCTGTGCGCGTCATGCCCGAACAGCGCGACGCGGCCGCGCGTGGGGCGGATCAGACCCAGGATGAGCTTGATCAGCGTGCTCTTGCCGGCGCCGTTGTGGCCGGCCAGCGCGACGCACTCTCCTTCGCGCAGCTGCAGCTCCAGGCCATCGATGGCATGGTGCGCGCCATAGTGCTTGCTGACGCCGGACAGCGTCACAAGGTCGGTATTCATGGGGACTCCTTGGAGCGGTCGGCGGCCCGTTGCGGGGGCTGCATGAGCGGGGCGCTGTCGATGACGCCGCCGGGCAGGATGGCGGGAAACTGCGACTGCGCCCAGCGCACGACGGTGATCGCGGGGCTGTTGAGCAGGATCCGCGCCGCGGGCGCGCGCCACAACAGCTGGTCGACCACGTCGTTGGGCCGGTAGGCTGTATCGGCGATGCCGTCGCCGTCCAGGTCGAAGGCGGTGTTGTCGCTCCAGTAGTTGCCGCGGCCGTTGACGGACCAGTCCAGCGTCCGGGTGCTGACGTACTTCACTTGGTTGCGGTTGTTGATGAATGCGTTGCCGGAGATCAGGTTACCCTCCGAACCGGCGGTGAAATGCACACCGATGTCGCAGTTGGAAAACTGGTTGTCCTGGAACACGTTCCGGTTGGCGTTGTAGATGAACACGCATTTCGCGGCGCGGTCCACCGAGTTGTTCGTGATGCGGGAATGGTTGGCGTAGTTCAGCATCAGGCCTTGCTCGCGGCTGTCCAGCGCCACGTTGTCCCGCACGATCAGCCGGTGCGAATACATGATGGCGTAGGCCACGTCCGTGCCGGTCGAGACATTGCCGCTGATCTCGCTGTCGTTGGTGTACATGTAGTGCACGGCATAGCGCAGGTCGTGGAAGCGGTTGCCGCTGAACGTGTTCTGCTTGCTGGTGTTGACGAAGATGCCGTCGCGGCCTGCCGAGATGTCGTTGTCGAGGACCCGCGTGCCCGGGGTGTTCCAGAGCGTGACGCCGTTGCCCCGTTCCGCCACCCTGAGTTCCTTGTTGCCTACGATGCGGTTGCCGCGCACCATGGCATCCGAGGGCCCCCAGACGTGGACGCCTACCAGGTTGTCCAGGATGTCATTGGCTTCCACCCGCGCGCGGTGCGCCGTGCGGTCCAGGAAGATGCCCGCGTCCATGTCGGACAGGCTCAAGCCCGAGCGGGTGACGGTCAGGTGGCGCAGGGATACGTCCTCCGCCTTGATCCAGAGGGTGCGCCCCTGGCGCGTGCCGGCAATGACCGCCGAGCGGTCTTCCGGCCCTTCCAGGGTCAGCGGCTTGTCGATGACGATGCCGCCGGCATAGGTGCCCGGGGCCAGCTTGAGCACGTCCCCGGCCTGGGCGGCCGCGACCGCCTGCGCCAGGTCGGAACCCGGGGCGAGCGCGTGCACGGCCGCCCCCGCGGCGCCGGGCAGCGCCAGGGCGAGGGCTGCCAGCGCGGCGCGGGCGGCCCTCCCACCGCCGCTCGTCAGCATTGCGATGAACATCATGGAGGCTACGCGGTCTTCTTGGGGTGAACGATCATCTGGCCGGACATTTCCATGTGCAACGCGTGGCAGAACCACTGGCAGTAGTACCAGTACACGCCCGGACGATCGGCCGTGAACGTGACCGACGAGGTGGCCTGGGGCCCGATTTCCATGGCGATGCCGTGGCCTTCGAGCGTGAAACCGTGCGTCAGGTCTTCGATCACCTCCATGTTCGTCACCACCACGGTGACCTCGTCGCCCTGGTTCACCTCGAACTTCTTGAGGCTGAACATCGGAGCGACCGCCATCATGTACACGCGCACCTTGTTGCCTTCGCGCACCACCTTGGCGGCATCGTCGAGCGAAACGCCGTCCTTCTTGGCCATCTGGCGGGCGTCTTCCCACATGGGGTCGTCGCGCTTCCAGACGCTGAGCGGATGAACCTTGGAGCGGTGGACCAGGCACATGTCGTGCGGCTCGGCGAAGCTCGGGCCGTCGTGCACCAGCTTCATTTCGTCGCCGGAAATGTCGATGAGCTGATCGTTCTCGGGCTTCAGGGGGCCCACGTTCAGGAAGCGGTCCTTGGAGAACTTGTTCAGCGACACCAGCCACTTGCCGTCGGCTTCGCGGGTTTCGCCCATCGTGGTGTGGTTGTGGCCGGGCTGGTAGTGCACGTCCAGCTTCTGGATGATCGGGTCGACCTTTTCACCCTTGAACGCGCGCTTGGCCTTGTCGATGTTCCACTTGACCATCTGGCTGTCGATGAACAGCGTGGTGTAGGCGTTGCCGCGGCCGTCGAAGGCCGTGTGCAGCGGGCCCAGGCCGAGCTGGGGTTCGGCCACCACGCAGTCGCGCGGCTTGATCTTGTCGTCGAACAGGTCGTCCAGCGTGCGCACGTCCAGCACCGTCACGGTGGGCGACAGCTTGCCGTTGAGCACCACGTGGATGCCGTCGGGCGCGGCGTTGCAGCCGTGCGGCGAGTTCGGCACGGGGATGTAGCGGGTGTACTTGGACCCGTGGCGGCCGTCGATCACCGGCACGCCGCCCATCATCTTGTAGTCGCCCTTCTTGACGGCTTCTTCGATGCGCTTGATGTTGAACACGACGACCCAGTCCTGCTCGTTGGCCGACATTTCCTCCACCGTGACGCCCTTCTCCGAGTTGTAGCAGGTGGAGAAGGAATACTTGCCCTGGTAGTCGGCGTCGCCATTGTCCAGGTTCCCGTCGACCAGCACCTGCCAGGCAACCTTCATCGTGTCGCCGTCCAGCGCGGTGTAGACGGCGAAGAAGTTCTTCTTGGGATCGTCGAGCACCTTGCCGTCATTCGGCAGCGGCGAGATATGTTCGCCGTTGGCGAAGACATAGCCGGTGCGCGGATAGCGCTGCGGCCGCAGGCCGTGCACGCCCGATACGTTGGGCAGCTCGGTGATCTTGTCCGTCTTCATCACGTCGAGCCGGATGCGGGCGACGCGGTTATTGGCCTTGTCGTTGATGAACAGGTAGCGGCCGTCGTAGGTGCGGTCGGTGAACGACAGGTGGGGGTGGTGGGCGTCGCCGTTCAGGAAGACGCCGCCCTTGTCCTTGAGGTATTCGCGGGTTTCGGGCGTCAGGCCTTCGGTGAGCACCTTGCGGCTTTCGTTCGTGCGGCCCCAGCCGGTGGCGCTGCAGTGGTTGAAGACCGGGATGCGGACCAGTTCGCGCATGGACGGCAGGCCCAGCACACGGACTTCGCCCGACTGGCCGCTGGAGTTGAAGGCATAGTATTCGTCCAGCTCGCCGGGCCCGACGTGGCCCAGGACCCCGTTGGCGCCGGCTTTCGCGTCCTTGCCGTGCGCGGTGGAAATCTGCGCGCCCGCCACCAGGCCAGCAGCGCCGGTGATGGCTGCGGTTCCGAGGAAGCTGCGGCGGGTAAGGCCAGCCTTTTCGGGATTCTTGTCGGACATGGATAACTCCTTGATAGGGACGGCGGCTGGCGCCGTGGTGTAAAAGCGGGTCCCGCGCCGCGCCCGCCGGGCGGGTGGTCTGCTCCAAGTAAAGGTTTCGCCTTGGAGCGGCCCGGCGGCCGCGGCGGGGGGTCAGGCTTCGGGTTGCGTGTTCGGGTTCGGTGCGCGGTGCATGACGATCGGCTGCTCGACGGGTTCCGCCGGCGGACGGCGCCGTTCCCGCTTGGCCTTTTTCTGGATCAGGTGCGGACACTTCTGATCATGGTGGTAGAGCATCTGGCAGTGCAGGCACTGGATGCACTCGTTGGGGTTGATCTCGCCGGTGGGGTCGATGGCCTGGACCGGGCATTCGAGGTTGCAGCGCTGACAGGGATTGCCGCAGTCGCGGTAGCGGCGCAGCCAATTGAAGATACGCAGCCGGGCGGGGATGGCCAGCGCGGCGCCCAGCGGACAGAGGTAGCGGCAGAAGAAGCGCTCCACGAACAGGCCGGCCGCCAGCACGGCCAGGGCGAACACCACGAACGGCCAGTAGCGGACGAAGCGCAGGATGATCGCCGTCTTGAACGGCTCGATCTCGGAGAGCTGCTCGGCCAGCGCCAGGTCGTACAGCGAGAAGCCGAAGAGCAGGAGGAAGATGACGTACTTCAGCGTCGACAGGCGCTGGTTCACGCCATGGCTGATCTTGACCTGGCGCACGCCCAGGCGCTTGGCGACGCGGTTGGCGAGTTCCTGCAGCGCGCCGAACGGGCACAGCCAGCCGCAGAACGCGCCGCGGTTCCAGAAAACCATCGAGATCGCGGTGGCGCACCACAGGATGAACACCAGCGGATCCATCAGGAAGTATTCCCAGCGGAAGTCGCTGCGCAACGCCGAGAAGAAGGTCAGCACGTTCACGATGGACAGCTGGGCCTGGCCATACCAGCCGATCCAGAACAGCGCGAACGCCAGGAACGCCAGCCGCAGGCGGTCGTGCAGCAGCGGGCGGCTGGTGAGCTGGTCCTGGAAGAAGAAGATGCCCACCAGCACCAGCAGCGCCACGGTCAGGACGGCGACCTGGCCGGCCTTGCCGCGCCAGATCTGCTTCCACAGCGCCGGCGCGGGGTCGTCGGCGGGGGCGGCCTGGGCTGCGGCAGGGGCGGCCGCGGAAGCGGCGGCCGGCTGTGCGCCCTCCGCGGGCCGGGTGTAGGCCTGCGGCAATTCATAGGCCAGGTCGAAGGTGACGAACGCCTTGTCGTTGACGCTGAGCACGCGCTGCACCATGAGCTGCAGGCGCCAGGGCGCGACGGGGTCGAGCGAGGCGTCGTCGGGCACGACGAACAGCGCCACCTCGCGGAACGCCGGCGCTCCCTGCGCGGCGATGTCGGCCAGGCGCTGGTGGTTGCGGTCCCGGAAGCGGAAGCTGCTTTCGTCCTGGATGACTTCGATGCGGTCGAAGATGCCGCCGCGCACGTAGCCGGAACCCTTGAAGGAATAGGCGCCATTGCCCGCCACCAGCACTGCCTGCTGGCCGGGCTTGAGCCTTTCCTTCAGGCGCTGCCATTCCGTATCGCCCAGCAGGCTGCGGCCGATCGCCGGCACGCTGACGAGCGCGGCGTAGAGGTCGATGAAGGTATCCGCGCCGGCGGCCTCGGTGCCCGCCGCGGCGTCGTTCCTGCCGGATTCCCGGAACGCCTTGTTGACGTCCTCGGGCATCAGGCGCAGGTTGCGCACCGCGCCGGCGTCCAGCAGGGCCTGCCAGGATTGCGTCGTATCGTTGGTGTCGTCCACGACGCGGGCCGCGATCCGTGCCGCCTGCTGCGTGGGGGCCGCCGTTTTGTCGATGCCGTAGGCGCGGGCGACGGCAATGGCCGAACGCGTGATGCTGTCGCCGATCACCATCAGCGTGACGGTCGCGCCGCTGATGATGTCCACCGGGGGCGGCGCCCCGTGGCGGGGAGGGGACTCGACGAAATTGAGGCCGACGTAGCCACTGATGAAATGGTCCACCTTGGCCTGCGGGATGCCGATGAGCACGATGGGCTCATGGTGCTCGACGAGCTTGGCGCCCATGATGCGTCCGTCGTTCGCCAGGGCGACCAGCACGTCGATGGGCTTGCTGGAGTAGCCGCGCGTGTTGACGACGTCGGACGTGAGGTAGACGAAGCCCAGCTGGCGGCCGCCCGCATAGACCTTCGCGGCCATCGGCTTGCCGGCGGGCGCGTCGACGCGGTCGGCGCCGGGGAAGAGCTCGCCGATCGGCGTGGCTCCCAGGAAATCGGGCAGACGCTGCGCCTGTGCGATACCGGCGCTCAGCGCGTATAGCAACAAGGCAAGAAATACCGCCTGAATGAACCGAGTGAACCCTAGCCCCGCCGCTGTGCTGCCTTGCATGCTCGAACTCTTTTTGTTTGCAATTGTTTGCAGGCATCCTACGAACTTGCCGGGCCCTTCGTATTGCGGTTTGTCAATGGGCGTCATTTCGGCGCGGGCGCCGCGTCAATAGCCCTACGCTGTTTGGGGATTTCCCGGTTTTTGGGCGTATGAACGAGGCGGCCTTGATGTCCGTCAATAAGACGGTTTGCGCGGCGTCCTAGACTTGTCCGTGGCGGCAGCGACGCAGGCATGTGCCTCGCTCGAGTCGAATGGCCGCCTTGATTACGGAGAGTCTCCATGCTGGCAAAAGCCACACTAGCCATCGTTCTGTCCGCAGCCAGCCTGCCCGTGCTGGCCGCTCAATGCGAAGCAACCATCGAAAGCAACGACGCCATGCAGTACAACCTGAAGGAAATGGTCGTCGACAAAAGCTGCAAGCAATTCACCGTGCATCTCAAGCATGTCGGCAAGATGGCCAAGGTCGCCATGGGCCACAACTGGGTGCTCTCGAAAGAGGCCGACAAACAAGGCGTGGCGACGGACGGCATGAACGCCGGCCTGGCACAGGATTATGTCAAGGCAGGCGATGCCCGCGTCATCGCCCACACCAAGGTCATCGGTGGCGGCGAGTCGGATTCGGTGACGTTCGACGTGTCCAAGCTGACCCCGGGCGAGGCCTATGCGTACTTCTGCTCGTTCCCTGGCCACTGGGCCATGATGAAGGGCACGCTCAAGCTGAGCAACTGATCGGTCCCTAGCAGCGGATACCGGCCCTGGGCCGGTTTTTTTTGCCTTCAGCCGCCCCGGCGGGCGGAAAAATGCCCTGGTTCCTATGGTCTAAACCGCCTGCGTTTCAGGCGTACGGAGGGGGCGCGTCACCGGCGTGTCACGGATTTTCCATGTACGATTACCGGTCGTGTAACTTCTGGAGCTCCTGATGGAGTGGCTGCTGGACCCCACAGCGTGGGTCGGCTTGCTTACCCTGGTCGTCCTTGAGATCGTCCTGGGAATCGATAACCTTATTTTCATCGCCATCCTGGCGGACAAGCTGCCCCCTGCGCAACGCGACCGCGCGCGCATCATGGGCCTGAGCCTGGCGCTCATCATGCGTCTGGGCCTGTTGTCGGTCATGTCATGGCTGGTCACGCTGACCGCCCCCCTGTTTTCCATCGGCCCGCTGTCATTCTCCGGGCGCGACCTGATCCTGATGATCGGCGGCCTGTTCCTGCTGTTCAAGGGCACCATGGAACTGCATGAGCGCCTCGAAGGCAGCCAGCACGGGGGCTCCTCGGGGCCGCGCGTGTACGCCAGCTTCTGGGTGATCGTGACGCAGATCGTGGTGCTGGACGCGGTGTTCTCGCTGGATTCGGTCATTACGGCTGTCGGCATGGTGGACCACCTGGCCATCATGATGATCGCCGTCGTCATCGCGATCGGCATCATGCTGCTGGCGTCCAAGCCGCTGACGCGCTTCGTCAACGCCCACCCGACGGTGGTGGTGCTGTGCCTGGGCTTCCTGCTGATGATCGGCTTCTCGCTGCTGGCGGAGGCGTTCGGCTTCAAGGTGCCCAAGGGCTACCTGTACGCGGCGATCGGCTTCTCGGTGGCCATCGAGGCCCTCAACCAGGTGGCGCGCCGCAATCTGCTCAAGCTGGACGCGCGCCGCCCCATGCGTGAGCGCACTGCCTCGGCCGTGCTGCGCATGCTGGGCAAGCGGCCGCCGGCCGACGAGCCCGACCTGCCCAGCGCCGACGGCCCCGCCATTCCGGCGTTCGGGGTCGAGGAGCGCAATATGGTCAGCGGCGTGCTGACGCTGGCCGAGCGCTCGATCCGCTCGATCATGACGCCCCGCACGGACGTGTCCTGGATCAATATCGACGACGACCCGGAAATCATCCGCAGCCAGCTGACCGAGGCGCCGCACAGCTTCTTCCCGGTCTGCCGCGGCTCGCTGGACGAAGTCCTGGGCATCGGCCGCGCCAAGGACCTGGTGGCCGACCTGATCACCGAGGGCCGGGTGCGCCGCAACCGCCTGCGCGACCCGATCATCGTGCACGAATCCATTGGCATCCTGCGTCTGATGGACACGCTCAAGCGCTCGCGCGGCCAGCTCGTGCTGGTGGCCGACGAGTTCGGGGCGATCGAGGGGCTGGTGACGCCCATCGACGTGTTCGAGGCGATCGCGGGCGAATTCCCCGATGAAGACGAACTGCCCGACATCGTCGCGGATGGCGACAATACCTGGAAGATCGACGGTGCGGCCGACCTGCACCACGTCGAGCAGGTGCTCGATACCGAAGGCCTGGTCGACGACGCCCAGGACTTTTCCACCCTGGCGGGCTACCTGCTGTCGCGCTTCGGGCACCTGCCCAAACCCGGCGATGTCTGCGAATATGAAATCCATCACGACCATTTCCGCTTCGAGGTCCTGGAAATGGACGGCCGCCGGATCGCCCTGGTGCGCGTCGAAAAGCGGCCCCAAGAACTGCATGCCGACGACGCCTCCCTTGCCAACGACTAACTGGACCGACTACGCATCGTGACCGAAAACGCGCTATACCTGATCAAAGCTTTCGTCCTGGGCGTCATCGAGGGCCTGACGGAATTCATCCCCGTATCCAGCACCGGCCACCTCATCCTGGTGGGCGACTGGATCAACTTCCAGTCCAGCCAGGGCAAGGTCTTCGAGGTGGTGATCCAGCTGGGGTCGATCCTGGCCGTGATGTGGGTCTTCCGGGCGCGCCTGCTGCGGCTGGTCCGCGGCACGCTGACCGGCGTGCCCAGCGAGGTGGCCTTCACCCGCAACCTGATCATCGCCTTCCTGCCGGCGGCCGTCATCGGGGCGATTTTCATCAAGTCGATCAAAACCATCTTCTACCATCCCGGCGTGGTGGTGGTAACCCTGGTGCTGGGCGGCCTGATCATGCTGTACGTGGAGCGCAAGACGCACCATACGCCGGGCGACCAGCCGGGCGCGGCCGACGACACGGCCTCCGACGAGCGCGCCACGGCCCGCACGCTCGAGCAGATTTCCTGGAAGCAGGCGCTAGGCGTGGGCGTGGCGCAATGCCTGGCCATGATTCCGGGCACTTCGCGTTCGGGGGCGACCATCATCGGCGGCATGATCGCAGGCATCCAGCGCAAGACGGCAACCGAGTTTTCGTTCTTCCTGGCCATGCCGACGATGCTGGGCGCCGCGGTCTATGACATGTACAAGAACATGGACCTGCTCACCCAGAACGACCTGGCGGGCATCGCGGTCGGCTTCATCGCCGCCTTCCTGAGCGCCATGGTGGTGGTGCGCGCCGTGCTGCGCTTCGTCGCCAACCACACCTACCGCGTGTTCGCGTGGTACCGGATCGTCTTCGGCGCCGTGGTCGCGGCCTGGATCTTCACCCGCTGACGGCAGCCGCAGCCGATCCCAAGTAAAAAGGGCCTCGCTGATGTTGCGAGGCCCTTTTCATTACGATGCTTCCAGGTCGTAGAACTGCAGACCGTCGCGGTCGATGACCAGCCAGCCGCCGCGCGGCGGCGTGACGTGGTCGCAGTCCCAGTCGGGCAGTACCCAGCGTTCGCACTTCCTGCCGTCGACGTCCAGCACGTGGCGGGCGGGGCGGTGCGTATGGCCGTGCACCAGCACGCGCACGCCCGTATCGCGGAAGATGCCTTCGATGGCCGCGGCGTTGACGTCCATGATTTCCATGGATTTGGCCTGGTTGGCCGCCTGGCTTTCGCCGCGGGCCTGTTGCGCCATTGCCAGCCGCTCCGGAATGGTCTTGGCCAGGAATTCGGCCTGCCATTGAGGATTGCGGACCATCTGGCGGAATTGCTGGTACGCGGCGTCGTCCGTACAGAATTCGTCGCCGTGCGTGAGCAGGACCGGACCGAAATCCGTTTCCAGCAGCGCGGGCTCGGGCAGCAGCCGGGCGCCCAGCGCCGTGGCGAGTTCCTCGCCGATGAGGAAGTCGCGGTTGCCGCGGCCGAGCCACACGGGAATGCGCGCGGCGGTGCCCCGGAGCGCCGTCAGCGCCGTGGCAAGCCACGGCGGCGCGGCGCGGATCACGTCGTCGCCGATCCAGGCATCGAAGATGTCGCCCGGCAGCAGCAGGGCGGCAGCTTCTTCCTGCGCCGCCTGCAGAAAGGCCAGAAAGGCCTCCGAGGTGGCCGGCGTGGCCGGCCCCAGGTGCAGGTCGGACGCCAGCCAGATAGGGCCGGACAGGCTGATCTTATTCAAGAACTTCGGCCTTCTCGATGATGACGTCTTCGTTCGGGACGTTCTGGTGGAAGCCCTTGTTGCCGGTCTTCACGCCCTTGATCTTGTCGACGACGTCCGTGCCTTCGGTCACGGTGCCGAACACGGCATAGCCCCAGCCATTGGGAGTGGGGGCCGTGAAGTTCAGGAAGTCGTTGTTGGACACGTTGATGAAGAATTGCGCCGTGGCCGAGTGGGGATCGCTGGTGCGGGCCATGGCCAGGGTGTACTTGTCGTTCTTCAGACCGTTGTTGGCTTCGTTTTCGATGGGGGCGTGGGTCTGCTTCTGCTTCATGCCGGGTTCGAAGCCGCCGCCCTGGATCATGAAGCCATCGATCACGCGATGGAACACCGTGCCGTTGTAGAAACCTTCCTTGACGTAGGTCAGGAAGTTTTCGACGGTCTTGGGAGCCTTGGCGGCATCCAGGGTGATGACCATGTCGCCTTGGTTCGTTTGAAGCTTAACGCGGGGGTTGGTGCTCATGGCTTTTGTGCCTTCAGAGGTAGAGGTGGAGGAGGAGGCCGCCGGGGCGGCGCTGACGAGCGCCGGCGCGAATGCGGCCAGCGCGAACGAGCACGCCGTCAGGCGCAGCAGGTGGAGAGGAGAAAATCGGGACATCATTTGCCTTGTTTATCCTTCAACATGGTTTCGACTTCGCGGGCCTTGTCCTTCATGCCGGGCACGCCGTCGGCGGCGGCCTTCTTGTAGGTGCGCAGGGCCTGCAGGAGTTGCAGGTCGCCCAGGTTGGCGCGCGCGGCGGCGTAGCCCGGATCGGCGCGCAGGGCCATTTGCAGGGCATCCTCCGCTCTTTCGAGTTCGCCGCGGCCCGCATATAGGGCAGCCAAATTGTTCCAAGGTTCCGGAAGCTCCGGGAACCGGGTGGTCATTTCGGTGTAGACGTCGATGGCCTCGTTCGTGCGGTGCAGGGCCGCCAGCGCGCGCGCGTGCTGGAACATCAGCTGCACGTCGGTGCCCCGCTGGTCCTTGATCTCGGCCTGGCGCTTTTCGATCAGCGCGAGCGCTTCTTCGTTGTCGCCGCGGTTCAGCAGGCGCTCGATGTGCGTGGTGACCTGCGAAGGCGAGGGGATCAGGCGCGTATCGACGCCGGGCTTGATGGCTTCCAGCAGGTTGGCCAGCCCCTCCCAGCCGCCTTCGGGCGGGATGGGATCCAGGGTGGTGCGGCTGGCGTTGGGGTTTTCACCTGCGCCGCCGGCCATGGACTGGGCAAGAGGGGCTCCAACCGGCGCGCTCGCCAGGGTCAGAGCGAGCAGGGCGACGCGAAAGCGCGGCTTGATAGTCACGTGGTCATCCGTTAAAAGTCGTGGCGGGTCATCGCTTACGCGCGCGACCGGGCCGCTTGCTATACTTGACGACCACCATTTTAGCCCTGGTTGGGTTTTGGCTCGACATTGGGCAAGAGGTCCGGCAAGTATCGCCGGAAATGCGGTCCCGGAAAGATGATCCCGGGGCTGGGGGTGATGCAGGGTGTGATGCGGGATCCGGATGCAGGATCCGATCCGACCCGGCGGCACGCGTCGAGGGTATTTTCCTTCGACGGCAACTTTCCGCAACCGCCACGGAACATTTAGACAAAGCCGAACAGAGCGCCATGCTGCAAATCTACAACACGTTATCGCGTACCAAAGAACCGTTCAAGCCGGCCCAGGCTGGCCAGGTGCGCATGTACGTGTGCGGCATGACCGTCTACGATTTCTGCCATCTGGGCCATGCCCGCATGCTGGTGTCGTTCGACGTGGTGCAGCGCTGGCTGCGCGCCAGCGGCCTCGCGGTCGATTACGTGCGCAACATCACCGACATCGACGACAAGATCATCCGCCGCGCCGTCGAGACCGGCCGCCGCATCGGCGAGGTCACCGAGTTCTACATCGACGCCATGCACGCCGACGAGCGCGCGCTGGGCGTCGAGACGCCAGACCGCGAGCCCCGCGCCACCCAGTACGTGGGCGAGATGCTGGACATCATCGGCAAGCTGGAGCAGAACGGCCTGGCCTACCAGGCCGAGGACGGGGACGTGAACTACGCCGTCCGCGGCTTCGCAGGCTACGGCAAGCTCTCCGGCAAGACGCTGGACGACCTGCGCGCCGGCGAGCGCGTGGCCGTGGGGTCGGCCAAGCGCGATCCGCTGGATTTCGTCCTCTGGAAGTCCGCCAAGGCCGACGAGCCGGCCGACACCAAGTGGGAATCGCCCTATGGCCTGGGCCGTCCGGGCTGGCACATCGAGTGCTCGGCCATGAGCAAGGCCCTGCTGGGGCTGCCGCTGGACATCCACGGCGGCGGTCCGGATTTGAAGTTCCCGCACCACGAAAACGAAATCGCCCAGACCGAAGGCGCCTTCGGCGGCGCGCTGGCCAACATCTGGATGCACTGCGGCCCGCTCATGGTCGACTCGGACAAGATGTCCAAGTCGCTGGGCAACTTCCGCACCATCCGCCAGACCGTTGCGCTGGAAGATCCCTCGGCCGACCAGGCTACCTATCGCGTCAACCCGCGCGAAGCGGAAATGGTGCGCTTCTTCATCGTGCGCAACCACTACCGCAGCCCGCAGAACTACACACCGGACAACCTGATCGACGCGCAGAACGCGCTGGACCGCCTGTACCAGGCACTGCAGAACGTGCCCGCCGACGATCAGGGCATCGACTGGAACGAGCCCCAGGCCCAGGCCTTCAAGGCGGCCATGGACGACGACTTCAACAGCTCGGGCGCGGTGGCAGCCTTGTTCGAACTGGCCTCCGAGGCCAATCGCGGCAAAAGCGCGCGCAGCGCCGGCCAGATGAAGGCGCTGGCGGCCCTGCTGGGCCTGCTGCAGCAGGATCCGGCGGTCTATTTCCAGTCGCCCACCCGCTATTCGGCGGCCGCGATGGAGCACGGCGAGCGCCGCGCGCTGGACGCCGAGGCCATCCAGTCCCTGATCGACGCGCGCGCGGCGGCCAAGGCCTCCCGCAATTTCGCCGAGGCGGACCGCATCCGCGCGGAACTGCGCGAGGCCGGCATCGAGCTGGACGACAAGCCGGGCGGCCTGACGCAATGGCGTCGCGCTTGAGCCGCCAGGATACGCCCGCCATGTCCACCGCCGATCTCGACATTCCCAAGCCTGAATATTGGGAAGCCGCCGTAGCCCACCTGATGCGGCGCGACCGCATCCTGAAGAAGATCATCCCCCAGCACCCGGAGGTCTGGCTGACTTCCCGCGGCACGCCGTTCGTGACGCTGGCGCGGGCGATCATCGGGCAACAGGTGTCTCCCAAGGCGGCCGATGCCGTCTGGACCAAGTTCATCGACGCCGTGGGCAAGCGCCCCACGCCCGTTGCCGTGCTGCGCGTCGGCCTCGAAGGCATGCGCGCCGCCGGCCTGTCCCAGCGCAAGGCCGAGTATGTGCTCGACCTGGCCGTGCATTTCGGCGAACGCCGGGTGCACCCGGAGAAATGGGCGGCCATGGACGACGAAGCCGTTATTTCCGAGCTGGTTGCCATCCGCGGCATCGGACGCTGGACGGCGGAGATGTTTTTGATTTTCAATCTGCAGCGGCCTGACGTTCTGCCGCTGGATGATCCTGGGTTGCTCAAGGCAATCTCGCTACACTATTTCAGCGGCGAGCCTGTCTCTCGCTTCGAGGCTCGCGAAGTCTCGTTGGCGTGGCAACCCTGGCGTACCGTGGCGACCTGGTATCTGTGGCGCAGTCTGGAACCGACCCCGGTCCAATACTGACGCACGCCAGGCAGCCCATCTACGGAACCACACTACATGCGCAATACATTTCTGGAATTCGAACAACCGCTCGCCGAGCTTGAAAACAAGATCGAGCAGCTGCGCTACGTGCAGGCCGATTCGGCGGTGGACATCTCCGACGAGATCGGACGTCTGCAGCAGAAGAGCCAGACCTTGGCCAAGGAAATCTACGCCAAGCTCACGCCCTGGCAGACGGCCCTGGTCGCCCGCCATCCCCAGCGTCCCTACACGCTGGATTACGTGCGCGAAATGTTCACCGACTTCCATGAACTGCACGGCGACCGCATGTACGCCGACGACCAGTCCATCATCGGCGGCCTGGCGCGCTTTAACGGCACGCCCTGCATGGTCATCGGCCACCAGAAAGGCCGCGACACCAAGGAGCGCGCCGCCCGCAACTTCGGCATGCCGCGTCCGGAGGGCTACCGCAAGGCTCTGCGCCTGATGCGCCTGGCCGAGAAGTTCGGCATTCCCGTGTTCACCTTCGTCGATACCCCGGGCGCCTATCCTGGCATCGGCGCCGAAGAGCGCGGCCAGTCCGAAGCCATCGGCCACAACCTCTATGCCATGGCCGAGCTGAAAGTGCCCGTGATCTGCACGATCATCGGCGAAGGCGGCTCGGGTGGCGCTCTGGCCATCGCCGTGGGCAACGCCGTGCTGATGCTGCAATACGCGACCTACGCCGTGATTTCGCCGGAAGGCTGCGCGTCCATTCTGTGGCGCAGCGCCGAAAAGGCCCCGGAGGCCGCCGAAGCCCTGGCCATTATCGCTCCCCGCCTGAAGGACCTGGGCCTGGTGGACCGCGTGGTCAACGAGCCGGTGGGCGGCGCCCACCGCGATCCCCGCGTCATGGCCCGCCTGCTGCGCCGCGCGCTGGGCGACGCCCTGCGCCAGCTCCAGGGCATGACGCCCGAAGAGCTCGTGGAGCAGCGCGTCCAGCGCCTGCTGTCCTACGGCGCCTTCCAGGAAGTGCGCGCCTGAAGCGGCCCCAGGCGCCGGCACCGTGCCGGCGCATCGGCCACGCGCCACGCGCCATCCCATCATGACCGCCCGCCAAGCGCCCGATGCCCCCGATCGGGCCGAGGCGGGCGCGTTTCATCCGCTTCCCCTGTCTCCCGATCTCGCCGGCGCTTTGCGCCGCGCGCTGCTTGCCTTGCCCGAACGCCCCGAGCGCGTGGGCGTGGCGGTGAGCGGCGGGGCGGATTCGGCGATGCTCGCCGTGCATGCGGCCGCGGTGGGGCGCGAGCTCGGCATCGGCATCGCGCTTTTCCACGTGCATCACGGCCTGATGGCCGATGCCGACGAGTGGGGGCGGCAGGTGCGCGCCCTGGCGGGCCTGCTGGCGCTACCCGTGTTCGAGGCCCGCGTCCAGGTCGAACTGGCGGGGGGCAAGGGCATCGAGGCGGCCGCCCGCGATGCCCGCTACGCCGCGCTGGCGCAACTGGCGCGGGGCCAGGGAACGAGCCACGTGCTTCTGGCCCATCACCGCAACGACCAGGCGGAAACCGTGATCCTGCGCCTGCTGCGCGGCACCGGGCTGTCGGGCATGGCGGCCATGGCGCCCGTCTCGCAGCGCGACGGCGTGGCCTATGTGCGGCCCTGGCTGGACATCGGCCGCGAAGCCATCCTGCGGGCGGCGGAGGCCGTCGAGGCGGCCTGCGGCTGGCGCCCGGTGCAGGACCCCACCAACGCCGACCCCCGCTACACACGGGCGGCCCTGCGCCAGTTGCTGGCTCCGGTGCTGGATGCCCGTTGGCCGGGCTGGCGGGCCATCGTGGTCAGGCATGCGCGCCACATGGCGGATGCGGCCGAGATACTGGATGAGGTGGCGCGCGAGGATTTCGCGGCGCTCGAGCCGAGCCCGGACGGGGCCAGCTTCTCGCTGCGGGCTTGGCGCGGCTTGTCCGAGGCGCGGCAGGCGCATGTCCTGCGCCATTGGCTGGAGCGCAACGGCGCCCGCATGCCTACCGACGCCCGGATGAGGGACCTGCTGCGCCAGCTGCGCGGCTTGCACAGCCTGGGCCATGACCGCCAGCTGCGGGTGGAGCAGGCCGGCCACGTCATCCGCTGCCACCGGGGCAGGGTCTGGGTGGAGCCCCGGGAGCCCGGTGCCGCGGCGCATACGCCGGGAAATTCTCCAGATTAGCCGCTGCATGGACGGAAAATTGCGCAAACTGCGCAAAATTTTACCGTCGCGCTAGAATATACGGCTTTGCCCGTCAACCTTTTGCGGCGGGTCCCCAGCCAGAGTACGAGATGTCCCTGATCGTTCACAAATATGGCGGTACTTCGATGGGCTCGGTCGAGCGCATCAAGAACGTGGCGCGCCGCGTCGCGAAGTGGCACGCTGCCGGCCACCAGGTTGTCGTTGTCCCGTCGGCGATGGCGGGCGAAACCAATCGCCTGCTTGGCCTGGCGCGCGAGATTTCGCCGCAGCCCGACTCCCGCGAGCTCGACATGATCGCCGCCACCGGCGAGCAGGCCAGCAGCGGCCTGCTGGCCATTGCCCTGCAGGCCGAAGGCGTGCCGGCGCGCAGCTACGCAGGCTGGCAAGTGCCCGTGCGTACGGATTCGTCCTACACGAAGGCGCGTATCAGCTCCATCGACGACGCCCGCATCCGCGGCGACCTGGACGCCGGCCGCGTGGTCATCGTCACGGGTTTCCAGGGCGTCGATCCCGAAGGCCACATCACCACGCTCGGCCGCGGCGGTTCCGACACCTCGGCCGTGGCCGTGGCGGCCGCCATCAAGGCCGACGAATGCCTGATCTACACCGACGTGGACGGCGTCTATACGACCGATCCGCGCGTGGTACCCGAAGCGCGCCGCATGGCCGTCGTTTCCTTCGAGGAAATGCTGGAAATGGCGTCGCTGGGTTCCAAGGTCCTGCAGATCCGTTCGGTTGAATTCGCCGGCAAGTACCGTGTCCCGGTCCGGGTCCTGTCCTCGCTGACCGACCCGCTTATCCCGCTCGAAGAAGAAATGGTTTCGGGCACGCTGATTACTTTTGAGGAAGACGAAAAAATGGAAGCCGCCGTTGTCTCCGGCATCGCCTTCAGCCGCGACGAAGCCAAAATCACCCTGCTGGCCGTTCCGGACAAGCCCGGTATCGCCTTCTCGATCCTGGGTCCGGTCGCCGCCGCCAACATCGACGTCGACATGATCGTGCAGAACCAATCCGTGGCTGGCACGACGGATTTCTCGTTCACCGTGAATCGCAACGAGTTCGCGCGTGCCGTGGACCTGCTCAAGCGCGAAGTCATCCCGGCCGTGGGCGCGCGTGAATTGTCCACCGACGAGAAGGTCGCCAAGGTCTCCATCGTCGGCATCGGCATGCGCTCGCACGTGGGCGTGGCCAGCCTGATGTTCCAGACGCTTTCGCAGGAAGGCATCAACATCCAGATGATCAGCACCAGCGAAATCAAGACCTCGGTGATCATCGACGACAAGTACATGGAATTGGGCGTGCGCGCGCTGCATAAGGCCTTCGGCCTGGACCAGGCGCCGGTCGAAAAGGCCTGAGTACAGGGCTTCGGCACGAATTTTTTTTCGATGGCGGCCCCTGGGTGGGCATGAGTGAAAAAAGTCGTGCTAGAATCTCGTTCTCTTCGGAGATGTGCCCGAGAGGCTGAAGGGGCTCCCCTGCTAAGGGAGTATGTGGCTAAAAACTGCATCGTGGGTTCGAATCCCACCATCTCCGCCAGATTCTCTCCAAGCCGGTTTCGGCCAGCCTGGAGATAAAAAACCCGCAATCGCGAAAGCGATTGCGGGTTTTTTCATTGGGGCGCCGGCGGGCGCATTGGAGCCGGTGCGCATGCCCGAACCGGCATGAGAGAATTCCCCTTTCCCCTCTTTGCGCCGCCACCTTGAAACACCTGCTCGCCACACTCGACCAGCGGGATGATTTCGATGAAATCATCGATGTGCGTACGCCGCTCGAATTCGCCGACGATCATATTCCTGGCGCGATCAACGCGCCGGTGCTGAGCAACGAAGAGCGGGCCGTGGTCGGCACGCTTTACAAGCAGGTCTCGCCGTTCGAGGCCTCGCGGGTGGGCGCCGCGCTGGTGGCGCGCAACATCGCGGCGCATCTGGACACCACTTTCGCGGACCGGCGGCAGGGCTGGCGTCCGCTGATCTACTGCTGGCGCGGCGGCACGCGTTCCGGCTCCATGACGACCATGTTCAACATGATCGGCTGGCGCGCGCGGCAGCTCGACGGCGGCTACAAGGCCTATCGCCAGGCAACGCTGGCGGCGCTGGAGCGCCTGCCCGGCGCCTTGCGCTACATCGTGCTGGTGGGGCCGACCGGCAGCGGCAAGACGCGTTTGTTGAATGCCCTGGCCAGGGCAGGCGCACAAACGCTGGACCTGGAGCAGCTGGCCTCGCATCGCGGTTCGCTGCTGGGGGCGTGGGCCGGCGTTCCCCAGCCGTCGCAAAAGGCATTCGATACGCAGCTCGCGCAGGCATTGCACGGGTTCGATCGGTCGGTTCCGGTGTTCGTCGAGGCGGAAAGCCGCAAGATCGGCGCGGTCGCCTTGCCGGCGGCGCTGCTGGCCGCCATGCACGCGAGCCCGTGCGTCGAGGTCAGGTCCAGCCGCGAAGACCGAGCCGCCTTTCTGCTGCAGGACTACGCGCAGCTGTTCGACGATCCCGGGTCCCTCAAGGCGCAGCTGCAGCGCATGGTCGGCCTGCACAGCCGCGAGCGCGTGGTGGGCTGGCAGGCTCTGGTCGACCAGGGCGCGCGCGTGGAGCTGGCGCGAGAGCTGATAGACCGGCACTACGACCCGGCCTATGCCCGCAGCTGCCATGCGCACTTCGCGCAATTGCCCCAGGCCCTGCGCCTGGACTTCCGGCCCAACGACGTGGACGTCGTGGAGCAGGCCAGGGTGCTGCTGGCCCGGCTGGAATCGATGGATGCCGGCGCCTAGCCGCGCTCAGTCGATGCGCACGCCTGTCATGTCGACGAGGTTGCGCCAGTTCTTCACTTCGTCTTCCTGATAGGCCTTGAGGTCCGCGGGGCTGCCTGCGGCCGGGGCCATGCCGATCTGCGTGGCGAGCTGGCGCAGTTCCGGGGTGGCAAGCACCTGGTTGACCTCGGCGTTGAGGCGCTCGACGACGGGCGGGGGCGTGTCGCGCGGCGCGAACATCGCGAACCAGACCACGAGCTCGTGCTTGTCCAGCCCGCTTTCGGCCACCGTTGGAATATCCGGCGCGAACGAGGCCCGTTGCGGGGTGGTGACGGCCAGGGCCCGGACTTTGCCCGCGGCAATCTGCGGCAGGCTGGGCCCGACGTTTTCGAAGGCATAGGAGATGCGGCCGCTCATGAGATCGGTCATCATGCCGCCCACGTTGCTGTAGAGCACCGTGGCGACGTCGACGTCCGCCATGCGCTTGAGCAGTTCCACCCAAACCCGTGCCGTCGTGTTGCTGGCGCCGAAGTTCAGGGCGCCGGGCTGTGCGCGGGCGGCGGCGATCAGCTCGGGCAGCGTGCTGGCTTTGGTGTCGGCATTGCCGATGAGGATCATGGGCAGCCGGCCCATCAGCGCGACCGGCGCGAAGTCCTTGATCGGGTCGTAGGGCAAACGCTGGTACAGGCTGGCGTTGGCGGCCATCGGGCCGTTGGTGCCCATCAGCAGGGTATAGCCGTCCGGCGCGCTGCGCGCGACGTAGGCGGCGCCGATGCCGCCGCCCGCGCCCGGCTTGTTCTCGACGGTGACGGGCTGCCCCAGCCTTTCGCTCAGGCCTTTGGCGACGCAGCGTGCGAGCGTGTCCGTCGCGGAGCCCGCGCCGAACGGAACCACCATGTTGATCGGTTTGTCGGGAAAGGCCGCGCTGGCGTTCATACAGGCGGCGCCCAGCAGCAGGAGCGCCGCCAATTGCTTCATCGTTCTGGACATATGCGGATCTCGGTCGTGAGGGTCAGGCGACGGTGGGGCCGGTGTCCTGCACCGTGGCGCGGCGCATCGAGCGGCGGTACTTTTCATCGAAGCCGGCGCCGCGATGCATGGTGCAGCGGTTGTCCCAAAGGACCAGGTCGTTGGTGCGCCAGCGATGCCGGTAGACGAATTGCGGTTGCGTGGCGAAGGCCATCAGCTCGTCGACCAGTACCCGGCCGGCTTCATCGCTCATGCCTTCGATGCGGCTGATATGCGAGGCGATGTACAGCGCGCGGCGGCCGGTGGCCGCGTGCGTGCGCACGAGCACCTGCCGCACCGGGGGCTGGCGTTCGCGCCAGGCGGGAGGGATCGAACCGACGTCGAAATCGGTCAGGCCGCGCGAGTGGAAATAGTCGTGCACCGCGATCAAGGGCGCCAGGCGCTCCTGCCTGGCGCCGTCCAGGGCCTCCCAGGCCGCCCGCATGTCGGCAAATTCCGTGGCGCCGCCGACAGGCGGAATTTCCTGCGCGGACAGCAGGGACACGCTGGCGGGCGTGTGCTTGAACGAGCTGTCGGTATGCCAGAGCTGGTTGCTCAGGTTGATCAGGCGGCGGATGTCGCCCGGGTCGAGAATGCCGCCGCGTTCGTCCAGATTGGAAATGTCGGACAGCTCCGCGTGGTTCAGCCGGCGCGGACGGTCGGCGTTATAGACCGAGGCGCCCACGGATATCTCCAGCGGTCCGAATTGCTGCGCGACGGCCAACTGCTCCGCTTCGTTCAACGGCTGCTCGGGCACGACCAGCACCGCGTACCGGTGCAGCGCGTCGCGCAGCGCGTCCGCGTCCTGGCTAGACAGGGACGCCCGCAAGTTGATATTGGAGACTTCGGCGACAAAGTCCGGGCGGACGGGTGTCAGTTCGATCATTTCTTCCCTTCTCCTTAGGCATGCCAGGGCTTGCGATTGCGCCCTGGTATGCTATTATTTTTCGACTATCGAAAAATATTTCTTCTATCGAAATAATCATGCCCAATATTCCGAGTGAGCAAACTTGGGGTTTACCCAAGGGCAGCGATCAATTCGTCGAGGCTTTCGCCCGCGGGCTGGCGGTCATCAGGGCGTTCGGCCCTGGCTATCAGTCGCTGACACTGAGCGAAGTGGCGGAGCGCACCGGCCTGACGCCCGCTGGCGCGCGCCGCTTGCTGTACACGCTTGTGACGCTGGGTTATGCGCGCAACGACGAGCGCCGGTTCAGCCTGGCGCCCGCGGTGCTGGAGCTGGGTTACGCTTATCTGTCGTCGCTGTCCTGGCGCGATATCGCGCGCCACGCGGTCGAGGAATTCATGCGCAATACCGGCGAGATCTGCACGGTGTCGGTGCTCGATGGCAATAACGTGGTCTATGTTGCGCGCGCCGAGATGCCCAGCCCGCTGTCGCGGCGCCTGGGTGTCGGAGAACGCCTGCCCACGCATGCCACTTCCAGCGGGCACGTGCTGCTGGCCGGCGCGAGCGCGGCGGAGCGCGAGGCCTTCCTTGCCAACGCTCCATTCGAACGGTATACGCAACATACGTTGATCGAAGCGGCGCCCCTGCGGCGTGCTATCGATGAAGCGGCGAGGGCGGGATACGCCGTGGCCAACGAGCAGCTGGAGCTGGGCATCTGCGGCCTGGCGGTGCCGGTCAAGGACGAAAGAGGCCGGGTCGTGGCCGCCCTGACCACCAGCCTGAACCTGGCCCGGCACGACTACGCCGAGATCCCCGGCAAGTTCTGCCAGAAGCTTCACGACACCGCGGCGCAGATCGGCAAGGCGCTGGGCTAGATATGCGAGCCGGGCAGGGGTGCCTGACTTGCGCGGTCCGTGAAATAACGCTATTATTCAAGGCTTGCTTTGAAACGCGCCCGTAGCTCAGCTGGATAGAGTACCTGGCTACGAACCAGGGGGTCGTAGGTTCGAATCCTGCCGGGCGCACCAATTCAAGAAAGCAAGCAGTGGTAAATCAGTGGCAGTAAAAACGAAGTAAAAGCAAAAACGAAGTAAAAGCGGCAAGATTTCTGATATAATTTTGCCTCTTTGCCGGAGCGCCCGTAGCTCAGCTGGATAGAGTACCTGGCTACGAACCAGGGGGTCGTAGGTTCGAATCCTGCCGGGCGCGCCAAGTTTCAAGTCATTGGACTTGGCCAATACAGCAAAGAAAATGGAAAGGCCTTTGATCTCGCATCGAAGGCCTTTTTGTTTTGCGGTGCGCCATGTTCAACGTACGGCTGGAGGCGCTTTCCAGAAACTAGAATCGGATAGTCACGCCGGCCATGGGGCCTTGCAGCACCGCGTCGAATTTGAAGCCGCCGCTGCTGTAATCCACGCCCAGCGCGCGATAGCCGATCGCGGCCGAGACGTTCTTGCTGATGTTGTAGCCGAGCCCGAGCCCCACATCCCAATCCGCCTCCGCGCCGCCCGCGCCGACCAGGCCCCAACCGGTCAGGTAGAACTTGGGGCTCAAGACGTAGTTTCCGCGCACGCCCACCAGGCCATCGACCCACGTGGCGCCCTCGCTGCGCGTCCTGCCGTTCAGATGCGCGCCCTTGAGCGTGATGTCCGTGTCGACCGACCAGACTCGCAGGCCCGCGACGACGTCCAGTTGGTGCGGCGAATTTTCCAGGACGGAGTAGCCCGCCCCGATGAGTCCGGCGAAGGTCGACGTCTTCACGTCCGCGCTGGTGGCCAGCAGGCCGAGCGGGGTATCCCCCTGCGAGCCGATCTTGGTATAGATGAGGTCGCCGAAGATACTGTAGCGGCCTTTGCGCGCCTCGGCGATCAGCATGGCGCCAAAGTCGAGGTTGTCGAACAGCTTGTCGAAGTCCGCGTCGACGTCGATGACGAACTGGCGCCGGTGGGACACCTTGCCGGAAAGGCCGGCCGCCCAGAAATAAGGCGTGGCCGAGAATTGCCATTCACTTGAAAGCGGGGTGCCCGCCGCGGTGGCGGCATCCGGTTCGGCGCCGAATCCGGGCGCGGCATAGAGCATTGCGCAAACCAGGCTGCCAGCGATTTTTTTCTTCATTGCAAACCCTCCCCAAGCGGGAGGCGCGAGGAATCGGATCTATCGCGCCTCCACGAGCGTAAAGCCGGCCTGATGCCTTCCGGGCGCAAGCTCGGTATCAGCTCACCCTTCGTACGGGAGGTATGGTCCAGGAGCCATTGATGATCGACGGATCGCTCTCGTTGGGCCAGTAAAGACGCATCATCAAGATGAACTTCCCCTTGGGCGCGGGCAGCCAGTTCGACTCCAGCTCGGGTCCAGGGGACTCATGCTGTATGAGCAGGTCGATCGAGCCGTCCGGCTTTGCCTTCAACGGTTGGCGCGCGCTGATCGAGTAGCGGTTCAATGGGTTGTCGACGAAGAAGTAGGACGCGTCGTACATCGTCAGCGACCAGAATCCGGAAACAGGAGGGGTGAGCCCCTTCTTGAAAGTCAGCACGTACTTTTCAGACCCGTTGTAGGCACGTTTGATGGCGCCGGTGTCGGACTTCAGCGACGTGGGGTAGATCGCGTCCTGCGGACGGTTGGCGCCGAGGCCGATCGCGGTGATCAGGGCGCGTTGAAGATAATTTGTCCCGTAAATGCCCGTTTTCGTCGTGAAGCCCCAGCCGTCGATGTCCTGGATATCGCCGTCGCTGGCTTTGAAGTGCGTCATGATCCGCCCGAAACCAACCTGGGGGACGCGCTTCGCAAGGGCTGGGTCGAGCTTGCTCTTGTCGAAATCCTGGCCGGGCACGATGCCTATCGACGCCAGCTTCGCCACCATGGGGCCATCCGCGGCGCTGGGCGGATTCCTTTTCAGCAGTTCGGCAAATAAAGTGAAGTATTCGACCGCATCCATATTGTTGACCTGGTCGCGGACCGACATTTTCATGTCGATCGCCGGATCGACCTTCCCCGCGGGCGGATTCCAGTCCTTGCCCCAGGCGCTGAGCGGGCAGAGCTTAACCTCGTCCTGCAGCTTGTGGACCTGGGCATAATCCTCGGGCGTGCCGGAACAGTAAATGCGGCCAAGCAGCCAGACGATGCTCGTTGGCGACTTGTACTGGACCATGCCCTGGGGGATCGACCCTTCCCACCCGGGGCCGGTCACCACGAAGGTCTGCTGGCCCGTGCCCGTTGTGCGCTTTCCGGGAACGTCGAACACTGTCGTCCACCCATCCAGCATCGGAAACAGGGCGTAGCGGTCGTTCAGGTTGGGCAAGCTGACGACCCACGGCTCGTCGCCCACATCGAAGAAGGCGGTGGTGTACAGGGTGTCCGCGTTTGGCGCCGTTACATCCCGGAATTTGGCATCCGGATATTGGCGCAACTTGATGAGACGCCCCATCGGAGCCCGGGTCCCTTTCGGTTCGGCGACGTTGGTGAGGACTCTCCTGGTCATCTCCATCGTCACGAGGGGATAGGCGTAAATATAGGCGTCGGTCGCCAGTCCGAATTGTTCATCGCCTTCCGGCAAATTCGCGACCAGGCCGTCCCCGGCGCGGGCGGATGTGCCCAGGGAACCGACCGCCAGCAGGGCCAGACCGCCTGCGTTCAATCTGCGACGTGTTAGCTTCATTTTTCCCTCCAACGAGAATGTGTGGTGAAGTGCACGAGAGGCTTCAAGCAAGAAAACGACTTTTCAAGCGGGTAGGACTGCAATTATCTGGATGAGGTGGCGAATCTCCGTAGTGCCTGGTTGGAATGGCGGCTACCTTTCCCGGACATACCGCCGGATCTCCTGCGCGGCGCCCGTGGTCCATTCATCGATCAACGGTTGCAGCTTGGATAACTGGACGCCGCCGCTGCCCTGGGTGGCGTTTGCGACCCGCTCGCCAGTCCCACCCCGCACCGATGCGTACAGCAAGTCGCCTGACATGCTGTCCGTGACCCGCGATTCAATGGCGACCGTTGCGTTGCGCGGCAAGCCGCCTTCCAGAGCGGCCTTGGCGCCGGTCATGACCAACGCGATGGGGATGTACTGGTAGACCTCCAGCGATTGCGTGGCGGTTCCGACCGCCGTGAGCGCGATGCGTACGTGAGCCACGCCGGGCCCCGCGCGATCGGCCAGCCGGACCTGTTGGCCGACCTTGCGCCGCAGCGTTTCGTTGACCGCGTTGCGGATCTGCACAAGGGTTTCCATCGACACGTCCTCGGAAGGCCTGGGCTCGGGGTAATAGACAACGGGATCGAGCCATACCGCCGTATAGTGGGCGGGCGTGAAAGCGGGGTTCACGTAAAGCAGGCGGGTTCCGCCGCCGAGGGCAGGCTCTTGGCGCAGAAGCGAGTAGTCAGGGAGAAAACCGGACTCCTGGGACGTTGGGGCGGTCGAACAGCCGGCGGCCAGGGCGGCGGCCGAGATGGCCAGGACAAAAGTACGCAGCGCGTGGTTGATGCTCATGCAACTTCCTTCGGATGGAAACAGGGACTTGGTGATCCTGGCTGCAGGCGCTGCGTGGAGGGGGATTTCGTGCAAAGCAGATTCCCCGCTCGTGGGTGCATATTCCGTCCAGTTTGCACAAAAATCCAATTATTCTTTTGAAGATGATGCCGAACGGCAACAGATACCTGAATTGGGCTTTCAGGACTATTTTCTCCGCATGCGTTTTATGGTTGCAATCGTACGCAGAAGCGCTTTCCGGTATTCAAATGCGAAGCATCGGGAAAATGGAATCTCGCGTTCCTCGACTCGCCGCAGCACGAAGAGTAGGGACAAGAAAATCGGGCCGCCACTCATTTTGCGCCAGCACAGGCACCGCAATGGGCCGTGGGCTGACGCTGCCAGCTGGGCCGTGACAGGAAGGGGGAAAGGGGGGAGGCGTGTCCGGGCCGCGCCGCGTCGGATCAGGAGGCCGGCAGGTGCGTCGCGTTGCTGTCTTGCGGTTGGGCTTCTTCTTCGTCGTCGAACCCCCAGTCTCCGACCGTGTACCAATCCTCGCCCAGCAGTTCGGCGGGATGCATGGTGCGGCCCGACCCGTTGCCGCAGGCGAGCGAGTCAGTGGGGCAATAGCGGTCGCAGCCCCAGCAGATGCGCTCGGGGTGTTTGGGGTGCAGAGGAAACTTCTTGGCCATGCCGGATGCCTGATATCTGGTCGGCGCGCGCAGAGTCCGCCGCCTACGTATTCAGCGTACTGCGGTGTCCCGGGCCTCTTCTTTGACCTGGCGCAAACCAGGCGGCAGGGCCGGATGCCCACAACGGGCAGCGCGTTCAATTTGCGCGCCGTGTTTGTTTCGTGGTATAAACACGCCTCTTTCGGGGCGCCCGTAGCTCAGCTGGATAGAGTACCTGGCTACGAACCAGGGGGTCGTAGGTTCGAATCCTGCCGGGCGCACCAA
>NZ_UFQB01000028.1 GCF_900496965.1 Achromobacter agilis
TGGTGCCCAGGAGAGGACTCGAACCTCCACACCTTGCGGCACATGGACCTGAACCATGCGCGTCTACCAATTCCGCCACCTGGGCGCTGTCGCTTCACTTGTCGCTTCGCTTTCGCGTTGTTTCTTGTTCAGCAGCAGAGGAATGAGATTATGCATACTTTTTTGAAAGTGTGCAAGTCGTGTGGCATTTTTTTCACTTTTATTTGGAGCCGGGCTGCTTTCGACTTTCGATATAGTGTCGCCCCATGTCTCGTCCTCTTTGCACGCGCTGCCTGCGCCCGCTATCGCACTGCCTGTGCGCGCTGATTCCCTCGCTTGCCTGCCGTACTCGCGTGGTGGTGCTTCAGCATCCCAGCGAGGCGCGCCATGCCTTGAATACGGCGCGGCTGGCGGTGCTGGGGCTGGCCGGCTCGCGCCGCGTGGTGGGCGAGTATTTTTCGCAGGAGGATTGGGCGGCGCCCGGCTACGCGCCGCGCCTGCTGTTTCCCGGCGAGGACGCCGAGGTGCTGTCGCCAGGTTACGGCCAGGATCTGGCCATGCCCATACAGTTGATCGTGCCGGACGGCACCTGGGGGCATGCGCGCAAGCTGCTGCACATCAACCCCGGCCTGGCGGCTTTGCCACGCGTGATGCTGCCCGCCGGGTTGTCCACGCGCTACCGGGTCCGCCACGCCGACGTGCCTGGCGCGCTGTCCACGATCGAAGCCGTGACGCATGCGTTGAACGCCCTCGAGGCGCCGCGCAATTTCGATGCCTTGCTCAAGCCGTTCGAAGCATTGATCGATGGGCAGATCGAGGGGATGGGCGCTGATCTTTACGCGCGGCACCACTTGAACCGCAAGGTGCCGTGGCGTTAAAGGAAAGAAAGGGAAGGGGGGCGGAAAAGCGAACGCCCCGAAAACCTTGCGATTTTCGGGGCGCTTCAGCCGTTGCCACCAGGACGAAATGCACTGTCCTGATTAAAATTCCGTGGTGCCCAGGAGAGGACTCGAACCTCCACACCTTGCGGCACATGGACCTGAACCATGCGCGTCTACCAATTCCGCCACCTGGGCACTGAGAGATACTGTCAGAATGATGTGATACGCTGCGGCTCTGGTTGCATCGGTTTAGTTAAAATACATTAACTAAATATATGCATTCAGGGTGCAGTTGGATTTACAATCCCGACCTTACAATCCGAATTCACATCGAATTTCAGATCGAGTTTTTAGATCTCTTTAGATCTCGTTTAATCCCTTCTGACCATTTTCTGCTTCAGTGTTCAGCCTTGGGCGAACCACAGAAGCTGCGCATTATATACGGAAATTTTAGCTTTGGCAAAACGATCGAATAACGAATCGAATAACAACAGATCAACACCCTTGCCCGAAGCGCCGCCGGACTTCGACCCTGATGTACCGTCTCGTGAAGCCATCCTGAAAGCGCTGCGTGCCGCGGGCTCGCCGTTGTCTCCGGTGGAGCTGGCCGAGCGCATGGGCATCGAGCGCGCGGCAACGATGGTGGGGTTCGAGCGCCGGCTGGGCGCGATGGAGCGCGACGGGCAATTGATGCCCAATCGCAAGGGCGTGCTGCTGCTCGCCACCAAACTGGACTTCATCGCCGGCAAGGTGCTGGGTCATCGCGACGGCTTCGGCTTTCTGTTGCGCGACGACGGCGGGCCCGACCTGTTCCTGTCGCCGCGCGAAATGCTCAAGGTGCTGCACGGCGATCGCGTGCTGGTGAAGCCCGCGGGCGAATACCGAGGCAAGCCGGAAGGCACCATCGTGGAGGTCATCGAACGCCGCACCAATAAACTGGTGGGGCGCTTCCTGCATGAGCACGGGCTGTCCATCGTCGTGCCCGAAGACCAGCGCATCAAGCACGACATCCTGATTCCTCCCAGCGACACCAATGGCGCCCAGCATGGGCAGGTGGTCGCGGTGGAAATCATGGAGCAGCCGACCCGCCACACGCAGCCGCTGGGCCGTGTGGCCGAGGTCCTGGGCGAGATCGACGATCCCGGCATGGAAATCGAGATCGCGGTGCGCAAGTTCGACGTGCCCGTCGAGTTTTCGGAAGCCGCCCGCAAGCAGGCCGCGCGCCTGCCGGACGTGGTCCGCAAGGCTGATCTCAAGGACCGCATCGACCTGCGCGACGTGCCGCTCATCACGATCGACGGCGAGGACGCGCGCGACTTCGACGATGCGGTGTATTGCGAACCCGTCGAACTGGGCACGGGCCAACGCAAGCGTCCCGGCTGGCGCCTGCTGGTGGCCATCGCCGACGTGAGCCACTACGTACGCCCGGGCGATGCGCTGGACGACGACGCGATCGAACGCGGCACCAGCGTGTATTTCCCGCGCCGGGTCATTCCGATGCTGCCGGAGTCCCTGTCCAATGGCCTGTGTTCGCTGAATCCGGACGTCGACCGCCTGGTGCTGGTCTGCGACATGGTCATCCCGGCCAGCGGCGCCAAGGCCGGCACCGTCACCGCCTATCAGTTCTACAACGCGGTCATGCATTCGCATGCGCGCACCACCTATACGAATATCTGGGCCGCCTTGCAGCAGCCCGGCGGCCCGGCCGCGCACGCCATGCGCAGCGTGATGCCGCAGGTCCAGCATCTGTACGAACTCTTCCAACTGCTTTCGCAGGGGCGCAAGAAGCGCGGCGCCATCGACTTCGACACCGTCGAGACCAAGATCGTCTGCAATGAGCTCGGCCGTATCGAACAGATCGTGCCCTCCGTGCGCAATGATGCGCACAAGCTGATCGAAGAGTGCATGCTGGCCGCCAACACCTGCGCGGCCGACTTCATGACGCGCAGCAAGCATCCCGGCCTGTACCGTATCCACGAAGGCCCCACGCCGGAACGCCTGCAGTCGCTGCGCGAATTCCTGCGCACGATGGGCTTGTCGCTGGGCGGCGGCGATACGCCGACCGCCAAGGATTACGGGGACTTCCTCGAATCGGTGCGCGGACGCCCCGACTACCAGCTGCTGCAGACCATGTGCCTGCGCTCCATGCAGCAGGCCGTCTACAGCCCCGACAACATGGGCCACTTCGGCCTGGCGTACCCGGGCTATAGCCATTTCACGTCGCCGATCCGCCGCTATCCCGACCTGCTGACGCACCGGGTGATCAAGGCCCTGCTGGCTGGCCAGCGCTACATTCCCAGCCTGGACGACCAGCCGGTGGTCATCGGCCGCACCCAGCGCGAACATGAGCACGCCATCTGGGAAAAGATGGGCCTGGTCCTGTCGGCCAGCGAGCGCCGCGCCGACGAGGCCTCGCGCGACGTCGAAGCCTGGCTCAAGTGCTGGTTCGTCAAGGAGCGCGTGGGCGAAGACTTCAGCGGCACCGTCACCGGCGTCGCCAGCTTCGGCATCTTCGTCACGCTGGACACGCTGCACGTCGAAGGGCTGGTGCATGTCTCGGAACTGGGCGGCGAGTACTTCCAGTTCAACGACGCCCTGCACGAACTGCGCGGCGAACGCACGGGGATGCGCTACCGCCTGACCGACAAGGTGCAGGTGCAGGTATCGCGCGTGGACCTGGAGGCGCGCCGCATCGAGTTCCGCCTGGTGCAGGGCACGAGCTTCGATGCGCTGCGCAAGGCGGCTGCCCGCGGGCCCGACGAGCCGGCGCGCCGCGTGAAAAAGGCGGCTTCCCCGAAGCCGGCCGCCCTGAAAGGCCAGACCGCCAAGGAGCGGCGCGCCGAGGCCAAGAAGGCCAGCAAGCCGCCCAGGGCGCCCAAGGCATCGAAGCGGGCGGCGCCCGCCAAGAAGGCCGCGCACAAGCGCCATTGATTCCCTTTTATGGCCAGGCCGTCGTTTGGCGGCCGAGCCATACGGCGAGCCATAAGGGGTAACATTGCATTTATTGCCGGCCTGGTCCGGTGGCCCGCCCCGCTCTGGGGCGGGTATTCGTTTATCTAAAGGTATTGCATTTATGGCGTCGACCCAAGTTCTGGCCGGGTTTCACGCGGTTGTCGCGCGGCTGCGCCACGCCCCCGAATCGATCAGGGAAATCTATGTAGAGGCATCGCGCCGCGACAAGCGGATGCAGGCGTTCATCGAGCAGGCCGAAAAAGCGGGCCGCCGCCTGCATCCGGTGCCGATGGAGCGCCTGGACGGCCTGGCCCGCGGCACCCGCCACCAGGGCGTGGTGGCGCTGGCGGACGAGCGTCAACTGGCGGTGGACGTGGATGAGGTGCTCGACGTGATCGAAGGCCCGCCGCTGCTGCTGATCCTGGACGGCGTGACCGACCCGCACAACCTGGGCGCCTGCCTGCGCACCGCCGACGCCGCCGGCGTGCACGCGGTCATCGCGCCGCGCGACCGGGCCGTCGGCCTGAACGCGACGGTGCAGCGCGTGGCCTGCGGCGCGGCCGACACGGTGCCCTACCTGATGGTGACCAACCTGGCGCGCACGATGCGTGGCCTGAAAGACCGCGGCGTCTGGCTGGTGGGCACCGATGACCAGGCCACCGACAGCATGCACCAGATCGATGCGCGCCAGCCGATGGCGTGGGTCATGGGGGCGGAGGGCGAGGGCATGCGCCGCCTGACGCGCGAAACCTGCGACCAACTGGTCAACATCCCGATGCTGGGTTCGGTCGAAAGCCTGAACGTCAGCGTGGCCAGCGCCGTCTGCCTGTATGAAACCGTGCGCCAGCGCCGGCCCTGATCCGTCTGCTACGACTCCCTGCTAGACAGCAGTTCTTTTTCTTATCGCTTCCGCCCATCATGCACGAGAACGGCTTTACCACCACTATCCTCCATTCCGACCGCAAGCAATCCGTCGAGCACGGAGCGGTGCACAAGCCGATGCATCCGTCGTCGGAATTCGCGTACGACGACGCGCGCGAACTCGCTGCCGTGTTCCAGGGCAAGGCGGGCTTCACCTACGCGCGCCAGGGCACGCCCACCACGACCGCGTTGGAAGCCAAGATCAGCCAGATGGAAGCCGGCAAGGGCACGGTCAGCTTCGCGACCGGCATGGCCGCGCTGGCCGCCATCTTCACCACGCTGCTGCGCCGCGGCGACCACCTGGTGTCGAGCCAGTACGTGTTCGGCAATACCAACAGCCTCTTCGGCACGCTGCAGGAACTGGGCGTCGAGATCACTTTCGTGGACGCGACGGACTCCTCGCAGGTGCGCGCCGCCATCCAGCCCAACACCCGCATGGTCTTCACCGAGACCATCGCCAATCCGGGCACGCAGGTCGCCGACCTGGCCGTGATCGGCGAGATCTGCCGCGAGAAGGGCCTGGTCTACGTCGTGGACAACACCCTGACCTCGCCCTGGATGTTCCGCCCCGCCTCCGTGGGCGCTTCGCTGGTGATGAACTCGCTGTCCAAGTACATCGGCGGCCACGGCAACGCGCTGGGCGGCGCGGTCACGGACACCGGCCTGTACGACTGGTCGGGCTATGCCAATATCTATGAGGCCTATCGCAAGGGGCCGGCCACCGGCTGGGGCCTCACCCAGATCAAGAAGAAGGGCCTGCGCGACATGGGCGGAACGCTGGCGGCTGAACCCGCGCACCGCATTGCGGTGGGCGCCGAGACGCTGGCCCTGCGTATGGCCAAGCACTGCGCCAACGCGCTGGCGCTGGCGCGCTTCCTGGAAGAACACCCCGGCGTGGCCAAGGTGCATTATCCCGGCCTGGCCAGCCACCCGCAGCATGCGCGCTCGGCGGCGCTGTTCGGTTCGCGTTTCGGCGGCTTGCTGGGCGTGGAGCTGGCCGACGGCGTGAACTGCTTCGACTTCCTGAACCGTCTGCGCGTGGTGCTCATGGCCACTCACCTGGGCGACACCCGCAGCCTGGCGCTGCCCGCCGCCCACACGATCTATTACGAGATGGGCGCCGAGCGCCGCAAGCAGATGGGCATCGCGGACAGCCTCATCCGCGTGTCGGTGGGCATCGAGGACGAAGCCGATTTGCTGTTTGATTTCGATCAGGCGCTCAACGGCTGTCTGAACGGATAATGCTGCACGCGCGCGGCCGACGCCGCGCGCGTGCGCAACGCAAACGGGGTGGGGCTTATGCTCATACAGATAGCAGAAATTTTCACGAGTGAAGAAGCCGCGGACATCCGGCGCCGCCTGGATGCGGCCGATTGGGTGGACGGCAAAGTAACGGCTGGCCTCCAGTCCGCCGAGGTAAAGCACAATCGCCAACTGCCCGAGCAGCATCCTCTCGCCCAGGAGCTGGGCAACCTGATCCTGCAGCGGCTGGCCGGCAGCAACCTGTTCATGTCGGCGGCGCTGCCCCGCAAGATCTTTCCGCCGCTCTTCAATCGCTATGAAGGCGGCGAGGCTTTCGGCTATCACGTGGACAATGCCGTGCGCGGCATCGCCGGCACCGCCGAGCGCGTGCGCACGGATCTGTCGGCCACGCTGTTCTTCTCCGAACCCGATACCTACGACGGCGGCGAGCTCGTCATCGACGACACCTACGGTCCGCGCGCGGTGAAGCTGCCGGCGGGGCATATGGTGCTGTATCCCGGCACCAGTCTGCACAAGGTCAACCCGGTCACGCGCGGCGCGCGCGTTTCGTCCTTCTTCTGGATGCAAAGCCTGGTGCGCGAAGACAGCCAGCGCGCCTTGCTCCTGGACATGGACGTGGCGATCCAGCGCTTGAACCAGGATGCCGCGGGGCATCCCTCCATCGTGCAGTTGACCGGGATTTATCACAATTTGCTGCGTCGATGGGCCGACGTCTGACGCAACATTGATGCGTCGTAACGCAGTGTCGCGCAAACGCCGAATTGCGCGTTTCTGTTTATTGCGAAAACGGCCAAAAGCTAGTATTGGCGCGGGTTATGGTGAGGTTTTCGCTTGACAGCCGCGCCACGCCAAGGCCTAATACACCTCTGCGTCGCTGACGATTCGAAGGCTTTTTGCCATTGGATCCTAAGCGGCGCAGCAGTTTAAAAGTTGTGCTTTGCAGCGCAAGAAAAAAGTTTATCCACTGTCTGTTCGTCGTTTGTCGGGTCTTGCGTCTTTCGTGGCGTCCAATCATGACGGCCATGGACTGCACCTCCGGCAGACTCCACACCTTGTGAGGGGTACACCTGCATGAACAAAACCGAACTCATCGATCACATCGCCAGCAAGGCCGACATCTCCAAGGCTGCTGCCGGCCGTTCGCTCGACGCCCTGATCGGTGCCGTCAAGACCACCCTGAAGAAGGGCGGTACGGTTACGTTGGTTGGCTTTGGTACGTTTGCCGTGTCGGCCCGCGCCGCTCGCACCGGCCGCAACCCGCGCACGGGCGAAACCATCAAGATCAAGAAGGCCAAGGTGCCGAAGTTCCGTCCGGGCAAGGCCCTGAAGGACGCCGTCAACTAATGGGCGGCAGGCAGGTCGCAGGGCGTGGTTCCTCGCGATTTGCCGACAAGTGCGCGGTCCGGTATACTCCGGCCCGCGTATTGCTTTTGAGTGCCCCGGTTGGCAGTTGCTTGTACGGATTTTCGCGAATTTCGTCTTGAGGCTGCATCAGAAAGGGTGCTTAGCTCAGTTGGTAGAGCGGCGCCCTTACAAGGCGTAGGTCACAGGTTCGACCCCTGTAGCACCCACCAAAAGCATTGCATTACGCAGAAAACCCGCACACGTCGCCGTGGCGGGTTTTTTGTTTTGCGCGTCCCTTATTTCCGGCCATTTTGTCGCATCCGGTTTGACCTTGATCAGCAGTGTTGCGCGGTTTCAGACGAAATAGAACGTGCGAATCATTCGCATTTAAGATATTATTATTGGCTTGTACCGGCCAGCCGGCGCCGCCTTGGCGTGCGCGTCTTTCTCCGCAGGCCGGATAAGTCAATGCACCCTGGCTGATTCATGCCTAGTCTTCAACGCGGTTGGAATTCTTCTTCGCGGTCTTCATTCGGTATACGCGCAGGCGCTGGCCTCGCGGTTCTCGCGCTTCATGCTGCGGTGATCGGCGCCATCTTCATGGCGCCGGAAAACCGTCCCGAGCTCGAAGAGCCGGAGGCGATCATGGTGAGCGTGGTGGACGCGCCCATCCCCCAGATCGCCAAGGCCGAACCCACTCCTGAAGTACCGCAGCCGGTCACGGAACCGCCCCCCGAACCGCAGCCCGAGATCGAGCCCGAGCCCGAACCGGAACCCGAGCTCAAGCCGGAACCCGAACCGGAACCCGAACCCGAGCCGGTGGTTGAAAAGCCGCCCATGCCGGCGCCCAAGCCCAAGCCCAAGCCGAAACCCAAACCGAAGCCCAAACCCCAGCCCAAGCAAGAGGTCAAGCAGGAGGTCAAGCCCGAAACGCCGCCCCAGCAGACGCCGCCCAGCGGCGCGCCGGAAGGCACGCAGGCGCCTCAGGGGCCGCAGCAAGGGCCGCCGCCCGACCAGCCGGTGCTGGTGTCCAGCATCGAATTCCAGGGCGCGCGCCCGATGCCGAATTACCCTATGGCTTCGCGCCGCATGCGCGAAGAGGGCAGGGTGGTGGTGCTGGTGGAGATCAATACCCAGGGGCTGGTCGAGCGCGCAACCATCGATTCGTCTTCGGGCTTCTCGCGCCTGGATGAGTCCGCGCTGGCCGCCGCCCGCAAGGGCCGTTTCAAGCCTTATACCCGTAATGGCGTGGCCTATCCCGCCAAAGCCAAAATTCCGTTCGATTTCGTCATGAGGAACTGAGATGTCCAACGCATTGCATAGCGCCACCCTGGTGGCGCAGGCGACTACCAGCCCGGCCGTGCCGGCGGCCGCCGCGCCCGCCGCCGCAGCGGCCGCGCCTGCGGCTCCGCAAGCCGCCTCGGCGGTCGGCGAAGCCACCCAGCAGGCCGCAGGCGTGCTCCAGCAGTCGGCCGACGCGCTGCACAGCGCCGCCGCCGCACTGCCGCCCGCTGCGCCGGCCCCCATCGCCACGCCCGATATGGGCTTCCTGCACTTCGTCGCGCAAAGCGACTTCGTGGGCAAGACCCTGTTCGTCATCCTGATCCTGATGTCGCTGGTGACCTGGTACCTGATCCTGGTCAAGGCCGCCAGCAACGTCGCCATGCGCAAGCGCGCGGCGGACTTCCTGAACAAGTTCTGGAACGCCAGCTCGCTCGAGCAGGTTGAAAACGAAATCGTGACCCACGGCGCGCGCGATCCGTTCTCGCACCTGGCCAGCCATGCCATGCACGCGCAGGCGCATCACAACAAATTCGGCGCGACCAAGCTGGAAGAGTCCGGCAGCAATTCCGATTTCGTCACCCGCACCATGCGCAAGGTCATCGACGAAGAAACCGCCAAGCTGGAAAACGGCCTGACCGTGCTGGCCTCGGTGGGTTCGACGGCGCCTTTCGTGGGCCTGTTCGGCACGGTCTGGGGCGTGTACCACGCGCTGGTCGGCATCGGCCTGTCCGACGGCGTGACCATCAACCGCATCGCCGGCCCCGTCGGCGAGGCGCTGATCATGACCGGCCTGGGCCTGGCCGTTGCCATCCCTGCGGTGCTGGCGTACAACACTTTCGTGCGCAACAACCGCGTGTTCCTGTCGCGCCTGGACGCCTTCGCGCATGACCTGTTCGCCTTCCTGACCACCGGCCAGCAGGTTGAACTGTCCGATGGCAAGGTGCGTGCCCTGCGCCGCCAGAACGGCGGCGCCCAACGCGGGAGCGAATAATGGCCTTTGGCAGCTTCGAGGGAAAGGGGTCTGGAAGCCACGCGGTTTCCGAGATCAACATGGTGCCCCTGATCGACGTCATGCTGGTGCTGCTGGTGATCTTCATCATCACCGCGCCGCTGCTGGCGCACTCGATCAAGATCAACATGCCCCAGGTGGCCGCGGAGCAGATCGAGGAAGAACCCAAGACGGTCGACCTGGCCATCGACGCCAGCGGCGCACTGTTCTGGGATGAAAAGCCGGTCAATATCGACGACCTGCCCAACCGGTTCAAATCGATCGCCGGCACCAAGCCGCAGCCCGAGATCCGCATCCGCGCCGATCAGAACACCCGCTACGAAACGCTGGCCAAGGTCATGGCTTCGGCGCGCCGTTCGGGCATGACGCGCATCGGGTTCGTCACTACCCCGCCTTCGGGCGGCGCGCCCGCGGGCGAAGCGGCGCCCGCCGCGGCTGGGGCCGCCCCGGCTCCGGCCGCGCGCTGAACGAATTCCGGCCGGGGGCGCACTTCGCGCCCCCTTTCGGCCGGGATCGCGCTAGAATCGCGGCATGCGAGTTCTGGTAATCGAAGACGACACCACCCTGGGCCATGCGCTCCAGGAATTCCTGGCCGACCAGGGTTATGCGGTCGACTGGCTGACCGAAGGCGACCGTGTCCTGGGCGCCCTGGCAGGCCAGCCGTACGATCTGCTGCTGCTTGATCTCAACCTTCCGGGCATGAGCGGGCTGGACGTCCTGAGGCAATTGCGCCAGGACGGCAATCAGGTTCCCGTGCTCATCCTCACTGCCCGCGACGGCATCGACGACCGCGTCGCCGGCCTGGACGCCGGCGCGGACGATTACGTTACCAAGCCTTTCGAACTGCCCGAGCTGGCGGCGCGCGTGCGCGCCTTCGGCCGCCGCCGCGCCGGACAGGCGCAGCCCCTGATCGAAGTGGGCCCGCTGGTGTTCGACACCGTCGGACGCGAAGTCCGCGCCAATGGCCAGCGCCTGTCGTTGTCCGTGCGCGAACTGTCTGTGCTGGAAATGCTGATGGCCCGCGTGGGCCGTGTCGTGGCCAAGCGCCAGATCGTGAATTCGCTTTCCGCCTGGGATGCCGACTTCAGCGAAAACGCCGTCGAAGTCTATGTGTACCGCCTGCGCAAGCGCCTCGAAGGCACGGGCGCCAGCATCCAGACAGTGCGCGGCTTTGGCTACATGCTGGATGTCGAAACGGCCTGACGGCTTCACGGCCCGCCGGCGGCCGCCACATGCCGGCCGAGCGCATCCCATCGCCTGAGCAAGGGCATCGCGTCATGACGCAGGAACGCACTCCCAACGCCCCCCCGGCTTCGCGCCCCTTACTTCCCTCCCGTTCGCTTGCGCGGCATCTGGTCATCCGGCTGATGCCGCCGATCCTGCTGCTCGTCCTGCTGGACCTGGCCGCAACCTGGGTCATCACGCACAAGATCGACATGTCGCTCTGGATGCTTGAGGACTTCTTCTGGCTGATGGTGGTGGGGCAGATCGCCCTGATCGCCTTGTTCACCTGGGTAGTGGTGCAGGGCGTGCGCTCGGGCCTGCGGTCCGTCAACCACCTGTCCGAGGAGATCCGGCAGCGTTCCATCGACGACATGCAGCCGCTGGAAGTGGCGGGCGTGCCGGTAGAGATCGAGCCGCTGGTGACGCATACCAATGACCTGCTGCTGCGCCTGGACGCTTCGCTGGCGGCGCAGCGGCGCTTCATCGGCCACGCGGCCCACCAGCTGCGCACCCCCTTGTCCGGCCTGCGGCTGGAGTCGGAGCTGATGCTGGCCCGGCCCCTGCCCGACGATGTGCGGGCGAGGGCGGAACGCATCAAGGCGGTGAGCGACCGCATGATCCGGCTGGGCCAGCAGTTGCTGGTGCTGGCGCGGGCCGATCCCAACGCGCGTCCGCAAGACAGCTTCGTGCGCATCGACCTGTGCGAATGGGTCCGGGCGCATGGCGCCGAATGGTTTCCGCGCGTGCGCGAAGCGCGCTACGAACTCGACCTGGTGGCGCCCGACGCGCCTATCTGGATCGACGCCGATCCCTTGCTGCTGGCGGAACTGCTGGGCAACCTGATCGACAACGCCTTGCGCTACGGCAACGCCACGGGCCGCATCACGCTGATCGTGGGCGCCAATCCGCCTTCCCTGACCGTCGAGGACGACGGGCCGGGGATACCTCCGGAAGAGCGCGACCGCGTGTTCGAGGCGTTCTATCGTTCGCCCAGCGCCACGGTAGGGGGCTCGGGCCTGGGCCTGGCCATCGTGCGCGAGATCGCGCACGCGCATGGCGCCTGGTGGAAGCTCACCAGCCGCCCCGATTTTTCCGGCACACGGCTATCCGTCGTGTTTCCCGGCCCTCGAAAAGGGGCCCAACTCACCCGTCAAGAACCCACATCATGAGCCAGGATACAGCCGGCGCTCCCACCCCGAACGTCGCCCACGCAAGCGGCGCGCATGCGCCATCGTCGCGGGCGGCGCTCATCCTGGGGGCGCTGGGCGTGGTGTACGGAGACATCGGCACCAGCCCCCTGTACACGCTGCGGGCCTGTCTCACGGGCCTGAGCGTGCACACTGACCTGGAGCCGCCGCATCTGCTGGGCGTGCTGTCCATCCTGTTCTGGATGCTGATGGTGGTGGTGTCGTTCAAGTACGTGACGCTGGTGCTGCGCGCCGACAACCGCGGCGAAGGCGGCACGCTGGCGCTGCTGGAGCTGGCGGTGCGCGCCCGCGAAGGCAAGTTGCGTTGGGTGCTGATCGTGCTGGGGATCTTCGGCGCCGCGCTGTTCTACGGCGACAGCATGATTACGCCGGCGATCTCTGTGCTGTCGGCGCTGGAAGGGATCGGCATCGTGTCGCACCAGCTCGACAACTGGGTCGTGCCGATCGCGCTGGTGGTGCTGGTGGCGCTGTTCGTGATCCAGTCGCACGGCACGGGCGCCATGGGCAAGCTCTTCGGTCCGGTGATGCTGCTTTGGTTCGGCACGCTGGCCGCGCTGGGCGGCTGGCAGATCTGGCAGACGCCGGAGGTGCTGGCCGCGCTGAATCCCATGTGGGGGCTGCGCTTCATCATCGAGTTCCCCTGGATCAGCTTCGTGCTGCTGGGCGCGGTGGTGCTGGCATTGACGGGCGCCGAGGCCCTGTACGCGGACATGGGCCATTTCGGCCGTCCGGCGATCCGCAGGGCCTGGTTCAGCATGGTGCTGCCGGCGCTGACGCTGTGCTATTTCGGCCAGGGCGCGCTGCTGTTGCGCGATCCCGAAGCCATCCGCAATCCGTTCTTCATGATGGCCCCCGACTGGGGGCTGGCGCCGCTAGTTGCCCTGGCCACGATCGCCACGATCGTGGCGTCGCAGGCGGTGATTTCGGGCGCGTATTCGGTGACCCGCCAGGCGGTGCAGTTGGGCTTCTGGCCGCGCATGCAGATCCTGCACACCTCGGCGATCGAGAAAGGGCAGATCTACCTGCCGCAGGTCAACGCGCTGCTGCTGTGCGCGGTGCTGGTCCTGGTGCTGCTGTTCCGCAATTCCGACAACCTGGCCGCCGCCTACGGTTTCGCGGTCACGGGCACCATGCTGACGACCTCGGTGCTGGCTTTCGCGGTGCTGCCGCGAGGCAGCACGGGCGTGAAGCGGATGATGTGGTTCGTGGTGCTGGGCATGCTGCTGCTGTTCGATGTGCTGCTGTTCTCGGCCAATGTGTTCAAGATCCACGAGGGCGGCTGGCTGCCGCTGGTGGTGGCGATCGTGGTGTTCACGCTGATGATGACGTGGCGCCGCGGCCGCCGGCTGCTGTCCGAGATGCAGCAGAGGGACCGCCAGCCGCTCAAGGAATTCATGGCGCAGCTTGAGGAGTATCCGCCGTCGCGCGTGCCCGGCACCGCCATCTTCATGACCATGAATTCCGGGAACGTGCCGCCGGCCCTGCTGCACAACCTGAAGCACAACAAGGTGCTGCACGATCACGTGCTATTCCTGACCATTCTGGTGGCGGACGTGCCGTACGTGTCGCCGGAAGAGCGCTTCACGGTGCAGAAGATCAGCGCCTCCAGCTGGCAGGCCACGATCAACTACGGCTTCAAGGAAGATCCGGACGTGCCGGAAGCGCTGCGTCTGGTGGCCGAAGCCTATCCGGAAATCGATCTGGAGCCGATGCGGACGTCGTATTTCCTGTCGCGCCAGACCGTGGTGGCGGCGAAGAAGCCGGCGTTGTGGCGCTGGCGCCGCGCGGTGTTTTCCTTCATGGCGCGCAATTCGACCCGCAGCACGAAGTTCTTCAAGATTCCGGCGAACCGGGTCGTCGAGATGGGGATGCAGGTCGAGCTGTAGGCGGAGGCCTGCCGCGCCCGGCGCGCGGCGCCGGCGCCCTGGAAAAGAAAAAACCCTTCGGCATGCCGAAGGGTTTTTTAACGTCAGGCCGCCGAAGGATTACTTCTTGTGGGCGTCCTTCAGTTGGGGCAGCGAGGTGCCCGACGAGGCCAGCAGGCCCGTCTTCACGTAGGTGAACAGCTTTTCGCGCGTGTCGACGATGTCGAGGTTGCGCATGGTCAGCTGGCCGATACGGTCTGCAGGGGTGAAGGGGGCGTTTTCCACCTTCTCCATGGACAGGCGCTCGGGTGCGTAGGTCAGGTTGGGCGATTCCGTGTTCAGCAGCGAGTAGTCGTTGCCGCGTCGCAGTTCGACGGTGACCTCGCCGGTGATGGCGCGGGCCACCCAACGCTGGGCGGTTTCGCGCAGCATGATGGCTTGCGGGTCGAACCAGCGGCCCTGGTACAGCAGGCGGCCCAGCTTGCGGCCGCTTTCACGGTACTGCTCGATCGTGTCTTCGTTGTGGATGCCGGTGACCAGGCGTTCGTAGGCGATGAAGAGCAGGGCCAGGCCCGGGGCTTCATAGATGCCGCGGCTCTTGGCTTCGATGATGCGGTTTTCGATCTGGTCGCTCATGCCCAGGCCGTGGCGGCCGCCGATGCGGTTGGCCTCGAGCATCAGCTCGACCGGGTCGCTGTATTCAACGCCGTTCAGGGCGACCGGCTGGCCTTCCTCGAAGCGGACGGTGACTTCTTCGGCCTTGACGGCCACGTCGTCGCGCCAGAACGCCACGCCCATGATGGGCTTGACGATGCGGATGCCGGAGTTCAGGTGCTCCAGGTCCTTGGCTTCGTGGGTGGCGCCCAGCAGGTTGGAGTCGGTGGAGTAGGCTTTCTCGGCCGACATCTTGTAGTCGAAACCGGCCTGGCGCATGTATTCCGACATTTCCGAACGGCCGCCGAGCTCGTCGATGAAACGCTGATCGAGCCAGGGCTTGTAGATCTTCAGGTCCGGGTTGGTGAGCAGGCCATAGCGGTAGAAGCGCTCGATGTCGTTGCCCTTGAAGGTGCTGCCGTCGCCCCAGATGTTGACGTCGTCTTCCTTCATGGCTGCCACCAGCATCGTGCCGGTGACAGCGCGGCCGATGGGGGTGGTGTTGAAGTAGGTAATGCCGGCGGTCGAGATGTGGAACGCGCCCGATTGCAGGGCGGCGATGCCTTCGGCGACCAGTTGTGCGCGGCAGTCGATCAGACGGGCCTTTTCGGCGCCGTAGGCCATGGCCTTGCGCGGGATCTCATCGTAGTCGGACTCGTCGGGCTGGCCCAGGTTCGCCGTGTAGGCGTAGGGGACGACGCCGTTGTTGCGCATCCACAGGAGCGCCGCGCTGGTGTCGAGGCCGCCGGAAAAGGCGATGCCGACCTTCTGGCCGGTGGGAAGGTTCGGGAGGATAGTGGTCATTGTTTGAGGTGAGACGCCAACAGGACTTTGACAGCAGACTTTGACAGCAGCTAGCCGCCAGACATGAAAACTAGCGCCATTTTAACTCTTTTGGGCGGAGGGCCGGGGAGCGAACAGCGCGGGCACGTCGAGCTGGGGGATCAGCTGCGCGGTAGCCGTGGCCAGGCGCGTGGACGGCCGATGGCGGGCGCAGGCCAGCACCAGGTCGTTGGTGATCGCCGGGTTGCCGATATCGCACAGGGACAGTTCGTGTTCCGCGGCCGGCCCGCGCGCCGCCGAGCGCGGCAGGATCGCGTAGGCGTCGCCCTGGGCGGCCAGTTCGACGATGGTCTGGACGGCGTCCACTTCGACCGCGATCGTCAGCCGCACGCCCTGGGCGCGGCACACGCTTTCGACCAAGGTGCGGATGGCGTTGGGCAGGCTGGGCACCACCAGCGGATAGTCGCCCAGCTGCGCCACGTCGATCCGCGCGGGCAGCGGGGGGCGATGCCCGGCCGCCGCCACCAGCACCAGGTCTTCGCGGAACAGCGATTCGTACGCCAGCTGGGGCGAAGGGGCGGGATCGTAAAGCAGGGCCAGGTCGACCCGGCCGGCCAGCAGCCATTCGCGCACCTGGGCGCTTAGGCCCTCCGCCACCGCGATGGACGCGCCGGGAAAGCCGCGGCGAAAGGCCTGGACCAGCGGCGGGGTCAGCACCCGCGCGATGCGGGGCGGCAGGCCCACGATCACTTTGCCCGTAGGCGTTTCGCGCAGGCTTTGCAGGTCTTCCTTGGCGCGTTCGGCCAGGGCCAGGAGGGCGCGGGCGTGTTCCAGGAAGCGCAGGCCGGCTTCGGTGGGCTCCGCGCCGCGGCCGTTGCGATACAGCAAGTGCTGGCCGAGCTCCAGTTCCAGCAGGCGCACCTGGCGGCTGAGCGTGGGCTGCGCCACGTCCAGCATTTCGGCCGCGCGGGAGAAGCTGCGCCGTTCCGCCACCCGCAGGAAGTATTCGATCTGCTTGAGGTCCACTGGGTATTTAATATTTCTATATCTGAAATCAAAGATATAGCATTGTTTGGCCACCTGCAATCCGGGAGCATGACACTTTCCCCATAGGAAGCCGCCGTGCCCGATTGCCGTCCTCCGCTTGCAACGCCGTCCCGTCCCCGCCATGCGCTGCCGCCCGGGGCATGCGATGCGCATTGCCATGTCTTCGGCCCGGCCGACGTATTCCCGTATGCCGAGGGCCGGTCGTATACGCCGCCGGACGCGCCGTATGCGGCCATGGCGGCGCTGCATGAACGCCTGGGCGTGGAGCGCGCGGTGGTGGTGCAGGCCAATTGCCACGGATCCGACCACCGGGCCTTGCTGCACGCGCTGGCCGCCAGCGGCGGCCGCTATCGCGGCGTGGCGCTGCTGGGCGCCGACGCTACCGAGCAGCAGGTTCGGCTGCTGCACGAGGGCGGCGTGCGCGCGGCGCGCTTCAATTTCGTACCCCACCTGGGCGGCGCGCCCGAGCCGGCGGTATTTGATCATGTGGTGGCGTTGATCGCGCCGCTGGGCTGGCACCTGTGCCTGCATCTGGACGGCGCGATGCTGCCCGATCTGTTACCGCGGCTGGCAACCTTGCCGGTGCCTTTCGTGGTGGACCACATGGGGCGGGTGAAGGCGGCCGATGGGCTGGATTCGCCGGCGATGCGCGCCTTGCTCGGCCTGGCCGAGGTGCCGCAAGCCTGGGTCAAGGTGTCCGGCATCGACCGCATCGCGTCCGGCCGCCGCCCGTTCGGGGAGGGCCTGCCTTTCGTGCGCGCCCTGGCGCAGGCCCTGCCCGGGCGCTGCCTGTGGGGCACGGACTGGCCGCATCCGAACGTCTCGGGGGACATGCCCGACGACGGCGAATTGGTCGATCTTTTTTTCCAGGCCTGCCCGGATGACGCGTTGCGCCGGCAGATCCTGGTGGACAACCCCGCGAGGCTGTACGGGTTCCGGTAGGTGGCAGTCCGCGCGGCGGCCGTCCGGCGGCGCGCGATCGATAAGAACATTCCATTCGACGAGGAGACATCATGTTCAAGAAAATTCTGTCGGCCGGCCTGCTGAGCCTGGCCGCCCTGGGAGCCGCCCGGGCCGAGGGGCCGGTGCGCCTCATCATCGCCTTTCCGCCGGGCGGGCCGGTGGACCTGGTGGGCCGGGTGCTGGCCGAGCAACTGGGCAAGGAGCTCAAGCAGCAGGTCATCGTGGAAAACAAGGCTGGGGCCAACGGCAATATCGCGGCGGCCTATGTGGCGAAGGCACCCGCCGACGGCTCGGTGCTGTTCCTGACCAGCGTGGGCGCGGTGGCGATCAGCCCGGCGCTGTACAAGGACCTGCCGTACGACCCCGCGCGCGACTTCGCGCCGGTCTCCAAGGTGGTGAACAACGCCACGGTATTCGTGGTGAACCCGTCCAACCCGGCGGCGGACGCGGCGGATTTCGTCAAGAAATCGCAGGCGGCCGCGCAATCGGTGGCGATTGGATCCTCGGGCATCGGCAGCATTCCGCACCTGACGCTGGAGATGTTCGCCGACGCCAGCAAGGCGAACGTGATGCACGTGCCGTATAAGGGCGCGGCGCCGGTCATCAATGACGTGATGGGCAATCAGGTGTCGGGCTTTTTCGGCGACGTGCCCGGCCTGATCGGCCACATCCAGGGCGGCAAGCTGAAGGCGCTGGGGATCGCGGCGGCCACGCGCCATCCGCTGCTGCCGGACGTCAAGACGCTGGCCGAGCAGGGCATTCCCGGCGTGGAGTCCAACAACTGGTACGGCATCGTGGCGCCGGCCGCCACGCCGCCGGCCACCATCGACAAGCTCAACCAGGCCGTGCGCGCCGCGCTGGGCGCCGAAAGCGTGCGCGCCCGCCTGGAGAAGTTCGGCGCCCAGGCTGCTCCCGGCAGCCCGCAGGAACTGGCGGCGCTGATTGCGTCCGACCGCGAAAAATGGACCGCGCTGATCCAGCGCAAGAACATCCGTCCGGAGTGATCCCATGAACGCAAGCCGAGTCGCGTCCGTCGTGCCGGGCACCCGCGGCGAACTGGCCGCGCTGGAGGCGCGCATCGCCGCCGCCCGCGGCCGCATTTCGCCGCTGTACCAGGTGCTGCTGAACAGTCCCGCCGTAGTCGAGGGCTGGGAGGCCATGTTGACCGCCATCCGCCAGAAGACGTCGCTGCCGCCGCGCCTGCGGGAGATGATCATCCTGCGCGTGGCTACCTTGAACCGCGCGCCCTATGAGTTCGAGGCGCACGTGCCGCATGCGCTGGCCGCCGGCATGCCCCAGGGGCTGGTCGATGCGCTGCGCGCCGGGCCGGCGCCGGCCGATGTCGAGGGACTCGAACCGGGCGAGGCCGACGTGCTGGCGCTGACCGACGCCATGACGCGCGACATCGAGGTGCCCGATGCGGTGTTTGCGCCGCTGCGGGCCCGCTACGATGATACGCAGCTGGTCGAACTGGCGGCGACCGTCGGGGCGTACAACATGGTGTCGCGCTTCCTCGTGGCGTTGCGCGTGGGGCATTGAAAGGAGATGACGGTGCAGGAAACGGTATTGCTGGTGTCGCTGGGCGAGCGCTTCGACGGGCCGCGCATGCGGGATCTCGCAGGGCGCCTGACGCAAGGATTGGCGGGCGTGAACGTGAAGGCGTTCGCGGCGCTGGATGTCGAGGACACCTATGTGTATGTGCAAGGGGCCGAGATGCTGTCCGAGGTTCGAGCCCGCCTGGCCGAGCTGACGCCGGGTGCCCGCGTCCGGGTGCTGCACCGGACCTTGGACCTGCCGGGCGCATCCGCCGGGCAGGATGCGCCCTGGCACTACATCGTCGAGACCGATGTGCTGCCCGAGGCCGAGGCCGACCTGAACGCCTGGTACGACCAGGAACACCTGCCCGGCCTGGCCTCCGTGCCGGGCACGGTGCGCGCGCTGCGCTATGAATGCCGCGACGAGTCGCCGCGCTATCTGGCCTGCTACGACCTGCAGACCCGGGAGACCTTCGGCAGCCCGCCGTGGCTGGCCGTGCGCGCCACCGACTGGAGCAGCCGCGTGCGGCCATCGTTTCGCAACACGAGCCGCACGATGTTCAAGCGCATCCTGTAGCGCCTGGCCCTGGCCCTGGCGCCCGCGCAGCCGCAGGCCGTGGCGGAGGCCATCGCGGCCTGGGGCGCGCTGCGCCGCAGCGGGCGCAGTCAAAAAAAACCTGGCCGTCGCGAGAGGGCCAGGTTTGCCGTGCCGCGCCGCCGAGCAACGCTCGACGGGGCAGGCGGTTTACTTCAGCTGGCCGAGCAGCAGGAATTCCATCAGGGCCTTCTGCACGTGCAGGCGGTTTTCGGCCTCGTCCCAGACGACGCTCTGCGGCCCGTCAATAACTTCGCCCGTGACTTCCTCGCCGCGGTGGGCGGGCAGGCAGTGCATGAACACGGCGTCGTCGGCGGCGGCCGCCATCATGTCGGCGTCGACGCACCAGTCGGCGAAAGCGGCGCGGCGCTCTTCGTTCTCGGCTTCATAGCCCATGCTGGTCCACACATCGGTGGTGACGAGGTGGGCGCCCTTGCAGGCTTCCATCGGGTCCTTGAACTGGCGCAGCACCTTGTCGGACGGCGTGCCGATGCGCGAGGCCTCGAGCTCGTAGCCGGCCGGCGTGGACACGTGCAGCGTGAACCCCAGCATTTCGGCGGCATGCAGCCAGGTGTAGGCCATGTTGTTGGCGTCGCCCACCCAGGCCACGGTCTTGCCGGCGATGGAGCCGCGGTGCTCGATGTAGGTGAAGATGTCCGCCAGGATCTGGCAGGGGTGGAATTCGTTGGTCAGGCCGTTGATCACGGGCACGCGCGAATGCGAGGCGAAGCGTTCGATGCGGGTCTGCTCGAACGTGCGGATCATGACGATGTCGACCATGCGCGAAATGACGCGCGCGGTATCTTCGATAGGCTCGGAGCGGCCCAGTTGCGAATCGTTAGAGGTCAGGTTGATGACCGAACCGCCCATCTGGTACATGCCGGCCTCGAACGACACGCGGGTGCGCGTGCTGGCCTTCTCGAACACCATGGCCAGCGTGCGGTCGTGCAGCGGCATGTGGGGTTCGTAGCGCTTGAACTTGTCCTTGATCAGCCGCGCGCGGTCCAGCACGTAGGCGATTTCGGCGGACGAGAAGTCCTTGAACTGCAGGAAGTGCCGCAACGGGCCGTTTTGAGTCGTGGGAGGAGTCATGGTGATGTCGCAGGTCATTGGGTCCGGCCAGGCTCGTGGCCCGGGCGGGGCGTTGATTATGGTTGTTCGGCCAGGAATTGACGGATGAGGGGAACCAGGATGGCGACGATCCGGTCGGCTTCTTCCCGGTTCAGGATCAGCGGCGGCAGCATGCGGATGACGCGGTCGCGCGTGACGTTGATGAGCAGGCCGGCTTCCATGGCGCGCATGGCCAGGATGCCGCAAGGGCGGGCCAGCTCGATGCCCAGCATCAGGCCGCGGCCGCGGATATCGGTGACGCCGGGCGTGCCGGCCAGTTCCCTGGCCAGCGCATCTTTCAGGTGGGCGCCCACGGCGTGGGCGTTGTCCAGCAGATTCTCGGATTCCAGCGCGTCCAGCACCGCGAGCCCGGCCGCGCAGACCAGGGGGCCGCCGCCGAAGGTGGTGCCGTGGCTGCCCGGGGTGAGGACGCCGGCGGCGGGGCCGGCGGCCAGCATGGCGCCGATCGGCACGCCGCCCGCCAGGCCCTTGGCCAGGGTCATCACGTCGGGCCGGATGTCCGCCCATTGATGGGCAAACCATTTGCCGGTACGGCCGATGCCGGACTGCACCTCGTCGATCATCAGCAGCCAGCCGCGCTCCGTGCACAGGCGGCGCAGTCCCTGGAGGTAAGCGATGTCGGAGGGACGGATGCCGCCCTCGCCCTGGAGCACCTCCAGTAGCACGGCAACCGTGCGCGGCTCGGCGTCTCCGGCGGCGCGCACGGCGTCCAGCTGGTTGTAGGGCACCTGGATGAAGCCCGAGGGCAGGGGTTCGAAGCCCTTGCGCGCCTTGTCGCTGCCCGTGGCCGCGAGCGTGGCCAGGGTGCGGCCATGCCAGGACGAGTCCATGGTGATGATGTGGGCGTGCTTGTTCCCCCGCTGGTAGGCGTAGTAGCGCGCCAGCTTGATCGCGGCCTCGTTGGCTTCGGAGCCGCTGTTGTTGAACGCGACCTCCTGCATGCCGGAGAGTTCGGTCAGGCGGGCAGCCAGAGCGGTCTGCTGCGGGACTTCGTAGATGTTCGAGGTATGGATGACGCGGGCGGCCTGCTCGCTGATGGCGGCCACCAGCTTCGGGTGGGCGTGGCCCAGGCAGGACACGCCGATCCCGGCCAACGCATCCAGGTACTTGCGGCCCTCGGCGTCCCAGAGCCAGACGCCCTGGCCGTGCGTGAACGACACCGGCAGCCGGGCATAGATATTGGCCAGAGGCGAGCTCATCGCGGATCCTCCTGGGGGTATGGCGGGTCGAGCCGGGGCAGGCTCGCAACCGGACCCTCTCGCAGGCGCGCTTCCCAGGGGAAAGCGCTGTTTGAAAGAGGGCAAAGGATCAATCATATACAATTCGCGGCGCAGGGCGCATGTTTGATCACGCCGAAGATCCGGCTTTCGTGAAAGGCGCGCTGTAGTGAAGAACTCATGGCAACTCGCGTCAGACAATTCGTAATTCATGGCGTTACCGAAAGCGGTAGCCGCTTCCGCCCCAGCGATTGGGCGGAAAGGCTCGCCGGCGTAATGGCACAGTTCCGGCCCGCCGGCTGTGCCGGTAACCACCTCACCTATTCGCCCTATGTGCTGCCCGTCGTGATCGACGGCGTGCGCGGGATCGTGGTCGATCTGCGTTTGCGCGACCTGGAACCGCTGGCGTACAAGTTCGTGGTGGATTTCGCCCGCGACAACAACCTCAAGACGGAAGAACGCGAAATCTAGGCCCCCAGAACCGAAAAGCGCCCCCGACCGGGCGCTTTTTCATTGTGGGGCCGGCCTGTGCGCGCCCGTTTCAGGTGCCGTAGCGGTCCAGGATCTTGCGGATGTCGCGCACGCCCGGGCCGCCGGCGGTCAGCAGCGCGCGGGCGGTAACGGCCTCCAGATGGTGCTCCAGCAAATGGAGCACGTGCTTTTCGTCGCGCGCGCGCAGGCCCGCGACGATCTCCCGGTGCTCGCTGACCGCGCATTCGCTGGAATGCGGGCGGCCGTAGAGGGCCAGGATCAGCGAGCAGCGCGACACGATTTCGTTCACGTAGCGCGCATACACCGCATTCCCCGACAGTTCGGCCATCAGGATATGGAATTCGCCCGAGAGGCGGATGGATTCGTTCGTGCTGTTGCGCTGGCGGGCTTCCTCTTCCTGGACTACGTGCTGCTCCAGCCGCGCCAGCCCGGCCTCGGTGATGTGCTGCAGCAGCCGGCGGGTTACGTCCCTTTCCAGGCAGCGGCGGGCCTCGAAGATGTCGTGCGCTTCTTCCAGGCTGGGGCGCGCCACCGCGGCCCCGCGGTTGGGCCGCAAATCCACCAGGCCTTCGCTGAACAGCCGCGTCAGCACGCCGCGGACGATGGTCCGGCTGACGCCGAAACGTTCGCCAATGATGTCCTCGGGTAGTTTGTCGCCCGGCAGGAGGGCCTGTTCGATGATGGCCCGCCTGAGATTTTTGTATACGATTTCATTGCGGCTGATGTCTTTCCTGGCGGGTGCATCTGCCGACGGCTCGGGGGACGTCATCTTTTTGTTGGCTCCTATGCCTGCGCGCTTTTCAGTGTGTAGGAATTGTCCGGCCATGGGCGCCGGCGCGCATTTTTCAGGGTGCTGGCAAGCATACTACAACGAAGGATAAGGGTTAGCGATAGCTTGCCGCAGTGGCTGTACGGGGTACATTGGGTGCATAAATCGTATACAAAAATTTATACAAAAAATTATGATCGCCTGAAAGATTGCTTTCATGTTTGTATACAAATTGTGAGGCTCAATCATGTCCGCAGTGCCCAAAGCCGCCGTCGCTCCTCTGCCTGCCGCCTCGCCCTGCCGGCTGCTAGTGGTTAACGGCAACACCACGTCGGAACTGACCGCCAGCCTGGCCGGCCAGGCCAGGACGTTCCTGGGCGACGCCGCCCACATCCATGCCGTCACCGCTGAGTTCGGCCCCGCCTACATCGCCAGCCGGGCGGAGGCGGCCATCGCCGCCCATGCCGTGCTCGACATCGTCGAGCGCGAGACCGCGCAGGCGAGCGTTCCGTTCGACGCCTGTCTGCTTGCCTGTTTCGGCGAGCCGGGCATCGGTGCGGTGCGCGAACGCCTGGGCGTGCCCGTCGTGGGGATGGCGGAGGCTTCCATCATGAGCGCCATGCAGCGCGGGGACCGCTACGCCATCGTCACGGTGGGGCGGCGCTGGCCGGGCATGCTGCGCGAGCAGATCCGCCAATTGGGCGTGGAATCGCGCTGCGCCGGCATCCTGGCCTTGCCGGGCAATGCGCTGGACTACGTTTCCCGTTCGCCCGAATCGGCGCTGCAGGTCAGCCTGGCCCTGGACGCCGCGGTGGAGCAGGGCGCGGACGTCGTCATCGTGGCCGGTGCGGCCTTGGCCGGCTACCTACCCAGCCTGCCGCGCCTGCCGGACGTTCCCATCATCGATTCCTACCGCGCCGCCCTGGCGCAGGTGCTGGCGCTGGCATCCCTGGAGCGGGCGCAGCGGCTGAGCCTCGTCTGCTGATCCGCACGGCAGGGCCGTTTTCCGTCTTATCCATCGCGCCGGGCCCGACCCCGGTGAGTTCAGACCGATACACAAGGGAGAGTTGCAGCCATGAAGACTTTGTTCAAATGGGCCGCCGGGGCCGTGATTGCACTATCGGCCGTGGCGGGGGCATCCGCCGCCAACACGCTGAAGTGGGGCGCCGCCCGCGACCTGGATTCGCTGGACCCGTATTCCTACGGCAGCACGTTCAACCTGGCGTTCCTGAACCATGTGTACGAAGCGCTGATCCGCTACGACGACAAGTTCAACATCACGCCCGCGCTGGCGGAGTCCTGGGAGGCGACCTCGTCCACGGTGCTGCGCTTTCGCCTGCGCAAGGGCGTGAAGTTCCACAACGGCGCGCCGTTCTCGGCGGATGACGTGGTGGCGTCGATGACGCGGGTGTCGGATGACGCGTCGCCGCTCAAAGGCAACCTGCCCGCCTTCAAGGCGGTACGCAAGGTGGACGATTACACGGTCGATATCGAGATGACGCATCCGTATCCGCTGATGCTGAACGACCTGACCAACATCTTCATCTTCAACCGCCAGTGGCTGGTCGACAATAACAGCCTGAAACCCACCGACGCCGCGAAGAAGATCGAAGGCTACGCGACGCACAACGCCAACGGGACCGGCCCGTTCAAGGTGGAGTCGTACCGTCCGGATACGCGCACCGTGCTGGTGGTGAACCCCGATTGGTGGGACAAGCCGCGCCACAACCTGGACCGCATCGAGTTCACGCCGATCGCCTCCGCGCCGACCCGGGTGGCGGCCCTGCTGTCGGGCGACATCAATTTCACCGAGAACGCGCCGCTGCAGGACCTGGACCGCCTGCGCGCGGCGCCCAACGTGAAGGTGCTGGCCAGCACAGAGCTGCGCACGCTGTACTTCGGCTTTAACCTCGGCGACAAACTGGTCGGCTCCAACGTTACCGGCAAGAATCCGCTGAAAGACCTGAAGGTGCGGCAGGCGCTCTACATGGCGCTGTCGCCCGACCTGCTCCAGAAGCGGGTGATGCGGGGGCTGTCGCGCACCACGGGCGCGCTGGTGGCGCCGTCCATCCCCGGCTACGACACCAAGCAGGAGCAACGCCTGCCCTTCGACGCCGCGGGCGCCAAGAAGCTGCTGGCCGAGGCCGGCTACCCCGAAGGGTTCACGGTGTCGCTGCTGTGCTCGAACGACATGTTCGTCAACGAGGAAGAGATCTGCCAGGCGGCGGCCTCCATGTGGGCGCGCATCGGCGTGAAGGCGACGCTGGCCAGCGGCCCGCGCTCGCTGCAGAACCCCAAGCGTTCGCGTGGCGAATTCGATATCACCATCCACGGCTGGGCCAACGAGCCGCAGATCGATGCCTTGTCCATCCTGCTGCAGGTGATGCACACGCGCACGGGCCCGGCCGGCGTCTTCAACTGGGGGCAGTGGGGCGACGCGGCGCTGGATGCGCGGATAGACGCGGCCGCCGCCGAGATGGACCGTCCCAAGCGCGTGCAGATGATGGAAGACGTGCTGCAGACCCTGCACGACGACGTGCGCTTCCTGCCGCTGCACCAGCAGCCCATGGCCTGGGCCGTGGGCGACAAGGTGGGCGAAGTGCTGCAGATGCCGGACAACAAGGCGCGCCTGTGGAACCTGCGCATGCAGTAATGCCGGCGATGCTTGCGTGGGCCGCCGCGGGCGGGGCGGCCCTGGGTCAGAAAGTGAATTCTAGGGGAGGCGCACATGCTGGCGTTCATAGTTAGACGGGTCTTCAACGCGGCTGGCGTCATGCTGGCGGTGGCGTTGCTGGCGTTCGCGATTTTCCGGTTCGTCGGCGACCCCGTCGACATGATGCTCAACGAGCAGGCGTCGCAGACGCAGCGCGACGAATTGCGCGAGCGCCTGGGGCTGAATGCGTCCGTGGGCATGCAGTTCGTGCATTTCGTGACCAACGCCGTGCAGGGCGAATTCGGCATTTCCTACCGCAACCAGCAGGACGTGTTCGCGCTGGTTGCCGAACGCTTTCCGGCCACCTTCGAACTGGTGCTGATGGCGACGCTGCTGTCGCTGGTGATCGGCGTGCCGCTGGGCGTGCTGACGGCCATCTACCGCAAGTCGCGCGTGGCGCAGGGGCTGCAATTCATCTCTATCCTGGGCATATCGCTGCCCAGCTTCGTGGTGGGGATCATGCTGATCCTGATCTTCTCGGTCCAGCTGGGGTGGCTGCCCGGTTTCGGACGCGGGGATACCGTCAAGATAGGCGGGTGGTCCACCGGCCTGCTCACGCCGTCGGGCCGCGCCGCGCTCGTGCTGCCGTCCATCACGCTGGCGCTGTTCCAGATCACGCTGATCATGCGGCTGGTGCGGGCGGAGATGCTAGAAACGCTGCGCACCGAGTTCATCAAGTTCGCCCGCGCGCGCGGCCTGCCCGACCGCGTGGTGCACTTCCGGCTCGCCCTGCGCAACTGCCTGATGCCCGTCATCACAGTGACGGGCATGCAGATCGGCAATCTGATCGCCTTCGCACTGATCACCGAAACGGTTTTCCAGTGGCCGGGGATGGGGCTGCTGTTCATTCAATCGGTCATGTTCGTGGACATTCCCGTCATGGCCGCCTATCTGGTGATCGTGTCCTTCATCTTCGTGGCGCTGAACACGCTGGTGGACATGATGTACGGCGTGGTGGACCCGCGCCTGCGCAGCCAGCACGTCAAGGGAGGCGCCAATGCTCACTAAACCTCTTGCAGCAGCCGGCCAGGGCCGGTTCGCCCGATTCCTGCAAAGCGACCTGTGGTGGAGCCTGCGGCAGGACTACGTGGCGATGGGGGCCGGTGCCGTGCTCGCCGTCGTGGTCCTGCTGGCGATTTTCGCGCCCTGGATCGCGCCGCAGAACCCCTATGACCTGGCCCAGCTGGACCTGCTGAACGCCGAGCTGCCGCCGGTCTGGGAAGCGGGTTCGGATCCGCAGTTCCTGCTGGGAACGGACACGCAGGGCCGCGACGTCTGGTCCGCCATCCTGTACGGCTCGCGCATGTCGCTGGTGATCGGGCTGGCCACGGTGGTGCTGTCGCTGGCGATCGGCCTGCTGGTCGGCCTGGCGGCCGGCTACTTCGGCGGCTGGGTCGACAACGCTTTGATGCGCCTGGGCGACACGCTGCTGAGCATTCCGACCATCCTGGTCGCGATCCTGGTGACCGCGGTGTTCCGCCAGCTGCTGCCGCCCGGCATGCGAGAAACCCTGTCGGCGGTGATCCTGATCCTGGCCATCTCCATGACCAACTGGGTGCAGTACGCCCGTACGGTGCGGGCCTCGGCCCTGGTGGAACGCGGCAAGGAATATGTGCAGGCGGCGCGCCTGATCCGGGTGGGGCCGCTGCGCATCATGCTGACGCACATCCTACCCAATACGCTGACGCCGGTCATGGTGACGGCCACCCTGAACCTGGGCCTGGCAATCCTGATCGAGGCCACGCTCAGCTTCCTGGGCGTGGGCATGCCGCCCACCGAGCCGTCGCTGGGCACGCTGATCCGCCTGGGCAACCAGTTCCTGTTTTCGGGGCAGTGGTGGGTGGTGGTGTTTCCCGCGCTGTACCTGAGCTTGATCGTGCTGGTGGTGAACCTGCTGGGCGACTGGCTGCGCGACGCCCTGAATCCCCGTTTGCGCTGAACGCGAACCGACAAGAGTAGAACCATGGAAAACGCAACGCTGTATACCCAAGTCCGCCCGGCGGGCGGCGAGATGACCTCGGTGCTGGTGCGCGACGGCCGCATCCAGACGCTGGGCGGACAGGCACCCGCCGGCGTGCAGGTGGTGGACGGAGGCGGCGCGCTGATGCTGCCGGGGCTGATCGATGCCCACGCGCACCTGGACAAGACCATGTACGGCATGCCCTGGTACCGCAACGATGTGGGTCCGCGCCTGATCGACAAGATCGAGAACGAACGCGCCGAGAAGAAGCGCCTGGGCATCGACCCGTACCGCCAATCGGCCCGCCAGCTGGTGATGTCGACCGGCGACGGCACCAGCCACATCCGCAGCCATGTGGACGTGGACACGGACATCGGGTTGGGGGCGATCGAAGGCGTGATGCGGGCGCGCGAACAGTACCGCGACCAGATCGATGTGGAGATCGTCGCGTTTCCGCAGAGCGGGCTGTTGATCCGGCCTGGCACGTTGGAACTGATGGACGAGGCCCTGCGCATGGGCGCGGAAGTGGTGGGCGGGCTGGACCCGGCCGGCATGGACCGCGATCCCAAGGGCCATCTGGACGCGATCTTCGGCTTGGCCGAGAAGCACGGCAAGCCCATCGACATCCATCTGCACGAGGCCGGCGAATTGGGTGCGTTCTCGATGCAGATGACCATAGACCGGGTGTTGGCGCTAGGCATGCAGGGCAAGGTCACGCTGTCGCATTCCTTCTGTCTGGGCATGCCCGACACGCAGGCGGTGCAGGCCTTGACGGAAGGCTTGCTGAAGGCGGGCGTGCACATCATGACCACGGGCTCGGCCTCGCGGCCGGTGCCTAGCGTGGCGAAGCTGCATGCGGCCGGCGTCACGGTCTGCACGGGCAATGACGGCATGCGCGATACCTGGGGCCCCTACGGCAAGCCTGACATGCTGGAGCGGACCATGCTGGTCGGCCTGCGCAACAACTTCCGCCGCGACGACGAGCTGGATCTGGCGCTGCACGTGGCCACCTATGGCAATGCGCAGGTCATGGGACTGTCCGACTATGGCCTCGCGCCGGGTTGTCGCGCCGACTTCGTGCTGGTAGACGCGGAGACGGTGGCCGAAGCCATTGTCTCGCGTCCGGTACGCAAGCTGGTCGTCAAGAGCGGGCGCGTGGTTGCGCGCGACGGCCGCGCGCTGGCGGAGGCGCCGTGATGAGCGCGCCGCAAGGTCCCATCCTGCTGACCGCCCGCTGGGTGGTGGGCCACGAGAATGGCCGCCATTGCCTGTACGAGAACGGCGAGGTGGTGTTCGAGGGCGATCGCATCGTCTACGTCGGCCATCGCTATCCGGGACAGGTGGCGCAGCGCCGCGACTACGGCCGGGCGCTGATCGGCCCCGGCTTCGTGGACCTGGACGCGCTGTCCGACCTGGACACGACCATCCTGGGCTTCGACAATTCGCCCGCCTGGAAGAAGGGCCGCATCTGGCCCGAGACCTATATGAAGCAGGGGCCGTACGAGATGTACACGGCGGCCGAACTGGCGTTCCAGAAGCGCTATGCCTTTGCCCAGCTGATACGCAACGGCATCACGACCGCGCTTCCGATCGCGTCGCTGTTCTACCGGGTGTGGGGCGAGACCCGCGACGAGTTCCTGTCGGCCGCCAACGCGGCCGGCGAGCTGGGCCTGCGCGTCTACCTGGGGCCGGCCTATCGCAGCGGCCATACCTATGTGGACGCGGGCGGCAAGATCCGCTGCCATTACGACGAGGCGCGCGGCATGGCGGGCCTGGCCGACGCGCTGGCTTTCTGCGACGAGATCGAAGGCCGGCACAACGGCCGCGTGCGCGCCATGCTGTCGCCCGACCGCATCGAAACCTGCACGCCGGCGCTGCTGCGCGCCTCCGCCGCCGCGGCTCGCGAGCGGAACATGCCGATCCGGCTGCATTGCTGCCAGTCGCGCCTGGAGTACGACCTGGTGCTGGAGCAGCACGGCATGAGCCCGCCGGAATGGCTGCAAAGCCTGGACTTCCTGTCGGAGCGCGCCTTGCTGCCGCACGGCACCTATGTATCGGGCTCGCGCCATATCGACCGGCCCGGGCGCGACCTGGAGATCATCCGCGACGCCGGCGCCAGCATCGTCCATTGCCCGCTGGTGTCGGGCCGTCACGGCGCCACGCTGGAATCGTTCGCGCGCTATCGCAAGCTGGGCGTGAACATCGGCATGGGCACTGACACCTGGCCGCCCGACATGGTGTTGAACATGCAGGTGGGGATGATGCTGTGCCGCGTGGCCGACGGCTCGACCGAAGCGGTCCGCTCCGAGGATTACTACGACGCCGCCACGGTGGGCGGGGCCGACGCGCTGGGCCGGCCAGACCTGGGCCGGCTGGCCGTGGGCGCCAAGGCCGACATCGTGGTGTTCGATTTTTCGCACGACCGCAACGGCCAGTTGATCGATCCGATACAGACCTTGATGGTGAGCGGCAGCGGGCGCGATGTGTCGCAGGTCGTGATCGACGGCCGCTTCGTCATGGTGGACGGCCGGATCCCGGGCTTCGACGCGCGCCTGGCACAGGAGCAGGCGCAGACGCAGTTCGACGGGCTGGTGGCCCGTTACCCCGACCGCACCTGGGGCCATCCGCCGGCCGAGCAGATTTTCTCCTCCAGCTATCCGCGTCCCGCAAGGAGCCCGTCATGATGGCCATCGTTCCCAACACCACACAGCCGCCGACCGCGGCCAGCGTTGCGCCGACCCTGTCCGTGCGCGGCCTGTCGGTGGAGTTTCCGACGCGCCACGGCGTCCTGGTCGCCACGCGCGACATCAGTTTCGATATCCACCCGGGCGAGATCCTGGGCATGGTGGGCGAATCCGGCGCCGGCAAGTCGTTGACCGGCATGGCGGTGATCGGCCTGCTGGAGCCGCCTGGCCGGCTGGGCGGCGGCGAGATCCATCTGGCGGGCCGGCGTATCGACAACCTGCCGCCCAAGGCGCGCCAGCGCCTGCGCGGCAAGGAGATCGGCGCGATCTTCCAGGATCCGCTGACCAGCCTGCATCCACTGTTCAGCGTGGGCGACCAACTGGTCGAGACGATCCGCCACCATGACAAGGTGACGGCGCAGGCGGCGCGCCAGCGGGCGCTGGAGCTGTTGCTGGCCGTGGGCATCCCGGCGGCGGACAAGCGAATCGACCACTATCCGCACCAGTTCTCCGGCGGCATGCGCCAGCGCGTGGTGATCGCGCTGGCCCTGGCGGCCCGCCCGGCGCTGATCATTGCCGACGAGCCCACTACGGCGCTGGACGTGTCGGTGCAGGCGCAGATCACGGCGCTGCTGCGCCGCCTGTGCCGCGAACAGGGCACCTCGGTGCTGCTGGTGACGCACGACATGGGCGTGATCGCTGAAACCGCCGACCGCGTGGCGGTGATGTACGCGGGCCGCATCGTCGAGATCGGACCTGTGCTGGACGTGTTGCGCCGGCCTGGCCACCCCTACACGCAGGGCCTGATGAACGCGATTCCCGGCCTGCGCCAGCGCGCGGCCCGGCTGAACCAGATCGACGGCGCCATGCCGCGCCTGCACGCCATGCCAGACGGCTGTGCGTTCCATCCGCGCTGCGCGATGGCCGGCCCGCGCTGCGGCCAGCAGCGCCCGCCGCTGGCCCCATCCCCGGCCGGCGCCACCGTCAGCGCCTGCTGGCTGCACCAAGGAGGAGTCGCTCATGCCGCGTAACGATGATGTGCTGCTGCGGGCCGATGACCTGGCCTGCTGGTTCGACGTTTCCCCGCCCTGGCTGGAGCGCACGCTGTCGCGCCAGCCAGGGCAGACTCTGAAGGCCGTGGACGGGGTGTCGCTGTCCGTGCCGCGCGGCGCTACGCTGAGCATCGTGGGCGAATCCGGCTGCGGCAAGTCTACGTTGGCCAAGCTGCTGGTGGGCCTGATGGCGCCGACGCGGGGAACCCTGCGCTATGGCCGCGACCGCAAGGGCGGGACGCTGCATCCGCAAATGATATTCCAGGACCCGTACGCCAGTTTGAACCCGCGCTGGCGCGTCGGCAATATCGTGGCCGAGCCCATTCTCACGCTGGGTCTGCGGGCCACGCCCGCCGACACCCGGCGCCGGGTGGACGAGCTGCTGGAACTGGTGGGCCTGTCGGCCAGCGATGCCGGCCGCTTTCCGCACGAGTTCTCCGGCGGTCAGCGCCAGCGCATCTCGATCGCGCGGGCGTTGGCGACGCAGGCCGAGTTCCTGGTGTGCGATGAACCGACCTCCGCCCTGGACGTGTCGGTGCAGGCGCAGATCCTGAACCTGATGGGCGACCTGCAGAAGGAGTTCGGGCTGACCTATGTGTTCATCAGCCACAACCTGTCGGTGGTGCGGCACGTGTCGGACAGCGTGGCGGTGATGTACCTGGGCCGCGTGGTCGAGCAGGCGCCGGCGGATCAGCTATTCGATGCGCCGCGGCATCCGTATACGCGGATGCTGCTGGATACGATTCCGGACCTGGACAATCCAAGACGGGACCGGGAGCCGATGGGGGGAGAAGTGCCGAATCCGATCCAGCCGCCGTCAGGGTGCACGTTCCATCCGCGATGTTCGATGGCGCGAGAGCAATGCAAGACGGAGGCGCCGGCGGCCGTCAGCGTCGGGGGAGGGCGGCAGGTTCGCTGCCATGCGGTGTCATGGGAGGCGGCTAAGGCGGCTTGATTTTCTGTCTGGTCGTGTTTTTTTGAGTTCTTAAGACGCCCGGCGCGGCGGTGGCGCGGGATGCGCGGGTCAACGATTGCGGTCCGGAGCCTTCGCTCCGGACTTCCCCTTCGTCATCTTCGTCGCCGCCTGCGGCGCCTCCTTCAGATTCCCTCGGGCTTATCGACTCCCCGCGCACCCCGCGCCACCGCCACACCGGGCTCCAAAAGCTGAAACATCCCGGCCAGCGGGGAGGGCAGGGTTCTTGAGGTTCTTGCCGCCGGTGGTGGGGCGGTGGAGCATCTTGCGGGGCCCGCTCCCGGCCGGCCGCGCGGGCGGCCTCTGGGAGCTTACGCGGTGTCTTGCGTCGTGGTGATGATGCCAGTGTCTGACACTGGCGTGCAGCGCGTCTCTGCCGTCTAGTGTCTGACACCCTTACGCGATGAGGGTACGGATTGAAAGGGGTCTTGCCGGGTGTCTGACACGCGGGGTGACTTTGCTGTGGGGGTGTCAGACACCCGGGAACATTTGCCCGAGTTTGAAGATTTGAGCGTAAGGGTGTCAGACACTTGGGCGCGCCGCGTCAAGGCCGGTGCCGGATGGGCGGCGCGCGCGGGTGGGCATGCGCAAGCTGTCGTTCGCCGCGCCGCCCATCACCGCCCCTCCAAAAAACAGACGAAGTCATCAGCAAACCAATGACCGAATTCGCGCCAGCGCACCCGCCGGCACGCTTCTAGGCATGTATGCCGATGTCGGCCGCCCGCGCGGCCGGCATCGGCGGGCACCGCAAGATTCGTCACTGAGCCCAGATCCAGCAGCGCATCAAGCCAAGACACACATAGCTCCTCGGCGCGAGCAGTCACGGCGCCCGCGACGAGGGGCGGCCTATGGAAGCGGGGCGCACCTATCAACTGCCAACTCAGTCACCCCAGCGCGGTCGCCGCCCCACAAGCTGATAAAAAATCACCAATGTAGTCAACAAAACCACATCAGCAATCAACTCCCTTTACTTCGCATAAACCAGATCACGCAACCCCAACGACAACCCCGGCCAATACGTGATCACGATCAAGCAAACAATCACCACCCCCACGAACGGAATCAACGGCTTGATCAGCCGCTCCAGCGGCAACTTGGCCACCGCGCATGCCGCGAACAGATTCACCCCGAACGGCGGCGTAATCATCCCCAGCGCCAGGTTCACCACCATGATGATCCCGAAGTGCACCGGCTCCACGCCGAACTTCAGCGCCACCGGCAGCAGCAAGGGGGCCAGCACCACGATGGACGCCGACGTCTCGATGAACATGCCGATCACGAACAGCGCCGCGTTCACGCCCATCAGGAAAGTTAACTTGGTGTCGAAGATCTGGGCCAGCCAGACGCCCAGCGCATCGGGAATGCCCGCGCGGTTGAGCAGGAAGCTGAAGATGCCGGCGTTGGCGATCACGAACATGATCACGGCGGTCGACACCACCGACTTGTGCAGCGTGTCGGACAGCTGCTTGAAGGTCAGGCGGCGGTAGATGAACTTGCCCACGAACACCGCGTACATGACCGCCACCACCGAGGCTTCGGTCGGCGTGAAGACGCCGCCATAGATGCCGCCCAGGATAATGACCGGCATCAGCAGCGCCAGCCAGGCGTTCTTGAAGGCGGGCCACAGCGGCAGGCGGCCTTCGCCGTCGCGCTTGCCCAGATTGTTGCGCTTGGCGTAGAGCCACACATAGAACATCAGCGCCACGCCGATCAGGATGCCGGGCATGACGCCGGCAATGAACAGTTCGCCGGTCGAGGTGTCGGTGGACACCGCGAACAGGATCATCGGAATGGACGGCGGGATGATCACGCCCAGCTCCGCCGCGCTGGCCTGCAGCGAGGCGGCGAAGGGCGCCGGATAGCCGTGCCGGACCATAGCCGGAATCAGGATGGCGCCGACGGCGAAGGTGGTCGCCACGCTGGATCCGGCCACGGCGGCGAAGATCATGCAGGTCAGCACGCAGGTGCAGGCCAGCCCGCCCTGGATGCCGCCCACCACGCTCTTGGCGAACTCCACCATGCGTTCGGAAATGCCGCCGGCCTCCATCAGGTTGCCGGCGAGGATGAAGAAGGGAATCGCGACGAGCGGGTACTTGTCCAGCGCGGCGAACAGCTGCTGGGCGACCACCAGCCAGGGCAGGCCGGCGGCGCCGACTCCCGCCAGGCTGGCCAGGCCGATCGACACTGCGACCGGCACGGACAGCCCGAAGAAAATCAGCATCGAGACAATCATGAGTTGTGACATGGCGATATCTGCTGCTTATGTTCTATGGGGGACTCAGCCTTGCGCGTCGTTGCGCACGGGCACGTCTTCTTCCTCGCCGGCGCACCAGCGGGCCAGCACGGCGATGGCGGCGAGCGTCGCGCCCACCGGAATGGCCAGGTAGATCCAGGAAATCGAGATGTCCAGGCTGGGCACGTTCTGGAAGCGCACGCGGTAGGTCATGTTGCCGCCGATCCAGGCCAGGAAGCCCAGGAAGCTGGCGCAGATCAGGCCAATGATGGCTTCGAGCACACGGCGGCGCGTGCCGCCGAGCAGGTTGCGCAGCAGTTCCACGCTGATCATGGCGCCGTGGCGGAACGCCAGCGCCACGCCCAGCAGCACGGTCCAGATCAGGAGGGCGCGGGTCAGCACCTCGCTCCAGTCGGCGGGCGAATGCAGCACGAAACGGGCAATGACTTGATAGAAGGCGGCGGCCGCGGCGGCCACCAGCAAGAGTTGGGCAAAGACGGAGACCAGCTTGAACAAGCCGCGGTCGAAGGCGCAGAGCAAACGCATGATGTATCCCGTTGGCGAGGTACGCGAAGGGTGGGGGACGAAAAACGGCGGGACCGCAATCCCGCCGCCAGGGGAAGCGCGCCCCGGGTAGGGGCGGACCCTGCTTACTTGGTGTCGCGGATCGACTCGATCAGCTTCTTGTCGAACTTCTTGTAGTACTCGGGGTAGGCGGGCTCGACGGCGGCGGCGAAGGCGGCGCGGTCCACCTCCGACACCTGCATGCCTTCCTTCTTCAGCTGCTCGACACCCGTCTTTTCGATGTTGTCCACGTAGGCGCGCATGGCCTGGGCGGATTCCTTGCCGGCGCGGTCGAAGTTGGCCTTGTCCGCCGCGGACAGGCCTTCGTAGACGTTGGCCGACATCAGCACCAGGGCCGGACCGTAGACGTGGCCGGTCAGGGACAGGTACTTCTGCATCTGCGACAGCTTGGCCGAGGTGATCACCGACAGCGGATTTTCCTGGCCGTCGATGGTGCCCTGCTGCAGGGCGGTGGCCACTTCCGGCCATGCCATGGGCGTGGGCAGGATGCCGATCTGGCGGAAAGCCGTGATGTGGATGGGGTTTTCCGTGGTGCGGATCTTCAGGCCCTTGGCATCGGCCGGGGTCTTTACCGGGCGCACGTTGTTGGTCAGGTGGCGGAAGCCCTGTTCGCCCCAGGCCAGGGCGACGATGCCGCGGCTGGGGAACTTGGCCAGCATGTCCTGGCCGATCTTGCTGTCCAGCACCTTGCGGGCGTGATCCAGGTCGCGCAGCAGGAAGGGAATATCGAAAACCCCGGTTTCGGGAACAAAATTGAGGGTGGCACCTGTCGAAACGATGGCCAGGTCGATGGTGCCGATCTGCAGGCCTTCGATCACCTCGCGCTCGCCGCCGAGCGCGCTGTTGGCGAATTGCTGTACCTTGTACTTGCCATTGGAGGAGGCCTCGATGGACTTCGCCAGGGCGTCGGCGCCGGCGCCATAGTGCGACGACGTGGACAGCGCGTAGGCCATCTTCAGGGTGGTCTGCGCCGCGCTGGGCAGGGAGGTTACGGCCGCGCAAGCGGCCAGAATCGTGGCGGCAAGCCAGGATTTACGCATTGTCTTCTCCAGGGTGTGAGTCTTTATTCATGGGTGGCACTGCCTCCCGCCCCGGGATGATATCGGGATTCGGCCCCGATCTTGGCCGTTGGTTAACATTGTGGAATGATGGATTTCCCTGATATGTCACGGGCCAAGCGCCCCGGTTTCTGGTCTGCCCTGCGCCTAGGTGCCAGGATGATGATGCGCGACGCCCGTGCCGGCGAGCTGCGGCTGCTGGTGCTGGCGCTGGTCGTGGCGGTGGCCGCGGTGACCAGCGTGGGCTTCCTGGCCGACCGGGTCAGCCGGGCGCTGGAGCGCGATGCGGGGCAAATGCTGGGCGCCGATCTGGTGCTGGACGCCGACGAGCCCGTGCCGCCAGCCTTCATGGATCAGGCCCGGGAGCGCGGCCTGACCGTGTCCAGCACCTGGCAGTTCCCGTCCATGGTGGGCGCGGGCGACGGCGCGCAGCTGGCCGCGCTGAAGGCCGTCGAGCCGGGCTATCCGCTGCGCGGCGCCCTGAGGGTGACGGACGCGCCGTTCGCGCCCGATGCCGCCACGCGCGACGTCCCGCCCGAGGGCGCCGTATGGGTGGACGCGCAACTGCTGTCCCTGCTGAACCTGAAGGTTGGCGACAGTCTGAACGTGGGCGACGCGCGCCTGCGCGTCGACCGGGTGATCACCTATGAACCCGACCGCGGCATGCAGTTCGTCAACGTGGCGCCGCGGGTGTTGCTGCGGGCCAGCGATCTGCCCGCCACCGGCCTGATCGCGCCAGGCAGCCGTATCGGCTACGCCCTGCTGGTCGCCGGCCAGCCCGACGCCGTGGCCGGCTACTCGGCCTGGCTCAAGCAGAACCTGAAGCGCGGCCAGAAAGTGGCCACGCTGGAATCCGGCCGCCCAGAGGTACGCCGCACCCTGGATCGCGCGCAGCGCTTCCTGTCGCTGGTCGCGCTGCTGGCCGTGCTGATATCGGCGGTGGCGGTGGCCCTGGCGGCCGGCCGCTACATGGCGCGCCATCGCGACGGCGTGGCGGTAATGCGCTGCCTGGGGGCGGTGCAGTCGCAGGTTTCGCGCATGCTGACGCTGGAATTCACTCTGGTGGGCCTGTTTTCTTCGGCCGCGGGCTGCCTGCTGGGCTACGCCGTGCACCAGGTGCTGGTCATGCTGCTGGGGGCGGTGATCGACACCACCTTGCCCGCCCCGTCGGCCATTCCGGCCCTGCAGGGGCTCCTGACGGGCCTGCTGCTATTGCTGGGTTTCGCCCTGCCTGCGCTGGCCCAGCTGCGCCATGTGCCGCCGGCCCGGGTGTTGCGGCGCGACGCGGACGCGCTGAGCGCGCGCAGCGCTTTCGGCTACATCCTGGGCGCCGCGGGCTTCGCCCTGCTGATCTGGTGGTTCGCCGGGGACGCGAAGCTGGGCTCCGTCGTGGCGGGCGGCTTCCTGGGCGCGTTCGCGGTATTCGCGCTGGTGGCCTGGCTGTGCATTCTGGGCCTGGCGCGCGTGCGCAGGCTGGCCGCGGGCCTGCCCGCGCTGCGTTTCGCGCTGGCGGGCGTGGTGCGCCGGCGCGCCGCCACCATCACCCAGGTGTGCGCGCTGGCGGTGGGCCTGATGGCGCTGCTGCTGTTGACCATGACCCGGACCGACCTGATCCAGGGTTGGCAGCGGACCTTGCCGCCCGATGCGCCCAACCGCTTTCTGATCAACGTGCAGCCCGACCAACGCCAGGCCGTAACCGACGCGCTCACCCGCGAGGGGCTGGGGCGCATCGCGCTGTCGCCCATGGTGCGCGGCCGGCTCATCGCCATCAACGGCAAGCCCGTCGGCCCGGACGACTACGAAGAACCCCGCGCCAAGCGGCTGGTCGACCGCGAGTTCAACCTGTCCTACGGAGACGAGATGCCCTCGTCCAACCGTATCGAGCAGGGCCGCTGGCTGGCGCCCGGCTCGGCGGAGGTATCGCTGGAGTCCGGCCTGGCCAAGACCCTGGGCCTCAAGCTCGGCGACAAGATGACGTTCGACGTGGCGGGCCAGCAGGTCGACGTGGCCGTGTCCGGCACCCGTCGGGTGGACTGGGATACGATGCAGGTCAATTTTTTCGCAATCCTGACCCCCGCCTCGCTGGCCGACATGCCCCAAAGCTGGATCACCTCGTTTTATCTGCCGCCCGAAAAGGCGGGGGTGCTGCCCGCGCTGGTGCGAGAATTCCCCAATCTGACGGTGTTCGACGTAGGCGCCATCCTGCAGCAATTGCAGTCCGTGCTCAACGAGGTGGGCCGCGCGGTGCAGCTCCTCTTCCTGTTCACGCTGGCGGCGGGCGTGCTGGTGCTGTCGGCGGCGCTGACCGCCACGCGCGACGAGCGCATGCGGGAAGCCGCGGTGCTGCGCGCCCTGGGCGCGACCCGCAGCCAGCTGGCCCGCTCGCAGCGCATCGAATTGTGGGCCGTGGGCGGCCTGGCGGGCCTGTTGGCCGCCGCGGGCGCCACGGCGATCGCTTGGGCTTTGTCAACCCAGGTCTTCGATTTCACGATTACGCTTAGCCTCTGGCCATGGCTGGCAGGCATCGGCGCGGGCATGCTCGGCGCCTGGGCGGGCGGCGCGCTCGCCTTGCGCGGGGTATTGCGCACGCCGCCCCTGGTCACCCTCCGAGAAACCTGATGACAACCCGCGTCCATTCCATTACCGAACCCGTGGAAAATTCCCGCAGCATTTTCGATCTACTCGGCGGCGAGCCCGGCGTGCGCGCCCTGGTCGACCGCTTCTATGACCTGATGGACATGGAGCCCGACCTGAAGGAACTGCGCGCCGCGCACGGCCCCAGCCTGGACGAGGCGCGCAACAAGCTGTTCTGGTTCCTGTGCGGCTACTTCGGCGGCCCGGACCACTATATTGAACGCTTCGGCCACCCGCGGCTGCGCGCAAGGCACCTGCCGTTCTCGATCGGCGAGATCGAGCGCGACCAGTGGGTGGCCTGCATCGGGCGCGCCATGGAAGACCAGGACATCGAGCCGGCCCTGGTTGACCGGCTGCTCGAGTCGTTCTACGGCGTGGCCGATTGGATGCGCAACCGTGAAGGCTGAGGGCGACATCCGGTCGGGCGCGCGGCGCCAGGCATGGTCCGGCCCGCTGGCCGGCGCCATGCTCAGCGACGCCTCGCGGCTGTCCGAGGCCGGGCCGGAATTGTTCAACCCCGGCCACTACGGCGACCGGGCCCGTCCGGTGGACGCCGGCGGGCGACAGGCCGCCTGGTTCGTCCAGGGCCAGGGCTGGCAGGGCGTGCTGCGGCGTTACCGCCGCGGCGGCATGATCGCCCGCGTCAGCCGCGATGCCTATCTGTGGAACGGCGAAGACCGCACCCGCAGTTTCCGCGAATACCGTCTGCTGGCCGCCATGCGCGCCCAGGGCCTGGCGGTGCCCGCGCCGCTGGCTGCCGCCTACTGGCGGCAAGGGCCGATCTACCGCGCCGCCATCGTGGTCGAGCGCATTCCCGGCGTCCGGCCCCTGGCGCAGGCGCTGGCGGAACCGCTCTGGCAGGCGACGGCCGAGGCCATCGTCCGCATGCACCGGGCAGGGGTGTGGCACGCCGACCTCAACGCGTTCAACATCCTGGTCGGCAACGACGGCCAGGTCTGGCTGATCGACTTCGACCGCGGCACGCAAGGCGCCTTGTCCGAGCGCCAGCGCCAGGCCAACCTGGAACGCTTGCGCCGTTCGCTGCGCAAGGTGGCGGGAGAGGACGGAGAACGTTTCTGGCTGCGCCTGCGCGACAGCTATTGGACGGCCTGGGGCGTCGGAATCCAACCCTGACGACCGCCGGGGCGCCGCGCGCGCGCCGCGGGGCCGTATTTGCGCCAACGCCCCCCAAAGTTGGGCAGGTCCTTGCTAAAAAGCTTTATCATTTCGCCTTTTGGTACTCCTGTCACATACGGCATAACGCAAGGGGGCTGGTAATGAAACTACGGGCGGGTATGCGCTGGGCGCTTGGGGCGATGTTGGCCACGGCGGCGACATCGGCGGCGGTCGCGCAGAACAAGGTCGTCAACGTCTACAACTGGGCCGAATACACGGCTCCGGACACGATTCCCGGTTTTGAAAAGGAAACCGGCATCAAGGTCCGCTATGACGTCTACGACAGCAACGACACCCTGCAGGCCAAGCTGTTGGCCGGCAAATCGGGCTATGACGTCGTTGTCCCGTCCACGCATTACGCCTCGCGCCAGATCGAAGCCGGTTTGTTCCAGAAGCTGGACAAGTCCAAGATTCCGAACTGGAAGTACCTGGATCCCGAAGTGATGGCGCTGGTCGCGTCCGTCGATCCCGGCAACGAATACGCCATTCCGTGGGGCTACGGCACCAATGGTCTGGGCTACAACGTCACCAAGGTCAAGCAGATCATGGGCGACGGCGTCGACCTGGCCAGCTGGGACATGATCTTCAAGCCCGAGAACGCGGCCAAGCTGAAGGAATGCGGCATTTCCATGCTGGACGAGGCCGCGCAGGTGTTTCCTGCCGTGCTGAAGTATCTGGGCAAGGATCCCAACAGCACCGACGCGGACGACTACAAGGCCGCGCTGGAAGTGTTGATGAAGATCCGTCCGTATATCCGCCAGTTCAGCTCGTCGGGCTATATCGACGAGTTGGCCGTGGGCGACCTGTGCATGGTCTACGGCTTCTCCGGCGACGTCATGATCGCCCGCAAGCGCGCCCAGGAAGCCAAGAAGTCCTACGAAGTGAACTACTTCATTCCGAAGGGCGGCGCGCCGGCGTGGTTCGACCTGATGGTCATCCCGAAGGACGCTCCGCATCCCGAAGAAGCGCTGGCGTTCATCAACTACATCGAAACGCCGAAGGTGCACGCCGCCATCACCAACACCATGTTTTATCCGAACGCCAATAAAGAGGCGCGGCAGTACGTGGTGAAGGACGTGGCCGAGAACCCCATGATTTACCCGCCGGCAGAGGTCTCCAAGACCTTGTACGTGATCAAGGCGCTGCCCTTGAACATCCAACGCTTGCAAAACCGGATGTGGTCCGAGCTGAAGTCTGGAAGATAGTCATCATGAGCGAAAGCCGTTACTCGGCGCAGCATTCGGTGGATCCGGACGAGTTCGTCCGGATCTCCGATGTCGTCAAGATCTTCGGCGATGTGGTCGCCGTCCGTTCCGTCAATCTGTCGGTCAAGCGCAACGAGATCTTCGCCCTGCTGGGCAGCTCGGGCAGCGGCAAGTCCACGCTGCTGCGCATGCTGGCGGGGTTCGAAGAGGCCACGTCGGGCCAGATCCTGCTGGACGGCGAGGACATCACCCACGTGCCGCCGTACCGGCGGCCCGTGAACATGATGTTCCAGTCCTATGCGCTGTTTCCGCACATGACGGTCGAGGCCAACGTGGCCTTCGGCCTGAAGCAGGAGGGCGTGGACCGCGCCGAAATCCATGACCGCGTGTTCGAAGCGCTGGACCTGGTGCAGATGGCCGGCTATTCGCGCCGCAAGCCCAGCCAGCTGTCGGGCGGCCAGCAGCAGCGCGTCGCCCTGGCGCGCAGCCTGGTCAAACGCCCCAAGCTGCTGCTGCTGGATGAGCCCATGTCCGCGCTGGACAAGCAGATTCGCCAGAAAACGCAGATCGAGCTCGTGAAGATCCTGGAGCAGGTCGGCGTGACCTGCATCATGGTCACCCACGACCAGGAAGAGGCCATGACCATGGCGCACCGGCTGGCTGTCATGACCGAAGGCCAGATCGTCCAGTGCGGTTCGCCCCAGGACGTCTACGCCTTCCCGAATTCCCGCTTCGTTGCCAGTTTCATCGGTTCCACCAATATGTTCACCGGCACCATCGTGGTCGATGAGCCGGATCACGTCGCCATCGAATGCGCCGAGCTGACCCGTCCGCTCTTCGTGAACCACGGCGTGAGCGAGCCGCTGGGCATGGAGGTGCACGTCTCCATCCGTCCCGAACGGCTGGTGGTGTCGCGCGAACAGCCCGAGGGCGAGTACAACTGGGCGCATGGCATGGTCAGCCATATGGCCTGGATGGGCAGCTACGCGCTCTATCAAATCCGGCTCGATTCGGGCAAGACGGTTGAGGCCAGCGTGCCCAGCCAGCTGCTCGCCCAGATGGACGCGCCCGGCATCGACGAGGAAATCTTCGTCAGCTGGGACGCCGACAGCGCGACGGTACTGGCGTCATGATCCGCATTTCGCCCCGCGACTGGTTGCCGTCGGGCCGCGCGCTGGCGGTGGTGCCGCCATTCGCCTGGCTGGTGCTGTTCCTGCTGGTTCCGTTCCTGCTGGTCTTCAAGATCAGCTTCGCCGAACTCAAGTTCGGCATCCCGCCGTATACCTCGCTGGCGGAGTTCAAGGACGAAGCGGTGCAGTTCAGCCTGCACCTGCGTGGCTACATCCTGCTGTTCACGGACAGCCTGTATTTCGCCACCTACCTGAATTCGGTGAAGATCGCCGCCGTCACCACGCTGTGCTGCGTGCTGATCGGCTATCCCATCGCGTACTACATCGCGCGCTCGTCGCCTTCGGTGCGCAACCTGCTGCTGCTGGGCGTGATCCTGCCGTTCTGGACTTCGCTGCTGCTGCGCGTGTATGCGTGGGTGGGCATCCTGCGCAACGACGGCCTGCTCAACAACCTGCTGCAGGCCCTGGGCATCATTTCCAGTCCGCTGGAGATCTACCGCACCGACGTCGCCGTCTATATCGGCATGGTCTATGCCTACCTGCCGTTTTTCATCCTGCCCCTGTATGCCACGCTGGTGAAGATGGACCTGCGCCTGCTGGAAGCGGCATACGACCTGGGCGCCAAGCCCTGGCAGGCCTTCTGGCGGATCACCGTGCCGTTGTCGCGGCAGGGCGTGATCGCGGGCGCCATGCTGGTGTTCATCCCGGCCGTGGGCGAATACGTGATCCCGGAAATGCTGGGCGGCGCCAATACGCTCATGATGGGCCGCGTCATGTGGAACGAGTTCTTCAATAACGCGGACTGGCCCATGGCGTCGGCGGTGACTTGCGTGATGGTGCTGCTGTTGCTCCTGCCGCTGGTGTACTTCCAGTACAACCAGGTCAGGCAGCAGGAGCAAGCAGGCGGAGGCCGCAAATGAACGGGCCCAACAATATTTTGCGCGGCATCGTGCTGGGGCTGGGGTACTTTTTCCTGTACGTGCCCATCATCAGCCTGATGGTGTTCTCGTTCAACGAATCGCCCACCGTCACGTCCTGGACCGGGCTGTCGTTCCGCTGGTATCACTCGCTCTTTAACGACGACGCGCTGCTGCGCGCGGCCTGGCTGTCGTTCCGCATTGCCGCGATGACCGCGACGGCCGCGGTCATCATCGGCACCTGGGCGGGGTACGTGCTGGGGCGCATGGGCCGCTTCCGCGGCTTCGCGCTGTACGTGGGCATGCTCAGCGCGCCCCTGGTCATCCCCGAGGTGGTGCTGGGCATTTCGCTGCTGCTGATGTTCGTGGAACTGCGCGGCAGCCTGGGCTGGCCCGCCGAAAACGGCATCTTCACGATCTGGGTGGGCCACGTGACCCTCTGCATGGCCTTCGTGGCGGTCATCATCCAGACGCGCATCCGCGACCTGGACCGCTCGCTGGAAGAGGCCGCCCTGGACCTGGGCGCCACGCCCATCACCGTGTTCTTCAAGATCACGCTGCCGCTCATCGCCCCGGCGCTGGCCTCGGCCTGGCTGCTGTCTTTCACGTTGTCGCTGGACGACGTCGTTCTGGCGTCGTTCCTGTCCGGCCCCAGTTCCAGCACGCTGCCGATGGAGGTTTTCTCGCGGGTGCGGCTGGGCCTGAAACCCGAGATCAACGCGCTGGCCACCCTGTTCATCCTGGCGGTGGGCACGTGCGTGATCCTGGCCAACCGCATGCAATGGCGCAAGGAGTCCGAACCCAAATGAAGCAAACCACCCTGTATGGCCTGAGCAAGTGCAGCACCTGCGTCAAGGCCCGCGACTGGCTGGCCGAACATGGCGTCGACCACGCCTTCGTGGACTACCGCGACAATCCAGTTCCCGCCGCTACTCTGAAATCCTGGTCGGAAGCGGTCGGCGGATGGGAAAAGCTCGTCAACCGGGCGTCCATGACCTGGCGCAACCTGCCGGACGCGCGCAAGACGGCGCACACCGATGCCCAGTGGACCGCGCTGATCGCGGAATACCCGGCGCTCGTGCGCCGCCCGGTCACGGTGACACTCGATGGCGAGGTAAGCGTTGGCTTCAGCGAAAAACGCTACGGCGAACGCTTCGCCTGAGGCGCCGGGGGGCGCCGGCCGCGCGCTGCCCGACACGTTCTTCGACCGCGACGCGGCCCAGCTGGCGCGCGAACTGCTGGGCAAGGTCATCCGGCATCGCGTCGGCCGCCTGTGGCTGTCGGCCCGCATCATCGAGACCGAGGCCTACTACCTGGAAGAGAGGGGCAGCCACGCGTCGCTCGGATACACCCACAAGCGCCGCGCGCTGTTCATGGACGGCGGCACCGTCTACATGTACTACGCCCGCGGCGGGGATTCGTTGAATTTCAGCGCGGGCGGCCCCGGCAATGCCGTGTTGATCAAATCCGGCTACCCCTGGACGGATGCGCTGTCGGGCCCGGCATCGCTGGCCCGCATGCAGGAATTGAATCCCGACGCGCAAGGGCGGCCCAGGCCGCCCGCCAGCCTGTGCGCGGGCCAGACGCTGCTGTGCCGGGCGCTCGGCCTGAAAGTGCCGGACTGGGACGCGCGCCGCTTCGACCCCCGCACCCTCTACGTGGAGAACGTCGGCGAAGCTCCGCCCGCGCTGATCTGCACCACGCGCCTGGGCATTCCGCTGGGCCGGGACGAGCACCTGAGCTATCGCTTCGTGGATCCGGCCTACGCCGCCTTCTGCACGCGCAATCCGCTGCGGCGCGGGCAGCGCGCCGGGCATGACTACGTCTGGGTGGACCGGCAGGGCATCGTGCTGCCCGAAGCGCCCGAGGCCGGCGCGCGCTAGGCGGCCGGCAGGCTGAAGCGCTGGGCCAGCGACGCCCGCATCCTTGCGTACTTGCGCTCGATGCGCCGGCGATTCAGGCGCTTGCTCCAGGCATACAGCGGAATGAGCGGCAGCACTCCGAAGCCGTCGATCAGGTACAGGCCCTGCTTGCCGTCGGCATTGAGCCCACAGGCGACATTGCTGGCGGAAATGTCGTGCAGGACGACATGCGCATCGGCCAGGTCATCGAAGAACTCGTCGAGCTGTTCGCTCAGCGCCGCGTCGAACTTGCCCTGCCGCGCCAGGTCGGCGACGGTGGGGGCGATATTGCCCGCCTCGTCGCAGATCTTCTCGACCACCAGCCCCAGGCCCAGCGTGGTTTGCGCCAGGCCCAGGATGCGCGCCATGGGCACCTGCCATACGCCGGAAGGCCGGGTAGTAGTGGTGACGTACTCGGAGATTTCGTTCAGATAGACCCGGTACGCGCTCTCGCGCTGGTACTGCTTGTACCAGCGCTTGAAGGGGCGCGCTTCCAGGTAGACGGCGCGAGCCTGCATGTCCATGACCTTGACGAGCAGGGACGGCATGTGGGGATGCTGGAAAATGTGCCGGTCGCCGCCGATGGCAAGCGGCACCTCGGCATCCAGGTTCAATGGGCCGAAAACGGCCTGGAATGATGCAGCGGGGATGCAGGGGAAAGAGTCTGCGGGATTCAAGGGCGGCGGAACCTGGTTGGACATATCAGAGTTTAATCCTTTGTTCCAGGTAACTAGTCCGATAATGCAGGCTCCAGGCGGGGGGACGCAGCAGACGTGGTCCGGGTCCTACAATCCTGGCTTTGGAGATGCATCTTTTGAACGACATTCATCTGCTTTGGGTCGCCGCGGGCGGCGCGGTGCTGGCATTTCTGGCGGCCTTGCTGGCCTGGCTGCGCCCCCCCGCGCCGGACTCCCGGCTCGATGCGCTGCTGGAAAGCCTGGAACGGACCGAGCGCGCGCTGCGGTCCGATATTGCGGAAGGGCAGCGCGGCCTGCGCACCGAATTCGCGGAATCCACACGCGCCTTGCGGGCGGAGCTGTCGCAATCGCATGGGGACCTGCGCGCCGGCCTTTCTCGCGACGCGCAGGCCGCCCGCGCCGAGTCGGCGGAATCGCTGGCGCGCTTCGCCTCGGGCTTCTCGGAGCAACTGCAGGGCCTTATCCAGATCAATGAGCGGCGCTTGATGGAAGTGCGCGCCACCGTGGATCAGCGCCTGCAATCGTTGCAAACCGACAACAGCGCCAAGCTGGACGAAATGCGGCGCACGGTGGACGAGAAACTCCACGCCACGCTGGAACAGCGCCTGGGAGAGTCCTTCAAGCTGGTGTCGGACCGCCTCGAGGCCGTGCACAAGGGGCTGGGCGAAATGCAGGCGCTGGCGGCCGGCGTCGGCGATCTGAAACGCGTGCTGACCAACGTGAAGTCGCGCGGCACCTGGGGCGAAGTGCAACTGGCCCGCCTGATCGAAGACAACATGACCCCGGACCAGTACGCCAGCAACGTCAAACCGGTGCCGGGCAGCGACGCGGTGGTGGAATTCGCCATCCGCCTGCCCGGGCGCGGCGACGGCGCCGGCCCGGTCTGGCTGCCCATCGACGCCAAGTTCCCCAAGGAGGAATACGAACGTCTCATGGACGCCCAGGAGGCGGCGGACGCGGAGGGCGTCAAGAGCGCGGGGGCCGCGCTGGGCCGGGCCGTCGAGCTGCAGGCGCGCGCGATCGCGGCCAAATACGTCGCGCCGCCGCATACCACCGACTTCGCCATCATGTTCCTGCCCACCGAAAGCCTGTATGCCGAAGTGCTGCGCCGTCCGGGCCTGCTGGACAAGCTGCACGACCTGCGCGTCAACGTGGCGGGCCCGAGCAACCTCGCTGCGCTGCTGAACAGCCTGCAGATGGGGTTCCGCACCTTGGCGATCGAGCAGCGTTCATCAGAGGTCTGGCAGGTACTGCGCGCGGTCAAGACGGAATTCGGCAAGTTCGGCGACGCGCTAGCCAGCGTCAAGAAGACGCTGGACACCGCAAGCAACAAGATCGGCCAGACCGAGGTGCGCACGCGCGCCATGCTCCGGAACCTGAAGGACGTGGAGGCGCTGCCCGAGGCCGATGCGCGGCTGCTGCTGGGCGAGGCCGCCGAGGATCCCGACGACGCGGACGCGCCGCCCGCCGGCGCGAACTGATCCGCACGGAACAACGGAGCAGGGGGCTCGCTCCTCTGCCCGAGCTTGTTGCCCGGTCCGACTGCCGATATCCTGGCGTTTGCGGCAATTCGCCGTCGATACCCTGGAGCATCGCAAGCATGAGCACCGCTGAACGCCATGATTCCTCTACCCTCGACGCGACGGCGCTGGGCGCCGACATCGCCCAAGGGGCCACGACGGCGCTTGCTGCAATGCAGCAAGCGGTGGACAGGGTGGCGGCCCGCAATCCGGCGATCAATGCGGCTTGCGGCATGCAAGGGGAACTCGGCCTGCGCCTGGCGCAAGCGCTGGACGAAACGCTGGCGGCGCTGTCGCCGGAACAACGGCTGGCGCAATTGCGCGACCGCCCGTTCCTGGGCGTGCCCACGCTGCTCAAGGACCTGGGCACCGCCGCGCTGGGCCTGCCCAGCGCCATGGGGTCGGTGCTTTATGGCCAGGTTGAATGGGACGTCGACGCCGAGATCGTCAAGCGGTACCGCCGCGCCGGCCTGATTCCGTTTGGCCGCACGACCAGCGCGGAACTGGGGCTGAGCCCCACCACCGAATCGCCCGTCTACGGCCCGGCCACGCAGAATCCTTGGAAGGCCGGGCACAGCGCGGGCGGTTCCAGCGGCGGCGCCGGGGCGGCGCTGGCCAGCGGCATGGTGCGCATCGCCCACGGCAGCGACGGCGGCGGATCGATCCGCATTCCGTCGTCGTGTTGCGGCGTGCTCGGCCTGAAGCCGTCGCGCGGCCTGATGCCGCTGGGGCCGCTCAAGGGAGAGGGCTGGGGCGGCCTGGCCACCGAACACATGATGACTCTGTCGGTGCGCGATTGCGCGGCCTCGCTGGATATCAGCGCCGGCGCCGATGTGGGCGCGCCGTATGCGGCGCCTGCCTTGCCGGCCGAATCGTATCGCGGGGTCGTGGCGCGCGTGGCGGCCGATCCGCAATCGGCCGCGCGCCGCCGCATCGCGTTCGTCAATACGACCTACGAAGGCGAGGCCATCCATCCGGAGGTGGCGGCCACCGTGGACGAGGCCGCCCGGTTCTTTGCGTCGCTCGGCCACGAACTCGTGCCGGCCGCGCCGCCCGTGGGATCCGAGGAAGTGCTGTCGCCCATGCTACCGCTGATCGCCAGCGCGGCGGCCAACGCCATCGACTCCTTCGTGGGCGCGCGCGGCCGCCGTCTTGCTGCCGACGAACTGCAGCCCACCACGCTGGGCGCGCGCGAATATGCGCGCGCGATTTCCGGCGCGCAGTACGTGGCCTGCGTGGACGCCTGCCATGAGATCACGCGCCGCGTCGGCCGCTTCTTGGCGCGCGACGGCGCGCAGGGGCACGACCTGTTCCTGAGCCCGGTGCTGGCGCTGCCGCCCGCGGCCATCGGCCGCTATGCCATGGACAACGCCGACTATCTGGCCTACCGTCTGGGCAAGAAGGGCGTCATCGGTTATTCGCCCTTCGCGCCGCTGGCCAACCTGACCGGCATGCCCGCGATCTCCATTCCTTTCGGCATGTCGTCAGACGGCCTGCCCATCGGTATCCAGCTGATGGGGCCGCTGGGCAGCGAAGCCCTGCTGCTGGAACTGGCCGCCCAGGTCGAGACCTTGCGGCCCTGGCTCCTGGTGGCGCCCATGGCCCGCTAAGGCCGGGAGGGCGAAGCGCCGCGCCGGCCGGCGGCGCATCTGCGGATGGATTCAGGGAGTTGCCATGTCATCGTTTGCGACGCACACCGTATTCAATCAGGTCCCGCCCCTGGAAGACTATTCCCTGTACGACACCGATCCGGCGCTGCGCGCCGCGGTGAGCCGGGAAGGCGCGCTGGCCTGGACGGGCGAGCTGGCCGCGCATGGCGCCTGGCTGGGCCGCGCGCAGACGCTGGAGGCCGGCGCGCAGGTCAACCGCAGCCTGCCGCAACTGCTCAGCTACGACCGCAGCGGCCATCGCATCGACCATATCGACTTTCATCCGTCCTGGAACCTGCTCATGGGCGGCATCATCGCGCGCGGCCTGCACAGCCGCGCCTGGGCGCAGCCCGAGCCGGGCGCGCAGGTGGCGCGCGCGGCGGCTTACGTGATGCAGGGCCAGGTCGAGGCCGGCACGCTGTGCCCCACGACCATGACTTTCGCGGCGGTGCCCCTGCTGCAGCGCGAGCCGTCCGGCGCCGTGGATTTTGGCGGCCTGTGGCTGACGGCGCTGTATTCGCGCGAATTCGATGGGGCCGATGCGCCGATGTCCGCCAAACGCGGCGCCCTGATCGGCATGGGGCTGACCGAAAAGCAGGGGGGCTCCGACCTGCGCGCCGTGAGCACGCGGGCCGTGCCGCTGGAGGCGGCGGGCCGCGGCAATCCCTACCTGCTCGTGGGGCACAAATGGTTTCTCTCGGTGCCGCAGGCGGACGCGCACCTGGTGCTGGCGCAGACGGACGAAGGGCTCAGCTGCTTCTTCGTGCCGCGCTGGATACCGGACGGGCCGCGCAACGCCGTCCGCCTGCGGCGGCTGAAGGACAAGCTCGGCAACTGCAGCAATGCCAGCGCGGAAGTCGAATTCGAGGACGCCTGGGGCGTCCTGATGGGCGAACCGGGCCGAGGCCTCGCGGTGCTGCTGGAAATGGCGGCGACCACCCGGCTGGACTGCGTGCTGGGCAGCGCGGCGCTGCTGCGGCAGGCGCTGGTCCAGGCGGCGCATCATGCGCGGCATCGGCATGCCTTCGGAAAGACCCTGCTCGAACAGCCGCTGATGCGCAACGTGCTGGCCGACCTGGCCCTGGAAAGCGAGGCCGCGATGGCGCTGGGGCTGCGGCTGGCGCGCGCCGTGGACGAGCGCGCGGATGCGCAGGCCCGCGCCCTGGTCCGCGTGGGCACGCCCGCGGCCAAGCTCTGGGTGTGCAAGCGCGCGGTGGCCGCGGTGGGCGAGTGCATGGAGGTCTGGGGCGGCAACGGCTACGTGGAAGAGGGGCCGATGCCCCGGCTGTACCGTGAAACGCCGGTCAACTCCATCTGGGAAGGATCGGGCAACGTGATGGCGCTGGACGTGCTGCGGGCCCTGCAACGCGAGCCCGAGGCCCTGCCCGCGCTGGAGCGCGAATTCGCTTCGGCGAAGGGCCAGAACCGGGACTTCGACGACGCGCTGGCGCGTTGGCACGCCCTGCTGGCCGATGGGGCGCAGGCCGAGCTCCAGGCGCGGCGCATCGCCGGCGGGCTGGCGCGGCTGTGGCAGGCCGCCTTGCTGATCCAGTACGCGCCGCAGGCCGTCGGGCAGGCGTTCGCCGCCAGCCGCCTGCGCGAAGGGGGCGGCATCTTCGGCGAACTGGCCGCGGGGACGGATACCCAGGCGATCCTGGCGCGTGCCTGGCCTGCCGCTGCATGCTAAATTTCCCGGCTCGACAAACCATTCCGCATCATTCCCGCCATGCTCTCCCAGCAAGAACTCAAGCAGCAAGCCGCCGACGCGGCCCTGGAATTCGTTGAACAGGTCGCCGGCCCCGACGTCATTATCGGCGTGGGCACGGGCTCTACGGCCGACCTGTTCATCGACGGCCTCGCCCGTTTCAAGGGCCGCATCGGAGGCACGGTCGCCAGTTCGGAGCGCAGCGCCGCCCGGCTCGCCGGCCACGGCCTGAAAGTGCTGGACCTGAACGACGTCGCCGCCATGCCGGTCTACGTGGACGGGGCGGACGAGATCGACGCCAACCTGCACATGATCAAGGGCGGAGGCGGCGCGCTGACGCGCGAGAAGATCGTGGCCTCGGTGGCCGAACGTTTCATTTGCATCGCCGATGAATCCAAGCTGGTGCAGACCATGGGCAAGTTCCCGCTGCCGGTCGAAGTCATTCCGATGGCCCGCGAATCGGTGGCGCGCGCGATGGCGGCGCTTGGCGGCCAGCCCCGGCTGCGCGAGGGTTTCGTCACCGATAACGGCAACATCATCCTGGACGTTTCGGGCCTTTCCATCACGGACGCCCCGGGCCTCGAAGCCCGCGTGAACAACCTGCCGGGCGTAGTGACCTGCGGCCTGTTCGCGATCGCAGGCGCCGACGTGGCCCTGCTGGCCACGCAGAACGGCATCCGCCGCCTGGACCGCCAGGGCTGAAGCGGATTCCCCGCGCGGTGCATCGCTTCCTGCCGCCTTGCGGGCGGCAGGGGCCCGATTCATAATCCTGTCACACTTGGGTCATAACCTTGCGGGTTGTGCAGGCCCATCTCGTAACACTCTTTAATTTCGGGGCAATGCAATGAGATCAACCACGCAGGGAGCCCGGATGTCGGAGCACACAAACAAACAGTTCGACGCGGATCTGGAAAGCGTCCGTTCGCAGTTCTTGCAGATGGGCGGCTTGGTGGAAGCCATGATCCAGGAGGCCATCGACGCGTTGGCCAGCGGGGATCTGTCGCTGGTTGATAAGGTCCGCGAGCGCGAAAAGGAAGTCAACCGCCACGAAGTCGAGATCGACGAGAGCATCAGCCGGATCCTGGCGCGGCACCAGCCCACCGCCATCGACCTGCGCATGTTGATGGCCGTATCCAAGATGCTGACCGACATGGAGCGTTCCGGCGACGAAGCCGAGAAGGTCGCCACCGTCGCGCGCCGCATCCACGAGGCCGAACTGCGCCACATCCCGGTGATCGAACTGCGCCACATGGCCGACAGCGTGCGCACCATGCTGCACCAGGCGCTGGACGCCTTCGCCCGCCTCGACCCCATCCTGGCCGCCGCCGTCGTGCGCAGCGACAAGGAAGTGGACAAGGAATGGAAGGGCGCGCTGCGCCATCTCATCACCTACATGATCGAAGATCCGCGCACCATTTCGCGCGCCATCGACATGATCTTCATCGCCCGCGCGCTCGAGCGCATCGGCGACCACGCCAAGAACATGTCCGAACGCGTGATCTATATGGTCAAGGGCGCCGACGTGCGCCATACCGGCGTGAAGAACACCGAACGCCTGGCGCGAGGCGAGACGGACTCGGACGAGCCGCAACAGGAGCAGTAGTTTTTGGCGGTGGGTGTCTGACACTCGGGTGGGCCGGCTTCAGCTTGGCGGCTTGCTCGTAGGGGTGTCAGCCCCCCCCGCAAGCCACCGGCCTCTCCACCTCACCCCTCGGCCAACACCACCGCCTCCAGCCTGGGATCCGGCACGCCAGACTTGCCGCCGGCGATCCGGCCGGCCAGCCGCCGTCCAAAGGCCGGCATGCCCGGGACGGACAGCTCCACGTCGTACCAGCCTTCGCGCCCTGCGTATTCCACGTCCACAGCGCCGCCGGCCGGTACCTGCGTCGCGGTGCACCAGCCATCCCCCATGCGCGACGCCAGCTCCACGGACTGCACGGCGCGGCCATTGTTGACCAGGCGCAGCCGCACGCCGGCGGCGGCCGGCGCCAGATGTGTCTCCAGGCATCCGGCGTCGCAGGCGTCGCCGCGGAAGTGCCGGTGGAAGCCATCGGGGCCCAGCAGCCACAAGTCATAGGCGCCATCCTCGTTCAGGCGCCAGCCGTCGTCCAGGCGATCGCCGGCGCCCACCGTGTAGCGGCGTGGCGCACGTTCCAGCGCAAGCCGATCGTACACATGCAGTACCGCGCCCGCCTCGCCGGGATTGCGCAGCGTCAGCCGGTAGTGCCGGCCGTCCGCGGCCATTGCGCCTTGGGCTTCGAACGCATACGGAAGCGGGCAGGCGCGGCGCTTGCCGTCTTCCGCCTGCGGTCCGCGATCCCCGGCGAAGTCGAAAGCGGAGGTCAGGTCCCCAGCCACCGTGCGCCGCCACGCGCTGATATTGGGTTCGGCCACGCCGAAGCGGGCTTCCAGGAAGCGGATCACGGAGGTGTGGTCGAACACTTGCGAGTTGACCCAGCCGCCGCGGCTCCAGGGCGAGATCACCAGCATCGGCACGCGCGGCCCCAGGCCGAATCCGCGGCCGTGCAGGGCGGGAGGATCGTCCGGAGTGGAGGCGCTGGGGCCTTGCCGCGCGTCGTGGTACTCGCCGTCCAGTTCGACGGTGGACAGGCCGCCGGGGGCGCCATCCGCCGTGCGGGCGGGCGGCGCGGGCGGCGGCATGTGGTCGAAGAAGCAGTCGTTTTCGTCGTAGGTGACGAAAAATACGCAGCGGCTCCAGATGTCGGGGTTGCGCGTCAGGATGTCCAGCACGCGCTCGGTATAGGCGCCGCCCTGGCGCGGCGACGAAACCTCCGGGTGCTCGGAGTCGGCGGTGGGCGCGATGATCCACGACACTTGCGGCAGCGTGCCCTCAGCGACGTCGCGGGCCAGGTCGTCCAGCGTGCGCGTGGTCAGGCCGCGATCGCGCAAGGGGGCGCTGGCGCCGCCGTCCGCGTGCTGGCGGCGGTATTGCTTGAAGCCGGCCAGCGGGTTGTCGTGGTAGTTGTCCGCCATGTCCTGGTAGATGCGCCAGTCCACGCCCGCGTCCTGCAGGCGTTCGGGATACGTGGTCCAGGCGTAGCCTTCGGCGGCCGGGCCCAGGCGGTCGAAGGTGTTGACCAGCGCCGGGCCGCCCGCCTGCCCCGAGGGGTCGTTGGTTCCGGTCCAGAGGAACAGCCGGTTCGGGTTGGTACCGGCATGTATCGAGCAGTGGTAGGCGTCGCACAGCGTGAAGGCGTTGGCCAGCGCCGCCTGGAACGGAATGTCCGCGCCGTCGTAGGCGCCCATGCCGAGCCGGCTCTTGGCGGGCAGCCACTGGTCCATGCGCCCATCGTTCCAGGCGCGCTGGGCGTCGTCCCAGGTGTGGGGCGTGATGTACCCCACCGGCGTGCCACTCGGGTACTCCGTGCGCAGGGCGTAGGGCCGCACCCGCGCCGCGCCGTCCGCCTGCGTCAACACGTCGCCCGCGGCCGTGGGCGCGGGCAGCGGATCCGCGAAGCCTCGCACCCCGGGCAGCGTGCCGAAATAATGATCGAAGGAGCGGTTCTCCTGCATCAGGATCACCACGTGGCGCACGTCCTGCAGCGTGCCGGTCTGGCGGTCCGGAGCGATGGAGCGGGCGCGCGCGATGGCGTCCGGCTGCCTGGGGGGGAAGGGCGGGCTCGATGCGTTGGTCATGACGGCTTTACGGTTGGCCGGGCCCGTTGCGGCCGGCGATAGGAGAATCTTAAGGCTTTACTGGGGCAGGGTCGCCAGCAGGCGCTGAGGCAAGGAGTAATTGTCGATGTGCTTGCGGAACGACGCAATGAACAGATCCTCGGCCGCGCTGCGATGGGCGTCGCCGTGCCAGAGAAGATGGAGGTCGGCGGCGCACACACCCTCGCCGGGCGGCAGGCGCCATAACCTGCCTTCCGCGAGATCCGCTTGCACGCTGTGCTCCGGCAGGCACCCTATGCCGAAACCCGCCACCAGCAGCCGCTTGACCTCGTCGTGCTGCGACGAGGTGGCGACGATCCTGCCCGAAAAGCCGCGCTGATCGCGGAAGATCGTCAATGGCGACAGGCTGTCTCCCAGCGCATCGCTGGCGAAAGAGACGAAGTCCTCTCCGAGCAGATCTTCCATGCGGATGTCGGGGCGGCCGAACAAGCCGTGGTTCCTGCCGCAGAACAAGGCGTAGCGCTGTTGCAGGAACAGCTTGTGGTCCAGGCGCTTCGGAATCTGCCGGCACAGCGCGATGCCCGCCGTAGCGCCCCGTTGCTGCACGACGCTGACGATCTCGCTGCTGGGCAGCACGTCCAGCTGTACCTCGATGCGAGGATGGGCGCGATGAAAGCCCGCCCAGAAGTCGTCGTAGACCGCCGAATGGATGCGGCTGGCGACGAGCACATGGATGCGTCCCACCGTCTGCTCTTCGGCTTGCGCCACGTCGTTGACGAGCTGGGACACGCTCCCGTGGATGGCCTCGGCGGCCTGGCGCACCTCTTCGCCGGCCTGCGTGACCGCGAATCGGGCGTGATGCCGCTCGATCAGCCTGCGGTCGAGTTGCTGCTCCAGGCGGCGCAGTGCCTGGCTGACCGCGGACTGGGTGATATGCAGTTTGATAGCAGCCCCACTAATGCTGCGCTCCTGGACAATCACCAGAAAGGTGCGCAGCAGGTTCCAGTCCAGGCGATCGATCTTGCGGGCCGTTGCCACGGGAGAAAGCGGATCTTCATTCATAACGCATTGATAGTTAAGAAATATGCGACAGGCCCGGCGTCCGGCCGAAGGGGCGGGCGTCTCCCTCATCGACATTAATTTTACTTAACTTGATGATTAGAAAACAGAAATTGACCGTATGTCGTGCGGCGGGCGATAAAGCGGCCATCAAAAGCAAAGACATTCCGAGGAGGAAATATGACAAACCCCGCCCATCCACCCACCGCCAAGCAGCCGGTGCGCGCCGCCGCCGCCGCGTTCATCGGCACCACCATCGAGTGGTACGACTTCTACATCTACGCCACCGCGGCCGCGCTGGTCTTCGGCAAGGTGTTTTTCCCGGCGGCGGACCCTTTCGTCAGCACGATGGCGTCGTTCGGCACTTTCGCGGCAGGGTTCCTGGCCAGGCCGCTGGGAGGGCTGGTGTTCGGCCATCTGGGCGACCGGATCGGGCGCAAGAACGCGCTGATGGCCACGCTGATCATCATGGGCGTGGCCACGGTGGGCATAGGCCTGCTTCCCGGCTACGAACAGGCCGGCCTGCTGGCGCCCGCGCTGCTGTTGCTGCTGCGCCTGGCGCAAGGCCTTGCGGTGGGCGGCGAATGGGGCGGAGCCGTGCTGATGGCGGGCGAGCATGCGTCCCAGCGCCGCCGCACGTTCGCGGCGTCCTTCGCGCAGTTGGGAAGCCCGGCCGGCCTGATCCTCTCTCTGGTGGCCTTCCGCCTGATCACCACGCTGGACGAGGCCGATTTCCTGGCCTGGGGCTGGCGCATACCGTTCCTCGTCAGCGCCGTCCTGCTGGCGGTCGGTTATTTCATCCGGATCGGCGTGAGCGAATCGCCTGATTTCGCCAAGGTGCTTGCGCGCCAGGAGACGCTGGAGATCCCGGCCCGCGAAGTCATGCGCACGGCCTGGCGCACGGTGCTGTTGTGCATGGGGGTTTGCACCGTCGCCATCGGCGGCATTTATTTCACCAATACCTTCATGCTGGCCTACACGACGCAGACGCTCGGCCTGGACCGCGCGATGATCCTCGACTGCCTGTTCGCGGTCGCGATCATCCAGTTCTTCGTGCAGCCGCTGGCCGCCTGGTTCGCGGAATCGCTGGGCACGGCGCGCGTGCTGATCGTCGCCGCCGCCTGCTCGGTGCTGGCGCCGTATCCGATGTTCATGCTGGTCAGCCATGCCACGCCCCTGAGCATCGTGGCGGGCATCGCGATTGTGCTGGTGTTCATGGCGACGATCTACTCGGCCATGGCCGGCTTTATCAGTTCGGCTTTCGACACCCATGTGCGCTATTCGGGGATTTCGCTCTCGTACCAGTTGTGCGGGGCGATCGCCGGCGGCTTCACGCCCTTGGTCGGCACCTGGCTGTCGCACCGGTACCCGGGCCAGTGGATGCCGTTGGCGCTGTTCTATTCGGGCCTTTCGCTCATCACCCTGGTTTCGATCTGGGGCCTGGCGGCGCACAAGCAGCGCGCCGCCGGAGCCGCAACGGCCGCCACCCGCGCCGCCTGAGCCGTATCACTCCCGTCTTGCTCACATTCAAGGAGATTGCATGGACAACGCAACAGCGCCCACCGCGCTGACTTCCGAACAAATCAGCCGCATCCTGCGGGCCGTCGACGAACGCTTCGATGCGCAGCTAGCCTTCACGCAGGATCTGGTGCGCTTTCCCTCGCTGCGCGAACAGGAGCATACGGCCCAGGACTTTCTGTACGAGGCGATGCGCCAGCGCGGCTTCTCGATGGACCGCTGGAAGATCGACGTCGATGACATCCGCTCCCATCCGGGCTTCGGTCCCGTCACGGTGTCATACGAAAACGCCTTCAACGTGGTCGGAACCTATCGGCCCGACGTGCAGACGGGCCGTTCCCTGATCCTCAACGGACATATCGACGTGGTTCCCACCGGCCCCCAGGAAATGTGGAGCCGCTCGCCCTGGGATCCCGCCATCATCGACGGCTGGATGTACGGCCGCGGCGCGGCCGACATGAAAGCCGGGCTGGCGGCGAACCTGTATGCCTACGATGCGCTGCGGACGGCAGGCTATGCACCGGGGGCTCCCATCCATTTCCAGTCGGTGGTGGAGGAAGAGTGCACGGGCAACGGCGCGTTGGCGGCCCTGCTGCGCGGCTACAAGGCCGACGCCGTCATCATCCCCGAGCCGGAAGAGAACATGCTGGTGCGCGCCAACGTGGGCGTGTTGTGGTTCAAGGTCCGCGTGCAGGGGCATCCCACGCACACGCGGGAAATGGCCAACGGCTTCAATGCCATCGACGCGGCCTACGCCGCGATAGAGGCGCTGCGCCGGGTGGAAGCGAAGTGGAACGGGCAACACCATTGCCACCGGCACTTCGAGCACCTGGACCATCCCATCAACTTCAACATCGGCAAGATCGTGGGCGGCGACTGGCCATCGACGGTGCCGCCATGGTGCGAGTTCGATGTGCGCGCCGCCATCTATCCGGGCACCACGGCCGACGAGGCGCGGGCCGAGATCGACGCCTGCCTGCGCGAGGCCGTGTCGGATCCGCGCCTGGGGGGCACCCCGCCGCAGGTGACCTACACCGGGTTCTATGCCGAAGGCTATGTGCTGGAGGAGGGGTCGGACGCCGAGAACACGCTGCGCGATTGCCATCGGCAGGCGTTCCAGAGCGAACTGCAGAGTTTCACGACGCCGGGCTACCTGGACGCGCGCGTGTTCGTGATCTACGGAGATATGCCGACGCTGGTGTATGGCCCCAAATCGCTGGACATCCACGGTTTCGACGAGCGCGTCCACCTGGAATCGCTGCGCCTGATCACCAAGACGATTGCGCTGTTCATCGCGCAATGGTGCGGTTTGCAGGCGCCGGCATAAGGGCCGCGGGGCGCGGCCGTTCGTGGATCAGGCCGAGGGCGGAACGTAGCCCTGGGCTTCGACGTTGCCGTCTTCGAACAGGAAGCGCTCCATCTGTTCTTTCAGGTACTTGCGCGCGCGGGCGTCGGCCAGGTTCAGGCGGTTTTCATTGACCAGGCGAGTCTGGATGCCCTTCCATTCTTCCCAGGCTTCCTTGGAAATGCTTTGCCAGATGCGCGTGCCGAGTTCGCCGGGGTAGGGCGGGAAATCCAGCCCTTCGGCTTCACGCTTCAATTTCACACAGTTGATGATACGAGCCATGATTCGCTGCCGGAAAAATGAGTAAGCCGGTATTTTACCGGGCTTGGCCCCCCATGGACGCCAAGCCCCTTCAGCCTCTGCGGTAACCGTCCCGCGCCGGGGCGTTTACAGCTTCTTGATGAAGACCAGGCTATTGCGCGAACGGTTGTAGTTGTTCTGCTTTTCGCGGGGCAGGTCGGCGATGCCGCCCTGCACGAAGCCGCGTTTCATGAACCAGTGCGAGGTGCGGGTGGTCAGCACGAACAGCCGCTTGGCGCCGGCGGCCCGCGCGCGGGATTCCATGTGGCGCAGCAGGATTTCTCCTTCGCCCGAGCCTTGCCATTCCGGATGGACGATCAGGCAGGCCATTTCGGCCATCTGGTCTTCCGGGAAGCTGTGTAGGGTGGCGCAGCCGTAGATCACGCCGTCGTGCTCCAGCACCGTGAAGTTCTCCACGTCCCGTTCGACCACGCTGCGCGGGCGGGGCACCAGGGTGCCGTCGGCTTCCAGCGGCTCGATCAGGCTGAGAATCGCGCCCACGTCGTCGATCGTGGCCGGGCGCAGGTCGTCCAGCGTATCTTCGACCACCATGGTGCCCACGCCGTCGTGGGTGAAGATCTCGAGCAGCACGCTGCCGTCCAGCGTGAAGGGCAGCAGGTGCGAGCGGGCCACGCCGCGTTTGACGGCCAGGGACGCGCATTGCAGGAAGGCGTGGGTTTCCTCGTCCAGCGTGCCGGCCGCCAGCAGCGCGTCGGCGTCCACTCGGGCCAGTTCGGTGTCCAGCGTGCCGTCGTCGTTCATCACGCCCGGCGAACCGGATAGGAAGATCAGCTTTTCGGCGCGCAGCGCCACGGCGACGCTGGTGGCCAGGTCTTCCATGGCCAGGTTGAAGGCGTCGCCGGTGGGCGAGAAACCCAGTGGCGACAGCAGCACGACGGACGAGCCTTTCTCGATGGCGAATTTCAGCGCGTCGATGTCGATCTTGCGGACCTGGCCGGTGTGCTTGTAGTCCACGCCGTCGATCACGCCGGCCGGGCGGGCCGTGACGAAGTTGCCGGAAATGACGCGGATGTGCGAGTGCGACATGGGCGTGTTCGGCAGGCCCTGGCTGAAGGCGGCCTCGATATCCAGGCGGATCTCGCCGGCGGCTTCTTTGGCGCATTCCAGGGCGGCGGCGTCGGTGGGGGACATGCCGCGGTCGAACTGCTGCGTAAAGCCCTTCAGGCGCAGCTGCTCATTGACCTGCGGACGGGAGCCGTGCACCAGGATCAGGCGGATGCCCAGCGAGGACAGCAGCGACAGGTCCTGGACCAGCGCATTGAGCGCGCCGGCCTGCACCAGCTCGCCACCGAACGCCACCACGAATGTCTTGCCTCGGAATGCATGCACATGGGGCGCCACGTCTCGAAACCATCGGACGAACTGGGCGGGTGCGAATTCGGGGGCTTCGAGGGCGGAGACGGTGTCTGGTTCCAGGTCGGGCATGATGGGGGGAGGAATTCCTGAGAGTCGGTCAAAACGCGGCGCCATGCCGCGTCATAGCGCCGTCGCGCGGACGGCGTGGCGAAATTATATGACCGCCGGGGCCTGGCACATGCGGAATTCAGGGCGGATTCCGTGCCTGATTTGCCGGTTTCGGGCCGGACCGCCCGGCAGGACGTGCGCGGAAATTTATAATGTCGGCCTAACCGGACTATCGTACATGCCTGAATCCTCCAGCCCGCGGGCGCCCAAGGCCGCGGACGCGGCGGCCCCGGCGGCGGCCGCCGCGCAGAAAGCGCGCCGAGCGCCGCGCCCCGAGCGGCCCATCCCCGTGGTGACCTATCCCGAAGACCTGCCCGTCAGCGCGCGGCGCCAGGAGATCGCGCGCGCCATCGCTGGCCATCAGGTCGTGATCGTCAGCGGCGAGACCGGCTCTGGCAAGACCACCCAGCTGCCCAAGATCTGCCTAGAACTGGGCCGCGGCCGCCAGAAGATGATCGGCCACACCCAGCCGCGCCGCCTGGCGGCGACCTCGGTGGCCAAGCGCATCGCCGAGGAACTGAATACGCCGATGGGCGAGGTGGTGGGCTACCAGGTGCGGTTCAACGACCGCACCGGCCCCAATGCGTCCATCAAGCTGATGACGGACGGCATCCTGCTGGCCGAGTCGCAGCGCGATCCGCTCCTGCGCCGCTACGACACCATCATCATCGACGAGGCGCACGAACGCAGCCTGAACATCGATTTCCTGCTGGGCTACCTGAAGCAGCTGTTGCCGCGCCGCCCGGACCTGAAGCTCATCATCACCTCGGCCACGATCGATGCCGAGCGCTTCGCCCGGCACTTCGCGGCGTCCGAGGACAAGCCGGCGCCGGTCATCGAGGTGTCCGGCCGCCTGTACCCGGTCGAGGTCCGCTACCGGCCCGTGCGCGAAGATGCGGCGGAAGACCAGGCGCCGGCCGCCGGCAAACCCGGCCGCGAGCGCATGTCGGGCGACGAAGAGCGCGATCTGATCGACGCCATCGTCGATGCCGTGGACGAGTGCGCGCGGCATGGCCCGGGCGACGTGCTGGTCTTCCTGCCGGGCGAACGCGAGATCCGCGAATCCGCCGAGGCGCTGCGCAAGCGCCATCCGGCGGGCACCGAAGTGTTGCCGCTCTATGCGCGGTTGTCGCAGGCCGAGCAGGAACAGATCTTCCATCCGCGCACCAATGCGCGGCGCATCGTGCTGGCCACCAACGTGGCGGAAACCTCGCTGACCGTGCCCGGCATCCGTTTCGTGGTCGACAGCGGGCTGGCGCGCATCAAGCGGTATTCCTGGCGCAACAAGGTCGAACAGCTGCGGATCGAACCGGTCAGCCGGGCATCGGCCAACCAGCGCGCCGGCCGCTGCGGCCGGGTCGGGCCGGGCGTCTGCATCCGGCTATACGACGAGCAGGATTTCAACAACCGGGCCGCGTTCACGGATCCGGAAGTGCTGCGTTCCTCGCTGGCGTCGGTCATCCTTCGGATGAAGTCGCTGAACCTGGACGACATCGAGCAGTTCCCCTTTGTCGAAGCGCCCCCCGGGCGCGCCGTGGCCGACGGCTACCACCTGCTGCAGGAACTGGGCGCGATCGAACTGGCGCCGGCAGCTGGCGACGAGGCGGACGGCACGCGCACCGGCGCCTCGTTCGCGCTTACGCCCAGCGGCCGCGAGCTGGCCAAGCTGCCCGTGGACCCGCGTATCGGCCGGATGATCCTGGCCGCGCGGGAGCAGCAGTGCCTGGCGGAAATGCTGATCATCGCCTCGGCCCTGTCCGTGCAGGACCCGCGCGACCGCCCCATGCAGGAGCGCGAGGCCGCCGAGGCCGCGCACGCCAAGTTCGGCGACGACAAATCCGAGTTCATTTCCTTCCTGAAGCTGTGGCGCTGGTACGGCGAGCAGGTGCAGCACAAAGCATCGCAGCGCAAGCTGGTGGCGCTGCTGCGCCAGAACTTCCTGTCGCCCATCCGGCTGCGCGAATGGCACGACGTGCACACCCAGCTGGCGGCCCTGGTGGGCGAGCAGGGCTGGCGCGTGAACCAGACGGAAGCCACCTACGAACAACTGCACCTGGCGCTGCTGTCGGGGCTGCTGGGCAACATCGGCTTCAAGAGCGACGAAGGCGGGCACTACCAGGGCGCCCGCGAGATCCGTTTTCACATCCATCCGGGTTCGCGGCTGGTGAAAAAGGCGGGGCGCTGGATCGTCGCCGCCGAACTGGTCGAGACCACGCGGCTGTACGCGCGCTGCGTGGCGCGGATCGATCCGGCGTGGCTGGAAAAAGTGGCGGCGCACCTGATCCGCAGGAACTGGTCCGATCCCCGCTGGGAGAAGAAGGCCGGCCAGGTCGTGGCCAATGAACGGGCCACGCTGTACGGGCTGGTCATTTATGCCGGCCGCCGCATCCACTACGGCCGCGTCAATCCCACGCATGCGCGCGAGCTCTTCATCCGCCAGGCCCTGGTGCCGGGCGAGATCGATACGCGCCTGGCCTTCGTGGCGCACAATCGCAAGCTGATCGCCGGCATCGAGAAGCTCGAGCACCAGGCCCGCCGCCCGGACATCCTGGTCGACGACGAGTTGATCTATGCGTTCTACGACCGCCAGCTGCCCGCCGATATCTCGCAGACGGCCTCGCTGGAAAAGTGGGTGTCGGGCCTGGACAAGGCTGCGGCCGCCCAGCTGCTGCTGACCCGCGACGAACTGATGCGGCACGAGGCGGCCGGCGTCACGACCGACGTGTTTCCGAAGAAGGTGGAATGGCAGGGCGTGTCCATGGCCCTGGACTACCATTTCGAGCCTGGCTCGCCGCGCGACGGCGTGACGCTGTCGGTGCCGCTGTTTTCCCTGAACCAGATCGACCCGGCGCGCTGCGAATGGCTGGTGCCCGGCATGCTCAAGGAAAAGGTGCACCTGCTGCTGAAGTCCCTGCCGCAGAAGCTGCGCCGCCATTGCGTGCCGCTGCCGGACTACGCCGCCGGCTTCTACGAGCGCTGGTTCGACCGCCTGGGCGACCCGCAGCAGGGCTTGGTGGACGCCATCACCGCCGATATGTGGAGCCAGGTGCAGGTCCGGCCGGCCGTGGGGGACTTCAAGCTGGAAACCCTGCCCGCTCACCTGTTCATGAACTTCCGCGTGGTCGACGAGCACGGCCGCATGCTGGCCGCCGGGCGCAACTTGGCCCAGCTGCGCGCCGAATTCGGCAAGCAGGCGCAGGCCACCTTCCAGCAGCTGGCGGCCAGCGACACGCAGGTCGCCCAGGCGCTGGCGCATGAAAACCTGACATCGTGGTCCTTCGGTCCGCTGCCGGAGATCATGGAGATCAAGCGGCGCGGGCAGTCCGTCATCGGCTACCCGGCATTGGTGGACCGCGGCGCGCACTGCGACCTGGACGTGTTCGACGATCCGGACGAGGCCCGCAAGCACCATCGCGCCGGCCTGCTCCGGCTGTTCCGCCTGGGGCTGCGCGAGCAGGTGAAGTTCCTGGAAAAGAACCTGACGGACCTGACCCGCATCAGCATGCTCTACATGACACTGGGCACGCAGGAAGAACTGCGGGACCAGATCATCGACTGCGCGCTCGGGCAGGCCTGCCTGGCCGAGCCGTGGCCGGTGAACGAGCAGCAGTTCGAAGCCCGGCGCGCCGACGGCAAGGGCCGGCTCGGCCTGCTGGCCCAGGAAGTGGCGCGGCTGGCGGGGGCGGTGCTGACGGAGTATGCGGCCGTGCAGCGCAAGTTGCCCCAGGCCAAGCCGCACGCCACGGCCTACGCCGACCTGCAGGCGCAGTTGGGCGCGCTGATGCCCAAGTGGTTCATCCGCGATACGCCCTATGCGCAGCTCGCGCATTTCCCGCGCTATCTGAAAGCGGTCCTGGCGCGCATCGACAAGCTGCGCGCCGACCCGGCGCGCGACGCCAAGCTGGTGGCCGAAATGGCGCCGCTCGTCACGCAATACCAGCGCGCGCGATCGGCGCTCAAGGGGGCGCCGGATCCGCGGCTGGATGAATTCCGGTGGCTGCTGGAGGAGTTGCGGGTGGCGCTGTTCGCGCAGGAGCTGCGCACGCCGATGCCGGTTTCCGTGAAGCGGCTGATGAAAAGCTGGGAGTCGTTACAGCGCTAGGAAACCGGCGACGACCAGGATGATCAGGCCGTACTTGGTGGCCTTGTAGGCGGTGCGGTTCCAGGTCTTGAAGGCCTTGCGCTTCTGGTCGATGACCCAGTGCGCATGCGTCAGCTTGTTGATCGCGCCGGTCTGGTCGCCGCCGTCGTTGGGCGAACTGGCCGCCGACATCACCACCCGGCCGAACCAGCGGTTGAAGGCTTCGGCCCAGCGCCATTTGAGCGGGCGCTCGACGTCGCAGAACAGGATGATGCGGTTCTGCTCGCTGCGGTTGTAGGCCTCGTGGACGTAGGTTTCGTCGAACACCACGCTTTCGCCGTCGCGCCAGCTGTAGGGTTCGCCGTCGACGATGATGTGGCAGCGGTCGTCGTTGGGCGTGACCAGGCCCAGGTGATAGCGCAGGGACCCTGCGAACGGATCGCGGTGCCGGTTGAGCTGGCCGCCCGGCGGCAGCTCGGCGAACATCGCGGCCTTGACCTTGGGCAGGGTCTTCAGGATGGCGACGGTCTTGGGGCAGAGTTCTTCCGCGGATGGGTGGCGCGCGTCGTACCACTTCAGGTAGAAGCGCTTCCAGCCGTACTTGAAGAAGGAGTTGAAGCCGATGTCGTTATGGGTGTCGGCGGCCTTGATGCGCCGCAGTTCGGCCATCTGCACGGCTTCTTCGCGGATCGTCTCCCAGTTGTCGTCCAGCACCTTGAGCTCGGCGATCTCGCTCGTCGTCAGGTAGGGGGTGGGCGGCACGCGCGAGGCGAGCACCATGAAGGCGTTGACGGGGGCGAGCAGCACGGAGTGGTCCAGCAGTTGCCGGCCCAGCGGCAGCCTGACGCGGCCGCGGAAGTGCGCAAACAGGATGGCGGCCAGCCAGATCCCGGGAATTAGCCATTTCATACGTAAATCTCGTGCAGCAATGCAAGGGTCAAATCCAAGGGGTATTGTTACACAGGCTGCGGCGGCGGCCCGCCCGGATCGCACGGCTTGCCGGCTTTGACCGGTACAATTCTGGCTATGTCCGAAGCCGTAACAAATCCGTCCCCCTTTGTTCATCTGCGCGTTCACTCCGAGTTCTCGGTCGTGGACGGCATCGTGCGCATTCCCGATCTCATCAAGCGCGTGGCCAAGCTGGGCCAGCCCGCCGTCGCGCTGACCGATCTGTCGAACCTTTTCGGCCTGATCAAGTTCTACAAGGGCGCGCGCGGCGCGGGCGTGAAACCCATCGCGGGCTGCGACGTCTGGCTTGCCAACGACGATGATCCCGCCAAGCCGTTCCGCCTGCTGCTGCTGGTGCGCAATCACAAGGGTTATCTGAACTTGTGCGAATTGCTCACCCAGGCCTTCCTGACCAATCAGGGCAAGGGCCGCGCCGAGATCCGGCGTGAGTGGCTGCAGGGGCAGGACGGCCTGATCGCCCTGTCGGGCGGGCGCGGGGGCGATGTGGGGCAGGCGCTGGAAGCCGGCAACGCCGTCTCGGCGCTGGCGCTGGCGCGCCAGTGGGCGCACCTGTTCCCGGGCAGCTACTACATTGAACTGCAGCGCGCCGGCATGGATGGCGACGAGGCCTATACCCAGGCCGCGATGCGCCTCGCGGCCGAGGCCGGTCTGCCGGTGGTGGCCACGCACCCGGTGCAATTCCTGGACGAATTCGAATTCCAGGCGCACGAGGCCCGGGTCTGCATCGCCGAAGGCGAAATCCTGGCCAACCCGCGCCGCGTGCGCCGGTTCAGCAAGGAGCAGTACCTGCTCAGCTCCGAGGAAATGGCCCGGCGCTTCGCCGATGTGCCTTCGGCGCTGGCCAACACGGTGGAAATCGCCAAGCGCTGCAACCTGAGCCTGGTGCTGGGCAAGCCGCGCCTGCCCAATTTCCCGACGCCCGAGGGCGTGACGCTCGACGACTACCTCGTCCAGCTGTCGGAAGAGGGCCTGGAAAAGCGCATGCGCTTCCTGTTCCCCGACGATGCCGAACGCGAATCCAAGCGCGAGCAATACTACGAGCGCCTGCGCTGGGAATGCAAGACCATCATCCAGATGGGCTTCCCGGGTTACTTCCTGATCGTGCAGGACTTCATCAACTGGGGCAAGAACAACGGGGTGCCGGTGGGGCCGGGGCGGGGGTCGGGCGCGGGTTCGCTCGTGGCCTACGCGCTGGGCATTACCGACCTGGACCCGATCCGCTACGACTTGCTGTTCGAACGCTTCCTGAATCCCGAGCGGGTCTCCATGCCCGACTTCGATATCGATTTCTGCCAGGATAACCGCGAACGGGTCATCGACTACGTCAAGGAAAAGTACGGTCGCGCCGCCGTAAGCCAGATCGCCACCTTCGGCACGCTGGGCGCGAAGGCCGTGGTGCGCGACGCGGGCCGCGTGCTGGACATGCCCTATATGTTCTGCGACGGCCTGTCCAAGCTGATCCCGTTCAACCCGATGGATCCCTGGTCGCTCGAACGCACCCTGAAGGATGAACCTGCCTTCAAGGACCGCTACGAGCAGGAAGAGGAAGTGCGCGCGCTGGTCGACCTGGCGAAGCCGCTGGAGGGCCTGACGCGCAACATCGGCATGCACGCCGGCGGCGTGCTCATTGCGCCCGGCAAGCTCACCGATTTCTGCCCGCTGTATTGCCAGCCGGGGCAGGAAAACAGCGCCGTCTCGCAGTTCGACAAAGACGACGTCGAGGCCGCCGGCCTGGTGAAGTTCGACTTTCTGGGCCTGCGCAACCTGACCATCCTGGACTGGGCCGTGCGCTACGTGCGCCAGTTCAACGAAGGCAAGCGCGACTTCGACGTCATGGCCCTGGCGCTGGACGACCCGGCCGCCTACAAGATCCTGTGCGACGCCAACACGACCGCCGTGTTCCAGCTGGAATCGCGCGGCATGAAGGAGCTGCTGAAAAAGCTCCGGCCGAACACGTTCGAAGACATCATCGCCATGCTGGCCCTGTATCGGCCGGGGCCGCTCGAATCCGGCATGGTGGACGACTTCGTCAACCGCAAGCACGGCCGTGCGGCGGTCGACTACTTCCACTCCGACCTGGAAGCGACCCTGAAGAGCACCTACGGGGTTATCGTCTACCAGGAACAGGTGATGCTGATCTCGCAGATCATCGGCGGCTATTCGCTGGGCGGCGCCGACCTGCTGCGCCGCGCCATGGGCAAGAAAAAGCCCGAGGAAATGGCCAAGCACCGGGAGCTGTTCGAACAAGGCGCCAAGGAAAAGGGCCACGATCCCGACCTGGCGGTCAAGCTGTTCGACCTGATGGAGAAGTTCGCGGGCTACGGCTTCAACAAGTCGCACTCGGCCGCGTACGCGCTGATCTCCTACCAGACGGCATGGCTCAAGGCCTACCATCCGACGGAGTTCCTGGCCGCGACCATGTCCTCCGATATGGACGACACGGACAAGGTCCAGATCTTCTGCCGCGACGCCCAGGACAACGGCGTCGAGGTGTTGCCGCCGGACGTCAACTTCTCGGGCTACCGCTTCGAGCCCGTGGCCGACAAGCACACCGAAAAGGGCAAACCGCCGCGCACCATGCGCTACGGCCTGGGGGCGGTCAAGGGTACGGGGCAGGGCGCCGTCGAGGACATCCTGCGCGCGCGCAAGGAAGGCGGCCCCTTCCTCAACCTGTTCGACTTCTGCCGCCGAGTCAGCAAGCACGCGGTCAACCGCCGCACCATCGAAGCCCTGATCAAGGCCGGCGCCTTCGACACCATCGAGCCCAACCGGGCGGCGATGCTGGCGTCGGTGCCCACCGCGATGGAAGCCGCCGAACAGGCGGCCCGCAGCGCCAACCAGGCTTCACTCTTCGGCGACGACAGCAGCGACGTGGTGGCCGGCGAACTGGCCAAGGTCGCTCCCTGGGACCTGCACAAGAAGCTCACGGAAGAAAAGACCGCGCTGGGCTATTACTACAGCGGGCACCTGTTCGATGCCTGGCGCGACGAAGTGCGCCGCATCGTGCCGATGCAGCTGGCGCGGGTGGAGCCGCAGCGCGATCTGCAATGGATGTGCGGCGTGCTGGCCAGCGTGCGCGTCATGATGACGCGCCGGGGCAAGATGGTTTTCGCCGTGCTCGACGACGGCACCGCGCAGGTGGAAATCTCGGTTTTCAACGAACTCTACGAGAAGCACCGCAACCGGCTGCGCGAAGACCAGCTCGTCATCGTCCAGGGCAAGGTCAGCAACGACGATTATTCCGGCGGCATGCGCATCGTGGCCGAGCAGCTCTATGACCTGCAACTGGCCCGCGAAGCCCGGGCCAAGTCGCTGCGCGTCAGGCTCAACGGCAGCGCCGACGCGGTCCGCCTGCGGCAGATGCTGAATCCGTTCCGCGCGGAACCCGAAAACGGCATCCCCGGCGTGCCGGTCGACATCGTCTATTCCAAGAACAATTTCCTGTGCACGGTCCGGCTGGGCGAGGAGTGGCGCGTCCGCATGGCCGATACGCTGCTGGCGAACCTGAACGAATGGACCAAGCCGGATGGCGTGGAGGTGACCTATTGATGCGTAGCCTGCGTATCGTCCACTCGGAAGCCGCTACCAGCTTTGGCGGCCAGGAAGGGCGCATCTTCAAGGAGATGACCGCCATGCGCGCGCGCGGCCATCACATGGAGGCCATCTGCCAGCCCAAGGCATTGCTGGCGGAACGCCTGTCGGACGCGGGCTTCACCGTGCACACGCTCGAAATGGACGGCGTGGCGAACTACCTGAAAGGCATCGCCACCATCCGCGGCATCCTGCGCGAAGGCCGCTACGACGTGCTCAACACGCACAGCCGGCGCGATACGGTCATCGCGGCGGCCGCGGCCCGGCTGGCCGGGACGCCGCTCATCGTGCGCACCCGTCACCTGTCCAACAAGGTGGGCTCGTTGTGGTCCTACACGCGCCTGCCGCACCGGGTCACGACGGTCAGCGACCACGTGCGCCAGCATCTCATCGACCGCGGCGTGCCTGCCGACCGCGTGGCGACGGTCTATTCGCCCATTGTGCTGCCGCCGCCGGTCGAGCATTCCACGCTGCGCGAGGAACTCGGCCTGGCCGATGACGACATCGTCGTCGGCTGCGTGGCCGTCATGCGCGCCACCAAGGGGCACAAGGACCTGATCGATGCGATTGCGCCGCTGATGGCCAGCCGGCCCAAGCTGCACCTGGTGTTCGTCGGGGGCGGTTCGCCGGTATTCGAGCAGACCCAGTCCTATGTCGCCGAACGGGGGCTGCAGGACCGCATCCACCTGATGGGCATGCGGCGCGACGTGCCCAACCTGCTGGCGGGCTTCGACCTCTTCGCCCTGGCGACCCAGCAGGAAGCGTCCGGCACCGTCTACGTCGAGGCGCAGGCCAGCGGCCTGCCGGTCATCGGCACGGACGTCGGCGGCGTGTCTGAAATGTTCCGCGACGGCGAAACCGGCATCCTGGTGCCGCCCAAGGACGCCCGCGCCCTGACGGACGCGCTCCAGCGCCTGATCGACGACGCCGGCCTGCGCCGCCGCATGGGAGATGCGGGCCGCAAGATGGTCTGGGACGAGGGCGTATTTTCGCCTGCCCGGCTGGCGGAAACCACCGAGGCCGTCTACACCCGGTGGCTGGCGGAGCGCTCGGGATGAATGCGCCCAACGTCCCGGTGCTGATGTACCACCATGTCACGCCGGCAGGCGGCATGATCGCGGCGACGCCCGATGTTTTCGAGGCCCAGATTGCGCGCCTGGCGCGCGCCGGCTACCAGTCGTTGTCGGCCGGACAGTTCGCGGCGTACCTGGCGGGCGGCGATGCGCCCGAACGGTCCGTGCTGATCACCTTCGACGACGGCTACCTGAACAACTGGGTGCACGCGCATCCGGTGCTGGCGCGCTACGGAATGCGCGCCGTCCTGTTCACCATCACGGGCTGGATCGGCGATGGGCCGGTCCGGCTGCACGCGGGCCAGGGCGGGCCCTTGCCCGCCACGCCGGACCACGACGCCTGCAAGCAACTGGTGGCGGCGGGCAGGGCCGACGAGGCCATGCTGCGCTGGAGCGAGATCGAGGCCATGCTGGCCGCGGGCACCTTTGAATTCCATTCCCACACGCATACCCACACGCGTTGGGACAAGGTCTGCGGCGCGGACACGGACGCCAAGCGCGCGCATATCGCTCAGGAACTGCGCGACTCGCGCGAGACGCTGGAACGGCGGCTGGGCCAGGCGAGCGATCATCTCTGCTGGCCCCAGGGCTATTTCGACGCAGACTACGTGGCCGCGGCCCGCCAGGCCGGGTTCCGCCACCTGTACACTACCGACCCTTTCGGCCAGAACACCCCGGGCGCGGATCCCGGGCATATCTACCGTTTCGCGGTGCGCAACCAGGGCGGCTCGTGGCTGAACCGGCGCATCTGGCTGTCGCGCGACCCATTCTGGGGGCCGCGCTTCCACGCCTGGAAGGCCTGGAAAAAGCGTCTTAGGAATCGCGGATGAAGTTATCAGTCATCATCATCACCAAGAACGAGGCGGCCAACATCGCCGCCTGCATCAAGTCCGTGGCGTTCGCGGACGAGTTCATCGTCGTCGATTCGGGCAGCACCGACGGCACCGTGGAACTGGCGCAAGCCTTGGGAGCCCGGGTCGAGGTCACCTCCGACTGGCCGGGCTTCGGGCCGCAGAAGAACCGCGCGCTGGATCTGGCGACGGGCGACTGGGTGCTTTCCATCGACGCCGATGAGCGCGTCACGCCAGAGCTGGCCCAGGAGATCCAGGAGGCGTTGCGCGCGCCGCGGGCCGACGCCTACGAGATCGCGCGCCTGTCGAATTTCTGCGGCCGCGACATCCGCCACAGCGGCTGGTGGCCCGACTACGTGCTGCGCCTGTTCAAGCGGGGCACGGCGCGCTTCACGGACGCCGCGGTGCATGAACGCGTGGTGCCCGCCAACGGCCAGCCCCTGCGGATGCGCGGCTATTTCCATCACTACCCCTACGACAACCTGGATGCGCTGATCAACAAGGTCAACCGCTACTCGTCCGACGCGGCCGCCATGATGTACGCCAAAGGCCGGCGCACCTCGATCTTCGGCGCGCTGGGGCACGGTTTCTGGACCTTCGTGCGGATCTACCTGATCCGGCGCGGCTTCCTGGACGGCAAGCACGGCCTGGTGCTGGCCGTCACCGCCGCGGCAGGCAGTTTCTTCCGATATTCGAAGCTGATGTTCCTGGCCGACAAGAAAAAGTGAAGATCCTCTATACCAACTTCCACGCCGGCAATGGCGGGGGGCACGTCACCTACATCATCAATCTGGCGAAGGCGCTGGCCAAGGACCACCAGATCACGATCGCGGCGCCGCCCACCAGCCGGCTGTACCGCTACGCCAAGGCCATACCCGGGGTGACGGTGGAGGACATGCAGTACACGACGCGCCCGTCTTCCTGGTTCAAGGACCGCGCGCGGCTGCGCCGCCTGATCAAGGCCGGCCGCTACGACATCATCCACGCCAACGGGTCGGCCGACCACAAGCAGGTCATGCTGGCTACGCTGGGCCTGTCGCGGCGGCCGCGTATCGTGTTCACCAAACACAACGACCACCCCCTGACGAGCTTCGGGCACAAGCTGCGGGTGGCGCTGGCCACCGACCACGGCATCGCGGTCAGCGACTACATCCATGGCCTGATGGCGCGCTCGCCCTACGGCAAGCGTCCCATCACCACCATCCGCCACGGCATCGATACGGACTTCTTCGCGCCGCCGGCGCAGGAAGGCCTGGACGCGCTGCGGACCCGCATTTTCGGGCCGGACTGGCAGGGCAAGCTGCTGCTGGGCAGCGCGGGCGGCACCGACTACGACAAGGGCTGGCTGGACCTGGTGGCCGCCGTGGCCGCCTTGCCGCCCGCCGACAAGGCGCGGGTGCTGCTGATGGTGGCGGGGGATCCGCCTTCCGAGGCCAAGCTCGACCGGGTGCGCGAACTGGGCATGATCGGCCAGGTCCGGTTCCCCGGCCTGCTCGATGACGTGCGTCCCGCCCTGGCGGCCTGCCACGCCGGTTTCGTGCTGTCCTACCGCGAGGCGCTGTCGTTCGCCTGCCGCGAGATCATGGGACTGGGGCTGCCGGCCCTGGTCAGCGATGCGGGCGGCCTGCCCGAGAACGTCACCGACGGCGTGAACGGCTGGATCGTGCCCGTGCGCGACGTGCCGGCCATGACCGCCAGGCTGCGCTTCATGCTCGACCACCCCGACATCGTGCGCGCCATGGGTGCCAAGGCCCGGGAAACCAGCGTGAACGAATTCAACCTGGCGCGTTTCGCCGCCGCAACACTCGACGTCTACCGCCGTACTCTGGGGTAAAGCAGGGAACGGGCCTCTATAATCCGGTTCTATGTCTATCCCCATACTCATGTACCACCAGATCGGCGAGCCCAATCCCAAGGGCACGCCGTATCGCGGGCTGACGGTACACCCCAGCAGCTTCGCCCGGCAGATGCGCTGGATGCGCCGGCTGGGCTATCGCGGCCTGTCCATGCGGGACGTCATGCCCTATGTGCGCGGCGAACGTCAGGGCAAGGTGTTCGGCATCACGTTCGACGACGGTTACCGCAACGTGCATCGCAACGCGATGCCGATACTGAGCGAACTGGGTTTCACCGCCACCAACTATTTCGTGGCCCGCCAGTTCGATGGCGGCAATGTATGGGATCTGCAAAAAGGCATTCCGTTTTCGGCGCTCATGACCGTGAACGAAATGCGGGAATGGGCGCAGGCCGGCAACGAGGTCGGGTCGCACACCCTGGATCACGTCCACCTGCCTGAAATGACGCCCGAGGAAGCCCGGCGCCAGATCGTCGAATCCAAGGACGAACTGGAGCAGGCGCTGGGCGCGCCCGTCACCGCTTTCTGCTACCCCTATGGCGACCACGGTCCGGAACACCAGGCCATGGTGCGTGAAGCCGGCTACGACAACGCCACGCTGACCCAGCGCGGCCTGGCGGCGGCTTCCGATGATCCCTATGGGTTGCCCCGGGTGACGGTGGCGCGCTCCACCAATATCATCCGTTTCCTGCAGAAGTGCCTGACCCGGTATGAAGACACCCGCCGGCGCCGCTGAGCGGCGGCTCCGCATTGCGCTTCTGGTCGACCGCTTCGGCAATCGCTTCGGAGGCGCGGAAGCCTATGGCGTGGAGCTGATGCGTGTACTTGGCCAGCGCCACGACGTCTCCGTCGTGGCGCGGGATTTCGACAGCGACCTGCCGTTTCCCTTCCTGCCCGTGCGTTTTCCTGGGTGGCTGCCCAGTTGGATGCGGGTGTTGTATTTCGCCTGGCGCGCTGACCGCCTGACGCGCGGGCGCTACGACATCGTGCATTCGCACATGAATGGCTGGGCGGGCGAGATCCAGGTGATGCACGTTACGCCGGTGCGCTACAACCGCCTGACGCGCGTCAAGCCGTTGCAGCGCCTCACCGCCTGGCTCAGTCCGCGCCTGGCCACCTATCTGGTTTTAGAAAGGCTGCGCGTGCGCAAGGCGCCGGCGCGGCGGGTGGTCGCGGTGTCCGGCCTGATTATGGACCAGCTGCATCGCAGCTATGGTCCGCAGCTGCCCGTGGACATCATCGCGCCGGGGGTGAAGCTGCCGACGGCCGCGCAACGGGAAGGGCGCGACGAGACGCGCGCCCGGCTGGGATGGGACGCGGCCACCATCGGCTGTCTGCTGGTCGCCCGCAACCCCTTGCGCAAGGGGTTGCCGGCCTTGCTCGATGCGCTGGCCCAGCTGCCGCTGCAATACAAGCTGCTGGTCGTGGGCGCGGACGAGCCGACCCGCGAACGGGTGCGGGCGGCGGGCGCGATCGCGAGCCGGGTCTCGCTGATCGATCCTACGCCCGACGTTGCCCGCTATTTCAGCGCCGCGGACATCTATGCGCATCCCACGCTGAACGACAGCTACGGGATGGCGCCGCTGGAGGCGATGTCGCATGGCTTGCCGGTGGTGGTCAGTTCACCGGTCTACTGTGGTTTCGCGCAGTATCTGTCGGCGGGCAAGGACGCGCTCATCCTGCAGGATCCACGCAACGGCGCCCAGTTGGCGCAAGCGCTGGAGCGGCTCGGTTCCGAGCCCGGACTGCGGTCGGCGCTGGCCGAACGCGGCCTGGAGATCGCCCGCGACCAGAGCTGGGAAACCGTCGCCGCGCGTTACGAGGCGCTGTACGAAAAAGTGCTCTCGGAGCGTCCCTGACCGCAGCCCCCCCAGGTGTCTGACACCCACACCGGCCCCGCCCCTCAATGCGCCGGCGCCGTCATCCGTTCCAGCTCGCCGAGCCAATGGACCGCATGCTCGCGATCGGCGCCGCACATCTCGGCCTGGGGTTGCAATCCGCCGCAGAAATCGGGGCGCGAAGGCTGCCCGAATATCGCGCAGCGCATATCCGGCAGCAACTGGACGCAGGGCACGCCGGCGGGCTTGCCCTGCGGCATGCCGGGAATCGGCCGGGTGATCGATGGCGCGATGCAACAGGCGCCGCAGCCCGCCCGGCAGGCGAGCGCGGCCGGGCTCATACCCATCCGCGCAGCCAGTAGACGAAGAGGCCCGCGTATTCCTTGATGATGGAGCGGCTGGCGTCGAAGGTGCGCTGGTCGGGCAACCACAGCGGCAGAGAGCCGTCCGTGGGCGCCACGATCTGCGGCGGGGCGGGGGCGGCGATGGCCTGCACGCCCTGTTTGGAGAACGCCGCCATCGCGCGCGGCATATGCAGCGCGGAGGTCACCAGTAGGATCTTGCCGATACCGCGCGACTTGAGTTTGTCTTCGGTCAGGGCGGCGTTTTCGTAGGTGGTGCGGCTGGAGTTTTCCAGGATCAGCGCCGTTTCCGGCACCCCCTGCTGACGGATGGCGTGGGCCATGCCGCGGGCTTCGCTGACGTCGCCTTCCAGCGCGCCGCCGGACAGCACGACCTTGGGCGCGCGCCCCGCCAGGTAAAGCTGGGCCGCGGTGTCCACGCGCACGACCGCGGTGTCCTTGTCGTAGGGCAGGAACCAGTTGGCGCGGCCGTTGGCGGTGTTGCCGCCCAGGACCACGATCGCGTCGGCCGTTGGGGATTCCGCGGGCGGCAGGTGCGGGTAGCGGGATTCGAGCGCGCCGCCCAGCCAGAGGGACGTGGCCGGCAACGACCAGGCCAGCGCCCACAGCAAGCCGGCCGCAATGATGGCGCCGCCGGTCTTGCGGAGGCGGAACAGGCCCAGCACCAGTCCGACGACGACCAGGGTCAGGCACAGGTTGTACGGGATGATCAGATTCGCGAGATAGCTGGAAAGGGGCATTTCAAGTCCTGATTACTGCGTATCGTCCAGCAGGCTTTTGGCCTGTTGCACGACTTCCTCGACCGGCGGCCAGGCGTTCTCCGAGCCGATGCATACTGCTCGAGGCGACCAGGGGCCGGTCCGTCCGGGGCGGGTGACGCCGAAGAGGGTAAGCTCCCTGGCGGCCGCCGCCGCGGCGACGTGCGACACGCCGGAATCGTTGCAAATCACCAGCGCCGCCCTGGCCGTCAGCGCCGCGAAGGCGCCCAGGGACAGGGGAGGCAGCAGGAGCGCTGTCGGCGCATTGCGCCGGGCCTCGTCGGTTTCGGCCGGAGGGGGGCACATTACCACGGTATGGCCGAGGGCCTGGAGGGCGCGGGTAAGTGTATCGAATCCTGGCCAGACCTTGATCCTGCCCTTATGCAGGCCCGTGGCCGTCGGGGCGATCAGGACGAAACGCCGGCCGGCCAGCCCGGCCGCCTCGAGCGCCTGGGAGGCGGCATCGCGGTGGGCGGCGGTCAGGGGCAGGTCCAGGGTCGGGCCCGGCTCGGCGGGGCCGCTGGGCAGGCCCCAGCGCCGCAGGGCTTCCCGGGTCAGGTAATGCCAGGACTGGACGGCGTGCAGGGAGTCGTCCGGCTTGGAGACGGGCCAGCGCAGCAGGAAGCTGCGGCCGTCATCGCGGTAGCCCGCCGAGGGCAGGCCGGCCAGCCGGAACACCAGCGCGCTCGAGAGGGAGTCGGGCAGCAGCAGGCCCCGCGCCCGCCGCCCCTGGGCGCCCAGGCCGCGCCGATGGGCGCTGACGGCCGCTCGGTCGGGGCCGACCTTGCCCCGCATTGGGATGAAATCCTGCTTGGCCACGCCGTCGAGCAGGTCGCGGGCCCAGGGGCGGGCGCAGATCACCAGGGGCAGGCCGCTGGCGTGCAGGGCGCGCAGGCTGGGCAGGCTCATGCAGACATCGCCCACCCAATTGGGCAACCGGACGTACAAGCAACTGATATCGGACATGGATGGGCGCTGGGCGCGTTAGGGCTAAGAGGGGCGGTGCGGGCGGCGCGTCGGCGCGCAGCCGGTACAATTCTCGGCACAATTGTATAAAAGCGAGTGATCCCTTTGAATTCTGCCGCACGCAATGCGCCCGCGGGTTCCCAACCCGTCAAAGCTGAACTCTGGAGGCGGATCTACAGCCGCGTGGGCTCTTACTGGAAGGGCTTGTTGCTGGCCATCCTGCTGATGGCGGGCGCAGCCGCCACGCAACCCGTCCTGGCCGTCATTATGAAGCCTTTGCTGGACGGCGGCTTTTCGGGAGCCAAACCCTACTATGTGTGGGCCCTGCCGCTGGCCGTGGTGGGCCTGATCCTGCTGCGCGGCATTTGTAACTTCTTCAGCGATTATCTACTGGCCTGGGTGGCCAACAATGTGCTGCTGGGCATGCGGCGGGACATGTTCGAGCGCCTGCTGGGCCTGCCGGACGCCGATTTCAAGCAGGGCGACACCGGCCGCCTGCTTAACCGCTTCACCATCGATGCCGGCAACGTCACCGGCTACGCTACCGACGTCATTACGGTGCTGGTGCGCGAAACCCTGGTCGTCGTGGCCCTGATCTGCGTGCTGCTGTATATGTCCTGGGTGCTAACGCTGATCATTCTGATCATGCTGCCGGTGTCGGTGCTGATCTCGCGCTTCTTCATCAAGCGCCTGCGCCGCATCAACCGCGAAACCGTCAACATGAACGCCGAGCTGACCCGCGTCGTCGGCGAGGGCATCGACGGCCAGCGCGTCATCAAGCTGTTCGACGGCTATGAGGTCGAGCGCGGCCGCTTCGATTTCGTCAGCCGCCGCCTGCGCCGCTTCGCCATGCGCACCGCCACGGCGGACGCCGCGCTGACACCGCTGACCCAGGTCTGCATTTCCATCTCGGTCGGCGCCGTGATCGCCGTGGCGCTCAGCCAGGCCAACCACGGCGCGCTGACCGTGGGTAGCTTCGCCTCCTTCATGGCGGCGTTGGCCCAGATCTTCGATCCCATCAAGCGCCTGACCAACGTCGCCGCCCGCATGCAGAAGATGCTGGTATCGGCGGAAAGCGTGTTCACGCTGATCGACCAGAAGCCCGAAATCGATACCGGCACCAAGGAACTGGCCGAGCCCGTGCGCGGCAAGGTGGAATTCCGCAACGTCCAGCACCGCTTCCCGGATGCCGACCGCGATACGGTCAACGACATTTCCTTCACCGTGGAGCCCGGCCAGACGGTGGCCTTGGTGGGGCGCTCGGGCAGCGGCAAGACGACTCTGGTCAATATGCTGCCGCGCTTCGTGCTGGCCGACAGCGGTTCCATCCTGGTGGATGACACGCCGATCGACGAACTCACGCTGCGCAGCCTGCGCTCGCATCTGTCGCTGGTCAGCCAGGACGTGGTGCTGTTCGACGACACCATCGCGGCCAACGTCGGCTATGGCGCGCTGGGTAAATCCAGCGAACAGAAAGTGCGTGACGCGCTGGCGGCCGCCAACCTCCTGGAATTCGTCGAAGGCCTGCCGCAGGGCCTCAATACTCCGGTGGGCGAAAACGCCGCGCGCTTGTCTGGCGGCCAGCGCCAGCGCCTGGCGATCGCCCGCGCGCTGATCAAGAACGCGCCCATCCTGATCCTGGACGAAGCCACCTCCGCGCTCGACAACGAATCCGAGCGCCAGGTCCAGGCCTCGCTGGAACGCTTGATGAAGGGCCGCACCACGCTGGTCATCGCCCACCGCCTGTCGACGGTGCAGAACGCCGACCGCATCATCGTGCTGGACGCCGGCAAGATCGTCGAGCAGGGCCCCCATGCCGAACTGCTGGCCGCCAATGGCCTGTACGCCTCGCTCTACAAGATGCAGTTCCGCGAGGACTGACCCGCACGACCGCGCCCAGCGGCCGCCGGGCGCGTTTTCCATCTGTCGCATTTCCGGATTGCCAATCCGCCGGATTACCGGAAAATGGATCACGCCCGCGGTCCCCAGGCGGCGCCTTGCCCATGGTGGGCAGGGCGGCGGCCGGGGCGCCGTGGCTCGCTGTACATCCAGGAGCGCTCCATGTCTCTGCCTGCCGAAGGCAATCAGCTCGTCAACGTCGTCGTCCTGCTGGGAGCCGCCGTTGTCGCGGTTCCCTTGTTCAAGCGCCTGGGCCTGGGCTCCGTCCTGGGCTACCTGGCGGCCGGGCTAGCCATCGGCCCGTTCGGCATGGGGTTTTTTTCCGATCCCAAGTCCATCCTGCACGTCGCCGAACTGGGCGTAGTGATGTTTCTTTTCATCATTGGCCTGGAAATGCAGCCGTCCCGGCTGTGGAAGCTGCGTGGCGAGATCTTCGGCCTGGGCGTCGCGCAGGTGGTCGCCTGCGGGGCGCTCCTGACGGGCGTCGGCCTGCTGGCCGGGCTGTCCGGACCAGCGGCCTTCATGGCGGCGATGGGGTTTGTGCTGTCGTCCACCGCGATCGTCATGCAGATTCTCGCCGAACGGGGCGAGGCCGCCAGCGCGCAAGGGCAGCGCATCGTGTCGATCCTCCTGCTGGAGGATCTGGCCATCGTCCCCTTGCTGGCGCTGGCCAGCCTGCTGGCGCCGTCCGGCGGCGCCGAACACGGCGATCCGTGGCTGCAGGCGGCCATTGCGGTGGGCTGCATCCTGGCCCTGCTGGCGGCGGGCCGGTGGCTGCTCAACCCGCTGTTCCGGCTGCTGGCTGCGGCGCACGCCCGCGAGGTCATGACCGCGGCCGCGCTGCTGGTGGTGCTGGGGGCGGCCCTGCTGATGGAGCTTGGCGGCCTGTCCATGGCCATGGGCGCCTTCCTGGCCGGGGTCCTCCTGTCCGAATCCACCTTCCGCCATCAGTTGGAGGCCGAGGTCGAACCGTTCCGCGGCATTCTGCTGGGCTTGTTCTTCCTGGGCGTGGGCATGTCCCTGGACCTGTCGGCCGTTGCGCGTGAATGGCCGCTCATCCTGGCGGCGGTGGTTGTGTTCATGCTGGTGAAGTCGGTGGGGGTGTATGCGGTGGCGCGGGCGTTGCGCGCCTCGCACGCCGAGGCGACGACCCGCGCGGCCTTGCTGGCGCAGGGCGGCGAATTCGCGTTCGTGCTGTACGGGGCGGCCGCCGCCGCCGGCATTTTCGATGCGCACACGGGAGCGGTGCTGACCGCGGTCGTGATCATTTCGATGGCGTTCACGCCGCTGTGCGTGCTGGCGCTGCGCTGGCTACTGCCCAAGCCGGTGCCGTCCATGGAAGGCGTGGACGTGGCCAAGGACCTGGACGGCTGCGTGCTGATCGTGGGTTTCGGCCGCTTCGGACAGATCGTGACCCAGGCGATGCTGGCGCGCGGCTTGACGGTCTCCATTCTGGACACGGATACCGACGCGATCCGGGCGGCCGCCAAATGGGGCGTCAAGGTCTATTACGGCGACGGCACCCGCGTGGACATGCTGCGCACCGCCGGCGCGGAGAATGCCTGCGTCATCCTGATCTGCATCGACAATCCGCATTCGGTCAACCATTTGGTCAAGCTGGTGAAGGCGGAATTCCCGCTGGTGCGGGTGGCGGTGCGCGCCTATGACCGTATCCATTCGCTGGCGCTGGCCCGGGAAGGGGTGGACTATCAGGTCCGCGAAACCCTCGAATCCGCGCTGGCCTTCGGCGAGGCCGCGCTGCGCGTGATCGGGGTACCGGTGGAAGAGGCCGCCGAGGTAGTGCAGGACGTGCGCAAGCGGGATACGGAACGTTTCGAGCTGGAAGTGGCAGGCGGGCTGTTCGCCGGCAGGTCGCTGCTGTATGGCAACATGAGCAGCCCCGCGGACGGCAAAAACGACCAGCCCGACCGTGAAACCGGCGAAACGGCGGCCAGCCCATCGGCGTGAATCACTATTTCATTTTGTATGCGCAACGTTACGCATCATTTCACGCGCAAGCGCCGATGACTAAGGTAGATTAATCCGCATCGACTCTTCGTCCATGAAGAGCGTTTTGCCAGGGGGGGCTGCCATGCTGCAATCGGATCGGATTTCCACGACGCCGCACGCTGTTGGTGTAGAACTGGCCCGGCGACAGGCTTTGGCCTTGCGCTGCGGGTTTTCGGCGGGCGCCATGCGCCAGCTGCTCTCGCAGACCGGCAGCACGGGGCCGGCGTGGTCGATCGGCGCGCACCGCGAGACCGACAGGGCCCGGGGCGCCAAAGCCTTTCCCTTCCGCATCGGCGCGGCCGTGGCGTCCTGAGCGGCGCGCCGGACGTCTGGCGTCCGGTGCTCTCGGCCGGGCCGTTGTCCGGCCGTTTCCTCGGGCGGATTCCGCCCGGCAAGGAATCGTGTCCCTATTTTGCGCCGGACCTTGCGCGCCAGATCCGGGAACGGCATCATCGGCAAGATGAATATCCATTAGGCATGGACTGCGACATCCCGACCTCCCTTGCGTAGGAGCGTCGTATTTGAAGTCTCGCAGCGTCGTTCATCGCGCCTTGTATGTATTGGCGGTGCTGGTCGCGGCCGGCATCTGCGCCGCGGCCATCGCGCTGCTCTGGATCGACCGGCGCGTTACCTGGAATGCCGCCTATGTGTCGGCGTGGAACATCACGAGCGTGCTGTCCAGCGATATCGGCCGTACCGTGCATTTCTATGACCTGTCGCTGCAAGGCGTCAGCGAGCGCCTGGACGAACCCGGAATAGAGCGCATCGAACGCGCAACCCGGCATCGCTTCCTGTTCGACCGCTCCTCCGCCGCCGAGTACCTGGGCGCCATCGTGGTGGTGGATAAGGACGGCAATATCCGCTATCACTCCGGGTCGCTCAACCCGCCCGCGGTGAATTTCGCCGACCGGGATTTCTTCCAGGTGCACCGCGACGCCGACGACGTGGGCCTGTACGTCAGCAAGCCGTACCACGGCCGCATGCGCGGGGCTGGATTTTCAGCAATTCCTGATCCGCCGCGAGGGCTCATTCGTGGGCATGTTGTCGCCCGACGGCATCAACCGCCTTTACACGTTCGCCACCATCGAAGGCACGCCGCTGATCCTCGATGTGGCGATGGACGTCGACGAAGTGCTGGCGCCCTGGGTGCGGCGCGCATTGCTGGTCGTGGCGGCGGACGCCGCCATCTACCAGGCCAAGAGAGCGGGCCGCAACCGCGTGGCGGTGGCCGGCGAGTGATACGCCGGCCGGGCCCTGGCCGCTTAGCGGCCGATCATCACTGCCTGCATGCGCGTCTGCGCCTGCTGCAGATTCTTCGCTTGCGCGTTCAGGTCCTGCAGCAGCTTGTTCAGCTCAGCCTGCACGGCGGGATCCTGCACCTTGACGATCGGGCCGGACATATCGATCTGCGCGGCATTCGCGGCGACGTAGTCGGCGATCTTCAGGCTGGCGTCGAACGTTGCGTTCAGCTGCGGCAGCGTGTCGCGGAGCGTGTCGGCCGGCAGGCTGACGGTCTTTTCATAGGCCTTGTCGTACACGGCCTTCAGGTCGTCGGGCTGCTTGAGTTGCGCATGCGCGGTGTCGGCCTTGGCGCGCTGCGCCAGCAGCGCCTCGCCCATCTCGTTGAGCGAAACCTGCACCGCCTTGATGTCGTCGCGGCGGGTCACGATGTCGTTCAGCGAGCGCACCGCGCCCTTTTGCATGATGCCGGGCAGCGGCTTCACCGAAGCGTCCATGCCGGAATTGAAGTCGGTGATCACGGCATAGTGGGCCGCGTAGTCGCCAAAGGACTTCTTTTCCTCGTCCGTCGCCTGCGGTACGCGCACGCCGGGCTTGTCCACGATGCGGGTCTGCAGGAACTGCGTGAACGCGGCACGCTGTTCGGGCTCCTGGTTGCCGCAGGCGGCCAGCATGAGCGGCAGCGCCGCAGCCAGCACCAGGAACGGACGGAATAGGGACTTCATCATTAATCTCCGAAAGCAGAAAGAATGGGCGCCATGCGGGGCATGGCCCGTAAAGCGCCCGCAGCTTATCGGCTCGTCCCGCTCGTCGCCATCGGTTTCAAATTTCATTGCAAACGAATCGTTAAGACACACAATCCATACACAATGACGTGAATTCCTGGCGCCGACCTGTTACTGCGTCAGACGAGAATGATGTCGTATTGTTCTTGCGAATACCGGCTTTCCACTTCGAGGGACACGCGCTTGCCTACGAAGTCGCCCAGCATGGCCAGGTGCTGGCTTTCTTCTTCCAGGAATAGATCGACCACGTCCTGGGATGCCAGGATGCGGAATTCCTTGGGGTTGAATTGCCGGGCCTCGCGCAGGATCTCGCGCAGGATTTCATAGCAGACGGTGCGCGGCGTGCGCACGTTGCCGCGTGCTTCGCACATGGGGCAGGGCTCGCACAGCTGGTGCGCCAGCGAATCGCGGGTGCGCTTGCGGGTCATTTCCACCAGCCCCAGCTGCGTGAAGCCATTGACCGTCATGCGGGTGCGGTCGCGCGAGAGCGCCTTTTTCAGTTCGGCCAGCACGGTTTCGCGGTGCTCCTGGTCTTCCATGTCGATGAAGTCCAGGATGACGATGCCGCCCAGGTTGCGCAGACGCAGCTGGCGGGCGATTGCCTGCGCCGCCTCCAGGTTGGTCTTGAAAATGGTGTCGTCGAAGTTGCGCCCGCCCACGAAGCCGCCGGTGTTGACGTCGACTGTGGTCAGCGCCTCGGTCTGGTCGATGATGAGGTAGCCGCCCGACTTCAGATCCACCCGGCGGGACAGGGCGCGCGAGATCTCTTCATCCACGTTGGCCGTGTCGAAGAGCGGCCGCTCGCCGCTGTAATGCTGGATGCGGCCGACGACCGACGGCGTATAGATGCGCGCCCATTCGAGCATGGCGGCGCTGGTCGTGCGGGAGTCCACGAGAATGGTGCCCGTGCCGGGGCCGACCATGTCGCGCAGCACGCGCTGAGCCAGGGTCAGGTCCTGGTGCAGCAGGGCGGGGGCGGGCTGGGTGCGCGCGGCCGCCTGTACGCTGGTCCAGAGCTTGCGCAGGTATTCCAGGTCCGCCGTCAGTTCCTCGTCGTTGGCGCCTTCCGCCTGCGTACGCACGATGAAGCCGCCTTTTTCATCGGCGGGCATCAGGGCCTGCAACCGTTCGCGCAGCTGGATGCGTTCGGATTCGGTGTCGATCTTCTGGGAAATGCCGATATGCGGGTCATGGGGCAGATAGACCAGCATCCGTCCCGCCATGCTGATCTGCGTCGACAGGCGGGCCCCCTTGGTACCCAGGGGATCCTTGACCACCTGCACCATGATGGTCTGTCCCTCGAACAGGAGCTTCTCGATGGGGGTGGGCGTGAGGCCCTGGCTGCGTTCACCCCGGTTCTCGCGCAGGTCCGCAATATGGATGAAGGCCGCGCGCTCCAGGCCGATGTCGATGAAGGCGCTCTGCATGCCAGGCAGTACGCGGACGACCCGCCCCAGATAAATGTTGCCCACGTGTCCGCGCTGGATACTGCGTTCCACATGCAGTTCCTGCACCGACCCTTGTTCCACCAGCGCAACGCGGGTCTCGAAGGGAGTGACATTGATCAGGATATCTTCGCTCAGGGCGATGGCGGGGGGCATAGGGTGCTCGTCTCCAGGTAGGTGCGGCGTACAAGGCGAATAGTAAACGTACCCATTCCATAGGCAAGCCAGGATGCAGCCATCGCCTCTATATCTATGCCTCTCTATATAAGTAAGAAGGCAAATATGGGGGCACGGAAAAGTTGTGCTATAGTCTCGCTCCTTCGCGGTTCGGACAGTTTGAACCCCGAAGCCAAGCAAGCAATCATTGCATGG
>NZ_UFQB01000001.1 GCF_900496965.1 Achromobacter agilis
TTGTGTATAGTTGCGGACTTCGTTGGCCTGGTAGCTCAGTCGGTAGAGCAGAGGATTGAAAATCCTTGTGTCGGTGGTTCGATTCCGCCCCAGGCCACCAAAAGAATTCGGCTGCCACGGATCATTTCAGTGGTTGCCTGGCAAAAAAAGCCCAGCCTTGCGCTGGGCTTTTTTGCGTCTACTTCCCCTTTCCAGAGCTTCCGCGATATCGTAGGAGGCCCCTTCCGCAGGGCGACTCGCAGCATCCACCCACCGGAACCGTGACATGCGCGCCCATGCCCAGACGCTTTTCAGCCTGATCGTACTGATGCTGATGGCGGGCCTGCCGCTCGGCTCCGCGCACGGACAGACGCTCTCCTCCGCCCCGGTTCAGGCGGCCTCGCCGGGTCCGATGATCCGCCTGGCGGACATTCCGCTGCGCGCCGACACCGACCACCGTTACGCCGAAGGCGTGATCGACAGGATTTCGACGAGCGATCCCGCCGACGCGCTCGCGCCGCGGCTGGAAGCGATCGCGCAGTCCGCCGACGAAAAGCTCCACCAGTTCCAGCCAGCCGAATTGCGCACCCTGCCCGTCATGCGGCTGGAAAGCCTGGAACGGCACTGGATGTTCGACGAACGCCGTTTCGACCACTGGCAGGCGGACATGCAGCGGACCATCGCCCAGTATGCGGGCGACGCCGCGGAACTGGCCCGCCGCAGCGACGCATGGAAGGCCATCAAGAACTCGCCCGCCGCCGCCGGCCTGCCGCCCGCGCTGATGACGCGCGTGGACGCGGTCATCGCGCAATTGGCGCAGGCCGAACAGGCTCTGTCTATCCCCCTGGCCCGCCAGATCACGCTGGGCCAGCGTGCCGCCACCGTCGAAGGACGGATCCTGGCGGGGCAGCGGGCGGTCGCCGACGCCATCGACGATATCGATGCGCGCCTGCTGCAGCTGGACGCGGCGCCGCTCTGGAGCGCCACCGACAAACCCGTCACCCCCGATGAAGCGATGACGCTGCTGCGCACCGGCCTGGAGCTCGAGTTGCGCTTCGCTCGCGAATACGCCGCGGCCGACACCAGCAACCAGCGCGCCCTGCACGTGCTGCAGGTCGTCCTGCTGCCGCTGCTGCTCTGGCTGGCCTGGCGCAGCCGCCACGCGATCCGCGCCAAGGAAATGAGCGAGACGGCCGCCCGGGTGCTGGGGCGCCCCATCTCCGCCTGGCTGCTGCTGGCCATGATGGGCGTGCTGCTACTGGAAGCGGACGCGCCGCTCATCGTGCAGCAGTTCGCGCTGCTGCTGGCGGTCGTTCCCGTCCTGCGGCTGCTGCCGCCGGCCACCCGCCAGCAGCTCGGGCTGTGGCCATACGCCATCACGGGCCTGTACCTGATCGAACGGCTGGGCGTGCTGTTTCTCGCGAGCGAAACCTGGTATCGGCTACACAGTCTTGCCCTGACCCTGCTGGCGCTGGCCACCACCCTGTGGCTGCTCCGCTTCCGGCGCCGCGCGGCCCTGCCGCCCGGCCGGCTGCACCAGGCCTTGCGCGCCATCGCCTGGGGCGCCGCCGCGCTGCTTGCCGTGTCCGCGGCCGCCAATGTCGTCGGCAACCTGTCGCTGGCCGAAATGCTGACCAGCGCCATCGTCAGCAGCGGCTACTTCGGCCTGATGCTGTACGCCGGCGTCACCATCATCGTCACGCTGCTACAGCTGCTGCTGGCGCGGCCGGGCGTATCGCGCTTCCGGATCGCGCGGGAACACGCTCCGCCGCTGGTGCAGCTGCTGATCCGGCTAGTGACGGCCGGCGCGGTCGTGGGCTGGGCTCTCTATGCCATGGACCGCTTCCGCATCTTGCGGGCCACCTACGCCATCGTCACGCAGGTGCTGTCGTACACGCTCGCCGTCGGCAACATCACGATCAGCCTGGGCAACATCCTGGTGTTCGTCATCTCGGTGCTGATCGCGTTCTGGGCCGCGCGGACCATTCGCCTCGTGCTGCACGAAGAACTGCTCAACCGCATGCCGCTGCCGCGCGGGGTGGGCAACAGCATCGCCTCGCTGACCTACTACTCCGTGCTGATGCTGGGGCTTGCGGTGGCGTTGTCGGCGGCGGGCGTCAAGGCCAGCCAGCTTGCCATCGTGCTGGGCGCCCTGGGCGTGGGCATCGGCTTCGGCCTGCAGAACGTGGTCAACAATTTCGTCTCGGGCCTGATCCTGATGTTCGAACGCCCGATCCAGCCCGGCGACGCCGTGGATATCGGCGACACCTCGGGCCAAGTCCGCGAAATCGGCATGCGGGCCACCCGGATCCGGACTTTCGAAGGCGCCGACGTGGTTGTGCCCAACGGTACTCTGCTATCGGAAAAGCTGACCAACTGGACGATGCTGGACCGCAACCGCCGCATCGAGATCAACATCGGCCTGGCCTACGGCACGGACCCGGCGGCCGCTATCGCGCAGCTCACCGACGCCGCGCGCAGAACGTCCGGCGTCTCCCTGGAGCCGGCGCCGCTGGCGCTGTTCATGGGCTTCGGCCACAGCACGCTGGACTTCAGCCTGCGCGCCTGGACGCCCGACTTCGACCGCTGGATGGTGATCCGCAGCGAACTGCTGTCGCGGATGTACGACGCGCTGACGCAGGCCGGCATCGAAATTCCCTACCCGCAAAGCGATCTCCACCTGCGCAGCATTTCCGGCGAGGCAGGCGCCGCGCTCGAACAGGCCCGCCGCCGCGCCGCCCCCCAGGAACCCGCCGCCCCCGCTTGATGCGGATTTTGTGTATAGTTGCGGACTTCGTTGGCCTGGTAGCTCAGTCGGTAGAGCAGAGGATTGAAAATCCTTGTGTCGGTGGTTCGATTCCGCCCCAGGCCACCAATAGATTCAAGCAATTAGCCCCGCCTTTGGCGGGGCTAATTGCTTTGGGGCACGGGATCAAGGCCGCAGGCACCCTCCCGGTTACGCTGGCATCGGCCTGCCGGCCTTGCGGCGCAGGTCGGATAGCATTAGCAATGGCGTGCCACACCTGACTCCCCTTCCTCGCGATGAAGCCCGACTCCTCTTCCCCGTCTTCCTCCATCGGCATGACCCGCGCGGCGCTCGTGCTGTATCGCGCGCTCTGGCACTACGCCGAAGGCGCGCGGCGGCACCTGATGGGCGCCGTCGCCCTGCTGTCGGGCGCGCAGCTGATAAAGCTGACCTTGCCCTGGCTGGCCTCCCATGCCATCAACGCCCTGCAGCAAAACGATATGGCGACCGCGGGCCTCTGGATCATGTTCCTGGTAGGCAGCTACATGATGTCGTGGGTGTTCCACGGCCCGGGACGCGTCCTGGAAGGCAACGTAGGCGTGCGTGTTCGCGAGCGGCTGGCCGACGACCTCTATGCCCGCATCGCCGCCGCCCCGCTGACCTGGCGCGACGGCCGGCACTCCGGCGACCTGCAGCACCGGGTGCTGCAATCCAGCCGCGCGCTGTCGACGTTCGCCCGCAGCATGTACGGATACCTGCACAGCGCCTTGAACTTCGTCGGCCCGCTGGTGGCGCTGACCTTGTTGTCCCACGTCAGCGGCATCATCGCCGTCAGCGGCTACCTGATCATCGCCCTCATCACGCTGCGTTTCGACCTCGCGCTGATGCGGCTGGCCCGTTCCGAGAACGACCAGGAGCGCCGCTATGTCGCGGCGCTGCTCGACTTCGTCAGCAATGCCGGCACCGTGATCGGCCTGCGGCTGCAGGCCGCCTCGCGCAAAGTGCTGGGCCGCCGGCTGGCAACGGTCATGAAACCCTTGCGCCGCGCCCTGTGGGTCAACGAAGTCAAGTGGTGCGTGGTGGACCTGATGGGCATGTGCCTCACCTGGATACTCGTGGTGGAATACGTGTTGCGGCACCGCGAGCCGGGGCAGGCCTTGTTGCTGGGCACCATCTTCATGATCTATCAGTATGCCCAGCAGGCTGCCTCGGTGGTCAGCGCCATTGCCTCGAATTTCCAGAGCTTTTCGCGCATGCACACCGACTTCAGCAGCGCCGAGCCCATCTGGCAGGCGCCGGGCGATCCCGACGCCGTCGTGCCCGCCGTACAGCCCGACGCGCCATGGCAGACCCTGGAGCTGCGCGGCGCCACCTGGCGCTATTCGGATGAAGGGCGCGGCGGCCTGCATGGCGTCGGCCTGGTATTGCGCCGCGGTTCGCGCGTGGCGCTGATCGGCGCCAGCGGCGGCGGCAAGAGCACCTTGCTGCGCACCCTGGCCGGGCTGTACCCGCCGCAACAAGGAGATCTGCTGCGCGACGGCAAACCGGTCAACTGGGCCGAACTGCGCACGCTGGCCACCCTGATTCCGCAAGAGGCCGAAGTCTTCGAAGCCAGCGTCCAGGAAAACCTGACCTTCGGCGAACCCGCCGATCCCGCGGCACTGCAAACCGCCGTGCATACCGGCGTGTTCGATGAAGTGCTGCAACGCATGCCTGACGGCCTGGCCAGCCCGGTAAATGAACGCGGCAGCAATCTGTCCGGCGGCCAGCGGCAACGCCTGGCCCTGTCGCGCGGGGCGCTGGCGGCGCAGGGAAGTTCCCTGCTGCTGCTGGACGAGCCCACCAGCGCGCTGGACCCGCAAGCCGAAGGCCGGGTGTTCGATCGCATGTACGCCGCATTTCCCTCGGCCTGCATCGTGGCCTCGGTGCACCGGCCCAGCCTGCTCAGCCGCTTTGACACGATCGTGGTGATGGAAGGCGGGCGCGTGGTGGATGCGGGGCCGCGCGACGAAGTGCTGGCCCGGCACAAGCCTTGACGGCCGACGCCCGCCGGCCACGCGACTACACTGGATTCTCCATGACGCAACCATCCACTTCCCGCGCACCGGATCGCGCGCCCGGCCGCAGGCGAACGAACCTGTTCGCCTATGCCTGCCTGGCGATCGGTCTCGTGTTTGTTTTCCTGGGCACGGGGATGATCCTGGACGGCGCCGAGGCGGGGATTCCGGTCACGCTGTTCTTCGGCCTGTGCGCCGCGGTTGCCATCCTGCAGATATGGCCGGGCCTGCTCCAGCGTGAGGCGCATTGCGCCGCAGCACTGCTGGCGCGATATCCCGGCCCTGTGCAGCTCAAGGCCGCGGCGTTGAAACTGTGGGTGTTTTCGCTACTGTCGGCGGTCTTCGGCGGCGTGCTGCTGTGGATGCTGCTCCATGAACCGCTGCCGCCGCTGAAGCAGTTGATCCTCTGGCCGGGCGCCGTGCTTTCTCTGTTCGCCGCTGCCATGCTGCTCGTGCGCGCCGCGAAGGACGACACCTTCCTGCGCCTGGGCCGCGACGGCTTCGAAACTAGGCTGGTCTGGAACAGCAAGACGATACGCTGGCAAGACACCAGCGAGTTCACCGTGGTCAGCGTCAGCCGCAACGTGCCCAAGCTGATCGTTTTCGACGACGCCGCGGTCGACCGCGCAGGCACCGCGGGGCTCAACCGGCGTTTCGTCGGCCGCAATTCCAGCCTGGCCGAAACCTATGGGCTCACCCACGAAGCCCTGGCCGAACTGCTCAATGCCTGGCGCGCGCGGGCGCTGGAGCAGGACGCGATATTTACGCGATGGCCCGGGAACCTATGACCGCCGCTCGAACGCTCCTGAACCTGCTTTCCGGCGCCGGCCTGGTCGCCGCATCGTGCCACGCCATCGCCGGCTCGCTCCCCGCCGGGCTCTGCGAACTCCGGCCCGACAAGCCGGGTTATCAGCAGCGGATCTACGACACATTCAAGCCACAGCCGAATCGCGGCGTGACGGTCGTTCTGATGGCGATCGACTGCGAGTCGCTGTCGGCCGCCGAGAACGGGCGCCCGGATCGTCCCAAAATGCTGTTCACGGACTATCGCGCGACCTCGGCGGGCGGTGTCCCGGCCGAGCGGCCCGCGGCATTGGATTTTTTTGAAGCGCGCTACAAGAACCGTCCCGACTACCTCGGCCGCGACGGCTACGCGGTTTACATCAGGCAAGAAAGCGAAAGGCTTTCGGGAGCCAGCGCCTATTCCTCCGTCGATGGGACGGGACGCATCTATACGCTGCTTGAATTCAATGTCCCGGATGCGGCGCAGCGGGCCCAGCGCATTGTGTCGGAGTACGCCAGGTCCCGGTAGCGCCGGTTTGGCCCCGCCGATCAGGCCCCTGCCCTCTTCAAGCGCGCCAGCGTGGTCGCCACCATCCGGTCGCAATCGTCGCCGTCGAACTCGAACAGGCTCTTTTCCGTCACGTCGATATCGTGCGACAGGGATTCGCGCAGCAGCGCGTTGGCGCGGAAATGGCGGCTGCGCACCGTGGCCTCGGGGATGCCCAGGCAATCCGCGGTTTCTTCCACGGACAATTCTTCGACGGAGCGCAGCACGAACACCGTCCGGAAGGCGACCGGCAAGGCGTCCAGCCGCGCCTCCAGCAAGGCGCGAAGCTGCGAGCGGGCCGCGGCGTGGTAGGGCGGATCGAAGTCGTTGATGGTCATCGCGTCAGCCTCGTCCTCTAGATTGCCGGCCATGGGGCACAGCGCCTCGCGGCGCCCATGCTTGCGGAGCCGGCCGAAACACTCGTTCCGCACCAGCCGCGACAGCCAAGTGAAAAGCGAGGACTCGCCCCGGAACCGGACGATGGACCGGTACGCCGCCAGATACGCCTCCTGCAGGGCGTCTTCGGCATCGGCGTCGTTGCGCAGGGTCGCGCGCGCCAGGCGGTAGAGCCGCCGGTTGTGCCGGCGCATCATCAACTCGAACGCGGCTTCCTCGCCCGCCGCAATGCGGCGTGCAAGCGCCAGGTCATTCTCTTCGGCCAGCATGGCCGCCGGCTCAGCCACTGTCGTCATATGCCCAACCTCCGCCTCGTCACTGTGCAACCAGGGTTCCCTGCATGGTCGGATGGAACAGGCAGGTATACGCGATGCTGCCTGCCTCTCCGACAGTGTAGGTCCACGACGCGCCGGCCGCGATAGCCCCGGAATCGAATGCCCGGGAAACCGCGGTGGCCGTGTGGGGCACCAGGTCCTTGTTGACCCACGTCACCTTGTCGCCGCGCCGGGCGGTCAGCGTGGCCGGCGTGAACCGCATGCCTTCGATAGTCACGATATGCTCGGCCGCCTTTCCTCCGGGAAGATCGTCCGCGGCGCGCGCCGGCGCGCCGGCCAGGGCCAGGCCCGCGCAAAGCGCGGCAGCGCCGGCGCGCCGCCATCCCGCGGGCAAGGCCAGCCTAGCCACCGGCGAGCCTCTCTTGCAGCTGTTTGGCGTGTTCCAGATGCGCGATGAAGGCCGGCCGCACCTTGACCAGCAGCGCCTTCAACTCGGCATTGTGCGCACTCGGGATCAGCGTCGTATCCAGGGCCTGGATCACCGCCTCGTGATAGGCCACCTCGTGATCGACGTAGGCTTTGTCGAACGCCGCCCCGCTCAGGCCTTTGAGCGTGGCCAGGTTCTTGTCGCCGCCTTGTTGCAGGCTTTCGCTGGTCGGGTTCGCCTCGGGCGTGACCTTGAGCTTCTTGACCAGTTCGCCCGCGGACTGGTTCACGGCCGTATGGTCGGTCACCATCAGCTTGGCGAACTCCTGGACGTCCTTGGTTCGCGACTTCTGTTCCGCCAGCTTGCCTGCGTCGATGTCCACCTGGTTGGCCACCACGACGATGGCCGCGATCTGCGGGTCCGTCGGACCGTTGCCGTGCGCCAACGCGCCATGGCTGGCCAGGACCAGGGCGCAGAGCCATACTGTCTGAATCGCTTTCATTTCATCCCCCCAAAATGCAGGCGAACCGGCGCGCCGGAATGGCGCGAAACACCGCTTGCATATGGGGTTGGATGTCGCGATCGAGCACCGCGTTCCGGCGGACGCCGTCATCGCGCCGAACCGACCGCGCCCTCGGCCCGTCCCGGATCAGAATGGGTGTCGCTCATGCCGGCATGGCTTCTCTCACAAGCTCGACCCAATAGCGAGCGCCCAACGGCAGGATGTCGTCGTTGAAATCGTAGTACGGGTTATGTACAGGCGGGTTGTCGCCCGCGCGGGCGGCTCCCACGAACACATAAGCGCCCGGCCGCTGTTCCAGCATGTAGGCGAAGTCTTCCGATCCCATGCGCGGCACGCAGGACGTATCCACCTGCTCCACCCCCACCACCCGCGTCGCGGCGCGGGCGGCCAATCGCACTTCGGTCTCCGTATTGACGCAAGCCGGATAGCCGCGGAAATACTCCACCTCGATCGTGGCGCCCGACGTCGTGGCCACGCCCGCGCACACCTCGCGCAGCCGGCGCTCAGCCAAGTCACGCGTTGCGGCGGTCAGCGTGCGACAACTGCCGCGCAACTGCACGCTGTTGGGCACGACATTCCAGGTGTCGCCCGCATGGATCTGCGTAATGCTCAGCACCAGTGCATCGATGGCCTTCACGTTCCGGCTGACGATGGTCTGCATCGCGCTCACCACCTGCGCCGCCGCCACGATGGGGTCGATGCCGTGTTCGGGCTGCGCGGCATGGCACCCCTTGCCGGTCACGGTGATCTCGTAGGTATCGCAGTTGGCCATGACGGTACCCACCCGCGTGGATACCACTCCGAACGGCAGATTGGGCGAGTTGTGCAGCGCATATACGGCGTCGCAGGGGAATTTTTCGAACAGACCGTCCCGCACCATCGCCAGGCCGCCGCCCGCGTGCTCTTCCGCGGGCTGGAAAATGAAGTGCAAGGTGCCCCGCCAGCCCGTGTCGCCGGCCAAGTGATGCGCCGCGCCCAACAGCATGGCGGTGTGGCCGTCGTGGCCGCATCCGTGCATTTTCCCGGCAATCGTCGAACGATGCGTCGCCTCGCCCAACTCCTGCATGTCCAGCGCGTCCATATCGGCGCGCAGGCCGATCACCGGCCCGTCACCCCGCGCCAGCGTCCCTACCACACCCGTGCCGCCGAGCCCACGATGCACCACCGCCCCCACCTCCGCCAGTTCCCGGGCGACCAGATCGGAGGTACGGAATTCGCAGAATGCCGTTTCCGGATGCGCGTGAATATCGCGGCGCCAGTCGCGCATTTTGCGCAGCAATTCAGTGCCGATGGGGGATGCGGTGATGGCCATGAGGCGATGTCTCCATAAACGGGGCCTTCGGGGAAATACGGCTTCCGACTATAGACAAGCGCGGGTACAAACTCGATAGCAACAATCACGCCTTATCGATGCGATTTTTGCAACGTTCGCTTGCCGGCGCCCAAGGCAAGCGCCGAAACCGCGGCGAGGATACGCAACGATGGACAACGTGCTGGAATTCAAGCGGACTCAATGTCTGCTGCAAGTGATCGAGACAGGCTCATTGCGCGCCGCTGCCGACGTCCTGCAGACCGACCCATCCGCGATAAGCCGAGCCGTCGCCCGGCTGGAAGCGGACACCGGGCTGACCTTGCTGGAACGCCGCGGCCGGGGAGTCGTGCCCACGGATGCCGGGCGGCTGGTGGCCCTGTTCGCCCGACGGCAACAGAACCTGAACGAATCCTTCTACGCCGAGGTCAACGACCTGAAGAGCGCCGCGCGGGGCCACGTCGAACTGGCGCTGGGCGAGGGCTTCGTGGACATGCTGCTGGAACCCGTCCTACTTTCGTTCGTGCGCAAGCATCCCGACATCACCTACAGCATCCATGTGGCCGGCACCAATGAAACCGTGCGTTACATCGTCGAAGAACGCGCGCAAATCGCGCTGATCTTCCAGCCGCCGAACGATGTGCGGCTGCGTTCGCACTATTCGCGCGCCGCGCCGATGCGCGTACATGTCCACAAGGACCATCCGCTGGCGCGCACCCGCCGGGCCTTGCGGCTATCGGACCTCGCTCCTCACGGCTGGGCCGCGATGGATGAATCGTTCGGCGTGCGCCAGCACATCCAGGCGGCGGAGCTGGACGAGAACGTCAGGCTGCGGCCCGCGCTGCTGACCAATTCCTTCAAGATCCTGTGGGAATTCGCGAGCCAGGGACTGGGCTATGTCGTGAATCCGCTGTCGATGCCGCTGAAAGGCCCGCAGTTCCGCCAGATGGTTTCACTGCCTTTGGCGAATCCCATCCTGAACAATAGCCGCACCCATGTCATCAGCCTGGCGGGGCGCCATCTGCCGCCCGCTACCGCCGGCATGCTGCTTCATATCCTGAAGACGTTTCCCACTCTGGAGTCTCTCGGTACCTGAGCCGCGCTCTCCTGTGCCGGCCCACCCACCGTTGCAGATTTCACATTGATCCGATCCCTGGTTCGTCATTGATGCCGGCAAACGCCACTGCCTAGACTGCACGGCACAGTCCGGCGCGACGGCCGGCTGCCTTCAAACAGACATGACAAGGGAGATGCAGCATGCGTTGGAATCTACCGGCCCGGACGGCCGCCCTTTTCCTCGCGGTATTCGCCGCCGTGCCGTTGGCGCACGCCGAGGATTACCCAACCAGGAAGCCGCTGAGCCTGATCGTCCCCTACCCGGCCGGCGGCGCCAGCGACGCTTCGGCGCGACAGTTCGGCGTGCACATCGCCAAGGCGCTTAAGCAGCAGGTCGTGGTGGAGAACGTGGGCGGCGGGGCCGGCATGCTGGGCGCGCGCCGGGTCCTGAGCAGCCCGCCCGATGGCTATACCTTCCTGCATGGATCGCCCAACGAGGTCATTCTCAGTCCGTTCCTGAACGCGGCGGCTCATTACAAGCCCGAGGATTTCCGCCTGACCCAGCCCATCAGCGAAGCGACCATCGTGCTGTTGGCGCGCGCCGACCTGCCGGTGTCGGACATCGATGAATTCATCGCCTACGCCAAGCGGCCTGGCGCCCGCCCACTTACCTTCGCCAGCGTCGGCGTGGGCTCGCTGTATCACATCATGACCGAGTACCTGGGGCGGCGCGTGGGCGCGGAGTTCCTGCACGTTCCCTATCGCGGCGGCGCACCGGCGCTACAGGATCTGATCGGGCGCCAGGTCGACTTCGCCGTCCTGCCGTATCAACAGGCAATGGAAGGAATGGCGGCACAGCAACAGTTGAAGATCCTGACCAGCTTCTCCGACAAGCTGCCCGCCCCGCTTTCCCGGATACCGCTGATTTCCCAAAGCAAGACGATTCCCGGCTTTGTCTATACGATCGCCGGCGGCTACTACGTGCGCCAAGACACGCCGACCGCGGAGGTGGCCGCTTTGCATCGCGCGGTGGGCTACGCCCTGGAACAGCCCGACCTGCGCCAACGGATGGAGGCCGAGGGCCGCCTGCTGCTGCAACCGATGAGCCAGCAGGATGCCGACGCCTACGCGGCGACCCAGATCGCCAGATACCGGGAGATGATCCAGGAACTGGGACTCAAGCCGATGTAGCCACCGGCACCCCCAATCCGTACTTGGCTCGGTTCATCACGATCAGGGTGGAAAAGCGCTTGACGTTGGGGTTGCCCCAGAAATGCCGCTGGGCGAACGCCTCGTATTCCCCCATGTCCCGCATGGTCAGGGTCAGCACGAAATCGACCTCGCCGGTGACCGACAGGCACTGCATGACTTCGGGAGCCGCTTGCATCGCGCGCTTGAAGCTGTCCAGCTTGTCGGCGCGCTCGCTTTCCAGCGTCACCAGCACGACCATCATGATCCCCCGCCCCACGGCGGCCGGGTCCACGACGGAAACGTCGCCCAGCACCGCGCCGGACTCGCGCAGCCGCTTCATCCGGCGCAGGCAGGACACCGGCGACAGGTTCACGCGCTGCGCGACCTCCTGGCTGGTGCGCTGGTTGTCTTCCTGCATGCTCTGCAGAATCTGGAGATCGAAATCGTCTAGTTCCATAAAGGTCTCGGAACGTGTTGGATGCGGGCCGGGCCGGCCCGCCCACCGATTCTAAGCCCGGCAGCGCCGGAATCCGGCCCCATTTCGACGGGAAACTTCATTCCGCGCCCCCGGGATGCAGGAATAATTCGGCCGGCTTGCTTACACTAGGAACCCTCCGTCCGCGCCGCGGGCGGGCCGCCTCCCCGTATCATGCCGTCATTCCAGCTTTTCCTGCTATTTCTGGCCGCCGACGCGGCGCTCAAGCTCACGCCCGGCCCCGACATGGCGCTGACCCTTTCCCGGGGCATGACGCAGGGCTTCCGGCCGGCGTTCCACAGCGTGCTCGGCAACGTTGCCGCCGGGTTCATCCAGGTACCGGCGGTGGTGCTGGGGCTGGCCTCCGTGCTGCAGGCCTTTCCGTCCCTGTTCATGGCCATCAAGGCCGCGGGCGGGCTGTACCTGGGATACCTGGGCATCAAGGCCATCATCCGCTGCGCCCGCTCGGCGGAGGTGTCGCTGGCGGCGCGCCCGGGCGATGCGCGCGATGCGTTCTGGCAGGGCTTCACCACCAACCTGCTGAATCCCAAGGTCCTGCTCTTCATGATCGCGTTTCTGCCGCAGTTCACCACGCCGGACAACGGGCCGGTCTGGATCCAGATGCTGGTGCTGGGCATCACGATGAAAGTATTGAGCCTGCCGTACGGCAGCTGTTTCGCCTACGGCGCCTCGCGCATCCGCGGGTGGGTGGGCCGCAATCCGTGGTTCCTGCGGATGCAGCAAGGGCTGCTGGGCGCCGTCATGGTCGGCCTGGCGCTGTATGTGCTCTACTCCACCGCCGAGACCCTGGCCCCCTGATCCCCCGCACCTGACCGACCGCAGCGCGTTTTTCCTTTCCCTGCCATGACTGCCGCAACCTTGAACACCGGACGCGCCGCCTCGCCGTCCACCCTGCTCCCCACGCTATCCCTGATCGGCGCGATGGCCTCGCTGTGCATCGGCACCTCGTTCGCCAAATCGCTCTTCCCGATGGTGGGCGCGCAAGGCACGACCGCCTACCGCATCGTCATCGGCGCGTTGATCCTGCTGGCGATCTGGCGGCCGTGGCGGTTCCCCCTGACGCGCCGGGACGCAGGCAAGATCGCGCTTTACGGGGTGACGCTGGCCTGCATGAACCTGCTGTTCTATATGGCCCTGCGCACGCTGCCGCTGGGCGTGGCGATTGCGATCGAGTTCACCGGTCCGCTGACGCTGGCCGTCGCGCTGTCGCGGCGCGCCATCGACTTCGTCTGGATCGCGTGCGCGGCGGCGGGCCTGGTGCTGCTGATTCCCATGGGCCAGTCGGTACACGACCTGGATCCCACCGGCATCGCCTACGCGCTGGGCGCGGCGGTGTGCTGGGCGCTCTACATTATTTTCGGCAAGATGGCCGGTAATGTGCATGGCGGGCAGGCCACCTCGCTGGGCCTGACGGCGGCGACCCTGGTGGCGCTGCCCGTGGGCGCGGCACACGCCGGCATGGCCTTGCTGGACCCCACGCTCATCCTGGCCGGCATCGGCGTCGGCATCCTGTCCAGCGCCTTGCCCTATTCGCTGGAGATGGTAGCCCTGAAGCGCCTGCCCCCGAAGACCTTCGGCGTGCTCCTCAGCATGGAGCCCGCCATGGGCGCGCTGGCGGGCGTGCTGGTGCTGAACGAGCACCTGGACAAAACACAATGGCTGGCCATCTGCGGCATCATCGTGGCGTCGGCCGGCTGTGCGGCCACGGCCCGGCGGCAAAACAACGCCCCCACGCCCGCGCCGGACTGAGCGCGGGCGGATTTCTCCCGCCTCGGCCCGCCGGGCATCAGCCGAAGCCCACCTCCCGCTGGGGCGGCCTCAGCGGGTCGAAGTCTTCCCAGTGGTTGTTGCGCCAGCGGCCGTTGGCGTGCTCGACGTCCGCGCCGCCGTTGTCGCGCAGGATGCGGCACGCCAGCATTTCACGTTGCGGACGCGTCCGCACGGCCACCATGACGCCGGCCTGGCGGATCTCGGCATGCGAATCCGGATTGAAATGGCCGTGCAGCGTATTGCCGTGGCCCGTCACCCAGAGCGCCCCGAAGAGCGATCCCAGATACGCGCCCACCCCGGCCGCCGCCAGAATCAGCGGCGTGGAATCGCTCACTTCCGACATCACGAACCCGCCGAACACGGCAAAGCCCGCCCCCATGCCGCCCGCCCCCAGGAAGGCACCCATGTCGGCGCGGCCCGAGTCCGGATCGGAACGGCGGTCGCCGCCCCACGGATAGCGGCCATGCTCGCCGGCCGGATTGACGTAGAAAATGTTGATGTCCCAGTCGGGAAAACCGCTGGAGGACAGGCGCTCGGCGGCGGCCTGGGCCGCTTCGAAGCCCTCGAATCGGGCTGCTACGATCAGAGACATGACATGCTCCTCGCCCAGGGCGCGCGCCGAACAACACCTCGCGCCAGCCCTGGCCAGACAGAGTCGACATGGCTTTATCGTACGCCCGCGCCGTCGGCGGGAATGCATCGGTTACACCTTGCGGCGGCTGTTACGCCCGCAATCACTCCGCCGAAATCCGCTTGCTGCGGATCACCGCGCCCCAGCGCTCGTACTCGTCGTGCGCATAGCCCGTGAAAGCCTGCGGCGAGCTGCCAGTGGGCTCCATGCCTTGCAGAGTCAGCTGCTTCACCACGTCCGGCGAGCGCAGCGCCTGAACGATGGCCCGGCTCAGGGTCTCGACCACGTCGGGCGGGGTGCCGGCGGGCGCGACCACCCCCTGCCATGCCGCGGCCTCGAACGCCGGGCCGCCCGCTTCGGCAAAGGTCGGCACGTCCGGCAGCTGCAATGACCGCTTCGCGGCAGGCACCGCGATGGCGCGCAGCCTGCCCGCCTGGATCAGGGGACGCGCCGCGGCCAGGTCGGCCATCATCATCGGCACCACGCCCGAGGCGACGTCCTGCAAGGCGGGCGGCGTGCCCTTGTATGGAATGGCCGTGGCCCGGCCATGGATGGTATCCAGGAACAGTTCCATGGCCAGGTGATGGGGGCTGCCCACGCCCAGGGATGCATAGCTGCCCGGCTGTTCGCGCTTCAGATAAGCCTTCACGTCCGCCAGGGTATGCAGGGGGGAGTCCGGCGCGACGACCAGCACGATGGGCAGCGCCACCAGCGTGGAAACGGGGGCCAGGTCCTTTTGCGGATCGTAGGGCAGCTTGCCGTACAGCCAGGGGTTCAGCGCCAGCGTGCTCATCCCCGCGGTCAGCACCGTGTAGCCGTCCGGCGCCGCGCGGGCGGTTTCCTGGGCCGCGACGATGGTGGCGGCGCCAGGGCGGTTCTCGACCACCACGGTTTGCCCCAGCGTATCGCCGACGTGCCTGGCGACGATGCGGGTCGCGATGTCGCTGCCGCCGCCCGCGCTGAACGGAACCAGCCAGCGGATCGGACGATCGGGATATCCGGCAGCCACGGCCGGGGCGGGAACAGCCGAAACGCCGGCCAGCGTCGCCGCCAGCAGAACGCATTGCACGATGCCTTTGAACATGTCGCGGTCTCCTCGCATTCCTATTTACTTAACATATTAACTATTTTCTGGCCGAGCCAGCACTGCGGGGAAACCATGGGAGAAAACCGGAGATGCGGCATCGGCGCCGCGTTCAGGCGCGGGCGGCCGCCAGCCAGCGCAGGCCGGTCGAGGTGCTGCCCGCGGGACGGTACTCGCAGCCGATCCAGCCGCCGTACCGCAATTCACGCAGCACGCCGAACACCCAGCCGTAATCCAGTTCGCCGCGGTCCGGCTCCTGGCGTAGCGGAACGCCGGCGATCTGCAGGTGGCCGACCCGGCCGGTGGGCAGGTACTCGCGCAGCTTGGCCGTGACATCGCCTTCGACGATCTGGCAGTGGTACAGGTCCATCTGCACTTTCAGGTTGGGCGCATTGACCGCCTGCACGACGGCGTGCGCCTCGTCCTGGCGGTTCAGGAAATAGCCGGGAATGTCGCGCGTATTGATGGGTTCGATCAGCAGCGTGACGCCCGCCGAGCGCGCCTGGCGCGCGGCCCAGTCCAGGTTCTCGCGATAGCAATCCAGCATGGCCTCGCGCGACACGCCGTCCGGAACCCGCCCCGCCATGACGTGGACGTTCGGGCAGGCCAGCGCCGTCGCATAGGACAGCGCCTGCTCAATGCCCGCCTGGAACTCGGCCTGCCGGCCGGGCAAGGCCGCCAACCCGCGCTCGCCGCGGGCGACGACGCCCGGCGGCGCATTGAAGAGCACCTGGGCAACGCCCGCCGCGTTCATCCGCTCGCGCACGAAGGCGGCCGGGGATTCGTAGGGGAACATGCATTCCACGCCCGCGAACCCGTCCGCCGCGGCGGCCGCATAGCGGTCCAGGAACGCGTGTTCCGGGTACATCATCGAAAGGTTGGCGGCGAACTTCAACATGGCGGGCTCCGGGCCGGGCGGCATGCCAGGAAAATAGCACAACCGCCCAGGTCCGCCGCCCCGCCTCAGCCGCCGAAGTCGGGCGCGGGATGCAAGGTCAGGCGCGGACCGGCCTTGAGGATCTGGCTGGGAATGTCGTGGCCCACCAATCCAGGCAGCGTAGCCGACACGCCCAGGATGCCCGGCAGGTCCACGCCGGTGTCGTAGCCCATCAGTTCAAGCATGTGCACCAGGTCTTCGGTGCAGACGTTGCCGCTGGCGCCCGGCGCGTAGGGGCAGCCGCCCAGGCCGCCCAGCGACGCGTCGAAGCGGTCGATGCCCGCCTCGATCGCCGCCAGCGTGTTGGCCAGCGCCATGCCGCGCGTATTGTGGAAGTGCATGGTCGTCGTGAGGCCGGGGAACAGCCTGCGGACTTCGCGGCCGATCTTCTCCACCTGCGTCGGATAGGCCATGCCCGTCGTGTCGCACAGGGTCACGCCGTCCACGCCCAGCGCGGCGAAACGCCCCACCAGCTCGAAAACCTCGAACGCGTTGATGTCGCCCTCCATGGGGCAGCCGAACACCGTGGACAAGGACACGTTGACGGCGACCCGGCTGCCGCGCACGGCGCTGACCACGTCGCTCAACTGTTCGAAAGACTGCTCCCGCGTCATGCGCAGGTTGGCGCGGTTATGCGTCTCGCTGACGGACATCACCAAGTTGATCTCGTCGACCTTGCATTCCAGGGCCCGCTGCGCGCCGCGTACATTGGGCACCAGCACCGTGTAGACGACGTCCGGGCTGCGCTGGATCTCGTGCATCACGATCTCGGCGTCGCGCAGCGCGGGAATCGCCTTGGGCGACGTAAACGAAGTGGCCTCGATCTTGGCGAAACCGCTGCCGGACAGCTGGTTGATGAAGGCGATCTTGTCCTGGGTCTCGATGAACTGCTTTTCGTTCTGGAAGCCGTCGCGCGGCGCGACCTCCTGGATATACAGCCGCTGGCGGCCCGTGTTCGGTTCGGTCATGGTCGTTCCCTTCAGATGATGCCGCGCGCGCGCCAATCGTCGCGCTGCGCTTCGCCGATACCCAGGCCGGCAAGCACCTCGTCGGTGTCCTGGCCCAAAGCGGGCGCCGGGTTGCGCACCTCGCCCGGCGTCTCCGACAGCTTGGGCACGATGCCCGGCAGCTTGACCGGCGTGCCATCGGATAGCGCGCCGTCCAGGATCATGCCGCGCGCCTGGTAGTGCGGGTCGGCCGCGATATCGGCCACGTCATAGATCTTGCCGGCCGGGATCTGCCCGTCGTTCAGGCGGCCAAGCACCACGTCCAGCGGATGCTGGCCGGTCCACGCCGAAATGGCGTCGTCCAGCATAACCACGTGCTTCACGCGTCCGGCATTGTTCGCCAGCTCCGGCGCCTCGGCCAGGTCGGGCCGGCCGATCACGCCCATCAGGCGCTTGAAGATGCTGTCGCCGTTGCCGGCGATGAGTACGTACTTATTGTCCTGGCAGCGGTAGGCGTTGCTGGGCGCGATGCCCGGCAGGCTGCTGCCGGCCGGCTGGCGGATCTCGCCGAACACGGCGTACTCCGGCAGCAGGCTTTCCATCATGTTGAACACGGATTCGTACAGCGCGACGTCGATCATCTGGCCGGTGCCGTTCTGGTCGCGTGCGCGCAGCGCCAGCAGGATGCCGATGACGCCATGCAGCGCCGACAGCGAATCGCCGATGGAAATACCGACCCGCACCGGAGTGCGGCCGGGTTCCCCGCTCAGGTGGCGCAGGCCGCCCATGGCCTCGCCGATGGCGCCGAAGCCGGGCAAGTCACGGTACGGCCCGGTCTGGCCGTAACCCGATACGCGCAGCATCACCAGCCGCGGATTGATGGCGCGCAGCGCTTCCCAGCCCAGGCCCCAGCTTTCCATGGTCCCGGGCTTGAAATTCTCGACCACCACGTCGATGTCCTTGACCAGCTCGCGGATCAGGTCCTGCGCCTCCGGCTTGCGTAGGTCCAGGCTGACCGATTTCTTGTTGCGCGACTGTACTTGCCACCACACAGAGGTGCCTTCATGGAGCAGGCGCCAGTTGCGCAGCGGATCGCCTTTGCCGGGCGGCTCGATCTTGATCACCTCGGCGCCGAATTCGCCCAGCATCTTGGCGGCGAACGGCCCGGCGATCAGCTGGCCCAACTCCAGCACTCGGATTCCGCTCAATGGTTTGGATGACATGATTGCCTCGTCAGCTCTTGTGTTTTCCCAGATAGGCCTCGCGCACCCGCTCGCTGGCCAACAACTCCTGGCCCGTGCCCTCCATCACGATGGAGCCCACTTCCAGGACATATGCGCGGTCCGAGATCGCCAGCGCCTGATTGGCCATCTGCTCGACCAGCAGGATCGTCATGCCGCGTTCCTTCAGCGACTTGATGATCTTGAAGATCTCAGCCACGATCAGCGGCGCCAGGCCCAGGGACGGTTCGTCCAGCATCAGGATGCGCGGCTTGCTCATCAGGGCGCGGCAGATGGCCAGCATCTGCTGCTCGCCGCCCGACAGCGTGCCCGCGTACTGGTCCCGCCGTTCTTTCAGGCGCGGAAACATCGCAAAGCAGCTCTCGATCTCGCCAACCAACTCCGCGGGCGATTCCTTGCGCAGGAACGCGCCCAGCATCAGGTTGTCGTAAACGCTCTGGTCCGGAAACACCTGGCGCCCTTCCGGAACGTGCGCAATGCCCAGCCCGACGCGCTTGTGCGCGCTGATGCTGGCCAGGTCCTCCCCGGCGAACGTGATCGCGCCGGCGGAACGTTCGATGCCCGACAAAGCGCGCATCATCGTGCTCTTGCCCGCGCCGTTGCCGCCGATGATGGTCACGATCTCGTTCGTGTCCACGTGCAGCGACACCTGCTTCAGGGCGTTGACGGCGCCGTAGCTGACCGCCAGATTCTTGATGTCCAGTAATCGGCTCATTGCCGTCTCCTATGCGGGCGCGCCCAGGTAGGCCTCGATGACTTTCGGGTTCTCCTGGATGTGGTTCGGCAAGCCGGAGGCGATCTTCACCCCGTAATCCAGCACGACGATGTGGTCGGAAATCGCCATGACCAGGTCCATGTGGTGCTCGATCAGCAGAATGGTCAAGCCCATGTCCTTGAGCTTCACGATCAGCTCGGTGAGCTGGTCGGTCTCAGCCGGATTCAGCCCGGCGGCGGGTTCGTCCAGCAGCAGCAGATCGGGCATGGCTGCCACGGCGCGGGCAATTTCCAGCCGGCGCTGCAGGCCGTAGGGCAGGCTGTTGGCGGCGTCATCGGCATACTTGTCGAGTTCGAAAAACTTCAAGATGCCGAAGGCCTGCCGGCGGATGCGCCGCTCTTCCTCGAGGCTGCCGGGCAGGCCCAGCAGGTTCGACACGAAGCTCGACTTCTGCACGCGGTAGAAGCCCACCATCACGTTTTCCAGCGCGCTCAGGCCGTCGAACAGCTTGAGGTTCTGGAACGTGCGGCCGATGCCCGAGGCCGCGATTCCGTTGGGCGACAACCCCACCAGCTGCCGGTCCTTGAAGCGGATGCTGCCGGCATCGGGCACCACCAGGCCCGACAGCAGGTTCAGCGTCGTGGTCTTGCCCGCGCCGTTGGGGCCGATCAGCGACACGACGTCCCCCTGCTCCAGCGCGAACGACACCTTGTTGGTCGGAACGACTCCGCCGAAGGCCTTGTACAGGTCCTTCACCTCGAGGAACCCGCCTGCCCCGTGCGCGCCGCGGGCGGCGGGAGGCGCCGGCTTCCAGTCCGCTGCGCCCGCCTCGGAGGCCAGGGCCGCGCGCTGGCCGCGCTTGGGCAGCACCTTGGCCAACAGGCCCGCCAGCCCTTCCGGCATGGCGTACAGCGCGAACAGCAGAATCAGGCCATAGGCGAAATGCTGCACTTCGGGCCAGCGCGCCAGCATGGCGTCGATCACCGTCAGCACCACGGCGCCCAGGAACGAGCCGCCCGGCGTGCGGCCGCCGAACAGCACCAGCACCAGGAAGAACACCGACAGGTTGAAGTTCACGAAGTCGGAATTGATGTATTGGTTTTGCTGCGCCACCAGGCCGCCCGCGATGCCGCAGGTGATGGCGCTGATTGCGAACGCCAGGATCTTGAAGCGGTAGACGCTGATGCCCACGCTTTCCGCCGCGATCTCCGAGGTACGCACCGCGGCGAAGCCACGGCCGAAACGGCCATTGAGCAGCAGGGACGTCATGGCATGCAACGCCAACCCGATGGCGACGACCACCACGACCCACTGGCGGCCGTCCAGCGTGGCGCCATTGAAGGTCAGGCCGGTAATGCCGTAGAAGCCTTCCTGTCCCTTGAACACATCCGTCCATTCGGACACGATCTTCTCGATCAGCAGGCCGAAGGCGATCGTCACCATGGCCAGGCTCGGCCCCTTCACCTTCAGCGCCGGAATCGCGATCGCCACGCCGAAGACGGCGGACACGACCGCCGCGCAGGCCAGCGCCAGCCAGGGGTTGACCTGGTAGTTCACCGTCAGCAGCGCGACGGTGTAGGCGCCCACGCCGAACAGGCCGGCATGGCCCAGCGATTTCTGGCCGGTCTGCCCGACCAGGATGTTGAAGCCGGTGGCAGCGATGTAATAGACCCCGATGTTGAACAGGATCAGCAGGTAGAAGTCATTCAGGCCCGAATAGGCGAAGCCCACCACAAGCGCGGCGATGACCAGGGGAATGAGGATTTTTGGGAGCTTCATACTTTCTCCGCATGCACGCGGCCGAGGATGCCGGCCGGGCGGAAATACAGCACGACGATGATCAGCGCGAACACCGCGATCTCGCGCAGGTTCGAATACCAGAGGCCGATCAGCGATTCCAGCAGCCCGATCAGGAAACCGCCGAAGATGCAGCCGCGCGGGTTCTCCAGACCGCCCAGGATGGCGGCCGAGAAGGCCTTGAGCGACAGCAGGGTGCCCACGAACACGGAGGCGGTCGCGATCGGCGCCACCATCACCCCGGCAATCGCGGCCAGCGCCGAACTGATCGCGAACACCGCCACCGCCACGGCGTTGGCGTTGATGCCCATCAGGCTGGCGGTGGTCTTGCTGAACGCCACCGCGCGCACGGCCTTGCCCATCTTGGTCTTGTGCAGCGCCCAGTCGAACACGATCATCAGCGCCAGCGTGGTGCCGAACACCAGGATTTCCTGGGGCCGAACGCCCGTGCCGAAAATCGTGATGATGCCCTCGCCCAGCGGCGAGGCCAGCGCGATCGGAGCGGGGCCCCAGATCAGCAGCGCCAGGTTCTGGATGATGATGCCGAATCCGATCGTGCTCATGACCCAGGACAGGCCCGCCTCGCCGACGAAGTGGCGGATGGCGGTGACGTAGAGCACGTAGCCCAGCAGGCTCAATACCAGCATGGCGGCCAGCAGGGCGAACAGGAACGTTCCCCAGGTGACGTCCTCGGGGTTGGGAAACCCGATCAGTTTGCCCTGCGTGACCAGCAGAATGGCGCTGATGCCGATCAGGCCGGCCAGCGCCAGGAATGCGCCCTGCCCGAAGTTGAACGTCTTGGTCGTGGTGTAGGTGATGCTGAACCCGAACGCGACCAGGGCGTAGACGCTGCCCATGGCCAATCCGCTCAAGATGGCTTGTAGTATTTGCATGCTGGATGCCCCCTTTTGACGACTCCCCGGGGCGCCGCGACGCCCCGGGGAGAGATCCTTATCAATGCCTGGCGCTTGCCGGCCTGCTTACAGCTTCAGGTCGTCCGGCGTGATGGCGCGGGTGTACTCGTCGTCGACCGTCACCACCTTGCCGTCGATCCAGCGCACCAGGCGGAAGTCCTTCACCGACAACGCTTCGTGGTTCTGCGCCGAGAACGGCTTCTCGTAGGTTTTGATCACGCCCTTGGCCTGCGCCAGGTTCTGCAGCGCGCCCTGCACCGCCTCGCCGTCGGTCGACTTGGCCTGTTCCATGGCGGCGGCGATCAGCTTGACCGAGTCATAGGCCTGGGCGGCCATCACATAGGTCGGCAGGCGGCCGTCGCGCTTCATCAGCGTGTCGTACAGCGCCTTGGATGCCGGCGAGGAGTCTTCCGTGATGGACGCCGTGAAGATCATCTTCTTGGCCAGCTCCGGTCCGGCGATGCGCAGGAACGGCGAGCTCAGGTTGGCCCAGGAGGCCAGCGTGGTCGGGAAGTAGTTGATCTTTTCCAGGCTGCGCATGACGTGCGCGTTGGAATCCGCCAGCGCGTAGACGATCAGCGTGTCGGCGCCCGAGCTCTTGATCTTGTTCAGCTGCGACGACATGTCCGTGTCCTTCGGACCGAACTTCTCGTTGGCCACGGGCGTGATCTTGTGCAGGCCCAGGATCTCGACCGCGTCCTTCGCGCCCTGCTGTCCGTAGCCGGTGGTGTCGGCGATGATGGCGATCTTGCCGGTCTTGCTGGCGCGGGCCGCGTAGGCCGCCAACAGGGCGATCTGGTCGCGGTCGCGCATGGACACGCGGAACACATAGTTCGCGGGCGACTTGGCGTAGCGGCCGGTGATGTCGGTGGCGGTGGCCACGGGCGAGATCGTCGGGATCTTCTTCTGCTGCACGATGTGCAGCCACGCCAGCATGTTGCCCGAGTTCACCCCGCCCAGCATGGCGTTGACCTTGATGTTGTCCACCAGTTCATTGGTGTTCTGGATGGCCTTGGGCGGTGCGCCCACGTCGTCGCGCTCGACGATCACGACCTTCTTGCCCAGCACGCCGCCGGCCGCGTTCAGCTCGTCGGCCGCCTGGCGCGCGCCGGCCAGCGCCGAAATGCCGAAGTCCGCCGAACCCGTGGCCGACATGTCGCTGTTGAAGCCGATCTTGATGTCGTCGGCCAGCGCGGCGCTGCTTGCGCCCGCAAGCGCGGCCGCAAGCAGCAGGGCCTTCATCGTCTTGGGGAAATGTTTGATGCTCACGTTGTCTCCTTCTGGATCACTGGAGTGATCGCTGACTGGTTTTCAGGATTGCTTGATCAGGTCGGCGGCCTTGTTGCCGATCATCATGGTGGCCGCGCAGATATTGGCCGAGGGCATGGCCGGCATTACCGAGGAATCGATGACGCGCAGGTTCTGGATGCCATGCACGCGCAGCTGGGGATCGACCACGGCATACGTGTCGCCGGCCGGACCCATGCGGGCCGTGCCGTTGACGTGATAGGACGACACGCCGTAGCGGCGCGCGAAATCCAGCAGCTCGGAGTCGGATTCGCACAGCGGGCCCGGCAGGACCTCGCTGTCGAAGTACTGCGCCAGCGCCTGCGAACGCAACAGCTGGCGCGCCAGCCGGATGCCGCGCACCAGGGTCCGCTGGTCGCCCTCGTGCTCCAGGTAGTTAGCCAGGATGAGCGGGTCCTGCAGCGGATCGGCCGAGCGGATGCGCACCTGGCCGCGGCTTTCCGGGCGGTGCTGCCAGACGCCCGCCGTCATGCCGGGGAAATCGTCCAGCATGCCCACGTAGCCTTCCTTGTAGCTGGCGGGCGTGAACACGCCCTGCAGGTCTGGCGCCGTCAGCTCGGGCGTGGACTTCCAGAAGTAGTGCAGCAGCGACGGGCTCAGCGCCATGATGCTGGGCCGTTTCATGAGCCAGCGGCTGATCTGGCCGGCCAGGCTCAGGCCCTTGACCAGCTGGTTCATGGTCTGGCTGTTCTTGACCCGGGCGACGACCCGCACGGAATAGTGATCGCTCAGATTCTCGCCGACGCCCGGCAGGTCGCGCACGACCTCGATGTTGTGCTGGCGCAGCAGGTCCGCCGGCCCCAGGCCGGACAACTGCAGCAGCTTGGGCGTGTTGATGGCGCCGCAGGACACGATGACCTCGCGGCGCGCACGCACGGCGCGGACCTGCGAGGGATGCGCGGGGTGGCAGTACGCCACGCCCACCGCCTTGCAGCCCTCGAACAGGACGCGCGTGGCTTGCGCATAGGTGCGCACTTCCAGGTTCTTGCGGGCCATGGCCGGCTTCAGGAAGCACTTGGCCGTGCTCATGCGCCAGCCGCGATCGATGGTGCGCTGGAAGTAGCCCACGCCGGCCTGTTCGGCGCCGTTGTAATCGGGATTGCGGGGGATGCCCTGCTCCACCGCGCCGGCGATGAACGCCTCGCACAGCGGATGGATCCAGTCGATGTCCGTGACGGGCAGCTCGCCTTTGCGGCCGCGGTAGCGGTCGTCTCCGCCCACGCGGCGTTCCATCGACTTGAAATACGGCAGCACGTCTTCATAGGACCAGCCCGTGTTGCCCAGGGCCGCCCAGTGGTCGAAATCCGCCGCCTGGCCGCGGTTGTAGACCAGGCCATTGATGGATGTGGAGCCGCCCAGGGTGCGCCCCTGCGGGATCGGCACGCGGCGGCCGTTGGTCTGCGCCGTGCCTTCGCTGGAGAATTGCCAGGCGTACTTCTTGTTGAATACCGCCTTGATGAAGCCGGCCGGGATATGCAGATAGGGGCTGTGGTCCGGCGGGCCGGCCTCCAGCACGCAAACCGTGGCGCCGCCGGCGCTCAGGCGATTGGCCAGGATCGATCCGGCCGCGCCGGATCCGACGATCACGTAATCGAACGAGTCCGCGTCGCGGATGGAGGACTGCGTAGCTTGGCTCATGTCAGGGATCCGCGAAGCGTCAGGAGAGCGCGTTGAACGACTTGCCGGCGAGGCAGACGTACTTGATTTCCAGGAATTCTTCGATGCCGTACTTGGAGCCTTCGCGGCCCACGCCCGACTCTTTGATGCCGCCGAACGGTCCGACCTCGTTGGATACCGCCCCGGTGTTCACGCCCACGATGCCGTACTCCAGCCCTTCCATCATGCGCCACACCCGTTCCAGGTTGGCGGTATAGAAGTAGGCGGCCAGGCCCGACGCGCTGTCGTTGGCGCGCGCCAGCACGGCGGCTTCGGACTCGAACGTGCTGATGCCCACGACCGGGCCGAAGATTTCTTCGTGCGCCAGTTCCATGGCGTCGGTGATGCCGGTGAGCAGGGTGGGTTCGTACAGCAGCGTGCCAGGCGCGCGCAGCTTGCCACCCGCAAGCAGCGTGGCGCCGTGCGCCTCGGCGTCGGCCACCAGGCGCGTCACCTTGTCCACGGCGCGCTGGTCGATCAGCGGGCCCTGCGTGACGCCGGCTTCCAGGCCGCCGCCCACCTTCATGCGGCGGATCTCCGCCAGCAGCTTGTCGCCGAATGCATCGGCCACGCTGGCGTGGACGTAGACGCGGTTGGCGCAGACGCAGGTCTGGCCGGCATTGCGGAACTTGGACAGCACCAGCCCCTGCACGGCTTCGTCCAGGTCGGCGTCCTCGAACACGATGAACGGCGCATTGCCGCCCAGCTCCAGCGACAGCTTCTTGATGTTGGAAGCGCTCTGCTCCATCAGCAGACGGCCCGTCTGCGTGGAGCCGGTGAACGTCAGCTTGCGCACCGTGGGATTCTGGGTGAGCTCCGTGCCGATGGGCGCCGGGTCGCCGATGACCACGTTGAGCACGCCGGGCGGAATGCCGGCCTGCTCGCCCAGCCAGGCCAGGGCCAGCGCGGTGAACGGCGTCAGCTCGGACGGCTTGAGCACCACCGTGCAACCGGCGGCCAGCGCCGGGCTGACCTTGCGCGTAACCAGCGCCGACGGAAAATTCCAGGCGATGATGGCCGCGCACACGCCCACCGGCTGGCGGATGGCCAGCATGCGCTGGTCGCCGCGGGTGTGGGGAAGCACGTCGCCGTAGACGCGCTTGGCTTCCTCGGCGAACCATTCCACGAACGACAGCGCGTAGTTGAGCTCGCCCCGGGCTTCCGCCAGCGGCTTGCCCTGCTCCATCGTCAGCAGCAGCGCCAGATCGTCGGCATGGGCCTCGATCAGCGCGTGCCACTTACGCAGGATGGCGCCGCGCTCCTTGCCCGTCCTGGCCCGCCAGGCCGGCAGGGCGGCATCGGCTGCGGCGATGGCGCGCGCCGTCTCGGCCCGGCCCAGGTTGGGCACCGTGCCCAGCACGCTTGCGTCGTAGGGATTGCGCACCGTGATGGTGGCCCGGTTGTCGGCATCGCACCAGGTGCCGCCGATGTATGCCTGCTGCCGCAGCAGCTGGCTATTCTGCAGATTCATTTGTCTCGCGCTCCATCCGTCATGCTCCGCGCCGTCCGCAGAGGGCGGGGCGGAATTTTTGGGGGAGGATAGCCCTGCCGGCAGCCTCCGCAACAGCAGTCATTAGCGATGCCGCCATCGCCGTTCGCGATGGCCAGACCGCGCTTCGCTACAATGGGGCGTCCGTCCGTCTTTTCCGCCCGTCCCGCCATGCGCCTCGATCCCACCTCCCTCAAGCTCTTCATCAGCGTGGTCGAGCAAGGCACCATCGCCGCGGCGGCGGAGCACGAACACATTGCCGCGGCCGCCATCAGCAAGCGCATCAGCGAACTGGAAGAGAACCTCAAGATCCGGCTGCTGATCCGCACCAACAAGGGCATCCGCCCAACCCCCGCCGGCATCGCGCTGTCCACCATGGCGCGGCGCGCCCTGCACGAGCTGGACGAAATATCCGTGCACATGCGGGACTACTCGCGCGGCCTGCGCGGCTTTATCCGCGTACACGCCAACATCTCCGCCATCACCCAGTTCCTGCCCCAGGACATCAAGCTCTTCCTGAACGACTACCCGAACGTCCAGGTGGACCTGGAAGAGAAAATCACCTCGACCATCATCAAGTCGGTGGCCGAGAACGCCGCGGACGTGGGCATTTTCTCGGGCACCGCTCCTGATCATGACGTGGAGATCTACCCCTACCGCGAAGACACGCTGGCGCTGGTCGTGCCCGCCGACCATCCGCTGCAGGACAGGCCGGGCTTCCGCTTCGCCGATGCGCTGGAGCACGATTTCGTGGGGCTGCACCGGGGCAGCGCCATCAACCGCGTCCTGTCCAACGCCGCCAGCGACGAAAAGCGCAACATCCAGCTCAAGGTGCAGGTCACCGGTTTCGACGCGCTGTGCTTCATGGTGAATTCCGGGCTGGGAATCGGCGTGCTGCCGCTGGACATCGCCCGCCGCTACTCGGTCATGTTCGACATCCGCATCATCCCGCTATCGGAACCCTGGGCCCGGCGCCAAATCCAGATCTGCGTGCGCGCGTTCGACGCCCTGCCCACCGCGGCCAAGCTTTTCGTGAACCACTTGAGCAAGCGCCAGCCCTGATTCCCGGGCTGGCGCCCGTCCGCGTGCCTATTGCTTGAGTTCGTCCGGCTTGATGCCGCGGCTGACTTCGTCGTCCACCGTCACCACCTTGCCGTCGATCCAGCGCACCAGGCGGAAGTCCCGATAGGACAGCGCCTCGTGGTTTTCCTTGGAGAATGCCGGTGCATAGGACTTGATCACGCCATCGACCTTGCCCAGCTTGTCCAGCGCCTGCTGCACTTTCTCGCCGTCCGTGGACTGGGCCTGGGTCATCGCGGCAGCAAGGATCTTGACCGAGTCGTAGGCGTGCGCCGCGAACACGTAGGTGGGCAGCTTGCCCTCCTTCTTCATGATGGCGTCGTACAGCGCGCGCGATTGCGGCGTAGAGTCTTCCGTGATGGACGCGGTGAAGATCATCTTCTTGGCCAGTTCCGGGCCCGCGATGCGCAGGAACGGGGGGCTGAGGTTGGCCCAGGAACCCAGCGTGACCGGGAAGTAATTGATTTTTTCCTGGCTGCGCATCAGGTGGCCGTTGGCGTCGGCCAGCGCATAGACGATGACGGTGTCCGCGCCGGCGGCCTTGATCTTGTTCAGCTGCGACGACATATCCGTGTCTTTCGGACCGAACTTCTCGTTGGCCACGGGTGTGATTCCGTATAGGCCCAGCACGTGCGCGGCGTCCTTCGCGCCCTGCTGGCCGTAGCCGGTGGTGTCGGCAATGATGGCGACCTTCTTGTTCTTGGTCGCCTTGGCCGCATAGGCAGCCAGCAGCGTGATCTGGTCCAGGTCGCGCATGGACACGCGGAATATGTAGTTCGCCGGTTCCTTGCTGTAGCGGTTGGTGATCTCGGTGGCGGTGGCGGACGGGGAAATCGTCGGCACCTTCTTTTGCTGCACGATGTGCAGCCAGGCCAGCATGTTGCCCGAATTCACGCCGCCCAGCATGGCCGCGACCTTCTCGTTGTCCACCAATTCATTGGCGTTCTGGATGGACTTGGGCGGCGAGCCCACGTCATCGCGCGGCACGATGACCAGCTTGCGCCCCAGGACGCCGCCGGCCGCGTTGATCTCCTCGGCGGCCTGCCTGGCCCCCGACAGCGCCGACACGCCGAAGTCGGCCGAACCGCTGGCGGACATGTCGCTGTTGTAGCCGATCTTGATGTCGGCCTGCGCCCACGCGCCCTGGGCCATGGCCGCGAACGCGGCCGCGCAGGCGATGCGGGAAAGCTGCTTCTGCATTTTCATTCCTTTGTCTCCAGACTTTAAGTAATGGTGCTTCGTCTTGCCGCCGTCGGTCTGTACGCCGTTCGCGGTCCACTTTTCCCGATGCCGTGGACGCCTCCTGGAACTCGCCCAGGACGCTAGAGAATCAGCTCGATCGGATTCTCCAGCAGCTGCTTTACGGCCTTCAGGAATTGCGCGCCCACCGCGCCGTCCACCACCCGGTGGTCGGCCGACAGGGTCAGGCTCATGACATGGCCGATCCGGATCTCGTCTCCGTCGACCACAGGCTGCCGGGTCACCGCGCCCGCCGCCAGGATGGCGCTTTGCGGCGGGTTGATGATGGCGGCGAATTCACGCACACCATGCATGCCCAGATTCGACAGCGTCAGGCTTCCGCCTTCGTATTGTTCGGGGCGCAGCCTGCCGCGGCGCGCCTGTTCGGCGAGCTGCGAAATCTCGGCGGAGATCTCACGCAGGGATTTCCTGTCGGCATTGCGCACAATGGGCGTGATCAGGCCGGATTCCAGCGCGACGGCGATGCTCAGATCCACCTGGGCGAGCTGCACGATGCCTTCGTCCGTCCACTGCGCATTGATGGCCGGGGCCTGCCTGGCCGCGCGCGCCACCGCCATGGCCAGCAAATCGTTCAGCGAATGGCGCACGGGCTCGGGCGCGGCTTCGCCACGTGCGTTCAACGCGGCGCGGGCCGCCATGAGGGCGTCCATGCGGCAATCCACCGTCAGGTAGAAATGCGGCACCTGCTGCTTGGATTGGACAAGCCGGCGCGCGATGGTGGCGCGCATGGGCGTGTGCGGCCGCAGCGCCGCGTCCGCGGGAATAGGAACGGCGGGCGCCGCCACGGGCATTGCCGGCGGCGACCCGGCCGCCTGTTCGATATCCACTCTTACGATGCGGCCGCTCGGGCCGCTGCCGGCAAGCGCGTGCAGGTCCACGCCTAGCGTGCGCGCGAGGCGCCGCGCGGAAGGGCTGGCGAAAAGGCGATGCGCGGCCAGGCCGTGCCCTGCCTGCGGCTTCGCGCTGACGGACGGCGCCGCTGGCGCGGCCGCGGGCATGGCGGCCGGTGCGGGCGCAGGTGCGGCCGGCGGGACACCGGCCTCGACGGCCGCGCCGCGCTCGGGCTGCAAGGTGGCGATGACGCCGCCCACGGGCACTTCGGTATCGCCTGCCGGCACATGGATGCGATGCAGGATGCCGCTGTCCAGCGCTTCGAGTTCAATGACGGCCTTGTCCGTTTCGATCTCGGCCAGGATATCGCCGACCTTGACCGCGTCGCCGGATTGCTTCAACCACTGCAGGATCTTGCCTTGCGTCGTGCCCGCGCCGATGGCGGGCATCACGACCTCGATATCCATGTCTGACTCGCTTTATGTGTTGGCCAAATTGCCTGTCTTCTCGATGTACAGGGCGGCGTCCGAGATGTCTGCCACGATTGCGGCGCGCGCCCCCTCGGCGTCGCGGCGCGCCAGGGCATCCAGCAGCGCAGCGTGATGGCTGAACGACTCCCAGTTCTCCGACTTGCGGTCCTTGCTGCCCATGCTCAGCGAGAACAGCGGCGCGATCTGCAGCCAGATGTTCTCGATCATGCCCACCAGCAGCGGCATGCCCGCCGCTTCATACAACGTGAAATGCAGGTTGCGGTTGGCCTCGATGGTCTTCAGGGTGTCGATCTTTGCCTTGTGCCCCAGCCTGTCGAACTCGTCGGCGTAGTGCCGAATGCGCGCGACCGTCTCGTCCGTCATGATCTTGGCGGCTTCGGCCGCCGCGAAGCCTTCCATGCAGCAACGGATGCGCACGATCTCGCGGAACTTCGGCAGACCCGGCTTGGGCACGCGCAGGCCTCGGCTGGGCAGCATTTCCAGCGCGCCCTCCGCGACCAGCTTGTTCACCGCCTCGCGCACGGGCATCGGGCTGGTGTTGAGCACGGCCGCCAGGCCGCGCAGGGTCACCTTTTCGCCGGGAGGAACCGCCCCGCTCATCAGAAGCTCGCGGGTCTTCAGGTAGATCTGGTCCGCGACCGTAATGCGTTCCTGCTTGTCGAGCAGGCCTTCCAGTATGCTGTTGTCCATATCGTCTCAATTCATATAGACGCCACCGTTCACATCCAGGGTGGCGCCGCAGATGTAGCTCGCGCCATCGGAACAGAGAAAGGCGATGGGCAAGGCGATTTCGCGCGGCTGCGCCATGCGCCGCAGCGGAATTCTATTCGCATCGAAAGCCTGCCCCTGCGTCATGCCCGTTTCCGTCGCGCCGGGCGCAACGCTGTTGACGGTGACGCCCGAATCGGCCGCCCGGCGGGCCAGCCATTTGACGAAGGCGTGCGTGCCGCCCTTGGCCGCGACGTAGTGCGGGCTGGCCGCCAATCCGCCCATGCGCGCCGCGACGGAAGACACCAAGACCATGCGACCCGCGCCTTGCGCGCTCATCTTCGCCAGGGCGGCGCGCGTCAGGTGCATGAGGCCGAGCAGGTTGATATCGATGACCCGGTGGAACACCTCGTCCCAGCCTGCCTCGTTCCAGTCGTCCCACGGGCAGTACCCCGCGTTGGCCACCAGCGCGTCCAGGCGGTCGATGCCAGCCACGGCCGCTTCGGCGGCGGCCCGGTCGGCGACGTCGAACGCAATGGCGCGCGCCGGCATGCCGCGCTCGCTCAGCTGCTGCGCCAATTCCCGCGGCGCCTGCCGGTCCGCCAGCACCAGCGAGGCGCCCTGCTCGCCGCAAACCGCGGCGGTGGCGCGGCCGATGCCGCCGGCCGCGCCGGTAATCAGTACCGTCTTTCCTTCAAGCGCGCGCGGCATGGGCGTCTCCCGTGGGTGTGGCCGACAACGCGCTGTCGGCCAGCATGTCCTGGATCAACGTACGGACGTCGTCTTCGCCCGCCAGCGCGGCGCGCTCCAGCGCCTGCGACACGACGGGCGGCGCCCAGCGGCCCGTGACGCGCTTAACCGGCTGGTCCAGGTAGTCGAAGTAGCGGCGCTGGATCTCGTCGGCGATCAGCGCGCCCAGGCTCGCGCCCCGCGTGGTCTGCTCGACGATCGCGACGCGGCCCGTCTTCATGACGGAGCGGCCGATGGTGTCGTAGTCGATATCGCGCTGCGACAGCGTGCGCAGGTCGATCACGTCCGCGCGCACGCCGGCCTCCTCCACCAGGCGGCAGCACTCGTCCACCATGGTCAGGGTCGTTAGCAGCGTGATCTGGTCGCCCTCGCGCACGCGCTTGGCGCGGCCGATGGGAATGTAATAGTCCAGGTCCTTGGGAACCGGCGTCTTGCGCTGGTGCAGTTGCTGCGGCTCGATGACCAGCACCGGATCCTTGCAGCGCAGCGCCGAATTCATCAGGCCCACGTAGTCGAAGGCATTGGACGGCGCCACGATGCGCCAGCCCGGGAACAGGGCGAACACGCCCGCCGGATCCATCGAGTGCTGCGAACCGTAGCCTTCCGGACCCGGGATGCGGGTGCGCAGCACCAGCGGCACGCTGGCCGTGCCGTTGAACAAATGCCGGATCTTGCCCGCCTGGTTCAACAACTGATCGCCCGCGACCAGGAAGAAATCGCTGTACATCAATTCGACCACGGGCTTCAGGCCCGAGAGCGCCGCGCCGGTGGCCAGGCCGCAGAAGCCGTTCTCCGTGATGGGCGTGTTGACCAGCCTGCCGGCAAACCTGTCGGTCAGGCCGCGGGTGGCGCCCACCGTGCCTCCGCCCATGTTGGCGACGTCCTCGCCGAACACGTAGATGTCCTCGTCCTCGGCCATGCGCGCCCCCATGGCGCGCGCAATGGCCTCGATATAAGACAGGGGCTCCATGTCCTCGGCGGCGTAGTCTTCGGCTTCGGCATAGCGCACGCCGTCGAATTCCGCCATGTCGCTCGCCAGGTGCTGGTCCACGGTGGCGGCGGCGGGCCACAGTTCAGCGCGGATGCGGGCCGACGAGCCCGACCCTTCCACGCAGGACGCGGCGGCCGCGTCCACCGCGTCGGTCACGGCGGCGTCGATGGCGGCCAGTTCGCCGGCATCGAGAATGCCGCGCGCCGGCAGCTCGCGCTGCAGGAACAGCCAGGGGTCGCGCGCCTTCCAGGCATTTTCCTCGTCACGCGTGCGGTAGCCGAACGCGCTACCCGGAATCGACGAACTCTGGTGGTAGTAGCGATAGACCTCGGCCAGGATGAAGGCCGGCCGCCCCTCGCGGGCGATGTGTTCGCGCGCCCAGCGCGCGGCCAGCCAGACCGCGAACGGATTCATGCCGTCCACCTTGACCGCGGCGATGCCGTGGCCCTGCGGCCGGGTCAGCAGCTCGGTCTGGAACGTGGATTGCTCCACGCTCATGGAAACGGCGTACTTATTGTTTTCCAGGAAGAAGATCATGGGCAGGCCGTACAGGGCCGCCAGGTTCATGGCCTCGTGCGTGGCGCCCTGATGCACCGCGCCGTCGCCAAAAAACGTGACCATCGCCCTGCCCGAGCCGCGCTGCTTCTCCGCGAACGCGTGCCCGCAAGCGATGGGTATGCCGCCTGCCACGATGGCATTGGTGCCCATGATGCCCAGGTCGGCGCGGCGCAGGTGCATGGAACCGCCGCGCCCCCCGGTCCAGCCGTCTTTCAGGCCGAGGATTTCGTGCATCAGGCCCTGGATCTCCTGCCGCATGCGCAGCGTCAACCCGGCGGCGGACGGATCCAGGTCGTCGTCATACAGCGCATTGACGGCCTTGGCGATGCACTGATGATGCGCGCGGTGCGTGCCGTTCATCAGCGTGTCGACGGGCAGCGCCGCGATGCAGCCGGCCGCCGCGCCCTCTTGCCCGATACTGGAATGCGCCGGCCCGTGCACCAGGTTCAGCTTGTCCAGCTGCAGGATCTTTTCCTCGAAACGGCGCGCCACCAGGAACAGCGTCGTCAGCCGCAGCGCCTCGGCGCGCGTCAGCAGCGCCCAATCGCTTTCCTGCACCGCCAGCGTGTGCACCGGCGTCTTCTGTTCGAGTTCCTCGAATTGCATGCTGTCCCCTTGTTGGTTCCGGCCGCGCTCAGATGTGCGCGGTGACGCCGCCGTCCACGACCAAGCTCGCGCCGGTCACGAAGTCGGACGCAGGACTGGCCAGGAACAGGGCCGGGCCGACCAGGTCCTCCGGTTCGCCCCAGCGCCCCATGGGCGTGGTGGCCACGACGCGCTCCGCATGCCCGGGAATATCCACCCGCGCCTGGCGCGACAGCGCGGTATCGATCCAGCCGGGCTGGATCACGTTGACCGCGATGCCGTCGGCCGCCCATGCGCAGGCCAGCGAGCGGGTAAGTTGCAGGACCCCGCCCTTGCTGGCCGAGTACGCCGCCGTCACGGCGTTGGATGCCAGCGCCAGGATGGAGCCGATGTTGATGATCTTGCCTTTGCCTCGCGCCTGCATCGGCGCATGCACGGCCTGGCACATGTTGAAGCTGCCCTTCAGGTTGATGTCGACGATGCGGTCCCAGACCTCTTCGGCATACAGCTCGGGGCGCATGCGGGTATTGACGCCGGCGCAGTTCACCAGCACGTCCACCCCGCCGAACTCGGCCACCGCCTCGGCCACTACCGCTGCGCAGGCGCCACGGTCTTCGACCTGCAGCGCGTAGCTTCCGGTCTTTGCGCCGGATCCGCGCAGCTCGGACGCCAGCGCGTCCAGCTTTTCCCCCGCCAGGTCGGTCAGCACCAGGGTTGCGCCTGCCCGGGCAAAAGCCCGGCTGAGCGCGGCGCCGATGCCGCCTGCCGCACCGGTGATCAAAACGACCTTGTCTCGGATATCGAAGTGTTCTTGTTGGGCCATACCGTGTCCGTCTTCTGCAATTTTTGATATGTGATCACAAATTTCATTCTAGGAATGGACAGGGGAACACGTCAACAGCGGCCATATCGGGGTCTACCCGTAGAACGGAAAAATGGCGGGACGGGATCCTTCCCGTTCCCGCCATCGCGGAATCGTCCGGGCCGCCGGCGGCGGCCGGGCGTTTTCAGTACGTCATCCGCACGCCAAGCAGCACGCTGCGCCCGGGCAGCGGCGCCACGGAAGAAATGAACGAGGCGTGGTTGTAGGCCAGCTTGTTCAGCAGGTTGGTGCCGCGCAGGTAGACCTCATAGCCCGTGGCGCCGTACTGGCCCCGGTAGGCCACCACGGCGTTCACCATGTTGTAGCCAGGCGTGCTGTCCTCGTAAGCGGCGATATCCTTCTGCGCGAACACCCGCGCGTACTCGACGCCGCCCGACCACTGCCCCCACTTCACGTTGCCGCGCACGCCGGCGCGGGCCGCCGGAATGCGAGGCAGGTTGCCGTCGCCGCCGGTCAGCTTGCCGCGCACGTAGTCGCCGAACACGGCGGCCGAGAACACCGGCGTGAACTGATGGCGCAGCTCGCCTTCCACCCCCGTGAACTCCGCGTCGCGCTGGGTGTACTCGATCAGGCGGAAGTCCTCGTAGCGGTCCAGGGTGTTGGCATAGATGTAGTTCTTCACCCGGTTGTGGAACACGCTGGCCGAGAACGTCGTGTCGCCGGAATGTTTGCGCAGGGTCAGGTCGATGTTGTGCGAGGTCTCACGGCCCAGGTCCGGGTTGCCCAGTTCGTAGGTATTGGTGGCCAGGTGCACGCCATCGGCATAGAGCTCCTGCGCAGTGGGCAGGCGCTGGGAGCGCGACAGCGACAGCGCCACCGAATACTGCGGCGCGAAATCCCATATGGCCGCGGCGGAGAACGACGTGCCTGACTGGCTGTTGCGCGGCGCGCCGTCCGACGGCGAGATGCGCTGCCAGTCCTGCCGCGCGCCCAGCTCGAAGCGCCAGTCGTTCAACTGGTATTCCTCCAGCACGAACAGGCCGTTGGAGCGCGTCTTGCTGCGCGGCAGGAAGGCTTCCTCGCCGTCGGCGCTGAAATCGCTATAGGCGTTCTGCAGCCCGACCACGCCGCGCCAGCCGGCGATGGGCTTGTGTTGCAGTTCCACGCGCAGGTCATAGCCCTTGTTCTTGAACCGCGTCCCCACCTCGCCGCCTTCGATCTCGTCGTGCTGGTAGTCGGTCAGGCCGCCGCGCACGCGGATCTTCTCGAAACCCGCGAACGGGTCCTGGTATTCGGCGCGCAGATCGAGGCGGTTGCTGCGCAGTTTCACGTAGGGCACGCCGCCGTGTTCGTGCTCATGGTCGTGATCGTGGCCCTCCTCCTCCTCGTCATGGCCGTGATCGTGCCCGCCGCAGTGCAGGTGCGTGCCGTGCGGATGGCAGCCTTCGTATTCGTGGTTGTGCCCCGGCAATCCGTACTTGCTTTCCAGGTGCGTAAAGGCCAGGCCGACATAGCCGCGCGGCGTGATCCACGACATGCCGACGGAACCCTGCGAGGATTCGCTGTACGAGCCTTCCAGTTTGCCGCCCGGCCAGTCCGGCACGTCGTAGTCGCTGGTGCGGCGCTTCATGCCTTCCACGCGCACGGCGAACTGCCCTTCGCCGGCCGTGATGCCCACCGCGCCCGAGCGCTCCTTGGTGCCCGTGGCGCCACGCAGCTCGGCCTCGGCCTCGACGCCCTTTTCCGGCACCGCGGTCGGCACCTTCTTGTCGACCACGTTGACCACGCCGCCGATCGCGCCGCCGCCGTACAGCAATGTGGCGGGGCCGCGCAGCACTTCGATACGCTCGGCCAGCAAGGGTTCCACCGTTACGGCATGGTCGGGAGAGATGCCGGAGGCATCCATGACCTCGGAACCGTCGGACAGCACCTTCACGCGCGGCGCGGTCTGCCCGCGGATGACAGGACGGCTGGCGCCGGCGCCGAACGTATCGCTGTTGACGCCGGGCAGGTTTTTCAGCGTTTCGCCCAGCGTCCCCGTGCGCTGCTCGATCAGCGCATCGCCTTCCAGCACCGAGGCCGGCAGCGTCGTGCTGTTCAGGTCCAGGCCCAGCGGATTGGCCGATACCGTGATGGGCGCCAACGTCCTGGCGCCAGCGTCCGGCGCCGTCTGGGCCTGGACTGCCGGCGCAGCCAGCATCAATGCGCAGGCCAGGGGCGTGAGACCACTCTTGAAGCATGGCCGCCGGCCGCTCCGTACGCCGATTTCCCGCTCCCGCCCCTGCTTCTTGCCGTTCATTATTGCCCTCTTCAAATGTTATATCATTACAAATAAGGAATGAATGATATAACATTTCAAATCAGAAGCAAGAATGGGGACGTAAAGGCAAGGGAGCTGGTCGTGGGATTGCGGGTGTCAGACACCCGGGTGACGTGGCCTCAGCTTGGGAGTGCGTCGCGTACGGGTGTCAGACACTTTTCGACGTACGGATGCCACCTGCCCATATGCGGGTGTCAGACACCGTTCCACACATGGGTGTCACCTTTCCACGTTCAGGTGTCAGACGGCTCCCACGCCGAAGTGTCTGACACCCGTACGCGACGCGCTCCGTTTTTTTTCGGTGCCTCCCGGGTGTCAGACACCCACGGCCCCCGTTCAGCCCGCCTTGAATTCCTTGTTCCAGAACTCGAGGATGTCCGCCTTCTTTTCCGTCAGGCCCTTCAGGTCATAGGCATGCAGGAGTTTGACTTCGGCCTCCGAGAAGCCCACCCGCTTCAGCGGTTCGGGCAGCGAGGCGTTGGTGACGGTCGGCGCGTAGCCCATTTTTTCGGCGAAAGCGATCTGGCCCTGGGGATCGAGCATGGCATTGAGGTATTCCCACGCCGCGTCCTTGTTGCGGCTGTTCTTGGCCACGGCCGCTTCGAACGCCACCGGCACCGAGCCTTCCTTCGGAATCACGAAGCCCAGCGGCAGCCCGCTGTCCCGCCATTGCAGCGCACGCGCCTTCCACATGCACGCGATGGAAATCTCGCCCGATTTGAAAGCCGCCGCCACCGCTTCGTTGGACGGGTAGATGCGGGGCGCGTTCGGCTTGAGCTTGGCCAGGAAGCGCTTGCCGCCGTCGAAGCTCTTGGTGTCTCCACCCGCGCCGAGACCGACGAACACCGCGTTGTACAGGTACAGAATGTCGGAAAAGCCCACCTGCCCTTTCCACTTCGGATCCAGCAGCACCTCGAGCGAGTCCGGCGGCGTGGGGAATTTCTCGGTGTTGTAGACCAGGGTCATCGCGCTGAAGATATGCGGAATGGAGTACGGCGTCTTCAGCGCGCCGATCGCGTGCGCCAGGTTGGGCAGCTTCTTGGCGTCGATCGGCTCCAGGGTGCCCGACCGCTCGGCGTCGTACATGTCGACTTCGCCCAGCAGCGCCACGTCCATGCTGCCCCGGCGCGAGTTCTTTTCCGCGCGCAGCTTGGTCACGCGGCCGACGGCATTGCCCGTGTCGTACACCACGTTCACGCCCTGCTTGCCGACGATGGGATTGATGATCTGCTGCAGCAGGTTCTGGTAATCGCCGCCCCAGGTCCCGACGACGATTTCTTTCCCGGCGGCGTGCGCCATGCCTGGCATCCAGCCGAGGGCGGGAGCCAGGGCCAGGCCGGAGGCCGTCTTGATGAAGCCACGGCGAGTCAGGTTTTTCTCTTGCATAACGACCTCGTATCGAAGGGGAACTGACGACTTACTACGAAGCAGGCGCCGCGCCGGCATTGCCAGCCGCCGCGCCCCGGCGAAAAAATCAGGTAAGCATCTCCACGGGAGCGTCCGGGGCGCAGGCCCGGATCGCACCGGCGTCGATGTCGCGGGCAATGACGATGATGGCGTCGCGCGCGTCGGGCTGCCGCGTCAGGCGCTGGGGCGCGCTGAAGGTGGTTCCGACCGACTGGATCAAGATGGGTTCGGCGCAGTCGCTGACACGCACCACCGCCTTGACGCGCAACAGGCGCTCGCCGCAGAAGCCGGCCAGGTTGTCCAGCCATTCCGAGAAGTCCGCCCAACTGATGCCCGCACGCGCCCTCGCCGCCATGACGCGGATCCTCGGGTGCGCCGCCTGTCCGCCCGCCGCCAGCATGTGCGCGGCCAGGCCCGCCAGGTCGGCGACGCCTTGCGCGGGCGCGAACGCGGCCAGCACGGCGCGTCGGCGGTCCGGTTCGGCGATAACCGCCGCCAGGGGATTCAACGCGGCGGCGCGCGCCGCGCGCGCCTGCAACGCGGAAGGCGGCAATAGATCGGTCTTGGTCAGCACGATGCGGTGCGCGGCGCCGAACTGCGCCATCGCCTCGTCTATCTCCGCCAGCGCGTCCGGATCGCGCGCGCAGTCGTCGGTGCACACCACCGTCAGGCGCAGGCCGCGGCCAGTGAGCTCGGGATCGGCCAGCGACGCGATGACTGGCCCCGGCCGCGACAGGCCGCTGCATTCCAGGATGACCCGCTTGAGCGGCCCCGCGCCTTGCGGCCTGGGCGCGTCCAGCAGCGCGCTCAGGGTATAGACGAGATCGCTGCGCAGCGAGCAGCAGACGCAACCGTTGGCCAGCAAGGCCATCGGCACGCCATCGCTGTCGTTGGCGACGATAGCGCCATCCACGCCGACCTCGCCCGCTTCGTTCACGATCACGCCGGTATCCGCCCCGTCGGGGTCCCGCAGGTAATCCACCAGCAGCGTGGTCTTGCCGCTGCCCAGGAATCCGCAAAGCAGGAACAGATCGACCGCCATGTCAGGACGCCGCCTGCGCGCTGTCGCAGGGCGACCCTGCGGGCGAACCGCTGAAAGGCGGACGCTCGCCGTCCGGGTCGTCCGCCCAGCTGCCCTGGACCATGCCGCGCACGTCCGCCAGCAGTTCGGCCGTGTCGTACACCACGCCGGACTTGATGGTGGTTTCCAGGCAGCGCTGCCATTCGACCTGCGCCGTCTCGTCGTTCAAGCGCATGGCGCCGGTGCCGAACAGCAGCTTGAAGTCGGTCAGCGGATTCTGGTTGTGGATCAGCAGGTCGGCACGCTTCTGCACGTCGATCGACCCGGTATCGTCATCGATGCCCAGCAGCGCCGCGCTCTGGGACGTGGCCGCGCGCAGCACCTCGATCGGATGGAAGCCCGCTTCCTGCAGCAGCTCCAGTTCGCGGATGAAGCCGAAGCCGTAGATCTGGAAGATGAAGCCCGAATCGCTGCCGGCGCACACGCGGCCGCCCAGGTTCTTGTATTCGTTGATGAACTGCATCCACAGCCGGTAGTTCTGCTTCCACTCGATCTCGTTGGTGGTGCTCCAGCGGTACCAGTAGGCGCCGTGTCCGCCGCGCTGCGGCTGGAAGTACTTCCAGACTGCCCTCCATGTATATTCGTCGTGCCAATCGGCGCGGCGCGCGCGCATCAGGTCGCGGTTGGCGTCGTAGATGTTGAAGGTGGGCACGAAGGTATGGCCCAGCTCCAGGAAGCTGTCCATGACCTCGCGCCACTTGGCCGAACCCGGCTGCGCAGCCTGCATGAAGGTCTGCCCCGCGACCGCGAATCGGTAGTATTCGTCGCTGTAGTTGTAGTCGGCGGGAAACGACTGCACCACGCGGTTCTCGAACAGGGCCTCGGGCAGGCCATAGTAGTGCTCGGAACTGGTCAGCCCCCAGCGCGCCGATTTCAGCGCGTTCACCCGCGTGACGGCCATCTGCGCATGGTGGCAGCCCGAGCGCAGACCCAGCTGAGCCGCCTCGTCCAGCGCGGCTTCCATGATGGCGGGCGGCGCGCCGAAGAACTTGATGCCGTCGGCGCCGCGCGCCGCCAGCTTGCGCACCCATTCGCGCCCCTGCTCCGGCGTATGGATGGTCTTGACGCGGTCGTTGACCGCCGGGAACACCGAGTGCACCACCATGCGGGGCGCGGCGATCTTGTTGGCGGCGGACAGCTCGCGCTGCTCCAGCGTCCAGCCCAGCCCGCCCATGGCGCCCATCTCCCGCACCGTGGTCACGCCGTGCGCCAGCCACAACCGGTAAATGTAGTCGGCAGGCGGAACGATGCCGCTCATGGCGTGGTAAGGCGTGCCGATATGCGCGTGCGCGTCCACGAAGCCCGGCGTCACGAACTTGCCGTGGCAATCGATCTCGTGGTCTCCCGGGCCCGGACGCCGCTTGGGATCGATGGCCTTATGCGGCGTGCCGACGTTCACCAGCCCCGTGATCCGCTCGTTTTCGATCACGATGTCCACCGGCCCCCATGGCGGCGCGCCCGTGCCGTCGATGATGGTGGCGCCGCGCAGGATCAGGCGGGGAAACGGCCCCAGCCCGCGGTCGCGGGCCACGGGCGCCGAGGGCGGATGCCAGCCCTTGGCGGCATTGACGTCGCGGGACTCTTCGCCGACTTCCGATTGCATCTGCGTGGGATCGCTCATGGCGCCTATGCTCCCAGTCCGTTGTGTTCGATGACGCCGCCCTTCATGATCAGCGCGATGTGCTCGCCCTGGCCCAGCAGGCAGGACAGGTCGCGATAGGGGTTGCCGTCCACCAGCAGCACATCGGCCAGCGCGCCTGCCTGGATGCGGCCCAGCTGCCCTGTCTGGTTCAGGACTTCGGCGGCGGTGGTGGTGGCGCACTGGATCACTTCCTGCGGCGTCATCACCTCGGCGCGGATGCGGAACTCATCGCTTTGCAGCCGCTGCGAAGGACCCAGCAGGTCGGAACCATAGCCAATCTTCACCCCCGCCTTCTTGTAGATCTCCAGCGAATGCAGGCCGGCGGTGCGCACCGTGGCGATCTTGGCCACGGAGTCCGGCGGCAGGCCGTAGTCGGCGCCCTCGTTCGCCAGCGCTTCGTATGTCACCAGCGTCGGCACCACGAAAGCCCCCTTCTCCGCCATGTAGCGCGCCACGCGCTCATCGATCAGGTTGCCGTGTTCGATCGTACGCACGCCATTGCGGATAGCGCGCTCGATCGCGTCCGCCGTGTACGAGTGCGCCATCACATAGGTCTGGCGGCTGGCGGCCTCATCGACGATCACGCGGATTTCCTCTTCCGAGTATCCGTAGGACGCGATCGGATCCGTGGGCGAGGCGACGCCGCCGGACGCCATCATCTTGATCTGGTCGGCGCCCATCTGCAGCTCCTGGCGCACCGCCTTGCGTACGTCGTCGATGCCGTCGGCCACGCGGCCGATGTCGCCGGCGCGGAAACAGCAGCCGCAGAAGCTCATCGGCCGCAGGTGATCGGAGCGCGGACGCGGATCGCCGTGGCCGCCCGTCTGGCTGATCGCGCGGCCCGAGATGAACAGGCGCGGCCCCTTGACCGTGCCTTCGTTCACGGCGCACTTCAGGCCCCAGCCCGCGCCGCCGGCGTCGCGGACGGTCGTGAAGCCGCGGCGCAGCATCGCCGCCATGATCGGGACGGCGCGCATCATGACCAGCGCGTCCGGCAGCACGCCCTGCGTGCTGAGATTCAATTGCGTGGCCAGCACGTGCACGTGCAGGTCGATCAGCCCGGGCATGAGCGTGCGGCCCGCGGCATCGATCGTGCGCGCGGAGGCGGCGGCGATCGGCCGGTCGGAGACTTCCTTGATGACGCCGTCCTCGACCAGCACGTGCTGGCCTTCCAGCAGGTCCGCCTGCAGGGGATCGAGCAGGTTCGCGTTCTTGAACAATACAGAAGCCATGAGGAATTCCTTGTGGGGAGTCGAAGTCAGGACGCCATGGTCTTGATATAGCGGCGATGGATCAACCAGTTGGAAAGCAGGGCGATGACCAGCGTGCCGCAGACCAGGATCACGGCCAGCGCGGCGCCGAACGGCCAGTTGGAGGCGCGCGTGATCTGGTCGTACAGCGCGGGCGCCATCATGGTCAGGCCGGAGCCGCCCAGCAGCACGGGCGTGGCGTAGGCATTCATGCACAGGATGAAGACCAGCATCGTCCCCGCCGCCACGCCCGGCGCGGCGATGGGCAACACGATGCGGCGCAGCGTGGTGAAGAAGCTGGCGCCGACGTTGCGGGCGGCCTCTTCGACGGACAGATCCATGCCTTCGAGCACGCTTTGCAGCGTCAGGATCAGGTAGGGCATGACGACGGCGGTCGTGCCGATGACGACAGCCGTGGGCGTGTACATCATGCTCAGCGGCTTGTCGATCAGGCCCACCCCCTGCAGGACCGCATTCACGACGCCGGCGTTTCCCAGCGCCACCATCCAGCCGGCGGCGCGCACCACGTTGCCGACCATCAGCGGGAACACCAGCAGGATCACGAACAGGCTTTTGTACCGGCTTTGCGTGCGCGCCAGGAAATACGCCACGGGAAAGCCCAGCACCAGCGCCAGCACCGTGCACAGCCCGGCGATGCCGAGCGTCGTGAGGAAAATGTCGCGATAGTAGGGATCGCCGAAGAACTTGGCGTAGTTCTCGAACGTGAACGCGGTCTGCATGAGCTCCGCCGGATCGAAGCGGTTGAAGCTGTAGCGCGCCAGTTGCAGGATGGGAACCAGAATGATCGCCAGCACCACCAGCGATGCCGGAAACGCCAGCCCCGGCCCCAGCCAGCCCCTGCGGGGCCTGTCTTGCGTCGCGGTCGTCATGGCGGTTCCTATTGCGTGAATGCCACGCAGTCGTCCGGCTCGAAACACGCGTAGACGCGTGCGCCGGGCGCCGGCCGCGCCTGGCGCGCGCCGCCGTTGACGACCTGGCTGATCATTCGGTTGCCGCCCTCCAGCTGCACGCGCACCTCCAGGACCGACCCCAGGTAGAGCGAGGACTCGACCACGCCAGCCAGCGCGTTCCCGCCCGAGGGTTGTTCGCGCAAGCACACCCGCTCCGGCCGCACGCCCACGTGCGTGGCGCCGGCGCCGCCCGGCGCCGCGATGCGCTGGCCGGCCTCGGTCTGGAAGACGTTGTCGGCGGCGCCTTGCCCCTTGAACACGTTCATCTTGCCCAGGAAGTCGGCCACGAACAGATTGGCCGGCCGCTCATACAGCGTGTCGGGCGCGCCGACCTGCTGCACGATGCCATCGTGCATGATGGCCATGCGGTCCGCGATCGCCAGCGCCTCTTCCTGATCGTGCGTGACGAAGATGGTGGTGAGCCCCAGGCGCTGCTGCAGGGAACGGATCTCTTCGCGCACCTCCACCCGCAGCTTGGCGTCCAGGTTGGACAGCGGCTCGTCGAGCAGGAAGACCTTGGGCTCGATGGCCAGCGCGCGCGCGATCGCGACGCGCTGCTGCTGTCCGCCGGACAGCTGGCGCGGATAGCGGTCGCGCAACTCGCTCATGCGCACCATGTCCAGCACGCGCCGGATCTTGCCGTCCCGGTCCGCCTTGGGAATCTTGTGCATTTCCAGGCCGAAGGCCACGTTCTCCGCCACCGTCATGTGCGGGAACAGCGCATAGCGCTGGAACACCATGCCCGTATCGCGCTTGTGCACGGGCAGGCGGGTCACGTCGGTTTCGCCGATGCGGATGCGCCCCGCCGTGGGCGCGATGAAACCGGCGATCATGCGCAGCGTGGTCGTCTTGCCGCAGCCGCTGGGGCCCAGGAAGGCGACCAGCTCTCCTTCCCCGATCTCCAGCGAGAAATCGGACACCGCCACCGCCGCGCCGAACTGCTTGCGGATGTTTTCGATCGAGACCTTCGCCATCTTCTACACCACCTGACTGAGTTTCACATAGCGGTCGGTCACAAGCATGATGATGCCCAACAGCAGAATTTGCACCGAGGCCACCGCGGCGATGGTCGGATCCAGGTTGAATTCCAGGTACTGCATGATCGCAATGGGCAGCGTGGTGCGGCCGGGCCCGACCAGCGACAGCGACAATTCGAGGTTCTCGAAAGACACGACGAAGCTGAACAGCGCGGCGGCCACGATGGACGGGCGCAGCATGGGCAGCGTGACGCGCATGAACGCGACCGGTGCGCTCGCGCCCAGGTTGCGCGCCGCCTCCTCGATGGACCCGTCCAGGCCCGCCATGCCGGCGGTGACCAGCCTGACCGTCCAGGGAATGGTCAGGCACACGTGGGCGATCACCAGCCCGCCGAACGTGCCGATGATGTCCTGATCCAGCGCCTCTTCGGCGCGCAGATAGAACAGATAAATGCCCACGCCCGCCACGATGCCCGGGATCAGCAACGGCGACAGCAGCAGCGTATTGATGCCCTTGCTGCCCCTGAAGCGGTAGCGCGCGATGCCCACGGCCGCCAGCACGCCCATGGCCACGCCGATGAAGGCCGCCACCAGCGACACCTGCAGGCTGAACAGGAAGCCATTGGCGAACGCGGGGTTGTCCCAGGCCTTCACGTACCAGGAAAGCGTATAGCCGGACGGGGGGAAATAGAGGATGGCGTCCTTGAAGAAGCTCAGCCAGACCACCAGCACGATGGGGCAAAGCATGAACGCGTACATGAGGACCACGAAGACGCGATGCAGCCACGTTGCCCACGGGATCATCCGCAGGGGCTGCTCCCGGGTGGCCGTGACGGCCGAGGTCAAAGGAGGCGCGTTATGCAAATCCAGGTTCCTTGTCAGCTGAGGCCGGCCAGGCTTGAAATTCCCCTGAGGACTCTGCGGCCTCTGCGGTTAACCAGAGCATATAGACCGGTTGCTGCGCGGCTCAACTAGGGATAACCCATCACTAGGAAAATCCCGCACGCGCCCTGGAATGCGCGCACGGCAAGGTGCAACCTGCTGCAGCGCAATGCGGCAGCAGGTGCAACCCGGGATACAACGCGGCTTACGCTTCGAGCCCGCACAGGGCCTGCAGCACCGCGACGCGGCTCTGGCCCAGCACCATGCCTTGCCAGTCCTCCTGGCCGCAATAGAACGCATCGAGCGTGGCCTGCAGGATTTCGCGGCGCAGCACGCCGTTCGCTTCGGGATGGGCGCGCAGCCAGTTGCGGCCGCGCAGCGCGTGGACCACGTCTTCCCAGGGCAAGGTGCCGAACTCCAGCGCCATCAGGGTGGGTTCGGAATCGGGGCAGGCCTGGTAGATCAGGCCGGCCAGATGGCCAGTGATGTCCACCGAGGCGGAACTCCCCTGGTATGGCACGGCGATATCGCTGCCCCACCAGCGGCGCGCCCGCGCCACTTCGGCCTCGTCGCGGCGGCCCGCGTATATCTTCTCGCCGTGGCCGCGCGGGCCCAGGCCGGTATGCACGTCGATCCAGCCGATGCGGGCATGGCGGCTGGCGTGGGCCTGCAGGATACTGCGCAGATTCACGAGCGAAGCCGCCGGCCAGTCGCCGCCATAGAACAGGCCGTCGGGATGCGTGTACTGCCCGCGCGAAACGGCCTGGGTCACCGCCGGCCGGCCATGCTGCTCGATATGGCGGGCGAGGTCCTGCCGGTTCTGTTCCGTCGGCGGCCATTCCTGGGGCAACAGCAGCCCGTGGACCGGCCCATAGCCGGGATTCTCCGGTAGCGGGCGGCCGTCGAACGGCTGCGCATTGCGATTCAGGTCCACATTGCCTTCGTCCGTGCGCGCGACCCACGAAAAACCATAGGGATTCACGGCGTGCACCAGCAACAGGGCCACGCCGGCGCGGCGCGCCCGCTCCAGCATCGGAGCGTCATCCAGCAGCGCCAGCTGGCAGCCTGAGCCGCAAAAGCCTTCGACGCCATGCGTGGCCGACGTCATGATCAGCAGGCGCTCGGCGTTCGCGTCGCCGATCAAGGCCACGTCGGTCGCCAGCGACTCGCCTTCGCTGCCCGCGGGCGCGATGGCATAGGACTGGACGTGCGCGGCCACCGGCGCCGCCGCCGACAGGAAACGGTCGCGTGCCTGTGCGTAGCTGGAGGAGAAATAGCGGGTCGTGGATTGCATCTTATGCCTCGCGAGTATCGATTTCATGGCCGGTGCGGTCCCGGATCCAGAACAGCACCACGGTGGAAAGCGTCACGGTCACCATCAAGTACCAGGCCGGCGCCATCGGATTTCCGGTGACGTGCAGCAGCCAGGTCACGAAGAATTGCGCAAAGCCGCCGAAAACGGAAATGCCCAATCCATAGACTACCGACATGCCGGTCGTGCGCACCGCCTTCGGGAACAGTTCCGGCAGCATCGTGATCACCGGCGCGGTCTGCAGGGCCAGCAGCACCGCCAGCAAGGCGATCACCGTCATCAGCCGCCCGGTGCTGGGCGCGGACACCAGCCACTGGAAGCACGGCAGCAGGGCGAACACCGTGGCCGCGCGCGACCAGAAGATCACCTTCTTGCGCCCGGCCCGGTCGGCCAGCATGCCGACGAAGGGCGCAAGCAGGAAGCCGATGGCGCCCAGCACGACGCTGGCGAACAGCGTGGACGTGGCGGGCAGGCCCAGCTCCTTGTTGGCGTAGGCCGGCATATAGAAGCCGATGATCTGCGCGCACACCATGCCGCCGATCGCCAGCAGAATGCCTTTGACCACCAGCGCCTTGTGTTCGGCGAACACTCGGCGCAGGGGCTGGTGGCCCGCGCCCGTCCCGGGTTGCGCCGCCGCGGCGCGCGGCGGCGGCTCGAGCGTTTCTTCGAGGTTGCGCCGGATGTAGGCGCCCACCGGCACGGTCAGGATGCCGATGACGAACGGCACGCGCCAGCCCCAGGCCTGCATCTGCTCCTTGCTCAGAGCGGCCGTGAGCAGCGCCACGGTCAGCGCGCCCAGCATCACGCCCAGCGACTGGCTGCCGAACTGCCAGCTGGAATAGAAACCGCGCTTCTCCGGCGGCGCATGCTCCACCAGCAAGGTCGTCGATGCGCCCACCTCCCCGCCCGCCGCGAAGCCCTGGATCAGCCGCGCCAACACCATCAGCACCGGCCCCGCCACGCCCATCTGCGCATAGGTCGGCGCGGCGGCGATCAGCGCGCACCCCAGGCCCATCAGCCACAAGGTCAGCGTCATGGCCGCGCGCCGCCCATGGCGGTCGGCGTAGGACCCGATCAGCATGCCACCCACCGGGCGCATCAGGAAGCCCACGCCAAAGGTGGCGGTGGTCAGCAGCAGCTGCCCATAGCTCGATGCCGCCGGAAAGAAGAGCGGCCCGATGACCAGCATCAGGAACGTGAAGACGGTGAAGTCGAAGAACTCCAGCGCGTTGCCGATCGTGGTGCCTGCGATGACCCGCCGGCGCATCGCCGGCGTATGGAGATCCTGCCGGCCCGGCGCGGCGGCGATAGCGATAGACATTTTTTCCCCTTGATGTCCGTGTCGGTGGCGGCCGGCCCGTGAACCCGGATGCTGCGCCTGCCCCGTGAGCACGAATATACGGATGGCACACGATAAGGAAAAGACAGTATTTTTGTTCCAGTGAGTACTTTTTCTTATATGCTGACGCTGGTCGATTCCTGGATCCGGACCGCAGCCCATGAACCTGCGCCAACTACGCGCATTCGTACTGATTGCCGAGCACCGCAGCATCCGCGCCGCGGCGCGCGCGCTGTTCGTCACCCAGCCTGCCGCCACGCGCAGCCTGCGCGAACTGGAGCAGAGCGTGGGCGCCGAACTGGTGCGGCGCAGCGCGCGGGGCGTGGAGCTGACCGCCTATGGCGAAGCGCTGTACAAGCGCGCCGTGCAGATCCTGCAGGAAACGCGCAAGGCGCAAGAGGAAATCGGCCAGATGCGCGACGGCGAAGGCGGCACGCTGAACCTGGCGTTCAGCTCGGCCGCGCTGACGGTGCTGCCCGCCGCGCTGGCCGCCTTCCGTGCGCGCATGCCGCGCGTGGCCGTTGCCTTCAACGAGGTAGCGCCGCCCTACAGCCACGAACAGCTGGAATCGGGCCGCTACGATTTCCTGGTGCAAACCGAGTACGACGGCGACATCGACGACGGCTTCGCCCGGACCCCGCTGTTCACGCTGCCGCTGGCGGTAGGCGCGCGCACCGGCCACCCGCTGCGCCGCGCCCGCAGCCTGGCCGAACTGCACGACGCCCTGTGGCTGCTCCCCGGCAATATCCAGGCGCCGGCCAACCTGCTGCGGCTGGCGTTCGCGGCCCACAAACTGCCCCCGCCCCGCGACGTGATTCCTTGCCAATCGATCGCGGTGGCGCTGGCCATCATCGCCGAAAGCGATGCCCTGGGGATTTTCGTGCGCAATCTGTTCGACCACAGCCTGCTGCCGCGCGGCCTTCGCATGCTGCCCCTGGCGCACGAGCTGCCGGCCGCCCGCGTATCCATCCTGACCCGCGCCGATTCGCCGCCCACGCCGGCTGCGCAGTGCTTCATCGATTGCCTGCTGGAGGCGCTCGCGGCGCCTGCGCGCGCGCAGGCCTGAGCCCAGGCGGATTGGCGCCGCGGCGCGGCCAGGCACCCAGTACCGGTTATCATCGACGCTGCCCGTGCCAACGGCCCGCAATGCGCCGGCCGGCCTTTCCTGCTCTTCTCATCCATGGCGTTTCCCCGACTTCCCTCCCCGCCCACGCTGACCGATACCGTTGCCAAACGGCTGCGCGCCGAAATCGATGAAGGCCGCGTGCTGCCCGGCGCGAAGCTGCCGACCGAAACCGCGTTGGCAGAGCAGTTCGGCGTCAGCCGCACCGTGATCCGCGAAGCCGTCTCCCGGCTGCGCCAGGACGGCGTGGTAGAGGCCCGGCAAGGCAGCGGCGTATACGTCACCGGTTCTACGGGCAACCGCGCCCTGCGCATCGACGCGGCCGAGCTGTCCTCGCTGGACGCCGTCCTGCACATCGTGGATCTGCGCCGCGCGCTGGAAACCGAAATCGCCGCCCAGGCCGCCTCGGTGCGCAAGAAGCAGGACATGGCCGACATCGACGCGGCCCTGGCCGCCATTTCGCAGGCGGTCGACAACGGCGGGGACGGCGTAAAAGAAGACGTGGACTTTCACCGCAGCATCGCGCGCGCCACCGGCAACCCCTATTTCATGACGACGCTGGCGTTCGTCAGCCAGTTCATGGAAGCGGCCACGCGCGTGACGCGCGGCAACGAGGCGCGCCACGCGAGCCTGATGCGCGACGTACTGCAGGAACACGCCGCGATCGTCGAAGCCATCCGCAAGAAGGACGTGGACGGCGCGCGCGAAGCCGCCCGCATCCACATGGTGAACGCGGCCAAGCGGCTGAAACAGGCACACCGGTAGCGGCCGGGGCTTGCCCCCGGAGGCTACCTGTTCGCGCGGGTCAATCCCGGCGGAACGCCTTGGTGAAGAAATCCCGGGTCCCGAAATTGCCCGACTTCAGCGCGATGCTGACATCGCCCTGCGCGGCCGGCGCGTAGCCGGCGCACCAGGGCACGCCCGGATCGATCTGCTCGCCGATGGCGATCTGCTCCAGGCCCAGCGCCTGCACGACCGCGCCCGAGGTCTCGCCGCCCGCCACGATCAGCTGGCGCACGCCGCGCTCGACCAGGCCGGTCGAAATGCGCGCGATGGCGGCTTCGATCAGCGATCCCGCGCGCTCGACGCCCAGCGCGCCCTGGGCCTGCTTCACCTGATCGGGCTGCGCGGTGGAATAGATCAGCACCGGGCCATCCTGCAAACGCGGCTCGGCCCAGGCCAGCGCCTGGCCCACGACGTCCTCCCCGGCCGCCAGCCGCAACGGATCCAGCGCCAGGGCCGGCCGCCCGCTTTCGATGAAGGCCGCCACCTGCCCATTGGTAGCCGTGGAACAGCTGCCCGCCACCACGGCCTGCAGGCCGGGCACGAGCGCCGATTCCGTCTTGCCGGCGGGCGACAGGCCCCAGTTGGCCGGCAGGCCGATCGCGACGCCGGAGCCCGCCGTCACCAGGGGCATGCCGCGCAAGGCCGGCCCCAAGGCCAGCAGGTCCTCGTTGGACACCGCATCCACGATGGCGATCTCGATGCCCTGCGACGCCAGTTCGGCGATACGGGCGCGAATGACCTCGCTGCCGCGCGCGACGACACTGTAATCGATCAGGCCCACCTTGCGCGACGTCTGTGCGGACAGCACGCGGACCAGATTGGGATCGGCCATCGGCGTCAGCGGATGATGCTGCATACCCGATTCGTTCAGCAGCACGTCGCCCGCGAACAGATAGCCTTTGAACACCGTACGCTTGTTGTCCGGAAACGCCGGCGTGGCGATGGTGAAATCCGTACCCAGCCGCGACATGAGCGCATCGGTAACAGGCCCGATATTGCCTTGTGGCGTGCTGTCGAAAGTAGAGCAGTACTTGAAGTAGATCTGTTCGGCGCCCTGCGCCTGCAGCCAGTCCAGCGCCGCCAGCGACTGCGCAACGGCTTCATCCGCGGGCAGGGTGCGGGTTTTCAATGCCACGACCACCGCGTCCGCGTCGCCGCGCAGCGGCGTCCCGGGAACGCCGATCGTCTGCACCGCGCGCATGCCGGCGCGCACCAGATTGTTGGCCAGGTCGGTGGCGCCCGTGAAATCGTCGGCGATACAGCCCAGTTTGATGGTCATTTCGGCTCCGGCAGGGAAATCCCCGGAAAAATCTTGATCACGGCGCTGTCGTCCTCGCGGCCATGTCCGGCTGTGGACGCCTGCATGAACATCTGGTGCGCGGTGGACGCCAGCGGCAAGGGGAACTTGGTATGGCGGGCGGTATCCAGCACCAGGCCCAGGTCCTTCACGAAGATATCGACCGCCGAAAGCGGCGTGTAGTCGCCCGCCAGGACGTGGGCCATGCGGTTCTCGAACATCCAGCTATTGCCCGCGCTGTGCGTGATCACCTCGTACAGCGCATCGGCGTTCACGCCTTCGCGCAGGCCCAGCGCCATGGCTTCCGCGGCGGCCGCAATATGCACGCCGGCCAGCAGCTGGTTGATGATTTTGACCTTGCTGCCCGCCCCGGCCCGGTCGCCCAGGCGGTAGACCTTGCCGGCCATCGATTCCAGCACGCCGCCGCAGGCCTCGTAGGCCGCCGGACGGCCGGCGGTCATCATGGTCATGTGGCCGGAGGCGGCCTTGGCCGCGCCGCCGGAAATGGGCGCGTCCACATAGAGAATGCCCTGCTCGGCCAGGCGCGCTTCCAGCGCGATCGACCAGTTGGGATCCACGGTGGAACACATCACGAACACTGCGCCCGGGCGCAAGGCCGCGGCGATACCGCCCTCGCCGTACAGCACCGCCTCGGTCTGGTCTGCGTTGACGACCACGCTGACCACGATGTCGCAGGCGGCCGCCATGTCGGCCAGCGCGGCGCACGCCACCCCGCCCTCGGCCGAGAAAGCGGCGGCGACGCCGGGCCTGATGTCGTAGGCATGCACCTCGTGGCCTGCGCGGCGCAGGCTTTGGGCGATGCCGGCGCCCATGGCGCCCAGGCCGATGACGCCGACGCGGCGCGGGGAAGTTTGCGGATTGCTCATGGTTTCATCGTCCAAAATTCGAGGGCGGGGCAGCCAGCGGCGCGTTCAGCGCGGCAGGTCGTCGGCCATATAGGCCCGGATGATCTCCGCGAAGTCGCGATCGCCCTTCAGGCCCAGCCCGGCGGCCCGCGCCGTATCCCACCGGCCCGGCCAGCTGCCGACAATGCGCTCGACGCGCTCGTCTGCCTGCCAGGTGATGCGATCGGCGACCTCGTCGCCCGCCACCTCGCGCAGCGCCTGCTCCATCTCGGCCACCGTAACGGAAACGCCCGGCAGGTTGATCGGCCCGCCCTCCGCCACGGCTTGCGACGGCAGTTCGCAGCCGGCGATCAGCGCCTGGATCGCGCCGCGCGGCGACAGCAGCCACAAACGCGTGTCGGCGCCCACGGGGCACACCGCGGCTTCACCGTTCAGGGGCTCGCGGATGATGCCGCTGGCGAACGACGAAGCCGCCGCGTTGGGACGGCCGGGCCGCACGCTGATGGTGGGCAGACGCAGCACGCGGCCATCGACGAAGCCGCGCCGCGTGTAATCCGCCAGCAGCAGTTCGGCGATCGCCTTTTGCGTGCCGTAGGAAGACTTGGGATTGAGCGCGGTGTCGTCGCGCACGGTTTCGGGCAAGGCGCCGCCGTACACGGCCACCGAGCTGGTGAAGATCACGCGCGGCTGGTGGCCCAGCGCGCGGCAGGTCTCCAGCAGCGCCCGCGACGCATCCAGGTTGATGCGCATGCCCAGGTCGAAATCCGCCTCGGCCTGGCCGCTGACGATGGCGGCCAGGTGGAAGACGACACGGGTGTCCGTGCCGATGGCCTGTTGCAGCACGGCCGGGTCGGCGATGTCGCCCACCAGCGAACGCACGCGCGGATCGGTCAGCGCGTCGGCCTTGGCGACGTCCAGCAGGTCGATCTGCGTGATGGCTTGCGGCGCGCCGCCGTCCAGCGCCAGGGAACCTTGTTCCAGCAGTTTTCGGGCCAGCCGCTGGCCCAGGAATCCGGCGCCGCCGGTGATGAGTATTTTCATGATGGGGTGCTCAGTGGTTGGCAAGATAGGGTTGGGCCCAGCCCAGGCCTTCGGACGTGCCGGCCTTGGGACGGTATTCGCAGCCGATCCAGCCCGTATAGCCCAGCGCGTCGATGCGCTCGAACAGATAGGGATAGTTCAGTTCGCCCAGGTCTGGCTCGTGCCGGTCGGGCACGCCGGCGATCTGGATGTGGCCGATGCCTGCCATGTCGCGCTGCAGCTTCACGGCGATATCGCCCTCGACGATCTGGCAGTGGTAGATGTCGAACTGCACTTTCAGGTTGTCCGCGCCGACCTCGGCGCAGATGGCCTGGGCGTCATCCTGCCGGTTGAGAAAGAAGCCGGGGATGTCGCGCGTATTGATGGGTTCGATCACCACCGCTATGCCAGCCGGCGCCGCAGCGCGCGCCGCCCACGCCAGGTTCTTCAGATAGACGTCCCGATGCGCGGCCCGGTCCTGCCCGGAGCCGATCAGGCCTGCCATCACATGAAGACTGCGGTTGCCAAGCGCGGCGGCGTACTCCAGCGCCTGCTCGAACCCGCGCTGGAATTCGCTTTCCCGTCCGGGCAGGGAAGCGATGCCCCGCTCGCCGGCCGCCCAATCCCCGGGCGGCGCATTGAACAGCGCCTGCGTCAGGCCGTTTTCCTCCAGCCGCGACTTGAGATCGGCGGCCGCGAACTCGTAGGGAAACAGGAACTCCACGCCGGAGAAGCCATCCCCCGCCGCCGCCTTGAAGCGGTCCAGGAAGGGATGTTCGGTGTACATCATGGTCAAGTTGGCAGCCAGACGAGGCATTGCGATTCCTTGTGAACGTGAGGGCACGTCAGCGGTTGACCAGCTTGGCCGGCGTGAACCAGACCGCGATGGCACCCACGACCAGCACGCCCGCCAGCACGTACATGCCGGATGCGGTGGAGCTGGTCAGGTCTTTCAGATAGCCGATCATGTAGGGGCTGGCAAAGCCCGCCAGGTTGCCGACCGAATTGACGATGGCGATGCCCGCCGCCGCCGCGGTGCCCGACAGGAACGCCGTCGGCAGCGACCAGAACAGGGGTGCGCATGTCAGCACGCCGGCTGCCGCGAGCGACAGGAAGATCAGCGACACCACGGTGTTGTCGGCGAAGGATGCCGCAACGGAGAAGCCCACCGCGCCGAACAGCGCCGGCACGATCAGGTGCCAACGGCGTTCGCGGCGCTTGTCGGCCGAATGGCCCAGCAGGTTCATCACGACGATGGCGCAAATAAAGGGAATGGCGCTGAGCAGGCCGATATTGAAGGCGCCCGTGACGCCGGTCGACTTGATCAGCGTCGGCATCCAGAATGTCAGGCCGTACTGGCCGGCGACGAAGGCGAAGTAAATCAGGCACATCCACCAGACGCGCTTGTCGGCGAACACGGCGCGCAGCGAGTGCTTTTGCGAGCCCGTCTGCTTCTGGTCCAGCTCGATTTCGCGGGTCAGCAGCTTCTTTTCATCGTCGCTCAGCCACTTCGCACTGGAGATGCCGTTGTCCAGGTACATGATGGTCGCCACGCCGATGAGCAGCGCCGGGATGGCTTCGATCAGGAACATCCACTGCCAGCCCTGCAGGCCGTGCGTGCCGTGAAAGGCCTCCATGATCCACCCGGACAGCGGGTTGCCGAAAATGCCGGCCACCGGAATGGCGGACATGAACAGCGCGATGATCTTGGCGCGGCGATGGGCCGGATACCAGTATGTCAGGTACAGGATCACGCCGGGATAGAAACCCGCTTCGGCCAGGCCCAGCAGGAAGCGCAGGATGTAGAAGCCGGTAGGCGTCTCGACGAACATGAACATGCCCGACAGGATCCCCCACGTAATCATGATGCGCGCGATCCAGATGCGGGCGCCCAGCCGGTGCATGAGCAGGTTGCTCGGCACTTCGAAAAGGAAATAGCCAATGAAGAACACACCGGCGCCCAGGCCGAACACGGTTTCGCTGAACCCCAGGTCCTGCGACATCTGCAATTTGGCGAAGCCCACGTTGACGCGATCGAGGTAGGCGATCACGTAGCAGAGCATCAAGAACGGCACCAGCCGCCAGAACACCTTGGCGTAGGCGCGCGCGGTTTCGCGGGTTTCCGGCGTTGCCGCGGCGGGCTGCGCGCCGAGCGTCGTTTCCATCGGGGGCATGCAAGTCTCCAGGAGGATGCGCCTGCCCGATCCGCAGGCACGCGGCCGGGCGGCTTTGTCGGGAAAAATCAGTAGCGTGCGCCGAAGGTGGCGCGCAGTTCTTCAATGGCCTCGGTGCCCAGGGGCGCCGGACGGGGATCGCTCATCAGCCACAGCCGGGCGGTTTCTTCCAGCTCTTCCAGGGCGTAGGACGCATGCGACACGGAGCGTTCCCACACCACGGGGCCCAGCCGCTCGAACAGCGCGCCGCGCACCTGCGCCGCGACGGCGGCCACTTCGGCCGCGGCCTGCGGATCGCCGGGGCGGCGATAGCCGATCAGCGGAATCCGCCCCACTTTCATGACTTGATACGGCGTGATGGGCGGCAGCACTTCATCGGGCCGCCACACGCCCGCCAGGGTCAGCGCCACCAGATGGGTGGAATGCGTATGGACCACGCCGCGCGACTCGGGGCTGGCGCGATAGATACCCTGGTGCAGCACCAGGGTCTTGGAAGGCTTGGCGCCCGACACCCAGTTGCCGGCCAGATCGACCTTGGCCAGTTCGGCGGGGTCCAGGCGGCCCAGGCAGACGTCGGTGGGCGTGATCAGCCAGCCGTCATCCAGCCGGGCGCTGATGTTGCCTGCCGCGCCGACGGTGTAGCCGCGGTTGTACAGGCTGGCGCCGACGGTGCAGATTTCTTCGCGGATGCGGGATTCTTCAGCCATGGAACGCCCCTGTGCGGCAGGGACGGCGGGACGGGAAAGGCGGCTGCGGGGCCAGCATGATGACGTGTCTCTAGGATAAAGTTATCGGGTCATCATACAAATTTAGGGCTCACAAAAACACAGGGTAAACCCGCTATCGACGTAACAAAGGGAATCGCTCAGGCGGGCGCGCCGCCGCTGCGGCCCGGCGCGGCGGCGCCCATCCAGGCCGTCAGCGCCATCGCCAACAGGCCCAGAAGCGAGGGATACAGGATGCTGAGATTGCGCGCCTCTCCGGCTGCCGCGAACAACAGGAACAGCGGCACGTTGACGGCGAGCGCCGCCCAGATGTGCAGGCGGAAGGCCGCCGGCAGGCGCCCCCAGCCGATGGCGGCCACACCGGCGATCATAAGCATCATCACGGCGCTCAGGCCCTTGGGCAGCGTCACGCCATAGGTGCCTTCCGTGCGGAACCAGTTCCCCGGATCCAGGAAGTAGTACAGGTTCGCGCCGGGCTGGAAGCTGACCGTGCCGCCCGGGTTGCCCGCGTAGCGGATCTTCAGCGCGAGATACACGCAGCCGCACACGAACATCAGCAGGCCCACGGCGCCGGCCGCCTTGAATCGCGACAGGTTGAGCCTGAACAAGGGATATAGCGTCGCCACGAAGAAGAAGAACGCTTCCTTGTTCCACGTTGCCCCCGCGGAGACCAGCGCCAGCAAGGCCAGGCGCGCCGCCGCGCGCGCGGAAGATTCCGGGGGAATGCGCCATGCCAGCAATATCGCGCAAACCATGAACAGGACTTCCAGGAAGTCGTAGAAGAACCCGCCTTCGGTCAGGAAAAACGGCAGCAGGAGCGCGACGACCAACGGAGCCGCCGTTGCCGCCGGCGCGCTGGCCCCCATCCGCAGGCAGAGCGCACGCATCGCGAACAGCGCCCCGAGCAGGGCCAGGAAGGTCAGGTAGTAGACGATGTGGTAGCGCAGCGTGACGGCAGGCTGCATCGCCTCGGATTCCGGGTAGCGCATGGCCAGCCCGGAACGGCTGTTCAAGCGGCGCGGGTCCGCCAGCCGTTCGGATATCCGCTCCACGGCGCTGGCGGGCAGCAAGGCCTGGATGCCATTGGCCACGGCGGGCACGAGCTGCCGATACACATAGGGCCGATACGCCGTGCCATCCACCATCGACGCAAGCGAATGGGGCCCGTGGCCGTCGTTGAGGCGCCACTTCGTGTAGAAGCCATTGAACGCGGCTGCGGCGACGACCACGTAGAGCAACCCCATCAGGAAGCGGCGGTAGCCCGTCGCGTTGAAGAAACGCATCACTGGATTGGCGCCGCGGCGAGAGGTTTGCGATCCGCTCGAGGTTGCAGCCACAGCGTCAGTGCAAGCGCCATCAGGCACGCCAGCGAGGGATAGAGCATGCTCAGGTTGCGCACCTCGCCGGGCGAGCAGAACAGCAGGAACAGCGGCAGGTTGATGGACAGGGCCAGCATCGCATGCTGGCGCAGGGTCTGCGGCAGGCGCGGCCAGCCGGCTGCGGCGATGCCCGCGCACGCCAGGAAACTCACGATGCCGAAGCCGCGCGGCAACAGCACGCCATAGGTGTTCTCCGTGCGCAGCCAGTTGCCGGGATCGGCATAGAAGCGCAGGTTGTCCCACAGCTGGTAATCCACCGTCGTGCCTGGGTTCCCCGCATAGCGCATGCGCAGCGCCAGATAGACGCAGCCGCTCACAAAGAGCAGGCCCGCCACCAGCGCAGCGGCCTGCGCGCGCGGCAGATTACGGCACAGCAACGGATACACGGTGGGCGTGAAAAAGAAAAAGGCTTCTTTGTTCCAGGTCGCGAGGCCGACCAGCACCAGCAGGAACGCCAGGCGAAGCGGCGTGCGCCGCGACGCCCCCATCGCCAGCAGGACGGCGCTCATCATGAAGAGCAACTCGACGAAATCGTAGAAGTACCCGCCTTCAGTCAGGAAGAACGGCAGCAGCAGCGCGACGATGGCGGGCGCCGCCGTCGCGGCCACCGCGTCCGCGCCGGCCCGCAGGCACACGCGCCGCATCACGAACAGCGCGGCCAGCAGCGCGAAGAAGGTGAGGTAATAGATGATGTGATAGCGCAAGGTGACGGCCGGCATCAGCGCTTCCGATCCCGGATAGCGCATCGCCAGCCCCGAGCGGCTGTTCAGCCTCCGGGGCTCCGCCAGGCGCTCGGAGATGCGCGCCACGGTTGCCTGCGGCAGCGCGGCCTGGATCCCGTTGGCCAATGCTGGCATGAACTGCCGGTACACGTAGGGGCGATGGGCCGTGCCTTCGACCATGCGCGACAGGCTCAATGCCGGATGCCCGTCGTTCAGCCTCCACTTTGTATAGAAGCCGTTCATGACGGCGGCCGCGATGACGACATAGGCGCAGGACAACAGGAACCAGCGATAACCCGCGCTTTCGAACAAACGTCTCATGGAATTCATATGCCTATTTCGACAGCAGGAAGACGCCGATGGCGATGAAGGCGGCTCCCGCCATGCGCACGGCCGAGATCGACTCGGCGCCGGACAGCAGGCCATAGCCGAAGACCCCCGCGATGGCGCAAGCCACCATCAGCGGATAGGCCAGGGTCAGGTCCAGTTGCCGCAGCGCCAGTGCGTAGAAACCGAAGCCCAGCCCATAGGCTCCGATCGCCGCCAGATAGGGCAGCACCTGCCCCAGAAGCGACGCCGGCAGCCCAGCGGGCGAGCCCGCCCCCGCGGCCTTGAGCGCCACGCTGGCCGCCACGCTGCAAGCCCCGCTGAGAATCAGCCACAGATATGCCATCTTCAAGTTCCCACGAGCAAGACCACCACGATCACCCAGGCCAGCACCGCCATGCGTATCTGGCTGTCGGCCAGCAGATCGCGGCCCGGCTCCTCGCCCGACCCGCCTCTGTACAGCAGGTACAGATAGCGAAAGACGCCGAAGGTCACGATGGGCAGGGTAAGGACCAGGTGCTGGGTGCCATGCAATGCCGCGGTCTCGGCATCCACCGTGTACAGGCCATAGGTGAGCAGGCTGGCGCTGGCGGTAATGGCCACCAGGTTGTCCAGCAGCTGCGCGCTATAGTGGCGCAGCACGATGCGCGTGCTGCCTTCCAGGGCGAGCACGCCGCCCGGCACCGCGACGATCTCGGCGCGCCGCTTCGCGAAGCCCAGGAACAGCGTCAGCATGAAGCTGCACAACAGCATCCAGCGGGACGGCTTGATGCCTGCCGCATAGGTGCCGCAGGCCAGGCGGAGCATGAAGCCGGCGGCGATGCAGAACACGTCGACCAGCACCTTGTGCTTCAGGCGCAGCGTATAGGCGATGTTCAGCGCCAGGTAGCAGGCGACCACCAGCGCCACCGGCCATTGCCCGAACGCCAGCGGCAGCCCCAGGGCGCCGCAGAACAGGATCGCGATCAGCACGCGCGCCTGCCGCAGGCCGACCAGGCCGCTGGCAATGGGGCGATAGCGCTTCTTGGGATGGGCGGCGTCGGCCGCCCTGTCGAAATAGTCGTTCAGCACGTAGACCGCGCTGGACGCCATGCAGAACGCCACGAACCCCACGGCCACCTTGAACGCCAGATACGGATCCGCCCAGCCGTGGCTGAAGATCAGCCCGATCAGCACGAAACCGTTCTTCAGCCATTGCTGCGGGCGCAGCAGGGAAATGATGGCGTTCATGGCTTGACCGCCTGGCCGCGATACCAGGCGTGCTGCGCGGCATCTATCATCGATTGGTCGCCGCGGCTGTCGCCGTAGGCATACAGCTCGTAGCGACCCTGTGGGCCGAAGCGTTCCGTCAGGCGGCGCATTTTTTCGGGGCCCCAGCAATTGGGGCCGTCGAAATCGCCGGTGAGCCTCCCCTCTCCATCAATCGACATCCGCGTGCAGATCAGGTCGTCGAAACCCAGATGGCGCGAGGCCTCTTCCAGATAGATGTCCGGCGACGCGCTCACCAGGACGCAATGGTCGCCGCGCTGCTGATGCCAGCGCAGCCGCTCGACCAGCGCGGAGCGCAGGGGGATGGTGTGCACCCATGCGCGCGCGATGCGAGCCAGCTCGGCGCGCGAACGGCCTTTCAGCGCCGCCCGGCATAGCGCCGCCTTGGCGTGCTCATTGCTGCGCAGGCGCAGCGCGAATCCCGCCAGCGCGGGCGCGGCCGCCAGGAGGGCCCCAAGCAACCTGGTCCATGAAAGATGAGCCAAAAAGGGGACGAACGTGTCACGCCGGGTCAGGGTACCGTCGAAGTCGAAGGCCGCGATCACGCGTGGAAGAACGGGAAACTGCGAGTGTGGGGGCATTGCTGCTTTCGCTACCGCGTCCGGCCATGCCGGGACTGCCGCCGACTATGCCCGAGAAAGCCCGGCGCTTGGAGCGCGGGCGCGCATTATCAGACGATGGCCAATCTGTACGGCGGGTCCCGCGGACCGCGTTCGCTATATGTCAATTATTGTGTATTTGTAACATATATTGCGAAAGTTCACTGCAACCTGCCCATTCTTATCTTGCGCGGCCCGGGCCGGGCCGCGTGGAGCCTCAGCCCTTCTTCGGCCCCAATTCCACGCCCGCCAACTGCTCCGACAAACGGGCGACCGCAGTATGGTCCTGCCCCTTGCCCAGCGTCTTGCCCGCCGAGGCCCACAGTTCGCGGCACAGCGACGCGAACGGCGTGGGCGTGCCGGTGTCGGTGGCGATGCCCAGCGCGATGCCCAGGTCCTTGACCATCAGATCCAGGCCGAAGCCGGAATTGAACTGGCGCGACAACACGAACTGCTTGAACTTCTTCTGCGTGGAGTTGTTCATGCCGGTCGACGCATTGAGCACGTCCACGATCACGTTCGGATCCAGGCCGAATTGCTGGCCGATCAGCATGGCCTCGACGCCGATCAGGAAGCCCCCCGCCGACACCAGGTTGTTCAATGCCTTCATTGCATGGGCGCTGCCGACGGCCCCCACGGGCGTGATCGACGTGCCCATGCTGGCCAGAGCCGGACGCACCCGTTCGAGCGTTTCCGCAGACCCGCCGAACATGATCGCCAGCTCGCCGGTGCGGGCGCGCGGGACGCCACCGGACACCGGCGCGTCCACCATTTCGCTGCCCGCGGCGGCCACGGCCTGGGCCAGCCGCTGCGTATGCGCCGGCACGCCCGAGCTCATGTCCACCACGACGCTGCCCGGGCGCAGGCCCGCCAATACGCCGTGGTCTCCGCCCAGCACCTGTTCGACGATGGCACTGGTGGGCAGCATGGTGAAGATGATGTCGGCCTGCGCCGCCAGCTCGGCGCAGGTGGCGGCGGCCTGTCCGCCTACCTCCTTGGCGAACTGTTCGGCCTGGCCCGGCACCGCGTCGAAGACCGTCACCGCGAAGCCGGCCTGCACCAGCCGGGCGGCCATGGGCCAGCCCATGCTGCCGATGCCGATCAGGCCGACCCGTGCCTGGGGCGCGTTCATTGGACTGCCTTCGTGCGGCGCGCTCATGCTTGCGCCTCCTTGAAGGCGCCCTCTTCCTCCAGCACCTGGTTGGCCACCTTGAACGCGTCCAGGCCTGCGGGAATGCCGCAGTACACCGTGGCCTGCAGCAGGATTTCCTTGATTTCCTCGACCGTCACGCCATTGTTCAGCGCGCCCTTGACGTGCAGTTTGATCTCGGCCGGGCGGTTCAGCGCCGTCAGCATGGCCAGGTTCAGCATGCTGCGGGTTTTCTTTTCCAGGCCGGGACGGCCCCAGGTGTAGCCCCAGCACCACTCGGTGGTGATGTGCTGGAAGGCCATCATGAATTCGTTGGCGCGGGCGAGCGAACCATCCACGTATTCGGTGCCCAGCACTTCGCGGCGCAGGTTCAGGCCTTGGTCGAACAGGGCCTGGGTTTCGGATTTGATGTCTGCCATGGTTGCTCCTCTTTGTGGCGGTGGCCGGCGAGGATCAGATTCCGCGCCGTGATTTTGTCTGATTGTCCGGCAAAGATCGCCGAATCGTCAATAGTCAGATTGTCTGACAATATTCTTGACCGATTGAAAACCACGAACAATAATTGGCCCAGAGCGCCGGGCTGGCTGCCGAGCGCCATCCTCGAAAAAAGCCAGGAGACAACCATGAAAACACCCCAACAGGCGATCCGCCGCGGGCGCAGGGAATTCGTCACCGGTCTCGGCGCCGCCGCCTTGGCGGCAAGCCTGCCCGGCCGCGCGCTGGCCGCAGCATCCGAAGTCAATGTCGGCGTGATCTTGCCGCTGTCGGGCGCCAACGCCCAGTTCGGCATCAACTCGCGCCAGGGGCTGGAGCTGGCCGCCGATGAAATCAACGCGGCCGGCGGCATCAAGGCCCTGGGCGGCGCGAAGCTCAAGCTCATCATCGCCGACGCCACGTCGCAACCCACCACGGCGGCAACCGTGGCGCAACGCCTGATCACGCAGAACCGCTGCGTCGCCATCATCGGCGCCTATGCGTCGTCGCTGACCCTGGCGGTGTCGGAAGTGACCGAGCGCCGCGGCATTCCGCTGTTGACCATGTCGTTCTCGGACGTGCTGACCGAACGCGGCTTCAAGCACATTTTCCAAGTGGTATCCAAGGGCTCCGTGCTGGGCCGCGCGCAATACGACTATGCCGCCTCGGTCGTGGCGGGCGCCTCGGAGATCAAGAAGATCGCGCTGCTGTACGAAGACACCGCCTACGGTACGTCGCAGGCTGTCGGCGTGCGCAACGCGGCCAAGGCCGCGGGCGCGCAGATCGTGCTGGACGAGGCCTACCCCCTGGGCATCACGGACGTCACGCCCCTGATCAGCAAGCTGCGGGGGTCCGACGCCCAGATCGTCTTCCCTATTTCCTACCTGAACGACAGTCTGCTGATCATCCGCGTCATGCGGCAACAGCGCCTGACCGTGCCCGTCGTAGGCGGCGCCGCCGGCTACGTCATTCCCGACTTCGCGAAGGCGCTGGGCCAGTATTCGCAGGCCGTGCTGTCGATCGCGCCCGCCAACTACGACCAGGCGCCCGAATACACCGAGCGCTACCGCAAGCGGTTCGGCACGTTCATGCCGCACGAGGCGCTGGAGCACGCGGTATGCGCCGGCGTGCTGGCGCAGGCATTGGAAGTCGCCGCCTCGGACAAGCCCGAAGCGGTGTCCAAGGCGCTGCGCGCGCAGAAATACGACCAGGGCTGGGCCGGCGTGATGTCGGGCGGCGGCGTGCATTTCGACGCCAGCGGGCTGAACACGATGGCGCAGCCCATCATGGTCCAGTGGCAAGACAACGAACTGGTGTCGGTCTGGCCGCAGGCATTGGCCAAGGGCCGCGTCATCAGCGCAACCTGAGCGCGGCGCGCACGGCGCACGAGGAGCGATCATGCAATTTTTGCAGGCTCTGGTGGACGGCATCCTGCTGGGCGGCGTTTACGCGGTCATATCGATCGGCCTCACGCTGGTCTTCGGCGTGGTGTCCATCGTCAACTTCGCCCAGGCCGAATTCCTGATGGTGGGCATGTTCGTGGCGTATTTCGCCTGGAAACTCCTGGGGCTCGATCCGCTGCTGGGGTCGCTGCTCTCGTTCGCCGTCGCCTTCGTGCTGGGCGTGCTGACGCAGAAATACCTGATCAACCGGGTGCTGAAGGCGCCGGCGGTTGCCCAGATCTTCCTGACGGTGGGCCTGCTCATCGTCATGGAAAACCTGGCGCTGATCCTGTTCGGGTCGGAGTTCCGTTCGGTGCAGACGCCCTACCAGATGACGGCGCTGGCGATCGGCCCCCTCCTGCTCAGCGCGCCCTATCTGCTGGCTTTCGCGGTGGCGTCGGTCGCGGGCCTGGTCTTGTGGTGGGTGCTGAAGAAAACCTGGTGGGGTATGGCGGTGCGGGCCACCGCCCAGGACCCCATGGCCGCCCGGCTGTCCGGCATTTCGACGCACCGGGTGCACCAGTTGGCGTTCGGGCTGGGCGTGGGCATGACTGCCCTGGGCGGAGGAATCATCCTGCCCTACCTCACCGCCTCGACCACGGTCGGCGCCCAGTTCAGCGTACTGATGTTCACCGCCGTGGTGCTGGGCGGCCTGGGCAGCGTGATCGGGGCGGTGGTGGGCGGCGTGGCGGTCGGCGTCATCCAGTCGCTGTCGTCATTGGTGCTGCCCATGCAGCTGCAGAATCTGGTGCTCTTCGCGATCTTCATCCTGGTCCTGGCCGTGCGCCCGGAAGGGCTTCTGAAAAAGGCGGGCTGATGACACTGAACCGACAACTCCTGCCATGGGCGCTGCTCCTGGCCGCCGCGCTCGCCGCGCCCTGGCTGATGGAAGACCAGGGCTACGGCATCCGCGTCCTGACCCTCGTGCTGCTGTTCGCCGCCATGGGCCAGTCCTGGAACATCGTAGGCGGGCTGGCGAACCAGATTTCGCTGGGGCACGCGGCCTTCTTCGGCCTAGGCGCCTACACCTCCACGCTGCTGCTCATGCGCTACGGCATTTCCCCGTGGCTGGGCATCGTCGCCGCCATGGCGGTCGCCGCGCTGGCCGGGGCGCTGCTCAGCCTGCCGACCATGCGGCTGCGCGGCCACTATTTCGCGCTGGCCACGCTGGCCTTCGGCGAAGTGCTGCGCGCCATCGCCAATACCTGGGCATCGGTCACCGGCGGTCCGGTGGGCGTGTCGATCCCGTTCTCGGAAGGGCTGTCCCAGATGCAGTTCAAGTCCAGCATTCCCTACTACTACCTGATGCTGGGCGCCGCGCTGATTACGTCCATCGTGTTCGCGCTCATCAGCCGTTCGCGCCTGGGCTACCGCCTGCGCGCGGTGAAGGCCAACCCGCAGGCGGCGGAGGTCATCGGCGTGAACACGGCCCGGACCCGGATCCTGGCGGCGGTCATCTCCGCCGCCCTGATGGGGGCCTGCGGCACGCTTTACGCGCAATTTATCTACTTCTTCGATCCCGACACGGTGTTCTCGCTGGTCGGCATTTCGGTCCGCGTCGCGCTCATCTGCATTATCGGCGGCGTGGGCACCGTGGCGGGACCGCTGATCGGCGCCCTGGTGATTATCCCGCTGGAGGAAGTCTTCAACGACTGGCTGTCCGGCCACACCGCGGGCGTATCGCAGCTGGCCTTCGGCCTGATCCTCATCGCCATCATCCTGATCGAGCCACGGGGCCTGTCGGCGCTATGGGCCCGGCTGCGCAACCTGGCCGGGAGGCAGCATGCCTGACATTCTCAGGGTCGCGCACATCCAGCGCCGTTTCGGCGGCCTGAAAGCGGTGGACGACGTGTCGTTCAACGTCGCGAAGGGAGACATCCTGGGCCTGATCGGCCCCAACGGGGCCGGCAAGACCACGCTGTTCAACCTGCTCGTCGGCCTGTATCGGGGCAATGGCGGACGCATCGAACTGGATGGCCACGACATCAGCGGCCTGCGTCCCCACCAGATCGCGGCGCGGGGCATGACCAAGACGTTCCAGAACGTGGCCCTGTTCCCCGAAATGACGGTACTGGACAACGTGCTGGTCGGCGGGCTGCTGCGCCACGACGTGGACCGCGCCCGCCAGGTCGCGCGCGACAACCTCGACCGCGTCGGCCTGTCCGCCATTGCGCGCAAGCCGGCGGGCGAACTGTCGTTTCCCGAACAGGCGCGGGTGGAGCTCGCCCGCGCCCTGTGCACGGATCCCAAGGTGTTCCTGCTGGACGAGGTCATGGCGGCGCTGAACGAATCCGAGATGGACGCGATGCTGGACCTGATCCGCACGCTGCGCGACGAGTCCGGCATCACCTTCATCGTCGTGGAGCACCACATGCGCGCCATCATGCGGCTCTGCAACCGGATCCTGGTGCTGTCCTTCGGCCAGAAGATCGCCGAAGGCAGCCCCGCCGAGATCGCGTCCAACCCAACGGTGATCGAGGTCTATCTGGGCAAATCGCTGGAGCAGATGGAGGTGCCGGCATGAGCCTGCTGCAAATCGATGGCCTGACCGCCTCGTACGACCGCAGCCCGGTCCTGCACGACGTGTCGCTGGCCGTGCCGGAAGGCGGCTTCATCGCCGTCGTGGGCGCCAATACGGCGGGCAAGAGCACCTTGCTGCGCTGCATCTCCGGACTGCTGGACAAAACCAGCGGCAGCGTGAGGTTCGACGGACAGGAAATCCTGCGCCTCCCGCCCCACCGCATTCCGGAACTCGGCATCGCCCACGTCCCCGAAGGCCGCCACGTCTTCCCCGAAATGACCGTCGAGGAAAACCTCTATCTGGGCGGCTACGTGCGGCGCCGGGACTCGGCGGCGGTCAAGCGCGATTGCGACGGAATCTATGCCCTGTTCCCCCGCCTGCAGGAACGCCGCCGGCAACTGGCGGGCACGCTATCCGGCGGCGAGCAGCAAATGGTGGCCTTCGGCCGCGCGCTGATGCTCAAGCCCCGCCTGCTGCTGCTTGACGAGCCCAGCCACGGCCTCGCGCCCAAGATCGTCGAAGAAATGCACCAGGCCATGGTGGACATCCACCGCAGCGGCCTGACGATCCTGCTCGTAGAGCAAAACACGCGCCTGGCGCTGTCGGTGGCAGAGCACGCCTACGTGCTGCAATCCGGCGCCATGGTGCTTTCCGGTCCCAGCAACGCCTTGCTGGAAGACAGCCGGGTGCGCGCGGCCTATCTGGGACTGTAACCATGGGCGGCCGACGGGATATATTGCGTCTTTACGTCGACACGGCGGTTCGCGGCGGCATGGCCAGGGGCCTGTGCCACCGTCTGTGCCCGCCGCGAGGATAAACGAGAGACTGCTATGGCCACCCCTACAGGCGCGATATTCGAAAAGCCCGCCACCCTGCGCACCCGCGTAGAGGAATTCCTGCGCGCGTCCATCATGGACGGGCGAATCAAGGGCGGCGAACGCCTGCGCGAACTCGAACTGTGCGAACAGCTGGGCATCAGCCGCAGCACCCTGCGCGAAGCGCTACGCACCCTGGAAGCCGAACGGCTGATTTCCATCGAACCGCACCGCGGCCCCACGGTGGTGCGCATCACCGAGAAAGCGGCGCGCGACCTTTATGCCCTGCGCGCCCTGCTCGAAGGCTACGCCGCGCACGAATTCGCCCGGCTGGCCGGCGACGCGGACATCGAACGCCTGCGCAAGGCGGTGGACGCGCTGCACCGCCAGGCCAAGGGCAGCAACAAATCGGCCCTGCTGGCGGCCAAGCGCGATTTCTACGACGTGCTGCTGAGCGGCTGCGACAACGACCTGGTCAAGGACATGCTGCCGGGGCTGCTGTCCCGCATCAACCTGCTGCGGGCCACGTCGTTCGCGCGCTCCGACCGCCTTCCGGAAAGCCTGGCCGAAATCGATCACCTGTTCGAACGCATCCGCGCCCGGGACCCGCAAGGCGCGCAGGAAGCGGCCCGAAGCCATATCGTGAACGCCGAGCGCACCGCGCTCGAAGTGCTCCGGCGCCAACAAGAGGAGACCCATGCAAGTGAAGGCGATCGTCCAAGAACTGAGGGCCGGGGTAGCGCTGGCCCAGCAGGATAAGGAATTCCAGTCCGCCGCCAGGGGCCTGCCCTGCGCCATCTGGCTGCAGGCAGGCGACGACCCCGGCGACAAGCTAAGCGCCTGGGCTGGCCAGCCCGCCGCCCCCTCGCAGTGCATCGTGGTCAGCGCCCCGCCGGACACCTGGCAGAAAATGCTCAGCGCCGAACCGCCCCCGGGCTACCACTCCTTCACCGCCGCGCGCCGGCACGCGCCAAACTTGCGTGTCAAAGGCAACGCGCTGGCCATCGCCCAGGCCCTGCATCCCCTGGAACGGCTGTTCGAGATCCTGCGCGGGCAGGTGGATGCCGCCCCCGCCCTGCTGGACCGCAGCACGATTACCGGGCACTACGCCGCCCTCGACATCGACGGAACGCCCGCCTCCCTCCACTATGAAACCAGCGGCCTGAAATCGGGCCCGCCGCTATTGATGCTGCATACGGCGGGCGCGGACTCCCGCCAGTATCACCCGCTGATGGCCGACCCCGATCTGCAGCGGCAATGGCGCATGATCGCGTTCGACATGCCCGGGCACGGCCGCAGCATGCCCTTGCCGGGGCAGGCCTGGACCGAGGCCGGGCTTACGCTCGACGCCTATCTGCAGGCCTGCCTGTCGGTGATCCGCCAAGTGGCCGGCGCGCCCGCCGTGCTGCTGGGCTGTTCGATGGGCGCGGCGATGGCCCTGGTCACGGCCGCGCGCAGCCCGGCCGACGTGGCCGGCGTGATCGCGCTGGAGGCGCCCTGGAAAGCCAGCGGACGGCGCACGCCCATGCTTTGCCATCCGCAGGTGAACCAGGCGGCGCACAATCCCGCCTACGTGCGCGGGCTGATGGCCCCCGCGTCCTCGCTCGATGCGCGGCGCGACGCGGCCTGGATCTATTCGCAAGGCGGCTTCAATGTGTATGCCAATGATCTCTGGTTCTACAGCGAAGACTTCGACGCCGCCCGGCACGTCGCCGGGCTGGACACGAGCGCGTTCGGCGTCTCGTTATTGACGGGCGCCTATGACTACTCGGCCAGCCCGGAAGACTCGCGCCGGGTCGCGGCGCTGATACCCGGCGCGCGCTTCGGCGTCATGCCCGAGCTCGGCCACTTCCCCATGATCGAAAACCCGCAGCGGCTGCTGGCATACCTGCGGCCGGAACTGGACCACATCCGCGCATCGAGAGGAATCGCATGACACTGCCCAACTACGAAGTCTATGCCCTGCGCTATGCGACCGTCGCGCGCAAGCGGGCCCAGAACTTCATTACGCCCCCGGATCCGCACGACGGCCCCATGCCGATGGATTATTTCGTCTGGGTCATCCGCGACGGCAGCCGCGTCTACCTCGTCGACACCGGCTTCAACGCGGCGGCGGCCCAGGCTCGCGGCCGCGAGTTCCTGCGCTGCCCGATCGAGTCGTTGGAAAAGCTGGGCATTTCGCCCGCCGACGTCCAGGACGTCATCGTGACGCACCTGCACTATGACCATGCCGGCAATATCCGGAAGCTGCCGAACGCCCGCCTGCACCTGCAGGAAAGCGAACTGCACTACGCCTGCGGCTGCAATATGCGCTTCGACATGCTGCGCCACGCGTATGCGGTAGAGGACGTGGTCGACGTGGTGCGCGGCGTCTACGACAAGCGCGTGGCCTTCTATCATGGCCACGACGAAATCGCGCCCGGCCTGGAGCTGCTGCATATCGGCGGCCACACGCAGGGCCTGCAATCGGTGCGCGTGCATACCGCGCGCGGCTGGATGGTGCTGGCGTCCGACGCCAGCCACTACTACGACAACATGGGCTTGCAGGCGCCGTTTCCCATTGTGCACAACGTAGCCGACATGCTGGCGGGTTACGACACGCTGCTGAAATTCGCGGAATCCCCCGAGCACATCGTCCCCGGGCACGATCCGCTGGTCAGGACCCGCTATCCGGGCCTGGACGGCACGGACACGGAAATCGTGGCGCTGCACCTGGGCGGCAAGCAGCCCTGAGCCGCCCCGCCGGCGCGGGACGGACACCGCCCGTCAGTCGTACCGGAACGTGGCCGTCAGCATCGCCGAACGACCCGGCGCCACTTAGCTGAACAGCCCCACGTGCGACGCCTCATAGATTGTTTCGTCGGTCAGGTTGTTCAGGTTCAACTGCAGGCCGAAGTTCCTGTTGAACTGATAGGACGCCATGGCGTCGTAGCGCCAGTAGGACGGCAGCTGGTAGACGTTCGCGTCATCCACGTAGCGCTTGCCGGTATAGGTGGCGCCGGCCCCGACGGTCAGCTCGGGCATGAGCTTATAGGTGCTCCACAGGCTGGCGCTCTGGCGGGCGATGAACTTCATCTGGTTGCCGCTGAAGTCGGTGCCGCCGCTCTGATAGCTGGTCACCTTGGGGTCCATGTAGCTGTAGCCTGCCCACACTTGCCACTTCGGCGTGATGGCGCCCGCGGCGCCCAACTCGATGCCGCGCACGCGGTTGCTGCCCGACAGCGTCACGTCGCCGGTGATGGGATCGGCGCTGCGGGCGTCGGTCTTGCGCGTTTCGAACACCGCCGCCGTCAGCGACAGGCGCTCGTCGAAGACGTCCCACTTGGTGCCCACTTCGATGCTGCGGCTCTTTTCCGGCGCGAGTCCGGCCGTGCCCGCGGTCAGGCGCCCGCCCGCCGCGCCGTCCGCGCCGCCCGATTGGGCCGCGGTTTCTCCGGACGGATTCGACGAGGTGCCGTAGGACACGTAGATGCTGCCGTCGATCTATCTGCTTTGCTCATTGGACTCTTTCGGAAACCGCCCCGCGGCGGTGGCTATCTGCGCGGCCTTGTATTTATAAGAAAGAAAATGATATTAATTGCTATTATCGTATTCAACGATCAGTCGGAATTTATTCAGAATTTTGTCAATTTTGTCGGATTCCGAGGCCAACCCCACAGATTTGGAGGCCAAATAACAACACTTCGTCTCGGAATCCGCATCCAATCTGCGTTCTTCCACTGGCTTTGGCCATTAAAAAGCCCCTGCCGGCTGGCGACGGATCGCCAGCCGGCAGGGGCTGCGCGGCAGCGGCCAGGGCTACAAGGCGTAGCGGTATTCGCAGTTCAGGGTAGCCTTGAGCGGGGCCGTGCTCTGGATGCCGGACACGGAACCCGGGCGCGGCGCGGCCAACTTGGCCTGGAACTTACCGGCCATCTCGTCATTCCCGCGCTTCGTCACGGCCACGCTGGATGGCAGGGCGTAGAGCGTCAGCGGCAGGCCGTCCGCAGCCACCACCAAGGTAAACACCGACTGCGGAAAGTCCGTCACCGCAAAACTGGCGTTTGTGTCCGAATCGAAGCCCAGGCTGCCGTCCGCATAGCGCAGTTCCACTTTCAGCTCGTCCGACGACGGCGACGGGATCACGCCCTTCAGGGCGACTTTGCCGCTGTCGGATAGGCAATCCAGGTCCGCGGGCGCCGATCCCGCATGCGCAACGCCCGCCCACAGCAGGCAAGAAAGCAGCCAGGTCCCGCGTACAGCCATGGAACGCTCCTTGGTAAGGCCCGATCGCGGGCCGGTGCGCAATAGTAGACCGTCTCCGCGGCGAAGGCCGCCGCAGGTCTCGGCAAGACATCGGCTAGGATGGAGGCGCCGTCCGCGTCCGCGTTGCGGCCCGCCGCAGACCATTTGCCAGAAGGAGCTTCCATGCCATCCATCCGTCATTTCCTCCGCGCTTCCGTCCTGGCAACGCTTCTGCCTTGCGCCGCGCAGGCCGAGATGATCGTCCTGCATGTAGAACGCGCAACGGCAGGCGCCGACCCGGGCTCCTCGGCCAGGATGGTGGAGGTCGAGCTGAAGCCGGAGAGCAGCAAGGCTCTGGCCGATTTCACCAGCGAACGCGTGGGCAAGCGCATCCAGTTGCGCTCGGACGGCGTGCTGCTGTCCTCGGCCACGCTGATGAGTCCGCTGGAAGGCGGCAGCTTCCGCATCACCGCGGGCCAGCATGGCTTCGAGGGCAAGTCCGCCGAAGAGATCGCGCTGCGCATCATGACGGCCGGCGGGCTGACGGTAGACGACGAGAACACCACGAAGTAGCGGCGCCGCGCGCGCTCCACCTCAGCCCTGGGGCGGACGCAGCTCCAGCGCGGCGGTCAGCACGGTCTGGCCGGGCCGGGACGCCACGTCCAGCTTGCCCCCCACCCGCGCGATGCGGGTATGCATGCTGCGCATGCCCACGCTGATTCCCGCCCGCAGCACCGCCCCCACGTCGAAACCGGCGCCGTCGTCCTCGATGCGCAGTTCCAGGCTGCCGGGCTCGGACTGGCGCAACTCCAGTTCCACGTTCCTGGCGCGGCTGTGCTTGAGCACGTTCACCAGCGATTCCTCCACCAGCCGGGTAAGCGCCATGCATTGCAGGGCGCTGGGCGGCGTCCGCCATCTATCGGGAAACCGCCAGGTAGCGCCGATGTCCAGTTCGTCGAACAGCTGCATGAACCGGTGCCGCAACGGCGCGATCCACTCTCGCGGCGTGGCCGGCACCTTGACGCCCGCGCTGGAACCGCTGTCGATCGTCTGACGCAGATCATCGCGAAGGAGCTTGAGCATGGACAGGAACTGCTGGCTCTGCACCGGCGCGCTGGCCTGCTCCACCATAGCCATCATGCGCACCAGCGAACCGCCCAGCCCGTCGTGCAGATCGTGGGCAATCTGCAGCCGGTCCTGCAGGCGGGCGTTGGCCAGCGCCAATGTGTGCTCGCGTTCCAGAGTCGTGGCCAGTTCGGTGCGGGCCTGTTCGATGCCGTCGGCCAGTTCCTGGTTGAAGCGTTCGATGCGCCGCACGCTGCGGGCGTGGCGCAGGCCAAGCACCGCGGACATGCACAGCGTGACCACGACGCTGGTAAACGGCGTATAGGAGTTTTCTCCGTCGATGAGCTTCAGCATGCGCAGCAGGTCATGGGCGCTGGCGGCGAAGAACACCAGCAGGCACACCGCCAGCATGCCGTGCTCCGGCCGGCGGGTGCGCCAGGCATGGAACGGGAACTGCAGGCAGTTGACGAAAAAGATGGCGGACACGATCAGCACCGCCGCCAGTTGCACCTCGGGCAGATACGCCCTTGGCGCGAAGGCCACCATGGCCAGCAGGGCCGCCGAGAGCGTCCACAGCGCCTTCTCGGTGCGAGGCAGCGATTGTTCGCCGAAACGCCACGTGAAAATGCAGAAGCAGGCCACGTACAGCACCAGGACCATGATGTTGGCCTGGGCCGCGGTCACGCTGTCGGAAAAAGGCCAGGGGCTGGTGACCAGCACATTGGCGATGAACAACACCCAGAACAGGGCCATGAGGGCATACCAGCCATAGGTGCGCTGCTCGCGGCGCATCAGCCAGATGCAGAAGCACAGCCCGCCCATGACGGCCGACACGATCAGATTGAGCGTGAAAAGGGTGCGATTCCTCCACCACAGGTCCTCGTAGCGCTGCTGGACCGCCTCCCGTCCTCCGAGATGGACCGGCCCCAGGCCGGGAGTCTGCCCCGCGACGCCGACCACCCGCACCCACAGCGTGTTGACGCCGTCGCGCATCAGGGATTCCGGGATGAGCCAGTAGCGCGGCATGTTCCAGCTGCGCGACAACGGTTCGGTCAGCTGCGCGTCGCGCCAGATCCGCTCATCATTGATGTATACCTCGCCCGCCATGACCACCGATTCGAGCGCCAGCGCCACCTGGCCGGCCCTCGCATCCGGGCAAAGCCGCCGCCAATCGATCCGGTACCAGGCCGTGCCGCCGTAGTCGGGCCAGCGGGCGCTCCAGTCGTCAGGCAGCGTGGCGGGCTGCCACTGCCCCGGCGTCGGCCGGTTGCCGTCGGCGTCGCCCTTGGCCACCTGGATGGAGATCACCTCCGCCGTGCACGCCGGCTCGGCCTGCTGCGCCCATGCCGGCGCCACCCACAGCGCCAGCCAGAGAATCGCCAGCCACCTCAATCCAGCAAGCCTCGCGTACGCGCGGCGTGGATCGCCCGGGTGCGCGAGGAAACGGCGAGCTTGCGGTAGATGTGCTTGACGTGGCATTCGACGGTGTAGCGCGACAGGTGCAGTTCCTCGGCGATTTCGCGGTTTCCCAGCCCCTCGGATACTAGGCGAAGAATCTGGCTTTCGCGAGGGCTGAGGGTTTCGCCGGTGGCGCCGTCGGCCGGTTCCGCCTGCCTGGGCCGCAGTTCCTCGATGATGCGCCGGGCGACGAAGGGGTCGATGGGCGCCCCGCCCCGCAGCACGCTGCGGATGGATAGCGAGACCTCCAGGTCATCGCGTTCCTTGAGCACATAGCCGGTGGCGCCCGCCCGCAGCGCGGCGAGGATCGCGTCCTCGGTGCTCCAGGCCGAAATGACGAGGATCGCCAGGCCCGGATCGGCGGCATGCATTTCCGCGATCAGATCCGTGCCGTTGCCATCGGGCAAGCCCAGGTCGACCAGAGCCAAGGCGACCGGCTGGCTGGCCAGACAGGCGCGCGCCTGGGCCAGCGTCGACGCGAACACCAGCGCCTCGGGCGCGTATCCGAGTTGCAGCAGCAGCCCTTCCAGCCGGCGGCAGATCAGGGGTTCGTCTTCCACCAGCAGCACTGGCGCAGGCAGGGTCGACTCGGAAGCAAGCATGTTGGCGGTCATAGGAAAAGAGCGAGCGGCATTGCCCAGACTGAACTGTGGATCAATCCGAGCAAGCCGGGTATCCCTGGAAGTTGGTATTTTCACAGGAATATAGGGTAAGACCGGCGAAAACCCACACTAAAGTTTGGAAAATCCGGGGATTTCTCATTCCATGGCGGAATATGCGCTACGCCGTCTTCCCTCGGACGTCCTGCCGGGCCGTCCGCTCCTTCGCCTTGCCGCCTAGCTGCCCTTGAACACCGGGGCGCGCTTTTCCAGGAAGGCCTGGCGCGCTTCCTTCGCATCGTCGCTCGTGGCGACCTGCGCCGTCATGTCCTGCTCGTAGCGGTAGCCATCCCGCAAACTCATGTTCTCGATCGCATTGGCGGTCTGGATCATCAACTGCACGGAGGTCGGACTCTTGGCAGCGATCTGGCGCGCGATCAGGCCGACCTCTTCGAGCAGCCGGTCCCCCGGCACGCAGGCCTCCACCACGCCCAGGCGGTAGAGTTCCTCGGCCGGCACCCGCATGCCGGTCAGCATCATGCGGCGCAGGCGCGAGTGCCCGAACAGGCGCTGCGCATGCTTGACGCCGCCCAGTAGGCCGACGTCCACCTCCGGCAGCCCCAGGCAGGCCCCTTCGGCGGCCACCAGGATGTCGCAGGAAGCGGCAATGCCCAGGCCCGCGCCCAGCGCGGGGCCGTTCAGGGCGCCGATGACGGGTTTCGGGCATTCGCGGATGGCGTGGAACAGTTCGCGGGTGCGGCGCGAGTGCTGGGGCAGCCCCGCCGGAAGGCTCAGCATCTCGGCGCGGCCTTTCAGATCGGCGCCGGCGCAGAATATCCGCCCCTGGCCGGTCAGGATGACACAACGCACTTCCGGGTCCTCCCCGAACATGTCCATGGCCAGTGTCAGGTCCTGCAGCAACTGGGTGTGGACGGCGTTGACGGGGGGATGGTCGAGCCAGGCGGTGGCGACGTGGTCCTGGAGCTCGACGCGCAGGCTTTCAAAACAGTAGCGGGACATGATGTTCCTCGATGGTAGTCAGATGGCTTGCTCGCTGCGCAGCTCGGCGATGTCCGCGGGCGTCAGCCCCAGCTCGCCCAGGACCACGTCCGTATGCTGGCCCAGGGTGGGCGGACCGTCCTGCAGGCGCAGCGCCGTATTGCGGAAACGGAACGGACTGCGCACCTGCGGCATGTCCATGCCGTCCGGATGGGGGACGGAAAAGCGCATGCCCCGGTGCACGACCTGCGGATCCTCGAAGGCGTCGCCGATGGTGTTGATCGGCGCGGACGGCACGCCCTCGCGCTCTAGCGCCGCCAGCAATGGCGCCTTGTCGTGCTGGATCAGCTGCGCGTCCAGCCAGGGATCCAGGATCTGCAGGTTGACGACACGGGCGGCGTTGGTGCGGAAGCGTTCGTCGCCCGCCATGTCCGGATGGCCGAGGACACGGCAGAGCTTCGCGAACTGTGCATCCGAGCCGATCGCCATGATGATGTGCCCGTCCCGGCATTCGTACACGCGCTGCGGCTGGATGTTGGGATGGCGGTTGCCGCGGCGCGGCGGCACCTTGCCGGTCAGCAGGTAGTTCATGGCCTGGTTGGCCAGCAGCGTCACGCCGACGTCGAGCATGGCCATGTCGACGTGCTCGCCCTCCCCGCTCACTTCACGGCGGGCGAGCGCGGCCAGAATCGCATTGCTGGCATACAGGCCCGTAATGAGATCCACCATGGGCACGCCGATCTTCATCGGGCCGCCACCCGGGCGGTCGTCCGATTCGCCGGTGATGCTCATCAGTCCGCTCATGGCCTGGATCATGAAGTCGTAGGCCGGCTGGTGGGCGCGCGGGCCGGTCTGGCCGAATCCGGTAATAGAGCAATAGACCAGCCGCGGGTTCTCCGCTCGGAGCTGTTCGTAGCCCAGGCCCAGCCGGTCCAGGGTGCCGACCTTGAAGTTCTCCAGCACGACGTCGGCCTCCCGCGCCATCCTGCGGATCAGCGCCTGCCCGCGCGGCGACTTCAGGTTGACCGTGACGGACCGTTTGCCGCGGTTGCAGATCAGGTAATAGCCGGACTCGCTCGACCGGGAGCCATCGTCGCGCTCAAGGAACGGCGGCCCCCAGGCGCGCGTATCGTCGCCGATGCCGGGCTGCTCGATCTTGGTAACGGACGCCCCCAGGTCAGCCAGGGTCTGGCTGGCCCAGGGGCCGGCCAGGACCCGGCTCAGGTCGAGAACGCGGATATGGGAAAGCGGATAGGACTGCTGCGATGCCATGATGCTGACGACTCCAGGAAACTACTTCTCTGCAATACCGGCTTTGTTGATGACCTCGCGCCAGCGCGCCTGCTCCTTGCGCAGCAGCTCCGCCATTTCCTCGGGCGTATTGGAGATCGCCAGGATCCCCTGCTCGAGCATCTTTTCCTTGACGCAGGGTTCGGCGATGGTAGCGCGCAGCGCCTCGGCAAGCTGCCGCACGATGGCGTCCGGAGTCGCCTTGGGAACCGAGATGTAATTGACCGGCGAAGCGTCGTAGCCGGGAAGCGTCTTGGACAGGGACGGCACACCGGGCAGGATCGGCACTTCATCAGGCGTTGTCACGCCCAGCGGAATGAGCCGATTGTCCTTGATGAATGCGGTATAGATGCCGACGGTATCGATCGCCAGGTCGCCATTGCCGCCGACCAGGTCCTTGACCGCCTCCCCGGTCCCTTTGTAGGGCACATGCTGTAGGCGGATGCCGGCCAGGATCTGCAGCAGCTCGCCGTTCAAGTGACTACTGGCCCCAATGCCCGCGCTGACGTAATTGAGTTCGCCGGGCCGCCTCTTGGCCAGCGCGATGAGTTCTTCCAGGTTCTTCACGCCAAGCTGCGTATTGACCACCAGCACGCTAGGCGCGAGCGACACCTGCGAAACCGGACGCAGCTCATCGGGGTCATAGGGCATGTTCTTGACCAGGTAGGGCAGCGTCATCTGCTGGCCGGGCGTGGTGTAGAGCAGCGTGTAGCCATCTGGGTCAGCACGTGCCACTGCCGCCGCGCCGATGAGTCCACCGGCGCCCGCCTTATTCTCAACGACGACCTGTTGCTTGAGCTTCTTGGACAGGGTTTCGGCAACCACGCGCGCGGTCAGGTCCGCACCGCCGCCGGGCGCGAAGGGCACGACCATCCGGATGGGCTTATCGGGATAGGCCGCCTGGGCCGAGCAGGCAACCAGCGCAAGCACGCTGGCGCGTTTGAAGAAACGAATCATTTTTTGTCTCCTTGTGCCCCGCCTGTCGAGACGGATGCGTTTGTTGTCACGTTGCCTCGGGCGGCAACGCGTCGAGTTGCGCGAGCGACTCGCTGACGATTTCCCGCAGCAGCGCGGTCACCACTTTCACCGCCTGCGTGGGACGATCGGTCAGCATGAGCGACACGATGCGCACGACGGACGGCTCCACGATTTCGGCCGCCTGCAGCTCGCCCCGCTCGACCTCCGCAGCCACGAAGTGCCACGGCAGCAAGGTGTAGCCGGAGCGCTTGACCACCATCTGCTTCTGGATGAAGCCCGAATCGGCCTCCACCGTCACGCGGATGTCGACCCCATTCCTGCGGCCCATTTCATCGAGCATCATGCGCACCGACGACGGCTTACGAGACAGCACCAGCGGTAGGCCATCCAGCTTGGCGAACGGCACCTGGCGCGCGGCGGTAATGCGGTCGCCGGGCGGGCCGATCAGGTAGGAAGGCAGCCGCAGCAGCACGTCTTCGTCGCTGCCCAGCGCATCGTGGCTGCGGTAAGGCAGCCCGATGTCGATCTCGCGGCGCTGGAGCCAGCTTTCGATCTGTCCGGCCGCGCTCTCGACGATCTGCACGTGGATTGCCGGGTACTCGCGCTGCAGCCGCAGCAGCAAGGGCACGATCAGGGCATTGCTCAGCGAAGGCAGCGTGCCGATGCGGACGGTTCCCGACACGCGGCCGTGGGCGGCCGCGATGACGTCGTTGAGGTCGCAGGCGCTGGCCAGGACCTGTTCGACCATGGGCTGCACCTGTTTGCCGAGTTCAGTCAGGCCGACGCCGCGGCCATTGCGCGTGAACAGATAGCCGCCGCACTGCTTTTCCAGCATCGACAGGTAGCGGCTGATGGCAGGCTGGCTCACGCCTAGGTCGATGGCCACCTTGGTGATGCTTCCGCTGCGCGCCACCAGCGAGAAAATTCTTAGGGCGCGCAGGTCCCAGTCCGGGGCTTCGGTCGGTTTCGCCATGATCTACTGGGCGGAGAGTTTTTCGGCGGCGATGATGGCGCTCCAGCGCGTCACCTCGCTATCGAAGAAGCGTTGGAAGTCCGCCTGGTCGCGGTAGACCGCAATGGCCCCCATTTCCCGCGCCCGCTGCTGCACGATCGGCTCGCCGACCACCATTCGCAGCCGCGCCTGCAGCGCCTGCACGCGCTCCTGCGGTGTGCCGGACGGCACGAAGATGCCCCACCAGCTCGACGCATACACATCGCGCACGCCAAGCTCGTCCAGGGTAGGAAGATCGGGCGCCTGCTCCAGGCGTTCGGGCGCCGCCACCGCCAGCGCGCGGATGCGGCCGGCCTTGACGTGCGTCATCGCCTGCAGCGTGTCGAAATAAGCGTCGACCTGTCCGCCAAGCAGGTCATTGATGGCCGCCGAGGTGCCGCGATAGCTGACGTGGGTCACCTGCAGGCCGAGCTCGCGCGCAAAGAGCGCCGCGGCCAGGTTGGGGCTGGACCCGACCCCGGAATTCGCGAAGGACAGGCCGCGCGGGGACTTGCGCGCATCGTCGATCAGTTGACGCACGTTCGTCGCGAGATCGGCCCGCACATAGAGGATGAGCGGACTGACGGCGACCTGGGCCACCGGCGTAATGTCGCGCGGGTCGTAGGGCAAGGCCTTGATCATCGCGGGATTGGTGGCGGTGCCGACGCTGCCCAGCAACACGGTGCGGCCGTCGGCCGGGCTCTTGGCGACATAGGACGTGCCGATGGCCGCGCCGCCGCCGGGACGGTTATCTACAAGGATGGGCGCTGCCTGCGTTGCCGCCAGGCGTTCGGCAAGCACGCGCCCATACAGGTCGGTGACGCCGCCCACGGCATAAGGCACGACGATCCGCTCCACCGTGGCGCCTGCCGCCACGGACGCCGTCGCCACGCTTGCTGTGGCCAGGCACAGCGCCAGCCGGGCAATTACTGCACGCATTTTTGTCTCCTCGCCGTTCAGGCTTGTCTGGATCGATACGGAATTCTAGGAAGGATCGCGGCCTCCCATCACACGGCTTTTGTAATAGCTGCTCTCAACGCCGCCTTATGAATCGCCCTCCGGCCCGAACCTAGAATTTGGCATTCCCATTCCAGGCCACGACGCCACTCAGAAGGACCATGATGACGGCACTCGATTCTTATTCGCTCTTCGGCCCCTTGCCCCGGCACGCCGAGTTCATGGAGGCGGCCGGCGGCATACTGGCCCAGGTTTCGCCGCTGACGAGACTGCGCGCGCTGCGCGACGCCAGCCCCGGCTGGGACAGCGGCGCCTGGCGCGCCCTGGCCGAGGCGGGCTGGACCTCGGTGACGGTTCCCGAGGCCCAGGGCGGCCTGGGCCTGGAGATCGACGTGCTGGGTGCGATTGCCACCGCCGTCGGCGAATCGCCGCTGCCTGAGCCCTATCTGGGCGCGGGCGCCATGGCCATGCTGGTGCTGCCCGCCTTCTCCCGGCATCCGCTGGCGGCCGAACTGCTGAGCGACGCCATCGCCGGATCGACGGTGCTGGGCCTAGCCTGGCAGGAGAACCCCGGCGAACTCATTCCCACATCCGTCTCCACGTCGGTCGACCGCGAAGGCGACCGCATCCAGCTGGTCGGAACCAAGCGCTGGGTCGCCCCCGCCGGCGCCACGGGCTGGCTGGTCCATGCCCGTCTGGGCGAATCGCCGACCCTGGTCTGGGTGCGGCCCGACGATCCTGGCGTCACCGTGGAAACGGAACGCCGGGTGGACGGCAGCATGCTCTGCACCCTGCATCTGGACGCGCTCCTGCCCGCCACCCGCATGATCGCGGAAGGCAGCGACGTGGACGCCGTCTGCCAGCAGGCGCTGGAACTCACTCGGCTGCTCCAGTGCAGCGAGCTCTACGGCATTGCGCGGCGCGTGTTCTGCATCACGCTGGACTACCTGAAGACCCGCGTGCAGTTCGGCCGGCCGATCGGCGCGAACCAGGCGCTGCAGCACCGCATGGTGGACGCCTATGTCGGCGTCATGGTCTGCGGCGCGCTGCTGGCCGACAGCTATCGCGAAGTGCGCGACGACCCGCAATCGCTGGCGCGCGTGGCCGCGCTTTCCAAGAGCAGGATCGCCGAACGCGTCATCGGCCTGTGCCGCGAGGCCGTGCAACTGCATGGGGCCATCGGCTACACCGATGAATACGACATCGGCCTCTATCTGAAGCGGGCCCTCCACGTGGCGTCCTGGCTGGGCAGCCCGTGCAACCTGCAGGCCCGCTACCTGGCCTTACGCCAGCAAGGCGGCCATGCCGCCCAGGCCGACGGCCAGGCAGCCACGGGCAGCGACTACAACGCCATGAGCGACGACGGCTTCCGCCTGATGGTGCGCGGCTTCCTGCGCGCCCATTACCCGCAACACCTGCGCCACGTACCGCGCCGGCTGCGGCTGCAGGAGGTCCGAGAGTGGTATCAGACCCTGTCGCGCAAGGGCTGGCTGGCGCCGGCCTGGCCCCGCGAACATGGCGGCATGGCGCTATCGCCCGCCAAGCTGCTGGTCTTCTTCGAAGAGATGGAAGGCTGGGGCGCGGCCCGCCTGCCCGACCAGGGCATCATCAACCTGGGCCCCGTGCTAATCCAGCACGGCACGTCGGAACAGAAAGCGCGCTACCTGCCCCGCATCCTCTCCGGCGACGACATCTGGTGTCAGGGGTACTCCGAGCCCAACGCCGGTTCGGACCTGGCTTCGCTGCGCACCGAGGCCCGCCTCGAAGGCGACCGCTACATCGTCAATGGTCAGAAGATCTGGACCACGCTGGCGCACGACGCCACCCACATCTTCGCCCTGGTGCGCACCGACAAGACGGTCAAGCCGCAGGCCGGCATCAGCTTCCTGTTGATCGACCTGAAGACGCCGGGCGTGACCATCCGGCCGATCACGAACATCATCGACGAGCAGGAATTCTGCGAAGTCTTCTTCGAAGACGTCAGCGTGCCTGCCGGTAACCTGGTCGGCCAGCTGAACATGGGCTGGACCATCGCCAAAGACCTGCTCGGCTACGAACGCATTTTCGCGGGCAGCCCCCAGCAATCGCGCCAGGCGCTGCATCACCTGGAGCAATTGGCGGAGAACCAGTCCCTGTTCGAACTGCCCGAGTTCTGCCAGACCTATACGCAGCTGCTCGGCTCGGTGCGCGAGCTGGAGGCGTTTTACGGCCTGTTCGCCGACATCGTGCGGCGCGGGGAACTGCTGCCGCCGTCCGTGTCTGGCCTGAAGATCCTGGCCACGGAAACCTATGTGCGGATCGCGCGCGAGATTGTGCGCTGGGCCGACGAAGCCGGCGGAACGTGGACCGGCATTCCCATGACGGACGGGACCTCGCTGGTGCCCTGCGCGCCATTCCTGCAATCGCTGGTCACCACGATCTATGGCGGATCCAACGAAATCCAGCGCAATATCGTGGCCAAGGCCGTATTGGGCCTGCCCAACCGATAAGCGAAAAGGAGACCGGGATGAAGGCTGCCTTCTACGAAACGCGGGGCGCGGCAAGCGAAGTGCTGCGCGTGGGCGAGATGCCGGAGGAAGCTCCCGGACCCGGCATGTTGCGGGTACGCATCGTGGCTTCCGGCATCAACCCCTCCGACGTCAAGACGCGCCGTGGCACGGGCGCGCGGCCCAACCCCTGGCCGCGCACCATCCCCCATCAAGACGGCGCCGGCACGGTCGACCAGGTGGGTCCGGGCGTGGACCCGGGCCGCCTCGGCCAGCGGGTTTGGCTATACGAATGCCAGCTCGACCGCCCCTTCGGCACCGCCGCCCAATGGGTCACCGTGCCGCAACACCTGGCGGTCCCCCTGCCCGACAACGTGCCGTTCGATGTCGGCGCGGCGCTGGGCGTACCTGCGTTGACCGCCTGGTACTGCAACGAACGGGTCGAAGCCGGCGCAGGACGCCGTGTATTCGTGCACGGGGCGGTCGGCGCGGTGGGCTTCTATGCCGCACAGATGGCGCGACTGCGCGGCGCGCGCGTGCTGGCCAGCGTGTCGAATGCCAAACAGGCGCGCATCGCCGCCAAAGCCGGCATCGAAACCGTGGCACGCGGGCCGGACCTGCCCGCGGCCGCAAGGCAGTGGCTGGCGCAGTTCCGCCGGGAAGCCTTCGACGCCCTCATCGACCTGGATTTCGCCGGCAACCTGCAAACCAATCTGGCGCTGGCCGCCAATGGCGCGCATATCGCCGCCTATGCCTCGGACACCGACCTGCAGCCCGCGATTCCCGTGCGGGACCTGATGCGCCGCAACCTGCGGCTGTCGTTCCTGCTGGTGTACACCATGCCGCCCAACCTCAAGCAACGGGCCGTCGAGCAGACAAGCCAATGGCTGGCGGCTGGAGCGCTGCATCATCCGGCGATCCACGCCTACCCGCTCCAGGACATTGCCGCCGCGCACGAAGCCGTCGAAACCCGGCGGCACATGGGCAAGGTCATCGTGCAGCCCTGAGGCTGCCAGCCCCGAACGCAAAAAAGCCGGCAACGCTTGCGCGATACCGGCTTTCAGCCAAAGGCGTCGGGAAACACCTTCATGAATTCGACCACATGAAGTGGTCGGGGCGAGAGGATTCGAACCTCCGACTCCTGCGTCCCGAACGCAGTACTCTACCAGGCTGAGCTACGCCCCGATCTTTACTACTCGCAAGCTTCACCGTGCTCAGTACGGCTTGGCTGCGTTTCTTGCTTCTTCCTGCGTTTCTTGCTTCTTCTCTTGCTTCTTCTCTTGCTTCTTTCCTTGGCTTCCGATTCCGCTGATTTTGCTCAGCGATCTCTGTTCACCGCGAAAGCGCAGAATTCTAACAGAGAATTTAGAAAAGGGGAAATGGGGTAGCCAGAAAGTGCTTCGCGGGCCAGATCGGCTTCGGCGATCGCGGCCTGGCGAGCGTGTTCCAGGGCGTCCGTCGCCTGGATGGCGGCCGCGACGGCGGCGAAGTCGGCATCGCCCGTCTTGATCGCTTCGCGGATCAGCTGCTGCTGTTCCGGCGTGCCCACTTCCATTACGCGGATGAGCGGCAGCGTGGGCTTGCCCTCGCGCAGGTCGTCGCCCACGTTCTTGCCCAGGGCGGCGGCGTCGCCGCTGTAGTCCAGCACGTCGTCCACCAACTGGAAGGCGGTGCCGACGTGACGGCCGTAGGCCGCGGCGGCGGCTTCCAGCTCGGGCGAGGCGCCCGCCAGCACGGCCCCGACCTGGGCGGCGGCCTCGAACAGCTTGGCGGTCTTGTAGCGCACCACCTGGAGGTAGCGTTCTTGCGAGACGTCCGGATCGTGCACGTTCAGCAGTTGCAGCACTTCGCCTTCGGCGATCACCGTCGTGGCTTCGGACAGGATGCTCATGACGCGCATCGAGTCGGCTTCGACCATCATCTCGAAGGAACGGGAATACAGATAGTCGCCCACGAGCACGCTGGCGGCGTTGCCGAAAACCGCGTTGGCAGTTTCCCGGCCGCGGCGCAGGTCGGACTCGTCGACGACGTCGTCGTGCAGCAGCGTGGCCGTATGGATGAACTCCACCACGGCGGCCAACAGCTGGTGATGCGTCCCCTCATAGCCCAGGGCCCGCGCCACCATCAGCACCATGGCCGGGCGCATGCGCTTGCCGCCCGCCCCGATGATGTAGTCGCCGATCGTGCGGATCAGCACGACGTCGGAGTTCAGCCGCTCGCGGATAACCGCATCGACGGCCTTCATATCGTCAGCAATGGGGGCAATAAGCGCGGGGAGATTCAAGACGTATCCGGAGAGTGAAACGAGCCGAAGCGCGAACGCGTGACGGCTCTTACCGCTGGGCCGCCGGCAAGGCGGGGGATTCGACCAGCGATTATACGGGGAGTAACGGGCGCGAGCCGGAGGCGGCCCTGACGGGCGGCCGTGCAGGGCCTCCCGGCGCCGGCGGCGGGGGTCGCGCCGCGGCCGTTCGCCAGGGTGTGAAGCGTCCACGCGACACCTAAGCCCTTAGCCCGCAAGCGCTTTTTGACTTTCCGGAAGCGCCGGGCTAATATCCCGGATTCGGTCAGCAATGCCCGAATTACGTCGGTTGCATTTGCGCAATGCCCTTGGGCGCTTTCCCTACCCTGCCAGAACCTGGCGCCGGAAGACGGAAGCGGCGGCACCGTCAAAGGTGCCCCCCGGAGCAGCAATCCCGCCCAGCAGGGCAGGCAGCGCGAATGGGCCTTTTTACCTATTTAAGGAACACCCCATGTACGCGGTCGTAAAAACCGGTGGCAAGCAGTATCGCGTTGCCGCTGGCGAAAAACTCAAGATAGAACAGATACCGGCTGACATTGGGCAAGAAATCACCCTGGACCAAGTGCTGTCCGTGGGCGAAGGCGACCAACTGAAAGTTGGCACGCCCCTCGTCTCCGGCGCCGTGGTCAAGGCAACGGTTCTTGCGCAAGGCCGCCACGACAAGGTCAAGATCTTCAAGATGCGCCGTCGCAAGCACTACCAGAAGCGTCAGGGCCACCGTCAGAACTACACCGAAATCCGCATCGAAGCCATCACGGCTTAAGAAGCGACTCGGTACCACTTAGCAGGAGCTAAACATGGCACAGAAAAAGGGCGGCGGCTCTACGCGGAACGGACGCGACTCAGAATCGAAGCGTCTGGGCGTCAAGGCATTCGGCGGTGAATTGATTCCCGCTGGTTCGATCATCGTGCGTCAGCGCGGTACTCGTTTCCACGCTGGCGTGAACGTCGGCATGGGCAAGGACCACACCCTGTTCGCGCTGGTCGACGGCAAGGTTCAATTCGGCTTCAAGGGCGCGTTGAACAAGCAAACCGTTTCGATCGTCGCCGCCGAGTAATCGGCGCAGCACGGTCAGCAACGCGGTCCGCCGCGTTCTCGAACGGCAAAGCCCTGTCGCACGCGGCAGGGCTTTTTTGTTTTAAGGCGGGGGCCGGAACGTCCCGGCCCCCGCCTCCCGGCGGCACCCGGTAACGGGCCCGCCCTCACTCATTACACGCACGGACACCATGAAATTCGTAGACGAAGCCACCATCGAAGTCGTCGCCGGCAAAGGCGGCAATGGCGTGGCGAGCTTTCGCCGCGAAAAGTTCATCCCCAAGGGCGGCCCTGACGGCGGCGACGGCGGACGCGGCGGCACCATCTTTGCCGTGGCCGACCGCAACATCAATACGCTGATCGACTTCCGCTACGCACGCCTGCACCGCGCCAAGAACGGCGAAAACGGCCGCGGCTCTGACCAATACGGCGCGGCCGCCCCGGACATCACGCTGCGCGTGCCCGTGGGCACCGTCATCCATGACGCGGATACCGGCGAAGTCCTGTTCGACCTGAACCAGCACGACCAGAAGGTGGTGCTGGCGGCGGGCGGCCAGGGCGGCATGGGCAACATCCACTTCAAGTCGAGCGTGAACCGCGCGCCGCGCCAATGGACGCCGGGCAAGGAAGGCGAGCACCGCTACCTGCGCATGGAGCTCAAGGTGCTGGCGGACGTCGGCCTGCTGGGCCTGCCCAACGCCGGCAAGTCTACGCTGATCACCCGCATCTCCAACGCCAAGCCGAAGATCGCGGACTACCCCTTCACCACGCTGCACCCCAACCTGGGGGTGGTGCGCACCTCGCCGTCGCGCAGCTTCGTCGTGGCCGACATCCCTGGCCTGATCGAAGGCGCTTCCGAGGGCGCCGGCCTGGGCCACCTGTTCCTGCGCCACCTGGCGCGCACCCGCGTGCTGCTGCACCTGGTGGACGTGTCCACGCCCGATCCCGATGCGGATCCGGTCGAACAGGCCGTCACCGATGCGCGCGCCATCGTCGAGGAACTGCGCCGCTACGACCCGGAACTGGCGGCCAAGCCGCGCTGGCTGGTCCTGAACAAGCTGGACATGGTGACTGATCCCGAAGACACCAAGCGCCGCTTCCTCGAGCTCTACGACTGGAAGGGCCCGGTGTTCGGCATCTCCGGCCTGTCGGGCGAAGGCACGCAGGACCTGATCTACGCGCTGCAGGACTACCTGGACGCTGAGCGCGAAAAGGAACAGCTGGCGCAAGACCAGGCCGATGGCAGCTACGTCGCGCCGGACCCGCGCTTCGATGACAAGCGTTCGGACGCCGCCCCCCGTTCCGCGCCGCGCAGCGGCGACGAATAAGCCATAATCGCAGTCCCTACGATTACGCCTTTTCACGCGCCGCAGCCCGCCGCCATCATGTCTGCCGAATCACCTGCCGTTTCCGTCGTCACCAACGCCCAGCGCCTCGTCGCCAAAGTCGGCTCGTCGCTGGTCACCAACGAAGGCCGAGGCCTGGACCGCGCCGCCGTGGCGCACTGGGCCGCGCAGATCGCCGCCTTGCACAAGCAGGGCAAGCAGGTCGTGCTGGTCTCCAGCGGCGCCATTGCCGAAGGCATGGCGCGCCTGGGCTGGCGCAAGCGCCCGTCCGTCATGCATGAACTGCAAGCGGCCGCCGCCGTCGGCCAGATGGGCCTGTGCCAGGCCTACGAAGCCGCCTTCGCGGAATTCGGCCTGCGCACGGCTCAGATCCTGCTGACCCACGAAGACCTGGCCGACCGCCACCGCTACCTGAACGCGCGCAGCACGCTGTTTGCGCTGCTGCGCCTGGGCGTGGTGCCCATCGTGAACGAGAACGACACGGTCGTCACCGACGAGATCCGCCTGGGCGACAACGATACGCTGGGTGCGCTGGTCACCAACCTGATCGAAGCCGACACGCTGATCATCCTGACGGACCAGCGCGGCCTGTACGACTCCGACCCCCGCAAGAACCCCGGCGCCAAGTTCATGTCGCACGCCCAGGCGGGCGACCCGGCGCTGGAAGCCATGGCCGGCGGCGCCGGCAGCGGCATCGGCACGGGCGGCATGCTGACCAAGGTGCTGGCGGCCAAGCGCGCGGCGCATAGCGGCGCGCACACCGTGATCGCTTCCGGGCGCGAACGCAACGTGCTGACGCGCCTGGCCCAGGGCGAATGCATCGGCAGCGAATTGCGCGCCGTGCTGCCCGTGTGGTCCGCGCGCAAGCAGTGGCTGGCCGACCACCTGCGCCTGCGCGGACGCGTGGTGCTGGACGACGGCGCCGTGCAGGCGCTGCTGCGCGAAGGCAAGAGCCTGCTGCCCATCGGCGTCGTGGAGGTGGAAGGAGAATTCGGCCGCGGCGATGTGGTGGCCTGCGTGGACGGCCAGGGGCGCGAATGCGCCCGGGGCCTGATCAACTATTCATCGGCCGATACCCGCCGCATCCTGCGCCAGCCTTCGTCGCAGATCGCGCGCATCCTGGGCAGCATGATCGAACCCGAGCTCATGCACCGCGACAACCTGGTGGTGCTGTAGCGCCCTCCCCGGCGCAGTCACCTGCCGTCCGGCAGCAGCATATACCCCCACCCACGCACTGCCAGCACCGGAAATTCGATGCCAAGGCGGTGCGCCTTGGTCCGCAGCCGCGACACCATCACGTCCACCCGGCGCGAGCCTTCCCGGACGCTGCTTACTCCCTTGGAACGCAGCTCATCCCGGCGCATGCGATGGCCCGGCGCGTTCAATAGCCGGACAAAAAAGACACACTCGGCCTCCGTCAGCGGCAAGAACTGGCCACCTGGCCCGGCCAAGGCGCGCACTTGAAGGTCGATGCGCCATGACGAACCGGCGCGCCTTCCACGACGACACAAATTGCGCAGGAGAGCATCCCATTCCAGCGCTTCCATACCGCCCCCGGCACAGGCGTCCACCCCGGCATTGAGCGCGGCGATCCGCTCACGTGGCGTGGCGCCGCATGCCTGCCAGACCAAGGCAGCGGCAGGCGCCTCGCGGCGCAAGGCGGCGGCCCGCTCGGCGACGTCCGGCCAGACGCCCACCAGCACCAGGGCGCTGGCCACCTGCATTTGCAGGCCATCGTGCAGCAGCGCCAGGGAATCGAATACGGTGACCGCCCATTGGAATGTCCGCAGCGCGGCGATGAGATCGCGCGCGGCCCCATCACGCGCAAAAACGAAGACGTTGCCCCGTTGCCGCATACGGCTACCTCTCTCGGTTTATCACTTAAGTAATTCTTATAACTACCAAAGTGAATAGCCACCAAGCTTCAATCGCCGTGTGAAGACATTTTCGGACCGACTGAAGCATGCTCGTCTCCTGCGTGGCCACACGCAGAAGGCGCTCGCCCGTTTGGCGCGCCTTTCGCAGAGCGCCATCGGCAGCTATGAAAGCGGCTTGCGGCACTCCAGCCGCTCGGCCCGCAAACTGGCACAGGTACTGAAAGTCGAAGCCGAATGGCTGGAAACCGGCAAGGGCCCGATGGAAATTCCCATGGGCGGCTACGACCTGAGCGATACCCTGCCCGTTATGGGCGTGGCGGAATCGGCGCCGCGGCCCGGCGGCCGGACGCGTCCGATGGCGCCGTGGCCTTTCCCGAATATTTCTCCCGCCCAGATGGAATTGCTGACGCCCGACGAGCGCGCCGGGCTGGAGGCGGTGGCGCAAGCCTATATCGAACACGCCGTGCGCATCCGCCGCGGCGCCAAACCGCGCAGCCGCAAGGCCGGCTGAACGCAAGCGGCGCGCCGCCCTTCAAAAAAAAACCCGGCATATTTTGCCGGGCTTTCTTGCGCCTGTGCCGCTCAGGGCTTGGCAGCGGGAGCCGCACCGCCAGTGGGCGCGGGCGGCACGGCGGCGTCGCCACGGATCTTGGCGGCGATTTCCGAGGCGGCCTGGGCCGAGGGCACGCCAAAGGCCAGCACGCCGCGGTTCAGCGGTTCGCCGATGAGCGGGGCGGCGACCAGTTCGCGGTCGATCACCAGCGCCAGCATGTTGCCAACGTTCTTGGAGCTGATGTCGTTGAGCTTGCGGGCGCCCGCTTCGGAGAAGCGCAGGCCCACGAAATTCTGGCCTTGGCGATCCACCAGCGCGGCGGCGTCGGTCAGGTCGGCACGCGTGAGGACAGGCACTTCCTGCATGTAGAGCTTGCCGTCCGGCAGGCTGATTTCGCGCAGGCCGGCGCCGGGTTGCTTGTGCGCCAGGTAGAAATCCACCGTCGCGGCCGTGGCGGGCGTCGTGGATTGCTGGCTGGGCGTGGTGGCAACGGCGTCAGTCTTAGTCGGGGCGGTCTTGCAACCCGCTAGCGCCAACGTCACGACAACCAGGGCGGGCGCCAATGTGCGTAAGGTAAGTTGCATGCTCGATTCCTTCTTAAGTGGACTAAGACCAGGCCGCAGCGTCACGCCCGGCATGACTGAAAAGTGTACCGAACCTGAATGACAGTGTCGCCGCAGTCTGAATCTAAATGTAAAGCGGTAATACCAGCTTATCAGACTGAACCCGGGAAGTCAGGCATCGGCGCCATTCGTCGGAACGCGCTCCAGCCTCTATACTTCGCTTTCGCGCAGGGGTACTCGTCGCGGCTTCAATGCCGCGACGTGTTGAGAGAGTCCCTTCGTACCAGTACGGATAATGCCGATGCTGGGAGCCGTATTTCCGTCCGCCCCGCGCGGCGGAGATTCCTTCCCGATCGGCTCCAACCACTCGCTTGGAGCTTTCCATGAACGCAAATCCCAAATTCCTGGCCGCCACCGCCGAAGTCGACGCGGCCGCCGTCGCGCCGCTGCCCAAATCGCGCAAGGTGTACGAGACCGGCTCGCGGCTCGACATCCGCGTCCCGTTCCGTGAAATCGAACAGGACGACACACCGACGATGTTCGGCGGTGAAAAGAATCCGCCCCTGACCGTCTACGACTGCAGCGGCCCCTACACCGATCCCGACGCCCGGATCGACATCCGCCGCGGCCTGCCCGAAGTGCGCCGCGCCTGGATCGACGAGCGCGGCGATACGGAAGTGCTGTCGGGCCCCACCAGCGACTACGGCAAGGAACGCCTGACCGATCCCAAGCTGACGGCCATGCGCTTCGACCTGCAACGCCCGCCGCGCCGCGCGAGATCGGGCGCCAACGTCTCGCAGATGCACTATGCCCGGCGCGGCATTATCACGCCCGAAATGGAATACGTGGCGATCCGCGAAAGCCTGCGCCGCGAGCACTACCTGCAGACGCTGCGCGACAGCGGCCCCGACGGCGAGAAGATGGTCCGGCGCCTGCTGCGCCAGCATCCGGGCCAGTCGTTTGGCGCGGCCATCCCCGCGGCCATCACGCCGGAATTCGTGCGCGACGAGATCGCGCGAGGCCGCGCCATCATCCCCGCCAACATCAACCACCCCGAAGTCGAGCCGATGGCCATCGGCCGCAACTTCCTGGTGAAGGTCAATGCCAACATCGGCAATTCGGCTGTCAGCTCGGGCATTGGCGAAGAAGTCGAAAAAATGACCTGGGCGATCCGCTGGGGCGGCGACACGGTCATGGACTTGTCCACCGGCAAGCACATCCACGAAACGCGCGAATGGATCATCCGCAACTCGCCAGTGCCTATCGGCACCGTGCCGATCTACCAGGCGCTGGAGAAGGTGGACGGAAAGGCAGAGGAGCTGACCTGGGATATCTTCCGCGACACGCTGATCGAGCAGGCCGAACAGGGCGTGGACTACTTCACCATCCACGCGGGGGTGCGCCTGCCGTTCATCCCCATGACGGCCGACCGCATGACCGGCATCGTCTCGCGCGGCGGCTCGATCATGGCGAAGTGGTGCCTGGCGCACCACAAGGAAAGCTTCCTCTACGAACGCTTCGAGGAAATCTGCGAAATCATGAAGGCCTACGACGTCAGCTTCTCGCTGGGTGACGGCCTGCGTCCGGGCTCGGGCTATGACGCCAACGACGAAGCGCAATTCGCCGAACTGAAGACGCTGGGCGAACTGACACAGGTGGCGTGGAAGCACGACGTGCAGGTCATGATCGAAGGCCCCGGCCACGTGCCGATGCAGATGATCAAGGAAAACATGGAGCTGCAGCTAGAACACTGCCACGAGGCGCCGTTCTACACGCTGGGGCCCCTGACCACCGACATCGCCCCGGGTTACGACCACATCACGTCCGGCATCGGCGCGGCGCTGATCGGCTGGTACGGTACCGCCATGCTCTGTTATGTGACGCCCAAGGAACACCTGGGCCTGCCGAACAAGAAGGACGTGAAGGACGGCATCATCACGTACAAGATCGCGGCGCACGCGGCCGACCTGGCCAAGGGCCATCCCGGCGCCGCCATCCGCGACAACGCCCTGTCCAAGGCGCGCTTCGAGTTCCGCTGGGACGATCAGTTCAACCTGGGCCTGGACCCGGACACCGCAAAGGACTTCCACGACGAGACCCTGCCCAAGGATTCGATGAAAGTGGCGCATTTCTGCTCCATGTGCGGCCCGCATTTCTGCAGCATGAAGATCACCCAGGACGTGCGCGACTACGCGGCGGCGCAGGGGGTTAGCGAGAAGGATGCGTTGCAGAAGGGGATGCAGGAGAAGTCGGTGGAGTTCGTGAAGAAAGGGGCCGAGGTTTATCATCGGCAGTAGTTTTTTGACGTTTCGCTGAGTTCTTGAGACGCCCGAGTGGCGGCCGCGCGGGCGGCCTTGCGGCGCTTACACGGCGTCTTGCGTCGTCGTGATGGCGCTGCGCGCTATTCGCGATTGATCGTGCTTATGCCGGGCGGCCAGGTGTCTGGCACCGATCTGTGGCGACAGCATCTTCCCGGATGTCAGACACCCGGGAACATCGCTGCAATCCGTACCGCCAACTCGTAAGGGTGTCAGACACTGACACGTGAAAGGCATCTTCCACCGTCACGTCTGCCCCAGCACCGGATGGGCACGCCTGCCCCGGCGCCGGATGGGTGCCCCCCTCCCCGCATTCGCGAAAGCGCACGCCATCCCGGCGCATGCGACCGCGTATGCCGATGTCGGCCGCCCGCGCGGCCGATATCGGCGGGCAACGCTAGACTCGACACTGGCCACGGCTCCAGCAGCGCCCCAAGCCAAGACGGCGGCAGCCCGTCGGCGCGGGCGACATGGACGCGAGCAACCTCGATGCGCCCGACGGAATCCGAAGGGAGCCGCAGGCGGACGAGGATGAGGAAGGGGCAGTCCGGCGCCCGCGCGCCGGACCGCAATCGTGCGGCGAAAGCATCCATGGCGACCGCGCCGGTGGGCGACCTACGAAGGCATCCAGGCTGACCTACGATGCCCCCCGAAGACAGACCTACGAAGCCCTAAAGCAGTTTCCCAGGATTCAGGATCCCCGCCGGATCCAGCACCGCTTTGATCTGCTTCATCAACCGCAACTCCAGCGGATCCTTGCTATGCAGGAAATGGTCCCGCTTCAGCTGCCCGATCCCATGCTCCGCCGAAATGCTCCCGTTGTAGCGATTCACTTCGTCCAACACCGCATCGGTAATCACCGCCCCATGCACGGCCACCCAATCGCGGTCGGCGCCCGCCGGGCGCGACAGGTTGTAGTGCAGGTTGCCGTCGCCGAAGTGGCCGAAGATAAACGGGCGAATATCCGGGTAGAGCGCCCGCACCTGGGCTTCAGCGGATTCCATGAACGCCGGAATGCATTCGATCGGCAACGACACGTCGTGCTTCAGGTGCGGACCATCGGCGCGCTGGGCTTCGGAGATTTCCTCGCGCAGCTTCCACAGCGCCTGCAATTGCGCCAGCGACGCGGACACGGCGGCGTCCAGGCACAGGCCGCGCTCCAGCGCCGTGCCGATCACGTTTTCCAGCAGGGCGTTCAACGCGGCCTCGTCGGCGGTGTCGGCCAGCTCCACCAGCACGTAGGCCGGATAGCGCTGGGCGAAGGGCTCCTGCACGCCTTCAGCGTGTTCGAGCACCAGATCCAGGCACTCGCCCGAAAAGTATTCGAACGCCTGCAGGCGCGCGCCGCACTGCTCGAACAGGATCTCGAACAGCTGCAGCGCCTGCGCCGGCGATTCCACCGCGGCCAGCACCACCGAGCGGACGTCGGTGCGCGGGAACAGCCGCAGGGCCACGGCAGTGATGACGCCCAGCGTCCCTTCCGAGCCGATCAGCAACTGCTTGAGGTCATAGCCGGTGTTGTCTTTGCGCAGGGTCCGCAGGCCATGAAAGATCTCGCCGGTAGGCAGCACCGCCTCCAGCCCGAGCACCAGCTCGCGTGCCATACCGTAGCGCACCACGTTCACGCCGCCGGCGTTGGTGGCGACGTTGCCGCCGATCTGGCTGGAATCTTCCGCCGCCAGGCTCAGCGGCAGCAAACGGCCGGCCTCTTGCGCGGCGCGGCGCAGATTGCCGAGGATGGCGCCGGCCTCCGCCACCATGGTATTGGCCACGATATCGATGGAGCGCACGGCGTTCATGCGGTCCAGGCTGAGCACCACGTTCCCGGCGCCCGAGTCCGGCGTGGCGCCGCCGCACAGGCCGGTGTTGCCGCCGCGCGGCACGACCGGCACGCCGGCTTGCTGGCACAGCGCCAGGCAGGCGGCAACCTCGTCCGTGGTGCGCGGGCGCACGACGGCCTGCGCCTGGCCCTTGTACAGGCCGCGCCAGTCGGATAACCAGGGTGCGATGTCCGCTTCGGCGGTAATGACGGTGTCGGAGCCCAGGGCCTGGACCAGGCGTTGAGGGAAGTCGGATGCGCTCATGATGTCTGCCTTGCGGCCGGAAAGAGAAGATCGAGTCGCAGGCGGCTGGCCGCCTGCTGTAAATGGCGGGTCGCCGCCAGCCGGGCGCGCTCGGGGTCGCCCGCGCGGATGGCCTCGAACACGGCCACGTGCTCCTGGTGCACGGCCACGGTCAGGCCTTCCTGCCTGCGGCTATTGGTGCGCGCGGTGCTGACGGCCAGCCGCAGCTGCAGGTTCAGGTACTGCAACAGGTCCTGGTAGTAGCGGTTATGCGTGGCGGCGGCGATAGCGACGTGGAACGAGATGTCGTGCTCCACGCCCTGTTCGGGATGGTCCAGGTGCGCCGCCAGCGCGTCCAGGGCTTCGGCCATGGCGGCAAGGTCCGCCGCATTGCGGCGCACCGCTGCCAGCGCGGCCGCGCCGCCCTCCAGTTCCATGCGCAATTCGTACACGCTGGCGAGCTGTTCGTGGTCGGCGAGGCCGGCGGCAACCTGGAACCCCTGCGCGCCGGTGCGCGACACCACCACGCTGCCCGAGCCCTGGCGGCTCTGGATCAGGCCCTGTGCCCGCAGGCGCTCGGTGGCCTCGCGGATGACCGCGGCGCTCACGCCGTACTGCTCCGCCAGGGCACGGCCCGGCGGCAGCTTGGCGCCGACGGGGTGGACGCCCTCGGCGATGTCGCCCGCAATCTGGCGGGCGACCTGTTCGGTCAGGGTAAGGCTCTTGCTCAGCATGGGCCGATTATAGGCATAGTTCTCAGGTTATCTGAAAACTTTTCTGGCAAGCCAGTCGAAAAATGCTTCCGAGCCGGCGCCTCACGCCACGGCGCGCTTTCCGTCCGGAAGTATCTTGTCTACCGCCTCGCCCACTTCGTCGCCCCCGGCGACCGCGCAGCAGCGCCCGCCACGCGCCTTGGCGCGGTACAGCGCGGCGTCGGCCGAATCCAGGGCGCCTTGCGGGCTCCGGTTGGCGCCCGACACGATCGAGATGCCGATGGACAGGCCCACGCTGACGCGCGTGCCGTCCGCCAGCGTGATCGGCTGGGAGACGTCGTGCAGAAGGTGCTCGCCCAGGCGCAGGGCGGACGTGGCGTCGATGCCGGTCACCAGCACGATGAATTCGTCGCCGCCGATCCGCGCCGCAAGGTCGTCCACGCGCAGCATGGCCCGCATGCGCTGGGCGATGGTCATGAGCACCAGGTCGCCCGCGGCATGGCCGTAGGTGTCGTTGATCAGCTTGAAGTCGTCCATGTCCATGTACAGCAGCGCCGCCGAACTGTCATGGCTGCGCGCGCTGGCGCATACGCGTTCGAGCGCAGCCAGCAGGCCGGCGCGGTTGGCCAGGCCGGTAAGCGCGTCCTCGCTGGCGCGGCGGTCGCTGTCGCGCTCGGCCAGCATCGTGGATACCAGGATGCGGTTGAGCCGGTGCGAGGCGATGCTCATGCTGACCAGGTAGAACGGGATCTGGATGAAGACGATGGCCGTGACGTATTCGCCCGTGAAGGCCGCGCCCAGGCACATCGGCCCCAGGCTGAGAAAAATCATGGCGCCGACGAGCCTGGGCGCGCCATAGTTGCGAAAGCAGATACCGCCGGCCATGGCCCCGCAGGACACGCCGGCCAGCGTGGCGGCCAGCCAATCCCCATTAAGGAAAGTGACGAAGACCCCATAGCCCACGCTGAACGCCCACAGCAGCGCCAACAGGATGTAGATGTCGGTATGGGTGTTGCCGCCCTTGGGTGCGGCTTTCAGGGCAGACCGCAGGATCGTGACGCGGACGACCGCCAGGACGACCTCCAGCGCCAGCCAGGACAGGTACAGCGGTTCAGGGCGCCGCCAGGCGACGACGCCGGAGATCATCAGTGTGTTGATGACCCCGCCGGCGAAAATGGGGAGTGTGCCGAAAAGGCTGGCGATCAGCGCCGCGCGGATGTCCGCGGGCGTATCGTGCCCGGAATGCGTCAGCCAACGCGTCAGGCGCCATTTGGGCAAGCTGAACTTCAGTGCTGTATCCACGCTGTCACGTCCCTGGCCACATCTACCCCGTTTCAGATAGGCTGGCTGGCGTTATAGCAGGTATTTCAAGCCTTTAATATTGTCCGCAGGTTCAATATGGCGGGGGATTTCACTGCCCGCGATGGCCACAGACCGCGCATTCGGGGTCGCGCTGGACGTTCACGCTGCGCCATTGCATGGTGCGCACGTCCAGCCACAGCAGGCGTCCGGACAGGCTTTCGCCCACCCCGGACAGCAGTTTGAGCGCTTCCGCCGCCTGCATGCTGCCGATGATACCCACGACCGGCGCGAACACGCCCATGGTGGCGCAGTTGGCCTCCTCGACGTCGTCGCCTTCCGGGAACAGGCAGTGGTAACAGGGCGAGCGGTCGTCGCGCAGGTCGTAGACGCTGACCTGGCCGTCGAAGCGGATCGCGGCGCCGGACACCAAGGGCTTGCGGTGCTGGACGCAGGCGCGGTTGATGGCGTGACGGGTGGTGAAGTTGTCGGTGCAGTCGAGCACCAGGTCGGCTTGCGCCACCGCGTCGGACAGGGCCTGCCCCTGAAGCCGCTCGACGCGGGCATGGACCTGCGTCTGCGGATTGAACGCGGCCAGCATGTCGCGTCCCGATTCGGCCTTGTGGCGGCCGACGCTGGCGGTGGTGTGCAGGATCTGGCGTTGCAGGTTGCTCAGCTCGACGACGTCGTCGTCGGCCAGGGTGATGTCGCCCACGCCGGCCGTCGCCAGGTAGAGCGCGGCAGGCGAACCCAGCCCGCCCGCCCCCACGATGAGCACACGCGCCGCCAGCAGTTTTTCCTGCCCTTCTATTCCCAGCTCGTCGAGCAGGATGTGGCGGGCGTAGCGCAGCAGTTGCTCGTCGTTCATTTGTCCTTGCTGGGCTCGACTCCGGTCGGCGTGATCTTCATGCGTTGGGCAGTGCCGCCGCCGGGCTTGGCATCGGCCTTGGCCTGCGCGCGGGCCGAGCCCTTCTGCACAGGCTTGCCGGCCAGCAGGTTCAGCGCCTGCTGCAGCTGGAAGTCGTCTTTGCCGCCGAACTCGAACACCTTGGCCGGTACGTCGACGTTGTCCTGGTCGGCGTTGGACTTCACTTCGTTGGCCGTCTGCTGGTTGGACAGGTGGCGCTGCAGGTCGGCTTCGCGCGGCAAGCGGAACAGGTCGCCATCGGCCGTGTCGGCGACGACGTAGTCGGGCTCGATGCCGGTGGCCTGGATCGAACGGCCGCTGGGCGTGAAATAGCGCGACGTGGTGAGCTTGACCGCGGTGGTTTCGGACAGCGGCAGGATCACCTGCACCGAGCCCTTGCCGAAGCTGCGGTTGCCCAGCACCTTGGCGCGCTTGTGGTCTTGCAGCGCGCCGGCCACGATCTCGGAGGCCGAGGCGGAACCGACGTTCACCAGCACGACCATCGGCACCGTCTTGGTCCAGGCCGGCAGGCCGGACAGATAGTTGCTTTCGCCGCGGGCGTACTCGGACGGCGTGGCCAGGTACTTGTGGCGGGCATCGGGCGTGCGGCCGTCGGTGGACACCACCAGCGAATCCGGCGGCAGGAACGCGCCGGCCACGCCGATGGCGCTGGTCAGCAGGCCGCCCGGGTCATTGCGCAGATCCAGCACCAGGCCCTTGGGAGCTTCCTTCGCGCCCAGGTCCTTGAGCTGCTTGGCCAGGTCGGCGCCGGTCTTTTCCTGGAACTGGGCGACACGCACGTAGCCGATGCCGTTGTCCAGCATCTTGCTGCGCACGCTGCGCACCTTGATGATGTCGCGCACGATCTTCAGCACGATGGGCTGCGGACGGTCGGCGCGCATGATGGTCAGCGTGATCGGCGACTTGGGCGCGCCGCGCATCAGCTTGACCGCGTCGTTGAGCGTCATGCCCTTGGTGGGCGTGTCGTCGATCTTGATGATGAGGTCGCCGGCCATCACGCCAGCGCGCGCGGCGGGCGTGTCTTCGATCGGCGAGATCACCTTCACGAAGCCGTCTTCGGCGCCGACCTCGATGCCCAGGCCGCCGAACTCGCCTTGCGTTGCCGTCTGCATTTCGCGGAACGCGTCGGCATCCAGGTAGGCGGAGTGGGGATCCAGGTTCGACACCATGCCGGAAATGGCATTGTCGATCAGGGTCTTGTCGTCGACGGCCTCGACGTAGTTGTTCTTGATGGCGGCGAACACGTTGCTCAGTTGCCTGAGTTCGTCCAAAGGCAGGGGACTGCCGCGCTGCGCGACCGCTGTCACGCCCACGCTAAGCAACACACCCGCCACCGCACCGATGGCAATCAGACCGAAACCGCGAAACTTACGAGTGCCCATGCACACTTCCCGAATTGTGTTTTCGCCGATGGGTTTGGTATTTACCAACGGTTTTTTACCAACGACACGTATCTGCCAACAAACACCAATTTACTGTGCCAGCCACTGGGCCGGATCCACAGGAGCGCCACGATGGCGAATTTCAAAGTATAGGCCGGATTCCACTTGGCCGCCGGTTGCGCCTACCGTGGCGATCGTGTCGCCACCCGTCACCGAATCTCCCACCCGCTTGAGCAGGCTCTGGTTGTAAGCATAGACGGTCAGGTACTGCTGCCCATGGTCCACAATGATGAGGTTGCCGAAGCCGCGCAGCCAATCAGCGTAGACCACGGTGCCCGGGGCCACCACCTTGACCGGCGTGCCCTCGGGCGCGCGCAGCACCACGCCGCGCCAGACGCCGCCGTCCGGGCGGTCGACCCCGAAACGGCCCTGCACCTGGCCGCGCACCGGCATGGCCAGGCCATGGCGCAGGCCATTGCCGCCGCCGACCGGGGCAGCGCGGGCAGTCTGGGGCGGCTCGCTACGGCTTGGAGCGGCTTTTTCCGGCACAGGTTCCGCCTGTTGGGGCGGTTCCGCGGGTTTTGCCGCGGGCGGCGTCTCGTCGGGCACGACCAGGCGGGATTGCCGCTGTTCGGCCGGACGCAGGCCGGCGGCGTCCGGGTCGGCCACGGCGACCGGCCCCCGGTTCTGGCGCGAAGCCGCTTCGACCTGTTCGCGTGCCTGGGCCGCTTCGCGCGCGTCCCGGGCATCCCGTTCGCGCCGCGCGTTGTCCGAGGCGACCTTGCGGTCGGCGTCGGCCTTCTTGCGGGCTTCCTCGGCGCGGCGCTCGGCTTCGGCCTTCTTGCGGGCATCTTCGGCAGCGCGGCGCGCCTCTTCAAGCTTGCGGGCCTCCTCGGCCTTCCTGCGCGCCTCTTCCGCCTTGCGGGCCTCTTCGATCTGCTTGGCGATGGCCGCGTCCAGATCGGTAATCAGGCGCGACAGGCGCTGGTCGTCGCGCCCCAGCTTGTTGGCTTCGGCGCGCTGGGCGGCAATCTGGCCTTCCAGGCGGGCCAGGAGCGTGGCGCGTTCCTTCTGCTGCCCGACCAGCGCGGTTTTCTGTTCCGAGGTTTCGGCGACGACTTTCTCGATCTCGGCGCGCCGGGCGTCGGCGCGCTCCTGCAGGGCGGCCAGGCGGTCGATATCCGCCCGCAGGGCCTGCACGGCCGCGGCCCGGGCCTGCGAAACGTAATCCAGATAGCCCAGGTTGCGCCCCAGCACCTGCGGATCGTCGCCGGACAGCAGCGCCGTCCAGGGCGACAAGCCGCTGGTGTATTGGGTGCGGAGCTGCTCGGCCAGTTCGGTGCGGCGCTTGGCCAGCACGGCCTGCTGCGCATCGATCTGCTTTTCCAGGCCGGCCAGGTCCGTCTGGGCCTGGCGGTTGGCCTCGGACAGCTCCCGCAAGCGCAGGTTGATCCGGGAAATGGCCGATTCCGACTGTTTGAGGGCGTCGGCCGCTTCCTTGCGGGCGGCCTCGCGGTCATCGATTTCCTTCTGGAGGTTCTCGATGCGGTCCCGCAAGGCGGCCTGCTGCTTTTCCGCGTCGGACTGACGGCCGGCAAGGTCATTGGGCGCGGCGCCAGCCGACAACGCTCCACCGGCCAGAATGACCGCCAACAACAACCCCGCCGTGCGACACATGGAAATATCAGTCCTTCTCAGGATGTCAGTCCTTCTTGGCCTTGCCCTGGGCGGCTACCGCCGCCATGGCCGCCTCGATCTCGGCGGCATCGCCCAGATAATAGTGGCGGATGGGGCGCAGGTCATCATCCAATTCGTAGACCAGCGGCTGCCCGGTGGGAATATTGAGGTTGACGATGTCGTCGTCGGACACATTGTCCAGATGCTTGATCAGGGCGCGCAGGCTGTTGCCGTGGGCGGCGATGAGCACCTTGCGGCCCGAACGGATGGCCGGGGCGATGGATTCGTTCCAGAATGGCAGCACGCGGGCGACGGTGTCCTTCAGGCACTCGGTGGCCGGCAGCTGGTCGGCCGGGATCCGGGCGTAGCGGCTGTCGAAACGGGGGTGGCGCTCGTCGTCCAGGGCAAGCGGCTCCGGGGCGATCGCATAGGCGCGGCGCCAGATCAGCACTTGCTCGTCGCCGTACTTGGCCGCGGTTTCGGCCTTGTTCAGGCCCTGCAGCGCGCCGTAGTGGCGTTCGTTCAGGCGCCAGTTGACGCCCACGGGCGTATACATGGCGTCCATGGCGTCCAGGGCGATCCACAGGGTGCGGATGGCGCGCTTGAGCACCGAGGAGTAGGCCAGGTCGAAGGTGTAGCCTTCTTTCTTGAGGAGCTCGCCGGCCTTGCGGGCCTGTTCACGGCCCGTGTCGGTCAGGTCGACGTCGGTCCAGCCCGTGAAGCGGTTTTCCAGGTTCCACTGGCTTTCGCCGTGGCGCATCAGAACAAGTTTATGCATGGTTTGGCACGCGATTGTCGCGGGTTAAAGTTAGGAAATGGTCAGAGAATGCGCTCATTTTATAATTGAGTGATTTTGCCCTTGATTTTGCCCTGGCGCACCCGCCCGTTTCGGTTGGGGGGCTGCCCAAGGTTCGCCGATACCAGGCTAGTCGCCACACTTCAGGATGCCCCGTGGATCTTCTGCAATTCTTGCTCGATAAAAACAACATCTTCATTGTCGCCGTCGCCGTGATTTCCGGCGTCATGCTGGCCATCCCCGCCCTGCGGCGCGGCCGGGCCGGCTCGGCCGTCAGCACGGGTGAAGCCATCCAGATGGTGAACCAGCGCCAGGCCGTATGGGTCGACGTGCGCCCCGCGGAACAATTCCAGGCCGGCCATATCGCCCAGGCGCGCAACGTGCCGGCGGCGGACCTGGAGCAAAAGGCCGCTTCCCTGCCCAAGAACAAGCCGCTGGTCGTGGTTTGCGACAACGGCCGCGATTCCGCCCGTGCCGCCGCCAAGCTCCGCGCGCAAGGCTTCGCCGACGTGGTGCCGCTGGAAGGCGGCATGCGCGCCTGGTCCGCGGCCAGCCTGCCGGTCACCCAGAAGGGTTGAATCCGAGGGCTTCGCCCCCATTTGCCTATTCTTGTACCCACAGGAGCGCCCATGAACAAAGTCGTCATGTACAGCAAGGACTATTGTCCCTATTGCGCGCGCGCCAAGGCGCTGCTGGAGCAGCGCGGCGTGACGGACCTGGAAATCATCCAGATCGACCGGGAGCCCGGCCAGCGCGACGTCATGATCGAACGCACCGGCCGGCGCACCGTGCCACAGATCTTCATCGGCGATACCCACGTCGGCGGTTGCGACGATCTCATGGCGCTGGACCGCTCGGGCGGCCTCGCTCCCATGCTGAACGGCTAGGCCCCGGCTATCGCCCCCCTTTTTGCCCCTCCCACCAACGGAAACACTCATGGCTGATCAAGACCAAAACACCCAGCAAGAAGGCGGCAACGACGCGCCTGCGTTCAATCTGCAGCGCGTCTACCTGAAAGATCTTTCGCTGGAAATGCCGAATGCGCCTCACGTCTTCCTGGAGCAAGAAGCGCCCCAGGTCGAAGTGAGCATCACCGTGGGCGGGCAGCGCCTGGCCGACACCGTGTTCGAAACCACGGTCACGGTCACGGTCACCACCCGCGTCAACGAAAAGGTGGTCTACCTGGTCGAAGGCACGCAGGCCGGCATCTTCGAAGCCGCCAACATCCCTGAAGAACAGCTCGATCCGCTGCTGGGCATCGTCTGCCCGACCATGCTGTACCCGTACCTGCGCGCCAACATCGCCGACGCGATCACCCGCACCTCGATGCCGCCGCTGCACCTGACCGAAGTGAACTTCCAGGCCCTGTACGAACAGCGCCTGGCCGAGCTGCAGCAACAGCAGGGCGCGGCCAACGGCAACGGCAGCGACTCGGGCATCATCCTGCCCCCCGGCGCAACCCGCCAGTAAGCACGCCGCGGCGGCTCTGCGATGAAAAAAACCCCCGAGCCGCGCCTGTGCGTCGCCGTGCTGGGCGCGGGAAGCTGGGGCACCGCGCTGGCGGCGGCGGCCAGCCGCCGCCACGCCACCCTGCTCTGGGCGCGCGACGCCGCCCAGGCGGCCGATATGGCCGCCACGCATGAAAATGCGCGCTACCTGCCTGGCATTCCCCTGCCCCAGGCGCTGAACATCTCCTCCGATCTCGACGCCACGCTGCGCAGCCTGCAGGACGACGGCGCACAGCGTCTCATCGTGCTGGGCGTCCCCGTGGCCGGCCTGACCGCCATCTGCGGCGAGCTATCCCGCCGGCTGCCCGCGCTGGGATTGCAGGACACCCCCATCGTCTGGACGTGCAAGGGCTTCGAAGCCGACACGGCCAGGCTGCCCCACGAAATCATGCGCGAGGCCCTGCCCGGCGCAACCGGCGGCGCCCTGTCCGGCCCCTCGTTCGCACGCGAAGTCGCGCAGGGCCTGCCCGTGGCGCTGACCGTGGCCAGCGACAGCCCTTCCCTGCGCGCCGCCACCACCGCCGCCTTCCATGGCGCCGCGCTACGCGTCTACGCCAGCACCGACCTGGTCGGCGTGGAGGTGGGCGGCGCGTTGAAGAACGTCATCGCCGTCGCCTGCGGCATCTGCGACGGCCTGGCCCTGGGCACCAACGCCCGCGCGGCACTGATCACCCGCGGCCTGGCCGAAATGACCCGCTTCGGCGTGGCCCTGGGCGCGCAGGCCGAGACCTTCGCCGGACTGACCGGCCTGGGCGACCTGGTGCTGACCGCCACCGGCGAATTGTCCCGCAACCGCCGGGTCGGCCTGGAAATCGGCGCCGGCCGCAAGCTGACCGACATCCTGGCCAGCGGCATCACCGCCGAAGGCGTGCGCTGCGCGCGCGCCGCCCTGGAGCGCGCGCGCGCCATCCGGGTCGAACTGCCGATCACCGAGGCCGTCTGCGCCGTACTGTTCGACGGCGTGGCCCCCATGACGGCCGTCTCCGCCCTGCTCGCCCGCGATGCCCGCTACGAAAGCGGGGCCGGCCTGCCAGAAGACCCGCCGGACGGCCGATCCCCCTGACCAACGACAAAACACCACGCCCCACCGAGGAGACACTCTTCATGACGCAAACCCGCAAGTTCCGGGTCGGCCAGCTGCTACGCGGCCTGTGCCTGAGCCTGGCCGCGGCCCTGCCCGCCGCCGCCCACGCCGACTGGCCCGACCACCCGATCCACATGGTCGTGCCCTTCCCGCCCGGCTCCTCGCCCGACATCCTGGCGCGCACGATCTCGGAACCGCTGGCCCAGGCCCTGGGCCAGCCCATCGTCATCGACAACAAGCCGGGCGCCGGGGGCAACATCGGCACCCGCATCGTGTCGCAGGCCAAACCGGACGGCTATACGCTGCTTTATACGATCAACGGCCCGCTGGTCACCGCCCCCACGCTCTACAAGAAGACCCTGGGCTACGACCCGCTGCGCGACCTGGCGCCCGTGTCGCTGGTCGGCACCAGCCCCAACGTGCTGGTCGTGCCGGGCAGCCTGCAGGTCGACAACGTCAAGGATTTCGTTGCGCTGGTGAAGAAGCGCGGCAGCTCGCTGAACTACGGTTCCGTGGGCCCGGGCAGCTCGGCTCACTTGGCGATGGAGATGTTCAAGGAAAGCGCGGGCGTCGACCTGGCTCACATCCCCTATTCCGGCTTTCCGCAGGTCATCACCGCCATCATTGGCGGCGACGTCCAGGCCGGTTTCATGGTGCCCGCCATCGCCGTGCCCCAGGCGCGCGACGGCAAAGTGAAGCTGCTGGCCGTGACCAGCCTGCAGCCCAGCGACGCGCTGCCCGGCATTCCGACCATGGCGTCCCAGGGCTATCCCGACTTCGAGGCCATTTCGTGGAACGCCGTGCTGGTCCCGGCCGGCACGCCCGCGCCGATCGTCGAGCGCTTGAACAGCGAACTGGCGCGCATCATCGGCAGCGAAGCCGTGCGCAAGCAGCTGGCGCTACAGTATTTCACGCCCGCGCCCTCCACGCCCGAAGCCCTGACCGCCCGCATCAAGAATGAAAAAGCGCGCTGGGACCAGGTCATCGAGAAGCTGAACCTGTCGCTGGACTGATCCCGGCGAGCCGGCCCTATACGCCGCCTTCGTAGCCCTGCTGGCGCCAGGCCTCGAATACCGTCACCGCCACGGCGTTGGACAGGTTCAGGCTGCGCTGGCCGGCGCGCATCGGCAGCCGCAGGCGCTGCTGCGGCGGGAACAGCGCCTGATGTTCCTCCGACAGCCCGGCCGTTTCGCGGCCGAACACGAACACATCCCCCGGCTTGAAACCGACGTCCGCCACGCTGCGTTGCGCATGCGTGGTCAGCGCATAGATGCTGGACGGCCCGGCGCCCGTGTCGGCCAGGGCCTCTTGCAGCGTATCGTGCACGCGGACCGGCTGCCATTCGTGGTAATCCAGCCCCGCGCGGCGCATGCGGGCGTCGTCCAGTTCGAAACCCAAGGGACGGACCAGATGCAATTGGGCGCCGGTATTGGCGCACAGGCGGATGGCGTTGCCGGTATTGGGCGGAATCTCGGGGCAGACGAGAATGACGTGGAACATGGCGGATGGGGCTCGGCGGACAGCTGGCGGCGCGGATGGCCGTAAGCCGGGATTGTCGCCGATTTGCCTGCGGGCCGCCTCAAGGCGTGCGCGCCGCGACCAGCACCGTGACCCCAGCCGCCCCCGCGGCCAGCAGCGCTCCGGCGGCGGCGTCGGCCGTGCTGCCTGTCGTCATGACGTCGTCCACCACGGCCACGTGCCGGCCCTGCACCCCGCCCGCGCAGGCAAACAGCCCGACCGCGCCGCGCCGGCGGGCCTGCCGGTTTTTGCCGGTCTGCCGGGGCGCCTCGCGCCGCCGCAACAGCACCCCGCGCCCCAGGGGCAGCGCCAATTCCGCCGCCAGGCCGCGGGCGATCTCGGCGGCGGGGTTCATGCCGCGCCGCCGCAGCGACGCGCGGCCGGCGGGCACCGGAACCAGCAGGACATCAGGGGGCAATGGGCCGTCGCGGGCGATGGCGGCGGCGATCAGCCGGGCGAGCACGGGCGCCATGCTGAGGCGCCGCTGGGCTTTCAGCATCAGGATCAGGGCATCGGCGGGCGGCTGGTAGTCGAAAGCCGCCACCGTGCGCGCAAAGGACCGGGGCACGCCCAGGCAGGCGGCGCAGCAGGCGGTGCCTCGGACCAGCCGGAGGGCGCAGCGCGGGCAGCGCGGCGGCGCGCCCGGTTCGGCGGCCAGGATGTCGGCCTCGCAGCCCGGGCAGAGCCTCGCGCCCGCCACCCGCGCGCCGCACAGGGGGCAGTCGCAGCCGATCCGGGACAGCAGCAGCCGCCCCAAGCGTTGTAGGGGCAATCGGAGCCTGCGGCCGGGATGCGCAATAATGGATGCCATCCCTCATGAAATCATGATCCGCTCCGCCACGAAGGCGCGGGCGCGACCAAAATGTCCCTGCCAGAACCCGCAACGCTACCCTCCCTACCCATCGTCAGCGCCGACGTGCCCCGGCAGTTCGCCCGCCGCGGCGACCTGTCCGACGCCCAGTTCCTGTACGGGGAAATCGCCCGCCGCATGCTGGGCCGTCTGCAGTACATCCGCATCCAGCCCCAGGCGATGCTGGATGCGGGCTGCGGCGCGGGCGACAACCTGCCCCTGCTGCGTGAGCGCTATCCCGAGGCCGCCTACACGGGGCTGGACAATTGCACCCCGCTGCTCGACCTGGCGCGCAGACGCCACGCGCCGGCGGGCCTGTCGGCCTGGATCGGCAAGCTGGCCCGCCGCGGCCCGGCCGCCCCGGCCTTCGTGGCCGCCGACCTGGCGGATACCGGGCTGCCGCCCGAATCGCTGGAATTGGTGTGGTCCAACCTCGCCATGCACTGGCACCGCGCCCCGCACGCCGTGCTGGCGGAATGGCGGCGCATCCTGAAGGTGGGCGGGCTGGCCATGTTTTCCTGCCTCGGCCCGGCCACGCTGCGCGAACTGCGCCAGGCCCTGGCGGACGCCGGCCTGCGCACGGCGACGCCGTCGTTCGTGGACATGCACGACTTTGGCGATCTGCTGGTGGAAAACGGCTTCGCCGACCCCGTCATGGACCAGGAAATCCTGACCCTGACCTACCGCAGCCCCGAAAAGCTGCTGGAAGACGTGCGCGCGCTGGGCGGGAACCCCGCGGAAGGCCGCCGGGGCGGGTTGGTGGGCCGGGATTGGCGCGACCGCCTCTGTGCCGCGCTGGAAGCGCAGCGCAGGCCGGACGGCGTCATTGCCCTGAGCATCGAAGTCGCCTACGGCCACGCATGGCGCGCCGCCGCGCACCGCACGACGGCCGGCGAAACCCGCCTGTCCGTCAGTGCGATTGGCGGCCGCCACCGCGGCAACCCCTGAAGCGGGGTTCCGCGGCGGGGGAAACCGGGTGGCCTAGTGCAGGCGATCGGGCGTGGGTGCGGTAACCCCGGGCTCCGACGCCCGCAGGGGCTGCATGGGTTCGGAGGTGGCCCGGATGCGGCGCCGCAGGACCGCAGTGGGTTCGGCGGGCGCTGCCGCACCGGCTGCCACGCCGCGCCACGCGTTCGACATGGCTTCCACGAGCAGGGGCAGATCGCGCAGGCGGTGGAACTGGCTGCGCAGCCAGCGCGAATCGTTGCCGCTGCGCATGGATTCATCGCGCAGGGTTGCGATCATGTCGCCCGTGCCCAGTTCTTCGGCCACCGGCATCAGGCGCTGGAACAGCACCCGCAGGTGGTCCATCAGGCGCAGCCGCTGGCCGTCCGGCGTCACGTAGCTGCCCTGCAAACCGAAGCGGCAGGCCTGGAAGTGGTTGCTGCGGTAGGGCAACCAGGCGTTGTCGCAGGGGTCGTCCTCGCGCATCAGCAGCACCGCCAGGGCCTGGGCGAACGCCGCGATCTGGCAGGCCCGCTCGACCGTCAGGGGCGTGTCGCAGACGCGGATCTCGACCGTGCCGAATTCAGGCTTGGGGCGGATGTCCCAGTACAGGTCCTTGATGCTCTCGGCCAGGCCATAGGCGCGCAGCCGGGCCAGGTGCGCCTCGAATTGGTACCAGTCTTTCACCTCGGGCGGCATGTGGCCGGCCAGCGGGAAGCTGTTGACCGCGTTCAGGCGCGAGCACGAGAACAGCGTATCCACGCCCTCGCAGTACGGCGAGGAGGCCGACAGCGCGATGAAATGCGGCACGTAGGGAGAAAGGCGGCGCAGGAGCTTGATGGAATCGTCGCCGTTCCTGACGCCCAGGTGGATATGCTGGCCGAAGACAGTAAATTGACGCGCCAGGTAACCATACATTTCGGCCAGGTACTGGAAGCGCGGGGTGTCGGAGATGGAGCGCTCTTGCCAGCGCATGAAGGGATGAGCGCCGCCGCCCGCGACCGAAACGCCGACGGCGTCCGCTGCCTCGACCAGGGCGTCGCGCATCTCGCGCATTTCGGCCAGGAGGCCCATCGGGTGCTCATGCACCGACGAATTCAGTTCGATCATGGACCGCGTGATTTCCGGTTTGACGCGGTCGGCGATGGGATGGTTGGCCATTTGGGCCAGCAGCTCGTCAGAGGCTGCGGTCAGGTCAAAACTGCGGGGGTCGATCAGTTGCAGCTCGAGCTCGATGCCCAGGGTGTTGGGGGCCGACGAAATGAACGGGATCTGTTCCATCTCGGACTCCTTTGAATGTTTGATGAGGGGGTGCGCCGTTCGACCTTGAAGCCCGGCAACTTCCCGGGGGGCACTAGACGGCAGCTTGTGCATGCATGATAGCCGCAACTTTGTGGCAAAACGATTGAGAATCGTGACATTTATGTGCAACATCGCGAAGCATCCGGTTTTTCCCTGCGAAAGAAAGTGAGCAAGCGCTTACGGCATAGAAACGGCGCGGCTCTCCAGCCCGCGAGCCCCGGATGGCCAGTCCGCAAGGGGCTTCCGAAGGGGCATGGGATAACCCTTATTAGGGTTATTACCTACAAAATCGGGATCAAAAAGCGGGGATGGAGGACTGCCGGCAAGCGGCCCAGAGCCGGGCAGGCGCTTCGCGGCCGCCGGCGCCCAGCCTGGCGTCCGGCGACGCTCGGACGCGGCGGGTGTCTGACACTGAAATGGCGAGGCCTTTCCTGCACCAGTGCCTGACACCTGAAATGGCCGGGCCCTTCCTACGCAGTGTCAGACACCCCTACGAGACGCTCTCACAAACCGGCGCGCCGCGACACGGGTGTCTGACACCCGGGACGCAAGACGCTCCCGACACCAGCGCCCGCCACCCGAGGGGATTACTTGCGCCAGAAAATCGGCGTGAAGAGCACCAGTACAGTCAGCAGCTCCAGGCGTCCGATGAGCATCGCAAAGGTACAGACCCAGATCTGGAAGTCGGACAGCACGGCGAAATTGCCCATGGGGCCGACCGGACCCAGGCCCGGCCCGGTGTTGTTCACGCTGGCGAAAACGGCCGAGAACGCCGTGATCGGGTCCAGGCCGGACAGGAGCAGCAGGCTGGTGAAAACGGCGATGGAAAGGCCGTAGAACAGCATGAAGGCCAGCACGGACGACATGGTCCGGGTCTCGACCGCCCTGCCGTTGATCCGCACCGGGCTGACCGCGTGCGGGTGCAGCATGGTGACGAGTTCGTTACGCGCCTGTTTGACCAGCAGGATCGCCCGGATCATTTTGATGCCGCCCCCCGTCGATCCCGCCGACGTGGCGAACCCGGAGAGCAGCAGCATCGTCAGCGGCGCGAACAGCGGCCACTGCGCGAAATCGGTATTGGCATAGCCGGTGGTGGTCGCCATCGAGATCGTGTTGAACATCCCGTACCGCAGGGCCTCCAGCGGTTCGGCATAGACCCCCTTCAGGTAGAGGAAGACGGAAATGACCAGCCCCACCCCCAGCACGACGGCCAGGTAGGGGATCGCCTGCGGACATCGCAGATAGGCGCGCCCGCTACGCTGCCGGAAGGCGTTGAAGTGGGTGGCGAAGTTGATGCCGGCTATCAGCATGAACACCATCGCCACCATTTCCACGGCCACCGAGTCGAAATGGGCAAAGCCGTCGTCCCAGGTGGAGAAACCGCCCAGCCCCATCGTCGTGGCCATGTGGCACCAGGCCTCGAACCACGACAGGCCGACCGCGCGGTACGCCAGGAAGCACAGGATGGAAAACACGAAATACACCGCATACAGCGCCTTGGCGGTGCTGGCGATCCGGGGGGTCAGGCGCTCATCCTTCATCGGGCCGGGCGTTTCCGCCCGCACTACCTGATGCCCGCCGACCCCGAGCAGGGGCAGGATCGCCACGGCCAGCACCAGGATGCCCATGCCGCCGATCCAGATCAGCGTGGCCCGCCACAGGTTGATGGAAGCCGGCAGGGTGTCCAGGTTGGTCAGGACGGTGGCCCCAGTGGTGGTCAGGCCGGACATGGCCTCGAAATACGCCCCGGTGAACGACAGCGGCAGCCCGGCACCATGGAAATACAGCAGCAGCGGAATGGCCGCCAGCAGGGGCAAGCCCGCATACACGGCCGATACCAGCACGAAACCATCCCGCGCCCGCAGCTCGCAACGGGCGCGGCGGGTCAGGGCGGCCAGGCCCACACCGATGCCCACCGAGATCAGGAAGCCGTCCAGGAAGGCATCGCGCGCCGCGTCGCCGCCTACATAGGCGACGCACAGGGGAATCAGCATGGTGAGCGCGAACATCACCATCGTCAGGCCCAGGATGTAGAGGGTGCCCAAGACGCGCTTCATGGAGCTATCCGGCCGCGCGCGGCCCGCGGAGGAGGGAGAAGGCGGCTCGCATCAGAAGAACGACGCCGAAACTTGGAACAGCTTTTCCACGCGCGGCATCTGCCGGCGCGACGGCACGAAGACGATGACGTGGTCGTCCGATTCGATCACGGTATCGGCGTCCGGCAGGATGATTTCATCCTCGCGCACCAGCGCGCCGATGCTGGCGCCCTTGGGCAGGCTGATCTGGCCCACGGCACGGCCGACCACCTTCGAATTGGAGCGATCGCCGTGGGCGATGGCCTCGAGCGCTTCGGCCACGCCCTGGCGCAGGCGGTGCACGGCGGCCACGTCGCCCCGGCGCACGTGGCGCAGCAGCTCGCTCATGGTGGCCTGGGAGGGCGACACGGCGATATCGATATGGCTGCCCTGCATCAGTTCGCCATAGGCCTGGCGGTTGATCAGGGCGATCACCTTGCGGGCGCCCAGGCGCTTGGCCAGCAGCGAGGACATGATGTTGTCTTCGTCGTCGCTGGTGAGCGCCAGCCAGGTGTCCATGTCTTCGATGCTTTCGCGTTCCAGCAGGGCCTCGTCGGTGCCGCTGCCATGCAAGACCAGCACGCTGTCGGGCAGTTGCGTGGCCAGGTATTCGCAACGCTTCAGGTCCCGCTCGATGATGCGGACGCTGTATTTTTCCTCGGCCAGTTGGCGCGCAAGGCGCAGGCCGATGTTTCCTCCGCCCGCGATCATCACCCGGCGCACGGCGCGCTCGGCCTCGCGCAGTTGCCGGACCGCCCGACGTGCGTCGCGCGAGTCCACCACCAGGACGACTTCGTCGCCAGGGGCGACGACAGTGCCGCTGCCGGCGCGCAGCGGCCGGCCGCCGCGCAGCACGTCGATCACGCGGGCCTTCACGTCCGGCCAGACGTCACGCAGCTTGTCGACGGGGGAATGCGCCATGGGGCTGCCATGCCCTACCCGGACCGTCACGACGCTGACGCGCCCTTCGGCGAACTCCACCACCTGCAGGGCCTCGGGGAACTCGATCAGGCTGTGCAGGTATGTGGTGACGCTGCGCTCCGGGCTGATCAGCGCGTCGATGCAGAAGCCTTCTTCGCTCATGAGCTCGGCGTGCTCGGCGAACTCGGCCGAGCGGATGCGGGCGATGCGGCGGGGGATATTGAACAGCTGGCGGGCGATCTTGCAGGCCACCATATTGGCGGTGTCGGAGGCCGCACAGGCGATCAGCAGATCGGTGTCGGCGGCGCCGGCGGCTTCCAGCACCGACACCTGCGCGCCGTCGCCATGGACGACACGCAGGTCGAAGTGTTCTTGCAGGTATTGAAGCTGGACCGGGTCCGAATCGATGACCGTGATGTCGTTCTCTTCCGACACCAGGTTCTCCGCCACGCTGGTGCCTACGCGACCAGCGCCCATGATCAGGATCTTCATGTGCTCCGCTTGCGGGCGGACTCGATGCCCAATTGCTTGAGCTTGCGGTACAGGTGGGTGCGCTCCAGGCCAGTGCGTTCCGATACCCGGGTCATGCTGTGGCTTTCCCGGACCAGGTGGTATTCGAAATAGATGCGCTCGAACTCGTCGCGCGCTTCGCGCAGGGGCTGGTCCAGCGAAATGCTGCCCAGCTGGCCATTGGAGGCGACCGGAATTTCGTTGGCGGGCGCGGCGGCCAGGGCCGGGGGATCGAGCTCGTCTTCCAGCGCCACCGCGGGGCTGGCGGCAGCCGGATGCGCGGCGGCGGGCGCCGGGTGCGGCGCGCGGCCGCGGGCCAGGCCGGCGGCCACGGTCTTCAGCAGACGCTGCAGCGTGATGGGCTTTTCAAGGAAATCCATGGCGCCGATGCGCGTGGCTTCGACCGCCGTATCGATGGTGGCATGGCCGCTCATCATGATCACGGGCATGTCCAGCAGGCCTTGCGAGCCCCACTCCTTGAGCAGGCTCACCCCGTCGGTGTCGGGCATCCAGATGTCCAGCAACACCAGGTCGGGACGCATGCGCAACCGCGCCGCGCGCGCCTGCGCCGCATTTTCAGCCAGCTCGACCGTGTGTCCTTCGTCGTAAAGGATCTCCGACAAAAGCTCGCGTATACCGACTTCGTCGTCAACCACCAGAATTCTGGCCATAAAGCATCCACCTATTGCGTAGCCGCATTATCCTTTTCTTGCGCGGTCGCGTCCATAGTATCGGCCTCGGAAGCCAGCCGGGTCAACAAGATGGAGATCCGCGCGCCCCCCTCCTTGCGGTTTGCAAGGTCGATACGCCCGCCGTGTTCTTCCACGATCTTGCGCACGATTGCCAATCCTAACCCAGTCCCGTGGGACTTGGTGGTGACGTACGGCTCGAACGCGCGCTGCATGACCTGCGGCGGGAAACCGGGCCCGCTATCGGCCACGGTGAACCGGAGCGCCTGGTGGTCCGCACGGTCGGGCTGTTCGCTGCGCATAAGCTGCGTCGTGACGCTGACCCGCCCTTGCCCGCCCTGCTCGGCGATGGCGTCGCGGGCGTTGGACATCAGGTTGTGGATGACCTGGCGCAACTGGGTCGGGTCGCCTTCGATGGCCGGCAGGTCCGGGCCCAATGTCACGTCCAGATTCAGGGCCTTTTCGCCATGCCGCGGCGAGCTGCCGTCGGGATCCCAGCCGTACAGCGACAGGACGTCGGCCACCAGCGCATTGAAATCGATCCGCTGCATCACGGCCGGCGGGGTGCGGGCGTATTCGCGGAAATCGTCCACCATCTGTTTGAGCGAAGCCACCTGGTTGACGATGGTGTTGGTGGACCGTTCGACGATCTGGGCCTCGGCCGGCGGCAGCTTGCCCTCGAGCTTCATGGCCAGGCGCTCGGCCGACAGCTGGATCGGGGTCAGGGGGTTCTTGATCTCGTGCGCCAGCCGGCGCGCCACCTCGCCCCAGGCCACCGTCCGGTTGGCCGAGATCACTTCGGTAATGTCGTCGAACACCACCAGGTAGCCGTTGCCGCGCCCGTCCACCTTCAGATGGGTGCCGCGCGCCAGCAGGGTCAGCGGCTGCGGCGCGACGGATGCGTTGCCCTGGGCCGGGCTGATTTCGAACTGCTGCTGCCAGTGCTGGCGTTCGGAACCTACCGCCGCATGGGCGGAAAAGGCCTGCCGGACGATGTTGGCGAACTCCAGCATGCCGTCGGCCGTCTCCAGCGGACGGCCGATCACCGAGCGCAGGTCGGCGCCCAGGATGGTCTGGGCGCCCTGGTTGACCGTGGTGACGCGGAACGACTCGTCGAACACCAGCACCCCGGAGGACAGGTTCGACAGCACGCTTTCCAGATAGACATTGGAGCGCTCGAGCTGCTGGCGGTTGCTTTCGACCATGCGCCGCGCCTCGTCCAATTGGCGCGTCATGGCGTTGAACGACCGCGTGAGCTGGCCGACTTCGTCGCGCTCCGGCGGCTCGGGCAGGGGCCGGTAATCGCCCACGCCCACCGCCTGCGTGCCGCCCGCCAGGCTGAGCAGCGGCCGCACCAGGCGCTTGGACAGCGACAGCGCCACCGCGATGGCGCCGAAAGCGGCCAGCAGCAAGGCCAGGGTCAGGGTGATGCCATACAGCTTGCGCAGGCCCAGCCGGGACAGCGCAAGCTCCTGGTAGTCGCGGAACCCCTGCTGCACCAGATTGGCGTTGTGCGCGATCTGTTCGGGCACGGGCTGCAGCAGCTGCAGCCAGCGGGGCTCGGATGCCGCCCCCAGCAGATTGTCGTAGCGGTCCGGCCCGGCCAGCGGGATCACGACCCGCAGGTGCAGCCCGCTTTCGGTGCCGGGGGTGACCGGGTCGTCGGCCTCGGCGGCGGAGTAGCCGCGCGCCAGCCGGAGCTGGTTCATGACCGTGGAAGGCGGCATGGCGGGCAGCAGCTGGCCGTACTGGCTGGTGGAAAACGCCACCATGCGTCCGCTGCCGGTGAACACCATGGCCTCCTGCACGCCATTGGCCTCGCGCAGCCGCGTCAGGGTCAGCGCCACGCCGCTGTCGCTGTTGCGATTGAGCTCCATGGCCATGGAGCGGGCGCGCGCGTCCAGGTCGGCCAGCAGCGAATCCAGCGCCGCGCGGCCCAGATTCAGGCCCGCCTCCAGTGCCGTGTCCACCCGCACGTTGAACCAGGATTCGATCGAGCGCGACATGAACTGCACCGAGACGGTGTAGATCAGCGCCCCCGGAACGACGCCGATGAGCGCAAAGGCCAACGAAAAGCGGGCCGTCAGCCGCGCCCCGAACTGGCGCCGCCGGATCTGCCGGGCGAGCCGCACGGTCAGCGCCACCACCCAGACGAAGAGCGCCAGGGCAAAAATGCCGTTCAGCACCAGCAGCGTGTCGTAGTAGCGCGCGAAACGCGAGGCATTGCCGGTGGACCAGGCCAGGAGGCCCAGCAACGCCAGGCCGCTCACCGCGCCGATCAGCAGGGCCAGCCGAAGCAAAAGCCTCATGAGGGGTCTTTCTCCTTGTCGCTCAGCACAAATGAGAAGTCGGTCCAGGGCGTCGCCTGCACCCATGAACTGCTGTTCAGGGCATTGACCTGGAAGGGCCGCGGCAGCATCGAGGTGTCCAGACGCAGGCGCAGCTGGCCGCCATAGAGCACGCCCGCGTCGAACTCGCTGGCATCGGCCACCGGCCAGTTGCGGACGTGGCGGACGACGCCCATGGCGTCATCGAGCGACGCGACCGGGAAGGACAGCTCGCCCACGCCGGCGCGCCACTGGCGGGTCAGCGCGTTGTAGACGATACGCCAGGTACGGGACGTGTCCACCAGGGACTTGTCGAACCACCACCAGCGCTCGCGCGTGATGGTGAGGTCGGCGGTGAAATACAACGGGACGCCGCGCTGGGCGGCGTCCCGCAATTGGTCATTCAGTACGAATTCGATGTCCGCGTCGATCTCGAGTTTGCCATCGCGCACTATCGGGTACACCTGGGTGACTTTGGGCTCGGCCCCATGGGCGTCTCCGCCCGGCACGAACGAAAGCAAGGCAGATACCACCAACAACCCAAGAAATAAGCGCGAGATAATGGACATACGACACCGAGACTACGTCATGCCCCTATTCTTGGCGATTCAGGACTGCTTGGCAAACAAGGCGTAGAAAAACCCGTCGCGCTGCGCCGCGGGTGTTGCATCGACCGCAACTGGCAGCAATTGGCCGGGCGCGTCGAGCCGGGCCGCGTCGGGATGGCGCTGCAGGAACTCCAGCGCCTGGCGCGCGCCTTCGATGGGGAACACCGAACACGTTACATAGAGCAACCGGCCGCCGGGCGCCACCGTGCGCCACAGCGCGTCCAGGATCCGGGCCTGCAGCGTGGCCGTCCGCCGCACATCGTTCTCGCGCCGCAGCCAGCGGATGTCGGGGTGGCGGCGGACGATGCCCGAGGCCGTGCAGGGCACGTCGGCCAGCACGGCGTCGAAGGGCTTGCCGTCCCACCAGCTGTCCAGGTCGGCGGCATCGGCCGCCTTCAGCCGGACATGGCCGCCGGCCAGGCCGAGACGGTCCAGATTCTGCTCCACGCGGGCCAGGCGGCCGGCGTCGGCGTCCAGGGCCAGCAGATCGATGTCGGCCAGTTCCAGCAAGTGTGCCGTCTTGCCTCCCGGCGCCGAGCAGGCATCCAGTACCCGCATGCCGCTGGCCGGGGCCAGCAGCTCGGCCGCCAACTGCGCGCCGGCGTCCTGCACCGACCACCAGCCCTCGGCGAACCCCGGCAATTGCGTCACGGGGCGGGGCGAGGACAGCACGAGGCCTGACTGGCCCACGGGCTCGGCATCCAGCCCGGCCACCTGGAACGCGGCCAGCACCTGCTCGCGGCTGGCGCGCCGGCGGTTGACGCGCAAGGTCAGCGGCGCCGGCACGTTGGCGCTGGCGAGGATCTCGCGCCATTGCTGCGGATAGGCCACCGCCAGTTGCTTGACCCACCAGCCCGGGTGGTTCCACTGGGCTTCCGGGCTGTCGGCGACCGCCGACTCGAGCGCCGCGCGTTCGCGCAGGAAGCGGCGCAGGCAGGCGTTCAGCATGCCCTTGTACGAGGCCAGGCCGCGCTGGCGGGACGCCGCCGTCACCGCCTGATCCACGACCGTGTGGGGCGCGTAGACCGGCATGCCGGGCAGGGCCGCGGCGGCCTCGCCCTCTTCTTTCAGCAGGGTCAGGGACACCAACAACAGCGATTCGAACAGCACGCTGGGATAGCGCTGCACCAGTTCGCGCCCCACGGCGTCGGCCCAGCCCAGGTAGCGCATCGCGTGGAACGACACCGCCTGGACGGCGGGCCGCAAGGACGCATCCACGTCGGCCAGCGCGTCCGTCAGGGAACGGCCATCCAGCACGCCCTCCACCACCTCCGCGCTGGAAAGCAGGACGGAAGAAAGCGGGGGAGCCAGATTGGGGGAGTCGGAAGGCGTGGACATGATGCGGATTCTAAGGATAAGACCGATATGGTAGCCGGACCTGGACGAATCCCGGCCGCGGCGGCAAACTGATCCGGGGCGCATCGGCGCCCGCGGAGCCCTTCCATGACCCTCGCCACCCTGCTGCTTTTCATCCTGGCCTCGGCCGTCACGATCATCACCCCCGGCCCCACCGTCCTGCTCGCCATGAGCAACGGCTCGCGCCACGGCGTGCGGGCGGCCGGCTGGGGCATGGGCGGCGCGGTGCTGGCCGACCTGATCCTGATCGGCGCGGTGGCCTCGGGGTTGGGCGTGGTGCTGGCGGCCTCCGAAGTCGCCTTCCAGGCCGTCAAATGGGCCGGCGCGGCCTATCTGGCCTACCTGGGCTGGAAAATGCTGCGTTCGGACGCGGCGCTGGTCATGCCGTCCGCCTACCCTGACACCGCCCATCCCGGCGGGCTGGCCCTGGGCCTGCGCAGCTTCGTCGTGGCGCTCACCAACCCCAAGGCGCTGCTGTTCATGTCCGCCTTCCTGCCGCAATTCATCAATCCGGCCGCCCCCCTGTTCGCGCAATACGCCATCCTGGCCGGCGTCATGGCGCTGATGAACATCGTAGTGATGCTTGCCTATGCGGCGCTGGGCGCGCAGATGGTGCGCGCCTTCCGGGGCGCCGGCGTGCGGTGGCTGAACCGCGTTTGCGGCGGCCTGCTGATCGGGCTGGCGGGCACCCTGGCGCTGTACCGGCGCAGCGGCTCTTGATCGTCCGCGAGCCCATCCGGGGCCAGCGCGGCGGGCTTATTCCGGCAGCCGGTCCGGCACGGCGGGCAGCCCGGGCGGAGCGCCGGCGGATTCGAACGCTTCGGCGGCATGCAGCAGATCCGCGTCGGCGTGGCAGCGGCCGACCAGCTGCAGCCCGACGGGCAAGCCGTCCGCGCCCCGCCCGCAAGGAACGCTGATCGCCGGATTGCCCGTCAGGTTGAACAGCATCGTCCAGGGATACCAGTGGCCCCGGATGTCCTCGTACGCGCGGCCGTCGATCACGATGGAATCGAAAATGTCGGTGCCCAGCGGCACGGCGGTGCGCGTCATCGTGGGCATCGCCAGCAGGTCGGCCTGGCCGAACAGCGCCTGGACCTTGCGGTAGATCGCCGTGCGCGCAAACATCGCTTCCTGGTACTGCACGGCGCTGAACTGCGCGGCCGACTCGATCTGCCGGCGCAACGACGCGCTATAGGCCTCGGGCGCCTGCTCGATCAACGGCAAATAGCGCGCGCGCCAGACCGTGTGATTGATCACGCGCCAGATCGGCTCGACATCGAAGCCGGCCCCGTCGAAAGGCTCTAGCGCCGCGCCCAGACTGGCGAGGCGTTCGAGCGCGGCGTCGAAAGCTTGCCGCACGTCGGCGTCCACGGGCCGCCCGGGCGGCGCGGCGCAATACCGCACGCGCTTTCCGCGCAGGTCTCCGGGAGCCGCCGCCGGCTGCGCATAGCCGGCATCCGGAAGGCCCAGCGACCACGGATCGCAGGGATGCGGGCCACTCATGGCGGCCATCATCAACCGCGTGTCCGCCACCGTCCGCGTCGTGGGCGTGACGTAGGTTTGATTGCCGATGGCATCGAGCGCCTGGCTATGGGGAATGGCCCCGATGCTCTGTTTGAACCCCACCACACCGTTGCAGGCCGCCGGAATCCGGGTCGATCCGCCGCCATCCGTCGCGACGGCCAGGGCGGTGATGCCGGCTGCCGTCGCCGCCGCCGCGCCGCCACTCGAACCGCCGCACGTGCGGTCCAGGTTCCAGGGATTGCGGGTATGGCCGAAGAGCGGCGAATCCGTCATCGACTTGGCCCCGAACTCGGGCGTCGTGGTTTTGCCGATCAGAATCGCGCCCTGTTCGCGCAAGCGCGCCACCGCCAGCGCGTCCTCGGCCGGCACGTTGTCGCGGAACGGCACCACCCCGAAGGTGGTCCGGACGCCCGCGGTATTGACCAGGTCCTTCACGGTGAACGGCAGGCCGTGCAGCAGGCCGGAAGGGTTGCCCCGCATGAGCGCCGCTTCGGCCGCCCGCGCCTCGTCGAGGGCCCGCTCCGGACAGAGCGTGATGAAGCAGTTCAGCACCGGCTGCAGGCGTTCGGCCCGGTCCAGGGCGGCGCGCACTAGCTCGACCGGAGACAGCGCCTTGCTGCGGATCAGGCCCGCCGCCTCGACGGCGGTCAATTGGCTGAGGGAGTCGCTCATGCTGCTTCGATCCCCGGCGTCATTCATCGAAGACAATGCCTGCCGCCTTCACGACAGGAGCCCAGTGGGCCCGCTCTGTTTCCATGCGGCGCTTGGCGTCCGCGCCGGAACGCGGCTCCACCAGGAAACCGCTGGCCTGCAGTTTCGCGACCAGCGCCGGATTCTTGCCCGCGGCCAGAAACGCCTGTTCCAGCGCACTGATGGCCGCGTCCGGCGTGCCGGCCGGCGCGTAGACGCCGTACCAGCTGGAGGCATGCTGATACTGGGGATAGCCTTGTTCCAGCAGCGTCGGCACATCGGGCAGCATGGGCAGGCGCCGGCTGCCGGCCACGCCCAGGAATTTCAGCTTTCCGCCGGTGTATAGCGGCATCATGCTGGCCACGGCATCCCAGCCCATGGAGACTTCGCCGCTGACCACGTCGACCAGCATGGGCGCGGCGCCCCGGTAGACCACCGGCTCAACCTGAAGCCCGTTCTGTTTCGCCATTTCGATGGTGCCGAGCTGGCCGGGGCTGCCCAGCGTTGCCAGCCCGAGGTTGGCCTTGCCCCGCGCCTGCTTGGCCCATTGGACATAGGCCGGCATATCGCCATAGGGCTGGCTCGCGCCCGCCACGGCCGCCGTGGGCACGTCGGCCACCACGGCGACGGGGCGCAGGTCGTGGTCCGGGTCGTATCCCAGTTTGCGGTAGGTGAGCGGAAAGATCACGAACATCGGCGAAGAGCCCAGGTACAGCGTCAAGCCGTCCGCCTTGGCTCTTTTCACCGCATCGAAGCCCAGCCGCCCCGACGCGCCCGGCCGGTTCTCGACGATAACGTTGGCGAAACCCGCCGTCTGCAGCTGCTCGGCGTAGGCCCGGGCCACGGCGTCGGCCGCTCCGCCGGCCGCGTAGCCGACCACGAGCCGCAGCACTTTGGCGTCACCGCCCGCGCCCTGGGCGGAGGCGTCCAGCGGCATCCAGAAAGCCGTGGCGGCGGCGAGGAAAAAGGCATGGAGACGAAGTCGGGCGGTCAAAGCGATTCTCCAATCGGTATGGGGATCGAAAAGGGTCGGCGACGCATCGCGCGGCCGCCTGAGGGACCGCGCGATCGCCATCCCGAATGATCGGTCCAGCCAGACTTGCCGTATAGTGAATTTTTCTACCAGGCAGTTGAGAAAATGGTTAACCGAAAATCGGTCGAAATGCTGGCTGCCCGGATCAAGCTGCGCCACTTGCAGATCGCCCTGGCCCTACGGGACACGCCGACCGCCAAGGAAGTCGCCCGGCACGCGAACGTCAGTGAATCCGCGATTTCGAAAACGTTGGCGGAGCTTGAAGACCAGTTGGGCTTCAAGCTGTTCGAACGCGCCGGCAACGGCAGGCGGCCAACGGCCATGGGCGCCCAGGTGCTGCCGGTCATGGAAGCGCTGGTGGCGCGGGCGCATTCGATGGCCGAGATCATTGTCGACGTGCGTTCCGGGGCCCAGGGCGGCTTGCGGATCGGCGTAGCGACAGACATGGGAAAACTGAGCCTCGCCCCGCTCATCCACACCTTCAATGACGCGCACCCCGGTATTGCGCTCGATGTGCAGACCGGCGGATTCCAGGCCATGACGGAACTGCTCCAGCAGGACGGACTGGACGCGCTGGTGTGCTATGACGACAGCACGCTGGTGTCGCCGGCATTGGGGCGCCTGCGCCTGGCGCCGCCGCAGCCCTTAGTAGTCGTGGCCAACGCGCGCCTGTCGCCGCTGGCGGCCCGGCCAGGCGTTACGCTGCGGGACCTGCATGGCCAGCCGTGGTGCAAGCCCCGGCCGGGCACCATGATGCACGCCAAACTGGCCGAACTGTTCCTGCGGGCCGGTCTGGACCTGCCCCCGCGAGGCATCCAGGTAAGCGATTTGCTGCTGACCGACGAGTTCATCCGTTCCACGGATTATTTGGTCATGCTGCCAGTCGCGGCGGCCCGGCGCTTGACCACGGACCAGGCCGCCGCCGTCCTGCTCATCGACCTGCACATGCACAACCCGCCCACCATCATCGTCTGGCGGCGCGCGCACGAGTGGCAGCCCTCCCTCTTGCGGTTCCTGGATTTCTGCCGGCAGCGCCACGCCCCGCCGGAGGGTGGCGCCAGCGGATCAGCGTTTGGCCAGGAACGCTGAAATCCAGGGACGCATAACGGCAGTCCGCGCCTTCCCGGTAAAATACCGCCCCCTGCCCTGCCGCGCTAAAATTGCGCACGTTTTGATCACTGGCGCCGGCTCGCGCCCCACCGAGGTATTCCATGTCTTCCCCCAAAGTCGGCTTCGTCAGCCTGGGCTGTCCCAAAGCCCTGGTCGACTCCGAACGCATCCTGACCCAACTGCGCACCGAAGGATACGAAGTCACGCCCGAGTACGATGACGCGGACGTCGTCGTCGTCAACACCTGCGGCTTCATCGACAGCGCCAAGGCGGAGTCGCTGGAGGCCATCGGCGAGGCTTTGGCCGAGAACGGCAAGGTCATCGTCACCGGCTGCATGGGCGTCGAGGAATCGGTGATCCGCAACGTGCACCCCAGCGTGCTGGCCGTAACCGGCCCGCAGCAATACGAAGAGGTCGTGCGCGCCGTGCATGACGCCGCGCCCCCCAAGAAGGACCACAACCCCTACCTGGACCTGGTGCCGCCGCAAGGAGTGAAGCTCACGCCGCGCCACTACGCCTACCTGAAGATATCGGAAGGCTGCAACCACCGCTGCAGCTTCTGCATCATCCCGTCCATGCGCGGCGATCTGGTCAGCCGTCCGGTGGGCGACGTCCTGAGCGAAGCCGAGCGCCTGGTCAAGGCCGGCGTGAAGGAACTGCTGGTGATCTCGCAAGACACCAGCGCCTACGGCGTGGACGTGAAGTACCGCAGCGGCTTCTGGAACGGCCGCCCGGTGAAGACCCGCATGACCGAACTCTGTACGGCCTTGTCCGAAATGGGCGTCTGGACGCGCCTGCACTACGTCTATCCGTATCCGCACGTGGACGAAGTGATTCCGCTCATGGCCGAAGGCAAGATCCTGCCGTACCTGGACATTCCATTCCAGCACGCCAGCCCGCGCATCCTGAAGGCCATGAAGCGCCCGGCGTTCGAGGACAAGACCCTGGCCCGCATCAAGCGCTGGCGCGAGATCTGCCCGGACCTGACGATCCGCTCCACCTTCATCGTCGGTTTCCCCGGCGAAACCGAAGAAGACTTCCAGTACCTGCTGGACTGGATGCAGGAAGCGCAGCTGGATCGCGTGGGCTGTTTCCAGTATTCGCCGGTGGAAGGCGCGCCCGCGAACCTGCTGGACAACCCGGTGCCGGACGATGTCAAGCAGGACCGCTGGGAACGCTTCATGGCGCTGCAGCAATCCATCTCGACCGCCCGCCTCGAACGGAAGGTCGGCCGCGAGATCGACGTGCTGATCGATGAGGTGGACGAAGACGGCGCCGTGGGCCGCAGCAGCGGCGACGCGCCCGAAATCGACGGCTGCGTCTACGTCCGCTCGGACAAGCCCCTGAAGGCGGGCGACATGGTGCGCGCGCGCGTCACCGACTCCGACGAATACGACCTCTGGGCCGATACGGTCTGAATCCGGCCTGCGGGCGGCAAGCGCCGCCCGCAGGGCTCAGGCTTCCAGCAGTTTCAGTCCCGCCACGCCGCCCACGATCATGGCGATGCACAGCAGGCGCGCGGCCGACGGCGAGTCCCCGAACAGCATGATCCCCAGCACCGTGATGCCCACGGACCCGATGCCGGTCCAGATGGCGTAGGCCGTGCCGGCGGGCAGCTGCTTCATCGCGAGCGTCAGCAGGAACACGCTGCCCAAGGCGGCGGCGATGCCGATCACGCTGGGCCAGAACCGCGTCCAGCCGTCCGCATACTTCAACGCCAGCGCCATCACGATTTCCACCGCGCTCGCGGCCACCAGAATCAACCAGGCCATCTCGGCCTCCTGCCAGGAATGGGAAGACCGCCAGCGTAGAAGCTATAGTTACCGGAAGACAAGTACGCACTTTTCGGTAACCATGAAAACCGCCAGGCCCGCCGCGCCGCTATCCCCCGGAGACGTTTTCGACGCCGCCTGCCCGTCGCGGCGCGCCCTGGAACTGATCTCCGGCAAGTGGGTGCCGCTGGTCCTGCCCGCGCTCGAGCACGGCCCCCTGCGCAACAACGAACTGCTGCGCAGGCTGGACGGGATTTCGCAGAAAGTCATGACGCAAACGCTCCGCGAACTGGAGCGCCACGGGCTGGTGCTGCGCGAAGACCTGCGCACGGTTCCGCCGCACGTGCGGTACCGCTTGAGCGAACTGGGGCGATCCTTGAACGTGGCCCTGGTGGCGCTGGACCGGTGGGCGGAGCACCACCACGCCGCACTGGATGCGGCGGCACGCCTGCACGACGCGCGCGCCGCACCCTAGCGCCGCGCCAGGAAGTCCGACATATCGTCGGCGTGCTCCTCTTCCACGGCCAGAATCTCTTCCAGCAGGCGGCGCGTGGTGGAGTCCTGCTCGCCGATGTAATCGATCATCTGGCGATAGCTGTCGATGGCGATACGCTCGGCGACCAGATTCTCCTTGATCATGTCTTCCAGCGAGTCGCCTTCGACGTACTCGGAATGGCTGCGCTCCAGCAGGCCCTTGGGCGACAGGTTGGGTTCGCCGCCCAGTTGCACAATGCGTTCCGACAGCCGGTCCGCGTGCTCCTGTTCCTGCGTGGCATGCACGGCAAACTCCGCCGCCACGGGCTCGGCGTTCAGCCCGCGCGCCATGAAGTGATGGCGCTTGTAGCGCAGCACACAGACGATCTCGGTGGCCAGCGCTTCGTTGAGCAGCTTCAGTACGGCCTGCCGGTCGGCACGGTAGGTATCGGTCACCGCGCCGGACTCGATGTCCTTGCGCGCCTTAGCGCGAATCGCCTTCACGTCCATCTCGAACGGGCGGTTCGCCTGCGTTTGGGTACGGGTTGCTTGTTCCATATCGTGGCTCCTCTTGCGTTAAGTGAAAGCACTGCGACATAGGGGGCATCGGCATTCTCGCTGAAGCCGATACCCCCCGGCTTCCAGTCGTTTCCGAATAACCCAGTCTACCGATCGTGGCGGATCATGCTGTGTCCAAACATTGCCTCCGCCCCCCAATACCGCGGCTGCCGAAGCCGTTTCTCAACCTTGCGTAAACTATGGGCTTCCCAAAACCCGTGACGCAATCTGTAACGGGGACAGGCATTACCGAACGACTATGACTCTGAAGAATATTTGCGTGTATTGCGGTTCGAACCCCGGCTCCCGGCCGGAGTACATCGAACAGGCCCGCGTGCTGGCCAGGGAATTGGTCCGGCGCGACCTGGGGCTGGTGTACGGCGGCTCGGTCGTCGGCATCATGGGCGTGGTGGCCAATGAAGTGCTGGCCGGCGGCGGCCGCGTGATCGGCGTCATCCCCGAATTGCTTCTGAAGAAGGAGCATGCGCACCGCGGCCTGACCGAACTGCACCTGGTGCAGAACATGCATGAACGCAAGGCCATGATGATGGAGAAGGCCGACGGCTTCATTGCGCTGCCCGGCGGCGCCGGCACGCTGGAGGAGTTCTTCGAGGTCTGGACCTGGGCGCAACTGAACATGCACCAGAAACCCTGCGGCCTGCTGAACATCGCGGGCTACTACGACGCGCTGGTCCAGTTCGTGGATCATGCCGTCGAAGAGGAATTCATCCGCCCCCAGCATCGCGACATGCTGGTGGTGGAAGACGACCCCGTCCTGCTGCTGGATCGCTACGCCATCTACGAGCCGCCCAACGTCTCGAAATGGTTCGACCCGGTCAAGGCCTGATGCGGCCCCAGGGCCTTAACGGAAGGAAGCCCTTGCGATGTCCATCGATACATTGCCCCCCTCCAGCACCGAATCCGTCTTGCGCGACTATTTCCACGCCAAGGACGAGAACCGGCCGCACTATATGGCGCGCGCCTTCGCGCCGGACGCGGTGCTGAAGATGGCCTTGCGCACGCAAGCCATCGCATTCCCGCCCGAATCGCATGGCCTGGCGGCCATCGCCGATACACTCGTGCGCAAGTTCGGCCAGACCTATGAAAACGTCTACACGTTCTATCTGTCGCGGCCCGAGCCGGGCGTCCGCCTGCCGGGCTACCAATGCGACTGGATCGTGGGCATGACCGAAAAGGCCACCGGCAATGTGCGGGTGGGCTGCGGCCGGTACGACTGGGAATTCCAGAAAGAACCTTATCGCGCCTCCAGCCTGGTCATCACCATCGAAACCATGGTGAGCCTGCCGGCGGCAGATGCGGAAGCGGTCTTCGGCTGGCTGCTGGCGCTGGATTACCCCTGGACAAACGCCGCCCGCGTCGTGGCCAGCGCGCCGCCGCTCGAGGCCCTGGCGCCCGTCGTGCACTATCTGCTCCATCCCAACGGCGTCTGACGCCCGCGCCCGCCGCGTACTGGATTGCTCACTTGAAATACGACATCGCCGCTTTTGACTTCGACGGAACCCTGGCAGACACCATGCCCTGGTTCAATTCCATCCTGAACACGGTGGCCGACAAATACGGCTTCCGCAAGATCGACGCCTCGGAACGCGACCAGCTCCGCCATCGCGAAGCCTCCGAGATCCTGAAATTCCTGGGCATCCCGCTCTGGAAGCTGCCGGCGATCATGGGACACGTGCGCACGCTGATGCAGGACATCGACCCCAGCGTACACCTGTTCGACGGCATCCCCGACGCGCTGGCGCGGCTGAAGGCGGGCGGGCTGCGCCTGGCCGTGGTCAGCTCGAATTCCGTCGAGAACGTGCGGCGCGTGCTGGGCGCGGAAACCGCCGCCCTGTTCGACGATTTCGAATGCGGCACCGACCTGTTCGGCAAGTCCGCCAAGATCGACCGCCTGCTCAAGCAGCACGGCACCGCCCCCGAACGCTTCCTGCTGGTGGGCGACGAAATGCGCGATATCGACGCCGCCCGCAAGGCCGGCGTTCGCGTCGGCTCCGTTGCCTGGGGCTACAACCATGTCGAGGCGCTGCGCGAGCGCGGCCCCGACGAACTGTTCATGACTGTCGCCGACCTGCCTTCCACCCTGGCCTGAACCCGGAGCCCTTCGCCATGCACATCGATCCCGCCCACCTGATTTCAGACGCCGACGCGCTGCAGACCTTGTACGGCTCGCCCGGCGAGGCCTCGCTCAAGAAAGAAGTGGATCATGTGCATCCTCACTACCGCAGCTTCATCGAAGCCGCGCCGTTCGCGATCCTGGCGACCGGCGGCCCCGACGGACTGGACGCCTCGCCGCGCGGCGACCCCGCCGGCTTCGTCGTGGTCGAGGACGAAAAGACGCTGCTGCTGCCGGACCGCCGCGGCAACAACCGCATCGACAGCCTGCGCAACATCCTGGCCGATCCGCGCGTCGCGATGCTGTTCCTCGTGCCCGGCGTAAGCGAAACGCTGCGGGTCAACGGCACGGCCCGCATCAGCGTGGACCCGGCGCTGCTCGCGCGCTTCGAGATGGACGGCAAGCAGCCACGCTCGGTGCTCGTCATCGACGTGCAGACCGTGTACTTCCAATGCTCGCGCGCGCTGCTGCGCTCGAAACTGTGGGATCCGCAGACCCAGGTGCCACGCAGCGCGCTGCCCAGCGTGGGCCGCATCCTGTCGGACCTGACGGCGGGCACCTTCGACGGCGCCGCCTACGACCGCGACCTGCCCGCGCGCGTGGCCGGCTCCTTGTATTGAACCATCGGCCCGCCAGCGGACCGGAACATCAACTCGACTCCCAAGGATGTCCCACATGGCCCGCAACGTCGAAATCAAGGCCCGGGTCGACAGCCTGGAGGCCATCGAGCCCCTGGCGGCGGCGCTGTCCGGCCAGGAGCCCGTGCCTATCGCTCAGGACGACACCTTCTTCGCCTGTCCCAACGGCCGCCTGAAGCTGCGCGCCTTCGCCGATGGCTCGGGCGAGCTGATCTTCTATCGCCGCAGCGACGAAACCGGCCCCAAGGAAAGCTTTTACGTGATTTCGCGGACCGATACGCCCGACACCCTGCGCGAAGCGCTCGCGCAGGCCTACGGCACGATCGGCCGCGTCAGGAAGCACCGGCTGCTGTTCATGGCCGGACGCGCGCGCATCCACCTGGACCGGGTCGAAGGCCTGGGAGAATTCCTGGAATTGGAAGTGGTGTTGCGCGACGGGGAATCCCCGGACGCCGGCATGGAAGAAGCCCGCAGCCTGATGGACGGACTGGGCGTGGCGCCGCAGCAGCTGGTGTCCGGCGCCTATCTGGATCTGCTGGCGCGCCGCAGCCCCTGATCCCGTTCCCGGGCCGGCGCGCCCGCGTTCAGGCCGGCTGCCAGCCTCGCGCGAACACGTCCACGGGCTGGCGCTTGCCGCCCGCCTTCTGCAATTCGAGCAGGCGCAATACCCCCTGGCCCGTGGCGATATCGATGCCGGCGCCATCCGCGCGCAGCACGCTGCCGGGCGCGGCGGTCGCCGCCTCGTCCAGCGCCTCCGCGCGCCAGACCTTCACCGGATCTGGCAGGCCGGGCAGGCGGATGCTGGCGCCGGGCACGGGGTTGAAAGCCCGCACGCGGCGCGCCAGCAGTTCGGCCGGCTGCGTGCAGTCCAGCGCGCCTTCCGCCTTGTCGAGCTTGGCGGCATAGGTCACGCCCGCTACAGGCTGCTTGCGCGGCGTCAGCCCGCCCTTTGCCAACGAGTCCAGCGCCTCGACGATGGCCTCGCCGCCCGCCAGGGCCAGCGCATCGTGCAGCTGGGCCGCGTTGGTGCCGGTCGTGATCGGCACCACGCGCTCAAGCAGCATGTCGCCGGTATCCAGGCCCTGGTCCATCTGCATGATGGTCACGCCGGTCTGCGCGTCGCCGGCTTCGATGGCGCGCTGAATGGGCGCGGCCCCACGCCAGCGGGGCAACAGGCTGGCATGGATGTTCAGGCACCCCAGACGCGGCAGCTCCAGCACCCATTGCGGCAGGATCAGGCCGTAGGCCGCCACCACCATCACATCGGGCGCGACACGCTGCAGTAGCTCGCGGGCCTGCCCGGCCTCGTCGGGATAGCGGCCATCGAGGCGCAGGCTGCGGGGCTGGGCGACCTCGATGCCGGCGTCCAGCGCCGCCTGCTTGACGGGGCTGGGCGTCAGCTTCAAGCCCCGTCCTGCGGGACGGTCGGGCTGGGTCATGACCAGGGGGATTTCGTGGCCGGCGGCCCGCAGGGCGTCGAACGCGATGCGGGCGAATTCCGGCGTGCCGGCAAAGACTAGGCGCATGGGAGGAATACCGGGAAAAAGAGGATGGATGTCAGTTTCTCATGACGCGTCATTCCACCCGCGCCACGCAGAACAGATACTTGAGAATTGAGCCGCCCCCCGAAAAAAGCGGCTCTGGCCAAGCCGGGGCGCCGCAGAGCCGGCTTCGCCGGCCCGCCAGCGCCGCCCCCTTGAGGGGGCCCGCGAAGCGGGTAGGGGGTGGGTCACGCCCTTTCGCGCTCGGCCTTCTTCAGCTTGGTCTTGATGCGGTTCTGCTTCAGGCTGGACAAGTATTCCACGAACACCTTGCCTACAAGGTGGTCCAGCTCGTGCTGCACGCACACCGCCAACAGGCCGTCGGCCTCGAACTCGAAGGGCTTGCCGTCGACGTCCAGCGCCTTGCAGCGGATGCGGGATGCACGCTCGACCTCGTCATAGATGCCGGGCACGGACAGGCAGCCTTCTTCGTAGATCTTGTAGTCGTCGCTGTGCCACGTGATCTCGGGGTTGATCAGGACCAGCAGTTGGTTGCCTTCCTCGGACACGTCGATCACGACGACGCGCTCGTGCACGTCGACCTGGGTCGCGGCCAGGCCCACCCCCGGCGCGTCGTACATGGTGTCGGCCATGTCGCGCACGAGTTGGCGGATGCGGTCATCGACCTCGGCGACCGGCTTGGCCTTTTTGTGCAGGCGCGGGTCCGGATAGCGAAGAATGGGAAGTAAAGCCATTGAAGGGGAATTGCCAGGTAGTGATGCTTACCAAGAGTTTAATTCATTAGAGTCTTGATTTCTAATAGTTTTCGGCTAATCCATGGATTGCCAGGATTGCTACGTCCCCGGTTGTTGCGAGGCGGAGCGGTGCAGCAATTCCGTCCCCTCCAGCCGCCGCCCGCGCGCCGCGCATGCGACACTCTCGCACCGCCACCGACGCTCGCGCGCGCCCGCTACATGCCGCTTACGCAATCCCCCGCCGAAATGGCCGCCTGGCTGCGGCTGTCCCTGGAGCCGAATATCGGCTCCGCCACCGCCTGCACGCTGCTCGGCGCGCTCGGCCTGCCCGAACAGATATACGCCCACCGCGCCACGGCGCTGTCGCGGCACGTGCCCGAACCGCTCGCGCGCCAGCTGGCCGCGCCGATGCCCGCCGACATGGCGTCCCAGGTCGATGCCGCGCTGGAATGGGCCGCCGATCCGGGCCGCCACATCCTGACGCTCGCGGACCCCACCTACCCCCAAAGCCTGCTCACGATCTCGGACCCGCCGATCCTGCTCTACGTCGCCGGCGATCCTGCCTTCCTGCAAGGGCCCTCGCTGGCGGTGGTGGGCGCGCGCAATGCCACGCCCGGCGGCCGCGAGAACGCCCGCGCGTTCGCCCGCCACTTGGCGGCCCACGGCTGGCGCGTGGTCAGCGGGCTGGCCCTGGGCATCGACGGCGCTGCCCACGAAGGAGCGCTGGAGGCCGGCCCCGAAGGCGCCGGCACCGTGGCGGTCATGGGCACGGGCATCGACCGCATCTATCCCGCCCGGCACCGCGAACTGGCGCACCGCATCGCGGCGCACGGCGCGCTGGTGTCCGAACTGCCGCTGGGCACCGGCGCGCAGCCCCAGCACTTCCCCAAGCGCAACCGCATCGTGGCGGGGCTGACGCGCGGCGTGCTGGTGGTGGAGGCCGCCCGGCAGAGCGGATCGCTCATCACCGCGCGGCTGGCGGGCGAAAGCGGGCGTGAAGTCTTTGCCATTCCCGGCTCGATCCATTCGCCCCTTTCGCGCGGATGCCATGCGCTGATCCGCCAGGGCGCGAAGCTCGTAGAAACCGCCAGCGACATCACCGACGAACTCGGCGGCGGGCCGATGCCTTCCCCGCGCGTCCAGGCCGCTCCGGCCCCGCTGCCGGAGCACCCCGTACTTGACGCGCTGGGCTTCGATCCGCTGCACCTGGATGCGATCCAGGCCCGCTGCGGGCTGGCCACCGGCGACCTGCAAGCGCAGCTCGTGGAACTGGAACTGCAGGGCCGGATCGCCCGTCTGGACGACGGCCGATACCAGCGTCTGAAGTAGGCGCTAATATTGAGCGATAGCGCCGCAACCTTGCCGCGCCGCTCATCCCATCCCGAAACAGGAAGAGACATGGCTTTGCCCTCCCGCGTAAAGATCGTCGAGGTGTCGCCCCGCGATGGCCTGCAGAACGAAAAGGAATTCGTGCCTACCGACATCAAGGTGGAACTGGTCGACCGGCTCAGCGCCGCCGGCTTCCCGAATGTCGAGGCCGCATCGTTCGTATCGCCCAAATGGGTGCCACAGATGGCCGACGGCGCGGACGTCATGGCGCGCATCCAGCGCCGCCCCGGCACGATCTATTCCGTGCTGACGCCCAACATGAAGGGCTTCGAGGGCGCGCTTGCGGCCGGGGCCGACGAGATCGTGATCTTCGGCGCCGCCAGCGAGGCCTTCTCGCAAAAGAACATCAACTGTTCGATCGCGGAATCCATCGCGCGTTTCGAACCCGTGGTGCAGGCCGCCCGCGAGGCCGGCATCCGCGTGCGCGGCAGCATCAGCTGCGCGCTGGGCTGCCCGTACCAGGGCGAAGTCCCGGTCGAAGCGGTGGTAGACGTGGCGCAGCGCTACCTGGCGATGCAGGTCGACGAGATCGACGTGGCCGACACCATCGGCGTGGGCACGCCCAAGCGCGTGCGCGAAGTGATGACGGCGGTGACGCGCGTCGTAGACCCCGCGCGCATATCCGGCCACTTCCACGACACCTACGGCCAGGCCCTGGCCAACATCCTGGCAGCACTGGAGTCCGGCATTTCCATCTTCCATACGTCCGTGGCCGGCCTGGGCGGCTGCCCGTACGCCAAGGGCGCCACCGGCAACGTCGCGACCGAAGACGTGCTGTACATGCTGCGCGGCCTGGACATCGAGACCGGTGTGGATTTCGACGCCGTCGTCGACATCGGGCAATGGATGTCGTCCCATCTGAACCGCAAGGGTTCCAGCCGGGCCGGCAACGCCATTGCCGCCAAACGGGCCGCATGAGTACGCCGGACGGCCCCAAGGGCGAATACCGGGATGCGCAGCACGAAGGCAGCCCAGTGAGCGCTCCCGGCGTCACGCCCTCCCCCGAGAATCACGCAGCGCTGCTGCGCGCCATCGGCCCGTTGCCCTTGTCGGGCCAGGCATGGCCCGACTGGGTGCGCATCCTGACCTGGGTGATCCTGGCCATCCTGGGCGTGCAAGTCGTCACCACCGCGATCCGCGCGCCCTCGCAACCCTTCGATACCCTGCTGATCGTGGCGGTCGTGCTGTGCTTCCTGGGCCTGCTGTTCGTGTCCTGGCACATGCAGACCTCGATCACCACCATCGACGAACGCGGCCTGCGCCAGACCTGGTTCACGCGCCGCGAGGTCGCCTGGGAAGACGTACGCTACGCACGCTTCGTGCCCATGCTGTTTTCAAAGCGCCTGGTCGTGTTCACGCACCGCGGACGGCCAATGATCTTTCAGGGCGGCACGCGGGAATTGCGCGCGGCGTTTGTGAAGATTGCGGGCGTGTATAAAAGCTCCGGTGTCTGACACCCCAGCCCTTTGTTCCGTGTGTCTGACGGGCTAAGGACGGTCTACCCGGGTGTCAGACACCGGCTGACTTTTCTTTCCGTGTCTGACACCCTTACGGGATGGCCTGTCGAACTGCAACGATGCCCCTCGGGTGTCTGACACCGGCCGCAATTGGACGGTCTTTCAAAGTCAGCCGGTGTCAGACACCCGGGACCATCGCTTCGGCTTGACGATCACTTCGTAAGGGTGTCTGACACTCGGAGTTATCGACACTCGGAGTTATCGGATGGGCAATGCGTACATCAGCCCGCCCTGCGTCCACTGCGCATTCAGGCCGCGCTGGATCTTCAGGGGGCTGCCTTGGCCGACGTTGCGTTCGAAGCTCTCGCCGTAGTTGCCCACCTGCTTGATGATGTTGTAGGCCCACTTTTCGTCCAGCCCCAGGTTGGCGCCGCCGCCTGGCGTAACGCCCAGGATGCGTTTGATGTTGGGGTTGGCGCTCTTGGCCTGCTCGTCCACGTTCTTGGACGTCACACCGTACTCTTCGGCCTCGATCATGGCGGACAGCGACCAGTGCACGACGTTCAGCCAGGCATCGTCGCCCTGGCGCACGAACGGACCCAGCGGTTCCTTCGAGATGATCTCGGGCAGCACCACGTAGTCGTCGGGATTCTGCAGCTTCGAGATGCGGATCGAGGCCAGGCCCGACGCGTCCGTGCTGAAGACGTCGCAACGGCCCGCGGCGAACGCGTTGACCACTTCGTTGAAGGTTTCGATCACGACCGGCTTGTAGCTCACGTTGTTGGCGCGCGCCCAGTCGGCCAGCGTGTTCTCGTTGGACGTGCCGGTCTGCAGGCAGATCGTGGCGCCGTTGATTTCCTTGGCGCTCTTCACGCCCAGCGACTTCGGCACCAGGAAACCCTGGCCGTCGTAGAAATTGATGCCGGCGTGGATGATGCCCAGGGCGGTGTCGCGCTGCTGGGTCACGGTGGTATTGCGCGTCAGCACGTCCACTTCGCCGGATTGCAGCGCGGTGAAGCGCTGCTGGGAATTCAGCGGCACGACCTTGATCTTGTCGGCGTCGCCGAAGACGGCCGCCGCGATGGCGCGGCACAGGTCCACGTCCAGCCCTTGCCACTTGCCTTGGGCGTCGGGCGCGGAAAAGCCGGCGAACCCCGTCGTCGTACCGCAAGCGACCGCGCCGCGCTGGCGCACCACGTCCAGCGTGGCGGCTTGCGCGCCCTGCGCCGCCGCCAGCAACAGCGCTGCGCCCATCAACCCTTTTGCAATGTTCATGACCTGTTTCCTGTTCTTTTTCCGGACGCGAAGACGCGCCAAGGCAAGAAGCTTATAGACATGAAGCGCCCGTACCAAATAACAAGCGCTTATTTAGGTATGTGCGCCCGGCCAGGCCGGGACACATGCGCAAGGATAGCAAGCGGCAAGGCAGCGCCGGATGCGCGCCGTCAAGCCGCCAGCGAGATCGACACGGGTTCGTTGGCCTCGCAGGCATCGAGCGCGCGGCCCAGCCGCTGCATGCCCTGGGCGATCTGGCCTTCGTTCATGGTGGCGAACGACATGCGCATGGCGTGCAGGTCGGCCTGCGCCGGATCCGCGTAGAACGCCTTGCCCGGCACGTAGACCACTTCATGCTCGATGGCATAGGGCAGCAGGCGAGTTGCGTCGACCTCGCCCGTCAGGCGCGCCCAGAAGAACATGCCGCCCTCGGGCTTGCTGAACGTGACCCGGCCCGCGAGTTCGCGGGCAAGCGACTCGGCCATTGCATCGCAGCGCAAGCCGTAGGCGGCGCGGATGCGCGGCACGTGCTCGGCATAGCGGCCGTTGGCCAGGTATTGGGCCACGACTTCCTGGATCCAGGCGGACGAGGCCATGTCGTCGGCCGCCTTGGCGCCGACGCAGCGGCGGCGGACCTCGGCCGGCGCGACCAGCCAGCCGATGCGCAGCGCCGGGGCCATGGTCTTGGACATGCTGGCCAGGTACACCGCCCAGTGACGGGCCTCGCCTTCGGCCAGGGCGGCGATGGGCGGCACCGCCTCGCCGGCGAAACGCAGTTCGCTATAAGGGTCGTCTTCGACGATCAGGAAGCGGTGCTTGACCGCGAGATCCAGCAGCCGCAGGCGACGCTGGCGCGTGAGCGTGGCGCCGCAGGGGTTGGAGAACGACGCCACGACGCATACGATCTTCGGCTTGACCCGGGCGGCCAGCGCATCCAGCGCATCCACGTCGATGCCGTCGGGCCCGGACTGCACCGTGTGCACCGTTGCGCCGGTGTAGCGCAGGGCCTGCACGGAGTTGGGAAACGCGGGCGACTCGATGATGGCGTGGTCGCCGGGTTGCAGCATGACGCGGCTCAGGAGCGCCAGCGCCTGCTGGGAACCGCCGGTAACGGCCAGTTCGGTATCGGCGTCGCAGGCAAGGCCGCGCTCGGCGGACAGGCGCGCCAGCTCATGGCGCAGGCTGGCCTGCCCGTCGATGTTGGAATACTGCAGGCACGCCCCCAGCCGCGCCATGACCTGCGTCGACGCGATCGTCAGGCCTTCGACGTCGAACAGTTCCTGGGCGGGGTAGCCGCCCGCCAGCGAAATGGTGCCCGGCCGCATGGCATACGGCATCAGTGATCGGATGGGAGAGGCGGGGGGACTCGCGAAGGGCGTGGCAAAAGCGTATTCGGGCGCTGCGCTGGACATGGCGGGGGGACTGGGAAAGAAAGGACCGACGGAGAACCGTGTCGCCCGCAGGGGCGGCGCCGGACGGCTTAGAACATTGAAATATAAACAAATCGCTTCAAATTCTAAGCCTGCCGCCGACACAGGGTCAACGGCGCAACCGGGCAGTGTGGCGAAACGATCCTGCACAGTCCTACACTATGGGACATCCTGTTCCTGCAAGAGAGCTGCATGACCGCCGTAGACACCATGGCCGGGCGCCTTGCCCAGATCCAGCAACGCATCGCGGACGCCTGCGCGCGCGCCGGCCGCCCTCCGGAAAGCGTGACACTGCTGCCCGTCAGCAAGACCTTCGGCATCGACGCCATCCGCGAAGCCATGGCGCTGGGACTGACCCGCTTCGGCGAGAACAAGACGCAGGAAATCCGCCAGAAGGCCGCTGCCCTGGCCGGCCAGGGCCTGCAATGGGTGCTGATCGGCCACCTACAGACCAACAAGGCCCGCGACGCCGCCCGCGACGCCGCCGAGGTGCAGTCGCTGGACCGGGTGGAACTGGCCGAGGCTCTGCACCGCCGCCTGGTCAATGAGGGCCGCAGCCTGGACGTGCTGGTGCAGGTGAAGACCTCGTCCGAACCCAGCAAGTACGGCATGGCTCCCGAAGAGGTGCCCGCCTTCCTGCGGCGCATCGCGGCCGACTTCCCGGCCTTGCGCGTGCAGGGGCTGATGACGCTGGCCGTGAACTCGCCGGACCCGGACGAAGTGCGGGCCTGCTTCCGCGCCCTGCGCGAGCTGCGCGACCGGCTGCGCCAGGAAAACATCCCCGGGGTATCGCTGGAGCGCCTGTCGATGGGCATGAGCGGGGATTTCGAGCTGGCAATCGAGGAAGGCTCGACGGAGGTGCGCATCGGTACGGCCGTCTTCGGCGCGCGCACCTATCCCGATCCGCAGTGATCCACCACGCGGACGGATAGGAAAAGGGCCCGCTTTTCGGGCCCTTTTGCGTAGGCGCAAGGCATAATGGCGGCGCAAGAAAAAAGCGACGCGGGCTTGACAATGGTCAAGGACGCAATCGTCGCGCTTTCGATATCCCGCACGAGGAGACACCCCATGCACAAGCACATGAAGCGCCTGTTGGCGTTCGCCGCCCTGTCCCTGGCCGCCGGCGCGGCCGCCGCCCAGACCTGGCCCACCCAGCCTGTCCGCTGGATCGTGCCCTACCCGGCCGGCGGCGGCACCGACGTGGTGGCGCGCACCGTGGCAAGCAGCCTGGAAAAAACGCTGGGCCAGACCATCGTGGTCGAAAACCGCCCCGGCGCCGGCACCATCATCGGCGCGACCGCGATTGCGCAGGCCGAGCCCTCGGGCTACGTCGTCGGCACCGCCGACTCCGGCACCCTGGCGTTCAACTCGTCGCTCTACGCCAAGCTGTCCTACGATCCGGCCAAGTTCACCTATATCGGCGGCATCGCCAAATTCCCGCTGCTGTTGGCCGTGAACGTCAATTCGCCGTACAAGACCGTGGCCGAAGTGCTCGCGGCCGCCAAGAAAGAGCCGGGCAAGCTGACGGCCGCTTCGGCCGGCGCGGGCTCGCCCCACCATCTGGCGCTGGAGCTCTTCAAGCAACGCACGGGCGCCAATCTGCTGCACGTGCCCTACAAGGGCGCGGCGCCGGCCATCCAGGATCTGCTGGGCGGCCAGGTCGACCTGATGTTCATCGATCTCGCCTCGGGCCTGCCCAACGTAAAGGCCGGCAAGCTGCGCGTCCTGGGGGCCGCGACGCCCGAACGCCTGTCGGTGCTGCCGGACACGCCCACGATGGCCGAGCAAGGCATCGCCAACTTCACCGCCTACGCCTGGCAGGGCCTGGTGGGCCCGGCCGGCTTGCCGGAGAACGTGGTCAAGAAGCTGTCGGCCGACCTGGACGCCACCCTCAAGAGCCCCGCCGTGTCGCAGAAGATCCTGGACATGGGCGTCATCCCCATGCCGATGTCGGCACAGGAGTTCAAGGGCTACGCCGAGCAGGAGCGCGCCGCCTGGGCGGACGTGATCAAGAAGGCTGGCATCAAACTGGAGTAATCCGGAAGGGCTCCCCCGAGCGGGGGGCGTTTCGGCCTCGGGGAGCCCCCCCGGGGCGAAAAAAAACCGCGGCCATCGCTGGCCGCGGTTTTTTCTTGGCCGTTCAGACCAGCACGCGCTCGATGCCGCCCGCATTGGCGCGGCGGACGTAGTCCTCCATCCAGCTTTCACCCAGGATGTGGCGCGCCATTTCGACCACGATGTAGTCCGCTTCCATGCCGGTATCGCCCTCGTAGCGCGACAGGCCTTGCAGGCACGACGGGCAGGAGGTCAGCACCTTCACGTCGCCCGTGAAGCCGTCGCTGCGCAGCGCGGCGTCGCCCTTGAGCAACTCTTCCTGCTTGCGAAAGCGCACCTGCGTGGAAATGTCCGGACGGCTGACGGCCAGCGTGCCCGACTCGCCGCAGCAGCGGTCGCTCTTGACGGCGTCGTTACCCACCAGGGCGCGGACGGTCTTCATGGGCTCCTGCAGCTTCATGGGCGTGTGGCAGGGGTCGTGGTACATGTAGCGCACGCCCTTCGCGCCCTCGAGTTTGATGCCCTTTTCGAGCAGGTACTCGTGGATGTCGATCAGGCGGCAACCCGGGAAGATCTTCTCGAACTCGTAGCCCGCGAGCTGGTCGTAGCAGGTGCCGCAACTGACCACCACCGTCTTGATATCCAGGTAGTTCAGCGTGTTGGCGACCCGGTGGAACAGCACCCGGTTGTCGGTGATAATCTGCTCGGCCTTGTCGGTCATGCCGTTGCCGCGCTGAGGATAGCCGCAGCACAGGTAGCCCGGCGGCAGCACGGTCTGAACGCCCGCGTGCCACAGCATGGCCTGCGTGGCCAGGCCCACTTGCGAGAACAGGCGCTCCGAACCGCAGCCGGGGAAGTAGAACACGGCCTCCGTATCGGCCGTGGTGGCCTTCGGATCGCGGATGATCGGCACGTAGTTCGCGTCTTCGATATCCAGCAGCTTGCGCGCCGCCTGCTTGGGCAGCCCGCCCGGCATCTTCTTGTTCACGAAGTGCACGACCTGCTCGCGCAGCGGGGGCTTGCCCACCGTGGCCGGCGGCGCGGACGTCTGCTTCTTCACCAGGCCCGACAGCAGGTCATGCGCCGCGCGCTGCACCTTGTAGCCCACGCCCACCATCGCCTTGCGGGTGGCGTTGATCGTGGCCGGATCCTTGGCGTTCAGGAAGAACATGGCGCTGGCCGTGCCGGGATTGAATGACTTGCGGCCCATGCGGCGCAGCACGGCACGCATGTTCATGGACACGTCGCCGAAATCGATGTCGACGGGACAGGGGTTGTAGCACTTGTGGCAGACCGTGCAGTGGTCGGCCACGTCCTCGAATTCTTCCCAGTGCTTCAGGCTGACGCCGCGGCGGGTCTGCTCTTCGTACAGGAAGGCCTCCACCAGCAGCGAGGTGGCCAGGATTTTGTTGCGCGGCGAATACAGCAGGTTCGCGCGTGGCACGTGGGTAGCGCACACGGGCTTGCACTTGCCGCAGCGCAGGCAGTCCTTGATGGATTCCGAGATGGCGCCGATGTCGCTTTGCTGCATGATCAGCGACTCGTGGCCCATCAGGTTGAAGCTGGGCGTCCAGGCGTGGCGCAGGTCGGCGCCCGGCATGAGCTTGCCGGCGTTGAAATGGCCCTTGGGATCCACGCGACGCTTGTAGTCCTGGAACGGCGCCAGTTCGGCTTCGGTCAGGAATTCGTATTTGGTCAGGCCGATGCCGTGTTCGCCGGAGATCACGCCATCCAGGTCGCGGGCGATCTGCATGATGCGCTCGACGGCCTGATGGGCCTCCTGCAGCATCTCGTAGTCGTCCGAGTTGACCGGGATATTGGTGTGCACGTTGCCGTCGCCGGCATGCATGTGCAGCGCGACGAACACGCGGCTCTTCAGCACGCGGCCATGGATGGCCACCAGTTCGTCGACGATCTTCTTGTAGGCTGCCCCCGAGAACGCGCGCTGCAGGCCGGCCAGCACTTCGGTTTTCCAGGACACGCGGATCGTGCGGTCCTGTACCACGTCGAAGATGCGGGCATCGGGCTGTGCCGCCAGGCGGTCCGACAGGGCGGCCTGCAGGTCGCCCAGGCCCAGGCCGTGCAGCTCGGGCAAGGCCTGCAGCAGCGGCATGTCCAGATTGTCCAGCAGCCACTGCCAGCGCTTCCGGGCGCCGGCCAGCAGTTCCAGCGCCTGGCGCGTGCGCTCGGCCAATACTTCGGCGCGGGTAGTCTCGATGTCCGTGTCGTCGATCTTGCCGACCGGCAGCGGCGTGCACAGGTAGGCGTCCAGCGCCCCCAGCAGCTTGAGCTTGTTGCGGGTCGAGAGCTCGATGTTGATGCGTTCGATGTGATCCGTGTATTCGCCCATGCGGGGCAGCGGGATCACCACGTCTTCGTTGATCTTGAAGGCGTTGGTATGGCGGGCGATGGCGGCGGTGCGCGAACGGTCCAGCCAGAACTTCTTGCGCGCCTCGGGGCTGACGGCCACGAAGCCTTCGCCATGGCGGGTGTTGGCCAGCCGCACGACCTCGCTGGCCGCCGTGGCGACCGCGTCTTCGTCGTCGCCGACGATGTCGCCGATCAGGACCATCTTGGGCAGCACGCCGCGTTTGCTCTTGGTGGCGTAGCCCACCGCGCGCAGATAGCGTTCGTCCAGGTGCTCCAGGCCCGCCAGGATGGCACCGCGCTCGCGGCCCTCGCCGTCCAGGTAGCCCTTGACCTCGACGATCGACGGGATGGCGTCGCGCGCCTGGCCGAAGAACTCCATGCACACCGTGCGCGTGTGGCGCGGCATGCGGTGCAGCACCCAGCGCGCCGACGTGATCAGGCCGTCGCAACCTTCCTTCTGGATGCCGGGCAGGCCCGCCAGGAACTTGTCCGTGACGTCCTTGCCCAGCCCTTCCTTGCGGAACACGCGGCCCTGGATCTCCAGCGTCTCGGTCTTGAGCAGGCGTTCGCCCGGCTTGCCGCGGCCATCGAACCATTTGAGCTCGAAACGGGCCACCTCCACGTCATGGATCTTGCCCATGTTGTGGTCCAGGCGGCTGACTTCCAGCCAGTTGCCGTTCGGGTCGACCATGCGCCACCAGGCCAGATTGTCCAGCGCGGTGCCCCACAGCACGGCCTTCTTGCCGCCCGCGTTCATGGCGATGTTGCCGCCCACGCACGAGGCTTCGGCCGAGGTCGGATCGACCGCAAACACAAAGCCCGCCGCTTCGGCCGCTTCGGAGACCCGCTTGGTCACTACGCCGGCGCCGGCATGGATGACCGCCACGGGTTCGCTCAGGCCGGGCAGGATACAGGACTCGACCTTGCCCAGCTTGTCGAATTTCTCGGTGTTGATGACCGCCGACTTCCAGGTCAGCGGGATGGCGCCGCCGGTATAGCCGGTGCCGCCCCCACGCGGAATGATGGTCAGGCCCAGTTCGATACAGGCCGTGACCAGTGCGGCGATTTCGTCTTCCGTATCGGGCGTGAGCACCACGAAGGGATACTCCACCCGCCAGTCGGTCGCGTCGGTCACGTGCGATACGCGCGACAGGCCGTCGAACTTGATGTTGTCGCGTGCCGTGATGCGGCCCAGGGCCTTCTGCGCCTGCTTGCGCATCATGGCCGTCTGGTCGAATTCGCCTTCGAAGGCGGCAATGGCCGAACGCGCCCGCGCCAGCAGGCCGACGACCTTTTCATCGCGGTGCGGATCGTGGCCGGCCTCGGCCGGCACGTCGGGTTCGCGGCGGCGGTCGATCTCGGCCAGGCGATGGTGCAGGGCTTCGATGAGCTGCTTGCGGCGCTTGGGGTTGTCGAGCAGGTCGTCCTGCAGGTAGGGGTTGCGGCGCACCACCCAGATGTCGCCCAGCACCTCGTACAGCATGCGGGCCGAACGCCCCGTCCGGCGCTCGCCGCGCAGATCGGTCAACAGGCTCCAGGCATCGTCGCCCAGCAACCGGCCGACGATCTCGCGATCGGAGAACGAGGTGTAGTTGTAGGGGATTTCGCGCAGGCGCGCGGGAGCTGCGGGCGGCATCGCCCCGTTCAAGATGTGGCTAGCGAGTGGGGCGTTCATGGCTGCAAGGGGGGCCCGTAAAAAAACATTTTATGCCATTGCTCGAGTCTGCCCCCGAATACCCCCAGAGACGCGCCCGAAACCGCGGGGAAACCGGATCAATCCGTCCCCAAATAAAATCCTGATTGGCGCTAGATTTGCCCCGGGAAGAACCACAGGAGGCTGGCCGTCATGGCCAGGTAGCGCAGGAATTTGCCGATGGCCATGTAGAAGACACAAGGCCAGAAGGACAGCCGCAACCATCCCGCCACCGCACACAGCGGATCGCCCACGGCGGGCAGCCACGACAGCAGCAGGGCCGGCGGCCCCATGCGGTGGATCCAGTCATGGGCACGCTCGTTCCAGCGGCCGCGCATGCGTCCGCCCTCGGTCGCGCTGGGGTGCGGGTGGGGGTGTTTTTCCTTCCAGCGCTGCACGGCGCGTTCGGCGCCCAGGCCCATGGCGTAGCTGATGGCGCCGCCCGCCGTATTGCCCAGGGTCGCCACCAGGATGGCCGGCCAGAACATGTCCGGCGCCAGCTTGACGTAGCCGAACACGGCCGGCTCGGAACCCATCGGCAGCAAGGTCGCGGACACGAGCGAGACCGTGAAAATCGCGGACAGGCCGACCGAGGGCAGCGCCAGCACCCCAAGCATCCAGTGAACGGCGGATAACAGACTTTCTTCCATAGTGGGCCGAGTGTAGCCGCGCGCGGGCCGCTCTCCCGCGTCCGGCGGCTCCGCTCCCGTCCAGTCAGCGGAAAAGCCAGCAAAAACCTGACGGGCAGCGCGGATTTCCCTGCAATAATCTCCCCCACTTTCCCACTTTCCGCGCCACGTGCAGTCCATGTCCACCGATTATCTGAAACGCATCCTGACTTCCAAGGTTTATGACGTCGCGGTCGAATCGCCGCTGGAAACGGCGCCGCTGCTGTCCCAGCGGATATCGAACACGATCCTGCTCAAGCGCGAAGATACCCAGGCCGTATTCAGCTTCAAGCTGCGCGGCGCGTACAACAAGATGGCCAACCTGAGCCCGGCGGCGCGCAACCGCGGGGTGATTGCCGCGTCGGCCGGCAACCACGCCCAGGGCGTGGCGCTGGCGGCCAGCCGGCTGGGCTGCCGCGCCGTCATCGTCATGCCCACCACCAGCCCGCAGGTAAAGATCGACGCGGTCCGCCGCCTCGGCGGCGAGGTGGTGTTGGCCGGCGAGAGCTTCTCCGACGCCTACGCGCACGCGCAGATCCTGGAAAAGAAGGAAAAACTGACCTTCGTCCATCCCTTCGACGATCCCGATGTCATTGCGGGCCAGGGCACGGTGGGCATGGAAATCCTGCGCCAGCATCCGGGGCCGATCGATGCCATTTTCGTCGCCATCGGCGGCGGCGGCCTGATCGCGGGCGTGGCCGCCTACATCAAGCAGCTGCGTCCGGAGATCAAGATCATCGGCGTGCAGACGGAAGACTCCGACGCCATGCTGCGCAGCGTGCGCGCCGGCCGCCGCGTGCAGCTGAACGATGTCGGCCTGTTCTCGGACGGCACGGCGGTCAAGATGGTCGGCGCGGAAACCTTCAAGCTCACGCGCCAGTACGTCGACGATTTCGTGGTGGTCAACACCGATGCGATCTGCGCGGCCATCAAGGACGTGTTCCAGGACACGCGCAGCGTGCTGGAGCCCGCGGGCGCAATGGCGGTCGCCGGCGCCAAGCAGTACGCGGCCGAGCACAACCTGAAGGGCAAGACGCTGGTCGCCATCGCCTGCGGCGCCAACATGAATTTCGACCGCCTGCGCTTCGTGTCCGAGCGCGCGGAAGTCGGCGAGATGCGCGAAGCCATCTTCGCCGTCACCATGCCTGAGCAGCGCGGCAGCTTCCGCCGCTTCTGCGAGCTCGTGGGCGAGCGCAGCGTCACCGAGTTCAACTACCGCATTTCGGACGCAGACCGCGCGCATGTTTTTGTCGGCGTCCAGGTCTCGTCGGCCTCCGAGCCCGACAAGATCGCCGCGAACTTCCGCCGCCATGGCTTCGACACGCTGGATCTCACCCACGACGAAATGGCCAAGACCCACTTGCGCCACATGGTGGGCGGGCGCTCGGCGCTGGCGCGCAACGAATTGCTGTACCGGTTCGAATTTCCGGAGCGTCCGGGCGCGCTGATGCGTTTCCTGAACGCGATGAATCCGGACTGGAACATCAGCCTGTTCCATTACCGCAATCAGGGCGCGGACTACGGCCGCATCCTGATCGGCATCCAGGTGCCGCCCGCCGACAAGAAACAGTTCCGCAACTTCGTGGCGGAACTGGGCTATCCACACTGGAACGAGACCGACAACCCGGCCTACAAGCTCTTCCTGTAGCGCCGCGGCCAGCCCCGACAAAATGCGAGAGGGCCTCCTTGCGGAGGCCCTTCCCTTCCCTGCGCTAGCGGCGTCCAGCGGCAACCTGGAGGGGGGTTCGCTGTCACTCGGCGGCCCACGGAGACGGGCCGCGCATTCAGCAAGGTTTGCCGGACGCCCTATCGCTTAGAAACGGTGACGCACGCCCACCGCGAAGGCGGTGTCGGTCGCATCGCGCTGGAACGCGTAGTTGTCGCCATAGGAGGCGTACGCGTACAGGTTGGTGCGCTTGGTGAAGTCGTACGTATAGCCGAGGCTGTAGACGTTGAACGTCGCGTCGTCGCCGGTCAGCTTGTCGTTGCTCGCCGTCGCGCGCTGCCACGAACCGAAGATGGCGTGGCGGCCCAGCGGCACGGTGGCGCCGATCATGTACGAGTTGGCGCGGAAGCCATCGGCCAGCTTGAACGTGCCGAGGGTCTGCATGCCATCCGGCGTGGTGCCCATGTTCTGGCCGACGAACCAGCCGTCGCGGGTCTGGCCGAACGCGGCGGCCAGCTTCACGACTTCGAAGTCGTACGAACCGCCGACGATGTATTCCTGGATACGCGCGGCCGACTTGCCGCTGGTGCGGTTGTTGGTCGGGTTGAAACGGTCGTACGCCGCGGCCAGGTTCAGCGGGCCGTTGACGTACTGCACGCCGGCGGTCAGCACGCGGTTGTTGTTGCCGGTTTCGAAGCCGGTCTGCGAGGTGTCGCTGACCGAATCATCGGCGCTGAACGAGTAGCCCACGCCAGCCTTGAAACCGCCCATGCTGGGGGTCTGGTACAGGACCATGTTGTCCAGGCGCATCGTGTTCGCGCTGCTGAACGTGGTACCCATGTTGGCGGTGTTGTAGCTGATCGAGAACGGGTCGATCGAACCGAAGTACTTGGAAGCCAGGTTCGTCTGGCGGCCGAATTCCAGGCGGCCCCACGAATCGCTGTCCAGGCCCACGGTGGCCTGGCGGCCCCACAGGCGGTTGTTCTGGAGCGACTTGCCGTTCATCGGGCCGAAACCGCCTTCCAACGTGAACACGGCGCGCAGGCCGTCGCCCAGGTCTTCGGTACCGCGCAAGCCGAAGCGCGAGCCGCTGCTCACGCCCTGCACGCCGCCGAAACGGCTTTGCGAATTACCGCCGAACTTCACTTTTTCGTAACCGACGCCGGCGTCGATCAAGCCGTACAGCGTCACGGAGTCGGCGGCCTGCGCGGCACCGGCAAAGCCGGCCAGCAGCGCGGCGGCCAATAGCGTCTTCTTCATAAGAGTCCCCAAAATGGCGAGATGAAAGGCAAACCGCAAACCCGCCACGCAAACGGCCGGTATCTGCGTGCCGCAGCAAACAAGCAAGCGGCGCATGCACTGAAGCTAGTGTCCGGCCTGCGCCAATTCGAAGTAACCCGGATTTCGAAGAACTACTTTCCATGGTTGGGATAATGACCCGCCCGTGGCTGCCGCCCCTTTTTGGAAATCTGCGCTAACGCATTGATATCAAATATGAATCATTGCTCGCAATAGTTAAATCACCCTGCGGACATTCTCTGTCCCGCCCCCTGGCCTAACAAGAGTTGTTGTGGAGCGCGCCTAATTTGTGATGCGTAAACGCGACACCAGCGCCATGCGGACCAGGATGAAAAAACCCCCTCGGCGTGCATTCACGAGGGGGTTCCGTGACCTTCCGGGCGGGACGGCTTACTTGCCTTGGGGCGGGTAGTCCAGTTCGCCGAAGCTGTATTCACCGCGCGCCTTCGCCTCGGCCAGCTCCTGGCGGACTTGTTCGCGGGTCTTGCCGGCCGATTGCGACACCGCGGCCTTGGGCGGGTAATCCAGTTCGGCCGAGGTCACCTGGCCGGCAGCCTTGGCGGCTTGCAGTTCCTGCTGAACCTGTTCACGCGACAGGCTGGTTTGCTCGGCCGCGGCGGGCGGATAGTCCAGTTCGCCGAACGTCACTTGGCCGGCGGCGCGGGCGGCCTGCAGCTCCTGCTGGACTTGTTCACGCGTCTTGCCATCGGCGTGAGCGGCGGACATACCCACTAGGGTGGCGGTAACCATAAGTGCGGTAGCTAGGGCTTTCATTGTGAGGACTCCATCCTAAACCTTGCACATCGTCTTCTGCCAGGCTGGCAGGTGCGATATGACAATTTGATTGCTGGGATGAAGTATCTGGCGATCGCGTCCTAGTAAAAACCCTTATTTTGGTGAACATATTTGCACAGATGGGACAATTACACGCCGTATCCTCTCAAATATGCGCAATTCCTGCACAGCGCCCCGCGAGATCGTTCTGCCACAAGCCTTGCCGGCGTTCAGTTTTGCGCAAGGTACGTAACGGGACATGGTGCCGCCACGTGCTGGATGGCATGTGCGCTGTTGGGAAATAGACATTTCTGCTGGCGGGACAATAATTCCATTTATGATACGAATCTGCCAGAAATGGAATTGAATCACGAGGACCTCATGGATATCCAGCTTAACGACATCGCGCTATTCGTCGAAGTCGCCAAGCGCAAGAACTTCAGCCATGCCGCCGAAGCCTTGAATATTCCCACGTCCACGCTCTCGCGCCGTGTCAGCGAACTGGAACGCAGCATCGGCATGCGCCTGCTCAACCGCAGCACGCGCAAGATCGACCTGACCGAGGCCGGCGCCATCTACTTCGAACGCTGCCGGCACATCGTGGAAGAAGCGCGCATCGCGCATGACCAGCTGCTGGACATGGCGGTGCAGCCCAAGGGGCGCCTGCGCATTTCCCTGCCCACCAGCCTGGCGCAGCTGTTCCTGCCCGCCGTCATCCGCGAGTTCCGGGAGCAGCACCCCGACATCGAATGCGATTTCGACCTGAGCATGCGGCCGATCGACCCCATCAGCAATCCGTTCGACCTCATCCTGCGTTTCGGGCAGCAGCCGGATTCCAGCCTGATTTCGCGCAAGATCGTGCTGATGGCCCACCAGCTCTACGCATCGCCCGACTATCTGGCCCGCCACGGCGAACCGCGGGTGCCGGCGGATCTCAGCCACCACGAGTGCCTGCGCCCCACCATGCGCGAGGAATCATCCTTCTGGATGCTGCATTCGGGTGATAAGGTGGAACGCGTGCAGGTATCGGGGCGCTTGTCCGCCAACAACGTCGGCATGCTCGGCCGGCTGGCCGGGCAGGGCCTGGGCATCACGCCGCTATTGGTTTTCGACGCCATGGAGCGCGCCATCAAGCAATCCGGCCTGGTGCGCGTGCTGCCCGACTGGAGCCTCACGCCCCTGCCGCTGTTTGCGCTGCTGCCCTCGCGCATGCTGCCCGCCAAGACCAAGGCCTTCCTGGATTTCATCCAGCCCCGGTTGTCCGAAGACGTCGTCCGCGCGGCGTAGGCCGCGCGCCGGGCGCTTGCCGTCAGGGCGTGTCGGCGCCGTACTGACAGACCGTGTACAGCGGCGTGCCGGTAGCCGCGACCTTGGCCGATCCGCCGAGGTCGGGCAGGTCGATGATGGCCGCGGCCTCGACTACATTGGCGCCCAGGCGCTGCAGCAGATTGATGGCGGCCAGCATGGTGCCGCCCGTGGCGATCAGGTCGTCCACCAGCAGGACGCGCTGGCCGGTGCGCACGGCGTCCGTGTGCATCTCGACCGACGCATTGCCGTATTCGAGCGAGTATTCCTCAGCCACCGTGCGGAACGGCAGCTTGCCCTTCTTGCGCACGGGCACGAAGCCCAGGTTCAGTTCATAGGCCAGCACGCTGCCCACGATGAAGCCGCGCGCGTCCACGCCCGCGACGAGATCCAGCCGCTGGCGCATGTAACGGTAGACGAAGAGATCGATCAGTACCCGGAACGCGCGGGGATCCTGCAGCACCGGCGTGATGTCGCGGAAAACGACACCGGGTTGAGGCCAGTCTGGAACGCTGCGGATGGTGCGCCGGATGTACTCGGCGTAGTCGGTCTGCATGGAAGACGGCCCTGAAGAATTGAAGCAAGGCGAACTATAACCTCGCAACCGCGCTTAAGCCAGGATTGCCATCCCCGATGACAATTCATGAAGCCTTCCGGCCCGCAATTCGCAGCAACGGTCGACCGCCCCCGGCGGCAGGACCGCATGCGTGGCGAGCACCACCGTGCGTCCCCGTACTGCCGACGCCAGGTCCTGAAAGAATGCCGTCTCGGCGGCGGTGTCCAGGCCGGCGGTCGGCTCGTCCAGCACGATGACCGCGGCCGGCGACAACAGCGCGCGCGCCAGGCACAGACGGCGCGCCTGCCCGGCCGACAGCCAGGAGCCGGTCTCGCCCGCCCAGGTGTCCAGGCCGTCCGGCAGCCCGCGCACAAAATCGCCGAGCCGCGCGGCATCCAGGGCGCGCCACAACGCGGCATCGTCCGCCTCGGGATCGCCGATCAGCAGATTGGTGCGCAGCGTCCCCAGGAACACAGGAGCATCCTGCGACAGCAGCGCAATGCGCCGGTGCCAATCGGACTGGGCACAGGCGCGCGCGTCGCAGCCGCCGAAGCGCACCTGTCCCGACTGCGGGTCCTCGAGGCGCAAGAGCAGATGCAGCAACGTCGACTTGCCGGCGCCGCTGGGCCCCAGGATGGCCACGCGCTCACCCGGAGCCATGCGCAGGCTGACGTCATCGAGCACCAGCGGGCCGATGCCCTGCGTCCGGGCCGGATAGGCAAAGCGCACGCGGTCCAGTTCCAGCACGCCGCTTTCGGGCAAGGCTTGCGGCGTGTCCGGGTCCCGCATGTCGGGTTCGCATTGCGTCACCTCGCGGATGCGCGCCGCCGCCGACATCGCGGACCCCATGCGCGAAGCGCCCCGCATGATCGGGCCCGCCACCTCGAAGATGCCGATGACCGCGAGCAGCAGGCCCACAAGCGCCGGCCCGCTGATCCGCCCCGACTCGAGCGTCTCGAGACCGAACCACAGCATGGCAAGCACCGACGCGCCGGCCGCGACCTGCAGGAAGAACTGTCCGCGGGCCGCCACCCGCGCCTGGCTGCGCCGCGCCCCGGCGCTGGCCTCGCACAAGCGTTCGAAGTGCTCCGCCGTCTGGGCCTGCGCGTGCAGGGCAACCATGTCCGCGTGGCCGTCCACGGCATCGAGCGTCGCGGCGCGCAATCCCGCCGCGCTTTCCTGGGCGGCCGCTCCCGGCCGGCGCGCTGCCCGCAACAGCCACAACGGCACGGCCACGCAGGCCGCCAGCAGCGCCAGCGCGACCGCCAGCGCGGCGGCCGGCATCCAATACCCCAGCACCGCCGTCAGGAGAGTTCCCGCCAAAAGCGCGGTCGCCAGCGGCGCCAGCACGAACAGGAACACGGTGTCCAGCGCATCCACGTCGCCTGTCATGCGCGCCACGAGGTCGCCGTCGCGATAGCGCGCCAACTGCCTTGGCGTCAGCCGGATCAGCGCGGCAAATACCGCGGCCCGCAGGTCCGCCAGCAAGCGCAGCGTGGCCGCGTGCCCGACGACCCGATCGGCATAGCGCGACACGATGCGCAGGAACGACAGGCCCCGCACCAGCGCCGAAGGCGCGAACAGATTGAATGCGCCGCCCGCGCCGGCCAGCGCGGCGCCGGTCAGGAACCAACCCGACACGCCCAACAGGCCTACGCCCGCCGCCACCGTGGCCAAGGCACAGAACAATGCGAGTAAAAGCCCGCTTTTTCGGCGCGCATACAGCGGCAGGAGCAACAACAGATTCTTCATGCGTCTTCCACTTTTCCACCGGCCAGGCGCAGGGCCCGGCCCAGCCGTGCCGCCACGGCGGGCGCGTGCGTCGCCAGCAGCAAGGTCCGGCCGGCGGCGAATGCCAGGATCTCATCCAGCACGCGCGCCTGCGTAGCCTCGTCCAGGTGCGCCGTGGGCTCGTCCAGCAGGATCAGGCCGGGATCGCGCAGGAACAGCCGCGCCAGCGCGACACGCTGCGCCTGGCCGCCGGACAGGCCATGCCCGCGGCCGCCCAGCGGCGTATCCAGCCCTTGCGGCAGCGCCGCCGAGAATTCGAGCACGCAGGCGCGCCGCGCGGCATCGAGCACGGCGGCGTCGGAGGCGCCAGGACGGCCCAACCGGATGTTGTCGGCAATGGAACCCGCCAGCAGCTGCGGCTTCTGTCCGATCAGCGCCACGCGCTCCCGCAGGGCCGGCTCGCGCCATTCGGCCAGCGGCAGGCCGTCGATACGGATATCTCCTTCGCCAGGCCTCAGCCGCGCGATCGTTTCGATCAGCGTGGATTTCCCGATGCCGCTCGGCCCCATCAGCGCCGCATGTTCACCCGGCGCCAGCGCAAGCGAGGCGCCGGACAGCACCGGCTGGCTGCGGCCGGGTGCAAGCAGGCGCAGGCCGTCGACGGCGAGCGCCGCGCCTTTGCCGCCGTCCGCGCGGGCCGGATGCGCGGCTCCGCCCTCGGCCTCGCCGAGCGCATCGTCGTCCTGCGGCAGGCCGTCGAACAGCGCGGCGATCTGCGTGACCGCCGCCAGGGCGGCCGCGCGGTCGTGATAGTGCGCTGCGAACTGCCGCAGCGGCGCGTAGACTTCCGGCGCCATCAGCAGGCAGAACAGGCCCGCCTGCAAAGTGAGCGGCGTCCAGCGCAAGTCGAGGAATCCCAGGTAGGTCAGGCCGATATAGACCGCCACCCCCGCCACGCCCAGCGCCGCGAAGAACTCCAGCACCGCCGAGGACAGGAAGGCGATGCGCAGCACCGACATCGTGCGTTGGCGCAAGGCGTCGCTGGCCGCCACGACGGACGCGGCTTCCGCCTCGGCCCGGCCATGGAGTTTCAGCGTGGACAGCCCGCGCAGGCGGTCGGCAAAGAATCCCGACAGACGGGCGAAGGCGCGCAGGTGCCGGCGGCTGGCGCCCTGGGCGCCCCACCCCACCAGGGCCATGAACAACGGAATCAGCGGCGCGGTGATCAGCAGGACCAGCCCGGCGATCACATCCACCGGCAGCAGCAGGACGGCAAACGCCACGGGCAGCAGGGCCGCCGCGGCCATGGCGGGCAGGTATTTGGCGAAGAAGCCGTCCAGCGCCTCGACCTGGTCCACCACGGCGCTGGCCAGCTCGCCGGCGGCCCGGCCCCGGCTCCAGTGCGGCCCCTTGCGCACCAGCCGCCGAAAGAGCGACTGGCGCACGTGGCGCTTGATGCGTTCGGAGGCGTCGGCGCCGGCGCGCTCGCCCGCCCAGCTGATGCCGGCGCGCAGCAGCATGAGCCCGGCAATGCCCAGGATGCGGCTGATCAGTTCGTGCCGGGGGACCTGCCCGACGATAGCGGCATCCAGCACCCTGGCCAGCAGCCAGGCCTGCACGACCAGCAGGACGCCGCTCGCCAGGGGAGCCGCGCCCGCCAGCAGCAGCGGCAGCCTTGCGGCCCTGGCAAGCGCCATCAGCCACCGCGACTGCTCGCGCGGCGGTTTTTCCAGCGCTGCCGAAGGATCGTGCTCGAGCGCGCTAGCGGCGCCCCTCACTCGTCGTCGCGGCTGGCGCGCGGGTCATGCGTATGCCCTTCGCGCAGCTCGAACCACATCGCGTTGAGGATAGCGAACGCGCACGCCAGGCCCAAGCCGAGTATCCACGAGAAATACCACATGGTGGAGGCTCCTTGTCAGTATGAATTGGGCGTGCCGCCCACCGATTCTTCCGTCACCTTGCCGCGCATGACCCGGTACACCCAGGCGGTGTAGAGGGTCACGATGGGCAGGAAGATGGCGACCGCGATCACCATGATCCACAGCGTCATGTGGCTGGACGAACCGTCCCAGATGGTCAGCCCGGCCTGCGGCTTCGTCGAGGACGGCATGATGAACGGGAACAGCGAGAAGCCCACCGTCAGGATCACGCCGGCAATCGACACCGCAGACGCCAGGAAGGCCAGCACGTTGGCGCGCGCGGTCAGCAGCAGCGCCACCAGCACGGCGCCCCCCACGCCCAGCGCGGGCGCGATCCACATCAGCGGCCACTTCGCGTAATTGGCCATCCATGCGCCGTTCTGCACCGATACCGTCTTGAGCATCGGATCGGACGGGCCCGCCATGTCCACCGCGCTGGTGATGACGTGGCCGCCCACGCCGCCGGCCACCCAGAAGCCACCGGCGACGAACAGCGCGGCGGTCAGCAACGCGCACAGTCGGCCCCAGTTGCGGGCGCGCGACGACACAGCGCCCTCGGTGCGCCAGGCCAGCAGCACCGCGCCGTGCATGGCCAGCATCACCACGCTCAGCACGCCCGCCAGCAGGGCGAACGGCATGAAGAGCTGGAAGAAATGCCCTTCATAGATGGGACGCAACGTCACCGGATCGAAGGTGAAGGGCACACCCAGGATGATGTTGCCCATGGCCACGCCGAACACCAGCGAGGCCACCACGCCCGAGAAACACAGCACGGCGTCCCAGCGGCTGCGCCAGCGCGTGCCTTCCATCTTGCTGCGGTACTTGAAGCCCACGGGCCGCAGGATCAGCGCGATCAGAACCAGCATCATCGCCAGGTAGAACCCGGAGAAGGACGCGGCGTACAGCAGCGGCCACGCGGCGAAGATAGCGCCGCCCGCCGTGATGAGCCAGACCTGGTTGCCTTCCCAGACCGGCCCCACCACGTTGATCACCACCCGGCGCTCCACGTCGGTCTTGGCGACCACCGGCAGCAGCGCCGCCACGCCCAGGTCGAAGCCGTCCATGACGGCGAAGCCGATGAGCAGCGCGCCCAGCAGCACCCACCACACTACGCGCAGCGTGCCGTAGTCGAAAGGAATAAGAGTTTCCATCGCTGTCTCCTCCTCAGGCGCGCACGGCGGCGCGCACAGGATCGGCCGCGGCGCTGCCCGGCGCCGGCCCATCGGATTTCGGTCCGGCCTTGACGGCATGCAGCATGACCTTCACGCCGATGATCAGCAACGCCGTATACAGCACCAGGAAGATCGACAGGCTGATGACCAGGTCGACGATCGTCAGGCCCGACGCCGCATAGTAGGTGGGCAGCACGCCTTCGATCACCCAAGGCTGGCGGCCGTACTCGGCCACGAACCAGCCGCTTTCGATGGCCACCCACGGCAGGGGCAAGCTCCACAGCGCCACCTTGAGCAAGCCGCGCCGGCTGTCCAGGCGGCCGCGCGAGGCCAACCAGAAGGCCACGCCGAAGAACAGGATCAGGTACATGCCCACCGCCACCATGATGCGGAACGCCCAGAACAGCGGCGCCACGTTGGGCACGGTATCCACCGCCGCCTTCTTGATATCGGCCTCGGTGACCTTGCTCATGTCGGGCTGGTAGCGCTTGACCAGGAGGGCGTACCCCAGGTCGGGCCAGGTTCGGTCGAACACCATGCGCGCGTCCACGTCCTTGGGATTGGCGCGGATCTTCTGCAGGGCGTCATAGGCCACCATGCCGTCGCGGATACGGTTCTCGGCGCGCAAGATCAGGTCGTCGATGCCCAGCAGCGGCGTTGTCAGCGAACGCGTGCCGATGATGCCCATGACGTAGGGGATCTCGATCGCGAAATCGTTCTTGCGCTCTGCCTGGTTGGGGATGGCGATCAGGTTGAAGGACGCGGGCGCCGGCTCGGTGTGCCACATGGACTCGATGGCCGCGATCTTCATCTTCTGGTGTTCGGTGGTGAGGTAGCCACTTTCGTCGCCCAGGACGACGACAGACAGCGCCGACGCCAGGCCGAAACTGGCCGCGACCGCCATCGAACGCTTGGCCAGGTCGATATGGCGGCCCTTCAGCAGGTACCACGCGCTGATCGACATGACGAACATGGCGCCGGCGACATACCCCGCGCTGACCGTGTGCACGAACTTGGCCTGGGCCACCGGATTGAAGATTACCGCGGCGAAGTCGGTCATTTCCATGCGCATGGTGTCGGGATTGAAGATCGACCCGACCGGATTCTGCATCCAGCCGTTGGCGATCAGGATCCACAGCGCCGAGAAGTTGGTGCCGAAAGCCACCAGCCAGGTCACCGCCAGGTGGCTGACCTTGGACATACGGTTCCAGCCGAAGAAGAACAGGCCGACGAAGGTGGCTTCCAGGAAGAAGGCCATCAGCCCTTCGAGCGCCAGCGGCGCGCCGAAGATGTCGCCCACGTAGTGGCTGTAGTAGGACCAGTTCATGCCGAACTGGAATTCCATCACGACGCCGGTGGCCACTCCAAGCGCGAAGTTGATACCGAAGAGCGTGCCCCAGAACATGGTCATCCGCTTCCAGATGGGGCGGCCGGTCATGACATACACGCTCTCCATGATGGCCAGGATGAACGACAGGCCGAGCGTGAGCGGGACAAACAGGAAGTGATAAAGCGCGGTCGCGGCAAACTGAAATCGCGACAGGTTGACGACGTCGAGATCAATCATTGGGGCGCTCCCAAGCAATCGAGGTGCCGCGGCAACCGGCATGGTTCCCAGGCCGTCTCTCGCGCCATGTTACGGGCGTTGGATACAACTTCATAGAGGTTTCCTGAAAAAACGAGGCGGATCAAGATCAGGCCTTGCCCCGCAATTTGCCGGCGAAGCCCAGCACCTTTTGCACTTTCGAACCCAGTTTCATCAGGTTCTGCAGGGTTTCGGGCGGCAGTCGTTGAACCTCATCGAACCATCCGGTGGACAGTTCGATGAGCTCCAGCATTTCGTTCATGCGTTGTTGCGCGTAGGCCTCATCGGGCCCCGACGGGGGCTCCAGCAGCGTGTCCCGCAACAGGGACAGCGTGGGGTCGATTTCGCGCTTGCGCTTCTCTTCCATCAGGATGCGGAAGATTTCCCAGACATCCTTGGGCGTCTCGAAGTAGTCGCGGCGGTCGCCGACCTGGTGGATCAGCTTGACCAGGCGCCAGGATTGCAGCTCCTTCAGCCCGAGGCTGACGTTCGAACGCGAGAAGCCCAGCGTCTCGGCGATGTCGTCGGCATTCAGGGGCTTGGGGGAGAGGAATAGCAGGGCGTAGATCTGGCCGACCGTGCGGTTCACGCCCCAGCGGCTGCCCATTTCCCCGAAATGCAGGATGAAGCGTTCGTTTTGAGGGGTGAGAGCCATGATCGATCAACGCCAGCGAGGTCTGGGCAGCGGCCCGGACTGAAAAATCCAGTTACGCTGATTTCAGAAATTCCTGAAATTATCGAACAAACTATGAGAAAGCGCAAACCACATTGGCGGGAGGGGCAAGGCCGCAAGCTGCGGCGATTTCGGCCCTTGGCCGCCCGGCGCCGGCCTGCGCGATGCGCCGCGGACGAACAAAAAAGGCCCCCCGCCGGAAGGCGGGAGGCCTTGATGGGACCCTGCGGCAGGGAACGGGAAAGGCGGCTCAGCCGGCCTTGACGGACACGGCGGCGGAAACCCGCTTGGCCTTGGCGCGCGCGGCCGCGACGTCTTCGGCAACGGCCAGGCCCACGCCCATGCGGCGCTTGACGAAGGATTCGGGCTTGCCGAAAAGGCGGACGTCCGTGCCCGGCTCGGCCAACGCCTCGGCCACGTTGTGGAACGAGACTGCGGCGGCCTCGACGCCGCCGTAGATGACGCTGCTGGCGCCAGGCTGGCGCAGGCTGGTATCCACCGGCAGGCCCAGCAGAGCCCGGGCGTGCAACTCGAACTCGTTCTGGACCTGGGTGATCATGGTGACCATGCCCGTGTCATGCGGGCGCGGGCTGACTTCCGAGAACCAGACCTGGTCGCCGGCCACGAAGAGCTCCACGCCGAAGATGCCCAGGCCACCCAGGTTGGAGGTGACGGCCAGCGCGATTTCCCGGGACCGCTCGAGCGCGGCCGGCGACATCGGATGCGGCTGCCAGCTTTCCACGTAGTCGCCGTCGACCTGTTTGTGGCCGATGGGTTCGCAGTAGCGGGTCTGGACCTGGCCGTCGGCGCCGCGGGCGCGCACGGTGAGCAGGGTGATTTCGTAATCGAAGCGGATGAAGCCTTCGACGATGGCGCGGCCACCGCCCACCCGGCCGCCCTCCTGGGCGTAGCGCCAGGCGGAAGCGATGTCGTCGGCGTTCTTGATCAGGGATTGCCCCTTGCCCGAGGAGGACATGACCGGCTTGATGACGCAGGGATAGCCGATACCGCCGTCGATGGCCTGGCGCAACGCTTCTTCCGTGTCGACGAAACAATAGGGCGAAGTGGGCAGCCCCAGGGTTTCCGCCGCCAGGCGGCGGATGCCCTCGCGGTTCATGGTCAGCTGGGCGGCGCGGGCCGTGGGCGTCACCCGCGCCACGCCGGCCGCTTCCAGGTCCACGAGCAAATTGGTGGCAATGGCTTCGATTTCGGGGACAATAACGTGCGGCCGCTCCTGGTCGATGACTTTGCGCAGGGCCTCCGGGTCCGTCATCGAGACCACATGCGCCCGATGCGCCACCTGGTGGCCCGGGGCGTCGGCGTACCGATCCACCGCAATGACTTCCACGCCCAGCCGCTGCAGGGCGATGATGACCTCTTTGCCCAGTTCGCCCGAACCAAGCAGCATGACTCGGGTGGCCAGGGGAGACAAGGGCGTGCCAAGAACGGGGCTGGGAATGCTGGACATGGGACGAACCTGGAAAGGGAGTTTGAAATCCGTTGAAAAGAGCCGCCAGGATGCCATACCCCCCTGCCCGGGGCAAACCCGCATACTGATATTAAAATCCGTCCATGACTGACCATCCCACAACATCGTCCGAGACCGCGCTGGCATCTGCGCGCAGAACGCTGCAAATCGAAAGCCAGGGGCTGCAGGACCTGTCCGCCCGGCTGGACGACAGCTTCACGCATGCCGTCGCCATGCTGCTGGCCTGTCGCGGCCGCGTGGTGGTCAGCGGAATCGGCAAAACCGGCCACATCGCGCGCAAGATCGCCGCGACGCTGGCCTCGACCGGCACGCCTGCCTTCTTCCTGCACGCCGCCGAAGCCGTCCACGGCGACCTGGGCATGATCACCCGGGACGACGTGATCATCGCCATTTCCTATTCGGGCTCCGGCCAGGAACTGCTGACCGTCCTGCCGGTCGCCCGCCGGATGGGCGCGCGGCTGATCGCCATGACCGGCAATCCGCAATCCGAGCTGGCCCTGCTGGCCGACGTCCACCTGGACGCCAGCGTGGCCCAGGAGGCCTGCCCGCTGAACCTGGCCCCCACGGCCAGCACCACCGCCGCGCTCGCCCTGGGCGATGCGCTGGCCGTCGCCTGCCTGGAAGCGCGGGGATTCGGCCCGCAGGATTTCGCGCGCTCGCATCCGGGCGGTGCCCTGGGCCGCCGCCTGCTGACCCACGTGCGCGACGTGATGCGCCAAGGCGACGCCCTGCCCATCGTGATGGCCGGCACGCCGGTCTCGCAGGCGCTCGAGGTCATGTCCGCCAAAGGCATGGGCATGACGGTCGTAACCGACGCGCAGCACCGCCCGCTGGGTATATTCACCGATGGCGACTTGCGCCGCCTGATCGCCCGGCACGGCGACATCCGCAGCCTGACCGTGGAGTCGGGCATGACACGCTCGCCGCGCAGCATCAACCCCGACGCGCTGGCGGTCGAGGCCGCCCAGCAAATGGACGAACAACGGCTCAACCACATGCTGGTGCTGGACAACGACGGCGCCCTGCTCGGCGCCCTCCACATGCATGATTTGATGGCCGCTAAAGTGGTATGACTATGACTCTTTCTGCTTCCCTGACGCATCCGGCCGACGCGCTGGTCCTCGCCCGCATCCCCGCCAACGTGCGTGAACGCGCCGCCGCCGTGCGCCTGATGGTCTTCGACGTGGACGGCGTGCTGACCGACGGCAGCCTCTACTACGGCGAAAGCGGCGAACTGCAGAAGCGCTTCAATGCGCTGGACGGCCACGGGCTGCGCCTGTTGATGGAAGGCGGCCTGAAGGTCGCGCTGATGACCGGCCGCTCCGGTCCGATCGTGGCGCGCCGCGCCGCCGAGCTGGGCATCGCCGAAGTCGTTCAGGGCGTGCGCGACAAGGGCGGCGCCCTGTCCGAACTTGCGCAGCGTTCCGGTGTCCAACTGAATCAGGCCGGCTATATGGGCGATGACATCATCGACCTGCCGGCCATGCAGCGCGCCGGCTTCGCCGCCAGCGTGCCGAACGCGCCGGGCTACGTCAGCCAGGCCGCCCACTGGATATCCTCGCAACCGGGCGGCAGCGGCGCGGTGCGCGAATGCTGCGACCTGCTGCTGGCGGCCCAGGGGCGCCTCGGCGCGTTCCTGGCGGCTCCGGGCCTGCTCGGCCCGGGCGCGATCCAATGACCGCCGCGATAACCAACACGCCCTTGCGGCGAACCCGATGAAAGAACGCTTTCCCTCTCTGATCGCGCTGTTCCTGCTGCTGGTGCTGGTCACCAGTTCGTGGTGGGCGGCCGACTATGCGCAGCGAGCCATCCAGGTGGACCCGCCGCGCCGCATCACCCACGAGATGGACGCCTGGTCCCGCGACTTCGTCATGCTGCGCACCGATCCCAGCGGCCGGCCCATCAACCGCCTGGAAGGCGAATACGCAGAACATTTCCCGGATGATGACTCGTACCACATCACCCAGCCGCGCGCGGTCGGCCAGCGCGAGACCAACCCCATCACGGTGGCCGTCTCGAAGACGGCCGTGATGGAGCAAGGCGGCAAGCGCATCGTCATGAACGGCGACGCGCACGTGCACCGCCAGCCGGACGCCAACAACGACATGCTGGACGTGCGCAGCCAGCAACTGATCATCCTGCCCGACGAGGACGTGGTCTACACCGACCTGCCGGCCGAGGTGCTCAAGGGCCGTTCCCGCATGAACGGCAAGGGCATGCACTACAACAACAAGACTCGCCAGCTGCAGGTTTCGGCATCGACCGATGTGGAAATTGCCGGCTCCGAAGGCAAACAGCAACGTCGGACCGAAATTCCCGCCAACAACACTAACCAGAAGAAACCATGACCGACCTCCGGATTCTCCTTGCCCCGACGACCCGCCTGATCGGCGCCGTCCTGCTGACGGCCTCGGCGCTTGCGCCGGCCCACGCCGCGGATCCGGCGCCCAAGGCGGCCGCGCCGGCCGAAGAGCCCAGCACGCTGATCCTGTCGGACACGCTGCACTACGACGACGTGAAGAAGCAAAGCGTCTTCACGGGCAACGTCAACCTGACGCGCGGCCTCATGACCCTGTCGTCGGACACCCTGCAGATGAACGAGGACGCGCAAGGCAACCAGTTCGGCACCGCCACGGCCAACAAGGGCAAGGTCGTGACCATCCGCCAGGAACGTCCCGAGACCTTCGAACTCATCGAAGGCAAGGGCCTGCGCGCCGAATACGACGGCTCGAAAAGCACCTTCGACCTCATCGGCCAGGCCGTCGTGATCCGCTATGTCTGTGGGAAACCCTTCGATACCATACGCGGCGAACGGGTGCGCTACAACGAGAAGACCGGCACGTACGAAGCCCAAGGCGGCCCCAATTCGTCCGCGGCGGGCGGCCGGGTCCGTTCAGTGGCGGAACCGCGCGCCAAATCGGACGCCGCCATCGCGGAATGCCGCAAGCAGCAAGCCACCAAGAAAGGGCGCTGAAGCGCCCCCCATGCAACACCACTCGCAGCCACGATGAACCAACCCTCAGTGCAGACTCCCGTGACCTCCGCCCCTTCGGGCGTCAAGCAGGGCAGCCTGCGTGCAACCGGTTTGCGCAAGACCTATAACGGCCGGACCGTGGTGCAGGACGTGTCCCTGTCCGTGGTCAGCGGCGAAGTCGTCGGCCTGCTCGGCCCCAACGGCGCCGGCAAGACCACCAGTTTCTACATGATCGTCGGCCTGGTGCCGGCGGATGCCGGCCGCATCGAGATCGACGGCGCCGTCATTACCGCGATGCCCATCCACAAGCGCGCGCGGATGGGGCTGTCGTACCTGCCCCAGGACGCCTCCGTCTTCCGCCGCCTGACGGTGGAGCAGAACATCCGCGCGGTGCTGGAACTGCAAACGGGGCCGGATGGACGGCCGCTGTCGACGCCCAAGATCAACGAGCAGATGGAATCCTTGCTGGAGGAGCTCCAGATCGGCCATATCCGCAGCAATGCGGCCATTTCACTGTCGGGCGGCGAACGCCGCCGCGTCGAGATCGCGCGCGCGCTGGCCACCAGCCCGCGCTTCATCCTCCTGGACGAACCCTTCGCCGGCGTGGATCCGATCGCCGTGATCGAAATCCAGCGCATCGTGCGTTTCCTGAAGGGACGCGGCATCGGCGTGCTGATCACCGACCACAACGTCCGCGAAACCCTGGGCATCTGCGACCGCGCCTACATCATCAGCGAAGGCAAGGTCCTGACCGACGGCCACCCCGATGAAATCGTGGGCGATCCCGCCGTGCGCCGCGTCTACCTGGGGGAGCACTTCCGCATGTAACCGGCAGCTCCGGGAAGACCCCTAGGCGCGTTGATACGCCCTATGGGGCTCAGCCATAAAAATGCCATGTTCTTGCGCTAGGTCAGCTTGTTTTATCGGCCCGAGTCTATACACTAGTACTAAACGAACCCTCTCGATCAAGGAGAACGCCTAACGAACCAGCCGCGCTCTTTTGCGCAATTTTTTTCCTCTTTTAGAAGGAGAGCACACTATGAACCTGAGCATCTGCGGTCGTCACCTCGACGTCACCCCGGCCATCCGGGAATATGTCATGAACAAACTGGCGCGAGTGCTGCGGCATTTCGATCACGTCATCGATACCCAGGTCATGCTCTCGGTAGAGCCCCTGCGGCATAGAGCCGAAATCACTATGCGTCTAAGCGGTAAGGACATTCATTGTGAAGCTACCGATGAAAATCTCTATGCAGCCATAGATCTTCTTGCTGACAAGGTCGACCGTCAGGTCATCAAGCACAAGGACAAGGTACGAAGTCACACAGCGGAGTCCGTGAAGCGGCAAGCGGCGAATCTCTCGTCACCCCAGCAGTAATGCGCCTCACGATAGCTCGCCCTGCGCGACTAACGAAACAGCGATTCTAGGATCCTGCCTCAGTCCCGGTGTCCCGCTAGACCACGAGTCCAGCCGGGGCATCGGCAAACTTCCCCCTCCCCCTCTTTGTCCCCCATTCCCGGCCCCGCCGGCGAGCCTGTTCGTCCCCGATTCCAGACGTTTCCCGCGCCGCAAGGCTGCGCAGGGCGCAAGAATGCCCACAATCCGCCGCTATCGGTCTATGCTGTCGCTCTTGCCGCCCCACGGCGCGCCCACGCAGGGGACGCGCCGCAGAGGCCGATTATTGCACTGCGTCATATAACCATATAATGATCCGATGAATCATTTGTCGCGCATCCTACCCGCCGGCAACGTCGTGCTCGATATGCTCGCAACGAGCAAGAAACGTGCGTTCGAGCAGGCCGGCCTTCTCTTCGAAAACAACCACGGCTTGGCGCGGGCGCTCGTGTTCGACAGCCTGTTCGCCAGGGAACGCCTGGGCTCCACGGCCCTGGGGCAGGGGGTGGCCGTCCCGCACGGCCGCGTGAAGGGCCTGGAGCAGGCCATGGCGGCCTTCATCCGCCTTGCCCAGCCCATCGCCTTCGATGCGCCCGACGGACAGCCGGTTTCGATGCTGCTCTGCCTGCTGGTGCCGGAAGCGGCCACACAGCAACACCTGGACATCCTGGCCGAACTCGCCCAGCTCATGTCCAACAAGGCATTGCGCGAGGCCCTGGCCACGGAAACCGATCCGGCCATCGTCCACAAGATGCTCACGACCGGCCAACTCTGATCTCCTCGCGGAAACGCTGCCATGCTCACGGTGCAGGAACTCGTCGACGACAACGCCGACAAAATCCCCTTTAACTGGATTTCAGGCCAGGGCGCCGCGGACCGCGCGATCCCCGACGATGGCATGTCGGCCGCCGACCTCGTCGGCCACTTGAACCTCATCCACCCGTCCCGCATCCAGGTGTTCGGCCAGGAAGAGCTGGCGTACTACACCCGCTTCGACCTGCGCCGCCGCATGCACCACATGGACGAGCTGCTGATCGGCGGCGTCCCCGCCATCCTGCTGGCCGACGGCCTGACGCCGCCCCAGGACCTGATCGACCAGTGCGACCAGCACCAGGTGCCGCTCCTGTCCACGCCCGTGGCCGCCGCCCAGCTGATCGACCTGCTGCGCATCTACCTGGGCAAGAAGCTGGCGCCCACGACCACGGTGCATGGCGTCTTCCTCGACGTGCTCGGCCTGGGCGTGCTCATTACCGGCGAATCCGGCCTGGGCAAGAGCGAACTGGCGCTGGAACTGATCTCGCGCGGACACGGCCTGGTGGCCGACGACGCCGTGGAGTTCTCGCGCACCGCCCCCAACATGATCGAAGGCCACTGTCCGCAACTACTGCAGAACCTGCTGGAAGTGCGCGGCCTGGGCCTGCTCGACATCCGCACCATATTCGGCGAAACGTCCGTGCGCCGGAAGATGCGCCTCAAGCTCATCGTGCACCTGGTGCGCGCCACCGCGCAGGACAAGTTCGAGCGGCTGCCGCTGCAGGACATCACGCAGGACATGCTGGGCCTGCCCGTGCGCAAGGTCATGCTGCAGGTTGCGGCGGGCCGCAATCTGGCGGTGCTGGTCGAAGCCGCGGTGCGCAACACGATCCTGAAGCTGCGCGGCATCGACACGCTGGGCGAATTCATGGAGCGCCAGGCAATGGCGATCCTGCAAAGCAGCAAGTAAACGCGTGTCGCCCGGCGACGCCATGAGCCTCTACGAAACGCTTGCGGCCGAGATCGCCAAGTCGATTCGCGACGGCGTGCTGCGCGCGGGCGACAAGCTCCCCTCTGTGCGCGACGCCTGCGCGGCGCGGCACGTCAGCCCCTCCACGGTTTTCCAGGCCTACTACCTGCTGGAAGCGCGCGGCCTGATTCGGGCGCAGCCGCGTTCGGGCTATTACGTCAGCGCGCCCGCCGCCTCCTTGCCCCCCGAACCCGGCGCCTCCAACCCGGACGGTGAATCGACCGAGCTCGCGATCAGCGAGCGCATCTTCGACATCCTGGGCTCCGTGCGCAACCGCGACGTCAGGCCGCTCGGGTCGGCCTTCCCCTCGCCGCTGCTGTTCCCGCTGCCGCGGCTGGCCCAGGCCATGGCAACGCACCTCAAGCGCCAGGATCCGCTGGACACGGTGGAAGACCTGGCGCCGGGCAATCCCGGCCTGCGTCGGCAGATCGCGCTGCGCTACCTGATCGGCGGCATCAACGTGCCCGCGGCCGACATCGTCGTCACCAACGGCGCGCTCGAAGCCCTCAACCTCTGCCTGCAAGCCGTCACACAGCCCGGCGACACGGTCCTGGTCGAAGCGCCCACCTTTTATGGCGCCCTCCAGGCGCTCGAGCGGCAGGGACTGAAGGCGCTGGAAGTACCCACCCATCCGCGCACCGGCGTCGACCTGGACGCGATGGAGGCCGCCATCCAGCGCCACGCACCCAAGGCCTGCTGGCTGATGACGCAATTTCAGAATCCGCTGGGCAGCCTGATGCCCGATGACAAGAAGCGGCAGCTGGTGGAAATGCTGGCGCGCCACGGTACCCCCCTGATCGAAGACGACGTGTACGGCGAGCTGTATTTCGGATCCACGCGGCCCGTGCCCGCCAAGGCCTACGACACCCAGGGGTTGGTGCTGCATTGCTCGTCGTTCTCGAAATGCCTGGCGCCGGGCTACCGCATCGGCTGGGCCTGCGCCGGCCGCTATACGCAGCGCGTGCAGCGCCTGAAACTGTCCTCGACGCTATCGGCGTCGGGCCCCGCCCAGGGCGCGATCGCCGAATACCTGGAACAAGGCGGCTACGACCGCCACCTGCGCCGGCTGCGCGAAACGCTGCAGACACAGCAGGCGCGCATGGCCGATGCGATCGCGCAGGCGTTTCCCGCCGGCACGCGCGTCACCCGGCCACAAGGCGGGTTCTTCCTGTGGCTGGAACTGCCCCCGGCCGTGGACGCGCTGGTCTTGCACCGGCAGGCGCTGGCGCGCGGCATCAGTGTGGCGCCGGGCCCGATTTTCTCGGCCAGCGGCCAGTTCGGCAGCGCGCTGCGCCTGAACTACGGACACCCCTGGGACGCCGGCGCCCAGGATGCGGTACACGCGCTGGGCAAGCTGGCGCGCGAGGCCTGCCGCAGGCCTGCGGACCGTCAAACCTAATTCCGCGTCGATGCGGCGCGCGCCCGCTTGACTTCCAGCGGCGTCACACCGCCCGCTTCGTTGCCCCAGCTATTGCGGATGTAGGACACGAGCATGGCGATATCGCTATCGTTGAGAATCTGCCCGAACGGCGGCATGCCATGCGGCCGGGGATTCGCGGCGGTGGCGGGCGCGTAGCCGCCGTCGAGCACCATGCGGATGGCATTGACGGGCGACGGCGCCGTCACGGTGGGATTGCCGGCCAGCGCGGGCCAGGCCATGCCGCTGCCCTCGCCCGCAGGCTGGTGGCATTGCGCGCATTGCTGGAGGTAGATCTTGCCTCCCAATTCCACCGCCGCCGGCGAGACGGGCGCCTTGGGCGGATCCCCGGCGGGCGGCGTCGCGGGCAGGGATTTGAGGTAAACGCCGATGGCCAGCGCATCGCCGTCGCTCAGGTGCTGCGTACTGCCCAGCACCACCTCGGCCATCGGCCCGCTGACGCTGGAATGCCCGGACATGCCCGTCTTGAGCAGCGCGGCAATATCCTCGGCCGACCAGCGCCCCATGCCGGTCTGCATATCGTTGGTGAGCGGCGGCGCGTACCAGTCCAGCACCGGGATCTCGCCGCCACCCATGGCCTGGTCCGAGCGCAGCGCCCCTAGGCGGTTGCGCGGCGTATGGCATGCGGCGCAATGCCCCAGCCCTTCGACGAGATAGCGGCCGCGGTTCCATTGCACCGATTGGCCCGCATCGTCCTCCAGGACGCCCGGCTTGAAATACAGTGCCCGCCAGGCGGCGAGCAGGGCGCGCTGGTCGTACGGAAATTCGAGCTCGGGCGGCCGGTTGGGCTGGCTGACGGGCGGCACCGTGCGCAGGTAGGCGAACAGCGCGTCGGCATCCGCGCGAGTGACGCGGGTGTATTCCGTGTAGGGGAACGCGGGATAGAGCAAGGTGCCGTCCCGCGACTTGCCGTTGTGCAGCGCCTGCCAGAAATCATCCGCCGTCCAGGCGCCGATGCCGGTCTTTTCGTCGGGTGTGATGTTCGGGCCGTACACGGTGCCGAACGGCGTGGGGATGGGCGTGCCGCCAGCCAGCGCCTTGCCGCCGCGGCTCGTGTGGCAGGCCATGCAATTGCCCGCGAGCGCCAGATAGCGTCCGCGCTCGACCAGGGTCGAGGCGTCGGCCGCGGCGGCGGCCGGACCGGTGCTGGAGTCGTCGCGCGTGCCCGCCCAATAGAGGCCGCCCACCACCACGACAAGCGCCAGCAACAGGACCAACAGGACTTTCTTCATGAGTTTCATCTGCTCGCCCGCCTACCGTTGCGCCTGGCTGCCGCATTCCGCGGGCAGGCGCAGCGCGCCTGCCGGTTCGGGCGCATAGGGTTCGACGACGGGCCGCGACGACAGCCACGCAGCCAGCGCGCCGATGTCGGCGGGGGTAAGCTTGTTGGCAATATCGGCCATGCAGTCCGGCTCCGCCGCGCGGCGCAGGCCGTTCTTCCAGCTGCCGATCTGCGAACCGATGTAGTCGCGCGGCAGGCCAAGCAGGCCGGGAATCGCGGGCAGCACGCCGCCCAGGGCGGCGCCGTGACAGGACGCACAGGCGGGCAGGCCACGCGCCGCGTCGCCGTCCATCGCCAGCTTGCGGCCGGCCTCCAGCGTGGCGGCGGACACATCGGCGCGCGCCGGCGCCGGATAGGGCACGTGCTGTTCGGAGAAGTACGCCGCCATTTCGCGCAGGTAGTCATCGGGCAGGCCGACCAGCAAATGGCTCATGGGCCGGTACTGCCGCCGGTCATCGCGGAAGTTGAGCAGCTGGTGGTACAGGTATTCCTGGGGCTTGCCGGCCAGGCGCGGATAGTAGCCATCGGTGCCGGCCCGGCCCTGCGCGCCATGGCAGGCAGTACAGGCCGCCACGCGGGCCGCCATGGTGTCCGGGCGCAAAGGCACCAGGGAAGCGTCCTGGGCCTGCGCGGGCGTTGCCGAAAAAACGACGGCAGCGGCGGCCAGCAGGGCCGAAATTGCCCCAAACCGCGGCAGTGAAACACTACGAAAGGAAATGAAGGCTAACATCTAGGTCGAATTCCTATCCCCCGAAACGCATGACGGCGGGGCGCGTATGTGAATCTATCTCGTATCCGGCGCCAAGCTTACGCCAAGGCAGCCAAAAAGGTACAGGCGCAGATTTCGAGTTTACGGCCATATCAGATGCCATCCCGCCGGCATCGTCCTGGAAAAGCGTGCCACAATCATGTCCATGTTGAAAGTCGTCCTAGTCACCGGCATCTCTGGCTCCGGCAAGTCCGTCGCCCTGCGCATGCTCGAGGACGCCAGCTATACCTGTGTCGACAATCTGCCCGTACGGTTCCTGACCGAATTCATTGCCAACGCCCGGGACGAAGGCCTGGAGCGGGTTGCCGTCGCGATCGACGTCCGCTCGCCCGGCGAACTGGCCGAGCTGCCGGACGTGGTGACCGCGCTGCGCGCCATGGGCACCAGCCTGCGCGTGGTCTTCCTGGACGCCAGCACCGCAACGCTGGTGCAGCGCTACTCCGAATCCCGCCGCCGCCATCCGCTGACCGACCGCCTGCAGCGCGGCGGCACCGCGCCATCCCTGACCGACTGCATCGCGCTGGAGCGCGAACTGCTGGCGCCGCTGCGCGAGCAGGAACACGTCATCGATACCTCGGACCTGACGCCGGGGCAGTTGCGCGCCTGGATCCGCGATCTGATCCAGGCGGACCGCGCGCCGCTGGTCCTCACGTTCGAATCCTTCGCCTACAAGCGCGGCGTACCGCGCGACGCCGACCTGGTGTTCGACGTGCGCTGCCTGCCCAATCCCTATTACGATCGCAACCTGCGGCCCCTGACCGGGCGCGACGAGCCCGTGGCCGCCTGGCTGGCGGGCTTCGAGCAAGTGGGGCTGATGATCGACGACATCGCCGGTTTCCTGAACCGGTGGCTGCCCCGATACACACAAGACACCCGCAACTACCTGACCGTCGCCATCGGCTGTACCGGCGGCCAGCACCGGTCGGTGTACGTGGTCGAGCAACTGGCGCTGCGCTTCGCCGACCACGACCCGCTGCTGGTGCGCCACCGCACCCAACTGCCTGACGAATCCGCATGACCCTGTCCCGCCCGCTCCACCTGATCCTGATGCTGTTGCTGGCCATTGCCGTGGCCGGCTGTTCTTCCACCGGCGGGCGCAAAAAGGGCGGCGGCTACTACAAGGATGACGGGCCGGACGCGAATCCGCCCTCGAACCTGGATCAGGTGCCCGACGCGGTGCCCAGGGTGGAGCCCTACGCCAGCGGCGCGAACCGGCCCTACGTCGTGTTCGGCCAGCGCTACGTGCCCGACACCAGCGGCCAGCCCTACAAGAAGCGCGGCATCGCCTCCTGGTACGGCAAGAAGTTCCACGGCAATTCCACGTCCATCGGCGAGTCCTACGACATGTACGCCATGACGGCCGCCCACACCACGCTCCCGCTGCCCAGCTACGCCCGGGTCACCAGCCTGGTCAACGGCAAGACCGTCGTCGTGCGCGTGAACGACCGCGGCCCCTTCCACAGCGATCGCATCATGGACCTGTCCTATGTTGCGGCGCACAAGCTCGGCATCATCGGGCCGGGCAGCGGCCAGGTGATCGTGGAGGCCATTCCGCCCGACGAGATCCGGCGCCTGGCCTCTCAGGGCGCGCCGGCCGCCGCGCCGCCCGAGCCCGCGTCGGCCTTGGGATCCACGCCGGTGCTCGCCCCGGTTGCCGCCGCGCCCATCGCGCTCACGGCCGAGCCCCTGCCGGCGGCCGCGGGCGGCCTCGGCAACATCTACCTGCAAGTGGGCGCGTTCAGCCAGCCGGCCAACGCGCAATCGCTGGTCAGCCGGATCAATACCCAGTTGGGCCCGGACGGCGCGCCGCCCGCCTCGATGGAACAGTCCAACAACCTGTACCGGGTCAAGATCGGCCCCTACCCCGACCGGCAAAGCGCGTTGAACGCCGTGCCGCTGGTGTCGGAGCGCATCGGCATCCTGCCCAGCATCGCCGCGCAATAAGGAATCCCCAAGCTACCAGGGCAGCTCCGCCTGCCCGTCGCAGACGCGCCGCGCGCGCGGGTTCCGGCTCCGGTAGAGATTGCCCTCGTGCGCCAGCAGCGCCTGCTTGCGCGGCAGCCCGCCGCCAAAGCCGGTCAAGGCGGTGTCGGCGCCGATCACGCGGTGGCACGGGATGATGATGCTGATCGGGTTGCGCCCGACCGCTCCGCCGACCGCCTGCGCCCCCTTGGGCCGGCCCACCGTACGGGCCAGTTCGCCATAGCTGGCCAGCACGCCGAACGCCAGGTCGCACAGCGCGTGCCAGACCTGGTGCTGGAACGCCGTGCCGACGGGATCCAGCGGCACGTCGAACGTGCGGCGCCGGCCGGCGAACCACTCGTCCAGTTCGTGGCGCGCCTGCTCCAGGATGGCATCGGATTCCGAGAGGATCCAACCTTCCGCCGACGGCAGCAGGGCCTGGTCGGTGAACCAGGCGCCCCGCAGCCCCTTGGGGCTGGCGACCAGACGCATGTCTCCCAGCGGCGTGGGCATGTCGCGGTAGGTGAGCCGTTCATTGGGATCGGCGGGCTTGTTGGACACGACAGTTGCGTACGTCATGGCTTATTCCGACGATTTCTTGCGGGCCAGCGCCCGGTTGTACAGGACGTCCCGCGGCAAACCCGAGACCTTGGCCGCGACGCGGGCGGCGTCGCGCAGCGACAGCGACTCCAGCAAGGCGTCCAGCAGCGCGTCCGTGCTCGGGTCGGCATCCTCCTGCGCGGGTTCGTCTTCCCGGGCATGCGCGATCAACACGAATTCGCCCTGCTCGCGATGGCTGTCCGCCGCCAGCCAGGCGGCGCCCTCGCCCATCGGGAAGGTGGCGATTTCCTCGAAGCGTTTGGTCAGCTCGCGCGCCACGGTCAGCCGGCGGTCGGGTCCGCAGACTTCCAGCAAATCGGCCAGGGTGGCGGCGAGCCGATGCGGCGATTCGAACATCACCACCGGCGCGGGCAGGGCGCACCAGGTGCGCAGCCAGCGCTGGCGGGCGGCCGCCTTGGGCGGCGCGAAACCCGCGAACGCATACGCCGGGTTTTCGTCCGTAGTGACACCGCTACCCATCAGCGCGGCGATCACGGCGCTGGGGCCGGGCACCGGCACGACCTTGAAACCCGCCTCGCGCACGGCGCGCACAATGCGCGCGCCCGGATCGCTGACGGCGGGCGCCCCCGCGTCGGACACCAGGGCCACGCGCTGGCCCTGCTCCAGCCGGGCGCAAATGGCCTGGGCCGCGGCAGCCTCGTTGTGGCGGTGGGCGGCCATCAGCGGCGTGCCCACGCCCCAGGCGTCCAGCAGCGTGCGGCTTGCCCGCGTGTCTTCGGCAGCGATCACGTCGGCCCGCTGCAAGGCATGCCAGGCGCGCAGCCCCAGGTCGCCCAGATTGCCGATCGGCGTGGCCACGACGTACAGCGTCGAGGCGGGCCAATGCTGCTCGGCAACGCGTTCGGCAACGCGGGACCAGGCGTCTCCGGCGGGCGGGGGTGAGACATTTTGATTCATTGCAGCCTACTGACACGGAAAACCATGTCAGTGTAGCCGCCAATGCCCGCCGACTCCGGAGCCCCCATGATGGATGAGACCTTGCGCCTGGCCTGCGAACTGGCCTTGGCCGCCCGCCGCCGCGCCGGCAAACGCCGGCGGCGCGCGGAGCGGCGTCCGCCCCCGGCGGCCCCGCAACCCCCGCGGCGCTCGCCCACCCAACGCACAGGCGACCGCCACGAAGCGGCCGCGCTGCGCCTGCTGCGGGCACAGGGCCTGGCGCTGCTGGCGCGCAACCTGCGGACCCGCGCTGGCGAGATCGATCTGGCCATGCGCGACGGCGATATCCTGGTGTTCGTCGAGGTCCGCTCGCGCGGCTGCGCCCGCTATGGCGGCGCGGCGGCCAGCATCGGCCTGGAAAAGCAGGCCCGGCTGGCCCGCGCCGCGGCGCATTGGCTGCCCGAACTGGCCCACCGGCACTGGCAAGGAAAGCCGCCGGCCGCCCGCTTCGACGCGGTCGTCTTCGAGGCCGGCCAGCCTCAGTGGCTGCGCGGGGCGTTCTGGCTCGCCTGACCGCTGTTGCGCCGGTAACGCGCCGCCCGAAGGTCGTTACGCCTGGACAGAACAGGGTTACGGCACCGTGAGATAATCGCGGCCATGGACATGACCTCTCGGATGACGTCGCACTTTCGCGACGCCATGGCTGCGTACGAACAAAGCATGAACGTGCTGGCCGAGCCGCTGGCAATAGCGGTGGACGTGCTATTCGGCGCCCTGGCGAACAACGGCAAGATTCTGGCTTGCGGCAATGGCGGCTCGGCCGCCGACGCGCAACATTTCATCGCCGAACTGGTGGGCCGCTTCGAGCGCGAACGCCTGCCCCTGGCTGGCATCGCGCTCAATACCGATACCTCCATCCTCACCGCCGTCGGCAACGACTATGGCTTCGACGAGGTCTTCGAGCGCCAGGTCAATGCCTTCGGCCAGGCCGGCGATGTGCTGGTGGCGATCTCCACCAGCGGAAATTCCCCCAATGTGGTGCGCGCCATGGAAGCCGCCAGCGCCCGCGAAATGCACGTGCTTGCCCTGACAGGCAAGGGCGGCGGCGTCATGGGGGAACTCATTACGCCCATGGACGTCCATCTATGTGTTCCCAGCGATCGCACGATGCGCATCCAGGAAGTCCATATTCTGCTACTGCACGCGCTGTGCGACGGCATTGACGCTCTTCTGCTTGGAGACACCGAATGATTTCTGACGTCCGAACCGCTACCCGTCCGTTGATGCTTGCCGCCGCCTTGTCCACCGCCGCGCTGTCGCTGTCGGCCTGCGCGCCGCTGATCGTGGGCGGCGCCGCCGCCACCACGGCGGTCGTCGTGACGGACCGCCGCACCTCCGGCATCCAGCTCGAGGACCAGAACATGGCGTTCAAGGCTCAGAGCCAGATCTCGCAGAAGCTGGGCGAAACCGCCCGCGTCAACGCCATGGCCTATGGCGGCCACCTGCTGCTGACCGGCGACGTCCCCACCGAAGAAGCCAAGAGCCAGGCGACGGCAATCGCCCAGGGCGTGGAAAGCGTCAAACAGGTCACCAACCAGCTAACAGTGGGCCCCATCGCCTCGTTCGGCGTGCGCTCCAACGACACCTGGCTGACCTCCAAGGTCAAGACCGCCCTGCTCAACACCAAGTACGTGCCTTCGGGCACCATCGCGGTAACCACCGACCACAGCGTCGTCTATCTCATGGGCAAGGTGACGCAGGCCGAAGGCGACTATGCCGCCAATGCCGCCGCCGACGTGGGAGGCGTGGCCAAGGTGGTTAAACTGTTCGAAACCATCAGCCGCGAAGAAGCGATCCGGCTGTCGAACAGCGGTTCCCAATCCAAAACCACGGAAAGCAAAGCGCCCATCGAAAGCGGCACCGGCGCGGCCAGCGACAACGCTGGCGCTGCGGGTGGCGGCGTAGAGGTCATGCCCATCAAATGAAAAAAGCCATCGTAGCGCTCGCCGTCCTGGTGGCGGTCGGCATCGGCGCCTGGTTCGTCTTGCGCCCCGCGCAGACCGCCCCCGACGTCACCTTCACCACCCTGGAAGGCAAAACCTTCTCCATGCAGGACCTGCGCGGCAAGGTCGTGCTGGTCAAGTTCTGGGCAACCAGCTGTGTGACCTGCGTGAAGCAAATGCCGGAAACCATCTCGGCCTACAACGAGTATTCCGCCAAAGGCTACGAGGCGGTCGCCGTCGCCATGGACTACGACCCGCCCAACTTCGTGCTGAATTTCGCCGAAACGCGCAAGCTGCCGTTCCCGGTAGCGCTGGACACCAAGGGCGACATCGCCCGCGCCTTCGGCGACATCCGCCTCACGCCCACCGCCTTCCTGATCGACAAGAAAGGCAACATCATCAAGCGCTACCTCGGCGAATACGACGTCGCGGAATTCCACGCCACGGTGGAGAAGGCGCTGGCAAGCTAGATCTTCCGCGTGTCTGACACCCTTACGCAATAGCCGCCAGGCTGAAGCAGGCCTTCCCGGGTGTCTGACACCGGCTGTATCTGAACGAACAACCGTCTGAATTCAGCCGGTGTCAGACACCCGGGAACACTGTACCGAATTCGTCAGACTGTCCCGTAAGGGTGTCAGACACTCGGAAGGTTTAGAAAGCCGGAACCACCGCGCCCTTGTACTTTTCCTGGATGAACTGCTTCACCTCGGGGGTGTGCAGGGCCTTGACGAGCTTCTTGATGCCGGGCGCGTCTTTATTGTCTTCGCGGGTCACCAGGATGTTCGCGTAGGGCGAATCCGAGCCTTCGATGAACAGCGCGTCCTTGGTCGGCACCAGCCCGGCTTCCAGCGCGTAGTTGGTATTGATCAGCGCCAGGTCCACATCGTCCAGCGAACGCGGCAGCATGGCGGCTTCCAGTTCGCGGAACTTCAGCTTCTTGGGGTTCTCGACCACGTCCGCGGCGGTTGCGAGAATATTGGCCGGGTCCTTCAGCTTGATCAGGCCCTGCTTCTGCAGCAGCACGAGCGCGCGGCCGCCGTTGGACGGATCGTTCGGGATGGCGACGCTCGCGCCGTCCTTGAGCTCGGACAGGCTCTTGATCTTCTTGGAGTAGCCGCCGAACGGCTCGACGTGCACCAGGGCCACCGGCACCAGGTTCGCCTTGCGGTCCTTGTTGAACGAATCCAGGTAGGGCTTGTGCTGGAAGAAGTTGGCATCCAGTTGCTTGTCGGCCAGTTGCAGGTTCGGCTGCACATAGTCGCTGAACACCTTGATGTCGAGCTCCACGCCTTCCTTGGCGAGCTGCGGTTTCACCACTTCCAGGATCTCGGCGTGCGGGACCTGGGTCGCGCCCACCACCACCTTTTCAGCATGGGCGGCGTTCGCCGCCACCAGGAAGGCCGACGCCACCAGGGCGGAGCGGACAAGATTCAAACGCATGTGTTGCCTCTTATATGGGTTAAAAATTGGGGACAAACATCCAGCCAATGCAGCCCGGCCCCCTTTTGCGGGGCCAGCCGTTGCGAAATCGCCCCCAATTTACCTGAATGCCGGTTATTTGTCGGGCATATGAACATGGGTTTAAAGCATAAGAAACCTGTGGGTACTACAATCCGTCGTATGCTTGCGCTACCGCGTTCCGAACGCGTTTTTGTGCAGGCATTTTTTCTAACCACTCATACGTATATTTGCCGACTTAGCTGCCATGACCGACACCCCCGACCCTGCTGCCGTTTCGTCTCCTGCTGTCAAAGCTGCCGTGCTGTCTGAAGCACTGCCGTATATCCGACGATTTCACGGCAAGACCATCGTGGTCAAGTACGGCGGCAACGCCATGACGGAAGAGCGATTGCAGCGTAGCTTCGCGCACGACGTCGTGCTGCTGAAGCTGGTGGGTCTGAATCCGGTGGTGGTCCACGGCGGCGGTCCGCAGATCGACGACGCACTGCGCCGCATCGGCAAGCAAGGCACCTTCATCCAGGGCATGCGCGTCACCGACGCCGAAACCATGGAAGTCGTGGAATGGGTGCTGGGCGGCCAGGTCCAGCAGGACATCGTCATGATGATCAACGAGGTCGGCGGCAAGGCCGTCGGCCTGACCGGCAAGGACGGCGGGCTGATCCAGGCCCGCAAGAAGCTGATGGACAACAAGGACAATCCGTCCGAGCCCATCGACATCGGTTTCGTCGGCGACATCACCATGGTCGAGCCGGCCGTGGTCAAGGCGCTGCAGGACGACCAGTTCATCCCCGTCATCTCGCCCATCGGCTATGGCGAAGATGGCACGGCCTACAACATCAATGCCGACGTCGTCGCCGGCAAGATGGCCGAAGTGCTGGGCGCGGAAAAGCTGCTGATGCTGACCAACACCCCCGGGGTGCTGGACAAAGCCGGCAAGCTGCTGCGCAGCCTGTCGGCCCAGACCATCGACGAGCTGTTCGCCGACGGCACGATCTCCGGCGGCATGCTGCCCAAGATCTCTTCCGCGCTGGACGCCGCCAAGAACGGCGTGAATTCCGTGCACATCGTCGACGGCCGCGTTCCGCACTGCCTGTTGCTGGAAATCCTGACCGACCAGGGCGTGGGCACGATGATCAGCTCGCATTGATGTTCCCCCCCGTAGCGCTGCGCGCTTCCCCCCCGGGGGGGCGCCGCTGCGGACCGGCGGAGCCGGATCCGCGCGGCCCCGATGGGAACGGCCTTGCCGTATTGGGGCGCTTTGCCTGCCTTGCCGCATTGCCGGCTGGGACCTCTTCGTTCGGTCCATCGAGGATGGCGCGCGGCGCCATGGGCAATTGATGAAGGCCCATCGCCAATTGCTACGGCCGGCGGTGCGGCTGCGGCGCTCCCGGAGGACGGACGCGGACGTTTCCGAACGCCTGTGGCTGTTCGACCTGGACAACACGCTGCACGACACCTCGTACGCCATCTTCCCGAAGATCGACCATGGCATGACCATGGCGGTGGCCGAGGCCCTGGACGTGGACATCGAGACCGCCAACCGCGTGCGCTCGATGTACTGGAAGCGCTACGGCGCTACCATGATCGGCATGGTCCGGCACCATGGCGTGAACGCCCACGACTTCCTGCACCGCAGCCACGACTTCGACGTCGATCCCCTGGTGCGCGCGGAAAAGGCGCTGGCCTACAAGCTGCGGCGGCTGCCCGGCCGCAAGGTGCTGCTGACCAACGCGCCGCTGCACTACGCCCGCGCCGTGCTGTCCCGCCTGGGCATCCTGCACCTGTTCGACAGCCTGTGGGCCATCGAGCACATGCGCCTGCATGGCGAGTTCCGGCCCAAGCCCTCGCCCACCCTGCTGCGCTACGTGCTGGCACACGAAGGCGTGCCCGCCCACCGCGCGGTCCTGGTGGAGGACACGCTGGCCAACCTGCGTGGAGCGCGCCAGGCCGGCCTGCGTACTGTCCACGTGTATCACCCTGGCACGCCTTTCGCCCGGGGCCGGTCGCAACGTCCGGCCTACGTCGACTTGCGGGTAAACTCCGTCAGTGATTTGCTGTTACGCCGACGCCCCTTGCGGGGATAGCGGCGCGCTCCTCCCTCCCCTTCACCGTCAGCCTGCGCGAGAGCAGACACTTCCATGGCGAGCAAACCCGGCGAGCGCAAGACCCAGATTCTGCAGACCCTGGCCGAGATGCTGGAGCAACCTCACGCGTCCCGCATCACCACGGCCGCCCTCGCCGCGCGCCTGGAAGTCTCGGAAGCCGCGCTATACCGGCATTTCGCCAGCAAGGCGCAGATGTTCGAAGGGCTGATCGAATTCATCGAAACCAGCATCTTCACGCTGGTGAACCAGATCGCCACCGCCGAGCCCTACGGCCTGGCCCAGGCCCATCAGACGGTATCCATGCTGCTGACCTTCTCGGAACGCAACAAGGGGATGACGCGGGTGCTGACCGGCGACGCCCTGGTCACGGAAGACAACCGCCTGCAGGAACGCATCAACCACATCAACGACCGCATCGAAGCGTCGCTGAAGCAATCGCTGCGCATCGCCATCACCGACGGCGGACTGCCGCCGGAAGCCAACGTGGCCGCGCACGCCAGCCTGCTGACTCACCTGGTGCTTGGCCGCTGGCTGCGCTATGCCCAGAGCGGCTGGCGCGTCGCGCCCACATTGCACCTGGACGAACAACTGCGCCTGGCGCTGGGCTGAGCGGCTTGCCGGCGGCAGGGGCCGACGAGCATAATGCCCCCCATAGGTTTTCCACAAGCGCAAATCTCCACTTGCTTGACCTGCATCAATACGGGTTTTCCGCAATGCCGTCACGATCATCCTGTAGCGTCGACATGCCGAATTGATTGATTTCCCGTGCTCGCGGGGCGGCGTGTCGTCAGTTTGACCTCAACCGGAGATGGATATGACCGCGCAAGCCGCCGTTCCTGCCTCGCAAGCCCCAAAGAAAACCAAAATTCCCATCGGACTGGTCGCCGGCATCGTCGTGATGATCGGCGTGCTGATGATGCCCTTGCCGGCCGACCTGCCCGTCGCGGGTCACCGGATGCTCGCCATCCTGGCGTTCGCCGTGGTGGTCTGGATTACCGAAGCCGTGTCCTACGAAGCCAGCGCGATCATGATCACGACGCTGATGGCCTTCCTGCTGGGCACGGCTCCGACAGTCAAAGACCCGCAAGTGCTCTACGGCACCTCCGCCGCCATCAGCATGGCGCTGACCGGCTTCTCGAACTCGGCGCTCGCGCTCGTCACGGGCGCCTTGTTCATTGCGGCGGCAATGACGTTCACCGGGCTGGACCGGCGCATCGCGCTGGTAACCCTGTCCAGGGTGGGCACCAGCACGCGCCGCATCCTGATCGGGTGCATTGCCGTGACCATCGTGCTGAGCCTGGTCGTGCCCAGCGCCACCGCGCGCAGCGCGGCCGTGGTGCCCATCATGATGGGCGTCATCGCGGCCTTCGGCGTGGACAAGCGCTCCAACATCGCCGCCGGCATCATGATCATCGTGGCGCAGGCCACCAGCATCTGGAACGTCGGCATCCAGACCGCCGCCGCGCAGAACCTGCTGACCGTCGGCTTCATGGAAAAGATGCTGGGCGAACGGGTGGCGTGGTCGGACTGGCTGATCGCCGGCGCCCCCTGGTCGCTGATCATGTCGGCGGTGCTGATCGTCATCGTGCTCAAGCTGCTGCCGCCGGAAAGCGACAGCATCGCGGGAGGCAAGGAAGCCGTCGAGAAGTCGCTGCTTGAACTCGGCCCCATGACGGGCGCGCAAAAGCGCCTGATGGCCGTGTCCGTCATGCTGCTTCTGTTTTGGTCGACCGAAGGCAAGCTGCACAAGTTCGACACCACCTCCACCACCTATTTCGGCCTGGTGCTGCTGTTGCTGCCGCGCTTTGGCGTGATGACCTGGAAAGACGTGCAATCGCGCATTCCATGGGGCACCGTAATCGTGTTCGGCGTCGGCATCAGCCTGGGCACCGCCCTGCTGACAACCCAGGCCGGCCAATGGCTCGGCAACCAGGTCGTGGCGCACACTGGCCTGGATCACCTCGGACCGCTGGCCATTTTCGCGATCCTGGCGGCCTTCCTGATCGTCATCCACCTGGGTTTCGCCAGCGCGACCGCCCTGACCTCGGCGATGCTGCCCATCCTGATCTCGGTGCTGGCCACGCTGCCGGGCGACTTCAGCCGCCTGGGCATGACCATGCTGCTGGGCTTCGTGGTGAGCTACGGCTTCATTCTGCCGATCAACGCGCCGCAGAACATGGTGTGCCTGGGCACGGAAACCTTCAACGCCAAGCAGTTCGCCAAAGTCGGCATCCTGGTCACCATCATCGGCTACGCGCTGATGATCCTGATGGGCATGACCTACTGGCGCTGGCTGGGCTGGCTGTAAGGAGGGTTCACGATGAAATTGTCGCTAGCCCAAGCCCATGAATACGGCCGCCGCGTGCTGATGGCCCAGGGCGTGCCCGAGGACATCGCCTGCGATGTGGCCGAACACCTGGTGGAATCCGACCGCGTCGGCTACACCAGCCACGGCCTGTCGATCCTGACGAACTACCGCCGCGTGCTGTCCGAGGGCCTGGCCCAGCCGGACGGCCGCCCCGAACTGATCAACGACCGCGGCGCCATGCTTGCCTACGACGGCCACCACGGACTGGGGCAGTACGTGGGCAAGGTGGTCATCGAGAAGGCCATCGAACGCACGCAGGAGCACGGCCAGTGCATCCTCACCCTGCGCCACAGCCATCACCTGGGCCGCATGGGCCACTTCGGGGAGATGGTAGCGGCCAAGGGCCTGATCCTGCTGGCCTTCACCAACGTCATCAACCGCTCGCCGACCGTGGCGCCTTTCGGCGGGGCGCAGGCCTGCCTCACGACGAACCCGCTGTGCTTCGCCGGGCCGCTGCCCGGCGGCCGCCCGCCGTTCATCGTGGACATGGCCACCAGCTCCATCGCCGTGAACAAGGCGCGGGTGCTGGCCGCCAAGGGCGAAGCCGCGCCCACGGGCTCGCTGATCGACGCCCAAGGCAACCCGACCACCGATCCGAATGCGCTCTTCACCGACCCGCCCGGCGCCCTGCTGCCGTTCGGCGGCCACAAGGGCTACGCGCTGGGACTGGTGGCCGAGCTGCTTGCCGGCGTCCTGTCCGGCGGCGGCACGATCCAGCCCGAACATCCCCGGATCGGCGTAGCGACGAACAATATGTTTGCGCTGCTGCTGGATCCCCAGGTGGACTTCAATACGGACTGGCGGTCGATGGAGGTGGGCGCGTTCATCGACTACCTCCACGCCTGCAAGCCGCAGCCTGGCGTCGAAGCCGTGCAGTATCCCGGCGAATACGAAGCCCGCAACCGGGCGGTGAACGCGGATTCGGTGGAATTCGACAGCCGGATCTGGGATGGGTTGAAGCAGTTGGCGAACGATCTGGGCGTGCCGGAGGCGTTGCCGTGAGGTAGCGTTTCGCGGGTGTCTGACACCCGGGAAGATCGCTTCAATCCGCGCGGTCATCTCGTACGGGTGTCAGACACCTGGCATTCTTGAGACGCCTCCCGAGGCGGCGCTCCGCTGATCGTCACTTCAACCCCGATGCCGGATGGGCGGCGCGCGTCCGGGTCTGCATGCGCAAGCGGCTGCCTGCCGCGCGCGCCGCCCATCACCGCCCCCCCTCGCACGATAGGCACACCAGCAAACCACTCACCCGCATTCGCGCAAGCGCACCCGCGCCGACGCACAAGACTGCGTATGCCGCTTGCGGCCGCCCGCGCGGCCGCAAGCGGCGGGCAACGCAAACCCCGTCCCTGAACACAGATCCAGCAGCGCGGCAAGCCAAGACGGCGGCAGCCCGTCGGCGCGGGCGCCGTGGACGCGAGCAACCTCGATGCGCCCGAGGGAATCCGAAGGAGTCGCCGAAGGCGAGGACGAGGATGACGCAGGGAAAGTCCGGAGCGAAGGCTCCGGACCGCAATCGTGGGCGCGAGCGGCCATGGCACCCGCGCCGACGGGCGACCTACGAAGAACAACCTACGAAGAGCAACCTACCAAAAGAGACCTAGGAAAAGCAACCGACAGCGCCTACAAGAACGACCCCGACGCCCACCAGAAGAATCAGCTCTTCACCGACCGATGCCGACTAATGCTCATCATGATGCCAAACGCAATCCCCATGGTGAACAACGCCGTCCCCCCATAGCTCATGAACGGCAACGGCACCCCCACCACGGGCAGGATCCCCGTCACCATCCCCACGTTCACGAATACGTAGATGAACAGCATCATCGTCAATGCCCCGGACAGCAATCGCCCGAACTGCGACGACGCGCGTGACGCGATGGTCAGCCCTCGCGCCATCATCAGACCGTACAGCACCAGGAGCGCGATGCCGCCGTACAGGCCGAACTCTTCGGCGTACACAGCGAAGATGAAGTCGGTCGTGCGCTCGGGGATGAAATCCAGGTGCGTCTGCGTGCCCTTCATGTAGCCCTTGCCGTACACCCCGCCCGAGCCCACCGCGATCATCGACTGGATCGTGTGAAAGCCCTTGCCCAGCGGATCGGAACTGGGATTGAGCAGCGTGCACACCCGGTGCTTCTGGTAGTCGTGCAGCACGACCCAGTCCACGTCGGGCTCGCAGAGCTGGTCCTCGTAGTAGACCAGCGTGCCGATGGCGATGATGCCGGCCAGCATCACGGGCACCAGCAGCTTGAACGACAGGCCCGCGAAATAGATCACGAAAAAGCCGGCGCCGAACACCAGCAGCGCCGTGCCCAGGTCCGGCTGCAGCACGATCAGGCCGAAGGGTGCGGCCAGCATGGCGGCCGCGACCAGGAAGTCGCGGATCCGGACTGCGCCCTCATGGCGCTGGAAATACCAGGCGAGCATCATCGGCACGGCGATCTTCATCATCTCCGACGGCTGGATGCGTGTCACGCCCAGGTTCAGCCAGCGCGTGGCGCCCTTGCTGGTCTCGCCGAAGAACTCCACCCCCAGCAGCAGCACCACCCCCACCACATAGAAGGGCAAGGCCAGCTTCATCAGCCATTTGGGCGGAATCAGCGCCATGCTCCACATAGCGAAGAAGGCGATGATGAAATTGCGCGACTGCTCGGCAAAGCGCCAGTCAGTGCCGCCCACCGCCGAATGCATGACGGTCAGGCCCAGCGCTGCAAACATCAGCAGGATCGCCAGCAGCGGCCAATCGAAGGCGGTGAACACACGCAGCAGAATGAGGCCCAGGCGTTTCATGGTTGGCGCACCACCTCGGTAGCAATGGTTTCAACCGAGGACAGGGCATCCGCGCGCTCCGGCCGCACGATCTTGTCCTGCCGGTCCTGGGCCAGCCAGTAATCGAATACCTTGCGCGCGACCGGCGCGGCCACGCTCGCGCCCCAGCCGGCGTTCTCGACGATCAGCGCCACGGCGATGCGGGGGTGTTCCAGCGGCGCGAAGCCCATGAACAAAGCATGATCGCGCAGGCGCTCATCGATGGCGCTGGCGCGGTAATGGCCGCCCCGCAGGCTGAACACCTGCGCGGTGCCCGTCTTACCGGCGGCCTGGTACGGCGTGTTGGCGAACGCGCGCCGCGCCGTGCCGGCGCGCACCACGTCCGCCATGGCGTTCTTGATCACGTCGACGTTGGCCTGCTTGAGCGGAATCCGGTAGTCCGGCGTGGATTCGGAGGGCTTGGCCACGCCGCTGCGCGGATCGCGCACGGCATGCACCAGGTGCGGGCGGCGATACAGGCCGTTGTTGGCCAGCGTGGACGTCCCTTGCGCCAGCTGCAGCAGCGTGAAGGCGTTGTAGCCCTGCCCGACTGCCACGGAAATCGTCTCACCCGCGTACCAGCGCTGGCGCTCCTTGTCCTTGTAGGCCGAGCGCTTCCAGTCGGTGGACGGCAGCACCCCGCGCTTCTCGCCTTCCAGGTCGATGCCGGTGATCTGGCCGAACCCGAATTGCTTGGTGAAATCGTGCAGCGCGTTCACCCCGATCTCGGGGCCGAGTGAATAGAAGTAAGTGTCGGACGACACCACGATGGCCTTGTGCATGTCGGTCATGCCGTAGGCCGCGCCGCCCGCGTTGCGGAACTTCTGGCCGCCGAACTCGAAGTAGCCCGGGTCCGAAATCCGGTCCGTGGCCCGGCGCTTGCCCAGTTCCAGCGCGGCCAGGCCCACGAAAGGTTTGTAGGTGGAACCGATGGGATAGGTGCCGTACAGCGGCCGGTTGATCAGCGGATGGTCCGGCGATTCGTTCAGCATGCGCCAGTTGTCCACGTCGATCCCGTCCACGAACAGATTGGGATCGAAAGACGGCTGCGAGACGAAGGCCAGCACCTCGCCGGTGTCGGGATCGAGGGCGACCAGCGCGCCGCGCCGCCCCTCGAACGCATCTTCGGCCACCTTCTGCAGGCCCAGGTCGATGGACAACAGGATGTCGGAGCCGGGCACCGGATCAATCCGGCGCAGCGTGCGCATAGGGCGCCCGCCGGCCGTCACTTCGACCTCTTCCAGGCCGGTGCGGCCGTGCAGCTGCTCTTCCCAGGTCTTTTCGATGCCCTTCTTGCCGATGACGTCGGTGCCGCGGTAGTTGCCCAGCAGGCCGGTGCGGTCCAGCTCTTCGATGTCGCCCTCGGCGATGCGGCCGATATAGCCCACCACGTGGGCGGCGGACGCGCCCTGCGGATACTCGCGCACCCAGCGGGCGCGCAATTCCACGCCCGGGAACTGGAAGGCATGCGCGGCGAACCAGGCAGCCTCGGTATCGTTGAGGTTGTTGCGCAGCTGCAGGCTGGCGTAGCGGCTGGACTCGGCGGCGCGGCGCTTGAAGCGCCGCTGGTCGGCCGGGCTGATATACACGACCTCGGTCAGCCGCTCGAACAGCTCGTTCATGTTGCCGGCCTTGGCCGGCACGACCTCCAGCGTATAGGTGCGGTAGTTGCGCGCCAGCACTTCACCGTTGCGATCCAGGATTTCACCGCGGCGGGGCGGGATCGGCACAACGGCGATGCGGTTGCGGTCGGCGCGTTCGGACAGGCCTTCGTAGCGGTCGACCTGCAAGTACCAGAAGCGGCCGACCAGCACGCCGAAGCACGCCAGCGCGAAAATGCCGCCCACCCAGGCGCGCAGGCGGAAACGCTGCTTCTGCTGCTGGCCGGTTTTCTTGAATTCGAACATGACGCGGCGCCGCCGTCAGGCGGAGGACGATTCGGCGTCGTCGGCACCGCGCTGCGGCAAGTGCAGGACCCAGCCCGCCAGCGGCCACAGGGCGGTGGTCAGGAGCACGCTGATGCCCCAGTCCCAGCCCGGCCATTTGCCGGCCAGCCAGGCGTGGATGATCTGGGTCAGGAAGCGAGCGACGAAGAACACAGGCAGCATGTGCATCGCCTGGCTCCAGAGGTCGAACCGCTGCAGCCGGCGGTGCAGCACCACGGCGCCGTACGCGACCAGTGTGTACGAGAGCGCATGCTCGCCCAGCAGGCCGGCGTCGTGCACGTCCATCAGCAAACCGAAGAAAAAGGCCGTGAACAGGCCCACGCGGCGCGGCTCGTGGACGCACCAGAAGGCAATGATCAGCAACAGCACGTCGGGCGCGCCCTGCCACAGGCGCCAGGGCAGCAGGGAAATCAGCCACGCCAGCAGCACGGTGCCCCAGACGAACACACCGTGCGCCGGACCGGACAGGCGGTCGGGCTGTACGTTGCTGGGCGTGCCCAGGCGAGGCCGGGCCTGCCCCGCGGATTGATTAGTCCGATCCACCGGAATCGACCTCCTGACGGTTGGATTCGGCGCGGGCCACATCCACCTGCAACACCAGGAAGTGGCGGTAGCGTTCGGGATGGGCCAGCGGTTCGCCCACGGCGCGCGCAAAGCCGGATGCGGTATCGCGCTCGACCAAGGTCACCTTGGCCACCGGCAGGCCGGCGGGAAACAGGCCGCCGACGCCGCTGGTAACGATCGTGTCGCCTTCCTTGATGTCGGCGTTGGCCGCCAGGTAGCGGACTTCAATCTTGCCCGGGGAATTGCCCCCGAACGCGATCAGCCGCAAGCCGTTGCGCAGCAACTGCACGGGAATGGAGACCTGCTCATCGGTGATCAGGGCCGCTTCGGCGGTCATGGGCGTGACGCGGACGATCTGCCCGACCACGCCGCCTTCGTCGATCACGGGCATGCCCGGCGCCAGGCCGGCCTTGCTGCCCTTGTTGAAGACCAGGCGCTGGGTGAATGCGTTGGTGGGCTCGTACATGACCTCCACCACCACGGCCGACTGCGCCACGGTGTCGGTCACGCCCAGCAGGCGGCGCAGTTGCGCGTTCTCGGCGGCCAGCTGGGCCGCGTGCGTGGCCACCTGGGCCAGCTCGATGCGCTGGCGCTGCAGGGCTTCGTTTTCGCTACGGATGAGATTGGCCGCGTTGACCCATTCGTTCACTTGCTGGACGAGGTCGCGCGGCGCCATGACGGCGCGCTGGAAGGGGTACAGCGCCACGGACATTGCCCGGCGCGCCGGTTCCAGCATGCGCCATTGCGAATCCATGATGATCAGGGCCAGGGCAAGGACGACCAGAACAACCAGCCGCACCTCCGCAGGTGGACCGCGCCTGAATAGGGGGGGAGTCCCTTGTCGTTGCATGAATCTCAGCCCGGACGCCCGCGCCCGTCGCTCCGGCAGCGGCCGGAGCCGTGAAAAAGCGAGGCTCCGGGCTGGCGGGCAAAATTAATCGTTGATGAAGATGGCGCCCAGCTTTTCAAGATGTTCCAGCGCCTCGCCGCAGCCGCGCACGACGCAGGTGAGGGGATCGTCCGCCACGACGACGGGCAGGCCGGTTTCTTCCTGGAGCAGGCGGTCGAGGTCGCGCAGCAGCGCGCCGCCGCCCGTCAGGGCGATGCCCTTGTCGGTGATGTCGGCGCCGAGTTCGGGAGGCGTCTGTTCCAGCGCGATCTTCACGGCCGAAACGATCTGGTTCAGCGGGTCGGTCAGCGATTCCAGGATTTCGTTCGAGGAAACCGTGAAGCTGCGCGGCACGCCTTCGGCCAGGTTGCGGCCCTTGACTTCGATTTCGCGGACTTCGGAACCCGGGAATGCCGAGCCGATTTCCTTCTTGATGAGTTCGGCGGTGGGTTCGCCGATCAGCATGCCGTAGTTGCGGCGGATATAGTTGACGATGGCTTCGTCGAACTTGTCGCCGCCCACGCGCACGGAACCCTTGTAGACCATGCCGCCCAGCGAGATGACCGCCACTTCGGTGGTGCCGCCGCCGATGTCGACCACCATCGAGCCGCTGGCGTCGGAGACGGCCAGGCCGGCGCCGATGGCCGCGGCCATCGGTTCTTCGATCAGGAATACGTGGGACGCGCCCGCGCCCAAGGCCGATTCACGGATGGCGCGGCGCTCGACCTGGGTGGAACCGCAGGGAACGCAGACGATGATGCGGGGGCTGGGCGCCAGCATGTTGCGGGGGTGCACCATGCGGATGAACTGCTTGAGCATCTGCTCGGTGACCGTGAAATCGGCGATCACGCCGTCTTTCATGGGCCGGATGGCTTCAATATTGCCGGGAACGCGGCCGAGCATCTGCTTGGCCTCATGGCCGACGGCCTGAATGATCTTCTTGCCGTGGGGACCGCCTTCATGACGGATTGCGACGACGGAAGGCTCATCAAGCACGATGCCCTTGCCGCGGACGTAAATCAGCGTATTGGCGGTACCGAGGTCGATCGCCATATCGCTGGAAAAATAACTGCGCAGGAATCCGAACATGGGAGCTCAGCTAAATTCTGGGGGGAATTGGGTTCATGCCGCGGGGCGTAGGGCCCGAAAAGGGACGGGTCCGCCTGTCTTCACGACGATTAAACCGTGAATCATAACTTATAATTTCCCCGGAAATAGCGCATAAATGCAGGCTATTCAAGCTTTGTAACGGGTTCGGCGTATGCATACTGCCCTGTCCCGCCCTTCGGCCTTCGCTTATCGAATTTGCAATCCCCATGGCGCTCAATGACACAGATGTGGCCCGCATTGCCCGGCTGGCCAGAATTGAACTGACCCCCGGACAACGCGCGCTCGCGCAAGCCGAACTCAACGGCATTCTCCACCTGATCGAACGGCTCCAGTCGGTCGACACCCAAGGCGTCGAACCCCTGGCCCACCCCCTGTCCGCCCATGAGGACATCGTGCTGCGCCTGCGTGACGACGCCGTGACCGAAGCCAGTTCGGAAGCCCGCCGCCAGGACCTCCTGGCCAACGCTCCCGATGCCCAGGACGGCCTGTTCCTGGTTCCCAAGGTCCTGGATTAAGTCATGACGAAACCCGCTCTGCATACCCAATTCGAGGGGATCGCCGGCCTGCGCGCGGCCCTCGCGCAACGCCAGGTCAGCGCCGTCGACCTCGCTCAAAGCGCCTTGGCGGCGGCCGAAACGGCCAGCAGCCTGAATAGCTTTTTACATATTGACGCCGAATTGACGCTGGCCCAGGCCCGCGCCGCCGACGTGGCGCTGGCGTCCGGCTCGGCCGGCCCGCTGGCCGGCGTCCCGATCGCCCACAAGGACGCGTTCGTCACCCGCGGCTGGCGCACCACCGCCGGCAGCAAGATGCTCGACGGCTACGTCAGCCCCTTCGACGCCACCGTCGTGGAACGGCTGCAGCAGGCCGGCGCCGTGTCGCTGGGCAAGCTGAACTGCGATGAATTCGCCATGGGTTCCGGCAACGAGAACTCCGCGTACGGCGCCGTGAAGAACCCCTGGGACCACGCCGCCGTGCCCGGCGGCTCCTCGGGCGGCTCCGCCGCTGCCGTGGCGGCCCGCCTGGTGGCAGCCGCCACCGGCACCGACACCGGCGGCTCGGTGCGCCAGCCCGCCGCCCTGTGCGGCGTCAGCGGCATCAAGCCCACGTACGGTACGGTATCGCGCTACGGCATGGTGGCCTTCGGCTCCAGCCTGGACCAGGCCGGCCCGCTGGCCCCCAGCAGCCGCGACCTGCTCGAGCTCCTGGACGTCATCAGCGGCTTCGACCCGCGCGACGCCACCAGCCTGCAGAAGTGCGACGATGCCGTGAACGAACCCGGCCGGGTCCGCCGCGGCTTCGACGCCGCGCAGAGCCGTTTCGACGCCGCCGGCAGCCAGCCGCTCAAGGGCCTGCGCATCGGCGTGCCCGAGGAATATTTCGGCGCCGGCCTGGCGCCGGACGTGGCCGCCGCGGTCGAAGCCGCGCTGGCCCAGTTCGAAGCGCTGGGCGCCGTGCGCGTGCCGGTCTCGCTGCCGCGCACCGAGCTGGCCATCCCCGCCTACTACGTGATCGCCCCCGCCGAAGCGTCCAGCAACCTGGCCCGCTACGACGGCGTGCGCTACGGCCACCGCGCCGCCCAGTACGGCGACCTGAACGAAATGATCAGCCGCTCGCGGGCGGAAGGCTTCGGCGACGAGGTCAAGCGCCGCATCCTGATCGGCACCTACGTGCTGTCCCACGGCTACTACGACGCCTACTACCTGCAGGCGCAACGCCTGCGCCGCATGATTGCGCAGGACTTCCAGCGCGCCTACGCGGACCAGTGCGACGTGATCATGGGCCCCGTTACGCCCACCGTGGCGAAGAACATCGGCGACAACCGCGACGATCCCACCGCCGACTGGCTGGCCGACGTCTACACGCTGGGCGTCAGCCTGGCCGGCCTGCCCGCCATGTCCGTCCCCTGCGGCTTCGGCCATGGCGGACGGCCCGTCGGCCTGCAGATCATCGGCAACTACTTCGACGAGGGCCGCCTCCTGGCCATCGCCGACCGCTACCAACAAGTCACCGACTGGCATAAGCGGAGTCCGCTTTGATGAGCCCCCACGCTCGCTGCCCCCGCGACGGGGCTGCCAGCGCCTTGGGGTGGCCCGGCGGCGTCTGCGTGCCCCCACGCTCGCTCCGCTCGCTGCCCCCCGAGGGGGCTGCCAGCGCCTTGGGGCGGCCCGGCGGCCCCTGCGTGCCCCCACGCTCGCTCCGCTCGCTGCCCCCCGAGGGGGCTGCCAGCGCCTTGGGGCGGCCCGGCGGCGCCGGCGCCGCTCCGCTGCGCACTACTGATTGGAACTAGAGATAATGAACTGGGAAATCGTCATCGGCCTGGAAACGCACACCCAGCTTTCCACCGACTCCAAGATTTTTTCGGGCAGCAGCACCCAATTCGGCGCCGCGCCCAACACCCACGCCAACGAGGTCGACCTGGCGCTGCCGGGCAGCCTTCCCGTCATGAACCGCGGCGCGGCCGAACGCGCCATCCGCTTCGGCCTGGCAGTGGGCGCCACCATCGCGCCGCGCTCGGTGTTCGCGCGCAAGAACTACTTCTACCCCGACCTGCCCAAGGGCTACCAGATCAGCCAGTACGAACTGCCCGTGGTCGTGGGCGGCTCGCTGTCCTTCTTCGTGGGCGAGGAAGAAAAAACCGTCAACCTGACGCGCGCGCACCTGGAAGAGGACGCGGGCAAGTCGCTGCATGACGACTTCCACCTTGCCAACGGCGCCCCCGGCAGCGGCATCGACCTGAACCGCGCCGGCACGCCGCTGCTGGAGATCGTGACGGAACCCGAAATGCGCTCGGCCGCCGAGGCCGTGTCTTATGCCCGCGCCCTGCACAGCCTGGTCGTCTGGCTGGGCATCTGCGACGGCAACATGCAGGAAGGCTCGTTCCGCTGCGACGCCAACGTATCGGTACGCCCCGTGGGCCAGAAGGAATTCGGCACCCGCACCGAGATCAAGAACGTCAACTCGTTCCGCTTCCTCGAACGCGCCATCGTCTATGAAGCGCGCCGCCAGATCGAACTGATCGAAGACGGCGGCACGGTGGTGCAGGAAACCCGCCTGTACGACGCCGACCGCGATGAAACGCGCAGCATGCGCAGCAAAGAAGACGCGCACGACTACCGCTACTTCCCGGATCCCGACCTGCCCCCGCTGGTGATCTCCGGCGCCTGGGTGGACGAGGTGCGCGCCGCCATGCCCGAACTCCCGGCCGCGCTGCGCGCCCGCTTCGAGTCGGACTACGGCCTCACCGCCTACGACGCGGCCCAGCTCTCCGGCAGCCGCGGCCTGGCCGCGTACTTCGAGGCGGTGGCCCAGGCCCTGCCGGCTGGCCAGGCCAAGCTGGCGGCCAACTGGATCATGGGCGAAGTGGCCGCGACGCTGAACAAGGAAGAAAAGGACATCGCCGACTCGCCCGTGCAGGCGCCCGCCCTGGCAGCCCTGATCGGCCGCATCATCGACGGCACCATCTCCAACAAGATCGCCCGTGAAGTGTTCGGCGCCATGTGGGCTGGCGAGCATGGCGGCCAGCCCGACGCCATCATCGAGGCGCGCGGCCTGAAGCAGATCAGCGACACGGGCGCCATCGGCGCCATGATCGACGAAGTGCTGGCCGCCAACCCGGCCATCGTGGAAGAGTACCGGGCCGGCAAGCAGAAGGCGTTCAACTCGCTGGTCGGCCAGATCATGAAGGCCGCGCGCGGCAAGGCCAACCCGCAGCAGGTAAATGAACTGCTGAAGCAAAAGCTGGACGCCTGACGCAGTCCACGGGCAATCCGCCTGACAAAAAGAAGCCGCGGACACCAATGTGCTGCGGCTTCTTTTTTTGCCCGGGATGCCCGGGCGACCTTGCCTGCTTACTTGACGCCGTACTTCGTCCGGTAGGCCAGCACGGCATCGCGGTGCTCGCCGAAAGCGGCGTCGTCCTGCAGCAGGGCCAGGATGTCCGACAGCGAGGCAATCGAAACCACCGGGATGCCATAGGTCTTCGCCACGTCCTGCACGGCGGAGTGCGCCGACAGGGCGTCGTCCGGGCCCGCGCGCTCCATGCGGTCCATGGCGATCAGCACGGCGGCCGGCTCGGCGCCCGCGGCACGGATGATTTCCACCGATTCGCGCACCGACGTGCCCGCGGTGATCACGTCGTCGATGATGACGACCTTGCCCTGCAGCGGCGCGCCCACCAGCGTGCCGCCTTCGCCATGGTCCTTGGCTTCCTTGCGGTTGTACGCGAAGGGCACGTCGCCGCGGCCCTGCATGTCAGGATGGCCGGCCAGCGCGATCGCCGTTGCCGTGGCCAGCGGGATACCCTTGTAGGCCGGCCCGAAGAGCATATCGAACGCCACGCCCGAATCCAGCAGCGCCTGGGCGTAGAACTGCGCCAGCGCGCCGACCGAGCGGCCGCTGTTGAACAGGCCCGCGTTAAAGAAATAGGGACTCATGCGGCCCGACTTGACCTTGAAGCTGCCGAATCGCAGCACGCCCTCGTTCAGGGCGAAGCGGACGAAATCGAGGGCGGTGGCGGAGGAATGGGCGGCGGGCATGCGAGAGAATCCAGTAGATGGCAAACGCAGGCATTTTATCCGCTGTCAGGGCTTTTCCCGGGCAGCGGTGCCGAGTCGGTTAAATTCCTGGCATTGTCCGGCCTTCGCGGCCGCCCTACAGGAGTCTCGCTTTGCTGCGCATCACGTCTATCAATCTCAACGGAATCCGGTCCGCCTTCCGCAAGGGCCTGCAACCCTGGATGGAGAAGCATGCCGCGGACGTGCTTTGCCTGCAGGAAATCAAGATTGCCCATGACGACCTGACCGAAGACCTGCGCCATCCCCCCGGCTATACCGGCCACTTCCACCATGCGGTCAAAAAAGGCTACAGCGGTGTCGGCATCTACCTGCGCAATGCGGCCGAACGCGTGAACACCGGCCTGGGCTGCGAGGAATTCGATCCCGAGGGCCGCATCATCCGCGCCGACTGGAAGAACCTGTCGGTGATCAGCGCCTACCTGCCGTCGGGCTCCAGCGGCGACGAACGGCAGCAGGCGAAGTACCGCTTTCTGGACCGTTTCGGTCCCTGGATCGACGGCCTGATGCACGAACACCGGACCACCGGCCGCGAGTTCATCATTTGCGGCGACTGGAACATCGCCCACAAGGAAATCGACCTGAAGAACTGGAAGGGCAACCTGAAGAATTCAGGCTTCCTGCCGGAAGAGCGCGCCTGGCTCACCGACGTCTTCGACAAGCGCGGCTTCGTGGACGTGTTCCGCACCATCGACGACCGGCCCGACCAATACACCTGGTGGAGCAACCGCGGCCAGGCCTGGGCAAAGAACGTCGGGTGGCGCATCGACTACCAGATCGCGACGCCCGGCATCGCGGCGAAGGCCCGCAACGTCGCCATCTACAAGGACGAACGCTTCTCGGACCACGCCCCGCTGACGATCGACTACGACGCCGAACTCTGATCCGGCGCGGGCCCGGTGGCCGCGGCATCGCGCAGCGACGCGGCCGCCTCCCGCCTCAGCCAGCCCAGGAACGCCGCCGCCCGGGGATCCTCCGCGCAGGGCCGGGGCGACAGCAGGAAATAGGCCGAGCCGTCCCTGGCGAAACCGCAAGGCGCCGCCAGGCGGCGGTCGCGCACGGCGTCGCATGCCATCAGCGCGGACCCGATCGCCACCCCCAGCCCCGCCGCGGCCGCCTGCAGGCTCAGGTAGAAATGCTCGTAGACCGGCCCGGTACGCTTCGGCGGTTTCCTGCCCGAAGCCTGGGACCATTGCCGCCAAGCTCGCGGCCGCGTCGCGCTGCCGAGCGCGGGCAGGCCGTCCCAGACGTCGCCCGCTGCGGCGCCGAGCAGGCCCGGCCGGCATACCGGCCCCGTCCATTCCTCGCACACCCGCTCGGCATGCATGGCCGCCTCCCACTCGAAATCATTGCGGCGCAGCGCCACGTCCACGCCCTGGGCTGCGAAATCCAGGGGGCCGCCAGCCGCGTACAGGTGTACCTGCACGCCGGGATGGGCACGCTGGAAATCCGGCAGCCGCGGGATCAACCACATCATGGCGATCGTCGGTTCGCAGGACAGCACCAGCGGCGCGTCGGCCGCCGGCTGGCGCAGCTTCGCCAGGCCGGACGCCAGCTGCTCGAACAGAGCGCGGGTCAGGTCGTGCAGCTGGCGGCCCTGATCGGTCAGGAAAACACCCCTATTACGCCGTTCGAACAAGGCCATCCCCAGACTCTCCTCGAGCAACCGGATCTGCCGGCTGACGGCGCCGTGCGTCACATGCAACGCTTCGGCGGCCTTGCCGAATGCCTGATGGCGGGCAGCGGCATCGAAAACCCGCAGAGTGTTGAGAGGCGGCAGTTTCATGGCGATCTGTGACTTTTCTTGACGGATATCAGCCATTAAAAATCGTTTTTGCGGCAGACGCCACCTGCCCACAATGCCGGCTCCGTCTCCCTGCTCGCCGCCTCGCCATGACTGAACTGATCGCCGTCGCCGTCATCACCCTCCTCGCCGTCATCAGCCCCGGACCGGACTTCGCCATGGTGACGCGCTACAGCTACCTGTTCGGCCGGCACACCGGCCTGACCTGCGCCGCCGGCATCGCGCTGGGCGTGCAGGTGCACGTGTTCTATACGATGTTCGGCGTGAGCCTGCTGGCCCGCTACGCGCAGCCCGTGCTGCAGGGCATCAAGCTGGCGGGCGCCAGTTATCTGGTCTACATGGGGTGGAAGACCTTCTTCAACCGCGCGCCGGTCGACCGCGACCGCTCCGCCCGCCCCGCGATCTCGGGCTGGCAGGCGTTCCGTAGCGGCTTTCTGACGAACGCCCTCAATCCCAAGACCACGCTGTTCGTGGTCAGCACCTATACGCAGCTGGTATCGCCTGGCACGCCCTTGGGCATGCAGTTCGGCTACGGCCTGTTCATGTCGCTCGCGCACTGGGCCTGGTTCAGTATCGTCGCCTGGTCGATCTCGTCGCCGCTGCTGCGCCGGACCCTGCTGGACCACCAAAGAACGGCAGACCGTGTGGTGGGAGCCGTCCTGATGGCCTTGGGCGGCGCCCTGGCGGTTGCGCAGGTATGAACTGTTGCCGCAGCGTGACTTTTCTCAAATAAATAATTGGGGACTTATTAAGGCAAACCATCGATCCAATCGATGTCCGGAACCCCTCCTGCGACCCATTTTCCCCCCTAGCATCCGCACGCGGCCCTGCAAGCTCCTCTGGCAATAAATTGGGGACATATTAATTTCCCCAGAGAATCTACATTTATCTGTCGGATTTCGGCCTTCTTTTATCGAAAACCTGTCCCTTCCGCTCAAATACGTCCCTAATTATAGGACCGAAAAAAGAGCTTTGATATCAAGGTGATGGCGGACTTTCCGTCTTTGCGCAGGGCAACAATTTAGCCCTACAATTCCGCACCATACAGGTGCGCCCTTGCACCAAAACCGTGTTTTTTGCGCCCCAATCCGGCGCAGCCCGCACCTATTCGAAGCACCCCCGAGGAGATCATGTTGAAAGTGCAGAGTCTGGACGACTTCCTGCGTGGCGTCGCCGCGCGCGACCCGCAACAGCCTGAATTCATGCAAGCCGTCCAGGAGGTGATGCTGAGCCTGTGGCCCTTCATCGAGAAGCACCCCCACTACGCTGAGCACGCCCTGCTCGAGCGCCTGGTGGAGCCGGAACGCGTGATCCAGTTCCGCGTGTGCTGGACCGATGATCAGGGCCGCGCCCAGGTCAACCGCGCTTTCCGCATCCAGCACAGCTCCGCCATCGGCCCGTTCAAGGGCGGTATGCGCTTCCACCCGTCGGTGAACCTATCCATCCTGAAGTTCCTGGCCTTCGAACAGACCTTGAAGAACTCGCTGACCACGCTCCCCATGGGCGGCGGCAAAGGCGGCTCGGACTTCGACCCCAAGGGCAAGTCCGACGCTGAAGTCATGCGTTTCTGCCAGGCCCTGATGATCGAGCTCTACCGCCACCTGGGTCCGGACACCGACGTGCCGGCCGGCGATATCGGCGTGGGCGCGCGCGAAGTCGGCTTCATGGCCGGCATGATGAAGAAGCTGTCCAATTCGACCGCCAGCGTGTTTACCGGCAAGGGCCTGACGTTCGGCGGTAGCCTGATCCGCCCCGAAGCCACCGGCTACGGTACCGTCTACTTCGCCGAAGAAATGCTTAAGCGCGTGGGCCGCTCCTTCGATGGCCTGCGCGTCTCCGTTTCGGGTTCCGGCAACGTCGCGCAATACGCGATCGAGAAAGCCATGGCGCTGGGCGCCAAGGTCGTCACCGTGTCGGATTCGAACGGCACCGTCGTGGACGAAGACGGCTTCACCCACGAAAAGCTGGTCGCGCTGATGCACATCAAGAACGACCTGCGCGGCCGTCTGGACACCTACGCGCGCCAATTCGGCCTGAAGTACGAAGAAGGCAAGCGTCCGTGGCACGTGCCCGTGGATGTGGCCCTGCCCTGCGCCACCCAGAACGAGCTGGAACTGGCCGATGCGCAAACGCTGATCAAGAACGGTGTGCTCTGCGTCGCCGAAGGCGCCAACATGCCGGCCACGCTGGAGGCCGCCAAGGCCTTCATCGCCGCCCGCGTGCTGTACGCCCCGGGCAAGGCCAGCAACGCCGGCGGCGTGGCCGTATCGGGCCTGGAAATGGCCCAGAACTCGGCTCGCCTGTCTTGGACCCGCGAGGAAGTCGACACCCGCCTGCATGCCATCATGCGCGACATCCACGAAAACTGCGTGCGCCACGGCCACACCGAGCGCGAATACGTGAACTACCTGGACGGCGCCAACATCGCCGGTTTCGTGAAGGTGGCTGACGCGATGCGTCAGCAGGGGCTGTATTAGTCCCCCCCCGAAGCGCCGGAGGCGCTTCCCCCCCAGGGGGGCGCCGCTGCGGACCGGGAGAAAGGACCCACCCCCGAAGCGCTATGCGCTTCCCCCTCAAGGGGGCGCCGCTGCGGACCGGCAAAGCCGGCTCCGCGCGGCTGCGATTGGGGGGCCTGCTTTATTTTGGACGGATTTGCCTTGTTGGCAGGAATCCGTTTGAGCTCGTCTGGCCGGTTTGCCGGTCCTTTCAGGTGAGGCGCCCGCGCCTTCAGGCGCGGGCAGCTCTTGGCGCTTAGTGCTTCATCGCGCCATGGTTCATGCCGCCGTGGCTCATGCCCGGGTTATGCGACGCGGGCTTGACCTTGAATTGCACGGCGACCTCGCCGGCCTTTTCGAATTTCAGCGTGGCCGGGACCGTGCCACCTTCGGCGAACGGGGCCTTCAGCTTGATGAACATGACGTGGTAGCCGCCCGGGCTCAGCTTGACTTCGGTATCGGCCGGCAAGGCAATGCCGCCTTCCACCTGACGCATCTTCGACACGCCGTTCTCGGTCTGCACCGTATGCAGTTCGACGCGTTCGGCCGCGTCCGACGTGACCGACAGCAGGCGGTCCTCGGCCTTGGCGTCGTTATCGATATCCATATACCCCGCGCCATTGGATTGGCCCGGCGCCGAGGCGCGCACCCAGAGATCGTCGACCTCGACCTGGCCAACCTTGTAGTCCTTCGCCCAAGCCGTTCCGGCCGTGCACAGGCCCAACGCGGCAATGACAGCGAATTTGCGGATGTTCATGGGTTGTTCTCCTAAGGGGTTAACGCCGCCGGACCAGGCTGCGGGCGGCTGACAAAACCGAATCGGTCAGGGCTTCCATCGCTTCGGAGTTTACTCGCCAATGCTGCCAATACAGCGGCACATCCTCCCATGCGCGCCCCCGAAGCAGCATCAGCTGACCTGCGTCAAGATGCTCCTGCACCAGCGGCAGCGGATTCATGGTCCAGCCCAGGCCACCCAGCGTGGCCTGCACGAAGGCACGGGTGGAAGGCACCCACCAGACGGGCGGCTGCCAGGGCACGGGGTCCGAGATCTTGTGCGCGAACCGGGCCTGCAAGGCGTCCTTGCGGTTGAACACCAACACCGGGGCCTGCGCCAGCGTTTGCGCGTTCACGCCCTGCGAGAAATGGCGCTTGTGAAAGGCCGGCGTGCAGGTGGCCACGTAGCGCATGCTGCCCAGCGCATGGATCCGGCAGCCCTGGACCGGCTCCGCCAGCGCGGTCACGGCGCCCAGCACCGACCCGTTGCGCAGCAGGGCGGCGGTATGGTCCTGGTCTTCCGATTGCAGGTCCAGCGTAGCGCGGGTGCGCGCCGAGAACTGCACGGCCGCCTCCACGAACCAGGTTTCCAGGCTGTCGTGGTTGACCGCCACGGGAATGCTGGCGTAGGGCACGTCGTCATCCGCCACGCCCAGCCGGTTCAGCGCGTCGTGCTCCAGCAGCGCGGTCTGCTCGGCCAACCGGACCAGCACCTGGCCGTCGGCCGTGGCCGCCGCCGGCACCGTGCGCTGCACCAGCAGGCGGCCCATGCGGTCTTCCAGCGCCTTGATCCGTTGCGACACGGCGGACGGGGTGACGTTGAGCGACAGCGCCGCCCGCTCGAAACTGCCCTCGCGCACTACCGCAGCCAGGGCCCGCAGGTTCCCGTGATCGATCTTCATGAAATTAGTTTTACTTAATATAGTGAAGAAAAATTAGCTTTAATTCATCTCCTTGGCAAGGGAAAATAGCGCATTGCCGGGCCTCCTCCCCCGCCCGGCGCCAATATCGAAGCGCCGCCACAGGCGTAGCAGTCTTAAGGTGTTTGCGTCATGTTCGCCACGTTGTCTTCCCCCCTTTTCTTCACTGCCTGGGCCAGCGGAACGGCCACCGGGCTGGGTCTGTTCGCCGTCGTGGGCGCGCAAAGCGCGTTCATCCTGCGCCAGGGCCTAATGCGCGCGCACCTGCTCAGCGTGGTCGCCATTTGCGCGCTGATCGACGCCGTCTTCATCTTCGCCAGCGTCTCCGGCCTGCAGGCTCTCACGTCCTGGTTCCCCTGGCTGACGACCGCCGTACTGTGGTTCGGGGTCGCGTTCCTGTCCTGGTACGCCCTGCAATCGGCGCGCCGCGCCTGGACCGCCACGGGCGGGCTGGCCGCCGCGCGCGACGTGGTCCCCTCGCGCCGCGCCGCCATGCTGGGCGCGCTGGGCTTTTCGCTGTTGAACCCGCACTTCTGGCTGGACATGGTGGTGGTCGGTTCGCTGGCGCATGGTTTCGAGGACGCCCGCATGGCGTTCGCGGCCGGCGCGCTCACGGCCAGCCTGCTTTGGCTGGCCGTGCTGGGCATCGGCTCGCGCCTGTTCGCGCGCTTCTTCGCCAGCGCGTCGGCCTGGCGCGTGCTGGACGGCGTCATCGCCGTGGTCATGGCCGCGCTGGCCGTGAGCCTGGCGCTGAAAGGCGTATAGACGCATCGGCCGGACGGCTGCCGGGCCGTGATCTCCCGGGCGCTCAGGCAGTACGGAGAAGCCCTGGAGCCGCTCTCCTTATAATCGTCCCGTTGCCAATCCTTCGTCGGGCACCCCGGACGATCATGCGCGGACCCTCCCCCAAAGACGTGCGGCTGCCGCCTCTGGCTGCCATCCAGGCGTTCGAAGCGGCCGCGCGCCTGGGCTCCTTCGAGCGCGCCAGCGAAGAACTTTTCGTCACCGCCAGCGCCATCGGCAAGCGCATCGCCGCGCTGGAGGCGCTGCTCGACGTTTCCCTTTTCATCCGCAGCAGCCGCGGCACAACGCTGAGCTCGGCCGGACGCGAGTACCTGGAACAGGTGCGCACCGCGCTGGACCTGTTGTCGGACGCCTCGCTGCACAAGCGCGGCGAGCCCAAACCCGAGCCACTGCGCGTGGTGTCCACGCCGACCTTCGCCCGACAGGTGCTGATCCCCTACCTGCCGGGCTTCACCGCCGCCCACCCCGACGTGGAGCTGGAGATCATGCTGTCCATTCCCTACCTGGACATCATGCCGCCGAACGCGGACGTCTGGATCCGCTTCGGCAGCGGCAAGTACCCCGGGCTGCGCACGCAGCCGCTCACCGAAGACCCGGTATTCGCGGTCTGCGCGCCCGGCTACCGGGACGCGCACGGCCCCTTCCGGCGGCCCGCGGACCTGGCCCAGGCCCAGCTGCTGCGCTGTCCGATGGAGCCCTGGCGCCCCTGGCTGGACGCGGCCGGCCTGGACTGGCCCGAGCCCTCCCGCGGCGTGTGGCTGGTCGACCTGGGCATGATGCTGGACGCGGCGCGCGCCGGCCAGGGCATCGCGCTCACGCGCCGCACGCTGGCCGCAGAGTGGCTGGACGAAGGCAAGCTGGTGCGCGTACTGGACATCGACGTCCCCGGCGAATCGCAGTACTACCTGTGCACCGAAGCCTCTCGTCCGCCCGGCGGCGCGCGCCAAGCGTTTTCCCTATGGTTGGAAACCGTGTGCAAACAGGCCTCCCAATGGCCATGCGGCCTGCGGGCCAGCCACGAATAAATTTCCAGCCTGGGGCGGAATGAAATTCCGCGCAGCGCACCGCCACGCTGGCTAGGATGCGCCCAATGCGATTTTCCCAACGCCCGCTACGGCGCGCTCCCGGCCCGATCCTCTCGTTCCATCCCATGCTGCATTGCAGCGCATGATCGAAGACCCCGTGCGTTCGTACTAGGTATTTACGCGGAAAAACCCCGCCGGGTCAGATTCGCGTAAGCGATTGAGCAGACAGTCACGACACGCAACACAGGAGAGCGCCGCAGCACGGCGGCGCAGGCACTCGGTTTTCCACGCAGTTCTACCAATTACAACGGAGACATCCATGGATTTTCGTTTGAAGCTGCTAGCAGGAACCCTCGCATTTGCCGCAACGGCCATCAGCCATGCGGCCGACCCGATCAAGATCGGCGTAGCCGGCCCCTACACCGGGGGCTCGTCCTCCATGGGCGTCAGCATGCGCGATGGCGTGCGCCTGGCCATCGAAGAGATCAACAAGAACGGCGGCGTGCTGGGACGGCAGCTGATCGCGGTGGAGCGCGACGATGAAGCCAAGAACGAACGCGGCGTGCAGATCGCCCAGGAACTGATCAACAAGGAACAGGTGGCGGCCACCGTCGGCTACATCAACACCGGCGTGGCGCTGGCCTCGCAGCGCTTCTACCAGGACGCCAAGATCCCGGTCTTCAACAACGTGGCCACGGGCAGCGTGATCACGCACCAGTTCAAGGCGCCCGAGTACCCCGACAACTACGTGTTCCGCAACGCGGCGCACGACAGCATCCAGGCGCCGATGATCGTCGAAGAGGCCATCACCCGCCGCGGCTACAAGCAGGTCGCGATCCTGGCCGACTCCACCAACTACGGCCAACTGGGCCGCGAGGACCTGGAAAAGGCCCTGGCCAGCAAGGGCATCAAGCCCGTGGCGGTTGAAAAGTTCAACATCAAGGACGTCGACATGACGGCCCAGCTGCTGAAGGCCAAGTCCGCCGGCGCCGAAGCGGTGCTGACCTACGGCATTGGCCCCGAGCTGGCGCAGATCGCCAACGGCATGGCCAAGCTGGGCTGGAAGGTGCCGATCGTCGGCAGCTGGACCCTGGCGATGGCGAACTACATCGATAACTCCGGCACCAACGGCGAAGGCGCGCGCATGCCGCAGACCTTCATCCAGGATCCGGACACGCCGAAGCGCAAGGCCTTCATCGACGCCTACCTGACCAAGTTCAAGCCCAAGAACGACCGCATCGACTCCGCCGTCTCGGCGGCGCAGGGCTATGACTCGATCCTGCTGCTGGCCGCCGCCATCAAGCAGGCCGACTCCACCGACGGCCCGAAGGTCCGCCAGGCGCTGGAGAACCTGCAGGCGCCCGTCGAAGGCGTGGTGATGACCTACAACAAGCCGTTCAGCCACGACAACCACGACGCAATCACCGCCAAGGAAGTGGTCATTGGCGAGGTCAAGGGCGGCCGCGTCATCAAGGCCAACTAGCGAAGCGTTCCACCCCCGAAGCGCCTACGGCGCTTCCCCCTCAAGGGGGCGCCGCAGCGGACCGGCAAAACCGGCTCCGCGCGGCCTGGACCGGGGTGGCCGTGCCGGACCGTGGCGCTTCGCCCTGGACAACTAAACACCGCGTTCTGCCCATGTAGCCTGGGTCGAAACGCCGGCGCTACACCACACACACCATGATTCTTCTACAGCTCATCTATAGCGGTATCGCGCTGGGCATGATCTATGCCGTCATCGCGTTCGGATACCAGCTCACATTCGCCACGTCGGGCACGCTGAACTTCGGCCAGGGCGAAGCCCTGATGCTCGGCGCGCTCGTCGGTCTCACGCTGGTCGGCCTGGGCGTGAACTACTGGGTGATGATTCCCATCGTCTGCATCTTCGGCTTCGCGCAAGGCGCGCTGGTCGAGCGGGTCGGCGTCAGGCCGGCCATCAAGGCGCGCTCGGAGTTCGGCTGGATCATGGCCACCATCGCGCTGGGCATCATCTTCAAAAACGTGGCCGAGAACATCTGGGGCCGCGACGACCTGCGTTTTCCCTCGCCGCTGCCCGAGGCGCCGATCCAGGTGCTGGGCGCCAACGTGCTGCCGATGGAGCTGCTGGTGGTGTTCGGTGCGCTGGCCATGATGCTGCTGGTTGAAATCTTCAACCGCAAGTCCATCTACGGCAAGGCCTTCGTCGCCACCTCGAACGACCGCGACGCGGCCGGCTTGATGGGCATCAACACCGGCATGGTGATCACGTTTTCGTACGCGCTGTCTTCGCTCACCGCCGCCTTCGCGGGTGTGCTGGTGGCGCCGCTGACGCTGACCGGCGCCACCATGGGCGCCGTGCTGGGCCTGAAGGCCTTCGCGGTCGCCATCATCGGCGGCCTGTCCAGCGGCATGGGCGTGGTGGTGGGCGGGCTCATCCTGGGCATCGCCGAGACGACCACCGGCTTCTATCTTTCAACGGGGTACAAGGACGTGCCGGGCCTCGTGCTGCTGCTGCTGGTCCTGACCTTCAAACCCGCCGGCTTGTTCGGCAAGACCGCGATCAAGAAGGTGTGACGATGAAACCCCTGCACCTCCTGCTATCCGTCGTGGCCGTGGCCTGCCTTGCCGCAGTGCCGCTGGGCGTCACCAACACGTATTACCTCCACCTGATCGAAACGATCATGATCTACGCGATCCTGCTGTTCGGGCTCGACATCGTGGTGGGCTACACCGGCCAGGTATCGCTAGGCCACGCCGGCCTGTTCGGCATCGGCTCGTACGTGGCCGGCGTGCTGTTCTTCCATCTGCAGATGCCCATCTGGGTCATCCTCCCGGCCGCCATCCTGATCGCGGCGGTCTTCGGCGCGGTGCTGGCGCTGCCCGCGCTGCGGGTCACGGGACCGTACCTGGCCATGGTGACGCTGGCGTTCGGCACCATCATCCAGATCCTGATCAACGAGATGACCTTCCTGACCGAAGGTCCCATGGGCATCAAGATCTCCAAGCCGGCCATCGCCGGGCACATCCTGACCAAGAGCGAGTACTTCTGGCTGGTGGCCGCGCTGCTGGTGCTCTCGCTGATCGTCGTGCATCGCATCCTGAAGTCGCACCTGGGCCGTTCGTTCGAGGCCCTGCGGGACAGCCCGATCGCGTCGGACTGCATGGGCGTGTCGGTATACCGGCACAAGGTGTTCGCCTTCGTGATCAGTGCCGGCTTCGCCGGCCTGGCGGGCGCGCTGTATTCGTACTCGGAACAGTACATCTCGCCCAACACCTACAACTTTGAACTGACCATCCTGTTCCTGCTGGCCATCATCATGGGCGGCCGCAAGAGCCGCACGGGCGCGCTGCTGGGCGCCTCCATCATCGTGCTGCTGCCCAAGATGCTGGACGACATCTCGACCTTCCGCCTGATCGCGCTGGGCGTGGCCATCCTGGTCACGGCCGGCAGCGCCATCGCGGTCTCCAAGGGCCGCGCCGACCCGCGCCGCGTGGCGGTGCCCGTGATCGGCACCATCGTCCTGACGGTCTTCGCGTACTGGCTGGACGCCGTCACCGACTGGCGCCTGACGATCTTCGGCGTCATGATCCTCTTCGTCGTGTACTACCTGCCCGATGGCATCGTGGGCTTCGTGCGCAACCTGTTCTTCTCCGGCCGCCGCAGCGCGCTCACCGTCAAGTCGGACCTGGTGAAGGCGGAGGACGCGGTGCCCGATGCCGCCAAGGGCAAGGACGAAACCCTGCTCGCGGTCAAGGGCGTGCTGATGCAGTTCGGCGGCCTGAAGGCGCTGAACCAGGTCGACCTAACCGTGAAACGCGGCACCATCCACGGCCTGATCGGGCCGAACGGCTCCGGCAAGAGCACCATGATGAACGTGCTGACCGGCATCTACGTGCCGACCGCCGGCGCGGTGGAATTCTCCGGCAAGTCGCTGGTGGGCCTGGCGCCCGCCGACATCGCCGAAGCGGGCGTCGCACGGACCTTCCAGAACGTGCAGCTCTTCGGCGAAATGACCGCGCTGGAGAACGTCCTGGTCGGCCTGCATCACACCTTCACCACCGGGCTGGCGGGCATCGCGCTGCGCACGCCCAAGTGGAAGGGCGAGGAACAGGGCGCCCGCGGCCGCGCCATGGCGCTGCTGGAATTCGTGGGCCTGGAATCGCTGGCGAACGAAGAGGCCCGCAACCTGCCCTACGGCAAGCAACGCCTGCTGGAGATCGCCCGCGCCCTGGCGCTGGATCCGCAACTGCTGTTGCTGGACGAGCCCGCGGCCGGCCTGACGGCGCCCGACATCGTCGAGCTCCTGGCCATCATCCGCAAGGTGCGCGACCACGGCATCACGCTGATTCTCATCGAGCATCACATGGACGTGGTGATGGGGGTCTGCGACACCGTGTCGGTGCTGGATTTCGGCCAGAAGATCGCCGAGGGCCTGCCGAACGAAGTACAGAGCAACGCCAAGGTCATCGAGGCGTATCTGGGCGGCGCGCCCGCCTGACGCCAAGGGGACGACAAGATGCTATCGATCAAGAATCTGGAAGCAGGCTACGGCAAAGTGAAGGTGCTGCACGGCATCAGCATGGATGTGCCCAAAGCCAAGGTAGTCACGCTGATCGGCTCCAACGGCGCCGGCAAAACGACCACGATGCGGGCGCTGTCGGGGATGATCCGCCCCACGGCGGGCGAAATCACGCTGGGCGGCAAGCGCATCGACGGGCTCGAGTCCCATCGCATCGCCCGGCTGGGACTGGCGCACTCGCCCGAGGGCCGGCGGGTGTTCCCGACCCTGTCGATAACGGACAACCTGCTGCTGGGCGCATTTCCCCGCCTGACGGGCAGCCGGCCCAAAGGCGACGTGCAGGCCGACCTGAGCCGCGCGATGGACCTGTTCCCGCGCCTGAAGGAACGCCGGGACCAGCTGGCCGGCACCCTGTCCGGCGGCGAACAGCAGATGCTGGCCATGGCGCGGGCCGTGATGCTGAATCCCGAACTGGTGCTGCTGGACGAACCGTCGATGGGGCTGGCGCCGATCCTGGTGGAAGAAGTGTTCAGGATCATCGCGCGGCTGAAGGACGAGGGCGTTACGATGCTGCTGGTCGAGCAGTTCGCGGCGGCGGCGCTGAACGTAGCGGATTATGGATACGTGCTGGAGAACGGACGGATTTCGGTGCACGGGAGCGCCGATAAGCTGAAGCACGATCCCGCCGTGGTCGCGGCGTATCTGGGTGGATCGCACTGAAGGCGTCCGGTGGGGGGGTAGTGTCTGACACCCGTACGAGACGCACTCCATCCTGCCCCGGCGCCTCCCGGGTGTCTGACACTGATGCGTTCATGCTTTCGTTGGTGTCAGACACCCGGGAAGCTCCGCTTCAGCCGGACGGCCGTCTCGTACGGGTGTCAGACACTTACCACCGGGGTGTCAGACACTTGCAGCAGACGCTTGCGACGGGCATCCCCGCCGCAGCGCCCCCTCAGACGATCGTCAACGTCACGTCGATGTTGCCGCGCGTCGCGTTCGAGTACGGGCAAACGATATGGGCTGCCGCCACCAGCTTCTCGGCTTCCGCGCGGTCCATGCCCGGCAGGGAGATCTTCAGTTCCACTTCGATGCCGAAGCCGGTCGGAATGGGGCCGATGCCCACCGCGCCGTCGATCGTCGCGTCCGACGGCATCGCAATCTTGTCGCGGCCGGCCACGAACTTCATGGCGCCCATGAAGCAAGCCGAATAGCCCACCGCGAACAGCTGCTCGGGGTTGGTGCCGGCAGCGCCGGCGCCGCCCAGTTCCTTGGGCGTGGTCAGTTTGACGTTCAGATTACCGTCGTCGGAGGCACCCGTGCCTTCACGGCCGCCGGTGACATGCGCGTGGGCGCGGTACAGCACTTTTTCGATAGACATGATGGATTTCCTTCGTAAAGAGAAAAGGGGAACTGCCTGGCCTGGCGGGACCATTCCCGCTTCGGCCTACCAACAACATCGCACACAACTATATCGTGCACTACTTAAATGACCAAAAGATGGCAGGCGCCACCCTCCGCCTCAAAGACTGCTGACCAGCTTCTCCCGCAACGCATGCAGGGTCTTCATGGTGTCCTGCGCTTCGTCCAGCGAGCATTGCGCGGCCGCGGCGACGGCCTGCGGCACCGCCTGCGCCTTGTCGCGCAAATCGCGGCCCTGCCGCGTCAGGGCCACGATCACCTGGCGCTCGTCGTCCTGGGCGCGCTGCCGGCTCACCAGGCCGGCCGCTTCCAGCCGCTTGAGCAACGGCGTCAGCGTGGCCGAGTCCAGGAACAGACGTTCGCCGATATCCGTTACCGTGATTCCATCGCCTTCCCACAGCACCAGCATCACCAGGTACTGCGGATAGGTCAAGTCCAGATCGCGCAGCAGCTTGCGGTACACCTTGTTCATCGCCAGCGAGGTCGAATACAGGGCGAAGCACAGCTGGCTATCCAGCAGCAGCGGATTGAATGCAGCTTTGGGTTTGGATCTGGATTTCATTGCGCAATATTAAATAGCGCACTATTTATCGTCAAGCTTTTTTTTACCGGCGCGGCCGCCTCTACGCCGTTGCCGGCTCGCCTTCTTCGGTATCACGATCCGATCCGTATTGCTTCAGCCCATCCAGGTCCAGCACCCGGACGGCGCCGTATTCCACCTTCAGCAGCCCGGCCTCTTCCAGTTTGCGCAGCGCCTGGTTGGCCCGCTGGCGGGATACTCGGGCCAGATAGCCGACTTCTTCCTGGGTAATCGTCAGGCGCATTCCCATGCCGGGATACAGCAGCGGGTTGAACAGTTCAGCCAGGCAGCGGGCCACGCGCGCGTCCGGATCCAGCAGGCGGTCGTACTCCGCCTTGCCGATGAACTGCGCGACGCGCTCATTCAATTGATGGAGCAGATAGCGGTTGAACGGGATGCTGGTGTCCAGCAGCCAGTCGAACGTGACGCCAGGCAGGCGCGCCACCACCGAATCCCGCAACGCAACGATGTCGTATTTGCGGACCTCGCGCTTGAGCAGCGACCCTTCGCCGATCCATCCGCCGGCGGGTACGCCCGTCAGCGACGCCACTTTGCCTTCGGCGTTGCCCACCGACACCTTGACGAGCCCGGCCAGCACGCCGATCCAAGCCTGTGCGAGTTCGCCTTTGCGCTCTATGATCGACCCGGCGGCAACTTGCTGCACGGTGAGGTCCCGCTCGACGCGCATTTGCTGTTCGCGGTCGAGCACGCGAAACCAGGCCGCGGCGAGTTGCAGGGAATCGGATAGCTGCATCGGGAATACCCTAAAAGGTCCTTGAATGTCGCGATGGTGACAGTTGGTAGCAACCCAACCTTATACCTTAACTCCTGCCGTAAATCTAAAACCAACTGGTCAAGCACCTCATCGCCATTGCCGCCCACGCGGACTCCTGGCCCGATGCGCCCAAACCGGAGGAGACAACGTGGCACATACACCGCCCGCATCCGCACGGATGCCGGCGGCGTCGGACACCTTTCCGGCGCTGCTGTTCACGCATGCCAAGGTTCGTGGGTCGCGGCCCGCGATACGCGAAAAAGATCTGGGGATCTGGCAAACCCTTACGTGGTCCGAAGTGGCGGAACATGTCCGGCACGTCGCCCATGGCCTCGCCGCGCTGGGCATCCAGCCCGGCATGCACGTGGCCGTCGTCGGCGAGAACCGTCCGCGCCTGTACATGGCCATGATGGCCGCGCAATCGCTGGGCGCCATTCCCGTGCCGCTCTACCAGGACGCCGTCGCCCAGGAAATGGTCTACGTGCTGCAGGACGCCGAGATCAGCGTGGCCATCGTCGAAGACCAGGAGCAGGTCGACAAGATGCTCGAAATCCGCGAGCAGTGTCCCGCCCTGAAGCACGTGGTGTTCGACGATCCGCGCGGCCTGCGCCACTACACCGACGCGATGCTGATGTCCTACGAGCAGCTGGAAGCGCTGGGCGCCGAGTACGCCGCCAAGCATCCCGACTTCCTGGATGACGCCATCGCCGCCGTGCAGCCGCACGACCCGGCCGCCATGTTCTACACGTCGGGCACGACCGGCAAGCCCAAGGGCGTCGTACTGACGCACCATGCGCTGATCGACCGCGCGCGCGCCGTGTCCGAGCTGGAGAACCTGACCGACCAGGAGGACGTGCTGGCCTACCTGCCACCCGCGTGGATCGGCCAGAACATGTTCTCTTACACGCAGCTGCTGGTCACCGGCTTCACGGTGAACCATCCCGAATCGCCCGACACCGTGGCGATCGACATGCGCGACATCGGACCCACCTATTACTTCGCGCCGCCGCGCGTGCTGGAAGGCCTGCTGACCCATGTGATGATCCGCATGGAAGACGCCGGCTTCATCAAGCGCAAACTGTTCGCGCGCTGCATGAAGCTTGCGCGCCGCGTCGGCACGCGGATCCTGGACGGCGAATCCGTCGGCGCCTGGGACCGTCTGCGCTATGCGCTGGGCAATGCGCTGATCTACGGCCCGCTGCGCAACGCACTGGGCATGAGCCGTGTGCGCGTGGCGTATACGGCGGGCGAGGCCATCGGGCCCGACCTGTTCGTGTTCTACCGCTCGATCGGCATCAACCTGAAGCAGCTTTACGGTTCCACTGAAACCTCTGTGTTCGTCTGCGTGCAGCCGGATGGCCAGGTGCGCGACGACACCGTAGGCCCGCCGGTGCAGGGCGTAGAGATCCGCGTGGCCGACAACGGCGAAATCCTGGTCAAGAGCCCCGGCCTCTTCAAGGAGTACTACCGCAACCCCGAAGCGACGGCCGAGGCGCGCAGCGCCGACGGCTGGTTCCACACGGGCGACGCGGGCTATCTCGACACCGACGGCCAGTTGAAGATCATCGACCGCGCCAAGGACGTGGGCAAGCTCGCCAACGGCAGCCTGTTCGCGCCGAAGTACATCGAGAACAAGCTCAAGTTCTTCCAGCACATCAAGGAAGCGGTCGCCTTCGGCGCCAATCGCGACGACGTGTGCGCCTTCATCAACATCGACCTGGAAGCGGTGGGCAACTGGGCCGAGCGCCGCGGCATGCCCTATGCCGGCTATACCGACCTGGCCTCCAAGGACGAGGTCTACCAGCTGATCGCGGACTGCGTGGAACAGGTCAACGCCGACCTGGCCACCGATCCCAAATTGTCCGCCTCGCAGATCAGCCGCTTCCTGATCCTGCACAAGGAACTCGATCCCGACGATGACGAGCTGACCCGCACGCGCAAGGTGCGCCGCGCCTTCATCGCGCAGAAGTATGGCGTGCTGATCGACGCCCTGTACGGCGGCAAGCAATCGCAGTTCATCGAAACCGAAGTGAAATTCGAAGACGGACGCACCGGCAAGATCTCGGCGGACCTGAAGATCCGCCCGGTAAAGACGTTTCCCGCCATAACCGCCAAAGCCGCGTAGAGATCATGAGCCACAACGACCGCGACCAGCGCATCGGCGACGTCATGCTGGACATGCAGAACATTTCCCTGTCCTTCGGCGGCGTCAAGGCGCTGACGGACATCTCCTTCAACGTGCGCGAACACGAAATCCGCGCCATCATCGGCCCCAACGGCGCGGGCAAGAGCTCGATGCTCAACGTCATCAACGGGGTCTATACACCCCAGGAAGGCGCCATCGCGTTCCGGGGCGAACACTTCTCGCGCATGAACCCCCGCCGTGCCGCCGAGATGGGCATCGCGCGCACGTTCCAGAACCTGGCGCTGTTCAAGGGCATGAGCGTGCTGGACAACATCATGACCGGCCGCAACCTGCGCATGAAGTGCGGGCTGCTGTCCCAGGCATTCCGCATGGGCCGGGCCGAGCGCGAAGAGATCCAGCATCGCGAATTCGTCGAGAACATCATCGACTTCCTGGAAATCCAGGCGCATCGCAAGACGCCGGTCGGCCGCCTGCCCTATGGCCTGCAAAAGCGCGTGGACCTCGGCCGCGCGCTGGCGATGGAGCCGCGCCTGCTGCTGCTGGACGAACCGATGGCCGGCATGAACATCGAGGAAAAGCAGGACATGAGCCGCTTCATCCTCGATGTGAACGACGAGTTCGGCACCACCATCGTGCTGATCGAGCACGATATGGGCGTGGTCATGGATATTTCCGACCGCGTGGTGGTGCTGGACTACGGCAAGAAGATCGGCGACGGCAAGCCGGACGAAGTCCGCGCGAACGAAGACGTCATCAGAGCTTACCTAGGCGTCGGCGACGAAGCCGCCGTCACCAAGGACGCTCCTGCGCAGGAGGGAGCCCCCTCCCCTAACCCTCCCCGCAAGGGGGAGGGAGAAAGCACGCCGGCAACGCTGAACTAGGAAGCGGACATGGGATTTTTTCTAGAGACCTTATTCGGCGGCCTGATGAGCGGCATGCTGTATGCGCTGATCGGCCTGGGCTTCGTCCTGATCTTCAAAGCCTCCGGCGTCTTCAATTTCGCGCAGGGCGCGATGGTGCTGGTCGCCGCGCTGTCCATGGCCCGCTTCTCGGAGTGGCTGCCGCAGTGGCTCGGCTTCGACAACCTGATCCTGGCCAACGTGCTGGCGTTCATCGTCAGCGCGGCCGTGATGTTCCTGCTGGCGGTCGCCATCGAGCGCTTCGTGCTGCGCCACCTGGTCAACCAGGAAGCCACCACGCTGCTGATGGCCACGCTGGGCATCAGCTACTTCCTCGACGGCCTGGGCCAGATCACCTTCGGCAGCTCGGTGTATTCCATCAACGTCGGCATGCCCAAGGATCCCCTGATGATCCTGGAATCCACCTTCGAAGGCGGGCTCCTGATCAACCTGGAGGACCTGACGGCGGCCGTCATCGCCGCCCTGCTGGTGGCGGCGCTGGCCCTCTTCTTCCAGTACACCTCGACCGGCCGCGCCCTGCGCGCGGTGGCCGACGACCATCAGGCCGCGCAATCCATCGGCATCCCACTCAACCGGATCTGGGTGATCGTCTGGAGCGTGGCGGGCCTGGTGGCGCTGGTGGCCGGCATTATCTGGGGGTCGAAGTTCGGCGTGCAGTTCACGCTCTCGACCGCGGCGCTGCGGGCGCTGCCGGTAGTGATCCTGGGCGGCCTGACATCGGTGCCTGGCGCCATCCTGGGCGGCCTGATCATCGGCGTCGGCGAGAAGCTGTCCGAGGTCTATCTGGGGTCGCTCGTGGGCGGCGGTATCGAAATCTGGTTCGCCTATGTGCTGGCGCTGGTGTTCCTGCTGTTCCGTCCGCAAGGGCTGTTCGGCGAGAAGATCATCGACCGCGTCTAAGCAGACAGGACCTCTAGGATAAGAAAATGTTCTATCGCGAAAACGGCCAATTCAAGACCACCTATCGCGCCGACCAGCAGATCTTTCCGATCCGCCAGGACCGCATCTTCATCTGGCTGCTGCTGGCGGTGGCGTTCATCGCCATCCCGGCGCTGGCCAGCGACTACCTGCTGCGCACCATCCTGATCCCGTTCCTGATCCTGGCGTTGGCCGCCGTGGGCCTGAACATCCTGGTGGGCTATTGCGGCCAGATCTCGCTGGGCACGGGCGCCTTCATGGCCGTGGGCGCCTATGCGGCGTGGAATTTCGGCGTGCGCTTTCCCGGCATGCCGCTGGTCGTCCAGATCCTGCTGGGCGGTTTCTTCGCCACGATCGTCGGGGTGATATTCGGCATCCCCAGCCTGCGCATCCGGGGCCTGTACCTGGCGGTGGCCACGTTGGCCGCGCAGTTCTTCGTGGACTGGGCCTTCCTGCGCATTCCCTTCTTCACCAATTACTCCTCGTCCGGCAGCGTGTCGGTGCCGCAGCTCACCGCCTTCGGCCTGCCCGTCCAGAGCGCGATGGAGAAGTATCTGTTCGTGCTGCTCCTGGTGGTGGTGTTCAGCCTCCTGGCCAAGAATCTGGTGCGCGGCGCGATCGGCCGCCAGTGGATGGCAATCCGCGACATGGACGTGGCGGCCTCCGTCATCGGCATCCGCCCCATGTACGCCAAGCTCACGGCGTTCGCGGTCAGCTCCTTCATCGTCGGCGTGGCCGGCGCCCTGTGGGGCTACATCCACCTGGGCTCCTGGGAGCCGCTGGCGTTCGACCTGTCGCGTTCTTTCCAGCTGCTGTTCATGGTGATCATCGGCGGACTGGGATCGATCGTCGGCAGCTTCTTCGGCGCCGCCTTCATCGTGCTGGTTCCGGTGGCGCTCACCAATATTCCGCACATGCTGGGGCTGCCGCTGTCGGTGGACACCGCGGCGCACGTGGAACACATGGTGTTCGGCGCGCTGATCGTGTTCTTCCTGATCGTCGAACCGCATGGGCTGGCCAGGCTATGGAGCATCGGCAAGGAGAAACTCCGCATCTGGCCGTTCCCGCATTGAGGGCGTGGCCCACCCCCGAAGCGCCTTCGGCGCTTCCCCCTCAAGGGGGCGCCGCAGGGGACCGGCAAAGCCGGATCCGCCGCGGCCCGGATTGGGTAGCAGCTGTTTTGTTTGACGTGCGTTGCATTGCTTCTGTATTGAACATCGCCTGGCGCGGCGGCATGAGCGCCGCGCCAGGCATCCTGAATACCCGGCTCAAGACCGGGCCAATCCCGGTGTCCCAGGGTTTATGGACCCAAACACCACGCAGGAGGTAAATGGAGATGAAGCGTCTTAACCTGAAGTTGGCGGCAGCCCTGGTGGCCGCAGCAGGCGCCGTCGGCGCCGTGGCCACGCCGGCGATGGCGGCCGAAGAGCAGTTCGTTCCGTTGCTGGTGTACCGCACCGGATCCTTCGCCCCCCTGGGCATTCCCTGGGCCGACGGCAAGCTGGACTACCTGAAGCTGGTCAACGAACGCGATGGCGGCGTCAACGGCGTCAAGATCACGTACGAGGAATGCGAAACCGCCTACGCCACCGACCGCGGCGTGGAATGCTACGAACGCCTGAAGGGCAAGGGCACCGGCGCATCGGGCTTCGACACCCAGTCCACCGGCATCACCTTCGCCGTCAGCGACAAGGCCATGGTCGACAAGGTGCCGGTCGAGACGATGGGTTACGGCCTGTCCCAGTCGGTCGACGGCAGCGTGTTCGAATGGAACTTCCCGCTGCTCGGCACATACTGGACCGCCGCCGACGTGATGATCCAGGACATCGCCAAGAAGGAAGGCGGCATGGATAAGCTCAAGGGCAAGAAGATCGCCCTGGTCTACCACGATTCGCCGTACGGCAAAGAGCCCATCCCGCTGCTGCAGAAGCGCGCCGCCAAGGAAGGCTTCGAGCTGCTGCTCTATCCCGTGACCGCTCCCGGCGTCGAACAGAAGTCCACCTGGCTGCAGATCCGCCAGGCGCGCCCGGCCTACGTGCTGCTGTGGAGCGCGGGCATCATGACGCCCACCGCCGTCCGCGAAGCGCAGGCCAGCGGCTATCCGCGCGACAAGATGTACGCCATCTGGTGGGCCGGCTCCGAAGGCGACGTGAAAGACCTCGGCGATGTCGCCAAGGGCTACAACGCCATCACCATCCACAACAGCGGCGCGAACCACGACAAGGTCTACGACGACCTGAAGAAGTTCGTCTACGACAAGGGCCAAGGCTCGGACAAGACCGGCAACACCACGCTGGGCACCATTGCCCATACGCGCGGCATGATGATCTCCATGCTGCAGGTGGAGGCGATCCGCACCGCGCAGGAGAAGTACGGCAAGGGCAAGGCGCTGACGCCCGAGCAGGTGCGCTGGGGCTTCGAGAACCTGAACCTGACGCAGGAGAAGCTGGACAAGCTGGGCTTCGGTCAGATCATGCGCCCGGTCAAGACCACTTGCGGCAATCACATGGGCGACGACTGGGCCCGCATCGTGCAATGGGACGGCTCGAAGTTCAAGGTCGCCTCGGACTGGTACCAGTCCGACAAGGCCATCCTCGACCCCATGGTCAAGGAAGCCGCGGCCAAGTACGCCAAGGAAAAGAACATCACGCCTCGAAAGTGTGAGTAACCCCCGAAGCCCCTGCGGTGCCTCCCCCCAAGGGGGCGCCGCGCGCGGACCGGCAAAGCCGGCTCCGCGGCGGCCCCGCTTTAGCCGCGCCAGCTGCATGCGGCGCGGGTGCCGCAGATGCAGAGGATGTTGATACGAACCGGCTGCCGTCCCTTGGGACAGGCAGTCGCCACGCCGCAGGAACCTTTATGAACGACGCCAATATTGCTGCCCCGACAGACACCCCAAAGGTCCTGCTCGACGTGAACGGCATCGAGGTGATCTACAACCACGTCATCCTGGTGCTCAAGGGCGTATCCCTGCAAGTGCCGGAAGGCCGGATCGTGGCCCTGCTGGGCGCCAACGGCGCGGGCAAGACCACCACGCTTCGCGCGATCTCGAACCTGCTCAAGGGCGAGCGCGGCGATGTGACCAAGGGCTATATCCAGTACCGCGACCAGCGCATCGAGAAGCTGTCGCCCGCCGAGCTGGTCAAGCGCGGCGTCGTGCAGGTGATGGAAGGCCGCCATTGTTTCGCGCACCTGACCATCGAAGAAAACCTGCTGACCGGCGCCTATACCCGCAGCATGGGCCGCGGCGACACCGCGGCGGCGCTTGACCGCGTCTACCAGTATTTCCCCCGCCTGAAGCAGCGCCGGGCCAGCCAGGCCGGCTACACCTCGGGCGGCGAACAGCAAATGACCGCGATCGGCCGCGCGCTGATGGCCAATCCCAACATGATCCTGCTGGACGAACCGTCCATGGGGCTTGCGCCGCAGATCGTCGAGGAGATCTTCGAGATCGTGCGCGACCTGAACCAGCGCGAGCGCGTCAGCTTCCTGCTGGCCGAGCAGAACACCAACATCGCGCTGCGCTACGCCGACTACGGCTACATCCTGGAAAACGGGCGCGTGATGATGGACGGCGCGGCCTCGGACCTCGCCGAGAACGAAGACGTGAAGGAGTTCTACCTGGGCATTTCCAGCGGCGAACGCAAGAGTTTCCGCGACAACAAGTTCTACCGCCGCCGCAAACGCTGGCTGGCCTGATTCCTGGAGCGGCGAAGCCGGCGCGGTCCGGCCCGCTGCCGGCAACGACACCGCAGTACGGCACACAAGAGGGTGCGATCCCATGTCCGAGTTTTTCGATGTTCTGGAAACCCGCGCGCCCGAGCAGCGCGAGCGCGACCTGATGGCCGCCCTGCCCGGCGCGATTGCCCGGGCCGTTGCCCGGGCGCCGGCCATCGCCGAGCAATTGCGCGGCATCGACCCAGCAACCATCACGTCGCGCGCGGCGCTGGCGCGCCTGCCCGTGCTGCGCAAGCACGAACTGCTGGAGCGGCAGCAGCACAGCCGCGACGACGCTTGCGCGCCCGCGGGGCCGCGCAAGGCCTTCGGCGGCTTCTCCGCCATCGGCTGGGGCGAGGCGATGCGCGTCTTCGCGTCGCCCGGCCCCATCTATGAACCGGAGAGCGCGCGCGCCGATTACTGGCGCTTCGCCCGCGCCCTGCACGCGGCGGGATTCCGTGCCGGCGAACTGACCTACAACTGCTTTTCCTACCATTTCACGCCCGCCGGTTCAATGATGGAAACCGCGGCGCATGCCGTGGGCTGCACCGTCTTCCCCGGCGGTACCGGGCAGACCGAGCAGCAGGTGCGCGCCATCCAGGACCTCGCGCCCACCGGCTACACGGGTACGCCCAGCTTCCTCAAGATCATCCTGGAAAAGGCCGACGAACTGGGCGTGAAGCTGGATTCGCTGCGCCGCGCGCTGGTGTCCGGCGAGGCGTTCCCGCCGTCCCTGCGCGACTGGCTCGCCGCGCGCGGCGTCGAGGGCTACCAGGCATACGGCAGCGCCGATCTCGGCATGGTGGCCTTTGAAACGCCCGCCCGCGAGGGGCTGGTGCTGGGCGAGGACATCATTGTCGAAATCGTCCGCCCCGGCACCGGCGAGCCCGTGCCCGACGGGGAAGTCGGCGAGGTCGTGGTCACCACCCTGAATCCGGACTATCCGCTGGTGCGCTTCGGCACGGGCGACCTGTCGGCCGTCATGCCCGGTCTCTCGCCCTGCGGGCGCACCAACACCCGCATCAAGGGCTGGATGGGCCGCGCCGACCAGACCACCAAGGTGCGCGGCATGTTCGTGCATCCGTCGCAAGTGGCCGACGTGGCGCGCCGCCATCCCGAGATCCTGCGCGCGCGCCTGGTGATCAGCGGCAATACCGGTTCCGACCGCATGGTGCTCAAGGTGGAAGCGCAAACGCCGACCGGCGAACTCGGCAAGCGCATCGCGGAATCGGTGCGCGATGTGACCAAACTGCGCAGCGACGTGGAATGGGTGGAAGCGGGCAGCCTGCCGAACGACGGCAAGGTCATCGACGACGTGCGCACCTACGAATGAACGGCGCGGCCGCGCGGATTCACGCGGCCGCAACCAACGCGATCACCCCTTTTGCCAGCATTGCCGCGGCCACCGCCCCGGCGAACAACGCAAAACCCTGCTGCAGGCGCCTTGGCGGAAACCGGTCTGCCACCGCGCGGCCGGCCAGCATGCCCAGCACCGCGGCGGCCGTGAAAGGCGCCGCGATCGCCCAGTCCAGATGCCCGCCCGCCGCCGCCGCCGCGACGCCGCTGGCCGACACCAGCGCGATCACGGCCAGCGACGTGCCCACGATGGCCTGCATCGGCAGATCGGTTGCGCGGCGCAACGCCGGGACGATGACGAAGCCGCCCCCGACGCCCAGCAGCCCGGACAGGAAACCCGCGATCGCGCCCGTGCCCGTCAAGGCGCGGGCGCAGGGTGCCGTCCAGCGCAGCCGGCCGGTGCTGGCGCTGAGCTGGCACGGCGGCAGGCGCGGCGCATCCGCGGCCGCCGCGGCGGGCCGCGCGCCCTGGTTCCACATTCGCCAGGCCACCATGCCCAGCACGCCGGCGAAGAGGATGGCGAGCGGCGCGTTGGGCAGGCGCCGCGCGGCCCACAGGCCCAGCGGCGACACCAGAATGCCGGTGGCGGCCATGAAACCGGCCGCCCGATACCGGACCTGGCCCTTGCGCAGCCCCAGCACCGCCCCGAGCGCGGCGGACAGCCCAACCGCCAGCAAAGCGATGGGCGCGGCCTGCGCCACCTGCAAATGCAGGCCGAAGACCAGCAGGGGCACGGCCATGATGGCGCCGCCCGCACCGGTCAGCCCCAGGATCAGGCCGACGCATCCGCCCAGCGCCATGCTGGCCGCCCACACCGTTGCGATCATCGGCGCGCGCTCAGTTGCCCAGCGGACGGGCGAGCCATTCACGGCCTTTCAGCATGCCGTTCCAGTAAATCCACGGCAGCATCCTGGCCTTGAGGAACCAGGCGCTCTTGCGCGGCACGGTCGGATCCAGCGGAAAGGTCGGCAATAGCTTGCCGCCGTAGCCGAACTCGGCCAGCACAATGCGGCCGCGCTCGACCGTCAGCGGGCAGGAGCCATAGCCATCGTAGGCCACCGGCATGGCGTGGCCTTCGCGCAGCGCCAGCAGGTTTTCGGCCACCGTGACGATCTGCTTGCGCGCCGCCGCAGCGGTCTTGGCATTGGTGGTGCTGATGCCGTCGCCCAGCCCGAAGACGTTGCCGTGACGGACGTGGCGCAGCGTGGCGGGATCCACCTCGCACCAGCCGGCGGCATCCGCCAGCGGGCTGTTCTTCAGGAACGCGTGGGGAACCTGCGGCGGCACCGCGTGCAGCATGTCGAAGGATTTTTCCACGCGCGCCATGGCGCCGTCGGCGCCCTTCACGTCGAACCAGGCCTTGCGCGCCGCGCCGTCCACGGCCACCAGCGAAGAATTGAAGGCCAGCGCAATGCCGTAGCTCTCCACGTAGCGCATCAGCGGCGGCACGAAGGTCGGCACCCCGAAGAGCGCCGCGCCGGCCAGGTCGAATTCCACGTCGATGCGGCCCAGCGCGCCCGCGCGCCGCCAATGGTCGCACGCCAGGTACATGGCCTTCTGCGGCGCGCCGGCGCACTTGATGGGCATGGCGGGCTGCGTGAACAGCGCCCGGCCGCCCTTCAGCCCCCGCACCAGTTCCCAGGTATAAGGCGCCAGGTCGTAGCGGTAGTTGGAGGTGACGCCCTGCCGGCCCAATGTCTCGGCAAGGCCGTCGACCTGCTCCCACGCAAGGCGCAGTCCGGGGCAGACGATCAGTTGCTGGTAGGTTACGGCGCGGCCGTCCGACAGCAGGACGCGGTCGGCCTCGGGCTCGAAGCCCGCGGCGGCGGCCTGCAGCCACGTCGCGCGCGACGGCATGACGGCGCGGGTCGGGCGCATCGTCCGGGCCACGTCGAAAGCGCCGCCGCCCACCAAGGTCCAGGCGGGCTGATAGTAATGCTTGTCGCTGGGTTCGATGACCCCGATACGCAGGTCCGGCCGCCGGCGCAACAGGCTGGCGGTCACGCCGATGCCAGCCGCCCCGCCGCCCACCACCACCACGTCGAAATCGCGTTGGCCTTGTGCCATGGGCATGCTTGTCTCCAAGCCGGTCTACCGGCTTTTGATTTTTTCCAGGATTGAAAATACCGCCATGCCGGCAAGCATGGCGGCCACGAATACCAGCGCCTCGGACACGCCAGCCGATGCCGCCACCAGCGCCGGACCCGGGCAGAAGCCGGCCAGTCCCCATCCCGCGCCGAACACCAGGCTGCCGAGCGCCAGGCGCGCGTCGATGCGGGTGGCGGTAGGCCAGCGCAAGGGTTCGCCAGACAGGCTGGCCCGGCGGCGGCGCAACACGGCGAAGCCCGCCGCCGTGGCCAGCACGGCGCCCCCCATCACGAAGGCCAGCGACGGATCCCAGGCGCCAGCGAGGTCCAGGAAGCCGAGCACCTTGGCGGGGTTGGCCATGCCGGAAATGATGAGCCCCAGCCCGAAGACCAGGCCCGACACGAAGGCGAACAGTGCATTCATGATCAGCCTCCCGCCAGATGCCGCATGACATAGACCATGCCGAAACCCGCAGCCATGAACAGCGCCGTCGCGGCCAGCGAACGGGGCGAGCCCCGCGATACCCCGCAAACGCCGTGGCCGCTGGTGCAGCCCGACGCATAGCGCGTGCCGATGCCCACCAGCAGGCCCGCGGCGATCAGGCGCGCCGTGCCGGCCTCGACCGTGATGGCGGGCAGCGCGGCGCCCAGGCGGTACAGCCAGGGCGAGGCGAACAGGCCCAGCAGGAAAGCCACGCGCCACGAACCGCCGCGTTCGGGCGTCCACAGGCCGCCCAGGATGCCGCTGATGCCGGCGATGCGGCCCGCGCCGCCCATCAGCAGCACGGCGGCCGCGCCGATCAGCAGGCCGCCGAAAGCGGACGCCACGGGAGTGAAGGCGGACCAGTCCAGATTCACTTGAGTGACTCCATGGCCCGGCCGCAGTACAAACTCGATAGCGTCTTCATGACTTGGCTGACCTCGAAACTGGCCATCTGGTAGTAGACGTACTTGCCTTCGCGGCGCGTCGCCACCAGCCCTTCATCGCGCAATACTCCCAGTTGCTGGGACAGCGTGGGCTGGCGGATGCCGGTCAGGGCTTCGAGTTCGCTCACGTTGCGTTCGTTCTGCACCAGCTGGCAGAGCAACAGGAGGCGGTCTTCGTTGGCCAGCGCCTTGAGCAGCGCGCAGGCCTGGGAGGCGGATTCGCGCAGGACGGCGACCTCGCACTCGGTTAGGACTTCGTTCATTTGATGAGGATCAATCGGCCTAGGAGGATTTGACCATTATATTGACCAATAGAATATTCAACAATATTATTGAAAAATATATATTGTATTGATCACGCAGCGTAGCGCTGCCAGGCGAACGTCCATGTCCCCCCAGATCCAAGGCTTCTACGATCCCGTTACAGCCACCATCACCTACGTGGTCCATGAACCGGCGCCGGGCGGCGCCTGCGCCATCATCGATTCGGTCCTGGACTACGACCCCAAATCGGGCCGCAGCAGTACCGAAAGCGCCGACCGCGTGGCCGGCTACGTGCGCCAGCACGGCCTGAAAACCGAGTGGCTGCTGGAAACCCACGCCCATGCCGACCACCTGTCCGCCGCGCCCTACCTGCAGCGGCAACTGGGCGGCGTCATCGCCATCGGGCAAAGCATCCAGACCGTGCAGGGCGTATTCAAGAAGATCTTCAACCTGGAGCCGGAATTCCAGCTGGACGGATCGCAGTTCGGCCGCCTGTTCGCCGACGGCGAGACCTTCCGCATCGGCGGACTCGAGGCGCGGGCCATCCACGTGCCGGGCCACACGCCCGCCGACATGGCTTACCTGATCGGCGATGCCGCCTTCGTGGGCGATACGCTGTTCATGCCCGACGTGGGCACCGCGCGCTGCGACTTTCCCGGCGGCGACGCCCATCAGCTGTACCGGTCCATCCAGCGCCTGCTGAGCCTGCCCGGCGACACGCGGCTGTACATGTGCCACGACTACCCGCCCGCCAGCCGCGACGCCTCCTGGCAGACCACGGTGGCCGAACAGCGCAGCGCCAATATCCATGTGCGCGACGGCGTCGGCGAAGACGATTTCGTCTCCATGCGCACCCGCCGCGACGCCACGCTGTCCATGCCGACCCTCATCCTGCCCGCCATCCAGGTGAACATCCGCGCCGGCCACTTCCCGCCGGCCGAAGACAACGGCGTGCGCTACCTGAAGATCCCCGTCGACGCCCTGTGATTCTCGTGCTGGCGGTCCGGCAGGCGATGGCGTGACGCCCCGCGGGCGGGCGCGCCCCGGGCTTGCGTGCCCCGGGCTTATCCCGCAAGATCGTCCGATCGCAGAATTGCCGACCAGACGGATCCCCCATGTTCGCCGAAGCCGAAGCCGACCCCAGCCTGTCCAAGGATGAATTCAAGCCCCTGGAGGCGCGGCTGCGCGTCGCCCTGCTGAACGCGCAATACCAGCGCCTGGCCAAGGCGGACAAGACGCTGCTGGTGGTGGTGGCGGGGATCGACGGCGCCGGCAAGGGCGCCACGGTGAATCTGCTCAACGAATGGATGGACCCGCGCCACATCAAGACGCTGGCGTATGGCCCGCGCGAAGGCGAAGAGCTCGAGCGCCCGCCCCTGTGGCGCTACTGGAACGACCTGCCGCCCAAGGGCAGCACCGGCATCGTGTTCGGCTCCTGGTATGCGCCGCTGATCTTCGAAGCCACGCGCAAGAAGCCCAACCATGACAGCATCGAGGCGCAAGCCGCCACGATCCGGCGCTTCGAGTCGATGCTGGCCGCGGAAGGCGTGCAGATCGTCAAGCTCTGGTTCCATCTATCAGCCGAGGCCCAGCAGGAGCGCGCCAAGCGCCTCCTGGCCAGCCCGGAAACCGCGTGGCAGGTCAGCCCGGTCGACTTGAAGGTCCACAAAAAATACGACCGCATCCGCAACGCCGGGCAGGCCGTGCTGAACCATACCGACACCGGCCACGCGCCCTGGGTCGTGATCCCCAGCGCCGACGAGAACATGCGCTCCGCCCGCACGGCGGAGGCGGTGCTGGCCGCGATGCGCCAGCGCGGCGTGCCCCGTATCTCGCCCTCCTTCGTGGCCCACTCGCGGCCGGCGCGCATCGTCGACCGCCTGGGGCAACTGGACTACGACGCCAAGATCGAAAAGAACGACTACGAATCCGAACTGGGATTGCTGCAGGGCAGGCTGGCGCGCGCGGCGCGCTCCCGGAAGTTCCAGGAGCGTTCGCTGGTGCTCGTATTCGAAGGGCAAGACGCGGCCGGCAAGGGCGGCGCCATCCGGCGCGTGACGCACGCGCTAGACGCCCGCCAGTTCGACATTACCCCCGTGGCCGCGCCCAACAGCGAAGCGCTGGCGCGGCCCTACCTGTGGCGGTTCTGGCGCCAGGTGCCGCGCCACGGCCGCATCGCCATCTTCGACCGCTCCTGGTATGGCCGCGTGCTGGTGGAACGCGTGGAGAAACTGGCCGCGCCCGCCAACTGGCGCCGTGCCTATGCCGAAATCAACGACTTCGAAGAGCAGTTGGTCGCGAGCGGCGCGCTGGTGCTGAAATTCTGGCTGGCGGTGACGCCGGACGTGCAGCTCGAACGGTTCCAGGAGCGCGAAAAATCGCCGTTCAAGAACTTCAAGATCACGGCCGAGGACTGGCGCAACCGCGACAAATGGAAAGAATATGCCGCGGCGGCCAACGAAATGCTGACCCGGACCGACGTCGCTCACGCGCCCTGGCATCTGGTATCGGCCAACGACAAGCGTTACGCTCGACTGCAAGTGCTGCGGCATATTGTCGAAGCCATGGAAGACCTACATTGAACCGCAGCAGGGAGACCACAAGCCATGAGTACCGTTGAAATCCGTCCCATCGCCGCCGCCGACTTCGAAACCTGGCTGCCGCTATGGAAAGGCTACCAGGACTTCTACCGCGTCGACATCGACGACGCCGTAACGCGCAACACCTGGGCGCGGTTCCTGGATGGCGCCGAACCCATGCACGCCGCGCTGGCCTACGACAGCGGCCGGGCCATCGGCATGGTGCACTGGATCTTCCACCGCTCCACCTGGACCGCCGGCGACTATTGCTATCTGCAGGACCTGTACGTGGCCCCGGACGTGCGCGGCACCGGCGCCGGCCGCAAGCTGATCGAACACGTCTATGCGCAAGCCGCCGCCGCCAATTGCTCGCGCGTGTACTGGCTCACCCATGAAACCAACGCCACCGCGATCCAGCTGTACGACCGGATCGCCGACCGCTCCGGCTTCATCCAGTACCGCAAGGTAATGCCGTGAGCGCGCGCGACCCCAACTGCCCCCTGTGCCAGGAAGATGGCGGCACGCTGCTGTGGCGGGGGCCGCACCTGCGCATCATCGAAGTGGCCGATGCCGACTATCCCGGCTTCACGCGGGTGATCTGGAACGGCCACCTGGCCGAAATGACCAGCCTCTCCACGCACGGGCGCGACCTGCTGATGCGGGCCGTGTACGTCGCGGAAGAGACGCAGCAATCGATCCTGTCGCCCGACAAGATCAACCTGGCCTCGTTGGGCAACATGGTCCCGCACCTGCATTGGCACGTGATCCCGCGCTGGCGCGGCGACCGCCACTTCCCCGATCCGATATGGGCGCCGCCGCGGGTGGCCGCGGGCGCGGAATCCGAGGAATGGAAAGAACAGCGCGCAGGCGTCGAGGCCCAACTGCCCCGCTACCGCAACCGCCTGGTCGAAGCCATGAACGCCCTGCTCTGGCATTGAGCCTGGGCGTGCGCCGGCGGCGGCAGGGGGAATCGGCCTGGTAAGGAGCCCGCCGATGATGTCCTCGAATTTCCCGATGTTCTTTCAAAAATGGGCGAAATTCACCGACGTAGAAGCTCGTCGACATACATTCAGTTAAAATTCAGAATTGTGTCGGCCACCTTCTCAATCTGTAAATCAAGGACGCTCCAACAGTGACCGCCCCGGCTTCGTCCCGCGCCAAATCTCCCTCTTTCCTCCAGTCGTTCCTCCAATCCGAAGCGCTCGGCGGCTACGTTCTCATGCTGGCCGCGCTGGTCGCGCTGGCCGTCGCCAATAGCCCCGCCGCCCCGTATTACTTCGGCGCGCTCGAAACCAAGCTGGGCTTCCAGGCGGGACCCGTCGTGCTCAAGGAAACCGTGCTGCATTGGATCAACGACGGCCTGATGGCCGTGTTCTTCCTGCTGGTCGGGCTGGAGATCAAGCGCGAAGTGCTGGACGGCCAGCTGCGCGGCGCCGGCCGCATCGTGCTGCCAGGCATCGCGGCGCTGGGCGGCATGGCGGTGCCGGCGCTCATTTACGTGTTGGTCAACGCCGGCAGCCCCGCCACGCTGCGCGGCTGGGCCATTCCCGCCGCGACCGACATCGCCTTCGCGCTGGGTATCCTGGCGCTGCTGGGCAGCCGCGTGCCGACGTCGCTGAAGATCTTCCTGACCGCGCTGGCGATCCTGGACGACCTGGGCGCCATCGTCATCATTGCGCTGTTCTATACGTCGACGCTCAATACGTTCGCCCTGGGCATGGCGGGCGCCCTGCTGGCCTGCCTGTTCTGCCTCAACCGCGCGGGAGTGTTGCGCCTGGCGCCTTATCTGCTGATCGGCGCCGTGCTCTGGTATTTCGTTCTCAAGTCCGGCGTGCATGCCACGCTGGCCGGGGTGGCGCTGGCGCTGGCCATTCCGCTGCGCCCGCAGAACCAGGGGCACCCCGGCACGCATTCGCCGCTGCACGCCCTGGAACATGCCCTGCACAAACCGGTCGCGCTGCTGATTGTTCCGGTCTTCGGCTTTGCCAACGCGGGCGTATCGTTCGCCGGCCTGGGGCTGGCCACCCTGGCGCAACCCGTGCCGCTGGGCGTGGCCCTGGGGCTGTTCCTGGGCAAGCAGCTGGGCGTGTTCGGCTTTGCATGGCTTGCCATCAAGAGCGGTATCGCCAGCCTGCCGCGGCACGCCTCCTTCACCCAGCTGTACGGCGTTGCGCTGCTGTGCGGCATCGGATTCACGATGAGCCTCTTCATCGGCGCCCTGGCCTTCACCGACCCGGCCGCCGTGGATGCCACCAAGATCGGCGTCCTGACGGGGTCGCTGGCGTCCGCCATCGCCGGATTCGCGCTGCTGCGGCGCGCCGGCCGCGAGGAAATGCAATAAAGACACGCGGCGGGCGCTAAAGTAGACGGGGTCAGCCGCCACGCCCCCGAGGAGCCGCCATGAAACCGCCCGCCATCACCCTGCAACGCGTCTATGAGGGCACCGGCCCGGCAGGCAGCTACCGGGCGCTGGTGGACCGCGTCTGGCCGCGCGGCCTGCGCCGGGCCGACCTGGGGCTGGACGAATGGGCCCGGGATCTCGCGCCCACCACCGAACTGCGTAAATGGTTCAACCACGTCGAAGAACGCTGGGAGGACTTCCGCCGCAAGTACCTGGCCGAACTGGCCGCGCCCGAACAGCAGGCCCGCTTGGCCGCCCTGCTGGAAGCCGCCGGCAAGCGGCCCCTCACCCTGCTGTATGGCGCCCACGACGCCGAACACAACCAGGCGGTCGTGCTGCGGGACGCCCTGCAGGACTACGCCCGCCATCACGCCAAGCGGACCGTCTGAGGCCCGCCCGCCGCGCCACGGCATGGCGCGTTCCGCATTCCATTGCACACCGGAGGTATCAGCATGCAGCATGACCTGAACGGAAAAGTCGCCGTCGTCACCGGCGCCGCCAGCGGCATCGGCAAGGAAATCGCCCTGACCCTAGCGCGCGCGGGCGCCGCGGTCGCGATCGCCGACCTGAACCAGGCGGGCGCCGAGGCCGTCGCCAAGGAAATCGAACAGGCTGGCGGCAAGGCCATGGGCGTCGCGATGGACGTCACCAGCGAAGAAGCCGTGACCCAGGGAATCGACCGCGTGGCCGCGGCCTTCGGCAGCGTCGACATCCTGGTTTCGAACGCCGGGATCCAGATCGTGAACCCGATCGAGAACTTCGCCTACGCCGACTGGAAGAAAATGCAGGCAATCCACGTCGACGGCGCCTTCCTCACCACCAAGGCCGCGCTCAAGCACATGTACAAGGACGACCGGGGCGGCGTCGTCATCTACATGGGCTCGGTCCATTCGCACGAAGCGTCGCCGCTCAAATCCGCCTACGTCGCCGCCAAGCACGCGCTCCTGGGCCTGGCCCGCGTGCTCGCCAAGGAAGGCGCGGCCCACAACGTGCGCTCGCACGTGATCTGCCCGGGATTCGTGCGCACTCCGCTCGTGGAAAAGCAGATTCCGGAGCAGGCGAAAGAGCTGGGCATCAGCGAAGAGGACGTCGTCAAGAAGGTCATGCTGGGCGACACGGTGGACGGCGTGTTCACGACCGTCGAGGACGTGGCGCAGACCGCCCTGTTCCTGGCCGCCTTTCCCAGCGCTGCGCTCACGGGCCAGTCGTTCGTGGTCAGCCACGGCTGGTACATGCAATAGGGCGCCCGCCCGGCAGGCCCCCGCCCGGTCTTTGATACCCTAGCCTTCACGGGCCGGCGCGCGCCCCTGCGCGCCGGCGGGCATGTCTTGAGGAAACCCCCCATGTCTTTCAGTTCCGACGCCTGGGCGCGCAACGCCGCGCTCTACGAAAAAACGCGCGCCATGCCGTTCAACCAGGAGCTGGCCAGCGGCCAGCTCGACGAAAACGCGTTCCGCCACTACATGATCCAGGACGCGCACTACCTGGTCGCGTTCGGACGCGCCCTGGCCATCGCGGCGGCCAAGGCCGACCACGCCGACGGCGTGGTGCAGTTCGCGGACGCCGCCAAGGGCGCCGTCATCGTCGAGCGCAGCCTGCACGCCGGTTTCATGAAGCAGTTCGGCATCGACGACGCCACCTTCGAGGCCACGCCGCTGTCGCCCGCCAGCCATCACTACACCAGTTTCCTGATCGCCACCGCCTGGAGCGCCCCCTACCCGGTGGCGCTGGCGGCCTTGCTGCCGTGCTTCTGGATCTACGCCGAGATCGGCCGCGACATCCAGGCGCGCGCCGCGCAGCCCAATCCCTACGCCGCCTGGATCGACGCTTACGCGGGCGAGGAATTCCACGCGCTGGTGCGGGCCGTCATCGCCACGGTGGACCGCGCGGCCGAAGCCGCCTCGGCGCAAACGCGCGAGGCGATGCACCAGGCCTACACGCACGCGGCACAGCTGGAGTGGATGTTCTGGGATTCGGCGTACCGCCAGGCCAGCTGGCCGGTCTGACCCCGGACGCGGCGAGGCATGCCGCCCTGTGCCAAAATCGCGGCCATGCCGATCGACAACCGCTTGCTCCCCAACACCCTGGCCGCCCAGACGGCGCAACTTCCCGCTGCCTGGCAGGCGGCGCTCCGCGCTGGTCCCGTGGCCGACGCGCTGGCGGCGGTGACCGCCCACGTCGAAAAACGCCTGGGCGAAGGCGCGGTCGTCTACCCCGCCACGCCCTTCCGGGCGCTGCACGGCCTGGCGCCGTCGGACGTGCGGGTCGTGATCCTGGGACAGGATCCCTACCATGGCCCGGGCCAGGCCCAGGGCCTGGCCTTCTCGGTGCCGGACGACTGCAAGCGGCCGCCCAGCCTGCGCAACATTTTCAATGAGATCGCCCAGGAGTACCCGGGCACGCCCGTCCCCGCCGGCAACGACCTGAGCCCGTGGGCCAGCCAGGGTGTGCTGCTGCTGAACACCGCGTTGACGGTGGAAGACGGCCAACCCGCGTCCCACGCAAAACGGGGCTGGGAAACGGTGACCGACGCGCTGATAGCGCTGGTCGCCCGCGACCCCTCGCCCAAGGTCTTCATGCTCTGGGGCGCGCATGCCCAGGCCAAGCGTTTGTTGCTGCCTGACAACAGCGGCCACCTGGTCCTGATGTCCAACCATCCGTCCCCGCTTTCCGCGAGAAGGCCGCCCGTGCCGTTCCTGGGCTGCGGTCATTTCCGGTCGACGAATGAATGGCTGGCCAACCAAGGGAAAAACCCTATTGATTGGGGACTGGACAAAAAAACAATTCCCATGCAAGGCGAATTCAGGTTATGATCGCCGCACTGCACAAAACGAGTTCGGCATTTACCGCCTTGATTTAGCGGAAGTTTTCGCAGTCCGCCGGGTAACACATACCGGCCCCTGCCGAACCATCATCGATTCCTGACCCCTTTCCTTTCGCCCTGCGTTCCAATCTCCACCAGAGAACGCGCCACGCGCATGGTTGATCCGGTCGGCACGATGCTCCATCAACCGTCGCCTGGATCCGGCCGCCTAATCCCCTGGCCCGACCAAGCACTGCGTCGCATTGATTGCGGCAAGGGAAAGTAATGTCTTTCGAAAACCTGGGCCTGGCGCCCGCTCTGTTGTCGGCCGTTCAAGACGCCGGCTTCACCACCCCCACCGCTGTCCAGGCCGCCGCGATCCCGCAGGCCCTGGCCGGTCACGACCTGATGGTGTCCTCGCAGACGGGCAGCGGCAAGACCGCCGCCTTCATGCTGCCGGCGCTGCACCGCATTGCCCAGCAACCCGCCAACAAGGGCGTCGGCGTGCAAGTGCTGGTGCTGACCCCGACCCGCGAACTGGCCCTGCAAGTCACCGACGCCACCGCGACCTACGGCCGCAAGCTGGCCGACCTGCGCACCGCCACCGTGGTGGGCGGCATGCCCTACGGCGCGCAGCTCAAGGCGCTGTCGCGCCGCGTGGACGTGCTGGTCGCCACCCCCGGCCGCCTGATCGACCACCTGCAATCCGGCCGCGTCAAGCTGAACACCGTGCACACCCTGGTGCTGGACGAAGCCGACCGCATGCTCGACATGGGCTTCATTGAAGACATCGAGACCATCGTCGAGCGCCTGCCGGAAGGCCGTCAGACGCTGCTGTTCTCGGCCACGCTGGACGGCACCGTCGCCAAGCTGGCCGCGCGCATGATGCGCGATCCGCAACGCATCGAAATCGCCGGCGCCAAGGAAAAGCACACCAACATCACGCAAAGCCTGCTGTACGCGGACGACGCCAGCCACAAGATGCAGCTGCTGGACCACGTGCTGCGCGACGCCTCGCTGGACCAGGCCATCGTCTTCACGTCGACCAAGCGCGGCGCCGACGATCTGGCCGACCGCCTGGCCGACCAAGGCTTCGCTGCTGCCGCCCTGCACGGCGACATGAACCAGCGCCAGCGCACCCGCACCCTGTCGCAACTGCAACGCGGCCAGCTGCGCATCCTGGTCGCCACCGACGTGGCCGCCCGCGGCATCGACGTGCAAGGCATCAGCCACGCCGTCAACTTCGACCTGCCGATGCAGGCCGAAGACTACGTGCACCGCATCGGCCGCACCGGCCGCGCCGGCCGCAACGGCCTGGCTTTCACGCTGGCCACGCATTCCGAGCGCCACAAGGTCCGCCGCATCGAGCACTACATCGGCCAATCGATCACGCCTGAAGTGATCGCCGGCCTGGAACCCAAGCGCACCCCGCGTCCGTCGACCGGCGGCGCCCCGCGTGGTGGCAAGCCGTTCGGCAAGCGCCCCGGCGGCGGCTACCAGGGCAACCGCGAAGGCCGTTCCTTCGGCGGCCCGCGTGGCGAGTTCAAGCCGCGTGAAGGCGGCTACCAGGGCAACCGCGAGGGCGCCCCGCGTGAAGGCGGCTACCAAGGCAACCGCCCGTTCGGCGACCGTCCGGCCCGCAGCTTCAGCGATCGCCCCAGCTTCGGCGACCGCCCCCAGCGTGACGGCGGCTACCAGGGCAACCGCCCCTTCGGCGACCGTCCGCAACGCGAAGGCGGCTTCCGCGGCGGCGACCGTGATTCGCGTCCCGGCTTCGGCGACCGTCCCAGCTATGGCGACCGCCCCCAGCGCGACGCCCGTCCGTTCAGCGAGCGCGGCCCCCGTGAAGGCGGTTTCCGCGGCGGCGACCGTGACGCCCGTCCCAGCTACAACGATCGCGCCAGCTTCGGCGACCGCCCCAGCTTCGGCGACCGTCCGCAACGTGAAGGCGGCTTCCGCAGCGGCGACCGCGCCGAAGGCGGTTTCCGTGGCAAGCCCACGTTCGACAAGCGCCCCGGCGGCCCCGCCAAGCGCTTCGCGAAGCCGGCCGACCGCCGCGGCTGATTTCCCCGCTTGAGCTGAATGCAAACCCCGCGCCTGTCGCGGGGTTTGTTTTTTTTGCCCGCCGAGCCGCGGCGCGCGGCGCCCCGTTTTTTTGGGAAAATGTCTTCTTGCCCACGCCTCATCCGACCATGCAACGCCCCGCACCCGCCAACCTTCCCGCCCTGCCCCCCGCCGCCCTCGAACACAGCGAAGCCGCGGCCGCCCACCTGCGCAAGGCCATCGAAGCCAACGGCGGGTGGCTGCCGTTCGACGGCTGGATGGCGCAGGCGCTGTACGCGCCCGGCCTGGGCTATTACGCGGCGGGCAACGTCAAGTTGGCCGAAACGGACGGCGACGCGCGCGCGCCGGCCGGCGACTTCACCACCGCCCCGCAGCTAACGCCGCTGTTCGCCCGCACGCTGGCCCGTCAAGCCGCGCAAGTACTGCGCCAGACGCAGACGGACGCCGTGCTGGAATTCGGCGCCGGCACCGGCGCGCTCGCCGAAGGCGTGCTGGGCGAACTGGACGCGATGGGGCTGCAGCAGACCCGCTACCTGATCCTGGAAGTGTCCGCCGACCTGCGCGCGCGCCAGGCCGAAAGGCTGGCGGTCTTCGGCGATCGCGTGCAATGGCTGGATGCGCTGCCCGACGCCTTCTCCGGCTGCGTCCTGGCCAACGAAGTCCTGGACGCGATGCCGGTCTCGATGTTCCGCTGGCGTGAAGACGGCACGGTGCTGGAACGCGGCGTGGCGCTCGACGCCGCGCAAGACTTCGTCTGGGAAGACCGGCCGGCACAGCCGGCGCTGGCAGCCGCCGTGGCGGACCGCATGCCGGCGCTGCCCGGCTACGTTTCCGAAATCAATCCGCAGGGCGAGGCCTGGATCGCCGCGATGGGCCGCTGGCTCGAACGCGGCGCGGCGCTGCTGGTGGACTACGGCTTTCCCCGCAGCGAGTACTACCATCCCCAACGCGCGGGCGGCACGCTCATGTGCCACCTTCGCCATCACGCGCACGGTGATCCGTTCACCGCGCCGGGCCTGCAGGACATCACCGCGCACGTCGATTTCACCGCGATGGCGGATGCCGCGCAGGCGGCCGGCCTGCAGGTTCTGGGCTACACCTCGCAGGCCCGCTTCCTGATGAATGCCGGGCTGATGGAGCTGCTGGCGCAGCTGAATCCGGCCGATGTGCAGAACTACGCGAAGACCGTCGCGCCCGTGCAGAAACTGCTGTCCGAGGCGGAAATGGGCGAGCTGTTCAAGGTGCTGGCGATCGGCCGCGGCATTACCGAGCCGCTGGCCGGTTTCTCGCGCGGCGACCGGCTGGGCAAGCTATAGCGGCGCGGCCCCGGCATCCGCCCGCAAGCGCTCCAACCGGGCTTCCCGCAAGCGCTCCTTGATGCGCGCCGGATCCCCGGCGCAAGCTTTCGCGATCGCCCCGGCATCTACCCCGCGCACTGCCGCCACGCGTTCGCACCACCCCAGGCGGTCCACCGGACTCAGCACTGCCGCGGCCTCCAGCAGATCGGCAAAGCGTTCCGGCTTGCGCAAGGCGTCGGCGCGTTCCATCAGGGCCAGCTGCGCGCCGACGGCGTCGGCATCCTGCTGCGAACGGCCCAGGCCGGCCAGCACATCGGGCAGCAGGCGCGCGTAATCGTTGCATTCCGTGGGCACGCGCAACCGGCGGCCCAGCGCCTCGCGTTCGGGCGTCAGGCGGCACAGCAAGGCGTAGCGGCCCGGCAAGGACAAGCCCAGGCTGGCGGCGCGATCCACGTCCGCGCTCACCTCGTCCACACCCTGCAGCTCCGGCATCACCCGGGCCAGCGCGCCGCAAGCCTGCAAGACGCCCAGCATGCGCGACGGCATGGCCGCCATCAGGCCGCGCGACAATTCCTTCCAGACCCGCTCGGCCACCAGCGCGTCGGCCTCGCCGGCCTCGACCATGCGCCGGCACAATTCCAGCGTCGCGGGCGCGATGGTGAAATCGCCGAAGCGCGCCGCAAAACGGCCCAGCCGCAGGATGCGTACGGGATCTTCCTCGAAAGCCTCGCCCACATGGCGCAAGACCCGGGCCCGCACGTCGGCCTCGCCGCCCAGCGGATCGACCAGCCCGCCCTCCGGCGTGCGGGCAATGGCGTTGACCGTCAGGTCGCGGCGGCGCAGGTCTTCCTCGAGCGTGACGTCGGCCCCGGTGTAGAACGTAAAGCCCTTGTAGCCGCGCCCGGACTTGCGCTCGGTGCGCGCCAGCGCGTATTCCTCTTTGCTGCGGGGATGCAGGAAGACGGGGAAATCGCCGCCCACCGGGATGAAACCGCGGCGCGCCATCTCTTCCGGCGTGGCGCCCACCACGACCCAGTCGTGGTCGCCGGGCGGCAGGCCGAGCAGCGCGTCGCGCACTGCTCCGCCCACGATATAGACCTGCAAACCCTCCGTGGCCGGATCCCGGCTCATGGGATCGAGGTGTTTTCGGCGCCCAGCGGCACGACGTTGCCCAGGCGTTCTTTCAGGGACTGGGGCTGGCCGCTGAACATGGCAGCGTAATACACCGAGTTGGACATCACGTTCTTCACGTAGGTACGCGTTTCATTGAACGGGATGGTCTCGGCGAAGATCGCGCCTTCCACCGGATGCGTGAATGTCGAGCGCCAGTTGTGCGGACGGCGTGGACCGGCGTTGTAGCCTGCGCTGGCCAGCATCTGCGAACCGTCCAGGTCGCGCAGCACCATGTTCAGGTAGTTGGTGCCCAGCTCGGTGTTGGTGTCGAAGTCGTTGACGCTGTCGGGCGTGAAGTCGCTCATGCCGATCTTGCCCGCCACCCACTTGGCGGTGGCCGGCATCAGCTGCATCAGGCCCGAGGCGCCCACGTGCGAGCGCGCGTTCATGATGAAGCGGGATTCCTGCCGGATCAGGCCGTAGACCCAGGCCGGATCCAGCGCGATGGCATTGGCCTTGGCGGTGACGCGGCCTTCGAAAGGCGCGATGAAGCGCTGGCTGAAGTCGAATTCCTTTTCGGTGCGGTCGGACGTATTGACCACGCGGTCGTAGATATTCTCGGCGCGGGCCAGTTCGGCGGCGGCCAGAAGCTGGCGGTCGCTCATGCCGCGCAGGCTGAAGTTCCATTCCGGCACGGCTTCGGCGCGCCAGCCCAGGCGAAACAGCTGAACCGCGCGGCGCAGGCCGGGATTGGCCCGGGCTTGCGCGATCTCCTGGTCGCTGATGGGCGCGGGGCGCGGCGGCACGTTGATGCGCCGGCCCAGTTCCTCGGCGGCCAGCTGGCCGTAGAAATCGAAGCGGTCAGCGATGCTGGCGTAGGCCGCGGCGGCCTGCTCCGTATTGCCGCGGGCGGCCTGCCCGCGCGCCTTCCAGTACACCCACGACGGATCCGCCTGCTGCTCGGCCGGCATCTGCTCGATGGAGGCGATAACCCATTTCCAGTCGATCTTGGGCTGGCGCAGGGCGGCGCGCACCTTCCAGGCGGCGTTGTATTCCGTCATGCGGATGTGGCCGGCCTCGTGGTACCAATCGTCCGCCCGGCTGTCCAGCTTCAGCGCGGCCACCAGCGCATACTGCCCGCGCACCCAGGCCAGGTTCGACTTGGCCATGGACTTGGACCAGTCTCCGGACTTGCCCCACATGCGGCGCAGATAGGAATCCGCCACGCTGACGTCGGAACGCGCCAGGCGGGCCAGTGCGATGGTCACCAATTCCTTCTCGTTGCGCCCCACGGGCTGACGGTCCTGGCGCGTCAGCCACTTCATGGGATCCTTCATGAGGAGGTCGTAGGCCTTCAGGTCGCCCGGCTCGAACATGTATTGCGCCAACTTGCGCGCATCGGCCGTCTTGTTGGCTTCGATGGCGTCGCGCAGCTGGGGCTCCAGCTGTTCCCACCCGAGGATGCCGTCGGCCACGAGCTGGTCGTACAGCGCCCAGCAGGCGCCCCCCGGCGCGAACGCCGCCGTGGCCTGCGCGGCGGTGGCGCGCTGCCCGGTCATATGCTTGGCGTCCAGGATGGCGCACTCGATCTGGGCGTTGCTGTTCTTCACGGGCGCCAGCTTGCGCACGGTTTCGAAATCGCCGCTGCGGGCGGCGGCCAGCAGCCAATCCCCGCGCAGGCGATCGGCCAGGTAGGCGTCCGGGTTGGTGCTGATGAACTGCTGCAGCGCGGCGGTGGGCCGGCCGGTGGCGGGCGGGGTCCATAGCTGGTAGCGCAGCAGCCAGTATTCGGGGTACATGCCCAGCGGATCCGGCTTGGCCTGCGGCACCAGCGCGCCCAGGATGGACCATTGCTTGCGGCTCATGGCTACGCGCGCCGCGACCACGGCGGCCAGCGCGGGCGTTTCGGTGGTGGGCGGCAGGCCGGCCAGCACCGCCGGCGGCACCGAGATGACGGGCTGCGCCGCCTGGACGGCGGGCTGCGGCTGGGTATTGATGGCTGCGCTGCGCTGTTGCGCGTCCACCGGCGCACAGGCCGCGGTGAAGAGCGCCACCAGCGGCAGCCAGCGGCGCATGCTGGATCCGGCCTCGGCGACGGCGCGCGCGGTTTTCTGATACCGTCCAGGTTGCAGAGTCTGTGTCATGCCCTACCCCTCATATACGGGCTTTGCCGCAAGCCGGCTTGCCGGCCATCCGCATGCCGGCGATCCGCACATCCGCCATTTTTGTCCATCCCCATCACAGCCACCGCATGACTACGCAAAATACTCCAGAGGATACCGCAGTCCAGCTACGCACGCGATTGCGGAAAATGCGCGCCGAACTGCCTGAAGACCAGCGCAGCCGGGGCGGTCTGCTAATGCGCGCTCGGCTGTTTACCTGGCTGAACGTGGCGCGCGACGAAGCCGTCCGCGCCGGCCGCCCGGCACCGGCCACCGTGGCCGCTTTCTGGCCCATGGCGGACGAGCCCGACCTGCGGCCCCTGCTGCAGCAATGGGTCGACGGCGGCGTGGCGGTGGCGCTGCCGGTGGTGCGGGAACGCAACGCGCCGCTGGCCTTCCTGCCCTGGACGCCCGACGCGGCGCTGCGCGCCGGCCCTTACGGGATCCAGGAACCGGTCCATGGCCCCGAATTGCTCCCCGATGTAGTGCTGGTGCCCACCCTGGGCTATACCGAACAAGGCGACCGCCTGGGTTACGGCGGCGGCTACTATGACCGCAGCCTGGCCGCCCTGCGCGACCGCGGCCATCCGTTCATCGCGATCGGCATCGCCTGGAGCTGCGGCGAGCTGGATGCCGGCTATGAGCCCGCCGCGCACGATTTCCGCCTGGACGCGGTGCTGACCCAGGACGGCTGGGTGCCCCAGGCGCCGCTGGAACAAGGCGGCCCGAGCGGCACCTCCCTGCACAGCTACCGCATGAACTGACGCACCAGCATCGCCCTGGCAGCTTGCACCAAAACGGTGCAAACTGTAACATGCAGGGCTGCTGCCTCGATCCGAGGCCCCCGCAACACCCCCAACCGCAGTTCCCCCTTCCGCGGCATCCGCTCGGCAACGCCCGGCCGGTTCCGCACGATCCTCGCGACCCGCCGCGCCCTGTGCCCGGCCCGCGCCCGGCGCATCGGCGCATGCGCCCGGCTACCCTCTTTCCCACGCCGCCGCCAGGCTTGCCCCCGGCAGCCCGCACATGCGCCTTCCGCCCGTCTCCGCGCGTCAACCGCCACGGGGATGGCGTTCCAACGCCCTTGGGAGGATATTGTCCCCAAGGCGCCCGCCCCGTCTGCCCCGATAAACCTGGCACGCGGGTTGCTTATTTCGCAGGGGCCGTGCGCAAGCCGGCCACAAGCACCAGTACCGGAGGAGCCATGAAGGACAGAACATCCCGTCCCCCCGCCTATGACGAAATGCGCGACAGCGCTGGCGGCTTACGCTCCCACTACCAGGCCTTCGAGCGCTGGCACGGCGAGCAATCCGCGGAAGCCATGGCCGTGCGCCGGCTGGAAGCGGACTTGAGCTTCCGGCGGGTCGGCATCACCTTCTCGGTCGCGGGCGATGCCGCCGGCACCGAGCGCCTGATTCCCTTCGACCTGATCCCGCGGATCATCCCCGCCGACGAATGGCGCCTCCTGGAGGCCGGCCTGAAGCAGCGCGTGCGCGCACTCAACATGTTCATCCACGACATCTACCATGGGCACGACATCGTGCGCGCGGGCGTGGTGCCTGCCGAGCAGGTGTTCCTGAACGCCCAGTACCGGCCCGAGATGCAGGACGTGGACGTGGCCGAGGACATCTACTGCCACATCGCCGGCGTGGATATCGTGCGCGCGGGCGCGGGCGAGTTCTATGTCCTGGAAGACAATCTACGCGTGCCCTCCGGCGTGTCCTACATGCTGGAAAACCGCAAGATGTCGATGCGGCTGATGCCGGACGCCTTCAGCCGCATCAAGGTGGAGCCGGTGGCGCACTATCCCGACCTGCTCCTGGACAACCTGCGCGAGGTGGCCCCGCATGGCGGCGACGACCCCACCGTGGTGGTGCTGACCCCGGGCATGTACAACTCGGCCTATTTCGAGCACGCCTTCCTGGCCCAGCAGATGGGCGTGGAGCTGGTCGAAGGCCAGGACCTGTTCGTCGAGCAGAACACCGTCTACATGCGTACCACGCAGGGGCCGCGCAAGGTGGACGTGATCTACCGCCGACTGGACGACGACTTCCTGGACCCGCTGTCGTTCCGCGCCGACTCCGCGCTGGGCGTGCCCGGCCTGCTGTCGGTGTACCGCGCCGGCCGCGTCACGCTGGCCAACGCCATCGGCACCGGCATCGCCGACGACAAATCCACCTACCTGCACGTGCCGGACATGATCCGCTTCTACCTCGGCGAGGAACCGGTGCTGTCAAACGTGCCGACGTGGCGCTGCAGCCGGGCGGACGAGCTGTCCCACGTGCTGGCCCACATGCACGAACTGGTGGTGAAAGAGGTGCATGGCTCAGGCGGCTACGGCATGCTGGTGGGACCGTCGGCCTCCCGCGCGGAAGTCGACGCGTTCCGCGAGCGCGTGCGCGCCAACCCCGCCAACTACATCGCGCAGCCCACGCTGGCGCTGTCCACCGTGCCGACCTACGTCGACTCGGGTGTGGCGCCGCGCCACGTGGACCTGCGCCCTTATGTACTGTGCGGCAAGGATATCCGGACCGTGCCCGGCGGCCTTTGCCGCGTGGCGCTGACCGAGGGTTCGCTGGTGGTCAACAGCAGCCAGGGCGGCGGCACCAAGGATACGTGGGTACTGGAGGAGAACTGAACATGCTGAGCCGAACCGCCGACAACCTGTTCTGGATGTGCCGCTACACCGAGCGCGCCGAGAACACCGCCCGCATGCTGGACGTGAACCTGCAGATGTCGCTGCTGCCGCAGGACGCGCAGACGCGCGAGGGCTCGTGGCTGGGCGTGCTGCGCATCTCCGAGCTGCAGGGCCTGTACCTGCTGAAGTACGCCTCCATCTCGCCGCACGACGTGCTGGAATACATGGTGCGCGACCCCGAGAACCCCTCGTCCATCTTTTCCTGCATGCGCTCGGCCCGCGAGAACGCGCGCGCCGTGCGCGGCAGCCTCACCACCGAGGTCTGGGAAACGTACAACACCACCTGGCTCGAACTGCTGAAGCACCTGCACACCGGGCTGCTGGAGCGCAACCCGGGCGAATTCTTCGAATGGGTGAAGTTCCGCTCGCACCTGGCGCGCGGCGTCACCATCGGCACCATGCTGCAGGACGAGGCCCTGTACTTCCTGCGCATCGGCATGCACCTGGAACGCGCCGACAACACCGCGCGCATGCTGGACGTGAAGTTCCACGAGCGCGAGGGGAGCGGTCAGGAAAGCCGTGCCGAACCCGCCGGCGCCGCGGCGCTGCAAAGCGAGTTCTACCGCTGGTCGGCGCTGCTCAGCTCGGTATCGGGGCTGGAGATCTACCGCAAGGTGTACCGCGACGTCATCACTCCGGACCGCGTGGCCGAACTGCTGATCCTGCACGGCGACATGCCGCGCTCGCTGCTGGCCTCGATGCGGGCGGTGGCCGACGACCTGGCGCGCGTCGCCAACCAGCGCTCGACCGAGACCGAGCGGCGCGCCGGCATGTTGTGCGCCGAACTGCAGTACGGCCGCGTCGAAGACATCCTGGCCAGCGGACTGCACCAGTACCTGGACCACTTCCTCGACCGCATCAACGACCTGGGCAACCGGATCAGCCAGGATTTCCTGGTGCCGCTATCGGCCTAAGGAGGCAGGAATGAAGCAGATCATCACGCACCTCACGCACTACCGTTACACCGCGCCTGTCACCTACAGCATCCAGACCCTGCGCCTGACGCCGCGCGACGACGAGCACCAGCGTGTCCTGCGCTGGCACATCGAGGCGCCCGGCACGCTGGAAAAGCAGGTGGACGCCTACGGCAACATCACGCACACGCTGACGCTGAACCACCCGCATACCGACATCGAACTGCGCGTGACCGGACAGGTGGTGGTAGCGCCGCTCGAGCGCGGCCTGCTGGGCGGCGAAGACAGCCGGCTGCCGGTGCACGCCTACTGCGTGCAGACCCCCCTGACGCAGGCGGACGACACCATCATGGCGTTCGTGCGCGACGCGCTGCCCGGCGGCCTCGACACGCCGGACGACATCCTCGCCCTGGCCTCCGCCATCTGCGACCGCGTCGCCTACGAGCCCGGCACGACCGACGTCACCACGGCCGCGGCCCAGGTGCTGGCCATGGGCCACGGCGTCTGCCAGGATCACGCCCACCTGTTCCTGGCCTGCGTCCGCGGCCTGGGCGTGCCGGCCCGCTATGTCAGCGGCTACCTCTACACCACGGCCGAACACGCGGCCAGCCACGCCTGGGCCGACGTCTGGCTGCCGGGCGTTGGCTGGACCAGCGTGGACATCACCAACCGCCAGTTCGCCTCGGATTGCCATTGCCGGCTGGCCGTGGCCCGGGACTACGACTCGGCCTCGCCGGTGCGCGGCGTGCGCAGCGGCGGCGGCAAGGAATCCATGGAGGTCAGCGTACAGGTCCAGACGAGCGCCCAGCAGTAACATCCGGCCGGGCCGCAATACAATGCGGCGTGGTTTTCCCTTATTTCCGATCATGACCTACTGCGTAGCAGCCCGCCTCGATTCCGGCCTGGTATTCCTGTCCGATTCCCGCACCAATGCCGGGGTCGACCAGATCAGCGTCTTCCGCAAGATGACCGTCTTCGAGCGCCCCGGCGACCGCGTGATGGTGCTGATGACCTCCGGCAACCTGGCGGTCAGCCAGGCCGTGCTGAACGCATTGACCCGCCAGCACGCCGAAGGCGGCGAAACGATCTGGAGCGCGCCGGACATGTTCGAAGCCGCGCACCGCGTCGGCGCTGCGGTACGCGACGTCTACCACCGCGAGGCCCCGGCGCTGCACGAGCAAGGCGTGGACTTCAACGTCAACCTGATTTTCGGGGGCCAGATCGGCACGGAGCGCTGCCGGCTGTTCCAGGTGTATTCGGCGGGCAACTTCATCGAAGCGGGGCAGGAATGCCCGTACTTCCAGATCGGCGAAGCCAAGTACGGCAAGCCCATCCTGGATCGCGTGCTGCGCCCCGACACGTCGCTGGACGAGGCCGCCAAATGCGCGCTGATCTCCATGGACTCCACGCTGCGCTCGAACATCTCGGTGGGTCTGCCGCTGGACCTGCTGGTCTACGATGCGCATGCGCTGCGCGTCACGCATTTCGCCAGCATCGACGAGCACAACGAATACTTCCGCATGATCCGCGGCACCTGGGGCGAACGCCTGCGGCAGGTCTTCGCCGAGATCCCGGACCCGCTGTGGACCAGCCCGGAAGATCCCGTGTCGCTCGTGCCGTCCAACCGCGTGCACCAGCCGCTGCGTGCCGAACCGGTGGACGGGCCCGCGGCGACGTACCCCGCGCCGCAGGTGCTGGCCGAAGACCCGGGCAAGGACCAGCCGGCCTGAGGCTCGCGGCCCGCCCGGCCGCGCGCACCAGCGTAAACCCTCCTTTCCGCCTGCCGAAACCCGGCTTGCGAAACCGCGAATTCTCATTCCTGCCCTGCCAGCCGACACTAGAGCGTGTCCGCAGGACCATGGCCCGCGATGCCCCGGGCTGCGGACCGCAATGCAACCACAGGAGTGAGACATGCCCCCTATTTTCGCGCGCGCGGCCAAGCGCGCCGCCTGGCCCATCCTGGCCCTGTCGTGCCTTGCCTCGGGCAATGCGACGGCGCAAGGCGCCTATCCCAACCATCCGATTTCGCTGGTCGTGCCCTTCGCGGCGGGCGGCCCGACCGACGTCGTGGCCCGCAGCCTGGGCGCCGCCATGTCGAAGACGCTGGGCCAGAGCATCGTCGTCGAGAACCGCACCGGCGCGGGCGGCACTCTGGCCTCCACGCACGTGGCGCGCGCCGCGCCCGACGGCTACACCTTCCTGATTCACCACAACGGGATGGCCACCGCGCCGGCGCTCTACCGCAAGCTGCCGTTCAATCCGCTGACCGATTTCTCCTACGTCGGCCAGGTGGCGGACGTGCCCATGACGCTGCTGGGCCGCAAGGACCTGCCGCCCGGCGACATGGCGGCCTTCATCAAGTACGCCCGCGCAAACGGCGACAAGGTCAATCTGGCCAACGCGGGCCTGGGCGCGGTATCGCAGCTGTGCGGCATGCTGCTGCAGGAATCGCTGGGCACGCAGTTCACGACGGTGCCCTATGCGGGCACGGCGCCCGCGCTGACCGCGCTGCTGGGCGGCCAGGTGGACGTGCTGTGCGACCAGACCACCCAGACCATTCCCCACATCAAGGCGGACCGCGTGAAGCTCTACGGCGTGACCACGCTGGACCGCATCAAGGCGCTGCCCGACACGCCGACGCTGCAGGAAAGCGGCCTGAAGGGCTTCGAGGTGAAGGTGTGGCACGGCGTCTACGCCCCCAAGGGCACGCCGCCCGAGGCCATCGCCAAGTTCAACGCGGCCCTGCGCGCCGCGCTCAAGGATCCCGCCTTCACCAAGAAGATGTCGGAGCTGGGCGCCGAGATCGTGCCGGAATCCAAGCAGACGCCCGAGGGCCTGCAAACCTGGCTGCAAACCGAAGTCGACAAATGGGGCGGCATCATCCGCAAGGCGGGGGTGTACGCCGACTGACGCGCGGGGGGCGGCGGCGGTTGCCGCTGCCCGTTCATGAATATATATTCCCGTGCATGAGTACGAACGACGTAAAAAGCGCCAGGCGCGTGCTGGACATCCTGCAGTTCTTCGCAACGACGCAGGCTCCAGCCACGCTGTCGCAGATCTCGGCCGGGCTGGGCATCCCCAAGTCCAGCTGCCTGGCCTTGCTGGACACCCTGGAAGGCGACGGTTACGCGCACCAGACGGCGGGCCGTTATTACCTGACGCGGCGCTGGCTGAACGAAGCCCGCATCGTCGCCGAGCACGATCAGCTGACCACGCGCATCCGGCCCACGCTGGAGGCGCTGCGCGATGAACTGGGCGAAACGCTGATCCTCGCGCAACGGTCCGGCGACCACGTGGTCTACCTCGACGTGGCCGAACCCGACCGCATCGTGCGGTTCACGGCCAGGGTGGGCCAGCTCAAGCCGCTGCACGCCTCCGCATCCGGGCGCGCGCTGCTGGGCGCAATGGCGCCCGCCGACCGCGAAGCGCTGGCTGCCCGCCTCAGCCTGGACCGCTACACCAGCCAGACGGTCAAGACCCACAAGCAACTGTTGCGGGTGATCGAGGCCGAAGCCGGGCGCGGCTGGCACGTGAACCTGGCGGAGCACCAGGCCGACACGCTGTCGGTCGCCGCGCCGCTAGTGTTGTACGGCACGGTGCTGGCGCTCGTCGTGGGCGCGCCGCTGGACCGTTCCGCGGCCAAGGCCGACCTCATCGGCCAGACCCTGCTCGCGGCCAGCCGCCAGCTGACCCAGCGCATCGACGGCCCGGCGGCCGCGGCTTTCCCGAAGTAATCCTCGCCCCGCAAGCGCGCCCGTTCCCCGGGCGCCCTCCCCGGCTTGCGGCCGGCCCCCCCTTTCCGTCCCTGAATTTCTGTGCCGCCGCTGCGGCCAGCGCGGCCGCGCGCCCGGCCTTCCCGGCCGCAAGTGCTTGCGGGTTTACGCCAAGCAAAAGCCGTTGCCGGTTTTCGTTCATAACTATAAACTTTTGTTCAAGAGTAAGAACGGCGTCAGGATTTTCCCGAGCGCAGCTGCTCCGGACCCGGGCTGGCGCCCGGCGCTCTCCCTTGAAGGAAGGAACATGGCTGGCCTCTATTACGAACAGTTTTCCACCGGGCAGGCTTTCGAACACGCCTGGACCCGCACCCTGACCGAAATGGACAACGTGCTGTTCAGCTCGTTAACGATGAACGTGCAGCCGCTGCACCTGGACGCGCATTTCGCTGCGCAGACCGAATTCGGCAAACCCCTGGTCAACAGCCTGTTCACGCTGGGCCTGCTGATCGGCATGACGGTTAACGACACGACGCTGGGCACCACGGTGGCCAACCTCGGCATGACCGACGTGGCCTTCCCCAAGCCGGTCTTCGCGGGCGACACCCTGCACGTGCGCACGCGGGTGCTGTCGATGCGCGAAAGCAAGTCCCGGCCCGACGCGGGCATCGTCGAATTCGAGCACACCGCGCTGAACCACCGCGACGAAGTGGTCGCCGTCTGCAAGCGCTCGGCCCTAATGCGCAAGCGGCCCGCCTAGGATTCCCGCCATGACCCGTTCCCTGCTGTTCGTGCCCGGCGATTCCGGACGCAAGTTCGACCACGCGGCCGCCAGCCCCGCCGATGCGCTGATCCTGGACCTGGAAGATTCCGTCGCGCCCGACCAGAAGGCCGCGGCCCGGACGCAGGTCCGCGCCATGCTGGAACGCGGCGCGGCCGGCAAGCCCCTGTGGGTGCGGATCAACGCGCTGGACGGCGGCGAGGCCCTGGCCGACCTGGCGGCCGTCATGCCGGCCGCTCCCTACGGCATCGTGCTGCCCAAGTGCGCGGGCCGCGAGGGCATGCGCCAGCTGTCGCACTACCTCGATGCGTTCGAAGCCGCAGCGGGCGCCGTCCCGGGAGCCACCCGCATCCTGGCCATCGTCACCGAAACGGCGCAGTCGCTCTTCGGGCTGCATGACTACCGCGACGCCACGCCCCGCCTGTGGGGGCTGTCGTGGGGCGCGGAAGACCTGGCCGCGGACGTCGGCGCGCTGCGCAACCGCGACGCGGGCCGCTACACCGAGCCCTTCCGCCTGGCGCGGTCGCTGTGCCTGATGGCTGCGGCGGCCGCCGGCGTCCGCGCCATCGATACGGTCTGCGTCGACCTGGACGCGCCCGAGGTGCTCGCCGATGAATCCCGCGAAGCGTTCCGCGACGGTTTCGTCGGCAAGATGGCGATCCACCCCCGCCACGCCGCCGCCGTCAATGCGGCGCTGACGCCGGACGAAGGCCAGCTGCAATGGGCGCGGGCCGTCATCGCGGCGTTCGCCGAGAACCCCGGCGCGGGCACCCTGCGGCTGGACGGCAAGATGATCGACCGGCCGCACCTGCGCCTGGCGCGCCGGCTGCTGGGGGAGGATTGACCATGCCCGGACCGCTGCACGGCATACGCATCATCGACATGACCAGCGTGGGCATGGGCCCCATGGCTACCCAGATGCTGGGCGACATGGGCGCGGACGTGATCAAGATCGAGTCCGCGGAAGGCGACGTGTTCCGGCACGTCACCCCCCAGCGCCATGCCGCCATGAGCCACACCCATCTCAACCTGAACCGCAACAAGCGCAGCGCGGTAATCGACGCGAAGACCGCCAAAGGCCGGGCGCAACTCGATGCGCTGATCGGCGGCGCCGACGTGTTCATCTCGAACATGCGCGCCCCCGCGATGCGCCGCCTGGGCCTGGACTACGCGACGCTGCAAGCGCGCTTTCCCGATCTGGTCTATTGCGCATGCTATGGCTATTCGGAAGCAGGCCCGTATGCCGGGCGCGCCGCCATCGACGACACCATCCAGGCCGCGTCCGGCATGGCCTGGCTGCAGGGGGGCGCGGGCGCCGGCGCTCCCCGCTACGTCAATTCGGTGGTCGCCGACAAGGTGGTCGCCCTGTACGTGGCCAACGCGGTGACCAGCGCGTTGCTGGCGCGCGAGCGCGGCGCCGGCGGCCAGGCGGTCGAAGTGCCGATGTTCGAATGCATGGTGGCCTTCCTGGCGCCGGAGCACCTGGCCGGCCTGACGTTCGTGCCGCCGGAGGGGCCGGCCGGCTATGCGCGCCTGCTCAACGAGTACCGCCGCCCATTCCGCACCCGCGACGGCTACATGAGCGTGGTGCCCTACACCACGCCGCAATGGCAGCGCTTCTTCGCCCTGGCCGGCCATCCCGACATGGCGCAGGATCCTCGCTACCAGACGCTCAACAGCCGCAGCCGGCATTTCCCGGAGCTGTACCGCTACGTAGAAACGGTGCTGGGCGAGCGCACCACCGCGCAATGGACCGAGCTGCTGGCGACCGCCGACATCCCCTTCGCGCCAGTCAACGGCTTCGAGGAACTGCTGGCCGACCCCCACTTGCGGGCCACCGGCTTCTGGCACGAATCGGAGCACCCCACGGAAGGACGCCTGGTCCAGGCGGGGCTACCCGTCAGGTTCAGCCGCACGCCCGGCGACATCCGTCGGCATCCGCCGGGGCTGGGCGAGCACACCGCCGAGATTCTGGCGGAAGCGGGCGCCGGGCGGACCGGCTGACGCCGCGATACAAGCACGAGGAGACACCCATGAAAACAATGACCCGATCCGCTGTCATCGCGGCCGCGCTCTGCTTGCCCGTGCTGGCCGGCGCCGCGGACTACCCGCAGGCGGACAAGCCCATCCACTTCGTCGTCGGCTTTCCCGCCGGCAGCACCATCGACAACGTGTCGCGTGTGGTCGTGGACGATATCCGCGCCCGCACCGGCGCGCAGATCATCGTCGAGAACAAGCCCGGCGCGCTGGGCGTGCTGGGCGTGGACACCGTGGCCCGGGCCGCGCCCGACGGCTACACCATGATGCCGAGCTCAAGCGCCACCAGCTCGTCGGGCCCCTACCTGTCCAAGGCGTTCCAGCGTTACGACGCCATCAAGGACTTCACCCAGGTGGGCCGCGTAGTCCGGTTCGACGTCGTGATCGTCACGCGCGCGGCCGGCAAGCACGGCGACGCCCGCCAATTGGTGACGGCGGCCAAGGAGAAGCCCAACGCCGTGACGAGCGGCTACGGTTCGGGCACGGGCCAGGTGGTCGCGGCCGCCTTCAGCCGCGCCGCGGGTGCCGAGGTGCTGGGCGTGCCGTACAAGGGCCAGCCGGCCGCGGTGACGGACCTGCTGGGCGGACGCATCGATTTCGTAGCCGCCGATCTAGGAGCGGTGCTGCCGCAGATCCGCGCGCAGAACCTGAATGCCGTCGCCCTGGTATCCAGCAAGCGTTCGACCATCCTGCCGGCCGTACCCACGGCCCAGGAACTGGGCATGGGCAGCCTGGACCTGACCGGCTGGATCGGCGTAGCCGGCCCCGCCGGCCTGGCGCCCGGGGCCGCGAAATGGTGGTCAGACCAGCTGACGGCGACGATGCGCGATTCCGCCGTGCAGGACCGGCTGCGCGCCATGGGCATGGAGCCGGACCTGGCGGTGGGCGAGCCCTTGCAGCAGTTCGTACAGGCCCAGTACGAGGCCTGGGGGCAGCAAATCCGGCAGGCGGGCATCCAGCCGGAATAGGCGTCCTTGCGCCCTCGCGGACAACAAAAAGCCCACCCTCGCGGGTGGGCTTTCTTTCGGCTGCCTGGCGCGCCGGCGCGTAGCGCCTACGCCTACGCCTACGCCTGCAGCGACAGTTCCTTCCACACCGCCATCGGCGCTTCCGCGTGATTCAGGGTGTAGAAATGCAGGCCCGGCGCGCCGTTGTCCAGCAGCGTCTGGCACAGCTCGGTCACCACGTCCACGCCGAAGGCGCGGATGGAAGCCTTGTCGTCGCCGAACTCCGCCAGGCGCAGGCGGATCCAGCGCGGCACTTCCGCGCCGCACATTTCCGAGAAACGCAGGAGCTGCGTGTGGTTCGTGATGGGCATGATGCCCGGCACGATAGGCACCTCGACACCCTTGGCCTGGGCCCGGTCGACAAAGTCGAAATAGGCGTCGGCGTTGAAGAAATACTGCGTGATGGCCGCATCGGCGCCGGCCCTCACCTTGCGCACGAAATGGTCCAGGTCGGCCGAGGGATTGGCGGCCTGGGGATGCATTTCGGGGTAGGCCGCCACTTCGATGTGGAACCAGTCGCCCGTTTCCTCGCGAATGAACGACACCAGCTCGCTGGCGTAGCGCAGTTCGCCAGCGTCGCCGCCCATGCCCGAAGGCAGGTCTCCGCGCAGGGCGACCACGCGCCGCACGCCTTCGTTCTTGTAGGCCTGGAGGATGTCCCGCAGATCCTGGCGGGTAGCGCCGACGCAAGACAGGTGCGGCGCCGCATCGCAGCCCAGGTTGCGCAGCGTGCGCACGGCGTCGGCGGTGCCGGCGCGCGTGGAGCCGCCCGCGCCGAACGTCACGCTGACGTACTTGGGCTGGATGGCCAGCATCTGCTTGGCCGCGCGCACCAGCCGCTCTTGGCCGGCCAGGTCGCGCGGGGGAAAGAATTCCAGACTGAATGCAGGAGTAGTCGAGTCAGACATTAGGGGATCAGCTTCGTGAGCAGGCCCGAGATGATGCTGTAGAGGATCGCACCGCCGACGGCCCACCAGAACCCGTTGACCTGGAAGCCCTTCAGCACGGAGCCGACGAACCAGAACAACAAGGCGTTGATGACGATGAGGAAGAGACCGAGCGTGACGATCGTGATGGGCAGCGTCAGCAGCACCAGCACCGGCTTGACCAGCATATTCACCAGGCCCAGCACCAGCGCGGCGATGAGCGCCGATCCGAAACTGGCCACCGTGATGCCGGGCAGCAGATAGGCAACGGCCAGCAAGGCCACCGCGTTCAGGATCCAGACGAGTATCAATGCCATGTTCGACCTCCTGTTTTGGGTCCGGCGGCCCCGCGCCCGCACTGCGATCGCGAGGAAGCTCCGCGGACCGGAAAGCCCGCGCCGACATGGCGCGGCACTTTCCTATTTTGCTATCAACCGATCAATAGCGGTAGTGATTGGGCTTGTAGGGGCCCTCGACCGGCACGCTGATGTAGTCGGCCTGATCCTGGCGCAGGGTGGTCAACTGCACGCCCAGCTTCTTCAGGTGCAGGCGGGCGACCTTCTCGTCCAGGTGCTTGGGCAGCACGTAGACTTCGCCGGACTGGTAGGCGTCGTTGCGCGTGAACAGTTCGATCTGGGCGATCGTCTGGTTGGCGAACGACGACGACATCACGAACGACGGGTGGCCGGTGGCGCAACCCAGGTTCACCAGGCGGCCCTGGGCCAGCAGGATGATGCGCTTGCCGTCCGGGAAGATGACGTGGTCGACTTGCGGCTTGATCTCTTCCCACTTGCAGTCGGCCAGACTGGCGACGTCGATTTCGTTGTCGAAGTGGCCGATGTTGCACACGATGGCCTGGTCCTTCATGGCGTTCATGTGCTCACGCGTGATGACGTGATAGTTACCGGTGGCGGTGACGAAGATGTCGCCATGCTTGGCGGCCTCTTCCATGGTCACGACCTTAAAGCCTTCCATGGCGGCCTGCAGGGCGCAGATCGGGTCGATTTCGGTAACCCAGACTTGCGCGCGCAGGGCGACCAGCGCCTGGGCGCAGCCCTTGCCCACGTCGCCATAGCCGGCCACGACGGCGATCTTGCCGGCGACCATCACGTCGGTGGCGCGCTTGATGCCGTCCACCAGCGATTCGCGGCAGCCGTACAGGTTGTCGAACTTGGACTTGGTGACCGAGTCGTTGACGTTGATGGCGGCGAAGGCCAGCTCGCCCTTCTGCGACATCTGGTAGAGGCGGTGCACGCCGGTGGTGGTTTCTTCCGTCACGCCCTTGATCAAGGCCAGGCGGGTCGAGTACCACTTGGGATCGCGCTGCAGCGTTTCCTTGATGGCGGCGAACAGGATGCGCTCTTCGTCGCTGCCCGGATTGGCCAGCACCGAGATGTCCTTCTCGGCCTTGGTGCCCAGGTGCAGCATCAAGGTGGCGTCGCCGCCATCATCCAGGATCATGTTGGCATTCTGGCCATTGGGCCATTCGAAGATCTTGTGGGTGTACTGCCAGTACTCTTCCAGCGTCTCGCCCTTGACGGCGAAGACCGGCGTGCCCGAGGCGGCGATGGCCGCGGCGGCGTGGTCCTGCGTGGAGAAGATGTTGCACGACGCCCAGCGCACTTCGGCGCCCAGGGCCACCAGCGTCTCGATCAGCACGCCAGTCTGGATGGTCATGTGCAGGCTGCCGGCGATGCGGGCGCCCTTGAGCGGCTGCCGGGCGGCGAATTCCTCGCGGATGGCCATCAGGCCGGGCATTTCGGTTTCGGCGATGGCGAGTTCGCGGCGGCCCCAGCCGGCCAGCGACATGTCGGCGACGAGGTAGTCGGAAAAGGATTTGTCAGTCACAGCGTTCATGGTGTGTAGGCTCCACGTGAAATACGAACGGCGCGCAGGATGGCCGGACAACGCGAAAACACCACGACGGTCGAGTGCTCGCCTTTCCCGCCATGTGCGACAAAGGTGAGCGCCGTTGCTGTAGCGCCGCGCAAGGCGCGCCGCTTGAACAAGGATTCCTGAGCCTGGCGAGCCGGGTTCCGCAGGCAGGCCAGGCCGCCGGGAACCGCAGGGTCGTCGCAACGCTCCTCAGGATTGCGGGGCATTGTACCCGGTAACCGGCCGGCGGGCAGCAAACCCGGGCCTCCTAGCGGCCATTTCCCCGGCGGGCCGCCTCGAGCGAGTACGCGCCCTCCGGCACGCAGGACACGTCCGCGTCCGACGCGCCGCGGGCCGTCCCGTCCAGCGGCACCAGCGCCGCCAGCAGATCGGAGGCCACCGCGTCCCAGCTGCGGGTCAGCGCATGTTCGCGCACCGCGTGGCGGTCCAGCGGCAGCGCCGCGCGGCAGGCGTGGGCTAGGTCCTCATCCAGGACGCCCGTGACGCCCTGGGTCACCACCGCCAGCGGCGCCTCGCTGCGAAACGCGGCTACCGGCGTGCCGCAGGCCATGGCCTCCAGCATGACCAGGCCGAAGGTGTCCGTCAGGCTGGGGAATACGAACACGTCGGCGCCGCCGTACAGTTCCGGCAGCGCGCCGTCATGCTGCATGCCGGTGAAGACCGCGTCGGGGAAACGCTTTTTCAGGCGCGCCTCGTCCGGCCCGGCGCCGACGACCACCTTGCTGCCGGGCAAGTCGAGCGACAGGAAGGCATCCAGGTTCTTTTCCCGCGCGACCCGCCCGACGCTCAGGAAGACCGGACGGGGCAGGCCGTCGAATACCGCGCTGGGCGGGCCCGGCTGGAACTTGCGGGGATCGACGCCCCGCGACCAGATCTGCAGGTTCGCCAGGCCGCGCCGCACCAGGATGTCGCGCACCGTGGGCGTCGGCACCAGCACGCGCTGCGACGGCCGGTGGAACCAGCGCAGGTAGCGCCAGGGCAAGGCCGCCGGAATGCCCATGCGCGCCTGCAGATAGTCGGGAAACATCGTGTGGAACGAGGTGGTGAAGCGCCAGCCCCGCGCCAGCGCCATGCGGCGCGCGGCCAGGCCCAGCGGGCCTTCGGTAGCGATATGCAACGCATCGGGCACGGTATCGCCCAGGATGCGGCGCAACTGCCGGCCCGGCTGCAGGCAGAGGCGCAGATCCGGCTCGGATGGCGCCGGAACCGTCCGGCTGCCCTGGGGATTCACCACGATCAGCTCGTGCCCCCATTCGCCGAGGATCTGCTGCATGGTCGTCCAGGTGCGGACGACGCCATTGACTTGCGGATGCCAGGCATCCGTGACCAGGACGATGCGCATGATGGAGCCGGAAGTGGGCGATAGCGCGATTTAGCCCGCGCCATGTGACACGCCCAAGACGCTCCGCGCGCCAGGCCCCGTTTACGCCGGAGGCGGCCTCCGGCAGGCGCTAATTGTTGCGGCGGGGATACCCTTGGGCCTTGATGCGCACCCAGACTTCGCGCTTTTCTTCCTCGGTCATGAAGACCCAGTTGGCGACTTCCATGGCCGTGCGGCCGCAGCCGCGGCAGATGTCGTCGAACAGCGTGGAGCAGACCGCTACGCAGGGGGAATCCGTGGCCGTGAAGGCGCGTTGCGCGTCTTCGGCGGCAGGCAATTCGGACAGGTCGGCGATGTAGCGATTCATGGGGCGAAGGTTAACACCCGCGGTGCGTCCCTTTTTGGATGGCCCTACTGCCCGTCCAGGCTTGGTTGACAGCCTCCGCCCCGAAAGCTAGCGCTCCGCCTCCCCGCTCCACCCGAAGAATGCGCGGACCTGCGCCAGCAGTGCGCCGGGGCATTCTTCCGCCAGGTAGTGGGCCCCGTCCAGGGGGCTGCCGGACACGTCGTCCGCCACCGCCCGCCACAGGCCCAGCACATCGAAATTCCTGCCCACGGCGCCCCGCTCGCCCCACAGCACCCGCAGCGGCTGGCGCAGGCGCTCGCCCGCGGCGCGGCCCGCGCGGTCGTGTTCCAGGTCCAGCGTGGCGGAAGCGCGATAGTCCTCGCAGATGCCCGTGGCCCAGCCGGGCAGCCGGGCCGTGCGCTCATATTCAGCCATCGCCGCATCCGAAAAATGCGCCAGCCCGCCGGGCCGCCCGCCCATCACCGAACGCAGGTAGAAAACGGGGTCGCGCTCGATCATGGTTTCCGGCAGGGGAGCCGGCTGGATCAGCCAGAACCAGTGGAAGTAGGCCTGGGCGAAAGCCCGCGTCGTGCCCTCGTACATGTCCAGCGTCGGCGCGATGTCCAGCAGCATCATGCGCGTGACGGCGGCCGCGTGGTCCAGCGCCAGCCGGTGGGCGACGCGCGCTCCGCGGTCATGCGCCAGCACCTCGAAGCGCGAATGGCCCAGGGCCTGCATCAGCTCGACCATGTCGGCCGCCATCTCGCGCTTGGAATGCGCGGCATGGTCGGCCGCCGCCGCCGGCTTGTCGCTATCCCCGTAGCCGCGCAGATCCGCCGCCACGCAGGTCCGGTGCCGGGTCAATTCCGGCCACACGCGATGCCAGATGGCGTGGGTCTGCGGATGGCCATGCAGCAGCAGCAACGGCGGGCCGGCGCCGTCGATGCGCGCGGCGATCTGGATACCGTTGGCGGCGATGCGGCGCACGGGAAGGTCGAAGAAATCGGTCATGGGTCTCCCTTGGAGCCTGTGCGAAGCTCCAATCAGTGTGAACCGGCCTAGTCCGCGCGGCCGGCGTCCAGGCGGTCGCGCACCTGGCGCGCCACATCCTTCATCCAGGGATGGCGCGCCCAGTGCGCGGCCTCGAAACGCGCCACCTCGTCCAGCCGCTGCAGCGAGGCGCCCACCATGTCCAGCCCCTGGGCGTACATCTGGCGATGGCGCTCGGGCAGGGTGAAGCCCGCGCTCCAGCCGTCCGCCGCGCTCACGCGTCCGGCCGCCACGTCGATGGCCACGCGGTTCGTGGCCATATTGGACACCCGGGCGAGCAAGGCGTCGACCTCGGCCGGCGCCAGGCTGATCAGCAGCAGGCCGTTGTTCACGGCATTGAAGTAGAAGATCTCGCCGAAGCTGGGCGCGATCACGGCACGGATGCCGAACTGCTGCAGGCCCCACACGGCATGTTCCCGGCTGGAGCCGCAACCGAAGTTCGGCCCCGCGACGAGCAGGGACGCGCCGGCATAGGCCGGCTGGTTCAGCACGAAACCGGGCCGCGGCGCGCCATCGGCGTCGAAGCGCAGATCATGCAGCAGCCCACGGTCCAGCCCCGATTTGTCGATGATGCGCAAGAACTGCTTGGGCATGATCTGGTCGGTATCCAGATTGGAAAAGGGCAAGGGCGCGGCCACGCCTTCAATGATCGGATTCATGCGCGTTGCTCCCATTCGCGAACGTCGACGATGCGGCCGGCCAGCGCGGCGGCGGCGGCCATCGCCGGGCTCATCAGGTGGGTGCGCCCCGCGCGGCCCTGCCTGCCCTCGAAATTCCGGTTGGCGGTGGAGGCGCAGCGCTCGCCCGGGCTCAGCACGTCATCGTTCATGGCCAGGCACATCGAACAGCCCGGCTGGCGCCATTCGAAACCCGCCTCGATCAATTGCGCGGCCACGCCCTCGGCCTCGGCCTGGGCGCGCACCGCTCCCGATCCGGGCACCACCATGGCCCGCACGCCCGCCGCGACCTTGCGCCCGCGCACGACGCTCGCCGCCGCGCGCAGGTCTTCGATGCGGCCGTTGGTGCAGGACCCGATGAACACCCGGTCTATCGGCAGGCCCGCGATGGGCGTGCCCGGCGCCAGGCCGATATAGTCCATCGCCTTCTCCAGCGCCAGACGGGCGAGCGCGTCGGGTTCGGCCCGCGGATCGGGCACGACGCCGTCGATCGGCATCGCCTGGTCCGGGCTGGTGCCCCAGGTGACGAACGGCGCGATCGACGCGGCGTCCAGCACGTGCTCCACGTCGAAGACAGCGCCGTCGTCCGAGCGCAGCCCGGCCCAGCAGGCCCGCGCCTGCGCCAGGGCATCGCCCTGCAACTGTGGCGCGTGCGCGGTGACGTAGGCGTCGGTGGTCGCGTCCGGCGCGATCAGCGCGGCGCGGGCGCCGGCCTCGACCGTCATGTTGCACAGGGTCATGCGGGCCTCGGCGGACAGCGCGGCGATCGCCTCGCCGCAGAACTCCACGGCATGCCCGCGCGCGCCCTGCGCACCGATGCGATGCACGACGCAGATGACCAGGTCTTTCGCCGTGACGCCCCGGCCCAGCGTGCCGTCGATGCGGATGCGCATGTTGCGCGCCACCCGGTAGGCCAGCGTCTGCGTGGCCAGGATGTGCTCGACTTCGGAGGTGCCGATACCGAAACCCAGGGCGCCCAGCGCGCCGTAGGTCGTGGTGTGGCTGTCGCCGCACAGCACCACCATGCCCGGCAGCACCATGCCGTGCTCGGGCGCGATCACGTGCTCGATGCCCTGCAGCGGATCGGTCGTGTCGAACAGCGCGATATGCTGCGCATCGCAGTTGCGCTTGAGGTTACTCGCCTGCCGCGACGACGCCTCGTCGGCGATGACGCGCAGCGCCGCCGGAACGGGATGGGTGGGGATGATGTGGTCCACCACCGCCATCTGCTGCCCGGGGCGCAGCACCGCGCGTCCGCGCGCGGCCAGGCCGCTGAAAGCCTGCGGACTGGTGTATTCGTTCATGATGTGCAGGTCGACGTAGAGCAGAACGTGCTCGTCGTCGATCCGGGCCACCTCATGGCTGGCCACCAGTTTGTCGTACAGCGTCATGCCGGGCATGTCTTGCGTCCTTGAAGTTCAGTTGGCCTGGATGCCGGCGTCCTTGACGATGCCGGCCCAGCGCGTCATTTCTTCGTCCACCATCGCATCCGTCCTGGCGGGCGTGGAGATCAGGGGATCGAAGCCTTCCCGGCTCATGCGCTGCGCGAGTTCGGGGGAACGAAGGGCCTGCTCCAGCTTGGCGTTCAGCGTGTCGATCACCGGCTGCGGCGTGCCCGCGGGCGCGCTGATCACGAACCAGGTGTTGAACTCGTAGCCGGGCAGCCCCGATTCGGCGATGGTGGGCACGTCCGGCAGCAACGGCGATCGCTTCGAACCGGTCACGCCCAGCGCATGGAGCTTCTTGCCGTCCACTTGCGGCTTGGCCGCGGACAGCACTGGGAAACTCATCTGCACCTGGCCGCTGATGGTGTCGAGCATGGCAGGGCCGCCGCCCTTGTAGGGCACGTGCAGGATCTGCGTGCGCGACACCGACTTGAACAGTTCCGCGGCCATGTGGAAGGTGCTGCCCGTGCCCGCCGAGCCGAAGCTCAGGTCGTTGGCCGGCCGCTCGCGCACATAGGACAGAAGCTCGCTCACGTTGGCCACCGGCAGGCTGTTGGTCACCGTCAGCACGTGCTGCGACGTCCCGACCGTGCCCACCGACCGCAGGTCCTTCTTCGTGTCGAACGGCATGCTCTGGAAGAGCGCCGGATTGATGGCCAGCGACATGGTGTTGATGGCGAGCATGTAGCCGTTGGGCTCGGCGCGCGCCACGGCGGCCATGCCGATGTTGCCGGAGGCGCCGGCGCGGTTCTCCACGATCACGCTCTGCCCCAGCGCCCGCCCCCAGGCATCGGAAATCAGGCGCGCGGCGATGTCCACGCTGCCGCCCGGCGCGAACGGCACGACGAGCGTCACCGCGCGTTCGGGAAATGCGCCGGCGGCGACGGCCGGCTGGGTCCAACAGGATGCGACGGCAAGGGCCGCGCACAGGGCGCCGGCGGCGGTGTTGATCTTCATTCCTGGTCTCCTCGTGTGGCCGCGATCGGCGGCTCTCTATTGGCAAGTTCAGTGTATAGGCCCATTGGATTCTTATAATTAATAATGGAACTAAAGCTTTATTAAATTTCATTTATAAATAGGCCCATGGACGCCCTATCGGATCTCGCCTTCTTCTCGCTGGTGGTCAAGCACGGCAACCTGTCCGCGGCCGCGCGCGAGCTGGGCCTGACGCCGCCCGCGGTCAGCACGCGGCTGGCCAAGCTGGAACAGCGCCTGGGCGTGCGGCTGCTGAACCGCACCACGCGCCGGGTCAGCGTCACGCAGGAAGGCGAGCTCTACCTGGCCGAAGGCGGGCGCATCCTGGCGGACCTCGAAGCCCTGGAACGTTCGGTGTCCAGCGCGCGGGCGCAGCCTCAGGGCCTGCTGCGCCTCAACGCCACCTTCGGCTTCGGGCGCGCCCACATCGTGCCCGCCGTGTCGGACTTCGCGCGCCAGTACCCCGAGGTAGAGGTACAGATGCGGCTGACCGACAGGCCGCTGAACCTGATCGAGGAAGGCTTCGACGTGGCGGTACGGTTCGGCGATCTTCCGGACGCGCGCCTGACCGCGCGCAAGATCGCCTCGAACCGGCGCCTGCTCTGCGCCTCGCCGCGCTACCTCGAGACTTATGGCGAACCGCGGGCGCCGGGCGATCTGCAGCGCCACCGCTGCATCGTGGTGCGCGAAAACGATGTGGCCTATGGCACCTGGCGGCTGGAATCGGGGCTCCGCGCCGAAACCGTCAAAGTGCGCGGCCCAGTCAGTTCCAACGATGGCCAGAGCGCCCTGGAATGGGCGCTGGACGGACACGGCATCGTAATGCGGTCCGAATGGGAGACGGCCGCCCATCTGCGCGCCGGCCGCCTGCGCGTGGTGCTGCCGGACTGGCATACGCCGCCCGCCGACATCCACGCCCTGTATCCGGAGCGGCTTAATCTACCGGCCAAGACGCTGGCCTTCGTGGAATTCCTGTCGCAGCGTTTTGCGCGCCACCTGCGGGCGCCGGGATCGGACGGCCCGGTCTGGTGACGCGCCCGCGCGGCTAGGCCCCCTCGGGCCCCAGGCGCGCGCCGGCGCGCACGATGCCGCAACGCTTGTGCGCCCGCATTACCACGCCGACTTCGCTGTTCAGCACGCCGTCCAGTTCGCCCAGGCGGCGCGTGACCACCTCCCACAAGTGCAGGCTGTCGCGGCACAGCACATGCCAGAACAGCTGCGAGGCCCCGCTGGTGCCGAACAGGCAGCGCGTGTTCGGGTCCAGCGCCAGGTGCGCGGCCAGCGCATCCACGGCTTGCGGCCGCACCTGCACGGAGATCACCGCCTCCACCGGAAATCCGACTAGCGCCGGCTCCACTTCCACGCGAAAGCTCAGCGCGCGGCGTTCCACCATGTTCTGCAGCAGACGCTGCGCGGTAGGTTCGCTGACGCCGGCCTGCTCGGCCAGCTCGGCCAGGCTGGCGCGCCCGTCGCGCATCAGGTGGCCCAGCATGCGCTGTTCCGGCTCGGTCAAAGCCGCCGGCGAGGCCGGCGCCGGCTCGCCGGCGGCATCCGGCGCCTGGGCCTGGATGCGCCACTGGCCGGCGCGCCGGAACGGCCGCAGCACCAGCCTTGCCTCCACGTGATCCACGCCGTCGATGGAAGGCAGGACGCGCGTCACCACGTCCGGCATGTCCGCCGCGTCCGCCAGCGTCAATTCGGCCATCAGGTCGGCCGACCCGGCCAGCGTGACGACCAGCTGGCTGATGTCGAGCCGCGCCAATTGTTCCGCCACCTCCGGCACCCGGCCCGAGCGGCAGCGCACCCAGGCGTGCAGCACGACGCCCCGGCCAGTGGCCAGCGGATCGGGTTCGGCGATGACGCGCAGCGCATCGGCCTCCATCAGCCGCTTGATGCGGCGCGCGACCGTTCGCTCGGCGATCCCGGTCGCCGCCCCCAGTTCGCGCCAGGAGGCGCGCGGCTCGGCCTGCAGCGCGATCAGGCAGGCCAGATCGGTGTCATCCAGCGCCGGGATTAGGGGGTTACCCTTACTTGACGTGACCATATTCATTAATCTAACGTTCGCGCGTTGATAAAAACACAAAATTAAACGGTCTTTCTGACCAAAAATAAATTCTTACTTGAGGATTCCATGAGCAGCCCCTCCGCATCCCTGCGCAAGGCGCAGGGGGCAGCCGCCCCGGCAAGCGCCCCGCCCGTATCCCGCGCACGCACCATCCTGGCCGGTAGTGTAGGCAATGCGGTCGAATGGTTCGACTGGACCATCTACGCCTCCTTCGCCATCTTCTTTTCCAGCCAGTTCTTCCCCGAAGGCAACGAAACCACCGCCCTCCTGGCGACGTTCGGGATTTTCGCCGTGGGCTTCTTCATGCGCCCGGTGGGCGGCTGGGTGCTCGGCATCTTCTCGGACCGCTACGGCCGCAAGGCCGCGCTGGGCCTGACCATCCTGATGATGGCCGGCGGCTCCCTGATCATCGCCGTCACCCCCACGTACGCCGCCATCGGCCTGGCCGCCCCGCTGCTGCTGACCGCCGCGCGCCTGCTGCAAGGCCTATCGCTGGGCGGAGAGTATGCCTCGGCCACGACCTTCCTGGCCGAAATGGCGCCGCCGGACAAGCGCGGTTTCTATTCCAGCTTCGTATTCTTCAGCGCGGCGGTGGGCATCCTGGCCGCCTCCGCGGTGGGCTGGGCGCTGACCTCGACGCTGGGCAAGGCCGAGATGGCTGCCTGGGGCTGGCGCATTCCGTTCCTGCTGGGCGCCCTGGGCGGCCTGGCCGGCCTGTGGATCCGCCGCTCCATCCCGGAGACCGAAGCTTTCTCGCACAGCAAGAAGGCCGGCGTGGAAAAGCAGCCGCTGCGCACGCTGCTGCGCAGCCACCCGCGCGAAGTGCTGCGCATCGTGGGCTTTTCGATCCTGACCACCTTCGCGTTCTACATTTTCGTGGCCTACGTGCCGACCTACGCCATCCGCCAGGTGCACGCGGATCCGAAGACGGCCTTCGCCGCCAATACCATCGCGCTGATCGTGTTCATGCTGGTGCAGCCGCTGTTCGGCATCCTGTCCGACCGCATCGGCCGCAAGCCGCAGCTGATCTTCTTCGCCGCCGGCTACCTGGTGTTCTTCTATCCGCTGATGACCACGCTGGGCCCCTCGTTCGGCTCGATCCTGGCGGTGGAGCTGTTCGGCCTGGTGCTGTACGCCATGTACACTTCGATCGCGCCGGCCATCATGTCCGAGCAATTCCCGACGAGCGTGCGCGCCGTCGGTATTGGCACCCCGTACAACCTGGTCGTTGCGCTGCTCGGCGGCACCACGCCCTACCTGCTGACCTGGCTACAGAGCAAGGGCATGGAGCGCTGGTTCTTTTACTACGTGCTGGCGGGCGCCGTGATCACGCTGATCACGTTCATCCGCATGCCCGAAACCAAGGGCCAGGACCTGAAGTAGCCATGCCAGCACAAAACACCGCTCTGCATTTCCAAGACGCGCACGAGCTCGCCCGCGCCATCCGCCAGCGCGAGTTGAGTTCGCGCCAGATCACTGTCCACTTCCTGGACCGCATCGAACGCGCCGCCGCGCTCGCCGCCTACAGCGAGGTCACGGCCGCGCGTGCGCTGGCCCAGGCCGACGCCGTCGACCGCCTGCTCGATGCGGGCATTCTGCTGGGCCCCCTGCATGGCGTGCCGGTGGCGGTGAAGGACAGCGTGCAATGGGAAGGCGTCACGGCCAGCCTGGGCTCCGGCGCCCTGCAAGGACGGACCAGCGGCCAGACGGCCGCCGCGCTGCGCAAGCTGGCCGCGCAAGGCATGGTCGTCCTGGGCAAGACCCGCATGACCGAATTCGCTTTCGGGCTGTCGGGCCAGAACCCCACCCAAGGCACCGCGCGCAATCCCTGGGACGCGCACGCGGCGCGCGCGCCGGGCGGCTCGTCCAGCGGCTCCGGCGTGGCGGTGGCCGCGGGCCTGGCGCCGCTGGCGCTGGGCGGCGATACCGGCGGCTCGGTGCGCGCGCCCGCGGCGCTTAACGGCCTGGTCGGCTACAAGCCCTCCACCGGCGTCATCAGCCTCGCCGGCTGCCTGCCGCTGTCGGATACGCTGGACGTGCTGGGCTCGATCTCGCGCAACGTGGCGGATGCCCGCCTGCTGACGCAATTGCTCGCAGGTCCCGACATCGACGACGCCGCCACCCTGGCCTTTCCCGCAAACGCCGTCGCCGCCTTGCGCCAGCCCGCAAGGCGCGGCGCCGGCCCCCTGGCCGTGCTGGTCCCCGAGGCCTGGCCCGCGCCGCTGGCCGACGCCGGACGGCAGGTCTGGGAGCTGGCGCAGGAAAACCTCGCGCAGGCGGGCTTCACGCCCACGCCGTGGTGCCCGCCCGCGGCTCTGTCGTTCGCCCGCATGGCCGACGACAACTCGCTGGTGCTGGCCTATGAGGCCTACCGCCATTACGGCGCGCTGGCCGAAGACCCGGCGCAGCCGCTCTGGGAAGTCGTGCGCGCCCGCATCGCTGCGGGCGGCAGAATCGCGCAGGCCGACTATGAAGCCGCCCTGCTGCGCCGCGCCGCCGACATGGCCGCTTTCGCGCAGGCCATGCAGGGCGTGGACGCCCTGCTGATGCCCGCGTGCGACCAGGCCGCGCAGACGCTGGATGCGGGCGACGCCCGCCATGCCGGCCTGGGCAAGCTGCTGCGGCCCGCCAACTTCCTGGGCGCGGCCGCCATCTCCCTGCCGGCCGGTTTCGACGCCGAAGGCATGCCCATCGGCGTCCAGCTGCTGGCGCCCGCCGGCGGCGACGCCGCGCTGCTGGATTGCGCCTCGGCGCTGGAACCCGTGCTGGCTCCAGCGCCGCGGCGGCCCGACCTGTCGGCCTGGGGGCTCTGATTCCCGCGTCCCAATGAAAAACTCCCCCGCATTGCTGCGGGGGAGTTTTTTTTGAAGCGGCGCAGTCTTGCGCTTACAGCGCCTTCTTCAGTTCCTGCACCTTGTCCGTGGCTTCCCACGAGAATTCCGGCTCCGAGCGGCCGAAGTGGCCATAGGCGGCGGTCTTCGCGTAGATCGGGCGCAGCAGGTCCAGCATGTTCACGATGCCCTTCGGACGCAGGTCGAAATGCTCGCGCACCAGCTTGGCGATCTGGTCGTCGGGGATGACGCCGGTGCCTTCGGTGTAGACGGTGATGTTGATGGGCTCGGCCACGCCGATGGCGTAGCTGACCTGCACCTGGCACTGGCGCGCCAGGCCGGCGGCCACGATGTTCTTGGCCACGTAGCGCGCGGCGTAGGCGGCCGAACGGTCAACCTTGGACGGATCCTTGCCCGAGAACGCGCCGCCGCCGTGCGGGCAAGCGCCGCCGTACGTGTCGACGATGATCTTGCGGCCGGTCAGGCCGCAATCGCCTTGCGGGCCGCCGATGACGAAACGGCCGGTCGGGTTGACCAGGAACTTGGTCTGCGGCGTGATCAGGCCGTCGGGGAAGCTCGGCTTGATGATGTCTTCGATCACCGCTTCGTGGATGGTCTCTTGCGAGACTTCGGGCGAATGCTGGGTCGACAGCACCACCGTATCGACTTCGGCCGGGCGGCCGTCGATGTAGCGGAACGTCACTTGCGATTTGGCGTCGGGGCGCAGCCACGGCAGGCGGCCATCCTTGCGCAGTTCGCTCTGGCGCTGCACCAGGCGGTGCGCGTACCAGATCGGGGCGGGCATCAGGTCGGGCGTTTCGTCGCACGCGTAGCCGAACATCAGGCCCTGGTCGCCAGCGCCCTGGTTCAGATAATCTTCCGAGCTGCGGTCCACGCCCTGGGCGATGTCCGGCGACTGCTTGTCGTAGGCGACCAGCACCGCGCAGCCCTTGTAGTCGATGCCGTACTCGGTGTTGTCGTAGCCGATGCGGCGGATCGTGTCGCGCGCGACCTGGATGTAGTCGACGTTGGCGGTCGTGGTGATCTCGCCGGCCAGCACGACCAGGCCCGTGTTGCACAGCGTTTCGGCTGCAACGCGCGCGTTGGGATCTTGCGTGAAGATGGCGTCGAGGATCGAGTCGGAAATCTGATCGGCTACCTTGTCGGGGTGCCCTTCAGAGACGGATTCGGAAGTAAAGAGAAAGTCGTTGTTGGCCACAGATGCGTCCTTACGTGTCCGGCCTGGCCGGCGCATAGGTTCACGAGGCGCGTTGCACCCCGGACCGCATGCCTTGGCGCATACACTGATCTGGGCGCGACGCTTTAGCGGATTTGGCAAGAAACGCGCAACGCGCTACACCCTTGCCGTCGCCCCGCAAGTTGTCGGTTAACTCGGCGACTGCGTTATTTTAAGCGAAAATGCCGTTCTGTTGCTCGCGCCGGGGCGCCCGCCCGTTCCCCGGGCGCGGGCGCGACCCTGCCAGCCCACCCTTTTGCCGCATGCTGCTCTTCCTGTTCAGACTATTCGCCGCCCTCCCGCTACCCGTCGCGCACGCCCTGGGGCGCCTCGCCGGGCGCGCGATCTACGCCTGGCCGGGCAAGTACCGGCGGCGCCTCCAGGCCAACGCCGCCCAGGCGGGCTACCCCGCCCCGGCCTTCGCGCGGCGCGCGGCGGGCGAAATCGGCGCCATGATCCTCGAAAGCCCGCGGGTCTGGTTCCGCAATGAAGACAGCCTGGCCCGGGTCGTGTCGGACGACAACGACGTGGTCAGCGCCGCCCGCGCCGAAAACCGGGGCATCCTCTTCCTGACGCCCCACCTGGGCTGCTTCGAGATCACCGCCCGCTACCTGGCCCGCCAGATGCCCATGACGGTCATGTTCCGCCCGCCGCGCAAGGACATCCTGGCCCCGCTGCTGGAAACCGCGCGCAACAGCTCGGCGGTCAACGCCGTGCCGGCCACCATGCAAGGCGTGCGCGAATTCGTGCGCGCGCTGCGCCGCGGAGAATCCGTGGGCATGCTGCCCGACCAGGCGCCCAGCGTGGGCGACGGCGTCTGGGCCCCGTTTTTCGGACGCATGGCCTACACCATGACGCTGCCGGGCAAACTGGCCACCCAGACCGGCGTTTCCATCATCCTGACCGCCGGCGAACGGCTGCCCAAGGGGCGGGGCTGGCGCATCCACTACGTGCGGGTGCCCGAACCGCTGCCCGCCGATCCCCAGGCACAGGCCGCGCTGCTCAACGCCGCCATGGAAACGCTGATCCGCCGCTGCCCGGAGCAATATCTCTGGAGCTACAACCGCTACAAGACGCCGCGCGGCGCGCCGCCGGCGCCGGCCGCCGATACGGCCTCCACGGCGGGCTGAGTCCCGTCCGCCCCCTGCTGACACTATGACTGATTTCAAAACGCGCGCGCTGGTCTCCCTGTTGAAATGGTTCGGCCGCATCACGCCCTCGACGCGGCTGCGCATCGGCGCCTGCCTGGGCTGGCTCGCGCCGCGCCTGGCCAAATCGCGCGCACGCATCGTCCGGCGCAACCTGGAACTGTGCTTTCCCGACCAGACCGAAGCCGTGCGCGAACGCTGGCTGGCCGAGCACTTCCACGCCCTGGCGCAATCCATCGTGGACCGCGGCGTGCTCTGGTACGGCACGCCGGAAGCCATCAAGGAAATGGTGACGCTGACGGGCGCCGAACGGATCAACGCGATGACGGCCGAGGGCCGCTCGGTGATCCTGCTGGCCCCGCACTTCATTGCGCTGGACGCCGCGGCCACCCGGCTCACCATGGAAGTGCCTAGCGCCGCCACCATGTATACGCCGCAAAGCGACCCCCACATCGACGCGGTCGTGGCCGCCGGCCGCGCCCGCTTCAACGAGGTCTTCCTGGTCAGCCGCAAGGACGGCGTGCGCGAACTGCTCCGCCACCTGCGCGCGCCGCGCCCCGTCTACTACCTGCCCGACATGGACTTCGGCCGCCAGGGCTCGGTCTTCGTGCCGTTCTTCGGCGTGCAGGCCGCGACCTTGCTCGCCACCGCGCAGCTGGCCAAGAAATGGAACGCCGCCGTCATGCCTATCGTGGGGTTCTGGAACCCCGAGACCGGCCGCTATCACGTGGATGTGCTGCCGCCGCTGGCGGACTTCCCGGGCGAGAGCTCGCTGGAAGACGCCACCGCCCGCCTGAACCGCGAACTGGAATCCTGGGTGCGCCGCTGCCCCAGCCAGTACTACTGGGTCCACCGCCGCTTCAAGACGCGGCCGCCAGGCGAACCCAAACTCTACTGAGCTCCGGCCGCGCCTCACAATATGGGCGATAATCCAGTGATGAACTGGAACTTCACCAAAATGCATGGCGCGGGCAATGATTTCGTCGTGCTCGACGGGGTCCGCCAAAGGATCGAAATGACGCCCGAGCGCGCGCGCGCCCTGGGCGATCGCCATTTCGGCATCGGCGCCGACCAGATCCTGCTGGTCGAACGCGCCTCCCGGCCGGATGCCGACTTCCGCTACCGCATTTTCAATTCCGACGGCAGCGAAGTCGAACATTGCGGCAACGGCGCCCGCTGCTTCGTGCGCTTCGTGCACGAACAGGGCCTGTCCGACCGCAACCCGCTGCGCGCCGAAATCGCCACCGGCATTCTCGTCCTGGACGAAGGCGACGACGAACAGGTCACCGTCGACATGGGCAGCACGCGCTTCGACCCTGCCGCCCTGCCGTTCGACACCGACGGCCTGGCTTCGCGGGCCGAGGGCGGCGACACGCTCTGGGAATTGCAGCTCGACGCGCCCGCCGGCCTGCCGAGCGCTGTCTGGGTTTCGGCGGTTGCGATCTCCAACCCGCATGCCGTGCAGGTCGTGGACGACTTGGACACCGCCCCTGTCTCCGTCCTCGGCCCGCTGATCGAGACCCACGCGCGCTTCCCGCGCCGCGTCAACGCCGGCTTCATGCAGATCCAGGACCGGAACAACATCCGTCTGCGCGTCTTCGAACGGGGCGTGGGCGAAACCCTGGCCTGCGGCACCGGCGCCTGCGCCGCCGTCGCGGCGGGCATCCGCCGCGGCCTGCTCGATTCCCCGGTGCGCGTGCAGGCGCGCGGCGGCGTGCTGACCGTCGCATGGAACGGCGAACAACTACGCATGACCGGCCCGGCGGAATCCGTTTTCACGGGGCAGGTCGACATCGACAAGCTCGTCTTCTCCATGGGGCTGAACCGATAAGCCATGACTGATACCGCTTTTACCCCCCACGATATCGCGGGCTTCCTGCAAGAGAATCCCGGCTTTTTCGACGAACACGCCGACGTCTTCGCCACGCTGCAGGTGCCGCATCCGCATGGCTCGCGGGCCATCTCGCTTGGCGAACGCCAGATCATGACGCTGCGCGAACGCAACCGCGAACTGGAATGGCGCCTGAACGAGCTCGTGCGCAACGCCACGGCCAATGAAACCATCGGCACGCATCTGGCCAAATGGTGCAGCCGCCTGCTGTCCGAATGCGACCCGCAGCGCGTGCCCGGCGAGATCGCCCTGGGCCTGGCCGAACAGTTCGACCTGAACCACGCGGCCCTGCGCCTGTGGGACCTGTCCGAACTGCCCGCCACGGGCTATGGCGAACCCGTCAGCCAGGACGTGCGCACGTTCACCGACAGCCTGAAGGCCCCGTATTGCGGCGCCGACAACGGTTTCGAAGCCGCCGGCTGGCTGGACGCCAAGCCCAAGTCGCTGGCGCTGGTGCCCCTGCGCCTGGAAACGGACGGCCCCGCCGTCGGCCTGCTGGTGCTGGGTTCGGACGACGCCGAGCGCTTCACCCCTGAAATGGGCACCACGTTCCTGGAATCCATCGGCCAGCTGGCATCGGCGGCCCTGCACCGCCTGAACCCGGCGACGCCCAAGGTCTAGGGCGCGGGCGCACACGGAGCACGCCATGGGGAACGCCGCGCAGGATGCCGACCCACCCGAAGCGCCCCTGCCCGACGCGATGAGCGCCTGGCTGCGCCATCTGGAAACGAACCGCCGCTACTCGCCCCACACGCTGGACGGCTACCGCCGCGAACTGCGCTTCCTGCGCGCGCTGGCCGACAAGGCCGGGCTGCCGCTGGACAAGATCGGCAACGGCCACATCCGCCAATTCGTGGCGCGCCTGCATGCCGAGGGCCGCGGCCCGCGCAGCCTGGCGCGCACGCTGGCGGCGTGGCGCGGCTTCTATCAATGGTGGGCGCCGGCAATCGAATTGGCTGGCAACCCCGTGGCGGGCGTGCGCGCCCCCAAGGCGCCCCGCGGCCTGCCCAAGGCCCTGTCGGTGGAACAGACCCAGGCCCTGCTGGATCGCGCTCCGGCGCAGGTGGCGACCGAACCCGCCGCGCTGCGCGACCAGGCCATGCTCGAACTGTTGTATTCCAGCGGCCTGCGGCTATCGGAGCTGGTCGGACTGGACCTGCGCTATGAACGCGCCGGCGGCTATGAATCGCGCGGCTGGCTGAGCTTGGACGAAGCCGAAGTCATCGTGCTGGGCAAGGGCGGCAAGCGCCGGTCCGTGCCGGTCGGCCAGGCGGCGATGGACGCCCTGCGCAAATGGATCGCGGTACGCCCGCAGCTCGCGCTTTTCACCGCCTCGCCCGAAGACGCCGCGGCCCTGTTCCTGGGCGCGCGCGGCCGCCGCATCTCGCCGCGCGTGGTGCAGCTGCAGCTCGCACGCATTGCGCAGGCGGCCGGCGTGCCCACCCATGTGCATCCGCACGTGCTGCGGCACAGCTTCGCCAGCCACGTCCTGCAATCCGCGCAAGACCTGCGCGCCGTGCAGGAAATGCTCGGCCACGCCAACATTTCCACCACCCAGGTCTACACCCGGCTGGACTTCCAGCATCTAGCCCGTGCCTACGACCAGGCGCATCCGCGCGCCGGCCGCAAGTCCTGACGGCCAGCGCCGCGCTAGCCGCCGCCCGCCACCGCGCCGCCCAGCAGCATCACCCCCAGCAACAGCACGGCAAACGCCGCCAATGCCTCCACGCAATAGCGCAGGCGCGCCGCGCCCGCGCTCGAGAGCCGGCGCCCCAGGCGATTGGCCGCGCCCCCGGCCGCCACGGCCAGCATGGCCAATGCGGCGACGGTCAGGCCGGTGCCCGCGCCCATCGCCAGGGCCGAGGCCACGCCGGCCAGGAAAAAACCCTGCGACAAGGCGAACACCAGCACGATCAAAGCGCCGCTGCAGGGCCGCAGGCCCACGGCCAGGACCGCCGACACCGCACGCCGCCAGTCCAGCGGACCCGCTACGCTTTCCGGCTCGGGCACATGCGCGTGCCCGCAAGCGCAATCGCGCCCATGGCGATGCGCGTGACTGTGCCCATGGCCGTGCGCATGGGCATGCGGCGGCACGGTGGCGCGCGCCCGCAGCGGACGGATCGCCTTGGTCCAGACCAGCCATGCGCCCAGCGCCGTCACCAGCGCATATGACGCCAGCTCCAGCCAGCGCGTGGCCGCGTTCATCACCGTGGCGGTGGCATTGAACGCCAGCGCCAGCACCACCACCATCGCGATCGCGACCAGCGCCTGGATCAGCGCGGACAGCAACGCCAGCAGCGCGCCATTGCGGGCGGTCTGGCCGTTCGCCAGCACATAGGATGAGATCACCGCCTTGCCATGACCCGGGCCCAGGGCGTGGAACACGCCATAGGCGAACGACAGGCCGACCAGGGCCCAGGCCGCGCCGCCGTCGTCCTGCCAGGCGCGCACCGCGCCCGTCAGCTGGCGGTAGAAGTGGGATTGCCAGACGGCGATCTGGCCGAAGACGCCGGACAGCCAGCCCGGTCCGCCCGCGCCGCCGCTTTCCGGCACGCCGAAGGGATGCGCGCCTTGGGCCGCCGCCGTCGCCAGGCAGCCCGCGCCGGTCCATCCCAACAGCAGCAGCGCAACCCCCGCCGCGGCGGACAGCACCGGCCGAGCTACGGACATCGCACCTCGATACGGTGCGTCAGCCCCTTGGTGATGGCGAAGAGTTCGTCGGGCAACGCGTCCGGGTCGGCCGGAATCGCGGCCAGTTGCTGCAGGGTTTTCCAATCCAGTTCCTTGGGCTTGCGGTACGCCGACGCGCAGGCTGCGCCTTGCGGGCCGTCAAGGGAAACCGCGTCCCTGGCATCGAAGGCGTAGGCAACGAAATAAGTCGGGTCGTAGATGTCCACTTGCGCGCCGGCCGCCCCCGGCGCCGCCGGCTCGGCCAGCGGCAGCGTGAAAGACAGGGTCAGCCTGGATGTCTTCGGGTTCCAGTCGACGCGGGCATCCCGCGGCGCCCCGAAGGCCACGCTCTTGCCATCCACCGTGACGCGGGTGAAGTAGTGCGAGACGGGTTCGCCCAGCGCTTTCATCCAGTCCTGCGCCATGCCCTGCAGGACGTCCGCCGGCAGGGCGCCGTCCTTGCCCTGCTTCAGGCCCTGCGTGGCATAGGCGCCGAACATCTCGTCGAACAGCCAGACTTGGCGCAGCGCCGTGATGCGCCGTTCGGCGTCGATCTCGATGGCGGCGCGGGCATCGATCCACATATGCGGATGCGCGCTGGCGGCGCCCGCGGCCAGCAGGCACGAGGCGGCGGTCAGGGTTGCAAGGCCCCGGCAAGCTGACGTACGTTCCATTCGAACATTTCCAGATAAGTGGCGCCGGGCTGGCCGGCCTTGGACAGCGCATCGGAATAAAGCGTGCCGCCCACCTTGGCGCCGGTTTCCCGCGCGATCTGCTGGACCAGCCTGGGGCTGCTGATGTTCTCCACGAACACCGCCGGCACGCGCTCGCGCTTGACCTGCCCGATGATACGCGCCACCTCGCCCGCCGAGGGTTCGGCATCGGTCGACACCCCCATCGCCGGAATGAAGGTCACGCCGTAGGCATCGCCGAAGTACCCGAAAGCGTCGTGCGAGGTCACGACCTTGCGGCGCTCGGCGGGAATCGCGGCGAACGTCTTGCGGGCCTCGGCATCCAGCGCCTGCAGGCGCGCAATGTAGGCCAGCGCGCGCTGGCGGTACGCATCCGCGTGCGCCGGGTCGGCGGCGGCCAGCCCTTGCGCCACATTGCGGGCGTAGATCACGCCATTGGACAGGTCCTGCCAGGCGTGCGGATCCGCGTCGCCGTGATGATGACCGTCCTTGTGATCGTGGCCGTCGTCGTGATCATGGTCATGGTCATGGTCGTGACCGTGGCCGTGATCGGATGTGCCGCCTGGCGCTGCAAACTTGCGCGGCGCCACGCCCTTGGAGGCCACGACGGTCAGGCCGGAAAATCCCGAGGACTTCGCCAGGCGCGGCATCCAGGTTTCGAAATCCAGTCCGTTCACGAACAGCACTCGGGCGGCGGACAGCGTCTTCGCATCGCCCGGCGTGGGCTCGTACTCGTGCGCATCGCCATCGGGCCCGACCAACATCGCCACGCTGACATCATCGCCGCCCACCTCGCGCACGATGTCGCCCAGGATGGAAAAGCTGGCCACGACCTGCAGAGGCGCGGCGGCGTGCGAGGCCCCGAAAGCGGCCGAAAGGCACAGGCCGGCCACGGCCAGCAGCGCGCGGCGGCGCGCGGGGGAAACGGAACGCATGTCGAATCTCCTTTGAAGTCAGGCCCGCCGCATGCGGCGCGGCGTCCGCAGCAAGCCGCCCAGCGGGCCGCCCACGACGGAAAACAGATAACAGGCGCCGGCCGCCAGGATGATGGCGGGCGACGCCGGTACGTTGAAGTGATACGACACGAGCAGGCCGGCCACGGATGCCGCCACGCCCAGGCCCGCGGCCAGCGCGATCTGGCTGGCCGCGGAACGGACCCAGAACCGCGCCGCGGCGGCGGGCAGCATCATGATCCCAACCACCATGAGCGTGCCCAGCACCTGGAACCCCGCCACCAGGTTCACGACGACCAGCACCAGGAAACCCATGTGGACCCAGCTCCCCGCGCCGCCGCTGGCGCGCAGGAAGCCCGGGTCGAGGCATTCGGCCACGAGGAGCCGGTAGATCGCGGCCAGCGCCAGCAGGGTCGCGCTGGCGACCGCGGTAACCAGCAGCAGCGCCGGATCGTCCAGGCCCAGCACCGTGCCAAACAGCACGTGCAGCAGGTCCATGTTGGAGCCCCGCAGCGACACCAGCAGCACGCCCAGCCCCAGCGATATCAGGTAGAACGCCGCAAAGCTGGCGTCCTCGCGCAACGGCGTAAGCCGGGCCACCAGGCCCGCCAGCAAGGCCACCGCCAGGCCCGTCGCGATGCCGCCCAGCATCATCGCGCCTAGCGACAATCCCGACAGCAGGAAGCCCGCCGCCACGCCGGGCAGGATGGCGTGCGACATGGCATCGCCCATCAGGCTCATCCGCCGCAGCACCAGGAACACCCCGAGGGGCGCCGCGCCCAACGACAGCGCGCAGGCGCCCGCCAGCGCGCGCCGCATGAATCCGTAATCCAGAAAGGGCGACACCGCCCATAGCGCCAGGCTCATGCCGCGAACTCCGCGCGCCAGCGCCGCGCCGCCTTCAAATGCGCGTCGTCCAGGGCGCTGGCCGTCTCGCCCCAGGCCACCACCGAGCCGGATAGCAGGAGGCATTCGGGAAAGTGGTCGCGCACCAGGTCCAGATCGTGCAGCACCGCGATGACGGTCCGGCCCTGGCCGTGCAGGCCGCAAAGCAGGGCCATCAGCTCGTCCGCCGTGTGGCTGTCGACGGCCGCGAACGGTTCGTCCAGCAGCAGCACCGGCGCGTCCTGCACCAGCATCCGCGCAAACAGCGCGCGCTGCATCTGGCCGCCCGACAGCGTGCCCACGGCGCGCCCGGCCACGTCCGCCAGGCCCACCATGTCCAGGGCGTCCATGCAGCGCGCCAGTTCGTCGTCGGCGACCCGGCGCCATCCGCCGACGCGGCGCCAGGCGCCCATGGCCACCAGTTCCAGCACCGAGACGGGAAAGGAGTGGTCCAGTTCGGCGGCCTGCGGCAGCCACGCCAGCCCGGCGCGGCCCGCGCCGGTGACGCGCACGCTGCCGCTCATGGGGCGCAGCACACCCATGATGCCTTTGATCAGGGTGGATTTGCCGGCGCCGTTCGGGCCCACCACGGCAGTCATGCCGCCCGCCGCGAAGCACCCCGATACCGACTTGAGCGCGGCATGGCCATGCCAGCCGAACGAAGCGTCCTCCAGTTCGATGGTGACAGGCGCGCTCATCGCGGCCACCAATCCAGCGCCCAGCCCGTCAGCGCCCACAGGGCCGCGGCCGCAACCAGCGCGACCGCCATGCGGCGCCAGGCCGAAACGAGAAATACAGAACGCGGGGGCGGGCTTTGCCGGGGCGCGGCGCCGGGCCGCCGAGACAAAAGCGTGAAATGCGACATCGGGAATCGAGGCAGGGGAATGACAATTTTATTATGTTATATCATAACTAAATACTTGATTCGGCGCGTTTCGCCCGCATCTGGGTGTTTTCTGCTACCTTCCTGGCATCTCGCGCGCATCGCGCGCGTTTCCTATACACATGAAGCCAGCCATGCCCGCAACGCCCCGCTCACCCCGCAGCGACACCGTGGACGCCCAGCTCGGCGTCGCCGAGACGCTGTGCGAGCAGCGCGGACGCCGCCTCACCCCCATCCGCCGCAAGGTCCTGGAACTGCTGCTGCGCCACGGCCGCAGCCTGAAGGCCTATGAATTGCTGGATGCCATGCGCGCGGTGCACCCGGGCGCCGCGCCCCCCACGGTGTATCGCGCCCTGGATTTCCTGATGGACGAAGGCCTCATCCACCGCCTGGACGCGGTCAACGCCTGGAGCGCCTGCCATGACGCCGGCGGCGCGCCCCACGACTTGCTGGTGGTCTGTACCGGCTGCGGCGCGGTCGCGGAAGTGTCCGACCCCGCCATGAGCCGGCAGCTGGCCGAACGCGTCGCCCAGACCGGGTACGCGCTGGCCACGCACGAAACCGAAATCCGCGCGCTGTGCCCCCAGTGCCAGAAAAAGCAGCCCGCGGACGACGCCGGGCATCACCATCACCATCACCATCACTGAGCCGGGATGCCGCGGACGCGTCCCGTCCATCCGGCGGGCTCCTTTTGGCTGAGGCATCACGGCAGGCCTCAACCCCGCGGATTCATCCGCTCTTGAAATCCCGGAAACCGCCCCAAAATAGTGGTATCGCCCGATACTTGACGGCGTACGGCAGCGATCCGGGCCGCCGAGGCCCCCGGGTTCACCCTGGGTTTGCCCCCTGCCCCTGACTGTGCTGTAATCCTGCGTCCGGCCGCTGTCGGCGGCCTTCGCAGCCTGTGGCAAACATCCTCCGGCAAATGATAGGGACCCCCCCGAAACCCGCCGTTCCAGCATGTAAGGCGGGGTTGCAGGTCCCCATGCCAGGAGCTCCTGTTTAACGCCTTGACTTCACGCTAGCAGCTTCGCCATGAACACCCCGCGCAGTTTGGACAAAATGGTTCCCGTCACCATCCTCACCGGCTTTCTCGGTGCGGGCAAGACCACCCTGCTCAAACGCATCCTGACCGAATACCATGGCCGCCGCGTCGCGGTCATCGAAAACGAATTCGGACCGGAAAGCATCGACAACGACCTGCTGGTCCAGGACAGCAACGAAGAGATCATCGAGCTGTCCAACGGCTGCGTCTGCTGCACGGTGCGCGGCGACCTGATGCGCACGCTGTCCGAGCTGCGCGTCAAGCGCGAAGCCGGCGAACTGAATTTTGAACGCGTCATCCTCGAAACGACCGGCATGGCCAATCCCGGCCCCGTCTGCCAGACGTTCTTCATGGATGACGACATCGCCGAGTACTACCGCCTGGACGCGGTGGTTACCGTGGTCGATGCCAAGCACGGCATGTCCACCCTCGACGAGCAACCCGAAGCCCAGAAGCAGGTCGGTTTCGCCGACCGCATCCTGATCTCGAAGAAAGACCTGGTCAACGAAGTCGACTACGAAGCGCTGCGACACCGCCTGGTTCACATGAACCCGCGCGCGCCGATCACCGCCGTCAACTTCGGCGACGTCGACCTGAAGTCCATCATCGACATCAGCGGCTTCAACCTGAATTCCATTCTGGACATCGACCCGGAGTTCCTGGCCGATGAGCACCCCGACGCCGCCCACTCCCATGGGCACGATCACGACCACGGCCACGATCATGGCCACGATCACGATCATGACCACGAAGGCGACTGCGGGGCGCACTGCAATCATGCCCACCATCATCACCATCACCAGCACGACGACGAAATCGGCGCGTTCGTGTTCCGTTCCAACAAGCCGTTCGATCCCGCTCGGCTCGAGGAATTCCTGGGTGGCGTCGTGCAGGTCTATGGTCCCGACCTGATGCGCTACAAGGGCATCCTGTACATGAAGGGCATCAACCGCCGCATGTTGTTCCAGGGTGTGCACATGATGATGGGCGCCGAACCCGGCAAGCCGTGGACCGCGGCCGAAAAACCGTCCACCAAGATGGTATTCATCGGACGTAAGCTGCCCCAGGAGATTTTTACCCGGGGCTTGGAGCAGTGCCTGGCGGGGTAATCCCCCTTCCTGACGTGACGCGATGCGACGAAGGCAGTACTGTGAGGTACGAATAGCGTAGGCAACAAGTAACACGGACCGGGAATGGACGCCCGCGCCAGGATCGATTCATAGTGGAGTGTTTTCATGGCTACCAAGGCAGCAACCAAGAAACCAAGCAAGTCGACGAGCGATACGGCGATTGATCTGCCCAGCGAAAAAGAATTGCTGGCCATGCCCGAGTCCGACTATATGAACGAACGCCAGCTGGCTTTCTTCAAGGAACGGCTCAAACAACTCGAACAGGACATCCTGGCCAACGCCGGCGAAACCACCGAGCACCTGCGTGAAACGCAATTCGTGCCCGATCCCGCCGACCGCGCCACGATCGAGGAAGAACACGCGCTCGAGCTGCGCACGCGCGACCGCGAACGCAAGCTGCTGAAGAAGGTGCAACAGTCCATCGCCCGCATCGACAGCGGCGAATACGGCTGGTGCGAAGAAACGGGCGAACCCATCGGCATTCCGCGCCTGCTGGCCCGCCCCACGGCCACCCTGTCGCTCGAAGCGCAGGAACGCCGCGAAATGCGCCAGAAGCTCTACGGCGACTAATCCGTCCCGTATTCGCTCCCGGCCCTGAAAGGCTATGCTGGTTACCGGCATGGCCTTTTTTATTGGATGAGCCCAGTGTCTGACACCCGGGAGGCATCCGGGCAGGCCCTAGGACATCCCGTACGGGTGTCAGACACTGAGCCCCTCCCCGCATTCCCTTGATTTCCCCGGAAGCGCCCCCAGCTATTCCCTTCAAAGGAAGGAACGCATGGAACAATTTCACGCCACCACCATCGTGTGCGTGCGCCGCGGTAACCGCGTCGCACTGGGCGGCGATGGCCAGGTCACTCTGGGCAACATCGTCGTCAAGGGTACGGCCCGCAAGATCCGCCGCCTGTACCACGACAAGATCCTGGCCGGTTTCGCCGGCGCCACCGCCGACGCATTCACCCTGCAGGAGCGCTTCGAAGCCAAGCTCGACAAGCACCAGGGCAACCTGATGCGCGCCGCGGTCGAACTGACCCGCGACTGGCGCACCGACCGCGTCCTGCGCCGCCTGGAAGCCATGCTGATCGTGGCCGACACCGAGCATACGCTGGTGCTGACCGGCAACGGCGACGTGCTGGAGCCCGAACACGGCCTGGCCGCCATCGGATCCGGCGGCGCCTACGCCCAATCGGCGGCGCTGGCCCTGCTGCGCAACACCGAGCTGCCGCCCGAGGCCATCGTCAAGCAATCGCTGGAAATCGCTGGCGACCTCTGCATCTACACCAACCAGAACCACGTCGTCGAAACGCTGGGCGAGTGACATCCGCGTTGCGGCGCCCACGGCGCCGCGCCGTCACCCCAGCCCGCCCTAGCTTCAAGGATCCGCCCTCATGTCCGCATCCAACATGACGCCCGGAGAAATCGTCTCCGAACTCGACAAGTACATCGTCGGCCAGAACCGCGCCAAGCGCGCCGTGGCCGTGGCGCTGCGCAACCGCTGGCGCCGCCAGCAGGTCGCCGAACCTCTGCGCCATGAAATTCACCCCAAGAACATCCTGATGATCGGCCCCACCGGCGTGGGCAAGACCGAAATCGCGCGCCGCCTGGCCAAGTTGGCCAACGCGCCCTTCATCAAGATCGAGGCCACCAAGTTCACGGAAGTGGGCTACGTCGGCCGCGATGTCGACACCATCATCCGCGACCTGACCGAATACTCGATCAAGCAGACCCGCGAGCTGGAAATGCGCCGTGTGCGCACCCAGGCGGAAGACGCCGCCGAGGACCGCATCCTGGACGCGCTCGTCCCGCCGGCGCGCGGCGCCTCGGGCGAGCCGGAACGCGGCGAGGACAACAGCGCCCGCCAGACCTTCCGCAAACGCCTGCGCGAAGGCAAGATCGACGATCTCGAAATCGAGATCGAAGTGGCCCAGGCCGTCCCGCAGATGGACGTCATGACGCCCCCGGGCATGGAAGAAATGGCCGAGCAGCTGCGCGGCATGTTCGCCGGCATGGCCCGCGACAAGAAAAAGCCCAAGAAGATGAAGGTGCGCGAAGCCTTCAAGCTGATCGTCGACGAGGAAGCCGCCAAGCGCGTCAACGAAGAAGACCTGCGCACCGTGGCGATCACCAACGTCGAGCAGAACGGCATCGTGTTCCTGGACGAAATCGACAAGATCGCGGCCCGCCAGGAAACCGGCGGCGCCGATGTGTCGCGCCAGGGCGTGCAGCGCGATCTGCTGCCGCTGGTCGAAGGCACCACGGTCAACACGCGCTACGGCATGGTCCGCACCGACCACATCCTGTTCATCGCGTCCGGCGCATTCCATCTGTCGCGCCCGTCCGACCTGATCCCTGAGCTGCAAGGCCGCTTCCCGATCCGCGTCGAACTCGAATCGCTGACCGCCGAGGACTTCGTGCGCATTCTGTCCGATACGGATGCGTCGCTGACCAAGCAGTACAAGGCCCTCATGGCCACCGAAGACCTTGACCTGGAATTCACGGACGAAGGCGTGCGCCGCCTGGCGGAACTGGCTTTCAACGTCAACGAAACCACCGAGAACATCGGCGCGCGCCGCCTGTATACGGTGATGGAAAAGCTGCTGGAGGAATTGTCGTTCGATGCCACGTCCAGCCAGGACAAGCATGTGAAGATCGACGCCGCCTACGTCAACGAGCAGCTGTCGGAGGCCGCCAGCAGCCAGGATCTGGCGCGCTACGTGCTGTAAGCAATACCGGACGGCGTGCCGTCCGGCCAGGCGCCGTTTGCCGCTCCATCGCGGCAAACGGCGTTTTTCGTTGCTGAAGGGCGCTTGCCAGGCCTCGGCCTAGTTCGCGATTGCCGTCACGGTGTACTTGCCGTCCTTGCGCACGGCGGTAAAGCGCACCTTGTCGCCCGCCTTGATCTTGGCCAGCAGGGCCGGATCGGCCTCATAGACCAGCGTCATGGCGGGAAGGTCCAGCTGCTTGATAGCGTCGTGCTTGATGGTGACCTTGCCCGCGGCCGGGTCCACCCGCCGCACTTCGCCGCTGGCCTCGGCCTGCTGCGCGAACGCCAGCGGCGCGGCCACCGCCACGACGGCCGCGGCGGCGGCTACGGCCATGGGGGTTGCGTATTTGCGGTCAAAAACCATGCAGATATCCTCCGATTGCAGCGAAAGCGCGCAGCGGCGTACCGGGCCGCCCCCGCTTTCCATAGTGCTAGGATACCCCCCTTGTGCAACAGTCACCCGCCGGGAACGCAACAATCCTGACCATTGATTGCGGTCCGCGCGACCAAAGCCGGCGCTTTCCATGGCCGGACACAAAACCCACACCATTCGTCACTCTTTCAGGAATTCCCATGGCCAACCGCTTATCTGTCATTGCCACCCGCACGGGAGACGACGGCACCACCGGCCTGGGGGACGGATCCCGCGCACCCAAGGACGCGCCCCGTATCGCCGCGCTGGGCGACGTGGACGAACTGAACAGCGTGATCGGCGTGCTGCTGACCGAAGCCCTGCCCGACGACGTCTCCGCCGACCTGTCCGCCATCCAGCACGACCTGTTCGACATGGGCGCGGAGCTCTGCATTCCCGGCCACGTTGCCCTGACGGACGAACAGGTCGCCCGCCTGGACGCGCGCCTGGCGCACTACAACGCCACGCTGCCCCCCCTGCGCGAATTCATCCTGCCCGGCGGCTCCCGCGGCGCGGCGCAGGCGCACGTGGCCCGCACCGTCTGCCGCCGCGCGGAGCGCGCGGTGGTGGCGCTGGCGCGCGCCGACACGGTGAACCCGCCCATCAGGCAGTACCTGAACCGGCTGTCCGACCTGATGTTCGTGCTGGCACGTTGTATAAACCAGCATGCGGGACAGAAAGACACGTACTGGGCAGGCGCCCAGGCGCGTCGCTAGCCCGCGCCGAGAACACATCTGGGCCCCAGGCCCAGAGGGCTTTACCAACATGAGCATAGTCGTCACCGGCGGAGCCGGCTTCATCGGCTCCAATTTCGTATTGGATTGGCTTGTCCAGAGCGACGAGCCCGTCGTGACGCTGGACAAGCTCACGTACGCCGGCAACCCCGACAATCTGGCGTCCCTGAGGGGCGACGCGCGCCACACCCTGGTCCAGGGCGACATCGGCGATCCAGAAACGGTCTCGCGGCTGCTGGCCGCGCATGCGCCCCGGGCGGTGATCAACTTCGCCGCGGAAACCCACGTGGACCGCTCCATCGCCGATCCGGACGCCTTCGTCCAGGCCAATATCGTCGGGACCTCGCGCCTGCTGACGGCCGTCCGCGACTACTGGGCCCGTCTGGCTCCGGCCGCCAAGGCCGGCTTCCGGTTCGTGCACGTCTCCACCGACGAAGTATATGGCTCGCTGGAAGCGGGAGCCCCGGCCTTCACCGAAACGACGCGCTACGCCCCGAACAGCCCGTATTCCGCGAGCAAGGCGGCAAGCGACCACCTGGTGCGGGCCTTCCACACCACCTACGGCCTGCCGGTGCTGACCTCGAACTGCGCGAACAATTACGGCCCCTACCAGTTCCCGGAGAAACTCATCCCGCTGGTCATCCACAACGCGCTGGCCGGCAAGCCACTGCCGCTCTACGGCGACGGCTTGCAGGTACGCGACTGGCTTTACGTGGCCGACCACTGCGATGCGATCCGCAAGATACTCGAGGCGGGCGAGCCGGGCGACACCTTCAACGTGGGCGGATGGAACGAGAAGACCAATCTCGACGTCGTGCGGCAGCTGTGCGCGCTGCTCGACGAGCTCAGCCCCCGGCCCGACGGCCGCCCCTACGCGGACCAGATCGTCCACGTCCCCGACCGTCCCGGGCACGACCGCCGCTACGCGGTCGATGCCAGCCGCCTGCAGCGCGCGATGGGCTGGATGCCCGCCGAAACCTTCGAGACCGGCCTTCGAAAAACGGTACTCTGGTACCTGGACCACCCGCGCTGGGTGGCGAACGTCACCAGTGGCGCCTATCGCGACTGGGCAAAAGAACAGTACGAGACTTAGCAAGGGCCGCGTGAAAATCCTACTGCTGGGCAAGAACGGCCAGGTGGGCCGCGAGTTGTGCCGCGCACTGGCCCCGCTGGGGGAGCTGGTGGCGCCGGGCCGCGACACGGCCGATCTGCGCGACCAGGAAGGCCTGCGCGCCACCCTGTCTGCCTGCCGGCCCGATGCGATCGTCAACGCCGCGGCCTACACCGCGGTGGACCTGGCCGAATCCGAGCAGTCGGAGGCGTCCGAGGTAAACGCTTTGGCGGTCTCCACCCTCGCCCGCCATGCCCGGGCCACGGATGCCTTGCTCGTCCATTATTCGACCGACTATGTCTTCGACGGCACGGCGCGGCAGCCCTACGCGGAATCCGACGCCCCCAACCCCTGCAACGTCTACGGCGCCACCAAGCTCGCGGGCGAGCAGGCGATCCGGGACGCCGGCTGCGGCGCCCTGGTGTTCCGGACCAGCTGGGTCTATTCGTCGCACGGCAGGAACTTCCTGAAAACCATCCTGCGCCTTGGGCAGGCCCGGGAAAGCCTGGACGTCGTGTCCGACCAGCATGGCGCACCGACGTCGGCGGGCCTCATCGCCGACACGACGGCGCTGGCGATCCAGCGGCGTTTCGAGGGACGGCTGCCCACGGGGACCTATCACCTGGCCGCCGCCGGCTCGACCAGCTGGCACGGATTCGCGCAATATATCGTGGCGGGCGCGGCAGCCCGCGGGATGGCACTGGCGCTCGCCCCGGAGCGCATCCGGGCGATCTTGGCCAGCAGCTATCCGGCAGCCGCGCGGCGGCCCGGCAACTCCAGGCTGGACACGGCCCTGCTATCGCGCGCGCTGGACTTGCAATTCCCCGCCTGGACGGCGCATGTCGACCAGGTCCTGGACCGGCTCATCGAACTCGGAGATTCCGCATGGCGCGCAAAGGCATAGTTCTGGCGGGCGGCTCGGGCGCCCGGCTGCATCCGGCAACGCTGGCCATCAGCAAGCAGCTGCTGCCCGTTTTCGACAAACCGATGATCTACTACCCGCTCACCACGCTCATGCTGGCGGGCATCCGCGACATCCTCATTATCTCGACGCCCCAGGACACGCCCCGGTTCCAGCAATTGCTGGGGGCGGGATCGCAATGGGGCCTGAACATCGAGTACGCCGTCCAGCCATCGCCCGACGGCCTGGCGCAGGCCTTCCTCATCGGCGCGCCGTTCATCGGCCAGGACGCCTCGGCGCTCGTGCTGGGCGACAACATCTTCTACGGCCATGAACTGCCCAGGCTGCTGCAGCGCGCCAACGCGCGCACAGACGGCGCAACCGTCTTCACCTATCACGTGCAGGACCCGGAACGCTACGGCGTGGCGGAATTCGACGCGCGCGGCAAGGTGCTGTCCATCGAGGAAAAGCCTGTGCGGCCGCGATCCGGCTACGCGGTGACGGGCCTGTACTTCTACGACAACGACGTCATCGACATTGCCCGCGGTATCCGCCCTTCCGCGCGCGGCGAACTCGAGATCACCGACGTCAACCAGCGCTATCTGGAGCAAGACCGGCTCGCGGTGGAAATCATGGGCCGCGGCTTCGCCTGGCTGGATACCGGCACCCACGAATCGCTGCTCGAGGCCGGCCAGTTCATCGCCACGCTGGAACACCGCCAGGGCCTGAAGGTGGCCTGCCCCGAGGAAATCGCTTTCCGCCAGGGCTGGATCACCGCCGAGGCGCTTGAAAAGCTGGCGGAGCCGCTGTCCAGGAGCGGCTATGGCAAGTACCTGATGCGCATCCTGGTGGACAAGGTGTTCTGATGAAAGTGATCCCGCAAGCCATTTCCGACGTGCTGGTCCTGGAACCCCGTGTCCTGGCCGACGAGCGCGGCTTCTTTTTCGAGAGTTTCAACCAGAGCGTTTTCGAGGCCTCGACCGGCCTGCGGCGCAGCTTCGTGCAGGACAACCACTCGCGCTCGGCCAGGGGCGTCCTGCGCGGCCTGCACTACCAGGTCGCGCAGGCCCAGGGCAAACTCGTGCGCGTGTGCGCGGGCGAGATCTTCGACGTAGCGGTAGACCTGCGGCGGACGTCGCCGACCTTCGGAAAATGGGTAGGCGCCATACTCAGCGCGGAAAACAAGCGCCAGCTATGGATCCCCGAGGGGTTTGCCCACGGATTCCTGGCGCTGTCCGATGCCGCCGAGGTGCTGTACAAAGCCACGGACTATTACGCCCCGCGGCACGAGCGCTGCATTCGCTGGGACGATCCGGCGCTGGCGATCGCGTGGCCCTGCGAGCAGGCGCCGCTGCTCTCCGCGAAGGACCGCAACGGCGCGCTGCTGGCCGACGCCGAAACCTGCTGATTCAGTTCACGCCGGCCGCGTGCGCCTGCTCGTCCGCATGGTACGAGGAGCGCACCATCGCGCCCACCGCCGCGTGCGAGAAGCCCATGGCATAGGCTTCGCGCTCGAACATGGCGAAGGTGTCCGGATGCACATAACGCAGCACGGGCAGATGGTGCTCCGACGGCTGCAGGTATTGGCCGATGGTCAGCATGTCCACGTTGTGCTCGCGCATGTCGCGCATCACCTGCAGGATTTCCTCGTCGGTCTCGCCCAGGCCCAGCATCAGGCCGGACTTGGTGGGGACCTCGGGGTGCAGCTTCTTGAACTCGGCCAGCAGCTTCAGCGAGTGCAGGTAGTCCGAGCCCGGGCGCGCCTGCTTGTACAGGCGCGGCACGGTTTCCAGGTTGTGGTTCATGACGTCGGGAGGACCGGCGTTCAGGATGGTCAGCGCGCGGTCCAGGCGGCCGCGGAAGTCGGGCACCAGGACCTCGATGCGGGTCGTGGGCGAGAGTTCGCGGATGTGCGTGATGCAATCCACGAAATGGCCCGCGCCGCCGTCGCGCAGGTCGTCGCGGTCCACCGAGGTGATCACGACGTAGGACAGCTTCATCGCGGCGATGGTGCGCGCAAGGTTGACGGGCTCGTTGGTGTCCAGCGGATCGGGACGGCCGTGGCCCACGTCACAGAAGGGGCAGCGGCGCGTGCACTTGTCGCCCATGATCATGAAGGTGGCGGTGCCCTTGCCGAAGCATTCGCCGATGTTCGGGCAGGAGGCTTCCTCGCACACCGTGTGCAGGTTGTGCTCCCGCAGGATGCGCTTGATGTCGTAGAAGCGCGAGCCGGGCGCGGCGGCCTTCACGCGGATCCATTCAGGCTTCTTCAGGCGCTCGGCCGGAACGATCTTGATGGGAATACGCGCCGTCTTGGCCTGTGATTTCTGCTTTTGCGTCGGATCGTAGGCCGCGTCCGCGGGCGCAGCGGTGGATTCGTTCGAGGGAACAGGAGACTCGGCGAGCGTAGACATTGGACACCTTCATGACCGGCGCGCGAACGTGCCGGCTCTGGGACAAAAACGGCATTTTACCCCTCGCCGCCCGGATCCGCCCCGGACGGGGTCGGCCCCTGGCGGGCGGCGCCCTGGACGCCAGCCCGCCTGGGTTATCGTCACGCCTGACGAATCCACGAATTTTCCCCATGGCTTCCCTGCCCCCGCCCCGCCCCATCGCCCTGATCGCCCCCCGGCTGGATGCCGGCCCCACCGGCCGCGCCGTGCAGGCCTGCGCCGAGCTGCTCGCGCCCGCCGGCTACTATCTGGCCGCCGCGCCCTGGCACGGCGCGCCGGGCCTGTCCCTGCTGGGCGAATTGCGCCCTGCGGCGGCGCTCGTCATCGGCCCGCTGGACGATCCCGGCCTGCGATCCGCCGTGGCCGCGCTGGAAATCCCGGTGATCGAAACCTGGAGCGCCTCCGCCCAGCCGCTGGACGGCGCCCTCGTGATCGACAACGCGGAAGCGGGCCGTATGGCGGCGCGGCATTTCGCCGCCAAGCGCCACACGCGCATCGCCTGCCTCAGCGCCGACAACCCCTGGGAGCGGGCACGGCGCGAAGGCTTCATCGCCAGCGCTGCCGCGCTCGGGCTCGAACAGGTGGCGGACATCGTCCAGCCCGAGGTGCAGCAGATGAACGATGGCCGCATGGCCTTCCTGCGCCTGCTGGCCACCAATACGATCTTCGACGCGGTGTTCTGCACTTCCGACCTGCTGGCGACTGCCGCCGTGTCGGAGGCGCATAACCGCGACCTGCACGTGCCCGAGGACCTGGCGGTGCTGGGTTTCACGGACGACGGCAGCGCCGCGCAGTGGGCGCAAGGGCTGACCACGCTGGGCGTGGACGCCGCCGCGCTGGGCCGGCGCGCCGGCCAGTTCCTGCTGGACCGCCTGCAAGGCGAACGCGGCGCCGGCGAGCGCGACACCATCGAGGCCGTCTTCGAGGAACGGCTGAGCACGTAGGACGGGGCCCTCCCGCGCTTCATCCCTCCTGCGGGATGTCCTCGTACAGCGCGGGAAAACCGCTGGCCTGAAGCATCGCGTTGGCTTCGCGCAGGAAGGCGGGCGTGGCCGTCTCGGGTACGCGCACCAGCCACTGAACGGCGTCTTCCTTGCGGCCGCGCAACAGCAGCAGGCGGCCCAGGTGGAACATGCCGCGGAAGTCCCCGCCGTCGGCGCAGCGCTGGTAGCAGTCGAAGGCGCGCTCCATGTCTTGCGCGACCACGTCGCCCGCTTCGTAATAGCGGCCGACTACGCCGATGGATTTCACGTGCCCGGCCTGCGCCGCCTGCTGGTACAGGGCCAGCGCCGCCGCGGCGTTCTGCGCCACGCCGCCCCGGCCGCTGCGCAGCATGTGGGCATAGTTGTACATGCCCCAGTCCAGCCCCCGGTCCGCGGCCAGCCGGAACCAATAGGCCGCGACCGTATCGTCCGGCGCCACGCCCCAGCCGTTTTCGTAGCAGCGGCCCACCATGTTGATGGCCATGGCGTGGTCGGCGTTGGCGGCGCGCTTGAACCACGCCAGCCCTTCCGCCTGGTCGCGTTCGACCCCGGCGCCATCGAGCAGCATCTGCCCATGGATGGCCTGGGCCTCGACCAGCCCCAGTTCGGCGGCCGCCCGGATCCAGGCGGCGTAGTCCTCGAGCGGCCCCCCTTCGCGCAGGCGGGCCAGCTGTTCGGGCGTGGTAGCGGCGATGTCGGCCGCGCTGTAGGTCTTCATGCCTTGTCCCTTGCGCGGCCCCAGGCCTGCGCCAGATTGCGCGCCAGCGCGTCGCCCGCCTCGGTGGGCGCGCACCGCGCGCCGCAGCTGGCCATGTCGACGGTGCGCAGACCCTGGTAGCCGCAAGGATTGATGCCAAGGAAAGGCGCCAGGTCCATCGACACGTTCAGCGACACGCCGTGGTAGGCCCTGCCGTTGCGGATCTTGATGCCCAGCGCAGCGATCTTGGCCAGTTCGCCCCCTTCGGGGTCCGGCACGTATACACCCGGCGCGCCGGGCTTGCGGCAGGCATGCGCCACGCCCAGCTGGGCCAGCGTGTCGATAACCGCGCCCTCCAGCAGGGTCACGTACTCTTTCACGTACATGTCCGCGCGGCGCAGGTCGAACAGCGCGTACGCCATGACCTGGCCGGGGCCATGGTAGGTCACCTGCCCGCCCCGGTCGCAACGGACGACGGGAATATTGCCGGGGTTGAGCACATGCTGCGGCAGGCCGGCCTGGCCCAGCGTGTAGACCGGCGCGTGTTCGCAGAGCCAGATCTCATCGGGCGTGTCCGCGCCGCGCAGGTTGGTGTATGCCTGCATGTCCTGCCAGACCGACAGGTAATCGGCCGGCCGTGCGAGCCACTTGATCACGACAAACCCGCGCTAGAGAACGATGGACACCATCGGGTGGCCGTGCAAGGCCCGGTAGAGCGCGTCCAGCTGTTCGCGCGACGTCGCGCGCACGGTGAAGGTCAGGCCCATGTAGTTGCCGCCCTTGCTGGGCCGCATTTCTACCGTGGCGGCATCGAACCCGGGATCGAACTGCAGGACGACTTCGGTCAGTGTCTGCGCGAATTCGGGATGCTGCTTGCCCATGACCTTGATGGGAAAGTCGCTGGGATATTCGATGAGGGAGTCTTCGGGCGGGATATGCATGATGTGCCTAAAAGTAATGCCCCCTACGGTGCGCTCACGATATGCGCTTCCTGCCATCCCCAAGGGGGTCTTCTGCCTTGGCGCGAACCGCCCCACCGCATGGGGAATGCACTGATATGGGGGCAGGCGGCGCGCTGGCAAGTGGCGGCCGCCCGTGCCAAGCCTACAGTGCGGCGATGCGGGCATCATAACCCGCTCGCAATTGCTCAAAAACGGGGCCAGGCTTGCCCGAACCCACCGGCTTGCCGTCCAGCGAAACGATGGCCAGCACTTCCTTGGTGGCCGAGGACAGCATCAGTTCGTCCGCCTGCTCCACCTCTTGCTGCGAGATGCGGCGCGACTCGAACGGGATGCCCGCCTCCGCGGCCAACTCGCCCATCAGGCCGTAGCGGATGCCTTCCAGGATCAGGTTGTTCTTGGGCGGCGCCAGCAACTTGCCGTCGGAAACCACCCAGATATTGGTGGACGAGCCTTCGGTCAGGTAGCCGTCGCGGAACTGGACGACCTCATCCACCTGCGCGTCGACCGCCTGTTGCTTGGCCAGCACGTTGCCCAGCAAGGATACCGACTTGATCTCGCAGTGCAGCCAGCGCTCGTCGGGGATGCTGATGGCGGCCAGGCCCTTGGCGCGCTGCCCGGCCGTCGGCGGCGACCAGGCCGAGACCATGCCGAAGACGGTCGGCGCAACCGGAACGGACGGGAACTGGTGATCCCGCTTGGCCACGCCGCGCGTCACTTGCAGGTAGACGATGCCGGTTTCCATGTCGGTGCGCGCCAGCAATTGCTGGATCAGGTCGATCCAGCCCGCGCGGTCGAAGGGCTGGGCAATCCGCAAGGCAGCCAGGCTGCGGTCGAGGCGGTTGAGGTGCTCGGCCATGCGGAACGCGTTACCTTGGTATACGGGAACGACTTCGTAGATACCGTCCCCGAAAATAAAGCCACGGTCGAGGACAGAGATCTTGGCCTCGTCCAAACGCAGGAACTCACCGTTGAGATACACCTGGCTTTCGCCCGGCACGCCCGGAATCATGACGCACTCCTGAGAATGAAAGGATAGGGACGCACCGGCAGGTCCGCCCCGGGAATGAAATACGGGCGTTTCATGATGAAACGCCCGTATTGGGCCTATTCCCTTCAGGGGAACAGGCCTTCTAGCTTACACCTGTGGCGCGCTTATTCGAACCAGCGTTTGACGGTATCGACCATGCGGCCGAAGAAGCCGGCGCGCTCGACGGCATCCTGCACCACCAGCGGTTCGGTGCGCAGTACCTTGCCGTCCAGCGTGAACTGCAGCGTGCCGACCTGCTGGCCCTTGGCCAGCGGAGCGATCAGCGGATCCGTGCGCTGCGCCACCGGCTTGAGATCGCCAGCCTTGCCGCGCGGCACCGCGATCGACACGGGGTTGGGCGGGCCCAGCTTGACGTTTTCGGCCGTGCCTTCCCAGACGCGCGCATCGATGCCGGGCTGGCTCTTGTCGAACAGCTTCACGGTATCGAAGTTCTGGAAGCTCCAGTTCAGCAGCTTCAGGCTTTCCTCGGCGCGCGTGGCCTCGCTGTCCGTGCCGACCACGACCACGAGGATGCGGCGGTCGCCGCGCACGGCCGTCGACACCAGGCAGTAGCCCGCCGAATCCGTATGGCCGGTCTTCATGCCGTCCACCGAGGGATCGGCCCACAGCAGGCGGTTGCGGTTGGGCTGGGTAATCTTGTTGTAGGTGAAGCTCTTCTGCTTGTAGTAGTGGAAGAAGTCCGGATGATCGGTGATCAGGCGCGACGACAGGACGGCCAGGTCGCGCGTGGAGGTCATGTGCTGCGGATCGGGCAGGCCGGTGGCGTTCATGAAGTGCGTGTTGCGCATGCCCAGGCGTTCGGCCTCCTGGTTCATGAGCGAGGCGAACGCGCTTTCGCTGCCGCCGACCGCTTCGGCCAGGGCCACGGACGCGTCGTTGCCGGACTGCACGATCATGCCCTGGTTCAGCTCATCCACCGTGACCGGCTTGCGCGGCTCGATGAACATGCGCGAACCGCCCGTGCGCCAGGCGTGTTCGGAGACCGGAACGGTCTGCTCCAGCGTCAGGCGCTTTTCCTCGAGCGCGTTGAACACGACGTACGCCGTCATGATCTTGGTCAGCGAGGCCGGCTCCACCTTCATGTCCGGATTGGAGGCCGCCAGGGTCTGGCCGCTGTTCACGTCCATCACGATCCAGGCCTTGGCCGCGATCGTGGGCGCCGGCACGGCCGACACATCCCCCACCGGAACCACGCCCGAAGCCGACGGCGCAGCGGCGGCCGGGGCGGCCGGCGCGGCGGCTGGGGCCTGCTGTTGCTGCGCCCAGGCCGGCATCGAGGCCGCGAGCATTGCCGACAGCACCGCGCCGGTAAGCAGGCGGCGGGTAAAGACGACGGGGGAGTGAGCGGAGTAAGGCAAATTCTTCATCGGCAACGTGGGTCCAGGAATGACGCCCGCCGGCGCGGGTCAAGTGGCTGACAATTATAGGCAGTCGATAGGACCCCTTCTGCCCGGACAGGGTTCCCGCCGCCGCGAAAACATGCAACGTGATGCAACCTGATGCGCGGCAGGGCCTGTGGAAAGGGTGTCGGACACCCAACGGCCCCATCGCCGGCGCCGACAACGGAAAAGTGTCTGACACCCCTACGAAACGCCCTATGCCCGACGCCAACGCGCCTCGGGTGTCTGACATCCACAGCCTCAATCCAGCGCAACCTTCAGCTGTGCCTGCACCAACTGGCGCAGCACGAGCAGCTTGCCGTGGAAAAAGTGCGACGCGCCGGGCACCACGACCACCGGGATGGAGCGCGGGCGCGCCCAATCCATGGCCTCGGACAGCGGCACGACTTCGTCCTCTTCGCCATGCACCATCAGCGTGTCGCCAGGCACCTGCACCTCGTGCGACTGGAAGCGGTTCACCGCGGGGCCCATCAGCATCAGGGCGGACGGCAGCACGGCATCGCCCTGCTCGGCCAGCGCGGCATAGGTCTGCGCGGCGACTGCGGTACCGAAGGAAAAACCGGCCAGCACCCACGGCGCCTGGGCCAGTTCGGGATGCAGTTCACGCATCTGCGCCACGACGGCCAGCATGTCCTGGGTTTCGCCCACCGATTTATCGAACGCGCCTTCAGACAGGCCGACGCCGCGGAAATTCGGACGCACCGCCACCAGGCCTTGCTGCACGCAGGCCCGCGACAGGGTCGTGACCACCTTGTTCTCGCGCGCGCCGCCCTGCAGCGGATGCGGATGCAACACCAGCGCCCAGCCTCGCGGCGTGCCGGCGGGCCAATCAACGGCGCAATCGATGCGGCCGGCGGCGCCGTTGAAAGCGTGGGTTTCAGTGCGTGCGGACATGGCGGAACTCAGGAAGCGGAAAAAAAGACGATGTTAACCGCCCGTCCTGGGCGAGGGTTTCAAGGTGGCGGCCAGCCACTCGGCCAACTGGTCCGCGGCGGCGTCGCTGGCCTGGCGCAAGGCGGCAACGCCTCCCGCGGCGTCCTGCGTCGGCGCGGGGGCCTGTACGGCGATGCGCTTCTGGCCCAGCACGCTGCGGCCTTCTACCAGCACCGCCTGCATCAGGATCCGCCCTTCGCTGGACTGGCCGTCGGCGGCGAACACCTGCTCGAACTGCGACAGGAATACCTGCAGCTGCGGCGTCTGGAGGCTCACGCGCTCATTCAGCACCGGCCCCTGACGCGACAGGCGGTCGGCGATGCGCTGACGCACGAGCTCCGTCGGTGCAGAGGCCCAGCGGTAGGTCGCGTAAGCCTTGGGCGCGGCGCTATCGCCCACCCGCCAGATCACGCTGGTGTCGGACAGGCTGGGCACGGCCTGAAAGACCATGGCGATAGGCTCGCGCGCCGGCAGCACCGGCACGGGAGCGGCGTCCAGGCCCAGGTCGAACACCATGGGCGGGGCGGGCACGCGGCCGATGCCGCAGCCCGCCAGGGCCAGGGTCAGGAGGAGAACGGCGCTACGCATCTTCGTCATTGGGGCTATCTCCCGAATCCGGCAAAGCCGGCCTCGCCGGGTCCGGGCTCGCGCGGAGCCGGGCCGAACAGGAAGGATTGCGGCGTGTTGTCCACACGGCGCAGAGTAACGGCCGCGCCTCGCGCGGCCTCGCTGACGTTGGAGGCCATGCCGGTGATCGCCGGCAAGGTCTCGCCGTCCAGCCGCGAAGCGGCCAGGGCGATATCGTTGAGGCTGCTGGTCGCGGCGGACAAGGCGCCGCCAGGGGCCGTCAGCCGCGCCAGCGACTGCCGGGCCTGCAGCGCCAGGTCGCCCACTTCGCGCGCGGCACGGTCCGCCTGGCGCGACGTATTGCCCAGCGAATCCATCAGCGGCCCCAGCTTGGCCATCGTCGGCGCAAGATTTCGGCTGGCCTCTTTCAGGGATTGCGTGAGGTCGGTGGCGTTTTGCAGGCTGGCGGTCAGTGCCTGCACGTTCTGCTCGCTCAGGACGCGGCGCAGTTGCTCGGTGACCTCTTCCACGTTCGAGATGAGCTTGCCGCCGCGCTGCTCGATACGGTCGAGAAAGCCGGGGCGCAGCGGAATGGCGGCCGGATGCGCCGCCGACGACGCCAGGCGCGTCATCGAGGTGCCGTCGTCGCGCAGTTCCACGTTGGACATGCCGGTCACGCCCTGCACGCCCAGTTCGGCCCAGGTCGATTCGGTGATCGGCGTGTTCGGCGCAACGCCGATGCGGATGCGCACCTGCCCCGGCTTGTTCGGGTTCAGCGCCAGCGACTGCACCTTGCCGACAGGCACGCCCTGATAGCGTACGGTCGACTGCGGGTTCAGGCCGCTGACGGCGGTGGCGGAGATGATTTCGTATGGCAGCAGCTGGGTCCGGTCCCGGCCGATCCAGACGGCCGCCAAGGCAGCGGCGGCCAGCAAGACCAGCGTGAAGATACCGGCCATGAGCGCATGACTACGGTTTTCCATGATGCACTCCCTTCGGCGCCAGATCCCCCAGGGCGCGCAGGCCGCGCTCGCCCAGGAAGAACGTGTGAATGAACGGGTGATCGACCTTCAGTACTTCCGGCACCGTGTCGCACACGATCACCCGCTTGTCGGCAAGCACGGCGACACGCGTGGCCAGGGCCAGGAGCGTATCCAGATCGTGCGTCACCATGACCACGGTAAAGCCCAACTGCCGGTGCAGGCTGCGCACCAGGTCCACGAACTCGTCGGACCGCAGGGGATCCAGGCCCGCCGTGGGTTCGTCCAGGAACAGCAGCTCCGGATCCAGGGACAGCGCGCGCGCCAGCGCCACGCGCTTGACCATGCCGCCGGACAGGTCCGACGGCCGCTTGTCCGCGTCGCGCTCGGACAGGCCCACCATGGCCAGCCGGCACATGACGACGTCGCGCACCAGGTCTTCCGGCACCGTGCGCAATTCCCGCAACGGCAACGCCACATTGTCGAACACCGACAACGCGGAGAACAGCGCCCCCGCCTGGAACAGCATGCCCCAGCGGTAGGACAGGCGCCGGCGCTCGGCCGGACTCAGTTCGAACAGCGAATGGCCCAGCACCTTCACCGTGCCCGCCGCCGGCTGGTCCAGCCCGATGATCTGCCGCAGCAGCACCGTCTTGCCCGTGCCCGACCCGCCCACCAGCACCAGGATCTCGCCCGGGAAGACCGTCAGGTCGAGGTTGTCGTGCACGACATGGTCGCCGAACGCGGTCCGCAGGCCGCGCACGGTGATGACGGGTTCGACGGTAACGCCGTCTTCCGCGAACAGGCGGTGCTGGGTGGCGCTGTTCATCAGATGCCCACCGAACTGAAGATCACGGCGTACAGCGCGTCCAGCAGGATCACGCCGGTAATGGACGTGACGACCGACGTGGTGGTGCCGCGCCCCAGGCTCTCCGTATTGGGCTGGATGCACAGGCCGAAATGGCAGGCGATCAGCGCGATCAGTATGCCGAACGTCACGCCCTTCAGAATGCCGATCCAGTAGTTGGTGAGCGAGATGGCGTCGGGCAGCGATTGCAGGAACCATTGCGCCGACACGCCCAGCTGGACCTGCGCGGCCAGCATGCCGCCCAAGATCGCCATGGCGTCCGTCCACAGCACCAGCAGCGGCATGGTCACGGCCAGCGCGACCACGCGCGGCAGGATCAGGCGCTGCCCGTGCGAAATGCCCATGACCAGCATCGCGTCGAGTTCCTGCGTCACGCGCATGACGCCGATCTGCGCCGTGATCGCCGAGCCCGAGCGGCCCGCGACCAGAATGGCGGCCAGCACCGGCCCCAGTTCGCGCACGATCGACACGCCCAGCAGGCGCACGATGAAGCGGTCGGCGCCGATCATCTGCAACTGTTGCGCCGACAGGTAGGACAGGACCACGCCGATCAGAAAACCGACCAGCGCGGTAATACCCAGCGCCTGCGCGCCGGTGCGGTACACCTGCGCCGAGATCTCGCGCCACGGCCCCAGCCGCGGACGCAGCAGCATGCCGCCCAGATCCAGGACCAGTTGCCCCAGCATCGTAAGCAGCGCCCGGCCATTGTCGACCGCCTTGAAGATCGCTCCGCCCACCGCGCGCAACCAGGCCCAGGGGTCGCCTTTGGCCGCCGCGGCGGGCGTTCCGCCCTTGTTCATGGCCAGCGCATTGAAGACATCCTGCTGCCCTGGCGACCAGCGCACGCGCTCGGGCAGCTTTTCGCCCCAGGCCTGCCAGATCAGCAAGGCGCCGATCGTATCCAGCCGGCCGATCGCGTGCAGGTCCCAGCGCGCGCCATCGTGGGCGGCACGGGACAGGGCCTGGCGGCGGCGCTCCACCTCACCGGATTCGGCCAGCGCCAGCACGCTCCAGTCGCCGGCCACATGGCAAACGCCCCCTTCATGGCGAAAAGGCGCGGCGGCAGGTGCGGACGAAGCGGAATGCGGCATGCAGAGAGGTTACCAATGCAAAATGTATCGTCAATGATATACGCAGATATGGGGCCGCGCAGGCAGCGTGCCAGCGCGGCCCCGGGCTGCGTGCCCTACAATCGCCGCCATGCCCGATCAAGTCCGCCCAATCGACCTGCCCGCGCCGGAAGCCCTCGCCCGGGAGCTGGCCACGCGCCTGCCCGCCTTCCAAGACATCGCCTGGACAGGCAGCACCGGATCGACCAACGCCGATCTGCTCGCGCGGGCACGCGCGGGCGCGGTGGGCAAACCCTGGCTGCTGGGCACGCATCTGCAGGAGACGGGGCGGGGGCGCGCCGGCCGCCCCTGGCAGAATCGCTCGGGCTCCACCCTGATGTTCTCCTGTGCCTTCGACGTGCGCCTGCCCGCCGCCCAATTGCCCGCGCTGTCGCCGCTGGCCGGCGTCGCCGCCTGCGAGGCCCTGCGCACCGTCGCGGGCCCGAACGCGGCGGGGCTGTGCATGAAATGGCCCAACGACGTGCAATGGCACGACGCCAAGCTCGCGGGCGTGCTGGTGGAAACCACCCGCAACCCCGGCGGCGGCGAAGCCGGCTACACCGTCGTCATCGGAATGGGCGTTAACCTGATCGACGCGGACCGGCTGTCGCTGGCGCTGGACCGCGAGGTCGCCGATTGGAGCCAGGTGCAGGCGCGTGCTTCCCGCGCCGCCACTGCTGCCGATCTGGTCTGCGCCAGCGCCACCGCCTGGCACGAAGCGGTCCAGACCCTGGAGCGCGAAGGCTTTGGCGCGTTCAAGCGGCGTTTCGACCAGGTGGACGCCCTGGCCGGCCGCAAGGTAAACGTTCTGGACAAGGGCGCTATTCTTCTTAGCGGCACCGCTTGCGGCGTGGACGATCACGGCCGCCTGCTGGTGCAAACGCCCGAGGGCGCCAAGCCGATCCTGGTCGGTGAAATCTCGATTCGACGCCAAGCATGATTATTCTCATCGACTCCGGCAACAGCCGTCTCAAGGTAGGCTGGCTCGACGCCGCCAGCCCCGACGCGCCGCGCGAACCGGCGGTGGCCGCCTTCGAGGGCGTGGACCTGGACGCCCTGGACCGCTGGCTGGCCACGCTGCCGCGCCGCCCCGCGCGCGCGCTGGGCGTGAACGTCGCCGGCGAGGCCCGTGGCGCGGCCATCGCCGCCATCCTGAAGAAGCACGGCTGCGCCATAACGTGGTCGCCATCCCAGGCCTCCACGCTGGGGCTGGTCAACAACTACCGCGAACCCACCCAACTGGGCGCCGACCGCTGGGCGTCCCTGCTGGGCGTGCTGTCGCGCCTGCCCGCCACGCACCCGCCCTTCGTGCTCGCCAGCTTCGGCACGGCCACCACGATCGACACCGTGGGCCCCGACAATGTCTTTGCCGGCGGCCTGATCCTGCCCGGCCCGGCCATGATGCGCAACGCCCTGGCGCACGGCACCGCCAACCTGCCGGTCGCCAACGGGCAGGTCGTGGCCTATCCCACGGACACGCACGCGGCCATCGCGTCGGGCATCGCCGCGGCGCAGGCCGGCGCGGTGGTCCGTCAATGGCTGGCGGGACGCCAGCGCTATGGCGAAACGCCGCAGATCTACGCGGCCGGCGGCGGCTGGCCCGAAGTGCACCAGGAAATCGAACGCCTGCTGGCCGACGCGGGGGGCGCGTTCGGCGCCGCGCCCGTGCCGATCTATCTGGATCACCCCGTCCTGGACGGGCTGGCCGCGGTTGCGCGCGCCACCCTGGACGCCAACGCCTGAGCGAGGCCCGGCATGCGCGTGCTCTTCATCCTCATTCTGCTGGCGAACCTGGGCGTTTATGCGCTGGGGCAGGGCTGGCTGGGCATGCGGCCCGAGGACGAAGGACGCGACACCCGCCGCTTCACCCAGGAATTGAATCCCGGCGCGGTCACGCTGACCCCCCGGCCCGCTCCCTAGGGCTGCGGGCCGGCGTCCAGCCAGGGCGCCAGGGTATCCAGCGTTCGCCGGGTCGCGCCCGCATGCGCGCCGAACCAGGCCCGCGCCGCCTCGCCGCCGCGCCGGCGCCGCGCATCGTCCCCCGCCAGCGCCATCGCCGCGTCCACCGCCTGCCCTGCGTCGGCTGCGCGTTGCACCGCGCCCGCCTGGATGGCGTCTTCCGCCGCCTGCTTGAAATTGAAGGTATGGGGTCCGACGATGACCGGCACCCCCGCCGCGCAGGCCTCGATCAGGTTCTGCCCGCCCAGCGGCGCGAAGCTGCCCGCGACGATCGCGACATCCGAGGCGGCGTAATAGAACGCCATTTCGCCCAGCGTATCGCCCAGCAGCACTGTCGTGTCCGGGCCGGGATCGGCCCCTTCGGAGCGCCGCGCGAACGGCAGGCCGGCGTCGCCCAGCAGGCGCGCAGCCTCGTCAAAGCGTTGAGGGTGGCGCGGAATCAGCAGGAACAGCGGTAAATCATGCGTCCCTGAAATTTGAGCGTGACGTTTGATCGCCTCGATGAAGCCGCTGTCCTCGCCCTCGCGCGTGCTGGCCACGGCGATCACGCGCCGGCCCAGCCGTTCGCGCCATGCCTGCCCTGCCCGCACCTGCGCGTCCGGCAGGGCCAGGTCGAACTTCAGGTTGCCCGTCACGACGGGCGGCCGCGCCCCCGCCTGCGCCAACCTTGCGGCGTCCTCGGCGGTCTGCGTCAGCACCGCGTCCAGCCCGGCCAGCGCTTCGCGCATCACGCTGCCCATCCTGCCCGCCTGGCGCAGGGAAGACGCCGAAAACCGGGCGCTGACGAGCGCCATGGGCACGCCCGCTTCCCGGGCGGCGGCCAGCAAATTCGGCCAGATCTCGCGCTCGATCAACAGCCCGCAACGGGGCCGACGGCCGGCCATGAAACGGCGGGTCGCGCCGGGAAAGTCATACGGCAGCCAGGCCTGGTGCAACTGCCCCCGCGCGATGGCATCCTGGAACAGCCGCGCGCCCTCGGCCCGGCCGGTCGCGGTTACGTGCGTCAGCAGCACCGGCAGGCCGCGGTCCAGCAGCGCCTGCAGCAAGGGCTGGGCCGCCCGGGTCTCGCCCAGGCTGACCGCATGCACCCAGACGGGAGCCGGCTGGGGCGCCGGGGAAAGCGCGGCTGGCAGGTGGCCGAACCGTTCCCGGGAAAAAATCTCCCACTGGCCGCCCGCCCGCTTGGCGCGGCGGCCCATCCACAGCCAGACCAGCGGCGACAACGCCCGGAGCGCCAGGGTGTAGACGCCGCGGTTCATATCACTGGGCGGCCAGCGCCTGCTCCACCGACGCCATCACGGCCTCGCGCGACGGCGAAGCGCCGCGGTCACCGAGGCTGGCGGTGTAGTTCGAGCCGACCAGCGGGGTGCGCACGGGCGTCGATGCCCGGTAGATACCGATAGTGGGACGGCCCAGGGCCGCCGACAGGTGCGTCAGGCCGCTGTCCAGGCCCACCATCATGCGCGAACCGGCCAGCAGGCGCGCCACCGACGTCAGGTCCATGCGAGGCATCACCTCGGCGCCGTCCATGCCGGCCACGAGCAGCTTGGCGCGCTGCGCTTCCTGTTCGTTGCCGCACAGCAGGCGCAGCGTGCAGCCCGCGTCGCGCAGGCGGCGGAACACCGCGCGCCAATCGTCTTCGGGCCAGAGTTTGTCGTCGCGGCTGGCCGAGGGCATGATGACCGCGTAGCCGTGGTCCGTGTCCACGTGATGCAGGCGCGGCGGATCGGCCTGCACGTTCTCCGCCCCGGCATCGCTCTCGCGCGACTGCGCGGCCTGCCTGGAAAACCCCTGCAGGCCGAAATCGGGCTGGCCGGCGTATTGGTAGCCGAACGTCAGCGCCGCCAGCTTGCGCTGGCGGATGACCGCGGGCTGCCAGAACTCGACCCGGTGGCGCACGTTGTAAAACAGCGATGCCAGCGGCTCGCGCGCGGAACGCCAATCCAGCCCGTGCCGCACCCCCCGCGTCTGGCGGACCAGCCACGCGGATTTCAACAGGGCCTGCATGTCCAGCACCACGTCGTACTGCTTGGCGCGCAAGCGCTCCTTCAGCGCGTGCCGTTCGGCCCGGACCTGGCTCGACCACCACGCTTTGCGCCAGCGCCGGTGCGCCACCTTGATCACTTCATTGACCGCGGGATGCCAGCTGGGAATTTCAGCGAATGCTTCTTCCGCCACCCAGTCGATCTCGGCGTCCGACACATATCGGGCGATATCGGAGATAGCGGGCAACATGTGCACCAGGTCGCCCAGGGACGATGTACGAACGATGAGAATTCGAGTTGGCATCAAATCGAAAGGGGTATATTGAAGAAGGGAATGTACAACACAACCCCAGCGGCTATCGATACGCCGCTGCGCCCGGCCTCAGGCGCGGGAAATCGCGGGCTGAAAACAGTTCCAGATCACAGCCGGGACGGAACGTACTCCGGCATCCACTGTTTCAATTGCGCCCGCACCTCGTCGTCGGAAACTGGCCCCTTTTTCGTCATCCACGCGACGCTCTCCTCGTAGAACCCTTCCGGAACGGAGCGGGAGCGCGCGATTCTCAGCTTCTCATGGGGCGTCTGGCGCGTTTCCTCGGAGTCGGCCAGCAGTTCCTCATACAGTTTTTCGCCGGGCCGCAGACCCGAATATTCGATGCGGATCTCGTCCTCGGTATACCCGGACAAGCGAATCATGTTGCGCGCCAGATCGGCGATCCGTACCGGCTCGCCCATGTCCAGGACGAAGACCTCGCCCCCCTGGCCCATCGACGCCGCCTGCAGCACCAGCTGTGCGGCCTCGGGAATCGACATGAAATAGCGCGTGATGTCCGGGTGGGTCACGGTGATCGGGCCGCCCTTGGCGATTTGTGCCTGGAACTTCGGAATGACGCTGCCCGTGCTGCCCAGCACGTTTCCGAACCGCACCATCTGGAAGCACGTATTCCCGCCGCGGCAATGCAGCACCTCGCAGATCATTTCCGCCATGCGCTTGGTCGCGCCCATCACGTTCGTGGGGTTGACGGCCTTGTCGGTCGAAATCAGCACGAAGCGCTTGGAGCCGAAACGCCTTGCGCAGTCCGCGACGTTCAGCGTGCCCAGCACATTGTTGCGCACGGCCTGCCAGGCATTCCCGACTTCCATCAGGGGAACGTGCTTGTACGCGGCCGCGTGGAACACGACTTCCGGCTTCCAGGCTTCGAAGATTTCTTCCATCCGCACGGCATCCTTCACATCCCCCGCCAGGGGCACGATGCGGATATTGGGCTGATGCTCGGAAAACCACTGCTCGATGGTATAGAGCGCAAATTCGCTCGCGTCGACCAGGATCAGGCTGCTGGGCGTGAAACGCGCCAATTGCCGGCACAATTCGCTGCCGATGGAGCCGCCGGCGCCGGTCACGAGGATGGGCTTGCCGGCGATCATCGCCTGGATGTTCTCGTTGTTGATCCGGACGGTTTCGCGGCCGAGCAGGTCTTCGATGTTCACAGGGCGCATCATGTTGATCGCGACGCGGCCGCTCATCAGTTCGCTCAGGCCCGGCACGGTGAACAGCGCGGCGCCCGCGCCCGTGGCGATATCCATGATTCGCTGCACGTCGGACGCCTTGGCCGACGGAATGGCCAGGATGACTCGGGACGCCTCGAATTCCTCCAGGACCTCCACCAGCCTGTCCGTTCCCCCAGCCACCCGGCAGCCCGACAGTTCCAGGCCCCATTTGGCGGGATTGTCGTCGACCAGCGCGACCACATGCCATTCCGTGCTCCTGCTCAGCTCGCGCACCAGCATTGCGCCGGCCGTGCCGGCGCCCACGACCACCACCGGCGCCCCGCGGCCGCTGACGCGGCCATATAGGCGGTACTCCTTCCACATGCGCCATGCGGCGCGGCCGCCCCCCATCAACAACAGCAGCAACAGGGGATAGAGCAGGAGGATCGAGCGCGGCAGCGCGGCTTCATTGCGCACCAGAAACGCAAAGACCAGCAGAGCGACCGCGGAGGCGATGACGACCTTCAGCACCCGCTTGAGGTCCGAGATGCTGGCGAAAATCCACATTCCGCGGTACAGGCCCGCGGTGCGACAGGCCACCGCCTGCACCGGCAGCAGGACCAGCAGCGCCATCCAGATCGTGCGCTCCCAACCTGCGGGCCATTCAAAATTGAACCGGAGCAGGAACGCGCCGAGCCAGGCAACAATGATCGCGCTCAGATCGAACAGAAAAACCAGTACGGTGCGGAATCGAGTTGGAATGATCATGGATCGAGATCTGAATTAGTCCGCGGCCAGGCTCGTCCCTGGCTCAACAATCGTGTCCGAAGGCACGCGCACGCGATATCCGGCGCACGTGCCCGCCTGCAGCCATACGCGGTCTTCGATGACGACGCCGCCGGCAAGCTGCACGCCCACGCCCAGATGGGAGAAATCGCCGACCACCGCATCGTGGTCGACCGTGGCGTTGGCATTGACGATGACCCCGCGCCCCAGGCGCGCGGCAGTGCCGACCACGGCGCCCGCCATGATCGCGCAGCCTTCGCCGACCGCCGCGTACGGACTCACGTAGGCCCGAGGATGGATGACGGTGGCCAAGGGAATGCCGAACCGTTGCAGGTCGAGGATCAGGCGCTCGCGCGCCGCTTGGTTGCCGATTGCCACGATAAAGGCGTCGCCGGGGCGCGCCAGCGTCCCCAGCTGGCTGGGGTGCCCGGCAAATTTCCAGGCGCCGGACGCCGTCTGCCCGGGGTGGTTGTCATCGACGAAGACGATTTCGGACCACGACCCGTCCAGCTCTGCCGCTTCCGCGACGGCGCGTCCATGGCCACCGGCCCCCACAATGATTAGCTTGCGTTTAGTTTCCATAACATCCAGAAGCGTCTTGGGCTCACTCCGACGACTTGCCTGATCGTTTCCCCTGGAGCGCCATCAGGCGCTCGCGGGTTCCCGTTGGCCCGCATTCAGCCGCAGCGCCGCGATGACCAACGGCGCATACGCCACGGCCGTACCCAGCGCACCGTCCATCATGCCCACTGCGACCAGAAACGCCATGGGGAAAAGCCACAATACGTTTATCGCCAGCACGACCAGGGTCACGCTCCGGTGGCTGCCCCATTTCCGCGATGCGTACTGGTAGGCGTGCGTGCGATGCGCTTCGTAGACTTTCTCGCCGCGCATCAGCCGGCGCAGCAGGGTCACCGTCGCATCCACGATGAACACGCCCAGGAGAATAGCCCAGGCCCAGAACAGCGCGGGCGCCTGCCATCCGGCCGTCAGCGACAAGAGGCCCAGCACTAGGCCGAGGAATCCGCTGCCCCCATCGCCCATGAAAATCTTCGCGGGGGGAAAGTTCCAAAGCAGGAAGCCGAAAACGGCCACCGCCAGCAATATCGTCGGCAGGCCGGCGTCGCCCGCTCCCGTACAAGCATAGAGAATGCCGCCGCCCAGCGTCACGCAGATCGCCTCGACGCTGGCCAGCCCGTCGATGCCGTCCATGAAGTTGTACAGGTTCAGCAGCCACACCAGATAGAACGCGGCGGCGATGTTCAGCACCCACCCTTGCGGCAGCGGCAGGCCGCCAATCGACAGCGCGGGCGCCCCGCCCATCCAATAGAGCCCCCCAGGCGGCGCCGATGAAATGCGCCAGCAGCCGCCAGCGGGCCTGGATGTGGCCGTGATCGTCGAGAAACCCGATCAGGGCGATCCACGCGCCGGCGACGGCCAGTCCGTACACCAGAGACCAGGTGATGACGCCGGCCGCTCCCATGATCAACATGCCCACGACGAAGGCGACCACGAAGGAGATCCCGCCACCGCGCGGCGTGGGCGTCTTGTGGGAGCTCCGCTCATTGGGCACGTCGATCACATTGCGGGCCAGCGCATAACGGCGCAAGGCGCCGGTCAGGAGCCAGGCAAGCGCGAAGACCAGGCCAAGCAGCCACCACGGAGCAGTCATTGGGTCCATCAGAAGAACATTAATCCGGAACAGGGTAGAACAGCGCAGGCGCTTCAGGCGCCGACATCGACATCGCGGAGGATGAAGCGCTGCGGGTCATAGCCGAAATCTCGGCGGGCGGCGTCATGATCGAACACCATGTCGCGATTCATGCGCTGGACCATGTCCGCATTCCATTTACGGTAGCGGGGCACCAGGCGCAGAAAGAACAAGGCAAGATTGAAAAACCAGATCGGCACGCCCAGGAATTTCGGCTTGCGCCCCATCGCCTTGAAAATCCGCGCCACCATTTCCCGGTAGCTCAGGACTTCGGCGCCCGAGATGTTGTAGCTGTTGCCTCCGGTGTTGGCCGAAAATACTGCCAGAACCGCCGCCTTCGCGACATCATCCACATAGACGGGTTGGCGTAAGCCCTCGGCGCGGCCGAACAGGGGAAAGAAGCCGAGCTTCCTGATCAATTTGACGATTTCGGCCAGGTTGCGGTCCGTGCCGCGCCCATAGATCAAGGTCGGCCGCAGGACCGTCCATTCGACGCCGTTGGCCTGGGCCCACTCGGCCAATTGGCGCTCGCCCTCGGTCAGCCGGCGCACGATCACCTCCTCCTGCGGATTCGAGGAAGTCGTTTTCGTGAACCGGCTCGTCGACGACAGGCACACGATCCTGCGCACGCCATGCCTCAGCATCATGTCGAAATGCGCCGGCAGGTTCCAGATGCCGCAGAGCGCAATCCAGTCGCGTATCGGCTCGTCGGCCGCCACCCCGGCGCCGCCCGGCAAGCGAGCCCAGCGCACGTGCGCGCCGTCTTGCTGCGGTTGACGCGAAAATGCCACCACGGAATGCCCGGCGTCCGCCAGCTGAGCCAGCACCTGGCGCCCCACCGGCGACGTCGCGCCGAGCACTCCTGCCGATAATTTGTCGTTATTACTCATAGCATGCGTTTCCTGCCTGGGCCCAAGCCCGGCGCGTGTCGGCCTCTGCGCGTCAGGGAGTGGCAGACCACACGGTGCGGTTCACATACGGCACATAGCTCAGCACGATCCGGACGATCTTGACCGACACTGCGCCGCCCCGGTAATCATCCACCGTCTTCACTCCTGCGCCCGCTTCGTTCTGTCGCGTCACGACGCCGATGGCCTCGAGCACGCCGCGCGCCTTCAGCCCGCTCATGATCAGGGTGCCCTCGTCCATGCCCTCCGGACGCTCGTGCGCCGTGCGCACGGTGACGGCCGAGAGATTCAGCAACGAGGCTTCCTCGGTGATCGTGCCGCTGTCGGACAGAACGCATTTGGCGCCCATCTGGAGCTTCATGTAGTCCAGGAAACCGAACGGCTTCACAAAGCGGACGAGCGGGTGCTCGATGGAGCGGCCCAAGGCCTCCAGCCTGGCGCGGGTGCGGGGGTGCGTGGAGACGATGATCGGCATGGAATACGTTTCCGCCACGGCGAAAAGCGTATCCAGCAGATCGTGCAGGTTCTGGACCGAATCCACGTTCTCTTCGCGGTGGATACTCACCAGGAAGTATTCGCGCGGGGTCAGGCCTTCGCGTTCCAGCACGGTGGAGGCATCGATCTGCGGCCGGTAGTGCGTGATGACTTCCTCCATGTGGGAGCCGGTCTTGATGATGGTCTCGGGCCGCACGCCTTCGGCGATCAGGTAGCGGCGCGCATGCTCGGTCAGCACCAGGTTGATGTCGCTCAGATGGTCGAGCACCTTGCGGTTCAGCTCTTCCGGCACCCGCTGGTCGAAGCAGCGGTTGCCCGCCTCCATGTGAAACACCGGGATCTTCCTGCGCTTGGCGGAAATCACCGCCAGGCAGGTGTTCGTGTCGCCGTACAGCAGCAGCGCGTCCGGCTTCTCCTGCGCAAGGATCTCGTCCGATTTCGCGATCACCTCGGCAATCGTCTTGGCGGGCGTATCCGCCGCCACGCCCAGGAAATGATCGGGCTTGCGGATGCCGAGCTCGTCGAAGAAAACCTGATTCAGCTCGTAATCGTAATTCTGGCCGGAATGCACCAGGACGTGATCCACTTGCTTGTCCAGCTCCGCAATCACCCGGCTCATTTTGATGAGCTCGGGGCGAGTGCCGACCAGGGTCATGACTTTAGTCATTCAATTGCTCCTGCAGGTACGCGAGGCCGAGCAGGATCTTCTCGACGCCGGGTACATCGAGCCGAGTCGTATTGTGGGAGGTGTAATCGTCGAGCTCGGAAACCTCCTGCTCGCCCTCCACGAAATACTTCTTGTAGTTCAGGTCACGGTTATCCATGGGGATCCGGTAATACCGCCCCATGTCCACGGCCTTCGCCATTTCTTCACGGGAAATCAGGGATTCGTAGAGCTTTTCGCCATGGCGAGTGCCGATCACCTTGACCGGCGCGGCGCTCTTGAAAAGATTCTTCAACGCCGTGGCCAGGTCGCCGACGGTGGAGGCCGGTGCCTTCTGCACGAAGATATCGCCCTGCTCGGCATGCTCGAACGCGTGCAGCACCAGGTCGACGGAATCCTCGAGCGACATCAGGAAGCGCGTCATGCTCGGGTCGGTGATGGTGAGCGACTCGCCCGCCTTGATCTGCTGGACGAACAGGGGGATGACCGAACCGCGCGACGCCATCACGTTGCCGTAGCGGGTCGAGCACACCACCGGCCCGCCCTCCGGGATCGCGCGCGATTTCGCGACGACCAGCTTTTCGGCCATGGCCTTCGAAATGCCCATGGCATTGATCGGGTACACCGCCTTGTCCGTGCTCAGCACGATCACCCGTTTCACATTATTCGCGATGGCGGCATTGAGGACATTTTCCGTCCCAAGCACGTTGGTCTTTACGGCTTCCATCGGATAAAACTCGCAGGAAGGCACCTGCTTCAGCGCGGCCGCATGGAAAACATAATCGACGCCGATCATCGCCTGGGACACACTGCTGTAATCCCGGACGTCGCCAATATAGAACTTGACCTTGTCGTTGGCCAGTTCGATCCGCATGTCTTCCTGCTTCTTCTCATCGCGGCTGAAAACCCGGATTTCGCGGACGTCGGTATCCAGGAAGCGTTTCAGGACCGTATGGCCGAAAGAACCTGTACCGCCGGTAATCATCAGAACTTTATCTTCAAACATAATTCACCACAGTAGTCAGGGTTACACGCGGGTTTCGTGCATTTTGGCAATCAAACTATCCCAGGACGGCGGTTGATAGTTGAAGGCCGCGCGGAAACGGGAAGAATCGAGCGAGCGATCGATATGCAGCTTGTCGTCCGGTTCGATATTGATCTGCTTGCCATAGACTTTGGCCACGAGGGACAGCAGGGTGAACTTGTCTATGGGGTCCACGGAGACGTGGTACAGCCCGCTGGGCTCCCGCTTGGGCAGCACCAGATCCTTGATCACCCGGGCCAGCTCGACCGTGGGCAGCCCCGAGAAAATGGCCTTGGTGAATCCCTTGACCGTTCCGGTCTGCGACAGGAACCAGTCCACCAGCGCCAGGTTCGTGCCGAGCTCGTGGCCGATGATGGACGTGCGCAAGGTAATCGCATGGGGGAAATCGTGCAGCTCGCCCATGTACTTGGACTTTCCGTACAGGTCTTCCGCGTCCGACATGTCGGACTCGACGTACATGCCTTTCTTGCCGGAAAACACGCAATCGGTGCTGATATGCACCAGGCGCGCGCCAACCAGGCCGCACAGGTTCGCCAGGCGATGCGGAAGCATGGAATTGATCGGCAAGGTCACGAGCGGATCCTTCGCCGTGGATGCCTGCTTGATCACGCCCACGCAATTGATGACGGCGTCGGGACGGACACGCGCCAACAAGGCCACCAATGTGTCCTGGTCGGTCGCGTCCACGCCCGTGATCAGGCGCGCACGGGACTCAGGGGAGAACCGCTCGCGCAACGCGCCGCTGCGCAAGGTTCCCCATGTCTCGTAGCGGTCGTCGGAGGAAAACTCGCGGAATGTCGCGCTGCCCAGCATGCCGCTGGCGCCCAGAATCAGAACTTTCATTGATCAATGCCTCGCATCATAAGTTTCAGCCGCGGCCGCCAAAAGGCGCGACAGTTCCGCCGCCTGCTTCCGCATTTCGAAATGCTCCAGGAAGTAGCGGCGCCCGGCATCGGCCAGCTCCTGCCGCTGTGCAGGATCCATGTGGTACAGCTGTTCGATGCAACCGCAAAGGCCGGGCGCGTCTTCCGCGCCGCACACCACCCCTGCGCCCGCTTCGCGGACCACCTGCGCCCCTTCCCCGTCCAGCGCCGCAATGACCGGACGGCCGGCGGCGAAATAGGCCTGAATTTTACTCGGAACCGTATAGGCGAAGATCTCTTCCCGCTTGAGCGAGACCAGCAACGCCTGGGCCCTGCGAAAGAAATGCGGCATCTCGCTGGACGGGTATCTCCCCGCGAGAACGAGGTTGTCGAGCTTGTACTGCCGCTTCTGCTTCTCGACCCACGCCAGCATGCTGCCGCTGCCGACCAGGACCAGCTTGCAGTCGGGCAGGTGGATCAGCTTGCGGGCGGCCTCCACGATCGTCTCGACGGCCTGCGCGGTGCCGATGTTTCCGGCAAACAGCACGCAGAAGTTGGTTTCCATCATGCGCAGGATATCCGGCGGAACGCGCGATTCGGCGTCGGGCGCGGATTCCGGCTCCAGATAGGAATTCGGAAAATACTCAAGCTTGGCCGGATCGGCGAATCGCGATACCGGTGCGAAAAACCCCCTCGACTGCACCAGGATGCGATCGCACGCGGAATAAATCCAGCGGACCAGTGCGCCGACGACGCCGAGCACATGCCTGTTCTTGATGAATCCGGTCGCGCTCAGGCTTTCCGGCCACAGGTCCTGCACCCAGACCACCAGCGGCGTTTTCAGGCGCTTCTTCAGGAATATCGCGGGGATTACCGCCGTGATCGGCGACAGCGCTATCGCGAAGATAACGTCGAATTCTTCGCCCTTGGCGGCCTTGCGGGAATGCCGGATGCCATTGAAAACGAACGACATATAGTTCAAGACCATATTCTTGCCGCCGCCGCTGCCGCGCGCCCGCAAAGGCACTCGGCTTACCGTCACGTTGTCGCCGTAGGTTTCCCGCTGGAATCCGCCGGAGGAATATCCAGGGAATATTTTTCCATCGGGATAATTCGGCTTGCCCGTCAAAACATGAATATCGTGGCCTTGCCTTGCAAGCTCATGAATCAGGTCATTAACAACTACAAAAGATTCGGGCCAAAAATATTGCGTGACCACGAGGATTTTCATCAATAACTCTATCTTTTATGCACGAGGGAACGGCGACGCCTACCTCAACCGCCCGAACATGCCCGGAACCATCTTCCGGAACGGGACATCGGCTTATGGCCGCAACGTGCTGACTGTATTTTCTATTTTCGTCAGCACATGTGCGAACGCGTTGAAAAAAAAAGACAAGGTTTGATTTTGAAAAAATGAATAATCAAACCTTACGCGCGCCCTTCTTCAATCGACGCACATTATCCTCCAGTCCCCGCCTCCGCGCCAGAAGAATTCGTGAAAGTAAATGCGATTCAATATATTGGCGCCACTATGCAACAGGCGCCGGCGCTGTTCCAAATAGATAACTCCGGCCACTGGCCGTCACAGGGGGTCCGTCCCTTGCAACCGCGCCGGGCTTCCCCAAGCCGCCACTTAGGTCCACAATAGATAAAACGACGTAAGGAGACAGCCATGCGCATTGCCGATGCCCAGTGGATTCCTTCTACCCAGCACCAGACTTGGGATGCGTTGACAGATCCGACCGTGCTGCAGCACTGCATCCCCGGTTGTGTGGAGGTCGTCCGGCTCAGCCCGACCGAGTACGCCGTGAAGCTCCGGGCCAAGGTCGCCGGCATCGACACCGACTATGACGGCGAGATCCTGATGTCCGACGTGGATCCGCACAACAGCTGTACCCTGGCCTTCGAAGGCAAAGGCCTGGCCGCCTGCCTGGCCATCGGGACCGCGCAGATCAACCTCAGCGCGAAGGACGAAGGCACCCGGGTGGCCTATACCGTCGCCTGCATGGCGGGCGGCAAGCTGGCCGAATGCGGGGAAAGCGTGCTGCTGAAGACGGGCGACAAGATCATCCAGAAGTTTTTCGCCGCCTTCATCGACCACATGGCGGGCCAGCCACGGCTGGCGCCGCCGCCCGCGCCGCCCGAACCCGAACCGCGCGGGCTGTCCAATTCGCGCTGGTCCTGGATCATGGTGATCCTGGTCATCGCGGTGTTCTGGGGCTATCACACCTTCTACAAGTGAAAACCCTGACGCGCCGGTGATATGCTCTGCGGCATGACGATGCCGCCGGACCCCCCCCCTCCCCCTACTCCCCCCGCCCACTCGCGACGCGACCTCCTGATGGGTATGGCGGGGGTGTCCGCCACCGTCGTCCTGGCCGCCCTGGATTCCACCATCATCAGCACCACCCTGCCGCGGGTGGCCGAGGCCCTCGACGGCATGGCGCTGTATGCCTGGGTCGGCACGGGCTACCTTCTGGCCACGGCAGCCTCCATCCTGGTCTTCGGGCGGCTGGGGGACATGTTCGGGCGCAAGCCGCTGATGCTGCTGTCGGTGCTGATCATCGCGCTGGGCTCCATCGCCTGCGGCCTGTCGCAAACCATGACCCAGCTGATCGTCTTCCGGTCGCTGCAGGGCATCGGCGGCGGCATGATGATCGCCACGGCGTTCGCCGCGCCCGCCGACCTGTTCCCCGACGCGAAGCAGCGGGTGCGCTGGATGGCGCTGGTTTCGGCCGCCTTCGCCATGGCCAGCGGCATCGGCCCGGTTTTGGGCGGGGCCGCCACGCAGGCGCTGGGGTGGCGCGCGGCGTTCTTTATTGCGCCGATCGCCGCCGCGGGCGCCTTCTTCCTGCTGGCCCGCTACTTCCCTCGCATACGACCCGTGCACAACGGCAGCCGCAAAATCGACTGGCTGGGCGCGATTCTGCTCGTCGTCGCCGTGGGCGCGCCGCTGGCCGCGCTGGAACTGGCATTTGCCAGCGGCGACCACGCCCACCCGTTGCTGGGCGCGGCGCTGGCCTTGACGGGCGTGGCGGCCATCGCCGCCTTGATACCCATAGAACGCCGCGTGCGCTCCCCCATCTTTCCGCTGCGCGTGCTGGCCGCGCCCGAATCGCGCCTGCTGAACGTGGCGGCGATGATGGTGGGCGCGGTGATGTTCGTGCAGATCTTCTACAGCCCCCTGCTGCTGCAGCAGGCCTTGAACTACACACCCAGCGAGGCCGGCTTGCTGCTGACGCCGCTGGTCGCGGCGATATCCGTCGGCAGCATTATCAACGGCCGCCTCTTCCCCAAACAGTCCGAGCCGCAGCGCCTGATGGTCTTCGGCGGCGGCCTGCTGGCGGCCGGGTCGCTGATGGTGCTGCTGATCTCCCCCGGCACCTCCGCCTGGTGGATCCTGTCGGCGTTCTTTGTCAACGGCTGTGCGCTGGGCTTCCTGCTGCCCAACCTGACCCTTTTCATGCAGATGCTCAGCGAGCGGCGCGACGTGGGCGTGGCTTCGGCGCTGGTCCAGACCACGCGCGCCATCGGCAGCGCGCTGGGCACGGCGGTGGTCGGCATCATCATTTCGCACAGCACGGTACTAAACGGAGTGCGCGCCGGGCTGATCCTGTGTATTGTCCTGTCGCTGGCCGGCGCCCTGCTGGCGCACCGGGTCAAGATGAAGAACCTGGTCACAAACCGGAAATAAGGCACACCCGGGACTCAACATGCGTCAACGCAACCTGCTGGATCTGCTGCTCCTGGCCGCCGTCTGGGGCGGCTCTTTTCTCTTCATGCGCGTCGCCGTCGCGGACTTCGGCCCGGTGGCGCTGATCGAGCTGCGCGTGGGCCTGGCCGCGCTGTTCCTGCTGCCCGCCGCCTTGTGGCGCGGCAAGCTGCCGCTGATCGCGAAACACTGGAAGGCGCTGCTGATGGTAGGCACGCTGAACGCCGCCGTGCCGTTCCTGCTGTATGCCTACGCCGCGCAATCGCTGGGCGCCGGGTTCCTGTCGGTCGCCAATGCCATCACCCCGGTATGGGGCGCCGTCATCGGCTGGCTATGGCTCAAGGACAGGCTGGCCTGGACACGCTCGCTCGGCCTGATGATCGGCGTGGTCGGAATCGTCGTACTCGTATGGGACAAGCTGAACTTCAGCGACGGCGGCACGGGGCCCGCCGTCCTGGCCGCCATATCGGCGCCGGTGTTCTACGGTATCGCCGCCAACTGGACCAAGCGCTTCCTGACCGGCGTGGATGCGCTGGCCAATGCAACCGGCAGCATGATCGGCGCCTCGCTCGTGCTGCTGCCGCTGGCGATCGCCTTCTGGCCCGAAACGCCGGCTTCCGCGCAAGCCTGGATTTCCACCATCCTGCTGGCCGTAGTCTGCACGGGCGCGGCCTACATCATCTTCTTCCGCCTGATCGCGAATGTCGGCCCCACCGGAGCCGTCAGCGTGACGTTCCTGGTGCCGATTTTCGGCGTGGTGTGGGGCGCGTGGTTCCTGGACGAAAGCATCACGCCGTCGATCGCGGCGGGCGCCGCGATCATCCTGGTCGGCACGGCGCTGGCGCTGGGCCTGCTCAAGCGGCGCGCCTGAACCGCCCTCGTCCTCAGTACTTGTCCGACGTGCCGGTCAGCGCCACGCCGATGCGCAGCAACGTGTAGGACACGGCATCGACCCAGCGCCGCAGCCATCCGCGGCGCTGGTACTCCAGCGGCCGGATGAAGCGTCCGCCTTCGCGGATGGCCGCCTCCAGCCGCTCCTGCAGATCCCAGGAAAACGGCTGATCGTCCACGACGACGTTGGCCTCGCGCGCCAGCAGCAGGCTGAACGGATCCAGATTGGACGACCCCACTGTCGCAACGTTATCGATGACCGCCACCTTCGCGTGCAGGTAGCTGGGCATGTATTCGTAGATCTCGATGCCGTCGCGCAACAGCTGGTCGTACAGCGAGCGCGTGGCATGGTATTGCATGCGGTATTCCACCTTGCCCTGCAACAGCAGGCGCACGCGCACGCCGCGCGCGGCGGCCTTCGCCAAGGCCCGGCGGAACTGGCGGCCCGGGAAGAAATACGCATTGGCGATCAGGATGTCGCGGCGCGCCTGCGAAATGCCGTACAGATAGGCGCGTTCGAATGTCTGGCGGAACCGCAGGTTATCGCGCAACACCAGCGCGGCGCGCAACTGGCCGCAGGGCGCGACGGACGCATGACGCGGTTTGAGCAGCCGCATGCGGTTCCAGTCCCGGGGGTGGCGCCGCAGCCGCGCCCAGTTCAGGCGGACCCACAGCAGCTCCTGGGCATAGGCGGCCGCGGTGACGAGCGGCCCTTGCACCTGCACGGCGAAATCGTAGCGGGGCCCTGTGATGCCGTCCGTCGGGTCCTGGTCATCGTAATCGTCGATGACATTGATGCCGCCGATGAAGGCAGTCTGCCCGTCGACGACGGTGACCTTGCGGTGCAGCCGCCGCAGGCGGCTGCGCGACGGAATGTAGCGGGCGAACCAGCGCGGCTCCGGGCGGAAGATCCGGCACTGCGCGCCGGCGTTGGTCAGCCGCGTGCGCAGCAGATCGACGGTCTCGGCGCTGCCGAAGCCGTCCAGCACGACGCGGACTTTGACCCCGCGCCGGGCAGCCGCCTCCAGGCAGTCCAGCACCCGTGAGCCGGTGCGGTCCGGCATGAAGATGTAGGTCTCCAGGTGCACGCTGACCTGGGCCGATTCGATTGCGGCGCACAACGCAGGAAAGAAGTCGGAACCGTTCTGCAGCAACCGGATGTCGTTGCCCTGCGTCCAGTCCAGCTTGACCTGCTCGGCCCTCACGGCAGTTCCAGCTCGGCCAGCAAAGGAGAGTGATCGGACAGCCGCGCCCATTCCCGGCCGCGCAGCACACGTGCGCTGCGCACGGCGAAGCCGCGCTGGTAGATGCGGTCCAGGCGGAACCACGGGAACACGGCGGGAAAGGTGCGCGGCGGCGGCAGTAGCAGGCGCGAGCTGCCGTCCATGCCCAGCTGGTTGGTGCGCTCCATGACCGAAATACCGCCGTTGGGCAGCCCGCGCAGCGCGTTGCTCAGCCGCCTGACGGAATCGCGCAGGCGCGGCAGTTCGCCGCCATGGCTGCGCGGCGCATGGGAGAACACTTCATACAGGCCCAGTTGTTGCACGAACAGGGGCGCCAGGCGGTCGCCCCAGTCATTGAAATCGCCCGCGATCAGTATGGGCTCGCCGTCCGGCACCATACGGCGGATGCGTTCGGTCAGCGCCAGGATCTGGCGGCCGCGGCTGCCGGCGAACAGGCCCAGGTGGACGACGAAGCAATGCACCGCGCGTCCGTCGAGTTCGATCCGCGCATGCAGCAGACCGCGCTGCTCGAGCCGGTGATCGGAAATATCCTGGTTTTCGTGATCGAGAATGGGAAAGCGCGACAACAGCGCATTCCCGTGGTCCGTTTCGTTGCGGATGGCGTTGCGGCCATAGGCCACATCCAGCCGCAAGGCGGCCGCCAGGGATTCGTGCTGGGCGTCGAGCAGGGATTTCTGCTCGTTGCGGCCCTGGACTTCCTGCAGGAAGACCAGGTCGGGGCGCAGGCCGTACAGGCCCAGGCGCAATTCATTCAGCGAGTCGCGCCGCCCCAATGCCGAGCGGCCCTTGTGAATGTTATAGCTGACGACACGGATGAGCGACATGGAAGAGATGGCGCCTTTCAAAACTGGGGAACCGCCGGCCGCAGCAAAAAGAAACCCGGCCAGCGCCGCCAAGAAGCAGACGGCGTTTGCCAGATTACTCCAATTCAGAAGACCGTTCCGAAGAGCAACGGACCCCATCGTCCATTCGAGCACCCCACGCCGCAAGCAAGCAACGCCCCAAGCCAGGCCGCACGGATCCGGGCTCCGCCGGTCCGTAGCGGCGCCCCCCTGGGGGGGAAGCGCCTCAGGCGCTTCGGGGGGGGTCTACTTCGCTTCGACGTTGCGCAACCGGATGTGCAGTTCGCGCAACTGCTTCTCGTCGACTTCCGAGGGCGCTTGCGTCAGCAGGCACTGGGCGCGCTGGGTCTTCGGGAAGGCGATCACGTCGCGGATCGATTCGGCGCCGGTCATCATCGTCACGATGCGGTCCAGGCCGAAGGCAATGCCGCCATGCGGAGGCGCGCCGTACTGCAGGGCGTCCAGCAGGAAGCCGAACTTCTCGCGGGCTTCCTCGGCGCCGATCTTCAGCGCGCGGAACACCTTGCTCTGCACTTCCTCGCGGTGGATACGGACCGAGCCGCCGCCGATTTCCCAACCGTTGAGCACCATATCGTAGGCCTTCGCGAAGGCCTTGCTGGGATCGGATTCCAGGAAGTCCTCGTGGCCGTCCTTCGGGCTGGTGAACGGGTGGTGGGCAGCGGTGTAGCGGCCATCTTCCTCGTCGTATTCGAACATCGGGAAGTCGACCACCCACAGCGGCTTCCAGCCGGCCGTCGATAGGCCGGTCTTCTTGCCGAATTCGCTGTGGCCGATCTTCACGCGCAGCGCGCCGATGGCGTCGTTGACGATCTTCTCGCGGTCGGCGCCGAAGAAGATGATGTCGCCGTCCTGCGCGCCGGTGCGCTTGACCAGCTCGGCCAGGGCAGCGTCGTGCAGGTTCTTGACGATGGGCGATTGCATACCGTCGCGGCCCTTGGCCACGTCGTTGACCTTGATGTAGGCCAGGCCCTTGGCGCCGTAGATGCCGACGAACTGGGTGTAGCCGTCGATCTCGCTGCGCGACATCTCGGCGCCACCCGGCACGCGCAGGGCGACCACGCGGCTGCCCGGCGCCGTGGCGGCGGCAGCGAACACCTTGAAGTCCACGTCGCGCATGACGTCGGTCATGTCGGTGAATTCCAGGTTCACGCGCAGGTCCGGCTTGTCGGAGCCATAGCGGCGCATGGCTTCGGTCCAGGGCATGATCGGGAACGGCGAAGGCAGCTCGACGTCCTGGACCACCTTGAACACGTGGCGGATCATGCTTTCGAAGATTTCACGGATCTCGACTTCGTTCAGGAACGAGGTTTCGCAGTCGATCTGGGTAAATTCGGGCTGGCGATCGGCACGCAGGTCTTCGTCGCGGAAGCACTTGGTGATCTGGTAGTAGCGGTCGAAGCCCGACACCATCAGCATCTGCTTGAACAGCTGCGGCGATTGCGGCAGCGCGAAGAAGTGGCCCGCGTTCACGCGCGAGGGCACCAGGTAGTCGCGCGCGCCTTCCGGCGTGCTCTTGGTCAGCATCGGCGTTTCGATGTCGATGAAGCCCAGCTGGTCCAGGAACTTGCGCACCTCGATGGACACGCGATAGCGCAGCATCAGGTTGCGCTGCATCTGCGGGCGGCGCAGGTCCAGCACGCGGTGCGTCAGGCGGGTGGTTTCCGACAGGTTGTCGTCGTCCAGCTGGAACGGCGGCGTGACCGACGCGTTCAGGATTTCGACTTCCTTGCAGAGCACTTCGATCTCGCCCGAGGCCAGCTCGGCGTTGGCGGTGCCCGCCGGGCGCTCGCGCACCAGGCCGGTGACGCGGATGCAGAATTCGTTGCGCAGACGCTCGGCGGTGGCGAAGGCGGCGTTGTCCGGATCGAACACGATCTGGGCCAGGCCCGCGCGGTCGCGCAAGTCGATGAAGATGACCCCGCCGTGGTCGCGGCGGCGGTTCACCCAGCCGTACAGGGTGACAGTCTGGCCGAGATGGTCACGGCAAACCTGGCCGGTGTAGCAGGTACGCATGCGGGATGACTCCGTTTATGTGCTTGGTTGTAGCGTAAGGGTTACGAATCGGCGCGAGGCGAGTCTTGCTCGCCGGGCGCCGGGACGGGCGGAACCGGCCGGCCCGCAGGCACCGAAGCCTGGGCCGGGGCGACGACACCCATGGAAACGATGTACTTCAAGGCCGCGTCCACGCTCATCTGCAGGTCGATGGCGTCGGCGCGCGGCAGCATCAGGAAAAATCCCGACGTGGGGTTCGGCGTCGTCGGCACGTACACGCTGATGTGGTCGCCGGCCAGCCGGTCGGCCACTTCGCCGCTGGGCGTGCCGGTGACGAACGCGATGGTCCAGCTGCCGGCGCGCGGATACTGCACCAGCACCGCGCGGCGGAAAGCCTGCCCGTTCGGGGCGAGCACGGTATCGCTGACCTGCTTGACCGAGTTGTAGATGGACCGCACCAGGGGAATGCGTCCCAGCAGGCTTTCCCACTGGTCCACCATGGTGCGGCCGATCAGGTTGGCGGCGAATATGCCCGTCAGAAGCACGACCACCACGACCAGGACGAAGCGGAAACCGGGGATGTCGATGCCGAACAGCGATTCGGACGACAGAAAGCCGGGCACGAACCCTTCCAGGGTGGCGACCAGCAGGCCCAGTACCCACACCGTGATGACCAGGGGAACCCAGATCAGCAGGCCGGTGATGAAGTACTTCTTGATGACGCGCATACGCATCGGACGCGCTCTAGGAAGCGGCGCTGCCGGCGGCGGGCGCCGCAGGAGCGGCCGGGGCGGCGGCAGGCGCGGCGCTTTCGGCCGACGCCGACGTGCTGGCTGGCGCCGACGTGCTGGCGCCGCCGTTGCCACGGAAGTCCGTGACATACCAGCCGGAGCCCTTGAGCTGGAATCCAGCCGCGGTCACCTGCTTGGAAAACGTGCTCTGGCCGCATTCGGGGCAAACCGAAAGCGGCGCATCGGAAATCTTCTGCAAGACGTCTTTGGCATGGCCGCAGGCGCTGCATTTGTAAGCGTAGATGGGCATCGAGGGCTCCCAGGCGCGGGCCCGGCATATCAAAAGCCGCAGGCGCCGGACGAAATATCCGGGGTCGGATCGGGTCGGGAACCAGATCCGGGCCGAAGCCGGCGGGCGGGCGAGGCCGGAAAAAATACGGGGAAAGTCTTGAATTTTAGCGGTTTTTCATGAACCCTCGGTGTCCGCCCCCGGCAGCCCGCCTGGCGGGCCTCCCCAGGGGCGTCGCCGTCCTATACGGGGAGCAGGAACATGACGGCCGCCACCAGGGTCGGCGCCAGGGCCGACACGAACAGCCGCCCGGACGAAATGCTGCCGTCCGGGAAGTGATTCTTGAGGATCGCGAAGCCCGCCGGATTGGGCGCGTTGGCGATGACGGTCAGCCCGCCTCCCGTCACTGCCCCGGCCACCAGCATGTAGCGCCAGGCCTCGTTGGTGCCTTCCACCAGCGATCCCAGATAGGTCAGCGCGGCGTTGTCGGTAATGGCCGTGAGCGCGGTGGCGCCCCAGAACAGGACGAAAGGCTCGAGTCCGCCCAGCAGGTCCTGCAGCCACCATTTCTGCAGGCCGCCCAGCACCACCAGCCCGGCCAGGAAAAAGCCCACCATCAACCCCTCTTTGATCATCAGGCGGCTCTGGTGGCGCTTATAGGCCTCCGAAAAACCGATGAACATCATCAGCAGGCCCAGGAAGATGGCCGGATGGTGCGCGCTGAGCACCACGGCGACCAGGAAGCCCAGGTGCACAAGCATGACCACCGCAGGCACCGGGGGACGCGAATCCGCGCCTTCCGGCGCGTCCACGCCGCCGCCCGTGCCCACCGAACGCTCCATCAGCGCCTTGCGGCAGGCAAGCGTCAACAGGCCGGCGTTCAGGCAGACCGCCACGGCCGCGCGCCAGCCAAAATGCTGCGCCATGAAGGCGGAATCCCAACCGAAGGTGGACGCCACCATCAGCACGGGCGGCGCCGCATAGGAAGTCAGCACGCCGCCGATGGAAACGTTGACGAACAGCACGCCCAGCGTCAGGTATTTGAAGCCCGCGCGTCCGCTCGTGCGGAAATACGCGTCGCGCAGAAGAATGGCGGCCAGGGTCATGGCGGCCGGCTCGGTAATGAACGAACCGCCCAGCGGAACCAGCGACATCACGACGAAGAACGTGGCCAGTTCGCGCGGCAGCGGCAGCGCGCGGGCCACCAGGCGCACCAGCAGCCCCACCAGTTCCAGGATAGGCCGGCTGGCCGCCACCACCATGATGACAAAGACGAAGAGCGGCTCGGTGAAGTTGCGCGTGTCCATGTACTCGATGGCGTGCGACGGCCCCGTCAGCGCCGCCATGGCCACGATCAGCACGAACGCCCAGACGCCGAAGACGGCCTCGACCTCGGAGAACAGATGCCAGAAACCCGCATGCGGCCCGCCACGATGCGCCAGGCGCGCGAAGACGGGGACCGAGAAGGTATGAAGAACCGCCACGGCGAACAGGAGGGTGGCGATGATCTCGATGGACGAAGGCATGGGCAGAACTTCCAGGAGGGGATTCAGGCACGGCCGCTGATCGGAATCGAGCCGCACGAGCGCTGCAATATACCGCAGCGTTCGTGCGCGCGACCGGGCTCCGCGCGCATCGCCTGCCTACCGCCGCGGCCAATCCGCGCGGCAAAGCCCGCGAATGCGCCGCGCCGCTACGCAATCGGCGCCGGCGGCTCCCCGCCTTGCTGCGCCGCCTTCATCTCCATCAGCAGGCTATGCAGCATCTCGGTCGACAGCCCGTGCAGCACCAGGCGATAGCCCGCGCGCAACGTGGACATGGGCACAAGCGGATGGTTGTTGTTCACCAGGATCAGGTGCTGCGGCGCGCCGAGCAGCTTGGCCGCATAGATGCCGATGGTCTCGTCGAGCTGCAGGGAATTGGCCGCGCGCCAGAAGTCGTTGTCGGTCAACATCAGCTGATACAGCGGCGTGAACAGCTCGATCGCGCTTTGCAGGTCCAGGAAGTTCAGCTTGCCCCGGGGCATGTCTTCCAGCAGCAGGTCCGGGTCGCGGATCATCGAGAAATCGACGCGCTCGGGCGCGTGCATGTCGATGCCGGCGTCGCGCAGCGCCTGGTTCAGGCGGATGACGAAGTTGAACAGGTTCAGGTCGTGCTTGACGAAGAGCTCGTCCTTCAGGTCGTCGATGTTGCGCGGCTCGAGCGGCGTGGTCGTGATGGCAACGGGCGAATTGGCCGCGATGAACGACAGAATCTGCGCGCCCAGATGGAAGTGCCGCAGGATCAGCCAGTTGGCCTCCGGCGAAACGAAACGCTTGAGCCCCCAGGCAAGGATGCGGTGCAGCAGCCTGGAATGCGACCAGCGGCGCGGCAGGAACGTTTTGACGATCTGGATCAGGATGATGAACGCGCGCGCCAGCGGCCGCAGGAACGGCAGCAGGTATTGGCGCGAGGCGCAGCTGGAATCGGTCAGCCATGCTTTCTTCACCTTGTCCGGCAAGGGCGTGCTGCGGTCCAGGTATAGCGCCAGCCAGGGGCTGGGATCGGCGGGATCGTGCCCCTTGGCAAGGAATTCCGGTTCCTGGTTCATGCCCGGTCATCCTCCATGACGTGATGAAACTGCATCAGGTACAGCGCGGCGGTGCGGCGCGCGGTATCGACGATGCGCTGCTCGGCCCGGCCGTCCTCGTCGCAGTCCAGCGCCAGCTCCACCGCCGACAGCCAGCGCGCCAGGTGGTGTTCGTCGTTGTGGCCGTGGTATTCGAGGAAGCGGAAGGCATCGGGCGGCAACGCCAGGCTGGCCTTGAGCAGCGGCAGCAGCGCCGGCACGATGCGCTGGCCGGTGCCTTCGATGATGTAGATGGCGCCCAGCAGCCCGATCGGATCGCGCGTGGCGGCCAGGCCGTGCAGATAGGCGTTGAGCGCCTCGCCGCCCGGGTTGCGGCGCAAGGCGTTGATGTCGTCCACCGCGCCGCCCGCCTTGCGGTAGTCGCGGAACAGGATCTCGAAATCATTCTGCTCTTCGCCCGCATGCGTGTCGATCAGCGCGGCCAGCGGCGCGTATTGCCCGGACAGCGACGCCGCCCCTTCGCGCATCCACTTGCTGCCCTCGCGCACCTGCGGAATCCAGTTCTCCATCCAATTGAGATAGTCGGCCGTCTGGAACTGGCGGTTGCGCAGGCGCCGCACCACGGGCGTGCGCCAGACCCGCGAGCGGTAGTCGTGCCAGATCGCCGCCAGTTCGGTCAACAGTTGGCCCAGGCCCTGCGGCGCCATCTCCGGATCGTGCGGCGGCGCGATCGCGTCGGCGTCGCCGCTACGCGCATCCTCGCGAGGCGCCGTTGCCGCGGGCGCCGCGGCCGCCGCCGGCCGATCGTGCACGGCCTCGGCCTCCAGCAGCATATAGGCCGCCATGAAGCGCCCGGACTCGGGGATGTAGCAGAAAATCTGCTCGCCGGGCTTCACCTCGCGCGTTTCCAGGAACTCGGCCAGCATGATCAGGATGGAGGCTGCCCCCGTGTTGCCGCGCCACGCCAGGTTGCTGAACCAGCGCTCCCGGGGGATCACCAGGCCCGCTTTCTCCATCAGGTCCTCGACCACGGGAATGAATTTCTCGGACGAGTAATGGCACAGGAAGTGGTCCACCTGGTCCGGGTCCAGCCAGCCGTCGCGCACCAGCTTGGCGTATTCATGGATGCCGATATCGAACAGGTGCGGCAGCAGGCGGATGTCCTGACGCAAGGAGAGCGCACCGTCGGCCTCAGCCTCGTTCCACGAGGGGTAGTCCAGGTGCCCCCTCTTGCGGTCGGCCGACAGCCCCAGCTGCATGCACACGGGATAGTCGCCGGAGAAGGAGCGCTGATGCACCCATTTCAGCCGCAGGCGCACGCCTTGCGACGCGCCGGGCAACGGCCGCCCGGTATTGCCGAGCAAGACCGCCCCCGCGCCGTCCGACAGCATCCAGCGCAGGAAGTGCGCGTCGAAATCGGCGTCGTAGCCGCGCGCGGCGAAGCGCGAGCGCTTGAACAGCCGCGACGGCAGTTCGCTGGCCACCGCCAGCGCACTGGCGTGCCCGCCCATTTCCACGCCCTGCGCGGCCACCTGGATGGCCGACACGCCGGCCGCGCAGATGCCGTGCACCGACAAGGTCTCCATGGGCTGCGCCGCCAGCTCGCCCTGGATCATGTTCGAGAAGCCCGGCATCAGCGCATCCCCGCCCGAGGAGCCGCTGGCCAGCAGCGACACGGCCGACAGATCGCCATCGTTGCGCCGCAGGCAATCGCGGATGGCATTGGCCGCCAGCTGTGCGTTGGAGAAGGCCGTGGCGCCCTCGGCGTCGATCGCGTAGTAACGCTGCTTGATGCCGTTCTCGGCCAGGATGCGGCTCTTGATCCGGCCGGACATGCGGTTCAGCGGCGCGATGTAGCTGTCCATGGCCTCGTTGGATACGGGTTCGCCCGGCATGAAATAGCCGGCGCTCTCCAGGTAGACACGATGAAACGCAATAGGCATGGCGGGTCTCTAGTGGAAAAATGGGATGGCGGCGCTAGCGGACATGCTCGGGCGCCATGCACGAACGGCTGCGGAAACGCGGCACGAACGTGCCCAGCACGAAAACGCGGAACATATAGGGTGTCAGCCCGCGTTCGTTCAAAGTCGGGTTCACGCGGTCGCGGTAGCGCTCGCGATGCAGGCGGGCCAGCTCGGCCCAGTGCGCGCGCGAATGCTCGTGATGCGCGGTGTGCAGGCCAATATTGAACAGCAGCGGATTGACCAGGCCTTCGAAGTTGCGCGCGTAGTTCAGGCCGGCCGCCGGCCGCGGGCCGCCGTCGGCGTGCGCATGCTGCAGGTAATTCGTGGCCAGCAGCCAATGCAGGCCGTGTAGCTGCGGGATGATGACGAACACCAGCGCCTTGGCGGGATTCACGGCCAGCAGGCCGCCCCACAGGCCCAGCCACGCGCCATACTGCGCCATGCAATAGCGCCACGCGCCCGGCCAGTGGCGGCGCAGGCGGCCCAGCCACGCGAAAAACAGGGGATACAGCACCCAGACGGCCTGCAGCGGGTGGATGAGATAGCCCCACAGATGATTCGTGTCGCCCCCGAAACGGTACGTGCGCGCCGCGTCGCGCTCGCCGTGGCGGTAACGGTGGTGATTCGCCACGTGGGCCGGATAGAAAACGAACGTGGGATGCCCCTGCAGCAGAGTGATCCAGAAGTCGGTGGCGCGATTGGCCCAGCGGCCCCGCCACATCCGGATGTGCGTGTGGTTGTGGTGGATGACGCCGATGCCCAGGGTCAGGAACAGCATCAGCCCGTAAAGCGGCCACCAGAATCCATGCACCCACTGCCAGGCCGCCAGCGCAGGCAGGGCAGCCAGATAGGCAAGGCTCTGCCAGTCGCGCCGGTTGCGCAGCGACGGCAGCCGGCGCGGCGCCTCAGGCCCGCCCGCCAAGCGACTCTCGCTGCCGGAAGGCATCCAGCTGGACCGCAGCCGCCTCGGCCTTGAGGCGGGTGCGGAACAGGCGGTCCATGAAGGTGAACTGGAAGCCATAGTTGCCGTTGTAGCAGGCATGGTGCAGGTGATGGCGGCGGCTGGCGGCGAACCAGTGCGCGTAGGAAACGCGGGGGAAAAAGTCGTAGTTGGCGTGTCCGATGCAATTGAAGAACAGGCTGAACAGCGGCACCGAGGCCAGCGACCAGAAGCTGAAGTCATGCAGCACCATGGGCAGCAGGATCACATTGCCCAGCATGATGGCTTCGATGGGATGGAAGCTGTACGTGGAAAACGGCGTGGTCACGACCGAGCGGTGGTGCGGCAGATGGAAACGGCGCAGCGGCTTGGTGTGCAGCAAGCGGTGGTTGATCCAGAAATGCACATCGTTCCAGGCCACCAGCACCAGGATCTCGAGCAGGATCTGCTGCCAGCCGGCATCCGGGTCCAGCCGCGCCCACCCCAGCTGCAGCAGGCCCCACGGGAAGATCATGCCCGTGCCGAACAGCAGGATGGACAGGCCGGACTGGACGAACTCGCGCCGCAGCTGGCCGGGCGCGAGCGGACGGGGATCCAGCTTGCGGCCGATGCCCATCGCGGGCAGGAGCGTGTGCGTCAGCAGCCAGGTGGCCGCGCCGAAGACCAGGTAAATGCCACCGAAAAACAACAGGCCCGCCAGCATGACCTGCCAAGCGGACAAGGCTTCAAAAGCTTGGGCCATGAACGTTTTGTTTCACCCGAAGAATGGCCGCATCATAAGCAATCCGTCAGCTTCCGGGTGAGTCATTCATTACAAAATGAATCAGAACACCACAAAGCTGGCGGGCTGCTCACGAGCGCCCCGGCTACCGGCAGGGATAGAGACGGTTCAGGCCGCTCACCGCCGCGTCCATGCGGGCGGCCAGCGCCTCGCTGGCGCGTGGCATCGGTTGCCGCAGCTCCGCGCTCAGCAGGCCCTGGCGCCCAAGCTGCGCCTTCACGGGGCCGGGATTGGGTTCGGCGAACGTCAGCTGGATCACCGGAACCAGCGCATGGAAGAGCTGCCTGGCCCGGTCCAGCTGCTGCGCCCGCAACGCCCGGTACATGGCCACGAACAGGTCGGGGCGGATATGCGCCGCCGCCGCGATCATGCCGGCGCCGCCCATGCAGATCACGGACAGGGATTGCAGGTCCTCGCCCGCCAGCACATTCATATTGCCGTCGGCGATCAGCGCGATGGTCTTCTCCAGCGCGCCGCCGCAGTCCTTGATCGCGGCGATGTTCGGATGCGCCGCCAGCACGAGCAGGGTCGCGGTATCCAGCGTGGCGCCGGTCCGGTAGGGAATGTCGTAAAGAACCAGGGGGGAGCGCGAAGCATCGGCCAGGCAGCGGAAATAGGCGGCTGCGCCTTCCTGCCCGGGGCGCACGTAGTACGGCGCGGGAGCCAGGATTCCCGCCAGCGGGCGCGTGCCGAATGCCGCCAGGCGCTGCAGCACGTGTCCCTGATGGTTGCCGGCCAGGCCCATGATGACGGGCAGCGAGCCCGCCTCCGTCAGCACGGCGTCAAGCACGGCCAGTTGTTCGGCATCGTCCAGGGACGCGGCCTCGCCGGTGCTGCCGCACACGACCAGCCCGTCCACACCCGCGGTGGCATAGTGGCGCACCAGGCGGCGCAAGGCCCCGCCATCCACGGCGCCGCCGGAAAACGGCGTGACGAGAGGCACCCAGACGCCCTGGATCGGAGATTGATGAGATTGCATGTGAACACTCCTTCGGTGTAAGCGGACCGTGGTTGGACCGTACAGAAGTGCTCGGGATATCAGAGGGATGCGCGGACGGCGCCAAGCGCCGCCAGGAGGCCGCTGTTCCGTCGCCCATCTGACGGAACAGCATGCTCCGGTCAGATGAGCGGCTGTTTTTTGGATTTCAGGCCAGCGCAAGCCAGCACCACGCCCAGGGCGCGGAACAGGAAAGCGGATTGGTTGGCCTGACGAATCATGGAATTGGAAATTGCGGGTGGCGCAAGAAGCGGAAATCTACCGGGAGCGTGGAGCGGTGTCAACGTTGGCTTGCGCAAGATAGGCGTCCGAAAGCAGGTGTCTGACACCCGTACGAGATACCGCCACGGCTTGCGGCAGGTCTTGCCGGGTGTCTGACACCAGTTGCGTGAGTGTCAGACACCCGGGAGACGCCGGGACAAGATGAAGGGCATCTCGTACGGGTGTCAGACACGGAAGCGTCCGCTCCCTTCAAAACGCCATCATTCCAGGCTGGCCAAAAACACCGCGCACAGGGCTTCCATGCCCTTGCGGTCGTCTTCGTCGAAGCGGTCCGGCACCGGGCTGTCCACGTCCCAGACGCCGATCAGCTTGCCTTCCAGCACCAGGGGCACCACGATCTCGGAACGCGAAGCCGCGTCGCAAGCGATATGGCCCGGGAAGGCATGCACATCGGGCACCAGCTGCGTCTGGCGCTGGCTGGCGGCGGCGCCGCACACGCCGCGGTTCAGCGCAATGCGCACGCAGGCCGGCTTACCCTGGAAAGGCCCCAGGACCAGTTCGGTGCCGTCGAAGAAATAGAAACCCGCCCAGTTCAAGCCAGGCAGGGCCTGGTAGGCCAGCGCGCTCAGGTTGGCGGCGTTGGCGATGCGGTCGCGCTCGCCTTCCAGCAAAGCGCGGGCCTGGACGGCCAGCTCGGCATACAGGGCGGTCTTGGAATCGGCGGAGATCGGGGCGGCTTCGAACATGGCGGAAATGTAACTGTACAGGCGATTATCGGTGCAGGTGATTTTAGAGGTTCCGCCCATTATGGGGGCCGGGCCGCCGCCGTGTGGGACAATACTTTTCGCCAATTTTTTCAACCGGGCCTCCCGAAGGGAAAAAAACGCCCGTCTCTTCCTACCCTTCTTGATCAAGAAGCACTCCATGGACAAGCCTCTCGAACCTGCGTTTTCCTTCTCGGAACGCGCCCAGCAACTCACCAGCTCCGCCATCCGCGAGATCCTCAAGGTAACCGAGCGTCCCGAAGTCATTTCGTTCGCAGGCGGCCTGCCGGCGCCCGGCGGCTTCCCGGTAGAAGTGGTGCGAGAGGCATTCGACAAGGTATTGGCCACCAACGGCCGCGCCGCGCTGCAATACGGCCCGACCGAAGGCTACGCGCCGTTGCGCCAATGGGTTGCCGACGATCTGAACAGCGCCGGCGCGAACGTCACCGCCGACCAGATCCTGATCGTGTCGGGCTCGCAGCAGGCGCTCGACCTGCTGGGCAAGGTGCTGATCGACAAGGACAGCAAGGTGCTCGTCGAGGACCCCAGCTACCTGGGCGCCCTGCAATCGTTCAGCCTGTACCAGCCGAAGTTCACGCCGGTGCCCACCGACGAAGGCGGCCTGATCCCGGAAGCCATCACCCCTGAACTGGCCGACGGCGCGCGCTTCCTGTATGCGCTGCCCAACTTCCAGAACCCCACCGGGCGCACGCTCAACCTGGAGCGCCGCATCGCGCTGGTCAAGCGCGCCGCGGAACTGAACCTGACCATCGTCGAAGACGATCCCTACGGCGAACTGCGCTACGCGGGCGAACCGCAGCCGGGCCTGATCGCGCTGGCCACCGAGCACGGCGCCAACGTCGTCCGCCTGGGCACGTTCTCGAAGGTGCTGGCCCCGGGCCTGCGCCTGGGCTACATCGCCGCCGCGCGCCCGCTGATCAACAAGCTGGTGCAAGCCAAGCAGGCCACCGACCTGCACACGCCCACGCTGACGCAGATGGCCGTGTACGAGATCGTCAAGGGCGGCTTCCTGAAGGAACACCTGCCGAACGTACGCGAAATCTACCGTGCGCAAGGCAGTTGCATGCTGGAAGCCATCACCCGCGAATTCCCGTCCACCGTCACCTGGACCAAGCCGGAAGGCGGCATGTTCATCTGGCTGACGCTGCCCGAGCACATCGACAGCACCAAGCTCCTGGAAAAGGCCATCGCGCAGAACGTGGCATTCGTGCCGGGCGCCCCGTTCTACTGCGGCGCCGGCAAGTCCAACACGCTGCGCCTGAGCTTCGCCACCGTGCCGGAAGACAAGATCCGCACCGGCATCGCCATCCTCGGCAAACTGCTAAAAGAGGAAGGTTAAGCCCCCCGAAGCGCCTGCGGCGCCTCCCTCCAGGGGCGCTGGCTGCGGACCTGCGGAGCCGGATCCGTGCAGCCCCGCTTGGCGGCATTTGCCGCAAATGACGCGGGGGCCTCATGCAGCAAGTGTCTGACACCCGTATGGGAGATGCTACGGCTTGCGCCAGTGCTCCTCGAGTGTCAGACACCCGGAAGCATCGCGGCAAACCGTAGATCATCGCGTACGGGTGTCAGACACGGGCAAAGCACGGGCACCGCGGCATACGGAGCGGCTGGGCGCAATGCCCGGCCGTTGTTGTTTTATGCTGTCGGTTTTCCCACCTCCGTTTCGCCGTGACTGTGAGCGCCCCCCAACAATCTCCCGTGGACCTCAGTGACATCGTCTTCACCGACTGGGTCGAACGCTGGCTGCCGAAATCGTGGCGGCCCTATGCCCGGCTTTGCCGCCTGGACCGTCCCATCGGCACCTGGCTGACCTTGCTGCCGGCGATCGCCGCGCTGGTCCAGGCCGCCGGCGGCCTGCCGGACCTGCAGCGGCTGATCGTGTTTTCGCTGGGCGCGCTGCTCATGCGCGGCATCGGTTGCACCGTGAACGACATGTGCGACCGCAAATTCGACAAGCACGTCGAGCGCACGCGGTTCCGCCCCTTGACCAGCGGCCAGCTCACGATGAAGCACGCCGTGTGGTTCCTGCTCGGGCAATTGCTGGTCTGCGGCTCGCTGCTGTTCTTCCTGAACGAGATGAGCCGCTGGCTGGCGGTGGCGGTGCTGCCGTTCGTCTTCATCTATCCGTTGTGCAAGCGCGTCACGTACTGGCCGCAGGTCGTGCTGGGCATCTGCTTCAACTGGGGCATGCTGATGGCCTGGTCGGACACCCAGAACCATGTGCCGCTGGCCGCCATCGCGATGTGGGCGGGCGCCGTGCTGTGGCAGGTCGGCTACGACAGCATCTATGCCTACGTGGACGTACGGGACGATCGCAGCCTGGGGCTGCACTCCACCGCCATGCGCTTCGGCGACCAGGGCAAGCTCTGGATCGGCGGCTTCTACCTGGGCACCGTCGTACTGTGGGCCTGGGGCGGCTACGCCATCGGCTTGTCGTGGGCCTACCTGGTCGGCATTGCCGCGGTGGCGGTGCATCTGGCATGGCAGCTGAAGGTTTTCGACATCCAGCGCCCGGACCGCAACTTCATGCTGTTCCGCGCCAACCTCTGGCTGGGCGCCCTGCTGGTCGCCGCCGCGCTGGCCGGCACGCTGATCCGCTGACGCCGCACGAGGGCGGCGCCAACGCCCGTTGACGCCGCGCATTGCCTGCGGCGCCGCCAGGGGCCATGATGGAGCCTCCGCAACGCATTACGGAGACCACGCATGCCCTCATTGCTCAAGTCCCTGGTCCTCGCGGCCGCCGCCAGCGCCGCGTTCGGCGCGATCCCGGCCCAGGCCGCCAGCGACTGCTCGGCCCAGCGCGGCTGCGCCGCCAAGTTCTGCCACATCGAAAACGACATCGCCGCCGCCCAGGCGCAGAACAACACGCGCCGCGAGGCCGGCTTGCGCAAGGCTCTGGCCGAAGCCAAGGCCAATTGCACCGACAGCCGTCTGCAGTCCCAGCGCGAGGCCGACGTGCGCGAAAAGCAGAGCAAAGTGGCCGAACGGGAAAGCGAACTCAAGCAGGCGCGCGCCAAGGGCAAGCAAGACAAGATCGACAAGGCCCAGCGCAAGCTGGATGAAGCCAAGGCGGAATACGACGCCGCGCTGGCTGAACTGAACCGCTGACCTCTCCCCCTCTTGCCAGCCCCGGCCCCGGGGCTGCGCGCAGCCTTCCCTCCCGCCTCCATCGTCTGACGCCCGCCCCCAGGGGGGCCGTCGCCTATGGCGTCATCAAATGGAAATATCGCCACCCATGGAACCATTTGGTGAAACCGAAACAGATTAGGCTATATTTTGGAAAGATGTTTTCAGGGAATAAGGGTTTATCCCAGGGCTATTTGGGCACAGAATGCATCTCATCGGGACACAGCAAGCGAACCCCCAGGCAATCAGGCCCGCGGTTCGGATCCCAAGCCCAAGACATCGGAGGTCTGCCATGAAAACCCTTGCTACCGCTTTGATGCTGTCTATGTCCGTTCTGGCCGCCGGCGCCCAAGCCGCCGAAGCCGACCAAGGCCCCACGCGCGCTCAGGTCCAGGCCGAACTGCAACAAGCCAAGGTATCCGGCCAATACACGTTCGGCGAAGAAGGCTACCCCGCCCCCATCGCCCAAACGTCGAGCCTGACCTCGCAGCAAGTGCAGTCCGAACTGGCCCAAGCCAAGAACGCCGGTGAAGTGACTTTCGGCAACCTGGACTATCCGCCCGTCGCCTCGGCTGAACGCGCCACCTCGCTGACGCGCGCCCAGGTCCGGACCGAACTGGCGCAAGCCAAGTCGGAAGGCCTGGTCACCTTCGGCAACCTGGACTACCCGCCCCTGGGCAGCTGATCCCCCCGTGGCCTTCCCCCCCGGCCACGACCAGCGCCCCAGCCCTCCGGCATTCGCCGGAGGGCTTTATTTTTTGACGATTCGACATTGAATTAAGTCGAATCAACGTTACCTACGGCCGATACGACGATTTAGTATCTACACATCGACAGCGCCCGGGCATAGGATGAGGCCACATCCTCCCCCTTCCCCGCAGGAGCCCGCGCCATGTCCAACGCCTCCCCCCGCCCCATTCTTCTTCTGGGCGCCGGAAAAATCGGTTTCGCCATTGCCTTGATGCTGGAGCGCAGCGGCGCCTACTCAGTGCTGGTTGCCGACCAAGACCCCGCCCGACTCCACGCCGCGGCCGAACTCGGCTGCGAAACCCGCCAGATTTCGGACGACGAATCTCTGGCGCGCTGCATCGAGGGCCGCTACGCGGTCGTCAACGCGCTGCCCTTCCATCGCGCCATCGCGGTTGCCGGGCTTTGCGCCAAGGCCGGCGTGCACTATTTCGACCTGACCGAAGACGTGCCCAGCACGCACGCCATCCAAGCCCTGGCGCAAGCGTCCCGCAGCGTCCTGATGCCGCAATGCGGCCTGGCGCCCGGCTTCATCGGCATCGTCGGCAATGCGCTGGCGCGCCGCTTCGATACGCTGCTGGACCTGCGCATGCGCGTCGGCGCCCTGCCACGCTATCCCTCCAACAGCCTGCGCTACAACCTGACGTGGAGCACGGAAGGGCTCATCAACGAATACTGCAACCCCTGCGAGGCCATCGTCGATGGGCAGCTTACGAGCGTTCCCGCCCTGGAAGGCTACGAAACCTTCGCGCTGGACGGCGTGGAATACGAGGCCTTCAATACATCGGGCGGATTGGGCACGCTGCCCGCCACCCTGCTCGGCCGCGCGCGCAACGTGGATTACAAGTCCGTGCGCTACCCCGGCCACTGCGACATCATGAAGCTGCTGCTCAATGACCTGCGCCTGCGCGACCGCCGCGACCTGCTCAAGGAAATCTTCGAAGCGGCCATCCCCACCACCGAACAGGATGTGATCGTGATCCAGGCGTCAGCGTCGGGCCGCCGCAATGGCCGGCTGGAGGAAGAGTCCTACCCGGTCCGCATCTTCGGCGCAGATGTCGACGGCCATCGCCTCAGCGCGATCCAGCTATCCACGGCGGCGGGCATCTGCGCCGCGCTCGACCTGGTGGCGCAGGGCATCCTGCCGCAACGCGGGTTCGTGGGCCAGGAAGCGATCGACCTGGAGACCTTCGTGCACAACCGCTACGGCCGGGTCTACGCAGGCCAGCCGCTGGCCTTGGCGGCCAAGGCCACGGCCGACCGCTGAACCGCCAGATCCGGCGCGCGCCTACGTCCAGCCTTCCAGGCGCAGCGTGGCGCGCACCAGCCGCTGCTCTTCCTGTTCGATGTCCGACAGGCTCTGGCGCACGCTGTCCACGTGATCCGCCGCCGCCTTGCGCGCCAGCTCCGCCTGGCGCCCCGTGACGGCATTGAACAACCGCGTGTGCTGCCGGTCGATCTGCCGTTTTTCGGGTTCGCGGTGGTACAGGTTGTTCACGCAGGCGAACACGGACCCCAGCAGCAGGTCCGTCAACGATTGCAGCGTATGCACCAGCACCGGATTGTGCGAGGCCTCGCAGATGGCCAGGTGGAAGGCATGGTCCAGGTGCGCATGCGTCGTCGTGTCGGTGGCCGAGCCTTGCGCCGCCACCATTTCGTCATAGCGGCGGCGGATCATAATGAAGTCTGCCTCGGTGCCGCGGATGGCAGCCAGCCGCGCCGACTCGGCCTCCAGCAGGGAACGCACTTCCAGCAGGTCGTAAAGGGTGCGCGGCTGCGAATTGAACAAATGCATCAGCGGCCCGGCGTCCACCTTGGAGATCTGGGCCACGAACGAGCCCTTGCCCTGCGAGGTATGGATAATCTCCCGCGCGCGTAGGAGCTTCAGCCCTTCACGCAGCGCCGTGCGCGACACACCCAGTTTTTCGGTCAGGCGCCGCTCGGACGGCAACGCCTGGCCGGCCTTGAGCACGCCGTCCAGGATCAGGCGCTCGATGCGCTCGGCGACCTCATCCGCCACCTGGCGGGGTTTTTCTTCTGTTTCCGCGTACATGCGCCCTCCGGACCAGTGGTATGACCAAGCTCAGCCCTGACAGGAGCCAGCAGATCAAGCCTCGGTAAGTAGCTGATATAAAAACATAAAAATCCACGCTTTGCCCGGTACGGTAAAAATAAACTGGTATGACCACCCGGTTTTGATATGGACATTAGGGCAGGCGCGAACGATGATGTCACGACAGACCCGCCCGGCGCGCGGCGCCGGCCAGCCTCATTTACCGCTAGAGAACCGCATGACTCAACGCATCCAGCACCACGGCCTGCAAGTGGCGGCCAATCTCAACCAATTCATCGAACAGGAAGCGCTGCCCGGCACCGGCCTGGATGCCGACGGTTTCTGGCAAGGATTCGCGGCCCTGGTGGAAGACCTGGCCCCCAAGAACCGTGCGTTGCTGGCCGAACGCGACCGCCTGCAGGCCGAGCTCGACGCCTGGCACCGCGCCAACCCCGGCCCCATCGCGGAGCCGGCCGCCTACCGCCGGTTCCTCGAAGGCATCGGCTACCTGCTGCCTCAGCCCGCCACCGTGCGCGCCACCACCAACGACGTCGACACCGAGATCTCCCAACAGGCCGGCCCGCAACTGGTCGTGCCCATGTCCAACCCGCGCTACGCGCTGAACGCCGCCAACGCGCGCTGGGGCAGCCTGTACGACGCCCTCTACGGCACCGACGCCATCCCCGCCACGCCGGGCGACACGGGCGCGGGCTATAACCCGCAGCGAGGCGCCGCCGTCATCGCGCGCGCTCGCGCCTTCCTGGACGCCGCCGCGCCGCTGGCCCAGGGCTCGCACGCCGATGCCCGCGGCTACACCATCGAGAACGGCGAGCTGCGCGTCGCGCTGGCCAACGGCGCCACGGGCCTGAAGCTCGGTTCGCAGTTCGCCGGCTACCAGGGCCCCGCTTCTGCGCCCTCGGCCATCCTGCTCAAGAACAACGGCCTGCATTTCGAGATCCAGGTCGATCGCGCCCACGCCATCGGCAGCACCGATGCGGCCGGCGTGAAGGACGTGGTGGTCGAAGCCGCACTGACCACCATCATGGACTGCGAAGACTCCGTCGCCGCCGTGGACGCGGCCGACAAGGTCCAGATCTACCGCAACTGGCTCGGCCTGATGAAGGGCGACCTCACTGAAGCGGTCACCAAGGGCGGCAAGACCTTCACCCGCAAACTGAACGCGGACCGCCAATACGCGCGCCCGGACGGCTCGGCGCTGACCCTGCACGGCCGTTCGCTCATGTTCGTGCGCAACGTGGGCCATTTGATGACCAACCCGGCCATCCTGGACCGCGACGGCGGCGAAATCCCCGAGGGCATCCTGGACGCCGTGGTCACCAGCCTGGCCGCGCTGCAGGACCGCGAGCGCAAGCTGAATTCGCGCACCGGCTCCGTCTACATCGTGAAGCCCAAGATGCACGGCCCGGCCGAGGCCGCGTTCGCAAGCGAACTCTTCGACCGTGTCGAAGACCTGCTGAAGCTGCCGCGCAACACCCTGAAGATGGGCATCATGGACGAGGAGCGCCGCACCAGCATCAACCTCAAAGCCTGCATCGAAGCCGCCGCCGCCCGCGTGGCCTTCATCAACACGGGCTTCCTCGACCGCACGGGCGACGAAATGCACTCCAGCATGGAAGCCGGCCCCATGCTGCGCAAGGGCGACATGAAATCCACCGCCTGGATCGCCGCCTACGAACGCAACAACGTGCTCGTCGGCCTGGACACGGGCCTGCGCGGCCGCGCCCAGATCGGCAAGGGCATGTGGGCCATGCCGGACCTGATGGCCGCCATGCTGGAACAGAAGATCGCGCACCCCAAGGCCGGTGCCAACACCGCCTGGGTGCCCTCGCCCACGGCCGCCACGTTGCACGCGCTGCACTACCACCAGGTCGACGTGCAGGCCGTCCAGCAAGAACTGGAACGCACCAGGCTGGACAGCGTGCGCGACGATCTGCTGAACGGCCTGCTGACCGTGCCGGTCGGCGATCCGTCCAAATGGTCCGCCACGGACATCCAGCAGGAACTCGACAACAATGTCCAGGGCATCCTGGGCTACGTGGTCCGCTGGATCGACCAGGGCGTGGGCTGCTCGAAGGTGCCGGACATCCATAACGTCGGCCTGATGGAAGACCGCGCCACGCTGCGCATCTCCAGCCAGCACATCGCCAACTGGCTGCGCCACGGCGTGACCAACCGCGAGCAGGTCATGGAAACATTCAAGCGCATGGCCAAGGTCGTCGACGGCCAGAACGCCGGCGACGCGCTCTACCGCCCGATGGCCGGCCACTTCGACACTTCGCTGGCGTTCAAGGCGGCGTGCGCGCTGGTCTTCGAAGGCCTGACGCAGCCCAACGGCTACACGGAACCGCTGCTGCACAAGTACCGCCTGGAATTCAAGGCCGCTCAGGCCTGATCTCCCAGCGCTACCGCAATACGGCCGGGCAGCTTTGCTGCCCGGCTTTTTTTTTGCGCGGGAATGGAAAAATCCTATTTTTCGCACGATCGTGCTAAATTTGGCACATGACTGCCAAAACCGAAAAAAGCGAGCTGACCTTCGCGGCCATCGTGGACGCCGCGCTGGACATAGCCGCCGCGCAAGGGATGGAAAGCCTGTCGCTCGGCCAGGTCGCCAAGCGCCTGGGCATCAGCAAAAGCGGCGTATTCTCGCGCGTCGGCTCGCTGGAAGCCTTGCAACAGGCCGTGCTGGACGAATACGACCGGCGCTTCGTGGCAGCCGTCTTCACGCCCGCCATGGCCTTTCCACGCGGCCTGCCTCGCCTGAATGCGCTGGTTTCGTTGTGGATCGAACGCGCCAGCAACGTCGAAATGCTGACAGGCTGCATCTACGTGGCCGGCGCCTTCGAGTACGACGACGTGGATTCTCCGCTGCGCTCGGTGCTGGAAGGCAACCTCAGGCGGTGGCGCGCCGCCATGGTGCGCACCGTGAACCAGGCGCTGGAGGCCGGCCACCTGCGGCCGGACACCGATCCCGAGCAACTCGTGTTCGAGGTCTACAGCCTGATGATCGGCCTGATGCACGACGCCCGCTTTCTGCGGGACCCAAAGGCCCACGAGCGCGTGCGGGCCGCCTATGAACGCCTGATTTCCACCTACCGCAGCTTCAAGTACATCGAGTAGCGCCCGCCACGCCCGCCTCGCGGGCACGGCACGGGCGCATTGTTTTCCCCTAATTTCGCACGACTGTGCGAAATATTCAGGAGCCAGACCATGTGGATCGTTATCGCAATCGTTGCCATTTCGGCCGGGGCAAGGCTCTGGCTGCATTGGCGCGCCCTCCTGCGCCAACTGCCGGACCGCGCCGAGCATCTGGTACTTTTCTAGGCTGCCATGGCCATCCCGTTCTATATTTCCAGTTCGCCTTCCCCGAACGTTGTCATGCCGCGCTCCAGCCATCTATTGATCATCGACCCGCAGAATGACTTCTGCGACCTGCCAGAGACCTACCTGCCGACCGACCCGCTCACGGGCAAGCCCTACGCGCCCGCCCTGCCGGTCGCGGGCGCGCACGACGATATGCAACGGCTGGCGCGCTTCATCGACGCCACGGAATCCGCACTGACCTCGATCACGGTCACGCTGGATTCGCACCATCGGCTGGATATCGCGCACCCGACGTTCTGGAGTACCGGCGACGGCGGACCCGTCGCGCCGTTCACCCCGATCACCGCGGCCCAGGTTCGAGCGGGCGCGTTCCGGCCCCGCCATGCCGACGACCTGCCGCGCACCTTGTCCTATCTCGACGAGCTGGAAGCGCGCGGCCGCTACACCCTGATGGTCTGGCCCGTGCATTGCGAGATCGGCACCTGGGGCCACAACGTGCATGCGGACGTGCGCGCCGCCTACAGCCGCTGGGAGGACGAACGCCAGTTCATCGTGCGCAAGGTGCCCAAGGGCACGAACCCCTGGACGGAACACTACAGCGCGCTGATGGCCGAAGTACCCGATGCCGACGATCCCCGCAGCCAGCTCAACCGCGGCCTGCTGGATTCACTGGACCGCGCCGAACTCATCCTCATCGCGGGCGAAGCCGGCAGCCATTGCGTCAAGGCGACTGTCGAGCATCTGGCCGAGTACCTGCCGGGCCGCGACCTGTCGCGGCTGGTACTGTTGACGGACTGCATGAGCCCCGTCGCCGGCTTCGCGGACGCCCAGACGGCGTTCCAGCAGCGCATGCGGGATCTTGGCGTGCAGCAGCGGACCAGCATCGACATGGCGCGCGCCCTGCTGGCGGCCTGAGCGCCGATCGGCAGGCACAAACGCAACGGCCGCCTGCGATACGCACGGCGGCCGTCGGTCCGGGAAAGGATCGGACGCCGTCAGCCGGCCTTGTCAGCCTTCCCTTCGCATTGCACGTACAAAGCGCCGATGGCCTCGCACAAGGCCGCCGGTTGCTGGAACAGGCGCGACACCAGGATGCAACCCTGCACCGTGGCGAACACCGCGCGGCCAGCCGTCTCGGGCGTGCCGGAAAATTTCATCGTGCCTTGCGCCGCGCCTTCGGCCAGCACGCGGGCCAGCCAGGCTTCATGCGCCCGGAAAAAGCCCTGCAGGGCGCCACGCACCCGTTCCGGCAAGGAGTTGACCTCGGCGGCCAACATGCCGCCCAGGCAGAGTTCACCCGAACCGCAAGCGCGCGACTCCATCAGCGACAGGTATTCATCGAGCTGCGCCTGCGCGGGCTGCGTGGTGTCGATGCCGCGAACGGCGCCCAGGGCGCGCGCGCTGTAAGCCTCGACAGCCTCATAGAGCAAGTCGTCCTTGCCCGGAAAGTAATAGTGGATGCTGGACGTCTTCACGCCCACGTGCTCGGCCAGGTCGCGGTAGCTGAAGCCGTTGCATCCGCGGGTGCGGATCAGCTTCTCGGCGTGGGCCAGAAGCAGTTCGCGGGTAGTGTTGGGAGTGGGAGTGTCCATGGCTGAATATTACCTACTAATAGGTCGGTCCGTCATCGGTTTCGGCGGTCTAGCGGCCGCGATAACGCCCGCACGGGCTCCGGCCGGGAAAATCCCGCCCCCCGGAGCCCGCATGCGTCGGCATCATCCTTAGCCTTGCACAGGCGGATAGTCCAGTTCGCCGCTATCGGTCAGACCGTTCGCTTGGGCAGCGGCCAATTCTTGCTGCACCTGGCTGCGGGTCTTGTCGCTGGCATGGGTAAACGACGTCGCGGCATAGCCTTCTTCACCGAATGCCAGTTCGCCATTGGCGCGGGCGGCGGCCAGTTCCTGCTGCACCTGAGCGCGGGTCACCGTGCTTTCGGTGTTCAGGGGAGGCGGATAGTCCAGTTCGCCAGCTTGGGCGGCGCCGATGAAGGAAGCGGACAGGATCAGGGCGGATACGAAGGTCTTCATGGTCAATCTCCAGATAAGGATTTGGTACGGGTCAGTTGGATGCCGTATTGCTATCTATGTGTAGATAGATTGTTTGGGAAAAAAACTCAGCCTTGCACGGGCGGGTAAGCCAACTCGGCGCTTTCGGTCAGGCCTTGGGCGCGGGCGGCTGCCAGCTCTTGCTGCACCTGGGCACGGGTCTTGTCGCCAGAGGCGGCAAAGATCGTCGCGGCGTAGCCTTCTTCGCCGGACACCAGCTCGCCATTCGCACGGGCGGCAGCCAGTTCTTGCTGCACCTGGGCGCGGGTGACCGTGCTTTCGGTGTTCAGGGCAGGCGGATAGTCCAGTTCGCCAGCTTGGGCGGCACCGATGAAGGAAGCGGACAGGATCAGGGCGGATACGAGGGTCTTCATGGTCAATCTCCAGATAAGGGTTCGTGTTGCTATTCAGATTAAACTATCTACTTATAGGTAGATAACTAAGGAAATAAAAAAGCGGAACTACTGTATTTCTGGTTTCGGCGGCGGCGGTGTTTTGGGTTCGCTGCGTCGGTGGATGAATCTTACCTACTACTAGATAGATGAACCAAGCGGTATTGTGAAACAAAATATTGCTGCCGCGTAGGCTGCCCGGTCCCGCCGATCTTCAAAAGCTGCCCAGCACCGGCGCATTGGCCCTCGCATCGACGCTTTCGCGCAGTTTTCCCAGGCGCGAACGGTTCATGGCGACGAGCGCCACGATGGCCAGCGCCACCGACACGCCCCACACCCCGTTCGCTGCCGACAAGGTCGTGCCGCCCTACCGCGCTTGCGCGAGGTACAAGGCGTCGATCCGCCGGAACACCACCATGTTCATCAGATAGTTCACGCGCACCACGATGACGAGCGGCGCCATGGCGATGCCAATCGACGGCAGGCGGCGGCTGGCCGCGCCGCGCGCGATTTCGGCGAGGTCGAACGATTGCGACACGATGGCGCGCTCACGCACGAGCTCGTCGTCCGTTGCGCCGGCGCGCGTTTCGGGCCCATCGCCGTATCCCTCGCCCGCGCAGCGCGCCACGGCCTCCTGGCGCGTCTGCCACCAGAGGCCGAGCCACCATCACGGCGCTCGCAATGATGCCCAGCCCCGGCGCGGCAGATGGCGTCGCGCCAAAAAACGGCTTGGGTATCGCGTTATGTATCGCGGGCGTACCCGGCAGCGCCGACATCGTGAACGTCGACGTGCCCAGCGCGATCGCCACGGGCATCAAGCGGCGCGGGATGTCCGCCGCGCGGAACAGCGTCTGGCCCATCGGCGCGAGCACGAAAAAGGCCACGGAAAGGCTCACGCCGCCATACGTCACGATCGCGCCGCCCAGCCCCAGACCCAGGCCGCCGCTCATTGCAGCATCCCATCGAGCAACGCGTCGAGATCGAGCGAGGAACTCTCCCCCAGCGCACTGCCGCGCTCGTCCAGGAACACCTGCGCCGCGCGGCGCCCTTCGTCGCGCAGCATCTCCAGGAAATGCTACTCGGCGTTGAGCTTGGACGAATATCCCACGAGGTCATCATCGGACTCGCGATGCGATGCAGGCGCATCGTGGCCCGGTGCGCGTCGCTGTCATCTCCCGGCGAGACAAAGCCCCGGAGCTCGGGGCTTTGTTCCAGGCGCCTATTCAGGCCGCTCGTTTCTTTCGTCAGGCAGCAACTGGCTCCAGAAGGCGCCGGGCGTCCGTATCTCCAGCGGGCGTTCCGGCGCGCCCAGGAAGCGCTTGACCGCGCGTGCAATCGATACCGGCGACGCAGCGTCGAACGTCTGAGCTGGCGTGCAAACGTCGCGTACGTAATCGAGCTCGGGCGCCAGTATCGGCAACCCGGCATGCGTGGCCTCGATCAGTGGCAGGCCGAACGATTCGGCGGACGACGGGAAGACTATCGCCTTCGATTTGCCGTAAAGCGCCAGCACGTCTTCGTGCGACATCTGGCCCAGGTCCGTGATGCGCAGGTCCAGCTGCGCGGCCGACTGCGCGATTTCCGTGCGCAGCTCGCCGTCCCGGGCGCTCAAGGTCAAGGCCAGCGACGGACGCAGGCCTTCTTCCGCCAACAGCCGCCAGGCTTCGACCAGCGTCCGATGATTCTTGTGCGGCACGCCGTCGGCAACGTACACGAAGTCCCATTCGGCGGATTCCGGCACGGACACCGGCCCCGTCGCCAGGCCGGCGAGGAATGGCAGCACGCGGACCGCCGGCGCGCCGTCCGGCCGCCCGCCCAGCCAGCGGATGAGGTCCCGCGCCATCGACGGCGTCTGAACGATGTACTCCGAGACGCGCTGCCGGCACAGCCTGCCGATGTGGCGTTCGATTTCCTGCCGCACGGCTGTCGGGCGCAACGACAGCAGCGAGGCCGGGCCTTCACTGAGGTACAAGCGGTTCTGCAGGAACACCACGATGCGGCCCCGGTTGCGCAGCAGCGGAGGCAGGCCATGGAAGCAGAAAATGGTATTGCCCGGCTTACCCGACCGGCTGAGCTCCCACCCGGCCTTCATCCGGGACCGGATGGAAGGTTCGACCCAACGCACCCTTGCCCCGGCGGGAACCGACAACAGCGACTTCGCCCGGATATCGAGATAGGCGAGCAGCGGTTTGTCATCGGGCCACTCGGCCAACAACGCGCGCAATAGGACCACGCCTCCGCCCGTATGCACGTTAGGCGCGTAAAGAATCATGCTGGCGGTCACTACTCAATTCTCCAATTGCGGCATTTCGCTCGCCGCCCGCGCGCATCCTCGTGTCACTTCGACCGGCCATTCACCGCATCTGCCCAGTTCCAATGCCGGCTTTGCATGTGCGCCTCGAGTACGGGCGGCGCCAGGTCCACCCTGTCGATTCCGCCCTTGAACTCCCTTCCGCCGGCTACCGTCGGCTTCATGGCGCGACGCAGGAGTTTAACCAAACGCTGCCTGCGATACTGGCCCCTCTCCGCCGCGACCTTCTTCAGGAAAGCCCCTTCGTCCATGCCGACGATACCGGCGGCCCTGGGCACGGCTTCCGCGATCTCGTTTGCATAATCCTTGTGCAGCACTTCGCACACGGCGATCAATCGGGCAAAGTTGAAGCGCTGGAGATTCTCGGGCGCAATCTTGACGATGGTTTCGAGGGCCGCATGCGCCCACACCGTCTCCACGGAAAAGAACCGGGGCACACCATCGCTCCAGCCGGCGGTTTCGAACGCCTTGGTCTGGTCTTCCTGGCCCAGCTTTCCCTTATGCTGGTTCATCGCGCTACGGCCGGTATTGCTGCCTCCGGACGCGCCAGGAATCGTCAGCGGGTAATCGATCTCCACGAAGCGCTCGGTGCAGAGCGCCAGGCCTATCGCTCCCGAAACGTCCGGGCTCGACCCATGGAAATAGGCGCCGGTCAGCTGCTTCGCTTTCTCCAGCACGCTCCGCCGCACCACGCCGTGATAGATCTTCGGCAAGCCGTCGGTTCCCTGGGCCGCGTTCGACAACGCCTGGGTCAGGCTGTCCGGCGACTGGCGGTAGTTCACTGGGCCGATCCGGCTCGGCAAATACAGGCGGCCGGCATGCCCCGCGCCAAAATGCCGTGACCGGAAATCCGGCCACACATAATTGGACATCACCGTCGGCGCAATCACATCGATCTGGTTCGCCTGGGCCCATTCCGCCGCCAGGATCAGGTCCGCCGTGATGGTGTCGTCGTCGCCGATCAAACAGACGAAGGCGCCGGTCGCGGCCCCGATGGCGTTATTGTGATTGCCCGTCATGTCCAGGCGCTCGGTGGGACGCAGGTATTTGAGGCGCGGGTCCGCGCAAGGCGCGCTCTCTCCCTGCCTGACCAGCGCTTCGAGTTCCCCGTCAGTGCTGGTATCGCTGACCACCAACTCCAATTTCTGGCTGTTTATTGCAAGGATAGATTTGATCGCATGAATCGCGTACTTTGCGCGGTTATGCGTAGGAATTGCGATCGAGAGCAGAGTTTCCATTTTTTGGATAATTATTTCGCCATTATTGAAGTATCAGCCGAAACCGGCAGAGAAGTCTGCTTCAAGGCCAGAATCAACATATACGCAAGCAACACTTCGAACGCCGCCGAACCCACCAGGGGTTCGAACAATCCGAACACCTGCAATACGACGAACGCCACGCGCAAGTACCGGAACCACGGGGCAGTCTGCTCCGCCCGGCGCAGGCGAACGTAGATTTCCCTCAAGTACAGCACATACAGGAACGTGCCGAACAAACCGTAGTTCAGCAGCATCTGGATAATGGAATTGTGCGCACCCCATACATTCTCGATGCCCGGATTGAGTTCCACGAACGTCCGGAAGGTGTTCGGGCCGATGCCAAACAGGGGATGCTGAATCCATAGATCGAAACCGAACGACCAGAGCAGCAGTCGGTTGATGATCGAAAGCACCTCGCCCTGATAGGGCCCCGCCAACGCAACGATCGAATGCTGGTGGTCGCTGGAAACCAGAAACGTTGCCGCAAAGAACAGGAGCAGGGGCCCCAGCCAGACCAGCCACAGCAACCGCCACTTCTCCATCTGCAATGCAGCGATGAACAGCAGGAACATGAGCGCGCCGCCGCGCGACATGGTGCAAAAAATGGCGACGGCAAACAAGCAGGCCAACGCCCGTTGTTTTGCCAGCGCCAGGGCAAACAGGAAGATCAGGAAGGCCGCCAGATAATTCGAACGCCCCAGGGGGGTCTCGATGAGCAGCTTCTGCTCATAGTAGCCCCCCGGGCTCATCACGGCAACGACGAACAGGATGATCGCCGCCACCGCCAGCACAATGCCTCCGGCCAGCATCATCCCGGCGGCGCGTTCCACGGTAATGTAGCGGTAGAACTGCGCGTAGACCATCAATATGCAGATCGCATACAGCAGCGGCAGCGTGCCTGCCGCCGCGCGCAGGAAACCCCCTTCGGGCGTCAGCAGCAGGCCCAGCAAACCGAAGAACAGGGTGCCGACCAGCAGCAGGACCGAAGACGGTATGACTATCCGCTCGAGCGCCATGCACAGCACCAGCATGGGAAAGACGATGAACATCCCCATCGGGACCGTCATGGTGCTTTCGCCGATCGGCACCTGCAGATCGCCGACGAACAGAAGGAAGAACGGCAGCAGGATCAGGAAGACCCCGGCCTGCGCGTCGTATCGGGATGACAGTGCGTCTTGGTTCACGTACGCACCTCCGGGCGCCCCCGAAAACCCGTCAGGTAGGCCATCAGAAGAACTAGGGCCACGACGCACAGCAGCCATAGCGCGCGCGTCGCCAGGCCGGGAACGGCCACCCCCGCGAACCCCAGCGCGGCGAACAGGGTGATCAAGAGCAGATTCCAGCCAGATCCGGAGAACATCGATCGGTTCAGGGCAATCTTCGCTCCCCAGAACATAAGGACCGCATCGATCGCCACGCGCAGGAACCATGCGATCGCGGCGCCCGTCAAGCCATAGTGGCGCGACAGGACAACCAGCGCGATCACGAACAACGGCGCCTCGAGCACATGAATGACGGCGGTCAGGTGCGAGCGCCCCGCCCCCTGGATTACCGTAAAGGGAATCTGGGCAATGCAGGTAATGAACATACCCGCCGAGAATATCTGCAGCAGCACATAGCTTTGCGAGGCAAACGCCTCGCCCACCCACAATACGAGGAGTTCTTTCGAAAACAGCGCAATCGCGGCCGTGACGGGCAACAATGCGAGAAATATCCAGACGACCGCTTTCCTGATCAGCACAATCGCGGCCTCATCCCGCCGCGCTATCTGCTCGGCCAAGGTCGGAAACAGCACGGCCGTCAGCGCGTTCGGCAGGATCGACAGCTTCGTGATCAGTTCCTGGGGCGTGACGTAATAGGCGACGGCCGCGGACGAAAGCACCGATCCGACGATGAAACGGTCCGCATAGCTCATCAGCGGGCTCACGACATTGCTGACTGTCATCCAGCCACCCGAACTGCAGAGCGGCGCGATCAGCGTCTTGTCGAAATGGAGCCTGCCTGCGTCGTCAGGCAATATCCGTTTGGCATACCACGCATGGAGGACGCAGGTCACCACGCGTCCGCCCGCAAGCACGGCGGTAATCACATCCAGCCGTGCCACCCCGTAAAGCACGACGGCCAGCGGTCCGAGGAACGTCAGGAGTCCCATGGGCACGCGGATGATATTGACGATCGCAAACGCGTGCCGGGCTTCGAGCACGCCGCGGAAGCCGGACGTGAGCACGACGGCGGGCATGGCAAGGGCCATGATCCAGATCGCGTTGAGTGCCTCCTGGCGATCCGGAATGGACTGGATGAACCCGAGGCCCCAGGGGCCCAGCGCGGCCATGAGCACGCCCGCGACGATCCCGAATATCGCGATCACCACCGTGGCGGTCGTAACCAATGCGCCGATCCGATGGCGCTCCTTGCCCGCGAGCATGACCGCCAGCTGCTGGGTCAGCGCGCGCCCCAACCCGAGGTCAAACAGGCTCAGATAACTGACGACGGCCCAGATCAGCGTCAAAAGACCGAATCGAGCATCACCCAACTCTTTGATCAGCACGGGAATGCTGAATACCGCCACGAACAGCGGAAGCCCGAGGCCGATCAAGTTGTAGAGGGAATGTCTGATTAATTTCACGAGCCAACCAGGGCAGATTTAATTACACGCAATATGTCAAGAAAATACGTGCCACTTCTTTTTCATCGACATCGACAAACAAAACGAACTGCTGCCCGGCAATGGCTCGGCAGTTGCCTGCTTACGCTCATTGCAGCGGCTGGAAATCAGAAGGGGAGGCCTATGCCTTCCCCTGTACAGCCAAAACACGTTAATGACGCCAGCCGTCCATTCGCGGATTCCCTGCATTTTTGGCCTGAACCGCAATGGCCAGCCGCCTTTCCCGAACCGAGTTGCCGCGGCCGGAATCAACGCATTCGGTCCAGCCGGGTAGTCCTGCGAAAAACCGAAAAAATGAATCCACAGATAAAACCGATAACCAAACCTCCGGCCAGGAAAAATTTGAGTTTCGGCGATACCGGCCGATCGGTTATGTCCACCGCGGAAACAACCGTGGGATACAGGTTTGTGGGAAACAAACGACGATCAAGGTCGCGCTGCACCTTGCGCAGCGACTCGATCAATGCGGCGTTATTCTGGACCTGGGCGGTAAGCACCGACGCCGACAGCAGTTGCGCGTCTTGCGGCTGTTGCAGCACCTTGGCGTACTCTTTGGTCAAGCGCTCGTAGCTCGATTCCGCCACCGCAAGTTCGCTCTTGTTTTTCTCGAGTGCGGCGGTCAGATCCGCCTTCAGCGCTCCGGGAACATTATTGTGCGCGGCCAGCAGTTCCTGCGTGAAGGCAGCAGCATACTTCTTCAACTGCTCCGGCGAATATCCGAGAAAATCGATTTTGAGAAAATCGGTGCCGGGCACGTCGGCCGGCTTCAAGGAACTGCGGAATAACCTGACCTCCGGCGGTTCGGCCTCGCCGGCGCCTACCTCCGTGTATCCCGTCGACCGGATCACCGAATCGACAAATTCCTTGCTACGCACCCGATAACCCGTCTGTCCGACCCCTTCGATGAGCGTGCTGTCGCGTTCCGTGCCTGCCGAAACCTTGCCCACCTGCACCAGCAGGCTGGCCTGCCATTTCGGCGTGGCGAAAAAATAGGCTCCTACGCCACAGGCGCCGCCCAGCACTGCCGCCACAGCCAGTATTTTCCAATTACGAAACAGGTTCCCGATAAATTCCATCGGGAATATTTCTTCCGACTTCCCTGCCGACGCGGCAGCACCATTGCCCGTCGTGACATTTCGGGAGTAATTCTCATCCTGCATAGATATCCTTTGCTTGGCGACGTTCCTGCGCCTATCGGCGGCAGGCTGGTGCTGTCACTTTCCCGCAACACTCTCATTTGGCCGATGAAAAGCGTAGCAGTGGGGTAACCAGCCGGCAAGTAACGTTTAGATTGTTTGGTTAAACAGAAAGCATGCAAGGAAACCACCTCGGCGTTACAGCGGCACTGTAAAAATGTGCGCCAACATAAGAAGGCTCGCCGATCTCCCGCTTTCAGGGCCGTTCCAGCGTGTCAGAAATAAATGCACACAGCAGGGAAACATTTGTAATTTTAATATATTACACGGCCCGCAACCGTGTCTCCACGAGGAAACGCCGGGATCTGGAATTCATTGCCGATGGGTAGCCGGCCCTCAGAGCCGGGGCAGTGCCGCGGGACTTCCCGCACGCCGACGGGTCAGCGGGGAATCGGGCTTTGCGTTGGATGGATGGAGAGGGGATGCGGGCGGCCGCCATGCCGTGAACGGCCGCCTTGCACTGAACGCCTGCCTTAGAACGGAATATCGTCGTCCATATCGGCCAGGTTGGCGCCGCTGCTGGCCGGGGCCGCCGCGGGAGCCGGACGCTGCTGCGGAGCCGGGCGCTGCGCCGGGGCGCGTTGCTGGCGCGCGGGCGCGTCGTCGTAGCCGCCACCGCCACCGTAGCTGGCGCCACCACCGCCGCCGTCTTCGCGGCCGCCCAGCATCTGCATCTGGTCGGCGACGATTTCGGTGCTGTAGCGGTCAGCGCCGGTGTCCTTGTCTTGCCACTTGCGCGTCTTGAGGCGGCCTTCGATGTAGACCGAACGGCCCTTCTTCAGGTATTCGCCGGCGATTTCAGCCAGGCGGTTGTACATGACGACGCGGTGCCATTCCGTTTCTTCGCGGCGTTCGCCGGAAGCCTTGTCTTTCCAGGTGGAGGTGGTGGCAATGGACATATTGCAGATTGCCGCCCCGTCGGGGCTGTAGCGGACTTCCGGGTCGCGCCCCAGATTGCCCACGAGTATGACTTTGTTAACCGATGCCATGCCGTTGTCCCTCTGTTGTTGACAGCCTGCGCCTGTGCGTTGCCGCGGACGCGCCGGCAACAACATAAAAGCGATGTTGAAGACCGGCTTCATGAAACACGCCGGTCACCATCACGGTGACCGGCGACGCCGGGTGAAGCCCTAGATTTGGTAGGTATTATCGACGAAAAGGGCCTGCCGCGCCAAACGGAAATAGTGACAAAACCGCCCGCCCTGCTCCCGGATTTGGCGGCTGTTGCGCGCCGTTCAAGGGATGATCCGTGACTTTTCCGCCAGGCGGCAGCCCGCTGCCGCGCGGATCACGCCAGCGGCCGCAGGGCCCAGGTAACGGCCAGCCAGACCGCCGACAAGACCGCCGCGGCAACGAACACCGCGCTCGATCCCGAATGCGCGGCAAGCCAGCCGCCCAGCGCGCCCCCGGCGAACAGGCCCGCGGCCTGGGCGGTGTTGTAGAAACCCAGTGCCAGCCCCTTGTAGGCCTGCGGCGCCACCCTGGACACCAGGGACGGCTGCAGAGCCTCCAGCACGTTGAACGCGACGAAAAAGCCCGTCAACGCGATGGCCAGCGTGTAGAAGCCGTGGCTGGCGGCGGGCAGCAGGCCGCACACCACGATCAACCCCGCGACGGCGGCGCGCAGGGCGCCGCGGTGGGCACGGCGCTTTTCCGCGACGAACACCACCGGCACCATCAGCACGAAAGACACCAGGATGACCGGTAGATAAACCTTCCAGAGCTCGCGCGCGTCCAGCCCGCCCACCTTCGCCAACAGCGCGGGCACAACCACGAACAGCGACACCTGGATCAGGTGCAGCACGAAAACGCCAAAGTTCAGACGCAGCAGGTCGCGGTGGGTCAGGACTTCGCGCGGCTTGGCCGCCTGCATGGTGCGGGCTTGGGTCCGCGGCACCACCGGTACGACCCAGCGCGCCACGCCCAGGCAGATGACGCCCAGGCAGGCGATGGTCCAGAACAGGCCCGACAGGCCCCACCAGCCAACCAGTACGGGCGACAGGACGAGCGAGACGGCGAAAGACAGGCCGATCGATCCGCCCACCATGGCCATGGCGCGCGTGCGCACTTCGTCGCGGGTGGCGTCCGCCAGCCAGGCGGTGACCGCCGCGGAAATGGCGCCCGCGCCCTGAATGGCGCGGCCGATGGTGATCCAGTACACGTCCGAGGCCTGTGCGCAGACGATGCTGCCCGCCACGAACAGCAGCAGCCCGCACAGCACCACGGGACGGCGCCCCCAGCGATCGGAGGCCAGGCCGAAAGGAATCTGCATGAAAGCCTGGGTCAGGCCGTACATGCCCAGCGCCAGCCCGACCCGGGCCGGATCGTCCCCCCCCGGCATGCCGCTGGCGGCCACGGCAAAGACGGGCAGCAACAGGAACAGTCCCAGCATCCTCGCGGCGAACAAGCCGGCCAGAGCCACACTGGCGCGGCGCTCGGAAGGGGTCAATTTCAGTTTTTTATCTGCCGGCATGCGGAAATTTCAACAATGACAAGGGCAATTCGCGCGCGTGGATGTCATACGCTCACGGTCTGATTTGGCGGTGCGGCGCCGGCCCTGGGCCAATCCGGGCGGAAGGACTGCCCCGAACGCAGGGGGATTCGGCGCGCTATAGTACCAAGTTGGCCTTTGAAACCGCTTAAAAGAGCCCGATGGACGCGATACGCATTCGGGGTGCCCGCACCCACAACCTCAAGAACGTCTCGCTGGACCTGCCGCGCCACAAACTGGTGGTCGTCACCGGCTTGTCCGGTTCGGGCAAGTCTTCCCTGGCATTCGACACCCTGTACGCGGAAGGCCAGCGGCGCTACGTGGAAAGCCTTTCCGCCTACGCCCGGCAGTTCCTGCAACTGATGGACAAGCCGGACGTGGACCTGATCGAAGGCCTGTCGCCGGCCATCTCGATCGAGCAGAAGGCGGCCGGGCACAACCCGCGTTCCACCGTCGGCACCATTACCGAGATCCACGACTACCTGCGCCTCCTGTATGCGCGGGTCGGCACCCCCTATTGTCCGGACCACGGCCTGCCACTGCAGGCGCAAAGCGTCAGCCAAATGGTGGACGCGGTGCTGGCCTGGGCGCCGGAAACCCGCCTGGCCGTGCTGGCGCCGATCGCCCGAGGCAAGAAGGGCAGCTTCGAGGACGAATGCGCCAGCCTGCAAGCGCAGGGCTACGTGCGTCTGCGCGTCGATGGCCAGATGATGGAAATCGACGGCATGGCGCCGCTGAAGAAAACCGAAAAGCACGACATCGACGTCGTGATCGACCGGCTGCGCATCAAGGCCGAGAGCAAGCAGCGTCTGGCCGAGAGCTTCGAGACCGCGCTGCAGCTGGCCGACGGCCGGGCGCTGGCGCTGGACATGGACGACGGGCGCGAACAGGTCTTCTCCAGCCGCTATGCCTGCCCGGTATGCAGCCACAGCCTGCCCGAGCTGGAACCGCGCCTGTTCAGCTTCAACAACCCCATGGGCGCCTGCCCCAGTTGCGACGGCATCGGCCAGGTCGGCTTCTTCGACCCCAAGCGCGTGGTCGCCTTCCCGGAACTGAGTCTGGCGGCGGGCGCGATCCGCGGCTGGGACCGCCGCAATGCGTTCACCCATTCGCTGCTGACCAGCCTGGCGGCCCACTACGAATTCGACATCGAGGCGCCCTTCGAGGAGCTGCCGGAAACGCTGCGCGAAAAAGTGCTGTACGGCTCGGACGAAGAGGAAATCTCGTTCCTCTACCTGAACGAGAAGGGCCGCAGCACGGTCAAGCGCCACACCTTCGAGGGCGTCATCCCGAACCTGGAACGCCGCTGGCGCGAAACCGATTCGGCCACCGTGCGAGAAGAACTGGGCAAGTACCGCAACATCAAGACCTGCCCGGACTGCGCTGGCTCGCGCCTGCGTCCGGAAGCGCGCAACGTGCTGATCGGCCACGATCCGCGCGGCGGCGAGCGTTATGGCCAGGCCATTTATGAAGTCGAGGCGATGCCGCTGTCGACCTGTCTGTCATGGTTCCGCGACCTCAGCCTGACCGGTGCCAAGCAGGAGATCGCGCAGCGCATCGTGCGCGAGATCGAAGCGCGCCTGAGCTTCCTGAACAACGTGGGCCTGAATTATCTGTCCCTGGACCGCAGCGCCGACACCATCTCCGGCGGGGAAGCGCAGCGCATCCGCCTGGCCAGCCAGATCGGCTCGGGCCTGACGGGCGTGATGTACGTGCTGGACGAACCCTCCATCGGCCTGCACCAGCGCGACAACGACCGCCTGATCGGCACCTTGCAGCACCTGCGCGATCTCGGCAACAGCGTCATCGTCGTCGAGCACGACGAAGACATGATCCGCATGGCCGACTGGGTCGTGGACATGGGGCCGGGCGCTGGCGAGCACGGCGGTGAAGTCGTGGCGCAAGGCGATCCGGAGACCGTGCAGCGCGATCCCGGCTCCTTGACCGGCCAGTACCTAAGCGGCGCGCGCGCCATCGCGATCCCGGAACGCCGCCCCATCGACGGCGAGCTGCCCTGGCTGGTCCTGTCGGGCGCCAGCGGCAACAACCTGAAGAACGTGGATCTGCGCATCCCGTCGGGCCGCCTGGTCTGCGTGACCGGCGTTTCCGGGTCGGGCAAGTCCACCCTCGTCAATGACACACTGGCCGTCGCCGTATCGCGCCAGCTGCATCATGCGCAGAGCGAACCCGCGCCGTACGTGTCAATGCAGGGGCTGGAGAATTTCGACAAGATCATCAGCGTGGACCAGAGCCCTATCGGCCGCACGCCGCGCAGCAACCCGGCCACCTACACCGGCCTTTTCACGCCGATCCGCGAGCTCTTCGCGGGCGTGCCCGAAGCGCGCACCCGCGGCTACGATCCCGGGCGCTTCAGCTTCAACGTCAAGGGCGGCCGCTGCGAGGCTTGCCAGGGCGACGGCGTGGTCAAGGTGGAAATGCACTTCCTGCCCGACATGTACGTGCCTTGCGACGTCTGCCACGGCAAGCGCTACAACCGCGAAACGCTGGAGATCCGCTACCGCGGCCGCAACATCAGCGAAGTGCTGGACCTGACGGTGGAGCAGGCGCTCGAGTATTTCGAGTCCGTGCCCGCCATCTCCCGCAAGCTGCACACCCTCATCGACGTGGGCCTGTCGTACATCCGGTTGGGCCAAAGCGCGACCACCCTGTCGGGCGGCGAAGCGCAGCGCGTGAAGCTGTCGCAGGAACTGTCCCGCCGCAGCACCGGCCGTACGCTGTACATCCTGGACGAGCCCACGACGGGCTTGCATTTCCGGGATATCGAGCTACTGTTGCAGGTGCTGAACCAGTTGGTCGACAGCGGCAACACGGTGCTCATCATCGAACACAACCTGGACGTCATCAAGACGGCCGACTGGGTCGTGGACATGGGGCCTGAAGGCGGCGATGGCGGCGGCCGCGTGGTGGCGCAAGGCACGCCGGAAGATGTCGCGGCGGCCGAGGCCAGCCATACCGGGCAATACCTGGGCAAGCTGCTGCGCCGCGCGCCGGATCAGCAGTCCGGACACTCAACGCGTAAGGGATAGCGGCATGTACACCTTGATCATCGGCAACAAGAACTACTCTTCCTGGTCCATGCGCCCGTGGATCGCCCTGCGCGCCGCAGGCATCGGCTTCGAAGAGCAGAAGCTGGGCCTGACCACCGAGGCGTTCACGCGCCGCCTGAGCACCGTCACGCCCGCGGGCCTGGTGCCCGTGCTGCTGGATGGCGACTTCGCCATCTGGGATTCCCTGGCCATCTGCGAATACGCGGCCGAACGCCATCCCGAAGCGCGCCTGTGGCCGCAAGACGTCCGCGCACGCGCGCGGGCGCGCTCGCTGGCGGCGCAAATGCACAGCGGCTTCGGCGCGCTGCGCCAGGCCTTGCCCATGAACGTCGAAGCGCACCTCCCAGGCATCGAGCTGCCCGAGGCCGCGCGCCAGGACATCTCCCGCATGCATGCCATCTGGCAGGACACGCGCGCCGAATTCGGCAGCGGCGGGCCGTTCCTGTTCGGCGCGTTCTCGATCGCCGACGCGTTCTTCGCACCCGTGGTCTCCCGGTTCACGACCTACGGCATCGCCGCCGCGGGCCCGGTGCGCGACTACATGGACGCCGTGCTGGCCCTGCCGGCCATGCAGTCGTGGATGGAAGAGGCGCGCACCGAAGCCACCTTCGTGCCCGAAGACGAACCCTACCGCAAGCACCGCTGACGGCCGCCCGGCCCGCCTCAGTCGCGCAGCCGCTCGGCCACGAATTCTCGCAGCAGCCCCATCGCGGGCGCCTCTGTGCGACCCGTCAGGGTCACCAGCGCGAACAGGGCGTGGCTGCGCAGCGGCGGATCGGCCGGGAGTTCCGCCAACTCCCCTGCCTCGATGCCCGCCCGGGCCGCCCCCACGATGCCCAGGAAAACCGCGTCCGACACGCGCACGGCCTCGAGCAGGCTGCCGATTTCGTCGCAACGCAGGCGCACCGAGGTTTGCGGGTCCGCCTCGACGCCGAAGTGTTCAACCAGGATCCGCTCCGTATCCGCCGCCAGGAAGGTGGACGCCAAGGGATAGGACGCAATCTCCGCGAAGCGCGGCGGACGCGCCGCGCGGGCCAGCGGATGCCCCGGGCGGCAGATGAAGCCTGCCCGCATCTGCGACACGGGCTCGATGCGCAGATCGGCCGCCGGCACGATGCCGCGGGTATCCACCACCAGCGCATCCAGCCGCCGCTGGCGCAATAGCGCCAGGTGGGCTTCCAGCGAACCGCGCATCACTTCCAGGCGCAATTGCGGATAGCGCTGCGCAACGTGCGCCAGCAAGGGCGTCATGAGCATGGCGCCCGGGCCCGAGCCCAGGCCGATGCTGATGGCTCCCCTGTCCCCCTGGGTCAGCAATTCGGCGCTGCGACGCAATTCGGCCGATTCGAACAGGATGCGGCGGGCGCGGCCGGCGACTGTCAGGCCCAGCGGCGTCAGTTCCGTGCGCTTGCCCATGCGGTCCAGCAGCCTCGCCCCCAGATCCTCTTCCAGTATTCGGATGCTGCGGCTGAGCGCCGACTGGGTCAGGTGCAGGCGTTCGGCGGCGCGGCTGAATGAGCCTGCTTCGGCCACCGCCAGCAGATGTTCGAGCTGCTTGAGGTTCATGCCGGGGATTTCCACTCAAGTATGAGTTTTTTTTCTAGCTTCCAGAATAACAATTCGTTAGACAACTGGCGATGGCTGTCCCTAGCATGCCGTTCACGACACCACATTCCAAAAAGGGGAAACTCGTGAGCAAGCTTTTCGACCGCCTGCGTCTCGCCGGCTGTGCGGTGGCGCTGGGCGCGGCGCTGTCGGGCCCGGCCGCCCTGGCCGCCGACTATCCGAACCGGCCCGTGATGATGATGGTGCCGTATCCGGCGGGCGGCACGTCCGATGCCATCGCCCGCGTGGTGGCCCCGCCCGTGTCCAAACAGCTGGGCCAGCCCGTGCTGGTGGAGAACCTGGGCGGCGTCAGCGGCGCGCTGGGCGCACAGAAGGTGCTGGCCGCCAAATCCGACGGCTATTACCTGTTCCAGGGGTCGCCCAACGAGCTGATTCTTTCGCCCATTGCCAATCCGGCGGTGAAGCTCAAGAGCGAGGATTTCCGCCTGGTGCAGATGATCGGCATGGCGCCCATGGTCATCGTGGCGCGCAGCGATCTGCCGGCGGCGACCGCCGATGAACTGGTCACGCTGGCGCGCTCGCGATCGGCCACGCAGCCGCTCACGTTCGGCAGCGTGGGGGTGGGTTCGCTGTACCACGTCCTGGGCGAGCACCTGGCCCGCACCATCGGCGCCAACATGGTCCACGTGCCCTACAAGGGAGGCGCGCCGCTGATGCAGGACCTCGGCGGCGGCCAGGTGGACATCGCCATCCTGCCCCTGTCCCAGCAGCAGATGGCACTGGCCGAACAAGGCCGCGTCAAGCTGCTGGCCAGCCTGGACCCGCAGCGCAGCACGCTTCCGGCCCTCAAGGCCGTTCCGTCGGTCAATGAAGGCCAGTTGCTCAAAGGCTTCAACTTCACCACCTGGACCGGCTATTTCGTCAAGCGCGACACGCCGGAAGCCGTGGTCGCGCAACTGCAGGCCGCGCTCAACGCCGCCATGCAGGACCCCGCGGTGAAGCAGAGCCTGACATACCAGAACATCGAAGTCTCGGCGCCGATGAGCGCCGAGCAGGCGGACACCATGTACCGCGCCGAGACCGAGCGCTTCCGCGAAATCTCCAGCCACGTGAAACTGGCCGGCACGCCCTGAACGCTCCCTACCCGAGGAAAGACCCGACATGCATCCGATCCTGCAGACCATGACCGCCCAGGCAGACGAGTTCGTCTCGATCCGCCGGGACATCCACCGCAATCCCGAACTCGGCTTCCAGGAATTCCGCACCAGCGACCTGGTGGCGCAATGCCTGACGCAGTGGGGCTACGAAGTGGAGCGCGGACTGGGCGGGACCGGCGTGGTCGGGCAGTTGCGCCGCGGCGATGGCGCCAAACGCCTGGGCCTGCGCGCCGACATGGACGCCCTGCCCATCCAGGAAGCCACGGGCCTGGAGCATGCCAGCCGCAACGAAGGCGTCATGCACGCCTGCGGCCATGACGGCCATACGGCGATGTTGCTGGCCGCGGCCCATCACCTGGCCCGGCACGGCGATTTCAGCGGCACCCTGAACCTGATTTTCCAGCCCGCCGAGGAAGGCCTGGGCGGAGCCAAGCGGATGATGGAAGACGGGCTGTTCCGCAAGTATCCGTGCGACGCCATCTTCGCCATGCACAACATGCCGGGCCATCCGCAAGGGCATCTGCTGCTGCGCGACGGCCCCACCATGGCGTCGTCCGACAACGTCACCATCGTATTGGAGGGTGTGGGCGGACACGGCGCGGTGCCGCACCGCGCCGCCGATCCCGTCGTCGCCGGATCGGCCATCGTCCTGGGGTTGCAGAGCATCGTCGCCCGCAACATCGATCCGCTGCACATGGCCGTAATCACGGTCGGCGCGTTCAATGCCGGCAAGGCCAACAACGTCATCCCCCAGACGGCGACGCTGAAGCTCAGCGTCCGCGCGCTCGATCGCCAGGTGCGCGACACGCTGGAGGCGCGCATCACCGAACTCGTCCACAGCCAGGCTGCCAGCTACCAGGTGCGGGCGGCCATCGACTACAACCGCGGCTACCCCGTGCTGGTGAATACCCAGGCCGAGACCGACTTCGCGCGGCAGGTGGCGGTGGAGCTCGTGGGCGCCGGCAAGGTGGATCCGCAGACCCGGCCGCTGACCGGCAGCGAGGATTTCGCGTTCATGCTCGAGGAAGTGCCTGGTTCCTACCTGCTGGTCGGTAACGGCGACGGCTCGCCGGACGGCTTCAACAGCGGCCATGGCGCCTGCATGGTGCATAACCCCGGCTACGATTTCAACGATCACAGCCTGCCCGTGGGCGCGGCCTACTGGGTGCTGCTGGCCCAGCGCTACCTGGCGGCCTGACGCCGCGGCGCCTGCGCCGGGCGGCCGACGCTAGCTCATCTCGAACAGGCGCCGGTGTTCGCGGATGGCGTACCGGTCCGTCATGCCGGCGATGTAGTCGGCAATCGCGCGGGCCTGTTCGTTGAAGGCCGGCCGCCGGTAGTCGGGCGGCAGCAGGCGCGGATCGTCCAGGAACGCGACGAACAGTTCGCGCACGATGCGCCGCGCCTTGGTCGTCATGCGCAGGACGCGGTAGTGGCGGTAGAGGTTGTCGAACAGGAACTTCTTCAGTTCATCCGCCTCGCGCCGGATCTCGTCCGAAAAACTCGCCAGCAGCGGGGCACGGCGCACGTCGTCGGCGGTGGCGGGCGCGAATTCGCGTATGCGCGCCAGCGAAGTCTGCGTGAGATCGACGATCAGTGTATTGATCATCCGGCGTATGGTTTCGGCCACCGCGCGGCGCGGGGCCAGGCCGGGGTAGCGTTCCAGCACGTAGGCGTGGTGGCGCTCGAAGATCGACACGTCCTTCAGCTGTTCCAGCGTGATCAGCCCGGAGCGCAGGCCGTCGTCGATATCGTGGTTGTTGTAGGCGACTTCGTCCGCCAGGTTGGCCAGTTGGGCCTCCAGCGACGGCTGCGTGCGGTTCAGGAAGCGCTCGCCCACCTCGCCCAGCTGGCGCGCATGCGCGGCCGAGCAGTGCTTCAGGATGCCTTCCCGGGTTTCGAAACACAGGTTCAGGCCGTTGAAGTCGGCATAGCGCTCTTCCAGCTCGTCCACTACCCGCAGGCTCTGCAGGTTGTGCTCGAAGCCGCCGGCCTCCGGCGCCAGCTCGCGCATGCAGGCGTTCAGTTCATCCTGGCCCGCGTGGCCGAACGGCGTGTGGCCCAGGTCATGGGCCAGCGAGATGGCTTCGGTCAGGTCTTCGGACAAGCCCATGCTGCGCGCCAGGGTGCGCGCGATCTGGGCGACTTCCAGGCTGTGGGTCAGGCGGGTGCGGAACAGGTCGCCTTCGTGGTTCACGAAGACCTGGGTCTTGTATTCCAGGCGCCGGAACGCGCCGGAATGGACGATTCGGTCACGGTCGCGCTGAAACTCCGTCCGATTTTCCGGTGGCGGCTCGGCGTAAGTCCGCCCGCGCGATTGAGACGGGTGGGATGCATAGGAAGCCAACTCTTTCATCTGCAACACCGTCTCCCTCGCGTCTATTGGGTGGTGCGGGCCAGGACGGCGCGCACGGCATCGTCGGGGGCCGCCTGCGTGACGGCTTCGCCGATGCGGGTCATGAGCACGTAGCGGATCGAGCCGCCTTCGGTCTTTTTGTCGACCTGCATCAGCTCCAGCCAGCGGTCCGCCCCCAGGTCCGGCGCCACGGCGGGGCAGCCGATGGCGGCCACGAGGGCGCGCACGCGCGCCACGTCGCCACGGTCGAAGCCGGCGACGTCCGCCGACAGCTCGGCGGCCTGCACCATGCCGCAGCCGACCGCTTCGCCGTGCAGCCAGGCGCCGTAGCCCAGGCCGGACTCAATGGCGTGGCCGAAGGTATGGCCCAGGTTCAGGATGGCGCGCAAGCCGGACTCGCGCTCGTCCTTGCCCACCACCTGCGCCTTGAGCTCGCACGACCGGCGGATGGCGTAGGCGACCGCTTCCGGATCCAGCGCGCGCAGCTTCTGCGCATTTTCTTCGCACCAGGACCAGAACGCCGGGTCCAGGATCAGCCCATACTTGATCACTTCGGCCAGGCCCGCGGAAACCTCGCGCGCCGGCAGGGTGCCCAGCACGTCGGTATCGATCTCGACGGCGATCGGCTGGTAGAACGCGCCGATCATGTTCTTCCCCAGCGGATGGTTGACGGCGGTCTTGCCGCCCACCGAGGAATCCACCTGGGCCAGCAGCGTCGTGGGCACCTGCAGGAAACGCACACCGCGCATGTATACCGCGGCGGCGAAACCGGTCATGTCGCCGATTACGCCGCCCCCCAGCGCCACCAGCACGCAGCGGCGGTCCAGGCGCTGGGCCAGCAGGGCGTCGAAGATCAGGTTGAGCGATTGCCAATCCTTGTAGGCCTCGCCGTCCGGCAATTCAATGCGGAGCACCCGCTTGCCCGTCCGCGCCAGCGCGGCTTCGGCGCGCTCGCCATAGAGGGCGGCGACGGTCGGGTTGGTGACCACGGCGATCGCGGTGGCGTCGGCGGGAATGCACTGGTCCAGGGCATCAAGGCGGCCCGGGCCGATATGGATGGGGTAGCTTCCGCCCGGGGTGTCGACGTGAACAACGTTCATATGCGCTTCTCAAAAGTTTGTAATTGCGGCAGCAGGGCCTTGACCAGGGTGTGGACGGGCATAGAGCCGGTTTCCACGACCATATCGGCCACTTCCTTATAGAGGGGTTCCCGCAGGGTCATCAGGTCGCGCAGGGTGCCGCGCGGATCCGCCGTGGCCAGAAGGGGACGGTTGCGATCGCGGCAAGTGCGGCGAAACAATTCGTCCACGCTGGCCCGCAGGTAGACGACGATGCCGCGCTCCCGCAGGCGCAGGCGGTTCTCCGCCGCGAGGATGGCGCCCCCGCCGGTGGCAAGAATAATGTTGCGCCGTTGGGTACACTCTTCCAAGGCGGCAGCTTCCCGGCGACGGAAACCGGCTTCGCCCTCGATTTCGAAGATTACCGGCACCCGCACGCCGCAACGCGCCTCGAGCTCATGATCCAGATCCACAAACTCGCGTCCCAGCGCACGCGCCAGGCCACGGCCTATGGTCGTTTTGCCTGCGCCCATCATCCCAACCAGGAAGACAGGCAAGTCGTGCGGCAGCGACACGGTCCCGCCCGCGCACTCCGTGGTGCAAGGCAGGTTTTCGGGCGTCTCGCCCGGGGACGCCGGGTCCGGGGCAGCCTCCGGACATGAGATAGCGGAAACGTTCATGCCGGCATTATCACATTTGCCGCCAGTTGCCCGCGCACCACACTGAACAATCTTGTTACAGAAACCGGTCCCCCGCGCTAAGCCCGGACCGGAGATACCCGTAAAATCGCCGCGATGAGCAAGCCCCAGAATTCCTCCAAGAAAGACAAGCCCTCCAAGAGCGGCTCCCCGATACTGCGATTCTTCGTCAAGACCGGCATCTTCTTTGCCGGCCTGTTCCTGTGCGGCGTGCTGCTCGCGGGAATGGCGCTCGCACTGGCCTGGCCGAACCTGCCGGACCTGAACGCCATGACGGACTACCGCCCCCGGGTGCCGCTGCGCGTTTATACGGCGGATCGCGTCCTGATCGGCGAGTTCGGCGAAGAACGCCGCAACGTGCTGCGCTTCAACGAGATTCCGGACGTGATGAAATCCGCGGTGCTGGCGGCCGAGGACGACCGCTTCTATCAGCACGGCGGGATCGATTGGGCCGGCGTGGTGCGGGCGGGCCTGACCAACCTGATCAACATGTCGAAGACGCAGGGCGCCAGCACGATCACGATGCAGGTGGCCCGCAACTTCTACCTGTCCTCGGAAAAAACCTATTCCCGCAAGTTCTACGAACTGCTGCTGACCTTCAAGATTGAATCCGAGCTCACCAAGGACCAGATCCTCGAGCTCTACATGAACCAGATCTACCTGGGTCACCGCGCCTACGGCTTCGCCGCCGCCTCGCGCACCTATTTCGGCAAGCCCCTGTCCGAGGTCACCCCCGCCGAAGCCGCCATGCTCGCCGGCATCCCCAAGGCCCCCTCGCGCTTCAACCCGATTTCGAACCGTCCCCGGGCCGAGCTCCGCCAGCGCTACGTGCTGGGCCGCATGCACTCCCTGGGCTACCTGACCGAACCCGAGTACAAGCAGGCGATGGCCCAGCCCATCGTCATGAAGTCGGCCGAAGGCACGCCGGCCGGCGGCTATTCGATCCACGGCGAGTACGTGGCGGAACTGGCGCGCCAGCTGCTGTTCAATGTCTACCAGGACAACGTCTACTCCCGCGGGATCAATATCTACACCACGGTGCAGTCCAAGGACCAGGAAGCGGCCTACCGCGCCGTGCGCGAAGGCGTGCTGGAATACACGCGCCGCGCGCCCTACCCCGGGCCCGAGGAACAGCTGGACCTGCCTCCCGGCACCGAAAACAACCCCCAGGCGCTCGACGAGTTCCTGGACGGCGTGTTCGACAAGTTCGGCGACAGCGGCGACCTGCTGACCGCGCTGGTGCTGTCGGCCAGCCCCACCGAAGTGAAGCTGGCCCGCAGCTCGCGCGAAATCATCACCGTCACCGACAAGAAGGTGCTGGGCGTGGTGGCGCGCGCGCTGAATGACAAGGCCAAGCCCGACCAGCGCATCAAGCGCGGCTCGGTGGTCTACATCCGCAAGTTCGGCGACAACTGGGAAATCATCAACCTGCCGGCGGTGCAGGCCGCCTTCGTGGCGCTGTCGCCGCAGGATGGCGCCATCCGCGCCATGGTGGGCGGTTTCGACTTCTACCGCGGCAACTTCAACCGGGTGACGCAAGCCTGGCGCCAGCCGGGCTCGAACATCAAGCCGTTCATCTACGCCGCCTCGCTGGAGCGCGGCCTGACGCCGGCCACGCAGATCTCGGACCAGCCGTTCGAGCTGACCGCGGCGCAGACGGGCTCCAAGGCCTGGAACCCGAAGAACTACGGCAACCAGTACGAGCCCATGCTGACGTTGCGCCAGGGCCTGTACAAGTCCAAGAACATGGTGTCGATCCGTATCCTGCAGGCCATCGGCCCGCAGTACGCGCAGGACTATCTGACCCGCTTCGGCTTCGACAAGGCCCGCCAGCCCGCCGTGCTGCCGCTGGCGCTGGGCGCGGGCTCGGTCACCCCGCTGCAGCTGGCCGGTGCCTTCTCGGTGTTCGCCAACGGCGGCTACCGCGTCACGCCCTACCTGATCGACCGCGTCACCGACAGCAACGGCAAGGTCATCATGCAGTCCAAGCCGGTCGTGGCCGGCGACGCCGCGGCGCGCGCCATCGATCCGCGCACCGCCTGGGTCATGGACGACATCCTGCGCGGCGTGGCCACCTACGGCACCGCCGCCCGCGCGCGCGTCCTGCTCAAGCGCAACGACATCGCCGGCAAGACCGGCACCACCAACGAATCCGTGGACGCCTGGTTCTCCGGCTACACCCCCTCGCTGGTCGCCACCGCGTGGCTGGGCTTCGACCAGCCCAAGTCGCTGGGCTCGCGCGAAACCGGCGGCGGCGTCGCCATGCCGATCTGGGTCGACTACATGCAGACGGTGCTCAAGGGCGTGCCCGAAGAGAAACCCCGCCCCCGTCCCGACGGCCTGCTCGTGGAAAACGGCGAGTTCTATTTCTCGGAATTCCCGCCGGGCCAGGCCGTCGCGCGCCTGGGCCTGCCCGAGGCCGACACCCTGGGCGAGTTCCTCAACGGCCTGACCGGCAGCACCAGCGAGGAAACCCGCATCAAGGTCGCGCCGGGCGTAGGCACGCAGAACAACGCCCCCTGGTCGCAGAAAATCCCCTTCTGACGCCCAGGCACGAAAAACCGGCCCGATGGGCCGGTTTTTTTTCGTGTTTCAGGTGACAAACGAAAACGCCCCCAGGAGGGGGCGTCAGGCACGCGGCGTGCTGCGCGATGCCTACAGGCGTATCGTCACCGGAACGCCAGCCGCCGCAGAGCAGATCTGCGACAACGCGTCCGGCAATTGCGGGCCGCCTCGGGTATCGTTCCAGTGCAGGCCATCGTAGCGGTAGTGAAAGCCCCCGCTGCGCGCCGCGACCCACAGCTCCTGCATGACAGCCTGGCTGTTCACCACGACGTGGGTATTGTCTTCGAAAACCATGGTCAGCACATTGCCGCTGCGGCTGGTTTCGACATCGACGTCAAGCGAAGCCGCCCAGTCATCGGCCTGGCTTTCGATGCTGTCCAGCACCTGGTCGATCAACGCAAGAAATTCGGTTTCGGTCATAATCGAGCCTGCAAGAATTACGGAGTTCCCAGTGTTCCAATTGGCATTCAGCCGCATGGCTCTTCGCATTGTAGCCACGCTCGTGACGACCGGCATGGTTGCGGCCTGCGGGTACAAGGGGCCGTTGTACATGCCGACGCCGGACGGCAAGCCGCCTTCGGGCTCGCAACAGCAGCAGCAAACGGTGCCGATACCGCCGGCACCTCCGATTCTATGACCTCCCGATTCCCCGCGCAGCCTGAACTGGCCGGACATCCGTACTTCCAGTTCCGCAACAACGTCCTGTACGCCGAGGATGTGCCGCTGAGCCACCTGGCCGAGCGGCTGGGCACGCCGCTGTATGTCTATTCGCGCGCCGCGCTGAAGGCAGCCTGGGAATCCTACCGCAGCGCCGTCGGGCAGCGCCCGGTGCTGGTCTGCTACGGCATGAAGGCCAACTCCAACCTGGCCGTCCTGAAGGAATTCGCGCGCCTGGGCGCGGGATTCGACATCGTTTCGGGCGGCGAGCTCAAGCGCGCCCTGGCGGCCGGCGCCGATCCATCCCGCATCGTGTTTTCAGGCGTGGGCAAGCAGGCCTGGGAAATGCGCAATGCGCTCGCGGCCAAGGTTAAATGTTTCAACGTGGAATCCGAAGCCGAATTGCGCCGGCTGTCGGAAGTCGCGCAGGGCATGGGCGTGCGCGCGCCCGTTTCGCTCCGGGTGAACCCGGACGTGGACGCGCAGACCCATCCCTATATTTCCACCGGCCTGAAGGAAAACAAGTTCGGCATCGCCATCGAATCGGCGCTGGACGTCTACCGCAGCGCCCAATCGCTGCCTGGCCTGGAAATCGTGGGCGTGGACTGCCATATCGGCTCGCAGCTCACCGACATCAGCCCCTATTTCGACGCGCTCGAAAAACTGCTGGACCTGATCGAAAGACTGGCCCAGGCGGGTATCCGGATCAACCATCTGGACCTGGGAGGCGGCCTGGGCATCCGCTATACGGATGAAACCCCGCCTTCGCCCAAGGCACTGCTCGACCACGTCTTCGAACGCCTGGAAGCGCGCGGCCTGGGGCACCTGCACCTGGTGCTGGAACCCGGCCGCTCGCTCGTGGGCAACGCCGGCGTGCTGCTGACCACGGTCCAGTATCTCAAGCATTCGGAAGCGCGCAATTTCGCCATTGTCGACGCGGCCATGAACGACCTGCTGCGCCCCGCGCTATACGAGGCCTTCCACGGCATACGCCCCGTGCATCCCCGCGCCGGCCAAGAAACCGTCTACGACGTCGTGGGCCCGGTCTGCGAAAGCGCCGACTGGCTGGCCAGGCAGCGCAAGCTGGTCATCGAACAAGGCGACGTGCTGGCGGTGGAATCCGCGGGCGCGTACAGCATGGCCATGGCCAGCAATTACAACGCCCGTCCCCGCGCGGCCGAAGTCATGGTCGACGGCGACAAGCACTACGTGGTGCGCCGGCGCGAAACGCTGGACGATCTGCTCAAGGGCGAATCCACCCTGCCCTGACCGGCGCCGGTCAAGGGCGGCGCGGCCCGCGCACGGCGTGCGAGCGCGCCATCCCCCTCACTCGAACTGGTGCGTAATCGCGGCGGGCTTGCCCGGCGCCACCGTCAAGGTCATGCGGTGTTCCCCCGCCGAGGCGTTTCGCACCGTCACCTGATAGCGTCCCGGCGCCAGCGACAGCTCGCGCAACGGCGGGCTCACGCCTCGCGAACGGCCGTTTACCAGCACCTCTCCCCAGGGGCGCACCGCCACGCGCACCGTGACGGGCGCCGCCTTGGGGGGCTCCTGCGCCACCGGCGCGGCCGGTTCGGGCGGGGCCGGTTGAATCGCTGCCGGCCCTGGCGCGGCGGCCCCGGGCGCCTGCGACCCGAGCGGGGCGAGCGGATCGACGGCGGTGTCGGGATTGGCCGCGGCCTGCGGCGCGGCGCCGGGCGGATCGGCCGTCGCACCGGCAGTGGCGGGTCCGCCGGAGAGCGGCGCCGGCTCGGTGGCCCCGCTGGCCGGCTCGACGGGCCGCTCGGGGGCAGGCTGGGCCGGGGCGGACTCAGCCGCGGGAGCGGGTGACGCGGGCGTAGGCGCAGCGGGCGCAGGCTGTGCAACCGGCGGCGTGCCGGCAAGCTGCACCGGCGGCTGGGCCCATTGGATCCAGCCATACGCGCCCCCCGCCAGCAGCAGGCATGCCAGCGCCCAGGGCAGGACACGCCTGCCGCGAGCCGGATGTTCCGGCCGCATCGCCGTCAGGCGCACCGCCGCTGGCGGCGGGGAAACCTCGCCGACGGCCGGAGCCTCCGTCATCAACGAGGGCGTAACCAGGTCCTGGTCCGCCATGGGCGCCTCCGGCGGCGGCGGGAATGCCCCCATCGCCTCGGCCAGTTCCATTGCGGCCCGGGGCCGCGCGCGCAACGGCATCGCCAGCCCGCGGTCGACGGCGGCGCAGAACGCCTCGCCGTACGCGCCCGCCATCCCTTCGTCCAGCGGCTGGTAATCGTCGCGCACGCGGCGCGCCAGCGCGCTTGGCGGCGCACTGCCCGCCGCCAGGAAAAAGGCCAGCGCCGCCAAGCCGTAAACATCGGTCCACGGACCGCAGGGATAGGCGGGGTCGTCCGTGTATTGTTCGAACGCGGCGTAACCCGCCTGCCGGGGCGCGTCTTCGTCGTCTGGCCAGGCATCCGCAGGCGCGGCCAGGACGGCCCGGCCAGACGGATCGAGCGTCACGGTATCCGGGCAGATGCCGCCGTGCGCCCGGCCCCTCTCATGCAGCGCCGCCAGGGATGTGGCCACGCCGGCGACGACCTCCAGGATCGCCGCTTGGCGACGCGGCCCCGGCGGCAAGCGGACAAGATCGTCGAAGTGCGCTGCGCCCGGGTCAGGAGAAACGCCAGACACGCCCGGGTCCGGCGGCATAGCTGAAGTCTGGAACATGCGCGGTCCTCCGGCAGGATTCAGGGATGCCACGTCGGCAACGACGAGAACAATCGGGCAAACAGGGTGGCGTTCAGCGCCCCGCCATGCACGTAGGTCTGCAACGCCGCGCCGTCCGTCTGGTTGGTCCACCAGTAGCTCGTGTGGGAACTGGGGTTGAAGCAGAACGGCAGGTCGGGCCAGGCGCCCAGCGCGCGCCGCGCCAACGGCGCCGACTCCTGTTCCCGGCCCGCGCTCAGGATGTCCATGATGTCGCTGCCCGCCGGCCGCGCGGACACGCCTGGCGCGGCGGCCGGCATGCGCACCTGCTGCAGGCTGCGGTCGAACTGTTCGGCTGGGCAACCGTGGCGTACCGCGGCCAGCATGCTGGCGCCGATCTGCCGGTAGTAGTCGCTGGCGCCGTCCAGGATGCTGCTGTGGTACTGCGCGGGCGGCACGGCCATGACGACGCACAAGGGATAGCCGCGGCCCACGCGGTCGCGGCTGGGCGTGATGCATCCCAATTGCGCGACGCCCGCGCCCGGCCCCGACGGAATGGCGAAGTTCCAGATCGGCGCCGACGCGAACCCGCGCGCCGCCGTGGCGTCCGGCGCCTGCTTCAGCGCCGCCAGGCCGAACTGCAGCCAACGGTCCCACCAAGTGATCAGCTCGCGCGGCAGGCGCCGATGCACGAAGTCGCCCGCCGCCGGAATCTTGCCGTACCAGCCCACACGCTCACGCTCCACTCCTAGCTCCATGTCCATATCCTGTTCACGAGGCGCCGGGGCAGGCAAAAGCCTGCATTTCGGCCAGATGGAAAGGGCTCTTGACGCTGCTGGCGGTGATCTCCAGCACGACCTTGCGCCCGCCCAGATCGAAAGTGGCCAGGGTGACCTCCGGCGTTGAGCCTCGGCGCAGCTGCGCGCGGTCCAGCATGCGGTTCAGCGCCCACGGGCCCGACGTCGTCATGCCCGCCGCCCCTTCTTGCGGCGTCAGCTCGATGCGCACCTGGTTGCTGCCGCGGGGGCCGGGCCATTGCACGGTGGTGGCGACCTGCGGGCCGTGCGCGTAGCGCACCGCCTGGCCGTCCACGTCCATCACGAACTGGGTAATGCCCGCATCCATCTCCACGGGCCGGATGGCGACCCGGTAGGACGGCATGGGATTTCCCGCCATGAAGTACACGTCGCGGATAACGCCCGCGCGCTGGAATGCGTCCAGCGTGGCCGAATTCTCGCCAGACCGCCCGTCGATCCCGGGCTTGAAGCGCCAGCGCTGGCCGGACACATCGATCTGGGTTGCCAGGTTCTTCTGGAAAAAATCGTCCATCAGGCCGTTGGGGCCGAACAGGCGCGCCATATCGTTGGGCGCCACGTCGCGCGCCGACCGGCTGGAAAACGGATAGCGTCCGGACACCGACTGGCCGCAGAACACGCCGATCGTGGCGGATACGGTCTCGCCCATGCGCGCCCTCGCCACGTCCGATACTTCGCCGGATGCGTTCACCGACAGTGCATTGAGCACATCGCGCAGCGGTTCCGGCAAGCGTCCGGCCTCGGCCCGTAGCTTCGTCACCGAGTCGGAACTGGGCGCCGGACTGCCGCTGCGCAAGGCCGCATCCGCCGCGGTCAGGTAGGTATAGAGTTCGTTGATGAGGCCCGTCGTGGCGGCGATGGGCGCCGTCATGCCCGCCGCTCCGCCCTCTCCCTGCGCCAGGCGGCGATAGGGTTCGAAATGTTGGTCCACGATGCGTTCCAGCTTCTCGTCCGACGCGTCCGCGCGCGTGGCGGCGCCCGGCCCCGTCGGACCGAACATCTGCTCCAGCGCTTCGCGCGTACTGCTGACGCGGTCGCGCGCCTGATCGACCAGCGACCGGTCCTCCTTGCCCGAATCCCGCAGCAGCGAGGTTTCGCGCGCGACGCCTCGCACCAGTTGCACTAGCGGCGACTCCGGCGCCGACAAGGTGCGCGCCATCTGGATGTTCTGCAGCAGCGATTTGCTGGGCGCCAGTTGCAGGTCGTTCAGGTAGCCGTCCCACTGCGCCACGTAGTCATTCATGTACAGGCGTTTGATGTCGACCACCAGCTGGCGCTGCGCGGAGGGGTCCAACTGTCCCCGCAACGGGATGTTCAGTATCCACGCATCGTCCGACCGCAGCACCTCCGCGACGCTGGCCACGCGCTTGTTGAACACGTCCCAATAGCCCCGATAGCTGTAGAGCGCGGGAATGCCCTGACTCAAGGGCTTGCCGCTCTTGCGCACGAACACCGCGCTGGCCTGCGCGCCTCCCAGCGTCACCACCGTGCTCTCGGGCGCGGCATCGATATTGGCCAAGGTGCGGCGCAGGCGGCTGTAGGCCCGCTGCGCCAGCGTATAGCGCGCCAGCTTTTCGCGCGCCTGCGCCACCAGCGCGTCGTCCTTCGGAAACGGCGAGGCCAGCACATGGCTTTGCGTCAGATTGCGCAGGTGCAGCGACAGCTGTTCGTACTCGCGCCGCGTATAGCCTTCCGGCAGCGTGGCCTGCATGTCCGAAAGCAGCCACGCGTGCATGAACTCCGCATCGTAGCGGTCGGCCTCGTACAGCATCAGATAGGCCCGCAGCGCCTCGTACGAATACTCCAGGTCGCTGGCCGACGCGTCCCGCAGCGCAGCCTCGACGCGCCGCGCGACCTGCGGCAGCAGCACCTGGTCCAGCGTGTTGCCGTAAACGCCCTGGGCCGCCGCCTGCAGCTTCTGCCCCTGATAGAGGCCGTAGCGGTAGCCGAGCGGCGGGTTGTCGATCTCGAAGCCTTCGTGCTGCGGCAGATACCAAAGGCTGTTCAGAAAGGGCATCAGGCCCAGCAGGTCGCCCGTGCGCGTGATCTTGATCTCGCGCGTCAGCTTCTCCACCGCGGGCACCCGGCGCGCCACTTCCTCTACATAGGCCGAATTGTTGCGGTAGCTCAGCGTCCAACCCGCAATCAGGGCAAGAACCGCCGCCGTGACCAGCCCATACCCCGCCCAATGCAGCTGCCGGTAACGGCGTTCCCAGCGCAGGTTGCGGCTCGCCAGGCCCGCCTCGCGGAAGATGACGTCCTGCAGCAGGTTCTTCAGAAAGTAGCTGCGGCCCTCGGCCTCGCCTGGCACGCTCGGCGCCGGCGCGGCGCCGCCATCGATGCGCAGATAGCGCTTGAGATGGCCGGTCACCTGATCGAAGGTCTCGCCGCCCTGCGTGCCGCTGGTGAAGTACACCCCGCGCGGCACGACCCGGGCCTCGAATTTCGACGTGGCGAAGACATCGCTCAGGAAATGGCCCAGGATGGCCTGCAGGCCGGCGAATTGCTGCGGCAACATGTAGGCCAGCGCGCGCCGCGACGGATCGCTCTCGGCCGCCACCACCTCGGGCAAGGCGTCATCCAGGCGTCGCTGCAACAAGGCGTACTCGGCGTGAAAGGCCTCGTACAGATCAAAGCCGGGCTCCTGCGTGCGCGCGTAAGGCAGCGTGAACCCCCATACCTGCGCTAGCTCGTCGCGGCTGAAAGACGCGAAATACTCCTCGAAGCCCGAGAGAAGATCGGTCTTGGTGACCAGCACGTAGACCGGGAACGCGATGCCCAGCTGCTCTCGCAGTTCCTGGAGCCGGCGCCGCAACACCGCGGCATGCTGCGCCCTTTCCGCATCCGACGCCGATAACAGGTCTTCAACGCTGACCGTCAGCATCGCGCCATTGATCGGTTGCCGGCCACGGTACTTGGCCAGCAGGCCGAGGAACCCGCGCCATTCTTCTTCGTCGCCCGTGGGATCGCTTTCGTGCGTGGTGTAGCGTCCCGCCGTATCCAGGAGCACGGCGTCGTCGGTGAACCACCAGTCGCAATTCCGGGTTCCGCCCACGCCGCGCAGGGCCACCTTTCCGTAGCGCTCGGCCAGGGGAAAATTCAGTCCGGAATTCACCAGTGCGGTGGTCTTGCCCGCCCCCGGCGCGCCGATGATCACATACCAGGGCAACTGATACAGGTACTGCTTGGAGAAACGGTCCAGCGCGCTGCGCTTGCCGCCATTCTCGAAGCGCGTCTTGCGCAGCAGTTCGACGGCCTCATCGAACCGCGTTTCCAGCTGGCGTATCTCGTCGTTCTCCGCCGTCTCCTCCTGCGGCTTTTCGGCGCTCGGGCGCGGCCGGCGCAGCTGGCTCAGCAGCTGCGCGTTCAACCGCCCTTCCCGCCACTTGCGCCACAGGAGACGCAGCAGCCAGATCCCGAACATCGCCACGATGACAACGATGCGGGCCGTCTCGCTTTCCAGCGGCCGTACCGCGCCTATCGCAATGAGCGGCCCCGCGATCCAGATCAGCACGGCCAGGGCGACCAGCCCCAGGAAATTCCACACGCGACGGCTGAAGAACCATCCGAACAGCTTGTAGATCATTCCTGGCCTCCCTGTGCGCCAAGCTCGTGCGGCGCGGGCGGCACAAGCACGGTTATCTCGACCCGCCGGTTCAGCGCGCGGCCCGCGGCCGTATCGTTGGGCGCGACCGGGTCGGCGTCTCCGCGGCCTTCGGCCCGCACCCTCGTCGTCTGCCCCAGGCGTTTTTCCAGCAGCTCCTTGACGGCATCCGCGCGCGCCTGCGACAGGTGCCAGTTGGACGGGAAGCGCGCGCTGCGCATCGGCGTGTTGTCGGAATAGCCTCGGACCAGGATGCTGCCCTGCGTCTCGCGCAAGGCGTCCGCCACGCGCGACAGGACGGGCAGGTACTGATCGCGCACGGAACTGGCGCCGGACTCGAACACGCCGTCGCCGCGCAGCACCACGACGCTGCGATCCACCTCGTCCCGCACGCTCACCAGCTGGTCGCGGATCTCGGGCGCCAGGAACACCGCCAGCCGCGGCGCCGGCGCGGGCCGTTTCACCGCCGCCGGCGCGATCTGCACGGTGGGCGGCCTTAGCTGGCCGATGGACGCGAACACGGCATCGGACTGGCTGCCCAGCCGCCAGCCCAGGCCCCAGTACAGCGCCAGCGCCAGAACGGCGGCCAGCGCGCCGAATACCCACAAGGGCACGGGCAGCCGGCGCAAGGGCGTCTGCGCCGGCGCATCGCGCCAATGGGGCGACAAGGCCAGCGGGTACTCGCCCCGGGCGCCCCGCAGAATCCGGAGCAGCCGCTGGCGCAGCGTCTCCAGCTGCGAGCGGCCGTTGTCGATGACGCGATAGCGGCCTTCGAAGCCCAGCAGCAGGCAGTAATACAGCAGCTCCAGCAGGTCCAGATGCTGCGCAGGGTTCTGCGACAGCTTGGCCAGCAGCTGGAAGAACTTCTCGCCACCCCAGGTCTCGTTGTGGAACGTGACCAGAAGGCTGTGCGCCGACCACACCCCGCCGCCGCCCCACGGCGTAAGCGCCGCGGCCTCGTCCAGCGCGGTGCACAGGCAGTAGCGCGCGCCCAGAATCGTTTCATTGGGAATGCCGGCCTGCTGCGCGCGCAGCTCGAACTGGCGCACCTCGTCCAGCAGATGCTCGCGCAGGATGGCCGGCGACGGGTGCGCCGCGGTTGCGCGGATCTGCGGAATCAGGTCCAGCAAGGGGTTCGCGGCCGCCACCAGCGGGTTGGTCCCGCTGATCACGTAATCGTGGGGCCGCAGCCTGCCCGCGGCTGAGGCATTGCCCTCGCCCAGGCCGCCCGGCGGGCCGGACAGGGTGTGATCCGAAGCATGCATAATCGTCTCCGCCTGGTTGGCCGCGCTCAATCGCGCAGCGCCCAGAACTCCATCGTCAGCCCGGGGAAGTCGCCGGCCAGATGCAGCGCGAGCGCGCCGGTCCGCTCCAGCTGCTTCCAGAATTCGCCGCCTTTATCCAACTCGAAATACACGTGCCCGGCGCTGTAGGGAATCTGCCGCGGCGCCACCGGCAGCGCCCGGACTGCAACGCCGGGCAATTGCAGGTGCACCAGGTCGCGGATGCGCTCGACCGGTCCGATCTTGACCTGGGCCGGAAAGCGCGCGCGCACCGTTTCCACCGCCAGATCGGCATGCACCGCGAGCACGAAGCCGGCGGTCTGCAACAGCTCGGCGTCCTGGATCTGCGCCACGCGCACGCCCTGGCCCCGGTCCTGCAAGGGGATCTGCAAGGCGCGCTGCTCCAGCACGGCCGACAGCGAACGGCGCAATTCATTCATCAAGGGGGTAAAACTGCCCTGCAGATCATCGTGCACGTACTCCGGCAGCACGCCGGGCCGGCGCACCGCGGAGGTGAAGGTAGACAGGTCGCAAGCCAGCATCAGCCAGTCATGGAACAGGCGCTCCGGATGCTGCGCGGGGCTCTGGCGCGCATGCCACAGCGCGCCCAGATAGCGGTTCACCGTCTCCAGGAGCATGAAATCGGACACCTCGGAAACGCCACCGCGTCCGGGCTGCGACAGGCGCGCGGCCAGCGCCTCGCTGCGGGCGTCAAGCAAGCCCTGAAGCTCGTTGACGAAACCGCGCAATACCGGGTGTTCGCCCGCCGCCAGCCACGGTGCCACGTAGCCTTCATCGAGCACCACGCGGTTGTCCGCGCGGCGCTCGGTTACCCGCGCCACGCCCAGGCCCAGCCAGTCCTCGGTCAGGTCGTCTTCCAGCATCAGGCGCAGGCGCAACCGGCCCAGCTGCATCAGGGCGGGTTCCAATGCCATCGAGCCGGTGTCCTCCACCTCGGCCTCATGCACCAGGTAGCGGGCCAGCGTGTCCTCTTCGCCTTCGTAGATGACGTCGCTGGCGCCCGGACGCACGCGAGGCACCGCGAGCATCACGCGCGCATCGTGGGTCCGCGCGGGCACCTCGAACGCCGCGGGCGCCGCATCCGGATGCGAGAAGTCGAAGGGCGTGCCGTCGGGCATGACGCCCTGCGCCTGCGTCAGCACCACCTTGCCGATCGCCAGGGCGTCCCGGTCCAGCGCCAGCTGGCTGAAGCCCCAGAAGAACCCCTGGACCGCGGTGGCGCGCTGCTGCGCCGCATGCAGCATATGGCGCTCAAGCTGCTGGAAATGCTGAGGCCGCAGGAACATTCCCTCCGACCAGATCACTTTGTCTTTGCTCACCATGTCCGGTTCTCTTCATCCGCATCTAAAAGGGCCACCACGAACGGCTGCGATCCACTTCTTCCAGCCCGTCGCGCTTGACCGCGACTTTCACCGTTTCCTCGTTCGGCGAAAACTGCCAGACCTTGTAGATATTGGTGTCCTGCGCCTCGGGCAGCGCCACCAGCAGACGCCATTTGCTTTGCTCTAGGTCCCGGTAGGCCGCCACCACCCCAATCACGCGCGCCTCGGCATTGCCGGGGTATTGCACGACCTTCGTTTCGCCCGGCCGCAGGATCACCTGGTCGACGTTGAGCAGTTCCGCGCCCAGCGCGGCGTGCGCATCGCCCTGCAAGGTGAAGAAATCGCGCGACTCGAAGATGCTTGCGGACTTCAATTCGTAGATCGTCACCTGCACCGGCGACGGCCGGCCGCTGGCGTTCTGGTTCACCTTCGGATCCGCGCGCAATTCAATGGCGTAGGGCACCGGCACACGCTTGGCGGTCGACGAGCATCCCGCGAGCAGCGCCGCGGCGGCCACGCCCGCGACGATCGGCGCGAAGCGCCGCAACGGCGCTCCAGCGCGGCGTCCCGTCAAGGCCATTCGTTGAAATAGACCGCTCATAAGACCTCGGAAATAAAAACACACACGTCTGTTACGCCGCGACGCATACCTTCCGCGGCGGGCCGCTATCATCGGCGGGATAAACGCTCCCTCCTTTCCTCAAACGACACGCCCGTGCCATGAAACAGCCCGTCCGTATCACCTTGATTTCCAGCCTGGCGCTGCTCGCCGCCTGTGCTTCCACTCCCTCGCCACAAGCGGCCGACGCCTTGCAGCAGGTCCGCGACGAATATGCCGCCAGCCGCTTCGGCACCGTGATCCGCACCGTCGCCACCTCCGACGCGCTCGCCACCGCGCCGACACCCACGCGTGTCGAGGCGCTCAAACTCCAGGCCTTCAGTTACTGCGTCACCAACTATCGCCAGCTTTGCGAAGACACGTTCGTCCGCATCCTGCAGTTGCAGCCCTCGTTCCAGCTCGCACCCAATGAAATCGGGCATCCCCAGTGGGGGCCGGCATTCCAGTCGGCCCAGGCGTCGCAAGCCCGCTGACGCGCCGACGGCGCCAAGGAGACAGGCGTGAAGCTCACCGTGTTCCAACATTCCGGCGATCCGGCCTTCGAACCCATCCATGCCGTGTTCGCCGCGCCGGGCGGCACCGTGGGCCGCAGCCCCGACAACCACCTGGTGCTGCCGGATCCGGCGCGCGCGATCTGCCGCGTGCAGGCGGCGATCCGCATCAGCGGCCCGGACAACGGCTTTCTGCTGAACCTGAGCGCAATGAGCACCGTCAGCGTCAACGGCCAGGTAGTGGTGCAGGACCAGGAAGTGCCCTTGAATCCGGGCGACGAAGTGGAGATCGGCGGCTACCGGCTGCGGGCGGATGCCTCCGCCAGCAGCACTGCGGCCACTGCGGCGGCGGCAGCGGCCGACGATGATGTTTTCGCCGACCTGATCGGACCGGGAACCCTGCCGGTCGGCAGCGCGCCGGACGTATCCACGCATCCCTTCGATCTGGATTCCGCGCAAGCACGCAACGCGGAAGACCCCTTGCAGCACCTGCCGCCGGGCGATGCCGCGGTATCGCGGCCGGTCACCGACCCGCTGGCGCTGTTCGACGCACCCGGCGACGGTTCGCCCAGTATCTTCTCCGACGGCACGCCGTCCGCCCTGCCCGCCCACGATCCCTTGGCCGACCATCGGGACCATCCCGTCGAAGACGCGCTGGGCAGCGGCCGCCAGGCCCCTGAGCACCGCGGCGCGCCCGATCACCTGCGCGAGATCGGCGGCTTCATGCGCCCTCCCCCCGTCAAACCGACGCCCGGCGACAAGGACCGCTAGCGGTTCACGCATAGTCATAGCGGAACTCCCCGCCGGCCGCGGACAGGCTCACCCGACTCAGGCGGCGGTCCTGCATCGAGGCGCCCAGCAACTCGCGGCCGATCTTCGGCAGCACCGTATTGGTAAGGATGGCATCCACCATGCGGGCGCCCGACTCTACTTCCGCGCAGCGGGCGACAACCAGCGCAATGGCTTGCGGCGCCACCTCCAGCGTCATGCCGTGGTGCGCCAGCAGGCGACGGCGCACACGCTCGAACTGCAGGTCCACGATGCGCTCCAGCATGGCGTCCGGCAGCGGCAGATAGGGAACCGCGACAAGCCGGCCCAGCAGGGCGGCCGGGAACGCCTGCAGCAATGGCTCCCGCAGCGCCGCCGCCAGCCCCGGGCCGTCGGGCATCAGCGCCGGGTCGCGGCACAGGGCCGCAATACGGTCCGCGCCCACGTTGGAGGTCAGGATGATGATCGTGTTGCGGAAATCGATATAGCGACCTTCTCCGTCCTCCATCCAGCCTTTGTCGAAGACCTGGAAAAATATCTCGTGCACGTCGGCGTGCGCCTTCTCCACCTCGTCCAGCAGCACCACGCTATAGGGCCGCCTGCGCACCGCCTCGGTCAGCACGCCGCCTTCGCCATACCCGACATACCCCGGCGGCGCACCCTTGAGCGTGGAGACGGTATGCGGTTCCTGGAACTCGCTCATGTTGATGGTGATCAGGTTCTGTTCGCCGCCATAGAGCGCCTCCGCCAGGGCCAGGGCGGTCTCGGTCTTGCCGACGCCGCTTGGGCCGCATAGCAGGAACACCCCCACCGGCTTGTCGGGATCGGTCAACCGGGCCCGCGACGTCTGGACACGGCGCGCCACCGCCTCCAATCCCTCGCGCTGGCCGATCACCCGCTTCTCCAGCGTGTCCGCCAGCGCCAGGACGGCCTGAGCCTCGTCCCGCACCATGCGGCCCACGGGAATCCCGGTCCAGTCGGCCACCACGGCCGCCACCGCGGCGGCATCGACCGCGCAATGGATCATGGGCGTCTCTTGCTGGCTGCGCGCCAGTTCTTCCTGCGCCCGCGCCAGCGCCTGCCGCTGCGTCGCCGGATCGGAGTCCGCAGCCTGGTCCAGCGCCTCGCGCAACGAAAAGACGCGCTCGGCCAAGGCCTTTTCGCTTTCCCAGCGCGCCGCCAGCGTCCGTTCGCTTTCCGCCGCGTCGGCCTGTTCGGCCGCCAGGCGTTCTACCCGCTGCGCGTCGCCCGCGCCGAGGCGGCGTTCGCGCGCCGCGATGCGTTGCGCGATGTCCAGCGCCTGGATGCGCCTGCGGGCGTCCTCCAGGCTCGGCGGCACGGCGTGCTGGCTGACGGCAACGCGCGCGCAAGCCGTGTCCAGCAGCGCAACGGCCTTATCGGGCAACTGCCGCGCGGGAATGTAGCGATGCGACAGGGCCACCGCCGCCTCGATCGCCTCGTCCAGCAACAGCACGCCATGATGCGCCTGCAGGGTCTCGGCCAGCCCCCTCAGCATTCCGGATGCCCGTGTTTCGTCCGGCTCGTGGATCTGGATCACCTGGAAGCGGCGGCTCAGCGCGGGATCCTTCTCGATGTACTTCTTGTATTCCGACCACGTGGTCGCCCCAATGGTGCGCAGCTGGCCGCGCGCCAGCGCCGGCTTGAGCAGGTTGGCCGCGTCGCCTGTTCCGGCCGCGCCGCCCGCGCCCACCAGCGTGTGGATCTCATCGACGAACAGCACGGTCGGCCGCTCGCTTGCCTGCACCTCGTCGATAACGCTGCGCAGCCGCTGTTCGAATTCGCCTTTGACGCCTGCGCCGGCCTGCAGCAAGCCGATGTCCAGCAGATACAGCGAAACCTCGCGCAAAGGCGGCGGCACGTCCCCTGCCGCCAGGCGCAGCGCCAGCCCTTCCACGACGGCGGTCTTGCCGACACCGGCCTCGCCGGCCAGCAGCGGATTGTTCTGCCGGCGCCGCATCAGCACGTCGATGATCTGGCGGATTTCCTCGTCGCGCCCGGAAATCGGATCGATCGCGCCCTCGCGCGCCCTGGCCGTCAGGTCGACGGCGAATCGCGCCAGGGCGGAAGCACTCTCGCCATGCGCTCCCGCCGCGTCGGAAGGCGCCGCCGCTTTCGCCGCGTCTTCCGGCGACCCGCGCACGATATCTTCCATCTGCTCCAGCAGCGCATCCGGCGGGATCGCGGAAAACTGCGCCGACATGCCCAGCAGCACATGGCGCAAGGCATAGGTCCTGGCCAGGCCCGCGAGCAGATGGGCGCTGCGGATGCGCGCCGCGCCGTAACGCAGCGATCCCAACACCCAAGCCCGCTCGACCGCGTGGTCGATGTGTTCGGAAAGGTCGGACACCGATCCCGCCCCGGCCGGCAGGCGGTCCAGCTCAGCCGTCAGATCGGCCTGCAGCTGGGCCATGTCCAGCCCGAAACGGCGCGCGATCCGATGCAGGTCGCTATCCTGGGCATGCAGGATCTGGTGCACCCAATGCACCAGCTCGACATAGGGATTGCCGCGCAGCTTGCAGAACGCGGTGGCGCCCTCCAGCGTTTGGTAAAGCAGCGGATTGAGCTTTCCGAAAAGGTCGATGCGGCCGATGTCCGACATGGTGTTATGGCGCATTCACGCGCGTGTGGTCGTTGAGGATCCGGCCGGCGGCCGGCCGCGTGCCGGGGTGCGCCCGCGGCGTTCATAGTCCAGCAGCAGATCGCGCGCCTCGCCCTGCGCGGGCTGGCGCTTCCCGAGCCACGCGGACAACCCCAGCGGCCGCTGGGCGCCCAGCGTCAGTCCGCGCGCATCCTGCGCGCGCAGCACCGGCCTCAGGTCCCAGGCCAGCTCCATGCCGATGTAATGCCTGACCCAGTGCGTCAGTTGGCGCGCACGCGCGCCCCCCGGAAGAAAGCCCTGGTAGTCCTCCAGCTTCAAGGGGCCGATCTCGATGCGGAATTTGTGCTGGGCGTCGCGCACGGCAAGCCCCAGCACGGTGTCGCGGCCCAACCCCGCCGCGCTGCCCAGGCCCAGCCGCTGGGCGGGCTCCAGGCGGATCCACTGCGGCACGAACTCGCGGATGCGCACCGGCAGGCCGAAAAAGGACTGCAGAATGTGCTTGAGGCCTTCCGGGTTGCGCGTCTGGCGCACCAGGTGGCCCGCCATGAAGTACTTGGCATGGTCCAGCACGGCATCGCGCCGCCGCATCGAGGGCTCGCCCAGATGCAGCAGGCTGGCCACGTAGCGCGTAAAGCGTTCTTCCTTCCTGTCCAGGCTGACGGTGCTCTGCGCGTCGGCCCAGGCCCGATAGAAAAGCAGGATGAGCCGGTGATGGAACACGTCGGCGAATGCCGACAGCGTGCGGTCGCCATGATGCGCCATGCGCTCGCGGACGTGCTCGGTAAGATGCAAGGGCAAAGGTCCGTTGGGACCGAACAGCCCGAAACTATAGATCGACAGCTCCGCCGGTCGCCCTCCCTCGGCGGCGCGGGCGCGCGCGACGGTAGAAGGCGCGAACGCCATCGACGGCTCCTGCCGCATCCGCACGGGCTCATAGCGCGCGACCGTATCGCGCCCCAGCGGCTTGCGGGCGCCGGAATGCGCATCGATCCAGCGCAAGGCATGGAACAGATCATGGGCATAGGGCTCGCGCTCCAGCGCGCGCCACCATTGCGCAAGCGCGCCGGATGAGACGGCGGGCGAAAGAACGGAACCAGATGCGGGCTGGGTGGCGTCCACCGTCTTACCCCATGTGGATCTGCTTGGCATCCACCTTGACCAGATCGCTGCCAGTAACCACGGTGTAGGCCGCGTGCAGCCGCGCGCTGCTGTCCGCCTGGAAATCGATGGCGCCGGCGCGCACCTGATCCATTTCGCTGACGCTGCGCAGGGACAGACGCGCCATCAGGGTCAGGCGGTCCAGCACCGCTTCGTAGCTCCGGCCTACCAGCCGCGTCTCGCCGACGGTGGCGTGCAGCTGCTGCGCGATCACGCGCATGCGCACGCAGGCGTGGCGCGCCTCATCGGCCTCGACGGTGTACTCCGGCGCGCGCACGCGCACGGCGCCCTGCCCCCGCAACGCCACCTCCCCGGCGCTCTCCAGCGACACGTTCCCGTTGCGCGAACGCAGCACCAGCTCACCCTGCGCTTCAATCTCGGTACGGGCAGGATCCGCCTGCACCGTCACCGCGATCAGATAGACGCGCGCGGGGTCGGGGCCGCTGATCAGCACCTCGTCGCCGGGCAGCGGTTCCAGCAGGCAGCTGGCGGCGCGTCGCGCAGTCCAGACGCGGCCGTCGCACGCGACCGCATAGCTGCCATCGGATTCGCGGCGCAAGAGCTCGCCCAGCAGATGGACGGGATCGTAGGCCATGCGGTTCAAATTTGCGGCGGACTTCATCATGCGCTCCTGTTCTTGGCGGGACCTAGACCACGGGCCGGCGTCCCATGCGGGGTTTGAAGCGGGCGACCTCGCCGCGCTGCAGGGTCGACAGGACCAGCTCCGACATCAGGTTGATCGATACGTGGCGCGCAAAAAACTGCTCCAGCACGGCGCCGAACAAATAAGGGCTGATGCCCGAGAAAGCGGCCTCGTCCACCTGCAGCGCAATACGCACGCCGCGGCCATGGACGATGGGGCCGGGCACGGGCAGACGATGGTGCACGGGGGTGGCGCTGACGTGCCGCAAGCCCGAGATGTGCCTGCGCACGGCCGGGTCCGCCAGATTGCCGTAGACGTGCAGCATCTCGCGCAGCGTCTGGGCGCCCTGCTCGGCATCCAGGTCGGTCAGGCTCAGATAGTTCAGCCCGAGGTGGCTGATCAGATGCCAGGTGGCGGCATTCTCGGCCAGCGCCGCGCACGGGCGCGTCGGGCCATGCAGCACCTTCACCGCGCGCACGGGCGCCGACACGCGCAGCGTCATGTCGGTCTCGGTCCCCAGCGGCAGCAGCATGGCCAGGTCGCGGTTCGTGCACAGCGTTTCCAGGGTCAGGTGCCGCAGATCGCCCGAAAATGGCGCCTCCTGCCGGTCCACCAGCGACAGAAACACCTCGCTTCCCGTATAGCCGGTGCGGGTGCCATTGCGCTGCGCGGTATCGGAGATCAGCCGCGGCTCGCGGCGCACCGAGAAATATGCGCCGTAATCGTCCGGATCGCTGCCCAGCGATCCATAGAACGGACGGAACTCCTGCTCCTGCCGCTGCGCGGACGCGTGGCCGGCGACGCGCGTCACGCCGAAGACCTCGTAGTCCAGCGGACGGCTGCGATCGATGACCACGTGGTATTCGGATGTCCTGGGTGTGACGGCCACGCGGTCCGCCCGCTTGGGAAACAGGTTGATCACCGGAACGCAGTGCAAGGCCAGGTTGCTCGCCGATATCGCGCCTTCCAGCTCCGGCGCCGCCGCGGAGAACAGCAAGGTCAGGTCGAACGCGCGCGTGTCGCGCTGCGCGCCCGGTAGCTGCGCGGGCGTGCGCAGTCCCTGCTTCAACCCGTTGATGCTGAAGAATAGGTAACGCTGCGCAAAAGCGAAATACTCCTGCAGCAAGCGATAGCCCTGGAACACGCGCGCATCGCCCGGCAACAGCGCCTGGTCGTCGGCAAAACCTTCATGACGCACCGCATCCGGCGGCAGCTTGTTGATCCACGCGACCGGCCGCGCCGTGCCATGGCCCAGGACCGCCACGGTGTGCCCCATCACCACTTCCAGCAGGCGCTGCATCTGCAGGTCCTGGCCGTTCAGGTGAAAGACCAGCTGATCGAGATCCAGGTCTTCCAGTCGCTGGCCGCCTCCCACCTCGATCCTGATGCGCAGCGCGCTCAGCACGCGTCCGGCGCGCCCCGCCAGGCCCAGCCGCGCCAAGGGCAGGTCCTGCGGCGCGGCCGTGAATTCCGCCTGCGTGACCTGCAGGGGCCACAGGCGCAAGGCATGGCCCGTCGTGAAATCGCAAGGAGTCTGTTCGCCGCGCGGCACGCGGCCGCGCAGCAGCGTGCCGCGCGGCAGGTCAAAGCCGCCGGCCAGCGTGCCTTCATTCATGCTCGGCGCGAACTGCACGACTGCCATGGCGGGCGTGGGCGCCAGATAATTCGGGTACACCACCTCCAGCAGCCGCTGGGAAAAGCGCGGGAACTCCGCATCCATTTTCATATGGATGCGGGCGGTCAGAAAACTGAAGCCTTCAAGCAGGCGTTCGACGTAAGGATCGGCCACTTCCGTGGCGTTCATGCCCAGCCGCCCCGCCACCTTGGGATGCGCCTGGGCGAACTCCGCTCCCAGCTCCCGCAGATAGACCAGCTCGCGGTTGTAGTAGTCGAGCAGCCGGTCGTCCATCAGGCGCCACCCAGGTCGCGCAGATCCATGTGGCCGCTCTCCAGGTCGATATCCGTGCGGAACAGGAATTCGAGCGGCTGCGGCACGCACCACAGCATGCCCCGTATCTCGAGGCTCAGGACGTTGTGATGCTCCAGCGTGCCGGCGTCGGTCACGCAGCGGACCTCGACCGAGGAATCCAGGATGCGCGGCTCGAATGCCGAAATCGCGTTGCGGATCGACTCTTCCACATCGATCCAGTCAATCTCCGACATGCGCTTGCCCGCCATCGCGCGCACGCCGAAGTTCAACGTGGAGGTGGCCACCGGCCGGTGCGCCGACAGATCCTGCGACGTCTGCAGGTTCACGGTGTTGAGCAGCCAGCGCAGGTCGCGCAATACCGCCGCGCGCAGCGCCTCGTGCGTCAGCATGGCGCTTTCGCGCGGCTCTTCGCGCTTGGTGGGATCGTTGTCCGTCAAGCGGTCCAGCAGGGATGGCTGCAGGCGGTCACGCGCCGCGCGCTGGCCGCGCGCCAGCGGCTCCCATCCGCCAGGGTTGTCTGCATGCCCCATCATTCCAGCTCCAGGCCGCGGATATCGAGCAAGGCGAACTCGCCGCTATCGGCCAGCCACATTCTCTGCCCCACGCCCGCATACGTGTCGCCATGCAGCGCGCGCCAGTCCGTCACCCTGCCCAGCTTGGTGGCGTCGGTGAGTTCGGCCATGCGCTCGCCCGGCGCCGGCGGATAGCGAACCGGCACCAGGCCCTGCTGCACCCGGCCGTCATTCAGCTCGATCTCGGCCTGGGCCCATACCAAGTCGCACAAGCCCTCGGGCGCAAGCAGCCGCACCCGCTTGAGTTCGTCGAAAGGCAGCCAGACATACCGCCCGCCCGCCAGGAACTCGAAGACCGGACCCAGCCGGCTGTCGGCATCGCAGATCCATTGGAACGGCTGCGCGCGCTCCTGCGCGGCGAGTTCCAGGGAGCCGGCGCGCGCGCCGGCCGCCTCGAAAGCCCGGGCCCGCAGCTCCGCGGCCTGGGCGGCGGACTGCCCATCCAGCCGCAGTGCCGCCATCAAGCCGCGCAGCCAGTCGCCAGGCTCGCCCAGCAGGGCGGGTTCGCCCTGCCCGGCAAGCACGGCTTCGCGCTCGCGCTCCGCGGCGATGGCACTGGCATAGAGCACCTGCATCGGGCGGGCCTGCGCATTGAGGTGGCCGCACACATTGAGTTGCTCGGCCGCGCGCGCCCAGTCGCCTTGCACCGCCAGCAACTGGAACAGCTGTGCGCGCAGATCCGCGTCGGCAGGCCGCCGGCGCACCTGCGCCTGCACCTCGTCCAACTGGCCGGACAGGCTGATCGCGCCGAAAGGAACGGCAGCTATAGACATGGAACGCCCGTCCTAGCCCACTTCCTTGTTCTGCTTGATGTCCCAGGCCACCAGGCTTTCGGCGCCCTTGCCGCCCTTGTCGGTCTGCTCCCAGTACTGCTGCTTGACCTTGGCCGCCTGGAACGCGAAGTTCACCACCACGCCTTCCGCGCTGCGGTCCCCGGAAATCTGCACCGACGACACCAGCACATCCTCCAGCGTGATCTTCGAGTACTCGATCTGCTCCCCGCCCGCCTTGCACATGGACAGCTCGATCTTGCTGAGATGCTTGCCGCTGGCGCAGTGCTTCATCACCGCGGGCGCGGCCTTGTCGATGCGGGCCACCACGTGCAGGTCGTTGAAACTCGCTTTGCCCGCGCCCAGGCCGCCGCCGCTGGCCATGTTGCCCGGCTGCGTCGCGCCCCACGAGAACGACACGATGTCGGTCCAGTCCTTATGGTTGGCGTCTTTGGATTCGCCGTTGGCCCCATCGATTTTCATGAACATGTCCACTGCCACATCTGTCTCCTGGAGTTACCGGGCGCGGCTGCGCCCGTCTTGTCAGCTCCACTCAACCTTCGTTCTGCTTAAGCGAAGGCAGCTTGGATACGAGCCGCAGCGACACCGTCAGCCCTTCGAGCTGATAGTGCGGCCGCAGGAAAAACTTGGCGGAGTAATAGCCCGGGTTGTCCTCGATCTCCTGCACCTGCACCTCGGCCGCCGCCAGCGGCTTGCGCGCCTTGGTTTCCTGCGAGGAGTTCACGGGATCGCCGTCCACGTAATTCATGATCCAGTCGTTCAGCCAACGCTCCATGTCGTCGCGCTCCCGGAACGACCCGATCTTGTCCCGCACGATGCACTTCAGGTAATGCGCGAAGCGGCAGCACGCGAACAGGTACGGCAGGCGCGCGGCCAGCTTGGCATTGGCGGACGCATCCGCTTCGTAGTAGTCGTGCGGTTTCTGCAGCGATTGCGCGCCGATGAAGGCGGCGAAATCGGAATTCTTGCGATGCACCAGCGGCATGAAACCGTTCTTGGCCAGCTCTGCCTCGCGCCGGTCGCTGATGGCGATCTCGGTCGGGCATTTCAGGTCCACGCCGCCGTCATCGGTGGGAAAGCTGTGGCAAGGCAGGTTCTCTACCGCGCCGCCGGACTCCACCCCGCGGATTGATGTGCACCAGCCGTACAGCTTGAACGAGCGGTTCACGTTGGCCGCCATCGCATAGGCTGAATTGGTCCAGGTATAGCGGTCGTGATTCGCGCCGTCGGTGTCTTCCTCGAAGTCGAATTCATCGACGGGATTGGTGCGCGCGCCATAGGGCAGCCGCGCAAGAAAGCGCGGCATCGCCAGCCCGATATAACGGGAGTCCTCGGACTCCCGCAAGCTGCGCCAGGCGGCATACTCGGTGTTGGTGAAGATTTTGGTCAGGTCGCGCGGATTGGCCAGTTCCTGCCAGGAGTCCATCTGCATCACATTGGGCGAGGCGCCCGCAATGAAGGGGCAATGCGCGGCCGACGAGATCTTGGCGATCTCCCCCAGCAGTTCCACATCGGGCGGGCTGTGGTCGAAGTAATAATCGCCGACAAGGCACCCTATCGGTTCGCCGCCGAACTGGCCGTACTCTTCCTCGTACACGCGCTTGAAGACGGGGCTCTGGTCCCAGCCCACGCCTTTGTGCCGCTTGAGCGTGCGGCCCAATTCCGATTTCGACATGCACATGACCCGGATCTTCAGGAGCTCGTCGGTTTCGGTATTGGTAACCAGGTAGTGCAGGCCGCGCCACGCGCCTTCGAGCTGCTGGAAGTCCGGGTGATGCATCACGCCGTTTATCTGTTCCGACAGCTTGCGGTCGATCTCCGCGATGATCGCCTGGATGGTGCGGTAGGCGTCCGACGACAGCCCCACGCCGCTGTTCTCCAGCGCCTGATGCGCCAGCGTCCGCACGGCATGCTCCACCGCCTCCTGCGCCTGCTCGGTCTTGGGTTTGAATTCCTTCTTCAGGAGCGCGGACAGGTCGTCCGCCTCCAGGGTCTCGACAGCACGCGCGCCAGCGCGTTTGGCCACTACGGTCATGGCATTCTCCGAAAAGCGATTCGAGCGCAAGCTCGGGCCTGTTCCTGGAAGGGTCCGCGCACGGCCCCTAGGCGGCCGGATCCGGGTCCGGGGTGTCGGACGCGGCCGCCGCCTCGGGCTTCGGCGCGGCGGCCAGCGCGTTCATCAACGCCGGATTCTTGAGCACGTTGCCGATCAGTTCCTCGGCGCCTGTCTTGCCGTCCATGTAGGTCAACAAATTGGCCAGCTGCGTACGCGCGCTCAGCAGTTCGTTCAAGGCGCCGACCTTCTTGGCGACCGTGGCCGGCGAAAAGTCGTCGATGCTCTCGAACGTGATGTCCACGTTCAGATTGCCTTCCCCGGTGAGCGTGTTGGGTACCTGGAACGCCGCGCGGGGCTGGATGGAGCGCATGCGTTCATCGAAGTTGTCGATATCGATGTCCAGGAATTTGCGTTCACCCACTTCCGGCTGCGGCGTTTCGGACTTGCCAGCCAGATCCGCCAGCACGCCCATCACGAACGGCAGCTGGATCTTGCGTTCGGCGCCGTAGATCTCGACGTCGTACTCGATCTGCACCCGCGGCGCGCGGTTCCTCGCAATGAACTTCTGGCCGCTTCCCTTCAGGCTGGTCGCCATGATGTCGTCTCCTCTTGTTGGTCCGGCGGCTGGCCCGCCCTACGAGTCCTGCCCGCTACCCGCATCGCGCGGCAGCCACGCCTCGAATTGCTCCAGTCCCTGGGGCGCCAGGTTTCTGATGATGTCGTGAAAGCTCATGGGAATGAGTTGCTGGGCACGGCGGATGAGGTAAGGCGCGGGGTGGCCCGGCTCGTTGGCCTCGAAATACGCGCAGACCCTGGCCAGCATGGCCATCGCCTCATCACGTGATTGGATCGGCGTGTCTTGCCAGCAAGCGCCGCGCGCTGCGGGAATGGCGGCCGGCTGCGCGGCGGCGGACGCCATGCCTGCCTCGGCATCGGCCGCGGGTGCCGCGGCTGGCGTGGCGGGCTGCGCGTCGCGCGTCGCGTCCAGCACGACGTCCAGGGTGCGCAGGATCGCGGCGTAATCGGGCGCCCACGCGGGCCCCAGCTTGTCCATCACCAGTTTCTGCATGCGCCGCAGCGCCTGCGCGGCGGACGCCAGCGCCTGCACGTCGGCATTGCCCTGCGCCCAGGCCTGCCGCAGGCGCTCGACCAGGCGTGGACGTCCGCCAGGATAGCCATCGGCATCATGGCGGCTGCCGTCGAGCAGCGCCTCGGTATCGCGTAGTGTCAATTGTCCGTGCACCCCGCTGACCAGACTCGCGGAGCGCACGCTGCGCGCGCAGCCCTGCATGTCACCAAACGCCGCCAGGGCGTTCATGCGAGGCATGGGGTCGTCTTCGCCGACGCTGTCCAGCCGGGGGTGCAGCGGCTCCCAATAGCGTTCGAGGGTATCGACGGCAAGCGCCAGGCCATCGCTGTAGCCAGGCAGCCCGCGGATTTCGGTCCAGGCGGAGGTCAGCAGGCCGATGACGCGCAGGTCGCGCGTGCGTTCCAGCAGCGCGCGGGCCAGGCGTTCGACTTCGCGCCAGTCGGGCGGCTGCGCGGCGATGATGGTCGAGCCGAACTGCTGTTCGTCCCGGCCCGCCGCGGCTTGCTGCAACTGCAGGAAGTCGGCGTCGTATTCCAGGTCTTCCCCGCAGGGCAGACGTGAATCGAGTGTATTGAGGATATCGGCGAATTCCATAGTCATCACTTAAATGCCTGGGGATGCTGCCTTGATACAACCACTACGCTCCGCGCTGCGTCACGGAAGGGTGCATTCTAGGCATGTCTTTCCGCATGCAACGACAACCTAACAACTACAGATTTTTCTTACAAACAGCTAACACCCACGTAAACAATTGAACACTTCGCCCCTGCTGCATTGATGTTTTGACATATTTCTTACGGAATCAGGTTCAAGCTCCGCTGCGTGTTACCGAAGCGTAAAAAACACAAAAGCATGTGATAGCGCTTCTCCACCGCTTTGGGGCCTGCCTACAATCGGCGCTCACGCTGGCGGCAGACCGGCGCGCTTCCGATTCAGAGACAGACTTCCCCGGCGCCGGCACGCGCATTACGGCTGTGCCCGTCCTTTGCAAGCGGCTCCATTGCGTGGCCGATCATCCCTATGCAGTCCTCGCGACGCGCCTCGTGCGCCCCCGCGGAAAACCCAGAGCAGCAAGCGCAGCAACAGGCGAATTCTCATAAGGAGACGGTGAGATGGACCGCAACGTGCCAAGCGAACGCGTCGTCAAGGCGCATACGCCTCTGCCGCCCGAACAACTGAAATTCCGCGGCATGCATGGCGCCGAGAGTCTTTCGCAGCTGTTCGAACTGGAAGTCGAACTGGTCTCGGAGTCCTATTCGCTGGACATGAAATCGCTGCTGGGCAAACCGCTCACGCTCGAGATCGAAACCTCGGCGGCCACGCCGCGCTACATCAGTGGGCACATCACGCGCTGCGCGCTCGTGGGCCGCGAGAACAATACGTCGCGCTACACCATCTATCGCGCCACCGTGCGTCCGTGGCTCTGGTACCTGACGCAGACCTCGGACAACAAGATCTTCCAGAACAAGAGCGTGCCCGACGTCATCCGGGACGTGCTGAAGGACTATGACTACCCCGTCGAATTCAAGCTCGTGGACAGTTACCGCAGTTGGGAATACTGCGTGCAGTACCAGGAAACCGACTACGCCTTCATCAGCCGGCTGATGGAGCACGAAGGCATCTACTACTGGTTCAAGCACGACAACGGCAAGCACACGCTGGTCCTGACCGACGACATTACCCAGCATGAACCCATGCCGGACTACGAGCAGATCCCCTACTACGGACCTGACCGCATCGCCACGCCGCGCGAGGACTATATCGATAAATGGGAAGTCGCCGAGCAGATCACGCCCGGCGCCTTCGCCACCACGGACTATCATCCGCTGACGCCCGCCGCCAGCCTGGAGGCGCGCCGCAACAATCCCGGCGCCCATGACCACGGCGACCTGGAGATGTATGAATGGCAAGGGGGCTACACCAATCCCGACGACGCCGAGCACTACACGCGAGTGCGGCTGGAAGACCTGCAATGCAGGAAGGAGCAGAACAGCGGCTCCTCCAACGCGCGCGGGCTTGCCCCGGGCCATCTCTTCACCCTGCGCAACCATCCGCGCCAGGCCGAGAACCGCGAGTACCTCGTCGTCAGCACCTACTACAGGATCCGCGAATCGGGCTATGCCAGCGGCCAGCCCGATCCCGGCAGTTTCGACCTGGAATTCGTCGTACTCCCTTCCAGCACGCAGTTCCGCGCGCCGCGCGTCACGCCGATCCCCCGCACGCATGGTCCGCAGACCGCCACCGTGGTGGGCAAGCAGGGAGAGGAAATCTGGACGGACAAGATGGGCCGGGTCAAGGTGCAGTTCCACTGGGACCGCTACGGCAAGAAAGACGAGAACAGTTCGTGCTGGGTGCGCGTGTCCAGCCCCTGGGCCGGCGGCGGCTTCGGCGGAATCCAGCTGCCGCGTGTGCGTGACGAGGTGATCGTCGACTTTATCGGCGGCCAGCCCGACCGTCCCATCGTGATCGGCCGGGTGTTCAACGCCAACAACCTGCCGCCCTGGGACCTGCCCGACAACGCGACGCAGAGCGGCTTCCTGAGCCGTTCCAAGAGCGGCACGCCCGCCACGGCGAACGCGCTCATGTTCGAAGACAAGAGCGGCAGCGAACGGATCTGGCTGCATGCCGAGCGCGAGCTCTGCACCGAGGTCGAGGCCAACGAATTCCATTCGACGGACGAGAACCGGACGACCACCATCGGCGACAACGACACCACCAAAATCGGCGGCAACCGCGACGTCAAAATCACCGGCACCGATAACCTGAGGGTGGGAAAGCGGCGCGACGTCTTCGTCAAAGGGCACGAGGAATACACCGTCAAGGCTTCGCGCACGGTCAATGTGAAAGACGGCCTGATGGACGAGAAGTTCGACAACGGCCTGAAGACGACCGTCGCGGCGAAAGGCGAGGAGCGCGAGATCACGGGGCTGTTCAAGGAAACGCTGAAGAACGGCGAGGAGGTCTACGTGAACGAAGGCGATTCGCTGCATCACGTAAAGACGGGCGCCCTCACCGAGAAGGCCAAAGGCAAGGTCGAACTGCGCTCCACCGACGCGAACATGGACGTGAAGGCCAAGACCGCGATGCTGGTGCAATCGGAAACGGCCAATATGACGGCCAAGTCCAAGGGCGCGATGCATATCGAGTCGGAGTCCGCCACGGCCAAGCTCAAGGCGAACGGCCACATCACCCTGGAGACGCCCGCGGACATCGTGCTGGATGCGTCCAACGTCAAGGACCTGTCCAAGAGCAGCTGGCTGCAAGCGACACCCTTTGCCGTCGGCTTGACCTTCGCCAAGGCAGAGTTCGGCGGATGGCGCGTCGCCTTGTTCCGCACCACCGTCATGCTGAACCTGTCGTTCACCAACTACGCCGTCGTCAGCAACATCGGACAAGTGACCTCGTTCCGGACCACCGGCCAGGGCTACCAGTTCGATGCGGTCGAGGCAAAAAAGGTCGGCCTGGGCGCGTCGATGGTGGGTCTCTGGAGCATCCTCTGAGGCCGCCATGTCCGACTTCCTGGATGCCTGGCCCGGCTGGGCGAAATGGGTATGGCTAGTACTGCTGCTGTCCCTGGCGCAGGCGGCGTTCATGCTGTGGCGCGAGCGCCGGCGCCGCGCGGCAGGCCGCAGGGATGCGCAGCGGCAGGCGTCCCTGCGCGCCAGCGGCCTGGCCAGCACGGCGCGTGTCGTCGCAGCGCGGGATACGCGCCGCCGCATCGGCGATACGCTGTACTTCATCGTCGAACTGGACCTGGAGGTTGCCGCCACCGATGCCACGCCCGCGTTGACGCGCACACTCAGCCTGCCGCTGTCGCCGCTGCATCTTGCCGACTTCAGCGCCGGCAAAACGATACACGTGCGCGTGGATCCGGCGACGCATGACATCGCCGTGGACCAGGCCACCGGATAAGCCATGAAGACCCTCAAGCCGTTCCGCCTGGGCCTGCTCACCCGGCCGTACCGATGGCAACGCCGCGACGTGCTGGGCGTATCGGTATCCGCGCTGGTCGATATCGCGAAGACGCCCACGCTGCTCATGGATCAGGAGCTGTGGAAGCTGGTAGGCGCCGAAGCCGGCGGCCTTCTGGATCTGGCCACCCCCAAGCGGCATCCGGAAGTGCTGGTCTCGGGCCACGCCTACCCGCACGATTCCAAGAGCCCCGGCTCTTGCGCCGTGCGCCTGAAGGTCGGCGCGATAGACAAGTCCCTGCTGGTATTCGGCGACCGCTATTGGCTGGATGGCAGGGCGACCGCCCCTCAGCCCTTTGACCGCATGCGCCTGGACTGGAGCCGCGCCTATGGCGGTCCGGACGTCGCCGAGAATCCGCTGGGCATCGGCGCCCGGGACGAAACCGTCAACGGCGTGCGCGTGCGCCGCCTGCCCAATATCGAACACCCGCTGCAACGCATCCACGATCCGGCGCAGCGCGTGGCGCCGGCGAGCTTTGCGCCCTTGGCCATGGACTGGCCGCAACGGGCGGCGCACTTGGGCCGCGAGTACGGGCAACAATGGCTGGAACATGATTTCCCCGGATTCGCGCCGGATATGGATTGGCGCTACTTCAACGCCGCGTCTCCCGACCAATGGGGGCCGGCGAACGCCGAGCTGGCGGGCGGCGCGGAATATGCATTGTGGAACATGCATCCCGATCATCCCGTGCTGCGGGGCCGGCTGCCCGACTGGCGCGCCCGCTGCTTCGCCAGCCGCCAGGCGGACGGCGGCGCGCTTGAAGAAATTCCGCTGCGCCTCACCACTGCCTGGTTCTTTCCGGATCACTTGCGAATGGTGCTGATCTGGCATGGCGCCTTGTCCATCCGAGAAGATGATGCGGCCGACATCCGGCACATCATGCCCGCCATGGAACATGCTGGCCAGGCGCGCGATACTGCCCACTACGAAGCAGTGGTTCGGCAGCGGCTCGACCCGGAACTTGGCGCCGTCTACGCCCTGCAGGATGCGCAACTCGTGCCGGAGGCAATTTGCGGCGAGCTGCCTCACGTCGATATGGACGCCGCGGTCCAGCGTCCTTCGCGCAAGAGAATCCATGCGGGCGCGGCTCGGCGCCATGCCAAGGAACGCGAGTCTTTACTCGCACAAGGCCTGGATCCGGACCTATACATGCCTCCCCTGGATCCGCCGCCCGCTTCGCCGAAACTGGCCGACATGCCGCAGACCGTCATGCGCTTGCGGGACGAGCTGGAAGAGGCCAAGCGCCTTGCCGCCGGCCCCGCCGCGCGCGCGCTGGCCGATCCCAACCTGCCGGTCATGGCCGAAGTGTCCGGCGTAGACATCGACACGCTGCGCAAGCTGGACGGCGAAGGCGAACTGTCTCCCGGTTTCGATCCCCGCAAGGTAAAGCGGCATCTCGCCGAGTTCGACGCCAGCCCGCACGCGCAGGCCGAACCCGGCGCCGAAGCCGGCTCGCCGCCCCCCCTTTCACAGACACTCACTCCCCAGGTGCATCAGGCCTACCAGCAGTCTGCGCACCATTTCGCCGCGCCCCCGCCGATGTCGCCGCTGCGCGCGCAACGCACCCGCCGCAAGCTGGATGCGCGCCTGAAAGGCGATCGGGACTGCAAGGACATGAATCTCACCGGCGCCGATCTGTCCGGCATGGATCTTTCGGGGGTCAATTTCCAGCGCGCGATCCTGGCCGGCGCCAGGCTCATGGATGCCCGGCTGGACGGCAGCGACCTGACCGATGCGGTGCTGACCGGCGCCGACCTTACCCGCGCCGGCATGCGCGGCGTCAACCTGACGCGCGCCAACCTGGGCCGAACTCGTTGCGTACAGGCGGACTTTGCGCAAAGCCAGGTCAAGGAGACGATCTGGGATCATGCGGACTGCGAACGCTGCAGCTTTCTCGGCAGCGCGTGGCGGCTGGGCCGACTGTACCAGGCGCGCCTGCGCGAATGCGACTTTTCCCGCGCGACATTCGAACAATGGGCCGCCATGAGCGCCACGCTGGCGAACTGCCGCTTCCAGCAGGCGCGGCTCGATCAATGCGTATTCATGCAAGGCGCGCTTGCCGACGCCGACTTCGCCAACGCGGATCTGGTGCGCGTGAGCTTCATGGACGTGGACTTCTCGGGTCGCTTCAGCCTGGAAGACGCCAGCCTTGACGGCTGCGCGTTCGCGGGGCGCGTCGAGATCCCAGGCGCCTGCCTGCGCCGCATGCGGTTCAAGCATGGCAGCGCGCGCGGGGCCGTCCTCAGTGGGGCCGACATGCGCGGCGCCCAGCTGGCCGCGAGCGACTTCTCGGAATGCCGTCTGCAAGACGCAGACCTCACCGGCGTGACGGCTCCCGATACGCACTTCGTGCGCGCGGATTTCACCGGCGCCCGCCTGCGCAACGCCAACCTGATCAACAGCCTGCTCGGCAAGGCCGTCCTCTTGCACGCCGATCTGACCGGCGCCAACCTCTTCCGCGCGGACGTTGCGCAAGCCCAGATGGACGGCAGCACCGGGCTGGGCGACACCTACACCCTGGGCGCCAAGCGCTGGCCCGCCCGGCAGCGGGAGAATGCCGCGTGAACCTCGACCGCTTGATGGACTGCGTGCAGCATGGCGAACCCATAGAACACGTCAGCCTGGCCGGGGCGGATCTCTCCGGCCTGGACCTGGCGGGCGCCTTCTTCAATCATGTGGATTTCGGCGGCGCCAGGATGATCGACAGTCAGTTGCAGGACAGCCAGTTCCTCGGCTGCGACATGGCGGGCTGGAATGCGACCGGCGCCAACCTGGACATGGCGAGGCTGTTCCGTTGCCGCGCCCCCCGCGCAGTGCTCGATCGCAGCCGGATGCATGGCGCCAATTTCATGGAATGCGAGTTGGATGGCGCCAGCCTGGAGCAGGCCTGGCTGAAGGAATCCTCGTTCAACGCCACCTCGTTCGAGGGAGCGTCGTTACGGAGCGCCCGCCTGGACCGCGTCGTGTTCACAAAAAGCGCATTGGCGGGCGCGGACCTGTCCCAGGCCCAGGTGAGCTTTACGCTGTTTCATCAACTGGATCTGCGTAGCTGCGTACTGGCGGGCGCCAATGCGGAAAGCACCATGTTCATCGAATGCGACCTGACCGGCCAGGACTTCGCCTCGCAAGCCTATCCGCTCTGCCATTTCACGGACTGCAAGCTGGACTCGGCCGATTTCCGCAATGCCGACCTGCGCCAGGCCGGCTTCAAGGGCGCATCGCTGCGCGGCGCGCGCTTTACCGGCGCGTCCGCCCCGCAGAGCCTGTTCCCCTTGGCCGATCTGAGCGGAGCCGATCTGCAGGGGGGCCGCTTCGACGGCGCCATCTGGGTCGACGCGACCCTGGACGGCGCGTCGTTGCGCGGCGCCAGCCTGTGCTTGGGCGTATTTCAGCGCGCGCGCTGCGCGGACACCGATTTCCGCGGCGCCAACCTGGCCGACGCCGATTTCTCGCTGGCCGACCTTGGCCGCGCCGACCTGCGGGACGCAACGTTCATGCGCACGCGTATGCATCGGGCACTGACGCCAGGCGCACAGTGGACGCAGCGCCACGGCATCATCGAAAACGACGCGCCTTTGCTCGAAGCCGAACTGTGGTCGGCGGGACGCGCAACGGCCTGACCCGGCGCGGCATCGCCGCGCCGCCATCGAACAAGGAGGAATGACATGCTTGCCGTCTGCCAATTGCCCAGCCTGGCCGTGGGATTTCCCGACGTCTGCAAAACGCCCGTGCCGCCGGTGCCGCATATCGACACGGCGACGTCGTCGATGGGCGTCCCGGTAGTATGGAACGTGTGGCTGATGTGCGCGCCGGTGCACAATCTGGCCACGCCGGTGCCCGTGACGCTGGGCGATACCGCGGGAGTGGGCGGCGGCGTGATCTCTCAGACCTTCATGGGCCAATCGCGCTATATGACCGGTGCGTACAGCATGCTGGTGCGCGGCGCGCCCATCGTCCGCATGACCAGCCTGACCCTGCAGAACAACGTCAACGCGCCCGGCTTCAAGGCCTTCTCGTCGCAGCCCGTCATGGTCGTCATGACCGCATGATCGGGCGGCGCCCGGCTACAGCTCCCCGTAGGAGTGCAGGCCCGACAGGAACATGTTCACGCCCAGGAAGGCGAAGCCCGTGATCAGCAGGCCCGTCAGCGCCCAATAGGCCGCCATGGTGCCGCGCAGCCCCTTGATCAGGCGCATGTGCAGCCAGGCCGCATAGTTCAGCCAGACGATCAGCGCCCAGGTCTCTTTCGGATCCCATTGCCAGTACGCGCCCCACGCGTCGGCCGCCCACAGCGCGCCGAGAATGGTGGCGACCGTGAAGAACGCGAAGCCGACCGCGATGGCGCGATACATGATGTCATCCAGCACTTCCAGCGACGGCAGCGCCGCGGCGATGCGGCGGCGGCCCAGCAGGATGGCGCCCACGATCACCGCCCCCACGCCGAAATACAGCATCCAGGTGGCCGACAGGCCATCGGTGCGGAACACCATGGGCTCGGCGCACAGCAGCACGCCCAGCACGAACAGCGGCGCCAGCTTGGCCCACGATGTGGTCTGCCCGTGCTGCTTGATCAGGTAGGCGAAACCGACCATGGCGGCCAGCGAGAACGTGCCGTAGCCGATGAAGTTGGCCGGCACGTGCAGCTTCATCCACCAGCTCTTGAGCGCCGGCACCAGCGGCTGGATCTGCCCCGCATCGCGCGTGAACGAATACCAGAGCAGGAACACGACGGCCGACGTCACCACCAGCAGCACGAAGCCGCCCAGGGCGCGCGTGGCGTACTTGCGTTCGTAGTACAGGTAGAACAGCGCCGTGATCAGGGAAAAGAGCACGAACACTTCATACAGGTTGCTGACGGGGATGTGGCCCAGGTCCGGCCCCATCAAGTGCCCCTCGCGCCAGCGCACCAGCAAGCCCGTGCAACCCGCGAACACCGCGCCCCAGGTCAGCGCCGTGCCGAGCCAGGCGGCGGTGGGGCTGAAGACCCCGATCCAGTAACACACCATGGCCAGCGCGAACAGCGCGCACATCCAGAGAATGGCGGATTGCGAAGAGAACAGGTATTTCAGGAAGAACACCTGCTCGGCGCGGGCCAGGTCGTTGCCATACAGCACCAGGGCCAGCCCGGCCGCGATGGCACAGGCCACCATCAGATGGCGCAACGGGCGCCACAGCCAGCCCATCCAGGCCAGCGCCGGCACGGTGCCGCAGAGGATGATCTTTTCGTAGTAATCCATCGCGCCGCTGTAGCGGGTCAGCGCGAAGGCGGCGCCCACCGCCAGCAGCAGGAAGAAGACGATATCGGTCCAGTCGGGCTTGCCGCGCTGCGCGCGGCCGTCGCCGGTTTCGGACAGGCTGTCCTGCCAGAGCAGGTCGGGCGGCGCGGTCAGCGTTTCCGGCGTCGAGGGATGCGTGGTGGTCGTGGACATAGGGAACCTTAAGACCTCTTCTGGCGCAGCAGCGCCTGCTTGAAGCGTTCGAACTCCTGGTTGAAGTCCAGTGTACGCTTCTGGGACGTCATGGCCGCCAGGACGCTGCTGCCGCTGTCTTGCGGCTTGATCCAGATCCAGATGCGACGGTCTCGAATATAGAACATGGAGAAAACGCCCAGGACCAGCAGCAGGCTGCCCAGGTACACGGTGTTCTTGCCAGGCGTGCGGCTGACCTGGAAAACGCTGGCCTGCACGTGCTTGAAGTCCGCCAGCGACAGGAATACCGGCGCCGGGTACACCGTTAGGTCCGATAGCGCCGCCACGGCCAGGCGCGACCAGACCGCGGCGCGTTCACCGTCCGGCCCTTCGGCGGCCACCGGCGGCAGGCCGGCCCGTTCGCGCTCGATCGCCCGCAACTCGTTCATGCTGGCGCCGATCAGCCGGATCACTACGTCGGCGGCCCGTTCCAGGTCTTGGGAGGGGGTATTGGCCTGCAAGAACTGCGCCACGGCCTGCAGGCCGCCTGACGCGAACGTGTCCAGCGCGCGTTCCGCGGCCGTCTGCAGGGGCTGACGATCCGTCCCCGACGGGCTGTTGCGCTCCGCGAAGCGGCGGGCCGCCTCCTGGCGCGCCGCCGGATCGGACAGCGTGGCGCGCAGGCGCATGAATTCGGCGATGGAGCTGTCCTCGTCCGCGGGGATGCGCAGGTAGCGGAACGGCTCGGACGCGTTGTTGCGCACCCCGGCCAGGAACACGCTGGCGCCGTCCAACTGGACGGGCAGCATGTAGTTCTGGAATTCGTGGGCCTGGCCGGCATCGTCGATCAGCTTGTATTCAACGCTGGGCCCCACGTTGCGCAGGTTTTCGTTCTTCTTGCCTGCGGCGCTGCCGGACACCGACGCCACATGGTCGGCAAAACTCTGGTTCCCTCCCTTGGGATCGCCTCGGGTCAGGTCTTCGACGTTGATTGGCCGTAACGCGGTGATCTCGATGCCCATGCCGCGCGGACCGGACGCTGTGTGAGCGGTTACTTCCGTTTTCTTGCCCACCGTGCCGTCAACGGTGAAGGGCACGGCATCCGAACCTACTAGCGGATAGCCTTTCAACGCCACCGTGCTGCCGCCGTCGTCGAAGCTGGACTGGTAGACAGTCATGCCCTTGAAGCGCAAGGGCTCGTTGACCTCGATGGTGGAATCGAAGGTCTTGCCGGTATCGGGATCGGTTACCTCCACTTCGCTGGCAAAGCGGCTGGGCATGCCGGTGGAGTAGTAGTCGACCACGAACTTCTTGAGCCGCAGCGTAAATGGCATCGGCTGCACCAGAGCGCCGTCGCCCACCATCACGACCGCCGTGCTGGCCTGCCCGCCCTCGGGCACCAGCACGCTGGCGCGGAAGCTCGGGTTGTCGACCGACAGGCGCCCGCTATCCGGCACCTCGGAGATCAGCATGTTCTCGACGATGGGCTTCTTGCCCCCGAACATGACCTGCAGGCGCACCGGCAGCTCGCTATCCAGCAGCCCGCCGATGCAGATGATCACCATGGCCGCGTGGGCGAACACGTAGCCTAGCCGGTTCGCGCTGCCCTTCTTGGCTGCCAGCAGCACGCCGTCCTGGTCTTGGCGTTCGCGCACGGCGTAGCCCAGCCGGCCCAGCAGGGCCTTCAAGCCCGCCACGGTCTGCGGTACATCGGTGGGCGCTTCGGTTTCCACGCGGTGCGGGAAGGCGCGCAGGCTGCCGGCGCGGACGTGCTCGCGGAACGAGCGCGCGTCACGCAGCATCTTGGGCGCGTTGCGGATCAGGCAGACCGAGGTCGACACGACCAGGAACCCCATGATCAGCAGGAACCACCAGCTGTTGTAGACGTGCCAAATCGAGAACTTGTCGAACACTTCGAACCAGAACGGGCCGAACTGGTCGATGTAGTTGCTGGACGAGCGGTTCTGCTGCAGCACCGTCCCCACCAGGCTCGCCACGCAGATGAACATCAGCAGGCTGACGGCGAAACGCATCGAACCCAGCAATTCGAAGAAATCGCCAGGCAGGGTACGCAGGGAAGGTCGGGAGTGGGTTCGAGTCGAATTCATGAAAAAAGGGGGGCCGCGCTATCGGCTACCCCCCTCATAGACAGCGCATGGCGGAACGAGGTTCCGCTATGCTCAGTTGCAGAACGCGGACCGGCCGCGCACGTTGCGGGCAAGCGCCTACCGCAAGCCGGCCGCGTAGTCCGACACCGCCTTGATATCGGCATCCGACATGCGGTCGGCAATCGCGAACATGATGTCGTTCTTGCGGTCGCCGCTGCGGAACAGCTTCAGCTGCTCTTCGATATACATCGGGAACTGGCCCGACAGGCGGGGGTACTGGGCGGGCATGCCCGCGCCATTGGCAGAGTGGCACGCCGCGCAAGCCGGGACATTGCGTTCGGGCAACCCGCCGCGCCAGATTTTTTGACCCAGATCAACCAGCTTCTCATGGCCAGCCGTGGCCGGTTCCTTGAGGGGCTGCTGCGCCAGGTACAGCGCAATGTTCTGCATGTCGGCCGACGTCAGGTTCTGCGCCATGGCCGTCATCGGGGTCGGATTGCCCTCGGGGCCATTGCGCACCGGCACCTTGGCGCCCGGCTTCACCTGGAAGTCCGCTAGCTGCTTGGCCAGGTATTCGTGCGGCTGCGCGGCCAGGTTGGGATTCACCGGGATGGTGCTATTGCCCGCCGCGCCATGACAGGACGCACAGGCGATGATGCCTCTGGCCGCGTCGCCTTGGTCAAACAGCTGCCCACCCTTGGCGGCATCTGGTTTTACCGGGCCCGCAGCGCCTTCGGCGGCGAAACTCGTAGTAGATAAGGCGGAGGCGCCGAGCAACAGCCCGCTCGCAACCAACATCCGGGACAGCACACGCTTCATGAAGACCTCGACGATCGCATCGATCAAGGCGCAAAAAGGCGCCCACGCCTGCCCGCACACCCTGGAATGCCGTATCGAACCTGTTTTGCCTATCCTGCCTGCGATGTTGCTGCAAACTTGCCCAATCAGACTTCAGCAAGCTGGCGAGTAAGCAAAAAAGACGGCTCCGCGCACGGGGACCACTGTTGCAAACGCCGGATTATACAATAGGGCTCGAAACCAACCGTATCCAAAGCCATCCGTGTCCCTCCTACATCGCGCCTCCTTCTTCACTTCCGCGGCTCGCCTCGACCAGTTGCCGGCCGCCGGCGCCCCCGAGGTCTGCTTTGTCGGCCGCTCGAACGCCGGTAAATCCACGGCCATCAACGTGCTGTGCAACCAGCGCCGTCTTGCGTTTTCCAGCAAGACGCCAGGCCGCACGCGGTTGATCAATATGTTCGGCCTGCCCGACCCCCTGGATCCGGAAGGCCACATCGGCTTTCTCGTCGACCTGCCCGGCTACGGTTACGCATCCGTGGCTCGCGATGAGAAAGAAAAATGGGCCGACATCCTGGGCGGCTATCTGCGCGACCGCGAATCGCTGGCCGGCATCGTGCTGCTCATCGATATCCGCCGCGGCGTCACCGAACTTGACCGCCGCCTCGCCAATTTCATCGCCCCCACCGGGCGCCCGGTGCTGGCGCTGCTGACCAAGGCCGACAAGCTGCCCTACGGCCAGCGCATGCGCACCGTCTTCTCCGTGCGCAAGGACCTGGCCGATATCGGCGCCCTGCACACCGTTCCCTTCTCGGCGCCCGAACGCATCGGGCTGGAAGAGGCCGGCGCGCACATTGAAAACTGGATTTCTCCCAAGGTCGTACCATGAACCCGCAGATCATCTCCCCTGAATTCCCGGTATCCCGCCCCCGCCGCCTGCGCCGCGACGACTTCACGCGCCGTCTCGTCCGCGAGAACGCCCTGACGGTCAACGATCTGATCTATCCCGTGTTCGTGGCGGAAGGCTCCGGCCTGCAGCAGGCGGTGCCGTCGCTGCCCGGGGTGGTGCGTTATTCGCTGGACACGCTGCTGCCGGTGGCCGAAGAGTGCGTGGAACTCGGCATCCCCGTGCTGGCGCTCTTCCCCGCCATCGATCCCGCGCTCAAGACGCCCGACGGCATCGAGGCGACCAACCCCGAGGGCCTGATTCCCCGTGTCGTCCGTGAACTGAAAAAGCGCTTTCCCGAGCTCGGCGTGCTGTGCGACGTGGCGCTGGACCCGTACACCAGCCACGGCCAGGATGGCGTGATCGACGAGAACGGCTACGTCATGAACGAGCCCACGGTCGAGATCCTGGTCAAGCAAGCCCTCACGCAGGCCGAGGCCGGCGTCGACATGGTTGCTCCCAGCGACATGATGGACGGCCGCATCGGCGCCGTGCGCCGCGCGCTGGAGGCCAACGGCCACATCCACACGCAGATCATGGCCTACTCGGCCAAGTACGCCAGCGCGTTCTACGGCCCGTTCCGCGACGCCGTGGGCTCCGCGACCAACCTGGGCAAGTCCAACAAGATGGCCTACCAGATGGATCCGGGCAACCTGGACGAGGCGCTGCGCGAAGTCGCCGCCGACCTGCAGGAAGGCGCCGACATGGTCATGGTCAAGCCTGGCATGCCCTACCTGGACGTGCTGCGCCGCGTCAAGGACACCTTCCGGGTGCCCACGTTCGCCTACCAGGTCAGCGGTGAATACGCGATGATCAAGGCCGCCGCCGCCAACGGCTGGCTGGATCACGACAAGGTGATGATGGAAGCCCTGCTGGCGTTCAAGCGGGCCGGCGCCGACGGTATCCTGACGTACTTCGCGGTCGAAGCCGCGAAGCTGCTGAAGAGCCAGCGCTGATCCCACGGCGCGCGGCGGGCCGCCCTCGGGGCGCCGCCCGCGGCACGCGCCGGCGTCAGCCCTTCGCGGCCGCCTCCCTGCGCGCCGCCGGCGCGGTCCGGCGCAAGCCCAGCCAGGTACCGCCCAGCACGCAGGCCAGGCCCGCCACGTGCGTGGGCGTAACGTGCTCATCCAGGAACGAAGCCGCGAACAGCAGCCCGAAGATGGGCAGCCAGTTCACGAACAGGGCCGCGCGGCTGATGCCCAACCTGGCGATGCCGGCATTCCACAGGATGTTGCTGACCCCCGAGGCGATCACCGCCGAGAACAGCAGCACCAACCATGGCCACCAGGCCATCTGCCAAGTGCCGGCCTGGTAGGACGACGGCGTCAGCGCCGCGTGCACGACCAGCATCAAGCCGCCCGCCAGATACATGTACCAGAGCATGCCTAGCGGATCCATCATGCGGGACATCCGCTGGATGACCAGCCCGCCGCAGACGAACACCAATACTGCCAGGAACACGATCGCGTCGCCCCAGCCCGTCAGGCCGAATTGCGCGCCGCTGCCGGCCACCACCATCCCGACCCCGAGCAGCCCCAGCAGCGCGCCTGAAATGCGCACCAGCGTCAGCTTTTCACGGTAGAACAGGGCGGCGAGCAATGCGGACAGCAAGGGGCTCGTGGCCATGATGAGCGTGCCGTTGGCGGCCGAGGAAAACCTCAGACCCGATACCAGCGCCACCTGGTGCGCGTACACCACCAGGAAGCCCGCCAGCGCAACCCAGCCCAGCTCCTGGCGCCCAAGCTTGGGAATGCGGCCGCGGCGGGCCTTGATGATGAGTGTGACGGTAACGAACGCGATGACGATCCGCACGGCGGCCAGCGCCTGGATGTCCATGTGCACCGTCAGGTACTTGACCGAGACGATGTTCAGGCCCCAGGTGGCCATGACGAACATCAATTGAAGATAGATAAGACCTGTGCGGTCCTGGCTTGCATCAACTGTTGGGGACGTCACGGGCGCCGGCCTGAGGGGGTTGGACGCGCCGCCCACGCGGCGCAGCGGACATGGTATCGCGCCTCGCGCGCGGACTCAATGCGCGCCGAGGTAGGCGGCGCGCACGCTGGGATCGCGCAACAGTTCCGCGCCGGATCCGCTCAGCGTAATGCGCCCCGTCTCGAGCACATAGGCCCGGTCGGCCACGCCCAGCGCCTGGTTGGCCATCTGCTCCACCAGCACGATGGTCAGGCCATCGTCGCGCAGCTTGCAGATCGCGGTAAAGATGTCCTGCACGATCAGCGGCGCCAGCCCCAGGGATGGCTCGTCCAGGCACAGCAGCCGGGGTTCGCTCATCAAGGCGCGCGCCATCGCCAGCATCTGCTGCTCTCCGCCGGACAGGGTGCCGGCCAGTTGGTCCCGGCGTTCGCGCAGGCGCGGAAAAAGCCGGTATCCGCGTTCCACGCCCTCGGCCACCGCGGCCGGATCCCGGCGCCGCAAATAGGCCCCGAGCACCAGGTTGTCGTAGACCGTCTGGTCCGCGAAGACGCCCCGCCCTTCCGGCGACAGCGCCAGCCCCAGGCCGACACGCTGGTGCGCCGGCACCTGCGTGATGTCGCGCCCGTCGAACGTGACGCGGCCGCCCTGCACGGGCTCCAGCCCCGCCACGCCTTTGAGCAAGGTGCTCTTGCCGGCGCCGTTGGCGCCGATGATAGTCACGATCTCGCCGCCGCGGATCTCCAGCGATACATCGCGCACCGCCTGGATGGCGCCATACGAAATCTGCACGGATTCTAGTTTCAGCATCGTCTTACGGCCTGTTCATGCGTCATGTGGCCTGGCGTCAGGCCATACCGGTCCCGAGGTAGGCTTCGATCACCCGCTTGTCCGCCTGTACCTGCGCCGGCTTGCCTTCGGCGATCTTGATGCCGTAGTCCAGCACGATCACGTGATCCGAAATCGCCATCACCAGATCCATGTGATGCTCGACCATCAGCAGCGTGATGCCGCAGGACGTGCCGACCCGCAGAAGCAGTTCGCCCAGTTCCGCCGTTTCCTGGGGGTTCAGGCCCGCCGCCGGCTCGTCCAGCAGCAGCAGCGTCGGCTCCGTCGCCAACGCGCGCGCCAGTTCGACGCGCCGCTGCAGGCCATAGGGCAGGCTGCCCGCGGGCGTGCCGGCCAGATGGGCCAGGCCCACCAACCGCACCAGCCGGTACGCGTCTTCGCGCGCGCGCCGCTCTTCGGCGCGCGCCCCCGGCAACCCCAGGAGCGATGCCCAGAATCCGTTCTTCATGCGGCTGTGGCGGCCCAGCAGCACGTTGTCCAGCACCGACAGATCGCCGAACAGGCGCAGGTTCTGGAAGCTGCGGCCGATGCCGAGCGCGCAGATGGCGTGCGAACGCTCGCCCGCGATATCCGTGCCCCGGAAGCGGATCACGCCGGCATCCGGAATGACCACGCCGCTAAGCATGTTGATGAGCGTGCTCTTGCCGGCGCCATTGGGGCCGATCAGCGCATGCACGTGACCGCGCCGCAGGCAAAAGGAAATATCCTGCGCGGGCTTCACCCCGCCATACGCCTTGCACAGATTCTCGACCACCAGCAGCAAGTCTTCCTGGGCCGCAACGGGCGGCCGTTGCGCGGCCGGCGGCGCAGGCTCGCCGCTTTCCTGCGGCTGCGCATCCGCGGCCCGTCGCGCGCGCGGCGAAAACAGTCCCATCACGCCACCCGGCATGAAGTACAGCGCGAATAGCAGCAGCGCGCCATAAAAGAAATGCTGCACCGACGGCCAACGCGCCAGCAGCGCATCGATGATGGTCAGCGCAATGGCGCCGACGGCAGGCCCCGCCTTCGATCCCGCGCCGCCGAACAGCACCAGCAGCAGGATGAAAATGGACAGGTTGAACGTGATGAAATCCGAATTGATGTACTGGTTCTGCTGCGCCACCAGCGCGCCGGCGATTCCGCAGGTCACGGCCGCCACGACAAACGCGATGACCTTGGCGCGGTATACCCGCACCCCCACCGAGGACGAGGCGATCTCGTCGGCCTGAACGGAAAGCAGCGCGCGGCCGAAGCGGCCGTCCAGCACGTTGCGCAACAGCAGCTGCGTCACGACGCAAAGCACGAGCGCAAACCAGACCCACTGTTGGTTGGTGAAGGCGTTCCCGCCCCACGTCAGCGGCATGATGCCGAACAGTCCGGACGGCCCGCCGAAAAGATCCACCCATTCGGTGACGATCTTCTCCACGACGATGCCGAATGCCAGCGTCACCATGGCCAGGTAGGGCCCCTTCACGCGCAGCGACGGCAATGCGATCAGCACGCCAAATACGCCGGCCACCACCGGGGCAGCCGCCAGCGCCAGCCACGGATCGATCTGCCAGCGCGAGGTCAGCAGGGCCGCCGTATAGGCACCCGCCGCAAACAGGCCCGCCTGGCCCAACGACTTCTGGCCGGCGTAACCCACCAGCACGTTCACGCCCGCCGCGCACAGGTAGTACACGCAAGCCATGAAGACAATGCGCAAGTAGTAATCGTTGTCCACCAGCGCCGCGAACGCCGCGAGCGCCGCCGCCAACGCCACGGTAATCAGGGATTGTCCGTGCCGCTTCATACCTTCTCCACCAGTCGCTTGCCGAACAGGCCGGTAGGCTTGATCGCCAGCACCAGGATCACCAGCCCGAAAACCGCAACTTCACGCCACTGCGACTGCCACAGGTTCACGTACGATTCCAGGATCCCCAGCACGAAGCCGCCCAGCACGCAGCCGCGCGGGTTCGACAGGCCGCCGATCATGGCCCCGGAGAAGCCTTTGAGCCCGATAGCCAGGCCCATGAAAATCGAGGCCGACGTGATCGGCGCGACCAGGAATCCCGCCAGTCCGGCCAGCGCCGAACTCGCGAAGAACGCCCCGGTCATCACCGCGTTCACGTTGATGCCCATCAGGTTGGCCACGCCCGGATTCGCCGCCACGGCCCGCATCGCCTTGCCCAGTACCGTGCGGTTCATGACGCGGTCGAACAGCACCATGATGGCGACCGCCACCGCCAGCAGCAACAGCTCCTGGCTGCGCACGCCCGCGCCGAACACCCGGATGACCTCATCGCCGAAAGGCGCAGGCACGGTAACGGGCGCCGGCCCCCAGACCGCGAAGGCGGCGCTCTGCAGCAGGATGCCGAAACCAAGCGTGCTCATCACCCACGCCATCCCCGGACGCGAAGCGAACGGCTTCACGCCGAACACGTACAGCAGCACGCCCAGCAGGCCCATCGTCAGCACGGCAGCCAGTCCGGCCAGCAGGTACTGCCAGCCGCTCAGCGCCAGGTCCGTGAAGGCCGCCGTCGTGATCGGCTTTCCGGCGAACAGGAACAGCGCTCCCACGCCGACGAACGCGCCCACGGACACGAACTCTCCATGCCCGAAGTTCAGCGTCCGGGTGGTGGTGAAGGTGATGCTGAAGCCCAGCGCCACCAGCGCATACGCGCCCCCCACGGCCAGCCCGCTGACGAGCGCCTGCAACAATGTCGCCAACATGATGGCCCCTTATTCCTGTCGCCCGCCCGCGCTTACTTGGAAGCGGCGGCGGTCACGTCGTCCGCATAGGGAACCAGCTTGCCGTCCTGCCAGTGCGCCCACTTGTAGTCGCCCACCAGCAACGCGTCATGGACGGTGGCCGAGAACGGCTTGTTGTAGGTCTTCATGGCGCCTTCGTAGGTGCCCTGCAGGTTCTCCAGCGCCAGGCGCACCTTATCCCCATCGGTGGAATTGGCCTGCTTGATCGCCATGCCCAGCAGGTTCATGCCGTCGTAGGCGTGCGCCAGGAAGCCGAAGGCGGTGGGCGAAGTCATCTTGGCCGACACGCGGTCATACAGCTTCTGCTGCGCGGGCGTGCGGTTGTCGGTGATGGTGCGCAGGAAGAAGGGCTTCTCCGACAGCGTCTTGCCCGCTGTGTCGTAGAACGCGATGTTGTCCGCCGCCCAGGAAGTCAGCGTCAAGGGGAACCAGTTGATCTTCTCCATGCTGCGGAACACATGCGCGATCGGCGTGCTCTGCGCCCAGATCACCACCGTGTCCACGCCCGCGGCCTTCAGCTTGTTCAGCTGCGAGGTCATATCGGTGTCGGCCACGCCGAACTTCTCCACCGCGACCGCCTTGACGCCTTGCGCCGCCCCGACGGCCTCCAGATCCTTGAGCGCGCTCTGGCCATAGCCGGTGGTCTCGATCAGGAAGCCCACGTTCTTGACCTTGGGATTCTTCTTCAGGTAGCCGATCACGCCGTCCACCTGCTCGCGATCGACCATGCCAACTCGAAACATGTAGTTGTCGGCGCCCGCGCGCACGGGCTTGGTGATGTCGGTGCCCGAACCGATCGCCCCCATCACCGGAATCTTCTTCTGGTTCGGAATGTGCTTCCAGGCCAGCGCGTTGCCCGAGTTGGTCGGCCCCACGATCGCCACGACCTTCTCGTTGTCGATCAGGTCGCTCATGTTCTGGATCGACTTGGGCGGCTGCGACAGGTCATCGCGCACCACCAGCACCAGCTTACGGCCCAACAGGCCGCCGGCCGCGTTGATGTCGTCGATGGCGGTGCGCAGTCCCAGCACCGCCGCCTGCCCGCTTTGCGCCGAAGGCGAAGCCGACAGGTCGCCGTTGAAGCCGATCTTGATGTCCTGGGCCTGGGCCTGCGCGCCGATGGCCAGCGCGCATAGCATGGCGGCCTTGGACAAGGTAGAGAAAATCCCCGTTGCTTTCATCGCTGTCTCCTGTGTTTTTCAGATGTGCTGTAAGTCGATGATTGGACCGGCGCCGTCCGCGCGGCGCCGCTATACCGCCAGGTAGCCGCCGTCCACCGGCAGGGACACGCCCGTTACGTATGCCGCCATGGGCGAAGCCAGGAATACGACGGGCCCGGCCAGGTCTTCCGGCTGGCCCACCCTTCCAAGCGGAATGCGCTGCATGAAACCCGCCAAGCGCGCGGGATCGTCCCGCGTGTACTGCGTCATCGGCGTTTCGATGACGCCCGGCGCGATCGCATTGACCCGTATGCCGTCGGGCGCGAGATCGCGCGCCATCGCCTGCGTCATCATCTTCACGCCGCCCTTGGACGGCGAGTAGCCCAGCGTCGACCCCACGCCCGCGAACGATGCGATGGAGCCCACGTTGATAACGACGCCGCGCGTGGCGCGCAATGCGTCCAGGAACGCGTGGATCATGTTGAAGCCGCCATTCAGATTCACGTCCAGTACCCGGCGCCAGTTCTCGGCGGCGCGCGGGCTGTCGATGCCCTCGCGGATCAGAATGCCGGCGTTGTTGACGAGCACGTCGATGGCCCCCTGTTCCTGCCGGACTGACGCGGCGATGGCCGCGCAGGCCTGAGGATCGGTCACGTCCAGCGCATGGGCGCATGCCTGGCCGCCCGCCGCGATGATGTCGCCGGCCGTCTGCCCGGCATTGCCGGCATGCACGTCGGTGGCCACCACGCGGGCCCCCGCCGCGGCCAGGCCTAGCGCAATCGCGCGCCCGTTGCCCTGCCCCGCGCCGGTAACCAGCGCCAGCTTGCCCTGCAGCAATCCGGCCGCCGCCCCGCTCATGCCACCCCCTGCGCCGCCGCGCCGGCGGCAATGCTCTGGCCGGCGATGTAGCCGAACGTCAGCGCCGGCCCCAGGGTAATGCCGGCGCCGGGATAGTTGCCCCCCATGATGCTGCAGGCGTCGTTGCCCACGGCGTACAGGCCGGGGATGACTTCCCCCTGCCCGCTCAAGGCCCGGCCTTCGCCATCCACCTTCAGGCCCGCGAAAGTGCCGATATCGCCGATCATCATCTTGATCGCGTAGTACGGCCCCTTGACGATCGGAGCCACGCAGGGATTCGGGCCGTGCAGGGCATCGCCCTGGTACCGGTTGTAGGCCTTGCTGCCTTTGCCAAATTCCGGATCGCGCCCCAATGCGGCTTCGCGGTTGAACGCTTCGATGGTCTGCCGCAGGCTGCCGGCGTCGATGCCGGTCTGTTGCGCCAGTTCCGCCACCGATGCGGCCCGCGTCAGGTAGCCCGTGTCCAGGTAGCGTTTGATCGGCAGGGGAAACGGCGCCACGCTGCCCAGACCGTACTTGCGCAGGGTCTTGTGGTCGCAGATGAGCCAGGCGCAGATCTCGCCCTGCCCCTGGCATGCGCGCACCATCTCCTGCACGAAGTCGTGGTACGAACTGCCTTCGTTCGCGAAGCGCTTGCCGTTGCGCGTCACCGCGATGACGCCTGGCTTGGCGCGGTCGATGAAATGGGGCATGTAGCCCGGGCTTCCGTCCTTGCGCGTCACCACGGAAACGGGCACCCAGGCGGCCGCGTTGGGCAATCCGGTGTTGACGCAAGCGCCTGCGCTCTCGGCCAGGCGCAGGCCGTCTCCTGTGTTGCCGGCGGGCGACGGCGAATAATGCTCCGTGCCCGTCGGCGCGTGCGGATACAGGCGCTTGCGCCGCTCGATGTCGTACGGAAAGCCGCCGGACGCCAGCACCACCGCGCGGGCGGCCCGAACGCGCACAGTGGCGCCGTCACGCTGCACGACTGCGCCGCGTACGGCCCCGTCCTCGATGATGAGCGACTGGGCCGGAGCGCGCAGCCATAGCGGTATTCCCAGCTTGAACGCGGAAGCCGCCAAGCGGCCCGCGAGGGCATTGCCATTGGTCAGCGTCATGCCGCGGCCGTGCTTGGCCACGTCCAGGAAATGCCGCGACAGGCGTTTGGCCACATACCAGGCCGAAGCCAGCGAGCGCGTCGCGCGCATGAAATGCACGATCTCCTTGCCCGATCCCAGCATCATGCCGAACACCGTCAGTTCAGGCAGGGCCGGCGCCAGGTCCCGGACGTGGGCGCCGAGCTTGCGCCCGTCATAGGGACGCGCCACCATCGAACGCCCGCCCTGCTTTCCCCCCGGCGCTTCCGCGTGATAGTCGGGAAACACCAGCGGCATGTCGAACTGCACTTCGGTCTTCGATGTGAAGAAATCCACGGCCCGCGGGCCATGCTCGAGAAACGCGTCGACGCGTTCGGGGTTGTAGCTGTCGCCGGCCTCGTGGCGCAGATAGGCGCGCCCTTCGTCGGGCGTTTCATGGATCCCCTGCACCTTCGCCAAGGACGTGCCCGGAATCCAGAGCCAGCCACCCGAACGGGCCGTGGAGCCGCCGAAACGCGGCTCTTTTTCAACGATAAGGACCTTCAGGCCCGCCGTAGCCGCAGTGATTGCCGCAGCCATGCCAGACGCGCCCGACCCGACGACCAGCAAGTCGCAGTCGTATTGACGAGAATCTTCCACGTTGTCTCCATACCCTTTGGGTTGCCTTGTCCCGGGCTGGGTTCCGGGATGGCTTTCTTGTTGCTTGAACTGTAGATAAGTGATTTGATAGTGTCAATATGATTCGCTATTAGCGAAAGTACTAACATAGGCAATCTCATTCGATAAAGAAAAATGACCGCCAACGCCAACTCCGGCAAGCGCAATGCCGCTCAGCCTCTCGCCAAACCGTCGCCGCGCAGGCGCGGCATCCAATCCATCGAAGTGGGCGGCAAGCTCCTGCTCGCGCTGCTGGATCACTCGTCCTCGCTGCCTTTGGGCGCACTGGCCAAGGCCGCCGGCATGTCGGGCGCCAACGCCCATGCCTATCTCGTCAGCTATGGCAACCTCGGCCTGGTCAGGCAGGATCCGAACTCCGGCGAGTACGAACTGGGCCCGCTCGCGCTGCAGCTGGGGCTGGCGGCCCTGCACAGGCTGGATCCCATCAAGATCGCCGTGCCCATGACGCGGGAGCTCGCGGAACGAACCGGACAGACCATCGCCATCGCGGTGTTGGGCAATCTCGGCCCCGTCATCGTGCATCTGCACGAATCGAACTACCCGATCCACGTCAACATGCGCACGGGCACGGTGATGTCCCTCACGAACACGGCGACGGGCAAGGTTTTCGCGGCGCTGCTGCCGCCCAAGAAGATCGAAAGCCTGCTGCACGAGGACTTCCTGCGCCTAGGCGCGGTGCCGTCGCTGGGCAAGACCGAGAAATTCGAGCGGACGCTGCGGGAAGTGCGCCAGCGCGGCATCGCCCGCGCCGTCGGCGATCCCATCCCCGGCATCAACGGCCTGAGCGCTCCGGTGTTCGATTCGAACGGCAACGTCGTCCTCGTCGTCACGGCGATCGGCGCGGCCGGCGTATTCGACGCCCGCTGGAGCAGTCCGCTGGTCGACGAAATCAAACGCTGCGCGGACGCCATCTCCGCCGAGCTCGGCTGGCAGAATCGCGACGTGCGCGCCACGAGCCGCGGCTAGATGCAGGAAGGCCGCGGCACCGGTAACGCCCGGGCCGCGGCCTTTATGACATTCTGGATCGATGCGGCATGGCCGCCGCCATTCAACGCATCAGCACCTTGTCCAGCGATTCGGTGAAGCGCTTCGCATCCTGGAAGCCCACGACGCGGGCATCGGGCAATTCCTTGCCTCCGGGTTCGAAGAACATGATGCCAGGCGGACCGAACAGGCGGAACCGCTTGAGCAATGTACGGTCGTCAGCGTTGTTTGCCGTCACATCCGCCTGCACCAGCACCATGCCCGCCATGCGTTGCGCAACGCCTGGATCCGTGAAGGTGAACCGCTCCATCTCGCGGCACGACACGCACCAGTCCGCGTAGAAATCCAACATGACAGGCTGGCGGCTTTGCGCCAGCACGGCATCCAGTTCGGCGTTGTTGCGCACGCGGGTAAAGCGTACCTCTCCGCCGGCATTCGCCGCGGCGACGGATACATCGGAACGCGCCGCCAGGTGCGACAGGGGCTGCAGAACGTCCCGTCCGCCGCTCGCGGCTCCCACCAGCCATGCGGCGGCCGCCAGCGCCAGCAGCAAACCCATTCCCTTGCCGAACATGCGCCCGGCGCCCGCGCCCTCAGGCAGGGCGTCGAACGCGCGCAGCATCACGGCGGAAACTACCGCCAGGAAGGCCCAGCCCGTCATCTGCACCCACGTCGGCACGACGGGAATCAGCATCCACCACGCCGTCGCCAGCAACAGCATGCCGAACAAGCGCTTCACACCGTCCATCCATGGGCCGGCCTTGGGCAGCAACGCGCCCGAGGACGCGCCGACGATCAGCAGCGGCACGCCCATGCCCCACGCCATCGCGAACAACGCCGACCCGCCCAGCACCACGTCGCCGGTCTGCGAGATGTACAGCAGCGCGCCGGCCAGCGGCGCGGCCACGCACGGCCCGACGATGAGCGCGGACAAAGCGCCCATCACCAGCGCGCCGGTATAGCGGCCGCCGGGAATGCGCGACGAGCGCTCGGACAACCGGGCCTGGATACCCGACGGCATCTGGAAGGTGAATGCGCCGAACATGGCCAGCGCCAGCACGGCCAGCAGGGCCGCGAAGAGGCTCAGGATCCATGGGGTCTGCAGCCAGGCGGCCAGCCCCGCGCCGCTCAGGCCGGCAGCCACGCCCAGGGCGGTATACACGACGGACATGCCCAGCACGTACGTGGCCGCCAGCGCCAGGCCGCGCCCGCGCGAGGGCCGCGCTTGCGCCGAACCGCCGACCACGATGGAGGAAAGGATGGGAATCATGGGCAGCACGCAAGGCGTGAATGCCAACAGCAGGCCCAGGACCAGGAACACGCCCGCCGTTTTCACCCAGCCAAGCCCGCCGAGGGCGTCGGCCAGCCCGGTATCGCCGGCGTTCACCAGCGCACCCAGGCTTCCGGAAGCGCTCGACGAGCCTGCCGCCGGGCCTGCGGGTCCTGCCAGCGCATAGCCGCCGGCTACCGGGGTAAGCTTCACGCTGCTGTCCATAGGCGGATAGCACAGGCCGGCATCCGCGCAGCCCTGGCCAGTCAGCGTCAGTGTGAACGGCTGGCCGCCCGGTGCGATGGGCACGCGTATCGCCACGTCCTTGTGGAAGACCTCCATGTCTTTCTCGAAGGTCGGGTCATACTTGACCTCGCCCTTGGGATAGACGGGCTCGCCCAGCGTGGCGGCGCCGATGGGGCTGATGGTGATGCCGAAGCGTTCGCGGTACATGTAGTACGCCGGCGCGACGCGGTAACGCAGCTCCAGCATGTCCGGTGTCACCATCTCCGCGCTAAACACGAAGGCCTTCTCGGGGTCCAGGAAGTCCGCCTCGGCCCGCGCGGCGGCCTGCCAGCCCAGCAACACCAGCGCCATGGCCAACAGGGCGAGGCATCGCCCGAAGAACGCGCGGAACGCGTGGGGCTGGCGCCTCGGCGCGCTGACGAAACCGGCAAATTGCAACATCAGTCTCTCTTGTTCTGCGTGACAGCCGTCTGTTCGCGCACCCAGTCCAGGTAGGGCGCGGCGCCGCCGATAACCGGCAGCACGATGATCTCGGGCACATCGTAGGGGTGCATCTGCGCCAGGGCCTGCACAACGGCCTGGTGGCGCGCATAGGTGGTCTTGATGTGGATGGGGATTTCCTCTGCCCCTTCGACTTCTCCTTTCCACATGTAGATGGACAGGCCCGGCGCGCCAAGGTTCACGCAGGCGGCGAGCCCGTCTTCGACCAGGACATGCGCGATCCGCTTGGCCAGAAGCAGGTCGGGCGCATTGCTGATGACCAGCACAACGTCGTCATCGCGCAACATGATGCCTCCTTGGAATACCCGTATAGGACGTAACTCAGGGTATTTTATCGGTATTGCGGCCATCGCCCGGATCCTGCGGACCCGCAAGCGCCGCCATGCAACCTGTTTTCACCGAGGCCCGCATGTCCGATAACTGTCTGTTCTGCCGCATCGCCCGCCACGAGATCCCCGCGCACATCGTCCACGAGGACGAGCGCCTCCTGGCCTTTCTCGACATCCAGCCCGTGCGCCCAGGGCATACGCTGATCATCCCCAAGCAGCACTATCCCTACTACGAGGACATGCCGGCCGATCTGGCGGGCCATATCCTCAACCTGGGCCAGAAGCTGGGACGCCACATGAAGCGCCTGTACGGCGTGGACCGGGTGGGTTTCGCGTTCACGGGCATCCACGTGGCGCATGCGCATGCGCACATCATCCCCATGCACCACCCGCAAGACGTCACCTCCACTCAGTACATCGAGCAGCAGGACCTGACATTCAAGATGCCGCCCCAGGCCGCGCCAGACGAACTGGCGACAACGGCCGCGCAATTGCGCGGTGAGCTGCACGCCTCCTGACACGCGCACGCCGCGGCCCATCCAGGCGGAGAAACGCGCGCGCAAATAGAACAAGGGCGGGTCCGAAGACCCGCCCTTGTCGCTTATCGCTCTGCCGAAACTTACTCGGCAGCGCTGTCCTCAGCGGCTTCATCGACTTCCGGACGGTCAACCAGTTCCATGAAGGCCATGGGAGCGTTGTCGCCTTGACGGAAGCCCATCTTCAGCACGCGGGTGTAGCCGCCGTTGCGGGCCGCGTAGCGCGGGCCGATTTCGGCGAACAACTTCACCACCGCATCGCGATCGCGCAGACGGGCAAAAGCCAGACGCTTGTTCGCGAGCGTGGGCTCCTTGCCCAGCGTGATCAGGGGTTCGATGACGCGGCGCAATTCTTTCGCCTTCGGCAGCGTGGTCTTGATCGCTTCGTGGGTGATCAACGAAACGGCCATGTTGCGGAACATGGCAAGACGGTGACTGCTGGTGCGGTTGAGCTTACGCAAGCCATTACCGTGACGCATGATAAGTTTCCTTTGAATCTAAAGACGGCGTTTCCGCCATCGGGTTGTCCGGCTCTTCTATCAACCTGCAATCAGGCCGCGGTCCGGTAGAAAACGGTGCATTTTACGACGATTTCGCAAACGGGCCGGCGCAAGGCCGGCTGCTTGCGGGAGCCGCCCCTTTCCAGGAACGGCCCCCTTTCAAGACTTAGGGACGCTCCAGGCCCAGGGGGGGCCAGTTTTCGAGCTTCATGCCCAGCGTCAGGCCGCGTGCGGCCAAGACTTCCTTGATCTCGTTGAGCGACTTGCGACCCAGGTTCGGGGTCTTGAGCAGCTCGTTTTCGGTACGCTGGATCAGGTCGCCGATGTAGTAGATGTTTTCGGCCTTCAGGCAGTTGGCCGAACGCACCGTCAGCTCCAGGTCGTCGACCGGACGCAGCAGCACCGGGTCGATCTGCGGCGTGCCGCGGACCGGGGCTTCGTACGAGTCGCCAGCGCCTTCCAGCGCGGCAAAGACCGAGATCTGGTCCATCAGGATGCGAGCCGACTGGCGCACCGCTTCCTCGGGCGAGATCACGCCGTTGGTTTCGATGTCCAGCACCAGCTTGTCCAGGTCGGTGCGCTGTTCCACGCGGGCGCTTTCAACGGCGTAGCTCACGCGGCGGACCGGGCTGAACGAAGCGTCCAGGACGATGCGGCCGATGGTGTGGGTGCGGTCTTCCGACAGCGCGCGCACGTTACCCGGCACGTAGCCACGGCCCTTTTCAACCTTGATCTGCATTTCCAGCTTGCCTGCGTCCGTCAGGTTGCAGATCGCATGGCCGGGGTTGATGATCTCGACGTCGTGCGGCAGCTCGATGTCGCTGGCCAGCACCGTGCCGGCGCCGGTCTTGCGCAGCACCAGGGTCACTTCGTCGCGATTGTGCAGCTTGAAAACCACGCCCTTCAAGTTCAGCAGGATGTCGACGACATCTTCGCGAACGCCCGGGATGGTCGAGTATTCGTGCACCACGCCCGTCATCTGCACTTCGGTCGGCGCGTAGCCGGTCATCGAAGACAGCAGGATGCGGCGCAGGGCGTTGCCCAGCGTATGACCGTAGCCACGCTCGAACGGCTCCATCACGATCTTGGCATGGTGCGTGCCGACCGGTTCGACTTCAATGGAGCGCGGCTTCAGGAAACCTTGAGTGGACATTTACTGTGTTCCTTTTCAATACCCTCGGCTCGTTACACCGATAAGGCTGATGGACAGGGTGAAACTTGAAACGCGGACGGCGCGAAAAACACCGGCCGATACTTACCGCAAAGCCCGCTCCGCCAAAAGGCGGAAAGCGGGCTGCTGCGGGACGTGCAAACGGGTCGCGAGACCAGCTCGCCGACGCCTTGCGAAGGTAGCGCCGGCAGGCTTGATTAACGCGAGTACAGTTCGACGACCATCGACTCGTTGATGTCGCGAGCGACGTCAGCGCGATCGGGGGCCGACTTGAACGTACCGGTCAACTTGGTCGTATCGACTTCCACCCACTGGGGGATGCCGATGCTGGTGGCCAGATCGAGCGATTCCTTGATGCGGCCTTGCTTCTTGGCCTTTTCGCGGATCGACACGACGTCGCCAGCCTTGACCAGCATCGAAGCGATGTCAGCCGTGTGGCCGTTCAGTTCGATGGCGCGGTGGCTCACCAGCTGGCGAGCTTCGGCGCGCGTCGAGCCGAAGCCCATGCGGTAGACGACGTTGTCCAGGCGCGATTCCAGCAGCTGGATCAGCGTTTCGCCGGTGTTGCCACGGCGACGCTCGGCTTCAGCGAAGTACTTGCGGAATTGCTTTTCCAGCACGCCGTACATGCGCTTGAGCTTTTGCTTTTCGCGCAGCTGCAGGCCGTAGTCGGAAGTGCGGGCACCCGAAGTGCGGCCGTGTTGGCCAGGCTTGGAATCCAGCTTGCACTTGGAATCCAGCGAGCGACGGGCGCTCTTCAGGAACAGGTCAGTACCCTCGCGGCGCGAGAGCTTGCATTTGGGTCCAATATAACGTGCCATGTGGATTCCCTTTAGATACGACGACGCTTCGGCGGACGGCAGCCGTTGTGCGGAACGGGCGTGATGTCGGCGATGGACGAAATCTTGATGCCCAGCGCGTTCAGAGCGCGGACCGACGATTCGCGACCGGGGCCGGGGCCCTTGATGCGCACTTCCAGCGTCTTGATGCCGTACTCCAGCGCGACGCGGCCAGCCGTTTCAGCAGCGACCTGCGCGGCGAACGGGGTCGACTTGCGCGAGCCCTTGAAGCCAGCACCGCCCGACGTGGCCCACGACAGTGCGTTGCCCTGACGATCGGTGATGGTGATGATGGTGTTGTTGAACGAAGCGTGAACGTGCGCGATGCCGTCCGAGACGTTCTTCTTGACCTTTTTGCGCACGCGCGAAGCGCCGCTGGTGGAAGCTTTCGCCATAATCCAGTTCCTCGATTATTTCTTCAGGGACGCAGCAGCACGACGCGGGCCCTTGCGGGTCCGGGCGTTGGTGCGAGTGCGCTGGCCGCGCACGGGCAAACCGCGCTTGTGACGCATACCGCGGTAGGTTCCCAGGTCGATCAAACGCTTGATCGAGAGCTGTACTTCACGACGCAGGTCGCCTTCAACCGTGAACAAACCAACATGTTCGCGGACGCGTTCCAATTCAGCGTCGTTCAGATCCTTGACCTTCTTGTCAAAGGGTACGTTTGCCGCTTCGCAAATCTTGCGAGCGCGCGTACGACCAATGCCAAAAATGGCGGTCAGTCCGATCTCGGCGTGCTGTTGCGGCGGGATGTTAATGCCAGCAATACGGGCCATGACTATTCCTTGAATAAATCTGTTGCGTAGTCGCTAACCCGAGTTAGCCTTGACGCTGCTTGTGACGCGGGTCGGTGCAGATAACGCGCACCACGCCGTGACGTTTGATAACTTTGCAGTTGCGGCAGATCCGCTTAACCGATGCCATTACTTTCATGGTTGACTCCTAATTTTCCGTAATCCGGTTCCGCTCATTTGGAGCGGAAAACTATCCTGGCTCGCGTCAGATCATAGGGCGTGAGCTCCACTGTGACCTTGTCACCCGGCAGGATCCGGATGTAATGCATACGCATCTTGCCGGAAATATGGCCCAACACCACGTGGCCGTTTTCGAGCTTGACGCGAAATGTCGCGTTGGGGAGGTTCTCAAGAACCTCGCCTTGCATCTGAATGACGTCGTCCTTGGACATCTTTTGCTTACCGCATCGGCAAACCCGAGCCCTTGAAGTTCGCCTTCTTGAGCAACGAGTCGTACTGGTGAGACATCATGTAGGCCTGAACCTGTGCCATGAAATCCATCGTCACCACCACAATAATCAACAGGGACGTACCACCGAAGTAGAAAGGAACGTTCCAGCGCATCACCAAGAATTCCGGCAACAGGCACACCAACGTGATGTAGATGGCACCTGCGAGCGTCAAACGCATCAGGATCTTGTCGATGTAGCGCGCTGTTTGTTCGCCCGGACGAATGCCCGGAACAAACGCACCACTCTTCTTCAGGTTGTCCGCCGTTTCGCGGCTGTTGAACACCAGAGCCGTGTAGAAAAAGCAGAAGAAAATAATCGCGACCGAGTACAGCGTGATGTAGAGCGGTTGACGAGGCGACAGGGCCGCAGCCAGGTCGCTAAGCCAGCGCATGTTCTCGCTGCTGGAAAACCAGCTCGTGATCGTGGCCGGGAACAGAATGATCGACGATGCGAAGATCGGCGGAATCACCCCTGCCATGTTCAGCTTCAGCGGCAAATGCGAGCTTTGGCCACCATAGATCTTGTTGCCGACCTGACGCTTGGCGTAGTTCACCGTGATCTTGCGCTGTCCGCGTTCCACGAACACCACAAAAGCGGTAACCAGCACCACCAGAGCCACGATGAACAGTGCCGACAGCACGGACATCGCGTTGGTGCGGACCAGGTCCAACAGTGCAGCCAGCGCGGCAGGCAAGCCTGCAACGATACCTGCGAAGATCAGGATGGAAATCCCGTTGCCCAGACCACGTTCCGTGATCTGCTCACCCAGCCACATGACGAACATGGTGCCGGTGACCAGGGTCACGACGGTCGTAAAGCGGAACAGCATGCCCGGATCGATCACCAGTCCCTGCTGGGACTCCAACGCTACCGAAATGCCCACTGCCTGCACCAGCGCCAGCACGACAGTGCCGTAGCGGGTGTATTGGGTAATCTTCCGACGGCCGGATTCGCCCTCTTTCTTGAGAGCTTCCAGCGACGGCACCACCACAGACATAAGCTGCATGATGATGGATGCCGAAATGTACGGCATGATCCCCAGGGCAAAAATCGAGAAGCGCGAGAGCGCCCCGCCCGAGAACATGTTGAACAGGCCGAGGATCCCGCCCTGGTTCTGGCGGAACAGGTCCGCCAGCGCATCCGGGTTGATGCCCGGTACCGGGATGTGAGTACCCAACCGGTAAACCACCAGGGCGAGCACCAGGAACACGAGACGGCGCTTTAGGTCGCCGTACCGTCCTCCGGTTTTGCCCAATGCCTGCGCGTTAGCCACTCGTCACCTCGTGATCAGGCAAGCGAGCCGCCCGCGGCTTCGATGGCGGCGCGAGCGCCGGCCGTCGCGGTAATGCCCTTCAGCACAACCTTGCGCGAGAGTTCACCCGACTTGATGACCTTGGCGTAACGAACCGCCTGGCCGATCACGCCAGCCGCCTTCAGCACTTGCACGTCGACTTCGTCGATGGGCAGGGCTTGCAGGTCCGACAGACGAACTTCGGCGTACAGGTGCTGGCCGAGCGGGGTGAAACCACGCTTGGGCAGACGACGCTGCAGCGGCATTTGACCGCCTTCGAAGCCAACCTTATGGAAACCGCCCGAGCGCGACTTCTGACCCTTGTGACCACGGCCGGCGGTCTTACCCAGACCCGAACCGATGCCACGGCCGACGCGGCGCTTGGCGTGCTTGCTGCCCTCAGCGGGCTTCAGCGAATTAAGTTGCATATCCGACATGGTGATTCCTTAGGCTTCCGAGACGGAAACGAGATAATCCACCTTACGGATCATCCCACGCACCTCGGGCGTATCGACCAACACGCGGCTGCTGTTGATGCGACCCAAGCCCAAACCGCGAACCGTATCACGGTGCGATTGCTTGGTACCGATCACCGAGCGCACGAGGGTCACTTTGATCTGCTTCTGAGCCATGATTTACCCCAGGATTTCTTCGACCGACTTGCCGCGCTTGGCAGCAACATCAGCCGGGGTCATGGAGGCGCGCAGGCCGTTCAACGTGGCGCGAACCATGTTGTAGGGGTTGCTCGAGCCCAGGCTCTTGGCAACCACGTTACGCACACCCATCACATCAAAAATAGCGCGCATCGGGCCGCCGGCGATAACACCGGTACCTTCAGCAGCGGGCGAGATCAGCACGGTAGCGGCGCCATGCTTGCCAACCACGGTGTGGTGCAGCGTGCCGTTCTTCAGGGCGACCTTGAACATGCCGCGGCGGGCCTGTTCCATCGCCTTCTGAACGGACACCGGCACTTCACGCGCCTTGCCCTTGCCCATGCCGATGCGACCATCGCCATCGCCAACCACGGTCAGCGCGGCAAAGCTCATGGTGCGACCACCCTTGACCACTTTGCTCACGCGGTTGACCGCGATCATCTTTTCGCGGAGGCCGTCATCGTTCTCTTTTTCCGCAGCGTTCTTGCCTTGTACTTTAGCCATTTGACAGATCCTCGCTTAGAACTTCAGGCCGGCTTCACGCGCGGCATCGGCCAGCGCTTTCACGCGGCCATGGTAACGAAAGCCCGAGCGATCGAAAGCGACCAGTTCGATACCGGCAGCCTTGGCCTTTTCGGCCACGCGCTTGCCAACCAGCGACGCAGCGGCTTTGTTGCCGCCCTGACCAGTTTGGCCGGCCAGTTGCGCGCGCACTTCGGCTTCGACAGTCGAGGCGCTGACCAGAACGCGATCGCCTTCCGGCGAAATGATGTTGGCGTAGATGTGCTGGTTCGAGCGGAAAATCGAGAGGCGATGAACGCGCAGCTCGTTGATCTTCCGGCGGGTCGGAACCGCACGACGCAAACGGGAAACTTTTTTGTCCATGATTCGTCCTTGCGTGCGCCGTTATTTCTTCTTGGTTTCTTTGATGACGACGCGTTCGTCCGAGTAACGCACGCCCTTGCCCTTGTAGGGTTCGGGTTCGCGGTACGCGCGGATTTCAGCGGCCACCTGACCGACGACTTGCTTGTTGGCGCCCTTGATGACGATTTCCGTCTGGGTGGGGCATTCGGCCTTGATACCGGCCGGCAACTGATGCACGACGTCGTGCGAGAAACCGAGCTGCAGCTTAACGGCGTCGCCTTGAACCGAGGCGCGGTAACCCACGCCAACCAGGTTCAGCTTGCGCTCGAATCCCTTGCTCACGCCGTTGACCATGTTGGCCACCAGCGCGCGCACGGTACCCGACATGGCATTGGCGTGACGGGTTTCGTTGGCGGCGGCAAACGTGAGCTTGCCTTCGTCCAGCGCAACCGTGACGTCGCCAGTCAGGGCTTGGGTCAAGGAACCCAGCGGGCCCTTGACGGTGATCTGATCCTGCTTGATGTCAGCTTCGACACCCTTGGGCAGCTCGACCGGATACTTAGCGATACGTGACATTCGAATTTCTCCTTAGGCCACGTAGCACAGCACTTCGCCGCCGACGCCGTTGGCGCGAGCCTTACGGTCGGTCATAACGCCGCGCGAGGTCGAAACGATAGCCACGCCCAGGCCGTTCATGACCTGAGGAATGCTGGTACGGCCCTTGTAGATACGCAGACCAGGGCGCGAGACGCGTTCGATGCGCTCGATAACCGGACGGCCAGCGTAGTACTTCAGGGTGATCTCGAGCTCAGGCTTGGCCTGGGTGCCCTTGATTTCAAAGCTGTCGATGTAGCCTTCGTCCTTCAGCACGGCGGCAATGGCCGCCTTCAGCTTCGAGGAGGGCATGTTCACCGTAACTTTGTCCACTTGCTGCGCATTGCGAATGCGGGTCAGCATATCGGCGATGGGATCGCTCATGCTCATATTGTTTCTCCTACCAGCTGGCCTTGGTGATGCCGGGGATTTCACCCTTCATCGCCATTTCACGCAGTTTGTGGCGCGTCAGGCCGAACTTGCGGAACACACCGCGCGGACGACCGGTGACCACGCAACGGTTACGTTGACGCGTCGGGTTGGCATTGCGCGGCAGCTGTTGCAGCTTGAGCCGAGCTTGGTAACGTTCTTCGTCGGTCTTCGACTGGTCGTCGATGATCGCCTTCAACTCAGCACGCTTGGCGGCGAACTTGTCAGCCAGCTTGGCGCGCTTGATGTCGCGATTGATGAGGGAAAGTTTAGCCACGTCATCAGCCCCTTAGTTACGGAACGGGAAGCTGAAGGCCGTCAACAGCGCCTTGGCTTCTTCGTCGGTCTTCGCGGAGGTGGTGATGCTGATGTTCAGCCCACGCAGCGCGTCGATCTTGTCGTACTCGATTTCGGGGAAAATGATCTGCTCTTTCACCCCGATGTTGTAGTTGCCACGGCCGTCGAACGCACGACCCGAGATGCCGCGGAAGTCGCGCACGCGAGGCAGCGCAACCGCCACCAGGCGATCCAGGAATTCGTACATGCGCTGACCACGCAGCGTGACCATGCAACCAATCGGGTAGTTTTCGCGGATCTTGAACCCGGCGATAGCCTTCTTGGTCTTCGTCACGACGGGCTTCTGGCCGGCGATCTTGGTCAGGTCCGAAACGGCGTGCTCGATGACCTTTTTGTCAGCGACGGCTTCCGAGACACCCATGTTCAGGGTGATCTTGGTGATGCGCGGCACTTCCATCGTGCTCTTGTAGCCAAACTTGGCCTGCAGGTCGGCAGCGACCTTGCTCTTATAGAGATCTTGCAAACGAGACATGTCTATCGCCCCTTACGCCTTGGCGCCGACAACGGCACCATTGGAACGGAACACGCGGACCTTGCGACCTTCGACTTCTTGCACGCCCACACGGTCGCCACGACCGGTCGCGGGGTTGAAGAGCGCCACATTCGAGATGTGGATCGGCATGGTCTTTTCGACGATTCCGCCCGGGTTGTTGGCCATCGGGTTGGCTTTCACGTGTTTCTTGACGACATTGACGCCTTCGACCAAAACGTGGTCGGCGTCAACGCGAGCAAGCACCGTACCGCGACGCTTCTTGTCGCGGCCGGTCAGGACGATGACTTCGTCGCCTTTACGAATGTTGTTCATCGTAGGGCTCCTTACAGCACTTCCGGGGCCAGCGACACGATCTTCATGAACTTCTCGGTACGCAGTTCACGCGTCACGGGTCCGAAGATGCGGGTGCCGATAGGCTCCAGCTTGGCGTTGAGCAACACGGCGGCATTGCCACCGAAACGAATCAGCGAACCGTCTTTACGGCGCACGCCCTTGGCGGTACGAACCACCACGGCATTGTAAATTTCGCCTTTCTTGACGCGTCCGCGCGGAGCCGCATCTTTGACGCTCACCTTGATGATGTCGCCGATACCGGCATAACGGCGCTTGGAGCCACCGAGCACCTTAATGCACATGACATGACGCGCACCAGTGTTATCGGCCACATCCAGCGTGGTCTGCATTTGGATCATGATTTTTCCTGTTCCAACTTAACTGGAAATACGGTTTTCCCAACAAGGGAACACTGCAATTCCTGCCAGTTTTGGTCCCGTCAGGTCTGCCGCCCTGCTTTAGTGTTGGCACGCCTAGTGCTTTCGCCCTACGCCTGCAACTGGTTGGCAACGCAACGACCCTGGGTTGAAATCCTGCGGGTATTCCCCCAACACGCCGAGTTAACTTGCCATTGGCTTGGGCCAACTCGATCGACAATCTGGGAAAGCTGATCATTCTAGCCTGGTTAAATTTTGAGCGCAAGCACTTTGTTGGGATAACGCACAAAAGACCACGTTTCGGCTTGGCGAGGCACCGCCGGCATCATGCGTCCCCTTATTTTTGACGATAGTACCCCTTCTCCCAGGCGTCGTGATTGGCCTTGCCGCGGCGGATTTCATCCGTGAATGGCGCGGCCATAAGCACCAGGCGGTTCAGCCACCTGACCGGCGCCCGGCACGGCCGTTCAAAGTCCACGAACAGCACGGCGCGCAGGCCGGCCGTATCGTTATGCACCTCGTGCGGGTACAGGTCGTCGAACACCACGGCCCGCCCTTCCTGCCAGCTATAGCGCTCGCCCCCGACCTCGATCCAGCACCGCTCGGCGGGCTCCGGCACCACCAGGCCCAGGTGCAGGCGCAGCACGCCGTTGTAAGGGCCGGTGTGCAGCGGAATTCTTTTGCCCGCCTCAAGGATGGAAAAGAACGCGGTGCGGATGCCCGGGATTCCCGCCAGCGCCCGGGCGGTGGCGGGACAGCGCGCCAGGTTACGGTCGGAACGCAGGCCATAACCCATGAACACGAACGTTTTCCATTGGTCGTCCGAGGTGATCTGCCCCACGTCGGGCGAGATCTCGTGGAAGGCGGGCAGGCGCTGGCGCTCGGACAGCAGCCCCGCCAATTCTGCGCGGATGGCGGGCGCCTGCGCCTCAAGCCCGGCCACCCAGGGAAACTGGCTGTTCCGGAAGATGGGATGGTCTCCCACCAGCGACGCCTGGGCAATACGATGGCGCAGCCAGTCTATGAACCGGAAAAAGACCCGCGAATAGACGCTGGGCTTGCCGGACGGACGCGCATCGACGGGTTGCACAATGGGTAATCCGGTAGGCAGCCAAAGATGCATCATTTTGTCCATGGCGGGGCACGCATGCAAGGTTTGCGCGCCGATTGGCTCCAAGGCTCCTGCCGCTATTGGACCTCCCCGCCGCCGGCAAGCTGGTTTAGACTGGCATGGGCGACAGCGATCGCTATCCACTCCTACTTCGCAAGGAAAGACAGGCATGTATGAACAGTTGGCGCTGTATATCGACGGCGAATTCGTCGCCGGAGAGGGCAGGCGCACCCAGGACGTCATCAACCCGGCCACGCTGGAAGTGCTCGGCCAGCTGCCCCACGCCACCGAAGCGGATCTGGATCGCGCGCTAGCCGCCGCCCAGCGCGCGTTCGAATCCTGGAAGAAATCTTCTCCCATGGATCGTTCCGCCATCCTGCGCAAGGTCGCCACCCTGTCGCGCGAGCGTGCCAAGGAAATCGGCCGCAACATGACCCTCGACCAGGGCAAGCCGCTGGCCGAAGCCGTCGGCGAGGTCACCTCCTGCGCCGAACATGCCGACTGGCACGCCGAGGAATGCCGCCGCATCTACGGCCGCGTGATCCAGCCGCGCAACCCTGACGTGCGCCAGATCGTGGTGCGCGAACCCATCGGCGTCTGCGCCGCCTTCACGCCCTGGAACTTCCCCTACAACCAAGCCATCCGCAAGATCGCCGCCGCGCTCGGCGCCGGTTGCACGGTGGTGCTGAAAGGTCCGGAAGACTCGCCCAGCGCCGTCATGGCCATCGCCCGCATGTTCCACGATGCCGGCCTGCCCAAGGGCTGCCTGAACATCGTTTGGGGCGAACCCGCCAAGATTTCCGACTATCTGATCCGTTCGCCGATCGTGCGCAAGGTCTCGTTCACCGGCTCCGTGCCGGTGGGCAAGCAACTGGCCGCGCTGGCCGGCGCCCACATGAAGCGCGTCACCATGGAGCTCGGCGGCCACTCGCCCGTGCTGGTGTTCGACGACGCCGACATCGACCGCGCCGCCACCATGCTGGCCAAGTTCAAGGTGCGCAACGCCGGCCAGGTGTGCGTGTCGCCCACCCGCTTCTACGTGCAGAACGGCGCCTACGAGCAGTTCCTGGCGCGCTTCTCCGAGGTGCTCAAGAACATCAAGGTCGGCGACGGCCTCGAAGCTGGCATCGACATGGGCCCGCTGGCGCACGAGCGCCGCGTCCCCGCCATGAGCGCTTTCATCGACGACGCCAAGAAGCATGGCGGCAAGGTGGTGGTCGGCGGTGGTCCGCTGGATCGCAAGGGCTTCTTCTTTGCCCCCACGGTTGTCACCGACCTGCCCGACAACGCCATGCTGATGACCGAAGAGCCCTTCGGCCCGGTGGCGCCGGTGGTCCGCTTCACCGACACCGATGAAGTGCTGGCGCGCGCCAACAGCCTGCCGTTCGGCCTGTCGTCCTACGTCTTCACCAACTCGCTGCAGACCGCCACCAAGGTCTCCAACGGCCTGGAAGCCGGCATGGTCAACATCAACCATTTCGGCAGCGCCCTGGCCGAGACGCCCTTCGGCGGTATCAAGGACAGCGGCATCGGCAGCGAAGGCGGCCTGGAAACGTTCGACGGCTACCTGGTCACGAAGTTCATCACGCACGTCTGATCCTGCCAGGCGCCAAGAAAAAGCCCCGGGCGTCGCCGTCCGGGGCTTTTTTTCGTCGTCGACGGCCGCGAGTCAGGCCGCCTCGACGCGCAATCCCGCCGCCTTCCATTCCGGAAAGCCAACATCCAGCCTGCGGGCGCGCAGGCCCCGGGCCTGCAGGGCGGCGACCGCATCCGACGACAGGACGCAGTACGGCCCCCGGCAATAGGCCACGATGTTGGCATCGGCCGGCAGGTCCGCCAGTCGGCCTTCCAGCTGCTCGGGCGGAATATTGACCGCCCCCGGCAGATGGCCCAGCGCGAATTCCTCCGCGGGACGCACATCCAGCAGCACGACGCTTCCGCTATCGAGCAGGCCGAGCAATTCGTCGACGGACACGCCGTCCAGGCGATCCCGCTGATGAATGCTGTCGGCGATGATTTCCTTGATCTCGGCGCGCTGGTGCTCGGCATAGCCGCGCAACGCCGCCAGCAACTGAGCGACCGGCCCCGTGCCCAGCCGGTACAGCACGCGCTTGCCGTCGCGCCGCGTCTGCACGAAACCTGCTCGGCGCAGGTGCTGCAAATGCTGGGACGTATTGGCCACCGACAGTCCGGACAGCTCGGCCAGGCGCTCGACCGCACGTTCGCCCTGGGCGACGTGCTCGAGCAGTACCAGGCGATGCGCATGCCCCAGGGTCTTGGCGACTTCGGCTAGCGCATCGAAATGCTGGGCGGGATAGGAATCGGCGGAAGCGTTCATTGACATGAAGATAGCATCACTCTAACATTCAATCAATAAATTGAATGTATTGAATATTCACGCTGCCTGGCACGACAACCGGAGATCCCATGGCCAACGAATCCGAATTCTTCCTGCGCGCGCTCCTGATCGGCGTGGGCGCAACCGCGGTCATGGACTTGTGGGCGGTTTTCCTCAAGCGCTGTCTGCGCCTGCCGTCGCTGGACTTTGCCATGGTAGGCAGATGGGTCGGCCATCTGGCGCGCGGCCAATTCACCCACGATGCCATCGGCCGGGCCGCCCCCGTGCCTGGCGAACGCGCGCTGGGCTGGGCCGCCCACTATGCGATCGGCGTGCTGTTCGCGGCGATCCTGCTGGCGGTCGCCGGCCTGGAATGGGCCCAGCGCCCGAGCTTGCTGCCCGCCCTGCTGTTCGGACTGGCCAGCTTGGCGGCCCCATTCTTCATTCTGCAGCCGGGCATGGGAGCCGGCATTGCCGCGTCCCGCACCCCCAGGCCCAACACGGCCCGCCTGCGCAGCCTGATGGCCCACACCGTTTTCGGCATCGGCCTGTACCTGGCCGCCTGGGGATCAACCCTGCTGTTGGCCCGGATCTGAAAGCCCTGGCTGGAAGCCCGCCCGCAGGTCGCGCGGCGTCACGCCGAAACGGCGCTTGAACAAGCGGCTGAAATGCGAAGGATGCGAAAAGCCCACCTGGTAGGCCAATTCCGCGATGCTGCGATGGCGATGCAGCGGATTCAGCAGCAGCTCGCGGCATTTGTCGAGCCGCAGTTCGAAAATGAAGGACTCCGCCGACAAGCCGCCCGCGCGCAGGATGCGATGCAGATAGGCCACGGACACCCCGCAGCCCTGCGCCACGTGCTGCGGCGAGAGCGCAGGATCGGCCAGATGCTGGCGAATGTAGGCCAGCACCCGTTGCCGATGCGCCACCGTCACGCTGCTGTCCGACTCCGACGCGTACCCCTGCCCCGGCTGCACGAGAAACAGCACGATCAGGTCGATCAGCCGTTCACCCAGCTCCGCCACCTCGGCCTCGGACCACCCGCCCATGCCCTTGAACAGATGATCCATATAGCTGGCCAGGAGCGCGCCCCGCGGCGAGCCGTCATCCACGCGCAGCTTGTAGAACGCTCCGATGCGGGAATCGCGCTGGGATAGCGCGCTGCGCGGGAACGACACACTCAGGCTGCGGTAGCCCGAGGCGCCCTGCGCCGTCGCCTGGTAGGGCAAGCTCTGGTTCATCAGGTATACGCACCCCGGCTCGACCTGGAACTCGCGCCCCTGCTGCTGCACCGCCAAGGGCCCGGCCAATGGCAGGCCGAAGGTATAGAACTCCTGATCCAGCCGCGACACATTGCCGGCCGTGCGCTCGAGCTTCTGTCCCTGATAGTGCAGGTCATTGAACTGCAGGCTGGCGCGGCGCACATAGCGCACGTGTCCAGAGAAATTGCCCGGCCTGCCGTGGTGCACCTCGAACGGACCGAACGCATCCGACAGAGCCGCGCGCCACGCATCGCGCCGGTCAGCGCCGGCGCTGGCCGAAATGGCGAATTCCGTATCGGACATGGCGCGGTCTCCTTGTGCGCAGGCATCGGCGCCAGGCGCCTGTGATCCTGCGTCTACATATTCTTGACTCACCCTGCTCTGGGGCGTCGGGCGCCTTGTTGGCGCGCTTGGCGCAAGTCTATATTCAGCCCGATAAGCACACAACCTGGACAACCCGGGAGGAGACCCATGGCGAACCCGTCCGCGCCGGCTTCGCGCTATCTGCGCTGCGAGGGCCGCGAACTGCATTACACGGAATGGGGTGCGGCGGACGCGCCGGCCGTCATCATGTGGCACGGCCTGGCCCGCACCGGACGCGATTTCGACGAGCTGGCGCAAGCGCTGGCGAACGAGTACCGCATCATCTGCCCCGACACGATCGGCCGCGGCCTGTCGCAATGGAGCCCCGATCCGGTCGCAGAATACCGCCTGGATTTCTATGCGGCGCTGGCCCGCGCCCTGCTCGACGGCCTGTCGCTGGCGCGCGTGCGCTGGGTAGGCACGTCCATGGGCGGCGCGACGGGCATGCATGCCGCGGCCACCACATTGCGCGACCGGATCTCGCACCTGGTGGTCAACGACATCGGGCCCGAACTGCCCCAGGCTGCCGTCGAGCGCATCGTGGCCTATGTCGGCGCGCCCCCCGCCTTCGACACGGTCACGGAACTGGAAGCGTGGCTGCGCACCGCCTACAAGCCCTATGGCTGGCAAAGCGACGAGCAATGGCGCCGAATGACCGAAACCTCCGTGCGCCGCCTGCCGGACGGGCGCATCACCGCCCACTACGATCCTGCCATCGTGGGGCAGTTCAGCCACCACCCCGGCGACTACGACCGCTGGAGCGGGTATGACTCGCTGCGCATGCCGGTCCTGCTGCTGCGAGGCGCCGATTCCGACCTGCTGCTGCCCGACGTGGCGGACGCCATGACGCAGCGCGGCCCGCGGGCGCAACGCATCGACTTCCCGGATTGCGGCCACGCCCCCGCCCTGAACGTCGCCCCCCAGATCGACGCCATCCGCCAATTCCTGGCCACGCCGGACCAACCGGCGGCCACCCGCCACTGATAACAGGAGCCCCCCATGAAACGCGTTCTGCTCGCCGCGCTGGTCGGCCTATGCATGAGTTCTGCAGCAGCGGCGAAGGATTTCGTCGTGGCCCACGTCTATGACAAGACGGGGCCGCTGGAAGCCTACGCCAAGCAAACCCAGAACGGCCTGATGCTGGGCCTGGAATACGCGACGCAAGGCACCATGACGGTGGCCGGCCGCAAGATCCGCGTGATCGAAAAGGACAACCAGGGCAAGCCCGACGTGGCGCGCGCGCAGCTGGCCTCGGCCTATGCCGACGACAACGCCGACATCGCCGTGGGCCCGACCTCCTCCGGGGTTGCGCTGGCCATGCTGCCGATCGCCGAGGAGTACGAAAAGATCCTGCTGGTCGAACCGGCCGTGGCGGATTCGATCACCGGCGACAAATGGAACCGCTACATCTTCCGCACCGGCCGCAACTCCTCGCAGGACGCCATCGCCAACGCGGTCGCTTTCGACCAGGCCGGCACCTCGATCGCCATGCTGGCGCAAGACTATGCGTTCGGCCGCGACGGCGTAAAGGCGTTCAAGGGCGCGTTGAAGAACGCCAAAATCGTGCACGAGGAATACCTGCCCGCCAACGCCACCGACTTTACCGCCGGCGCGCAGCGTCTGTTCGACGCACTGAAGGACAAGCCCGGCCGCAAGATCATCTTCATCCTCTGGGCCGGTGCGGGCAATCCCTTCAAGATCGCCGACCTGGATCCGAAACGCTTCGGTATCGAGATCGCCACGGGCGGCAACACGCTGGCCGCCATGACGCCGCTGAAGTCGCTGGCCGGCATGGAAGGCGCGACTTATTACTACTACGGCATCCCGAAGAACCCAGTCAACGACTGGCTGGTCGCGGAACACCAGAAGCGCTACGGACAGCCCCCCGACTTCTTCACCGCGGGCGGCATGTCGGCCGGTATCGCGATCGTGCAGGCGCTGTCCAAGACCGCGGGCAACTCCGACACCGACACGCTGATAAAGGCGATGGAAGGGATGAGCTTCGATACGCCCAAGGGCAAGATGACTTTCCGGCCCGAGGATCACCAGGCCATGCAGTCCATGTACCACTTCCGCATCAAGAACGATCCGTCGGTGCCGTGGGCCGTGCAGGATCTGATCAAGGAAATAACGCCCGACCAGATGTCGGTGCCGATCCTGAACAAACGCTGAGGCCGCGCCCCGCCCATGCTGGAAACCCAATCGCTCACCATCCGTTTCGGCGGACACGTGGCAGTCAACGAAGTCAGCTGCAGCTATGCGCCTGGCACCCTGACGGCCATCGTCGGCCCGAACGGCGCGGGCAAGACCACCTACTTCAATCTTATTTCCGGCCAGCTGCGCGCCAGCTCGGGAACGGTGCGCCTGAACGGGCGCGATCTCACGCCGCTTGGCGCCTCGGCCCGCATGCACGCGGGCCTGGGCCGCGCATTCCAGTTGACGCAGCTGTTCCCGCGCCTGAGCGTGCACGAGAACGTGCGGCTGGCCCTGCAGTCGCGCCAGCAGGGCATGGGCTGGCGGCAGATCCGGTTCTGGCGCATGTGGAACGACGATCGCGGTCTGATCGAACGCGCCGACGTGCTGCTGGAGCGCACCCGCCTGTCCGCGCGCAGCGGCCAGGCCGCCGCCGACCTGCCCCATGGCGACCAGCGCAAGCTGGAGATCGCGATGCTGGTGGCGCTGGATCCCCAGGTGTTCATGTTCGACGAGCCGACGGCCGGCATGAGCGTGGACGACGTGCCTGTCGTGCTGGAGCTGATCCGTGAAATAAAGACCGATCCATCGAAAACGATCCTGCTCGTGGAACACAAGATGGACGTGGTGCGCGAACTGGCCGACCGCATCGTGGTACTGCACAACGGGCAGTTGATGGCGGATGGCGAGCCCGCGGCGGTCATCGCCTCGCCGATCGTGCAACAGGCCTACCTGGGCATCAGTCCGACGGAGCAAACGGCATGACGCGCGCCTTGCTGGAACTGAAGGACGTGCACACGCACATCGGCGCGTATCACATCCTGCACGGCGTGGATCTCACCGTGCCCACGGCGGCCGTGACCATGCTGCTTGGACGCAACGGCGCCGGCAAGACCACCACGCTGCGCACGGTCATGAGCCTATGGCGCGCGTCGCAAGGCCAGGTAAGCTTCGACGGCGCTCCGGTGGGCGGTCCGGGCACGCGCGTGTCTGCGCCCGACATGGCGCGCATGGGCATAGCCTATGTGCCGGAGAACATGGGCATCTTCGCCGATCTCTCCGTCAAGGAGAACATCCTGCTGGCGGCTCGGCAGGCGAAGAATGCCGGCCAGCTCGACACGGCCAGGCTGGAGTGGATATTCGGCTTCTTCCCCGCGCTGAAGAAGTTCTGGCTGCATCCGGCGGGCAAGCTGTCGGGAGGCCAGAAGCAAATGCTGGCGGTGGCGCGCGCGATCATCGAACCGCGCCGGCTGCTGCTGGTCGACGAGCCCAGCAAGGGCCTCGCCCCCGCCATCGTCCAGAACATGATCGACGCCTTCATCGAACTGAAGCAGGCATCCACCACCATTCTGCTCGTCGAGCAGAATTTCAATTTCGCCCGCCTCGTGGGCGATCATGTCGCCGTGATGGACAACGGCCGCGTCGTCCATGCCGGAAACATGGCGCAGCTGGCGGCGGACGACGAACTGCAGACACGCCTGCTGGGCCTGTCGCTGGGAAGCCACCAATGAGCACCCTTGAACTCGACACTCCGCTGCCGCGCGTGCGCGCGGACCTGCGCCCCGCCCTGCTGGTGCTGGCGCTTGCCGCGATCGCCTTGCCGCTGGTGGGCTCCCTGTCCACTTGGGTGACCCTGACCCTTGCCGGCCTGGCCATGGGCATGATCATCTTCATCGTGGCCTCGGGCATGACGCTCGTCTTCGGCCTCATGGACGTGCTGAACTTCGGGCATGGCCTGTTCATCGCCATCGGCGCATACATGGCGGCCACCGTGCTGGGCTCCATGGCCGACTGGACGCAGTCCGGCAGCCTGTGGATGAATCTGATGGCCGTGCTGCCGGCCATGATCGTCGGCATGCTGGTGGCGGGCGCCGTCGGCCTGGCGTTCGAGCGCGTTATCGTCCGGCCGGTTTACGGGCAGCACCTCAAGCAGATCCTCATCACCATGGGCGGCATGATCATCGGCGAAGAGATCATCAAGATGCTGTGGGGACCGCAGACAATCTCGCTGCCGCTGCCCGAAGCGATGCGCGGCGCGTTCCTTCTGGGCGACGCCGCGATCGAGAAATTCCGGATCGTCGCGCTGGTGACGGGGCTGCTCGTGCTAGGCGGCATGCTGTGGCTGCTCAACCGCACCAAGCTGGGCCTCTTGATCCGGGCGGGCGTGGAAGACCGCGAAATGGTGGAAAGCCTGGGCTACCGGATCCGCCATCTTTTCGTGGGCGTGTTCGTTGCGGGTTCGATGCTGGCGGGACTCGGCGGCGTGCTCTGGGGCATGTACCAGCAATCGGTCGTCCCGCAGCTGGGTGCGCAGGTCAACGTGCTGATCTTCATTGTCATCATGATCGGCGGCCTGGGTTCGACCGTGGGATGCCTGATTGGCGCGCTGCTCGTCGGCCTGATGGCCAACTACACCGGGTTCCTGCTGCCCAAGGCCGCCCTGTTCTCGAACATCGCACTGATGGTCGCCATACTGCTGTGGCGTCCGCAGGGCGTGTACCCGGTCACGAACCGCTAGGAACCGCCGACATGTCCGTACGCCTGCTTTCCGGCGATCCTCCCCGCAGCGCCGTGCTGGCGCTTCTGCTCATCGCGATCGTGGCCGCCCTGGCCGTGGCGCCTTTCCTCTTTCCAGGTCCGAAATCACTTGCCGTCGCAGCGAAGATTCTGGTGTTCGTCATCCTCGTGGCCAGCTACGACCTGCTGCTGGGCTATACCGGCATCGTCAGCTTCGCCCACACGATGTTCTTCGGGATCGGCGCTTATGGCGTTGCCATCGCCAGCGTACGCCTGGAGCCGGGGTGGACGGCCATACTCGCAGGCACCGCTGCCGGCTTGGCGGTATCGCTGGCCTTCGCCCTGCTGATCGGCCTGGCCAGCTTGCGCGTGCGCGCCATCTTCTACGCCATGATCACGCTTGCGGTCGCGGCCGCGTTCCAGACGCTGGTCTCGCAGCTGTCCGACCTGACGGGCGGCGAGGACGGCTTGAACTTCAAGGTGCCGCAAATGTTGCGGCCCGCCTTCCGGCCCTTCTCGGAACCGATCTTCGGCGTCACGGTCGACGGCCGCATCATTACGTACTACCTGATCGCCGCAGCCTGCGTAGTGCTGTTCCTGCTGTTGCTGCGCATCGTGAATTCGCCGTTCGGCCGGGTCCTGCAGGCGATCCGGGAGAATCCCTTCCGCGCCGAGGCCATCGGCTACCGCACGGTGCTGTACCGCAGCCTGTCCAATCTGCTGGCCGCCGCCTTCGCGACGCTAGCGGGCGCAATGTACGCGCTCTGGCTGCGGTACAACGGTCCGGACACCTCGCTATCGTTCGAGATCATGCTCAACATCCTCCTGATGCTCGTGATCGGCGGAATGGGCACCATGTACGGCGCGGTGGTGGGCGCAGGCCTCTTCGTCTTCGCGCAGAGTTACTTGCAGGACGGCCTGCACCACATCCACGAGCTCGTGTCAGGCGTCGCGCCCCTGGCCCTCTTGTTCGAGCCGGACCGCTGGCTGCTGTGGCTGGGAATTCTGTTCGTCGTGTCCGTGTACTACTTCCCCACCGGCATTGCCGGCCGCCTGCGCGAGCTCACGCCAAAGCGCTAGCCTGCGCGCACGCTGGCGCAGGGCTACCGGCCGCGCTGGCGCAGCTCGTCGGCCTCGCGGCGCAAGCCATCGACCCGGTGCTGCATCTCGTCCATGCTGCGCCGCGTTCCATTTCCGGCATCGTCCAGCCTAGAACCGGCAGGCGCGGGCGCCAATGGCCGCATGGGGGCAACACCGCCGTTCAGGGGTATCGTGGCCGGGGGATGCGGATCCACGTAGGCTGGCCTGCTGTCCAGGATGCGCTCCAGCAGCTTGAGCTGGCTGCGCTGCGTATCGAGCGCGCGCTCCTGCCCGGCCAGAGCCAGTTCGTCCTCGTCTTCGGTGCCGAAGATCGCCGCATGGTCTGGCGACCCTTGCACGCGCACCCGGGGTTCGGGCCCTGCCGTCAACGCATTTCTGCCCACCGGCGCTTCGGCGTCGAAGGGCGCGCCATTCGCCTGGGGAGTGCCCGCCGCTTGCGGCTGCGCCCAGACGGGCGGCATGAGCCCCGCCAGCAGGCAGAACACGAACAGGCGGGCCCGCGCCCTATTGGATGAACCTGGCATCCGGCCTCCAAGTCCGCAGGATGGGTGTGGCGCGCAAACCCAGAGCAGGAGCGCGGACGAAAAAAAACGGCAAGGGTGTTATCCCTTGCCGTCTTATATCAGAACGGCGAACCGTTCCGATGAACTGCTTTTACTTAGATGATACGTGCGGCTTCAACCAGACGCACCACGCGCCACGACTTCGAGCGCGAGATGGGACGGCCTTCAGCGATTTCAACCGTATCGCCTTCGTTGTACTGGTTCGATTCGTCGTGCGCCTTGTACTTCGCGGAGCGCATGATGATCTTGCCGAAGATGGGGTGCTTGACGCGGCGTTCAACCAGAACGACGACAGTCTTGTCCATCTTGTTGCTGACGACCTTGCCGACCAGCGTACGCTGGCGCTTGGCCACTTGGGTGTTTTGAGTTTCGCTCATCTTTATTTCCCTGCCTTCTCGGTCAGCAAGGTACGCACGCGCGCGATGTCGCGACGCACATTGCGCAGCTGGCTGGTATTGGCAAGCTGCTGCGTGGCCTTCTGCATACGCAGACCGAATTGTGCCTTCAGCAGGCTTTCGAGCTCTTTGCCGAGCTCGGCGGCGTCTTTCGAACGGAGTTCGCTGGCTTTCATCTTAGTACTCCTTAAGCACCGATATGACGCGCGACGAACGTGGTCGAAATCGGCAGCTTGGCAGCGGCCAGGCGGAAAGCTTCACGCGCGAGCTCTTCGCTAACCCCTTCCATTTCGTAGAGCACCTTGCCGGGCTGGATTTCGGCGACCCAGTACTCCGGGTTGCCCTTACCGTTACCCATACGGACTTCGGCAGGCTTCTGCGAGATGGGCTTATCCGGGAAAATGCGAATCCAGATACGGCCGCCACGCTTGATGTGACGATTGATGGCACGACGAGCGGCTTCGATCTGACGAGCGGTCAGACGGCCACGGCCGGTGGCCTTCAGACCGAATTCGCCGAACGACACGTGGGTGCCACGGGTCGCCAGACCGGTGTTGCGGCCCTTCTGCTCTTTGCGATACTTTCTGCGAGAGGGTTGCAGCATGGTTATTCTCCTTCAGGCGCCGGAGCAGCGTCCGCCTTGCGGGGACCACGGCCACGACCACCCGGACGACCGGTGCGAGCACCGTCCGGACGATCACCACGCGGAGCGCGGCGCGGACGACGTTCTTCTTCACGCGGGGCGGCGGTTTCCGGCGGCAATTCGCCGTTGGCCAGCATGTCGCCCTTATAGACCCAGACCTTGATGCCGATCACGCCATACGTGGTGTGGGCTTCGGAGGTGCCGTAGTCGATGTTGGCCTTGAGGGTGTGCAGCGGCACACGGCCTTCGCGATACCACTCGGTGCGAGCAATTTCGATACCGTTCAGACGGCCCGAGCTCATGATCTTGATGCCTTGGGCACCCAGACGCATGGCGTTCTGCATCGCGCGCTTCATCGCGCGGCGGAACATGATGCGCTTCTCGAGCTGTTGCGAGATCGAGTCGGCGATCAGTTGAGCATCGGTTTCCGGCTTGCGGATTTCTTCGATGTTGACGTGCACAGGCACGCCCATCAGACGCTGCAGATCAGCCTTCAGGCTTTCGATGTCTTCGCCGCGCTTGCCGATCACCACGCCCGGACGAGCCGAGTAGACGGTGATGCGGGCATTCTTGGCGGGACGCTCGATGATCACGCGACCGACGGAGGCGCTCTTGAGCTTCTTTTTCAGGTACTCGCGGACGCGGATGTCTTCGGCCAGCATGGAACCGAAGGCCTTGTCGTCGGCGAACCAACGCGAGGACCAATTACGGGTGACCGCGAGACGGAACCCAGTGGGGTGAATTTTCTGACCCATCGTGACTCCTTAAGCTCCGACCTTGACCGTGATGTGGCAGGTCTGCTTCTCGATACGGTTGCCGCGGCCCTTGGCGCGAGCGGAGAAGCGCTTCATCGACTGAGCCTTGTCCACGAAGATCGTGGTGACTTTCAGTTCGTCGATATCGGCGCCGTCGTTGTGCTCGGCGTTGGCGATGGCGGACTCGACAGCCTTCTTCAGGATGGCGGCGGCCTTCTTCGGCGAGAAGGTGAGGATGTTCAGCGCTTGCGAGACCGACTTGCCGCGGATCAGATCCGCAACCAGACGCGTCTTTTGAGCGGAGATGTGAACCCCACGGATAATGGCAGTAGTTTCCATCGCTTACCTCTTCGCCTTCTTGTCCGCGGCGTGACCCTTGAACGTACGGGTCAGCGCGAACTCGCCCAGCTTGTGACCGACCATGTTCTCGTTGATGTACACGGGAACATGCTGCTTGCCGTTGTGCACAGCGATCGTCAGACCGATGAACTCGGGCAGGATCGTCGAGCGACGCGACCAGGTCTTGATCGGCTTCTTGTCTTTGCCCGCGACGGCCGTGTCCACCTTTTTGATCAGGTGAGCATCGACAAACGGGCCTTTCTTGATCGAACGTGACATAGTGTTCGCCTCTTACTTGCGCTTGCGCCGTTGGACGATCATATTGCTCGTCCGCTTGTTGCGACGGGTCTTGAAACCCTTCGCCGGAGTGCCCCACGGGCTGACCGGTTCGCGTGCTTCACCGGTGCGGCCTTCACCGCCACCGTGCGGGTGATCCACCGGGTTCATGGCAACGCCACGGACCGTCGGGCGGACACCGCGCCAACGCATTGCACCGGCCTTGCCGATTTGGCGCAGGCTGTGTTCTTCGTTACCGACTTCACCGATGGTGGCGCGGCATTCGATGTGCACACGGCGGACTTCACCCGAGCGCAGACGCACCTGAGCGTAGACGCCTTCGCGAGCCAGCAGGACGGCGGAAGCGCCGGCCGAGCGGACCATCTGGGCACCCTTGCCAGGGATCATTTCGACGCAGTGAATCGTCGTACCCACCGGGATGTTGCGGATCGGCAGCGTGTTGCCGGCACGGATCGGGGCTTCGATGCCCGACACCAGCGTGGCGCCCACTTCCAGACCGCGCGGAGCGATGATGTAACGACGTTCGCCGTCGGCGTAGCACAGCAGAGCGATGTGCGCCGTACGGTTGGGGTCATATTCCAGACGCTCGACCTTCGCCGGGATACCGTCCTTGTCGCGACGGAAGTCGACGACACGGTAGTGCTGCTTGTGGCCACCGCCACGATGACGGATCGTGATGTGACCGTTGTTGTTACGGCCGGAACCACGGGTCTTCTTTTCCAGCAGCGGCGCGTAGGGCTCACCCTTGTGCAGGTTGGGGCTAACAACCTTCACCATGCCACGGCGGCCAGCCGAAGTCGGCTTAACTTTTACGAGGGCCATTTACTTCACCTCCGCAAAGTCGATTTCCTGGCCGTCCTTGAGCGAGACGTAGGCCTTGCGCTCATTGCGACGACGGCCAACGAATCGGCCAAAGCGCTTGACTTTGCCCTTACGGTTGAGGACCTGCACGGACTCGACCTGCACCTTGAAGAGCAGTTCGACGGCAGCCTTGATTTCCGGCTTGGTAGCGTCAGCCACGACACGGAAAGCGACTTGCTGATTCTTCTCGGCAACAAACGTGGCCTTTTCGGTCACGATCGGAGCAAGAATGACTTGCATCAAGCGTTCAGCGTTCATCCCAGCATCTCCTCGAGTTGAGCGATGGCCGGCTTGGTGATCAGCACTTTCTTGTAGTGGACCAGCGACAACGGATCGGCATAACGGGGCTCGACAACAGCAACGTGCGGCAGGTTGCGAGTGGCGAGGTAAACATTTTCATCAACGCTGTCGGTGATGATCAGGACCGAGTCCAGGCCCAGGCTCTTCAGCTTTGCAGCGGCGGCCTTGGTCTTGGGCGATTCCAGATCGAACGATTCGACAACGGCGATGCGGTCTTCACGAGCCAGCTGCGACAGGATCGAGCGGATCCCGGCGCGGTACATCTTCTTGTTGACCTTCTGGCTGAAGTTCTCTTCGGGCGAGTTCGGGAAAGTCCGACCACCGCCACGCCACAGCGGCGACGAAGTCATACCAGCGCGTGCGCGGCCGGTACCCTTCTGGCGCCAGGGCTTCTTGGTCGAGTGCTTGACTTCAGTGCGATCCTTCTGAGCGCGGTTGCCCGAACGGGCGTTGGCTTGGAAAGCCACCACGATCTGATGAATCAGCGCTTCGTTGAAGTCGCGGCCGAAGATCGTGTCGGGCGCGCTAAACGTAGCGGCAGCCTGACCTTGGTCATTCAGGAGCTTGAGATCCATTTACTTACGCTCCCTTCTTGGCCGGGGCCTTGATGGCCGGACGCACGACGATGTCGGCGCCAGCGTGGCCGGGGACAGCGCCCTTGACCAGCAGCAGGCCGCGCTCAGCGTCAACGCGAACGACGTCGAGGTTTTGAACGGTGCGGGTGACATCACCCAGGTGACCGGCCATGCGCTTACCCGGGAAAATACGGCCCGGATCTTGAGCTTGACCAATCGAGCCCGGGACGCGGTGCGAACGGGAGTTACCGTGCGACGCGCGTTGCGAACCGAAATTGTGGCGCTTGATGGTACCGGCGAAGCCTTTACCAATGCTGGTGCCCGTGACGTCGACCTGTTGGCCGGCTTCGAACACCGATTCCACGGCGATCACGGCACCAGCCGCAAATTCAGCGGCGCGAGCGGGATCAAGGCGGAATTCTTTGAGGATGCTGCCGGCTTCAGCGCCGGCTTTGGCGTAGTGGCCCGTTTGCGGCTGAGCCACACGCGAGGCACGACGAGTGCCATAAGCCACTTGGATCGCGGCGTAGCCGTCGGTTTCCAGCGACTTAACTTGGGTCACGCGGTTGTTCGACACGTCCAGCACGGTCACCGGGATGGATTCACCTTCCTCGGTAAAAATGCGGGTCATGCCGACCTTGCGACCCACCAGCCCCAGCCGGTGAGCGGCGGGCGTGGGTGTCGAATTCGACATCGTTTTCTCCATTCCCGACTGCGATTGGTCGGGGCTAATCAGGCAAAAGGTAACGGCCTTTGCCCTACGACTATGTTCAGCCTGGCTTTCATTCGGGCCCGCCCCCAAAGGGATTGGCCTTCCTTTCATCCATAGCTGCTCTTGCCACAAAATGGCAAGCTTGGCATATTAGCACGTTTTTTTCAGGCAGCACAAGCACTTAGCGCGATCAAGCGTTGTGCGCAGAAAACAAAATGGCCGCACTCCAAGGGAATGCGGCCATTTTTTTCGAGCCTACCGGCGAAGGTAGCAGGCCCGATATGCTTACTGCAGCGCGATTTCTACGTCGACGCCGGCCGGCAGGTCCAGACGCATCAGGGCGTCAACGGTCTTGTCGGTGGGATCCACGATGTCCATCAGGCGCTGATGGGTACGGATTTCGAACTGGTCGCGCGACGTCTTGTTCACGTGCGGCGAACGCAGGACGTCGTAGCGGCGGATACGCGTGGGCAGCGGCACCGGGCCACGGACAACGGCGCCGGTACGCTTGGCGGTATCGACGATTTCAGCGGCCGATTGATCGATCAGCTTGTAATCGAAGGCTTTCAAGCGGATACGGATCTTTTGGTTTTTCATGGCGTTTCCTAAAGAACGAAAGACGAGGGCGGCATTGCGCCCTCGCTGGTTGGGTGCTGCTTAACTGATCCCGATTACTTCAGGATCTTGGCGACGACGCCGGCGCCGACGGTACGACCGCCTTCACGGATGGCGAAACGCAGGCCTTCTTCCATGGCGATCGGGGCCAGCAGCTTGACGGTCATCGTCACGTTGTCGCCCGGCAGAACCATTTCCTTGTCGGCCGGCAGGTCGATCGTACCCGTCACGTCCGTCGTGCGGAAGTAGAACTGGGGACGATAGCCGTTGAAGAACGGGGTGTGGCGGCCGCCTTCTTCCTTCGACAGGATGTACACCTCGGACGTGAAGTCCGTGTGCGGGGTGATCGAGCCCGGCTTGGCCAGAACTTGGCCGCGCTGAACGTCTTCACGCTTGGTGCCGCGCAGCAGGATGCCCACGTTGTCGCCAGCTTGACCTTGGTCCAGCAGCTTGCGGAACATTTCCACGCCGGTGCAGGTCGTCTTGACCGTCGGGACGATACCCACGATTTCGATTTCTTCGCCGACCTTGATGATGCCGCGTTCGATACGGCCGGTCACCACGGTGCCGCGACCCGAGATCGAGAACACGTCTTCAACAGGCATCAGGAACGCGCCGTCAACCGCGCGCTCAGGCGTCGGGATGTACGAATCCAGTGCTTGGGCCAGCGACAGGATCGCCTGTTCGCCCAGTTCGCCCTTGTCGCCTTCCAGCGCCAGCTTGGCCGAACCCTTCACGATCGGGGTGTCGTCGCCCGGGAAGTCGTACTTCGACAGCAGTTCGCGGACTTCCATTTCCACCAGCTCGAGCAGCTCGGCGTCGTCAACCATGTCGGCCTTGTTCAGGAAGACGATGATGTACGGCACGCCAACCTGGCGCGACAGCAGAATGTGTTCACGCGTTTGCGGCATCGGGCCGTCAGCGGCAGACACCACCAGGATCGCGCCGTCCATTTGCGCCGCGCCCGTGATCATGTTCTTCACATAGTCAGCGTGGCCCGGGCAGTCAACGTGCGCGTAGTGACGCGTTTCCGTTTCGTACTCGACGTGCGCCGTGTTGATCGTGATACCGCGTGCCTTTTCTTCAGGAGCCGCATCGATCTGGTCGTAGCCCTTGGCTTCGCCACCAAACTTGTTCGACAGAACGGTCGTGATCGCCGCCGTCAACGTCGTTTTGCCGTGGTCAACGTGACCAATCGTACCCACGTTCACGTGCGGCTTGGTACGTTCAAACTTGCCTTTTGCCATGATCTCTATCCTTTGACTTTCAAGGAAACTTTGATATCTGCCGGGACCGCCTTATGGACGGACCCGGCAAGGGTTATTTACTTGGCCCGAGCGGCGATGACTTCGTCAGCGACGTTCTTGGGGGCCTCGGAGTAATGCTTGAATTCCATCGTGTACGTGGCACGGCCTTGCGTCAGCGAACGCAGGTTCGTGGCGTAACCGAACATCTCGGCCAGCGGAACTTCGGCCTTGATGGTCTTGCCACCGCCAACCATGTCATCCATGCCCTGAACCATGCCGCGACGCGAGGACAGATCGCCCATCACCGTACCAGCGTAGTCTTCAGGCGTTTCGACTTCAACGGCCATCATCGGTTCCAGCAGCACGGGGCTAGCCTTGCGCATGCCTTCCTTGAATGCCATCGAGCCGGCCATCTTGAACGCGTTTTCGTTCGAGTCCACGTCGTGGTACGAACCGAAGAACAGCGTGACCTTGACGTCCACGACCGGGTAGCCGGCCAGGATGCCCGACGGCAACGTTTCCGTGATGCCCTTGTCCACCGCGGGGATGAACTCGCGCGGCACAACGCCGCCCTTGATGGCGTCCACGAACTCGTAGCCACCGCCCGGCGGGAGCGGTTCGACCTTCAGGACCACGTGACCGTACTGACCACGACCGCCCGACTGCTTGACGAACTTGCCTTCGACTTCTTCGCAGGTCTTGCGGATGGTTTCGCGGTAGGCCACCTGGGGCTTGCCGACGTTCGCTTCCACGCCGAATTCGCGCTTCATGCGGTCGACCAGAATTTCCAGGTGCAACTCGCCCATGCCGGAAATGATGGTCTGGCCGGATTCTTCGTCGCTGCGCACGCGGAACGACGGATCTTCCTGCGCCAGGCGCGACAGCGCCAGGCCCATCTTTTCCTGGTCAGCCTTGGACTTGGGTTCCACGGCCTGCGAAATCACGGGCTCGGGGAATTCCATGCGCTCCAGCGTCACGTGCGAATCGACATCGCACAGCGTTTCGCCGGTGGTCACGTCCTTCAGGCCCACGACGGCGGCGATGTCGCCAGCCAGAACTTCCTTGATTTCCTCGCGGTTGTTCGCGTGCATCTGCAGGATGCGGCCGATACGTTCCTTCTTGCCCTTGATCGGGTTGTAAACGGTGTCGCCCGACTTCAGGACGCCCGAGTACACGCGGACGAAGGTCAGCTGGCCGACGAACGGGTCCGTCATCAGCTTGAAGGCCAGAGCCGAGAACTTCTCGCTGTCGTCGGCGCTGCGCTTGACTTCGTTGCCGGCGTCATCGGTGCCTTCGACCGGCGGAATGTCGACCGGCGAGGGCAGGTAGTCGATGACGGCGTCGAGCATGCGCTGCACGCCCTTGTTCTTGAAGGCGGTGCCGCACAGCATCGGCTGGATTTCGCCGGCGATGGTGCGCTGGCGGATGGCCAGGTTGATCTCGGCTTCGTCCAGCGAACCAGTCTCGAGGTACTTGTTCATCAGTTCCTCGGACGACTCGGCAGCCGCCTCGACCAGCTTTTCACGCCATTCTTCGGCGGTGCTTTGCAGTTCGGCCGGAATGTCTTCGTAGTCGAATTTGATGCCCTGGCTGGCTTCGTCCCAGATGATCGCTTTCATCTTGACGAGGTCGATGACGCCCTTGAAGGTGTCTTCGGCGCCGATGGGGATCACCACGGGCACCGGATTGGCGCGCAGGCGCATCTTCAGCTGCTCGTAGACCTTGAAGAAGTTGGCACCGGTACGGTCCATCTTGTTCACGAAGGCCAGACGCGGCACGCCGTACTTGTTGGCTTGGCGCCACACGGTTTCGGACTGAGGCTGAACACCGCCCACCGCGCAGTAGACCATGCAGGCACCGTCCAGGACGCGCATGGAACGCTCCACCTCGATGGTGAAGTCCACGTGCCCCGGGGTGTCGATGATGTTGATGCGGTGTTCGGGATAGTTCTTAGCCATGCCACGCCAAAACGCCGTCGTAGCTGCCGACGTAATGGTGATGCCACGCTCTTGCTCTTGTTCCATCCAGTCCATGGTGGCTGCGCCATCATGCACTTCGCCAATCTTGTGATTGACGCCGGTGTAGAACAGGATGCGTTCGGTCGTGGTGGTTTTCCCTGCATCGATGTGCGCAGAGATACCAATGTTGCGATAGCGCTCGATCGGGGTTTTGCGGGCCATGGTGGGTTAGTCCTTAAATTACCAGCGGAAATGGCTGAAGGCCTTGTTGGCCTCTGCCATCTTGTGCGTGTCTTCGCGCTTCTTCATCGCGGCGCCACGACCTTCGGAGGCGTCGATCAGTTCGCCAGCAAGACGCAGATCCATCGACTTCTCGCCACGCTTCTTGGCGGCTTCACGGAGCCAACGCATAGCCAGGGCCAGGCGGCGCACGGGGCGCACTTCAACCGGCACTTGGTAGTTGGCACCGCCAACGCGGCGGCTCTTCACTTCGACGATCGGCTTGATGTTGTTGATCGCCAGGCTGAAAACCTCGATCGGCTCCTTGCCGGTCTTGGTTTGCACTTGCTCGAGGGCGCCATAGACGATGCGCTCGGCGACGGCCTTCTTGCCGTCCAGCATGACGACGTTCATGAACTTGGCGAGCTCGACGCTGCCGAACTTGGGATCGGGCAGAATCTCGCGCTTGGGTACTTCGCGACGACGGGGCATTGTTGCTTCCTTGTGTCTGTTCAGTTGAACCGTGTTTCATTACACGGCCATGGCCGCCCAATGGGACGACCCCTTACGTGCCGCGCACCTTCCTGTATTCCGGACGGCGCGGTTGCACTTCCCTCGTGACGGACGTCCGCCACTGCGGGGTACTACCGACTCGTTATTAAGCCTTCTTCGGGCGCTTGGCGCCGTACTTCGAGCGGGCTTGCTTACGGTCCTTGACGCCTTGCAGGTCGAGGGAACCGCGCACGATGTGATAACGCACACCGGGCAAGTCCTTCACACGACCGCCGCGCACCAGAACCACCGAGTGCTCTTGCAGGTTGTGGCCTTCACCGCCGATGTACGAAATGACTTCGTAACCGTTGGTCAGACGCACTTTGGCAACCTTACGCAGAGCGGAGTTCGGCTTCTTGGGGGTGGTGGTGTACACGCGAGTGCACACGCCGCGGCGTTGCGGGCAGTTTTCGAGCGCGGGGCTCTTGCTTTTGATGATGCTGACTTCGCGCGGCTTGCGCACGAGTTGGCTAATGGTAGGCATGACCTTTGAAATCCCTTTTACGTACCACTGGTAAGTACTTGCGTACTAGTCTCCTAAGGCGGTGAGCTTCGGAGAAGGCAGTTCGCGCAAAACCGCCTCAAACGTTCGTATACGTAAAAGAGCGGGTTTGCCAACAAACTGTGACAAAACGCACAAGACCGGGTGCCGTGGGGTAGATGCCGCGGGGAAACCCCGCTGTGTGCCATGAAACGAAAGGCTCGTGACGCACCCCGTTTCCTGACCCTGAACTTCCGACCCTACCGCGACCAGATTTTGCGCGCGAAATAAAGCAGTTAGCCCTTTAGCATAACTGAGATTCGGGCGCACTGTCAAAGAATTTTGTAAATCCCGCGAGGCCGCGCGTTGCCGGCAGAAGACGGCCTGTTAGGCGCCAGTCATGAGAATTGGGGCCATATAGTTGGGCATTCCGGATGGGAATCCAGGACATATCCGGGGGAAATCCGGGAACAAAACCGAATCCGCGCCCGAGGCCGCGGGCAGCTGCGGCGAGGGTCCAGTGTACCCGCCCCTCGCCTTTCTTTCTATCTGCTATTGGTCGGCGAAAAGATAGCCGCTGCCGTAGACCGTGCGGATCGGCAGTATCACGCCGGCCAGTTCGGCCTTGCGGCGCAGCCGGCTGACGATCACGTCGATGCTGCGGGACCCGCTGGCCCTTGCGGTGCCGCCCTCGACCTGCAGTTCTTCGCCCAATTCGGACCGTCCGACCGCCCTGCCCGCCACGTCCAGCAGCGAACGCACGATCAGGCGCTCGTTGGCCGACAGCGAGATGGTCGTTCCCGAAGGCGCGGCCAGCGTCCAGCCCTGGTCGCGCAGTTCCCATTGGCCATTCGCGGGCGTGTCTCCCAGGGCCTCGTCCAGCCCCGCGGGCAGGCGGCGCGCCAGGGACAGCAGGATGCAGGCCAGCTCGCGCGGATCCTGCGGCTCGGGAAGGCAGGCGTCCGCGCCGCTTTGCAGGCAGCGCAGCCGGCTATCCAAGGACAGGTTGCTTCCCGTCACCACGATACCCAGGGACGAAGCGCCGCGCAGCCGCGCCACGAGGGCATAGCCGATTTCTCCCAGCGTCCCGACGTCCAGGACCACCACGTCGTAGACGCCGCCGTTAAGCAATCCGAACAATTCCAGGGACGTAGAGCAGCCGCGGGCGGAAATGCCGGCCTGCAGCAAAGCGGACACAGCGACCCCGCGGGCCGCTTCGTCCGGTGACATCATAAGTATGCGCAATTGATTCATAGTTGTTCCACCCAGCCAATTCAACCCGCTCACTTCAGTGCTGCCGGCGATGGGGCGATTGAGACAGTGTGGCGCGCTGCCACGCAACAACTCCAGTCAAGATTCGTCAACTTTGCAATGTTTGACAGTTCTTGGCATAACGTAGCCATCGGGGACACTACCCGAGTTATCATTCGTCTACTCGAATTCCCTTACCCTCTTGCAGTAGGGCGCCTTAGCGCGCGCTTGCGTAGCAAACCTTCGCGAGAACACGTCTGATGAAAATCGCGTCGCTGGAAGATGACCTGGACCAAGCACGCCGCATCCAGCAAGTCTTGACCACCGCGGGCTACACCTGCACCAGTTACCATCAAAGCCGGGATCTTCTGGCCGCATTGCGCGCCGAGCGCTTCGACCTGGTACTGCTGGACTGGCACTTGCCTGATATCGACGGCGACGATGTAGTGCGCTGGCTGCGCGCCAATATCGGCCCACGCATACCGGTCATTTTCCTGACCAACCGTTCCAGCGAGGACGATCTGGTGGAAGGCCTGCGCGCCGGCGCCGACGACTACATCGTCAAGCCCTTGCGCCCCCAGGAATTGTTGGCCCGCGTCGCGGCATTGCTGCGCCGCAGCCAGATCGCCGAGCCGGCCAACGACGGATTCGACGTCGCGCGCTACAGCATCGAACCCGCTGCCCGCGTGATCTCGCTGGATTCCACCCCGGTCGCGCTGGCGCCGAAGGAATTCGACCTGGCGCTGCTGTTCTTCCGCAATATCGGCCGCCTGATGTCGCGCGACGTCCTGGCCGAATGCGTCTGGAACCGGGAAATCCCCGCCACCTCCCGCACCCTGGACACGCATTTGTCGAACATTCGGCAAAAGCTCCAGCTGCGTCCCGAGCATGGCGTGCGCCTCTCTTCCTCTTACGCCCTCGGCTACCGGCTCGAGCTGGCCAGCCCGGCCGAGGACGTTCCCCCCAATCCGCAGTAAGTGCGCCCCCGCGCATTCCCGGAGAATTGATCGACATGAGCCGCTGCCGCGCGCTTTCTTTGCTTGTCCTGATGTCCTGCCTGATGCTCACGGCCCCGGCGCGCAGCCAGCCGGCCGGCGCGCTTGGAGACAATTTCATCTATCGGGTCCGCCAAGGCGACACCCTGATCGACCTTGCCACCCGGTACACGCGCAACGAGGCCAATTGGAACCACCTGCAGACACTGAACCGGGTCGTCACGCCGGAACTCCTGCCCGTGGGCCTGGAACTGCGCATCCCGCTTTCCATGATCCCGGAACGCGCCGCCAACGCGCGCGTGGTGCACGTCAGCGGCCAGGCGGACATCGATGGCAAATCCCTGCGGACCGGTGACACCGTGGCCGAAGGCAGCACCGTCGCCACGGCTGCCAACGGTTTCGTCACGCTGGAATTGGCCGACGGCTCCAAGCTGACCCTGCCTGCCGGCGGAGCGGTCGAGCTGACCCGCCTGCGCCAATTCGAAGGCACCTCGCTGACCGACTCGATCGTCCAGGTGCGGCGGGGCGGGGTCGAGTCTTCCGTGGCCCCCGCAGGAGAAGGCGTCGGCCGCTTCGAAGTCCGTACCCCGGTCGCAGTGACCGGCGTGCGCGGCACGCGGTTCCGGGTGCAAAGCAGCGAACACGGCGTGCACAGCGAAGTGCTGGAAGGCAGCGTGCGCCTGCAACCCCATGCGCCGGGCGCCCGCCCCGACAAGCCGGTCGCGGTAGCCAAGGGCTATGGCGCGGCGGTCGGCGCGGATGGCGTCGTCTCGGGTGTGCGTACCCTGCTCGACGCGCCGCAGCTGGGCGAGCCGGCACGCGCGGGTGGCGGCGCCTGGACCGCCGACGTGTCTCCCGTGGCCGGCGCGCAAAGCTACCTGGTGCGCGTATCGCGCGATGCCGAGGGCACGTTGCCGGTATCGTCGGCAAGATTCCCCGGCACCGACATCCGCTTTTCCGCGCCCGGACCTGGCACCTATTACGTATCGGTGCGCGCGGTCGACGACCTGGGCCTGAGCGGCAAGGACGCGATCGCGACCTTCGAAGGCGCGAACCAGCTCATGACTTCCTACGGTCTGGGCGTGGCAAGCGGCACGGGCGGCTTCATCACGCTCACCGAGTACTAGGGCCCGCCGCCGGCACCCGGGAAGAAACCTCATGGCCACCGCCGATCCGCCGGACCGGACCTCGCGCTCAGGGCTGTGGCTGACGATAGCGCTGGCGGTATTGGCTGCGGTTCTGGGCTCTCTGAACGGCCTTGGCCGTTTCGACCAGATTCTCTATGACCGCGCCGTATCGGCGACCGGCCGCGCCGCCGACCCCGACATTCTGATCGTGGCGATCGATGACACCAGCATCGACGCCCTGGGACGCTGGCCCTGGCGGCGCGCGGTCCACGCCGCGTTGCTGGACCGGCTGCACGGGGCGCGAGCAGTAGGAATGGACCTGATCTTCGCGGAAGCGGACACGGTCAACCCCAACGACGACCGCATCCTTGCCGACAGCATCCGGCGCAACGGGCGCACCGTCCTGCCAGTCGTGCTGGACCGGCTCAACCGCCCTTCGAGCGTCAGCACCCCCCTCCCGGACCTGGAGGCGGCAGCGGCCTCGAAAGGTTTCATCAACGCGCGGATCGACCCCGACGGCGCCGTCCGCGAGGCGGTATTGACCGCGCAGGTGGCCGGCGAACGCTGGAACCACATGGCCATATCGATGCTGGAAGTCGGAGGCGAAGCGCAGCGCGCGCAAAGCCTCCTGCGGCGCGCCCGGCCGGACGGCAGCATCCTGATTCCTTACGCCGGGCCCACCGCCCACGTGCGCACGGTGCCGTATCTTTCTGTGCTGCGCGGGGACCTGTCGCCGGAAGCGCTGCGCGGCAAATACGTGCTGATCGGCGCGTGGGCCACCGGCTTGGGCGATGCCTATCCGACGCCCGTCTCCCACGAGGTCAGCGGCATGGCGGGGGTCGAGATCATCGCGAACCTGCTGCAGGCGGCGCGCGACGGCATCATTTTCCAGCAACCTCCTGCGTGGTGGAACGGGTTGTTCTCGGCGCTGCCTGTGCTGCTGGCCTGCCTTGCCCTGTGGCGCTTGTCGCCCAAGCGGGCCCTGCTGGTGTGCGTCGCACTGCTGGCCGCGATCCTCGTGGCCGCACTGTTGCTGCTTGCCTACGGTAATTTCTGGTTCGCCCCGACCGCGGCGCTCCTGGGGGTTGCGCTGTGCTATCCGTTATGGAGCTGGCGCAGCCAGGAGGCGGCGCTGCGCTACATGGATAACGAGCTGCGCCGCCTGCAGCGCGAGTATCCGCCGGTGCTGAACGAGGCCCGCGCACAGGCTGCGGGGCCCAGCGCGTCGCTCGAAAGCCGCGTCGGCGAATTGCGCCGGGCCCTGGCACGCGTGCGCAACCTGCGGCGCTTCCTGGCCGACGGCCTGGACGGCATGCCCGACGCCACGCTTGTCTTCGACCAGGACGGCCGCATGCGATTCCGCAACCAGGCCGCCGTCATGTATTTCCAGCGGCTGGGCATGCGCCCTCCCCGCGTCGGCCGCCCGGCCATCCACCTGCTCGAGAAGACTATCTCCGATCCCGCCACGCGGCAGCGCGTCGTCGAGGCGCTGAACGGCCAGGGGCCGGTCGTGGGAACGTCGCCGTGGAGCGCAGACCTCGAACTGCGCGACGGCGCCGGGCGCGACCTCATCCTGAAGTGCGCCCCCATCCATACCGCCGAAGGAAACTTCGCCGGCACGGTCGCCACGCTGACCGACATCTCGCGCATCCGTCAGGCCGAACGCCAGCGCGAAGAGACGCTGCGCTTCATCTCGCACGACATGCGCGCACCCCAGAGCTCGATCCTGGCGCTGGTGGAGATGAAGCAGGAGGGCGGATCGCAGGAAGGGCAAAGCGAGACGCTCACGCGCATCGCGACGCTGGCCCGGCGCACGCTGCACCTGGTCGACGATTTCGTGCACCTGACGCGCGCCGAGTCGATGACCATCAGCGCGGTGGAGCTGGATCTGAGCAGCCTGCTGCAGGACGCCGTAGACGAGTTCTGGGCCTCGGCGCAAAAGCGCGGCATCGCGCTGGAGCTCCGGTTGCCGCTCCCCGTCGCCTACATCCGAGGCGATCAGACCCTGCTCATGCGCGCGCTGTGCAACCTGATCGACAATGCGATCAAGTACAGCCCCCCGCAAACTCGCATCGAGTGCGGCATCGGCGAAGCGCCCGGTTTCTGGCGGGTCGGCATACACGATCAAGGCCACGGCATCGCAGCCGAGGATCAGGCCCGCTTGTTCGAGCCATTTTCGCGCGTGGGGGTCGAAACCCGCGGCGACGTGGGCGGCGCGGGCCTCGGGTTGGCATTCGTGCGCACCGTGGCCGAGCGCCACGGCGGCTCCGTGGAAGTGAGCAGCGAACTGGGCGCCGGCTCGACCTTCACGCTGCGCCTGCCGATGGCGCCAGAGGCGCCCTAGTGTCGGCTCAAGGGCGCTCCAGCCGCCCGGCCGCCTACTGGAAGGTGTGCGAAATCACCGCCGGCCGCCCAGCCTTGACCTCCAGGGTCGCTCGGTACGGCGGCAGATTCGCATTGCGCAGCACCACCTGGTACTTGCCCGGAATCAGCCTGAGTTCCTTGACGGGCGGGCTGATGCCACGCGCTACCCCGTTGATCCACACTTCTCCCCAGGGACGGATATCCAGCCGCACCAGTACGGGCACAGGCTTGGGCTTGGCAGGCTCGTCAGCCGCGGCGGCAGACGTGTCGGGGAGCGCGGACGCCGGCGGCGTCTGAGGCGCGGGCGGCGCTTCGGCGGGCGGTGCGTCGGCGGGCGGCGCGGCAGGAGCCGGTGCAGGCGTTTCCGCGGATCCTGCGCCGGCCGAAGCCTGGCCCGGGAGCACGGGCGGCGGCTGGGGCGCGGGCACGGGAGCAGCCTGCGGCGCCACTTGCGGTAAAGGATGGACGACGGGCGGATTCGGCTGGACGACTTCGGAGCGGGTAATCAGGGCATTCGGCTCGCCAAGGCCCGACGCCAGCCAGGCATAGACACCCGCGCCGGCCAATGCCGCGATGAACAGCAGCCACAAGAGGACACGACGCGCGCGCGCGGGCCGGCGCTCCGAGGCGGCCGCCGCTGCCGGCACAGTATGGGCCGCAACCGCCTCGGCGGCATCGGCCTGGGCAGGCACCGTCTCGAGTTCCGCGGCAACACCCAGCATCTCCGCCAGGCCGGCCAGCGTTTGCGGGCGGTCGGCCGGCGCCATCGACAGGCCGGCGTCGATCACGGACAGGAACTCATGGCTGTATTTCGGCAAACCCAGGGAGGCGAGCGGTTCGTAGGTGTCGGCCGCGCGGCGCTCGGGTGCAGGCGGGGGACGGCACCCGATGACCAGCGCATGCATCACCGCGCACAGGGCGTAGATATCGCTCCAGGGGCCGCGCGGCCATTCCATGGAATCGGTATAGAGCTCGAACGGCGCAAAACCGGCGGTCGGGGTACGGCTGACGCGGCGCGAGCGCGCCACGATCAGCTCCGGCACCAGATGCGCCCGCGCGTTCTCGTCCATTCCCACCGTTTCCAGGGAAATGTCACCACAGATTTCGCCCTGCGCATGCAGGGATATGAGGGACGGCAAAAGATCCGACAGGAGCCGCTTGATGCGCGCCTCCGGGACGCCCCCCGCCGCGCTGGCGGCGATGGCGCTCAATGGACGCAGCGCAAGCGGCGCGGCGCCGGAGAATGGGCCACGCGGCGTCAGCAGGCCGGCGGAAGGAGACATGATTGAAAGTTGCGCCACGGCGCGAATACAGATTGAAAAGTGAATAGGGCGAATATTATCGAATCCGCTACGCAAGGACATTGCCGAAAATGTCCGAGCGCATCAGGCTGTGGCACGATAGCGTACGGCCCCATCATCCTACCCCTTTGGAAGTCCATGAAAATTCGCATCCTGAGTAGTCTGCTTGGCTTATCCGCCCTCCTGACGGGTTGCGCCGGCATCACCTCCCTGAAACCGGAGGGGCCGCCGACCGCGGAAGCGCTGGAGCAATTGCAACAAGTGCGCGACAAGTACGGCGCGGGCCGCTATGGGGAAGTCATCCGCACCGTGGCCACGTCCGATACCCTGGCCACGTCCACCAAGGCCGTGCGCATCGAAGCGTACAAGTTGCAGGCATTCAGCTACTGCGTCAGCAAGTATGCGCAGCTTTGCGAAGACAGTTTCTCCCGCATCCTCGCCCTGGATCCGGCTTTCGTGCTGGCGCCCAACGAAGCCGGCCATCCCGTCTGGGGGCCCGTCTTCCAGCGCGCCCAGGCGCAGGCGTCGAAGTAATCCTCTCGCGTGAAAAGCGTTCCCGGAACGTCCTGGGGGCGAAAAAAAGGCCGCTGATTCGCATCAGCGGCCTTTTTGCTTGCCGGGCTCCCGCGCACGGCGGCGCGGGAATCCTGCCGGGAGTTCCGCTTATTCGGCGGAGTCCTCGGCGCCCAGATCAGCGGCAGGCGTTTCCGCATCCGAGCCCACCGTGACCGGCGAGTCTTCGAACGGGTTGGCCTGCTGGCGGGCGGCTTCGCGTTCCGCCGCCTCCAGCGCTTCCTTGTCGCGACGGGCATGGTGGTACGCCAGGCCGGTACCGGCCGGGATCAGACGGCCAACGATGACGTTTTCCTTCAAGCCGCGCAGGTCGTCGCGCTTGCCCATGATGGCAGCCTCGGTCAGGACCCGCGTGGTTTCCTGGAACGAAGCGGCCGAGATGAACGAGTCGGTCGACAGAGAAGCCTTCGTGATACCCAGCAGCACGTTGTCGTACGAGGCAGGACGGCGGTCTTCGGCCGTGACGCGATCGTTCTCGTTCAACAGCTCGGAGCGCTCGACCTGCTCGCCCGGGATGAACTCGGTATCGCCCGCGTCAACGATGTTCACACGGCGCAGCATCTGACGAACAATCACTTCGATGTGCTTGTCGTTGATCTTCACGCCCTGCAGACGGTACACGTCCTGCACTTCGTCGACGATGTAGGTCGCCAGCTTCTCGATGCCCTGCAGGCGCAGGATGTCGTGGGGATCGGCCGGGCCGTCCACGATCATTTCGCCCTTGTTCACGACTTGGCCGTCGTGCACCAGCACCTGCTTTTCCTTCGGAATCAGGAACTCGTGGCTCACACCTTCCAGGTCGGTGATGACCAGGCGCTGCTTGCCCTTGGTGTCCTTGCCGAACGAGACCGTGCCGGTGACGTCGGCCAGCATGCCGGCGTCCTTCGGCGAACGGGCTTCGAACAGCTCGGCCACGCGCGGCAGACCGCCGGTAATGTCGCGGGTCTTTTGCGATTCCTGCGGAATACGCGCCAGGACTTCACCCACAGCGACCTGCTGGCCGTCGCGCACGGTGATCAGCGCGCCAACCGGGAACGAGATGTTCACCGAATGGTCGGTGCCGGCGATCTTGACGTCTTCGCCGTTCTCGTTGACCAGCTTGATCTGCGGACGCATGACGATCTTGCCGCCACGGGTCTTGGGCGTGATGACGACGAGCGTCGACAGGCCGGTAACTTCGTCCACCTGCTTGGCAACGGTCACGCCCTCTTCGATGTTCTCGAAGCGGACGGCGCCACCGTATTCCGACACGATCGGACGGGTCAGCGGATCCCACGTCGCCAGACGGGCGCCAGCCTTCACGGCTTCGCCATCGCCCACCAGCACGGTTGCGCCGTACGGGATCTTGTGGCGTTCGCGTTCGCGGCCGTTGTCGTCGAAGATCGCCAGTTCGCCGGAGCGCGAGATCGCCACGCGTTCGCCCTTGGCGTTGGTGACGTAGCGCATCGTGCTGGCAAAGCCCACGGTACCGCTGGACTTGGTTTCCACCGCGCTGGCCAGGGCCGAACGCGACGCCGCGCCACCGATGTGGAACGTACGCATCGTGAGCTGCGTGCCCGGTTCGCCGATGGACTGGGCGGCGATGACGCCAACCGCTTCGCCCTGGTTGACCGGGGAGCCGCGGCCGAGATCGCGGCCGTAGCAGTGCGCGCACAGGCCGTGACGCGTTTCGCACGTCAGCGGCGTGCGGACCTTGACTTCGTCCACGCCGATGCGGTCAATGGTGTCGACCAGGTCTTCGTCCAGCAGGGTGCCGGCGACGATGGCCGTTTCCTGCGTGTCCGGGTTGACGATGTCAACGGCAGCCACGCGGCCCAGGATGCGGTCGCGCAACGGTTCGATGACTTCGCCGCCTTCGACCAGGGCTTTCATGTTGTAGCCCTGCGAGGTGCCGCAATCGTCTTCGGTAATGACCAGGTCCTGCGTCACGTCGACCAGACGACGGGTCAGGTAGCCCGAGTTGGCGGTCTTCAGCGCCGTATCGGCCAGACCCTTACGCGCGCCGTGAGTCGAGATGAAGTACTGGAGTACGTTCAGGCCTTCACGGAAGTTCGCGGTAATCGGCGTTTCGATAATGGAGCCGTCCGGCTTGGCCATCAGGCCGCGCATACCGGCCAGCTGGCGGATCTGGGCGGCCGAACCGCGGGCGCCCGAGTCAGCCATCATGTAGATGGAGTTGAACGATTCCTGGCGCACTTCCTCGCCGTGACGGTTGGTCACGGGTTCGGTGGCCAGCTGTTCCATCATCGCCTTGCCGACCTTGTCGCCGGCCTTGCCCCAGATGTCCACCACGTTGTTGTAGCGTTCCTGGGACGTGACCAGACCCGACGAGTACTGCTTGTCGATTTCCTTCACTTCACGGCTGGCTTCGGCCAGGATGCCTTCCTTGGCGGTCGGGATCAGCATGTCGCCCATGGCGATCGAGATACCGCCGCGGGTAGCCAGGCGGAAGCCCGACTGCATCAGCTTGTCGGCGAAGATAACCGTGTCGCGCAGGCCGCAACGGCGGAACGACTGGTTGATCAGGCGCGAGATTTCCTTCTTCTTCAGCGCCTTGTTCAGGACGGTGAAGGGCAGGCCCTTGGGCAGGATCTCGGACAGCAGCGCGCGGCCGACCGTCGTTTCGTGACGGCGGATGACCGGCTGCCAATCGCCGTTTTCGTCGCGCTCGTGCTCCTTCAGGCGCACGGTGATGCGGGTTTGCAGTTCGACTTCACCGTTGTCATAGGCGCGCTGGACTTCAGCGACGTCCATGAAGAAGATGCCTTCGCCCTTGCCGTTGATACGTTCGCGGGTCGTGTAGTACAGACCCAGCACGATCTCCTGCGACGGCACGATCGACGGTTCGCCGTTGGCCGGGAACAGCACGTTGTTGGACGCCAGCATCAGCGTGCGGGCTTCCAGCTGGGCTTCCAGCGACAGCGGCACGTGGACGGCCATCTGGTCACCGTCGAAGTCGGCGTTGAACGCCGCGCAAACCAGCGGGTGCAGCTGGATGGCCTTGCCTTCGATCAGGACGGGCTCGAACGCCTGGATGCCCAAACGGTGCAGCGTGGGCGCACGGTTCAGCATGACCGGGTGTTCGCGGATGACTTCTTCCAGGATGTCCCAGACCACCGGTTCCTGGCTTTCCACCAGCTTCTTGGCGGCCTTGATGGTCGTGGCCAGGCCCATCATCTCCAGACGATTGAAGATGAACGGCTTGAACAGTTCCAGGGCCATCAGCTTGGGCAGACCGCACTGGTGCAGCTTCAGCTGCGGACCCACCACGATGACCGAACGGCCCGAGTAGTCGACGCGCTTGCCCAGCAGGTTCTGGCGGAAGCGGCCGCTCTTGCCCTTGATCATGTCGGCCAGCGACTTCAACTGGCGCTTGTTGGCGCCCGTCATGGCCTTGCCGCGGCGACCGTTGTCCAGCAGCGAGTCGACGGCTTCCTGCAGCATCCGCTTTTCGTTGCGCAGGATGATTTCCGGCGCCTTGAGCTCCAGCAGACGCTTCAAGCGGTTGTTGCGGTTGATGACGCGGCGGTACAGGTCGTTCAGGTCGGAGGTCGCGAAACGGCCGCCGTCCAGCGGCACCAGCGGACGCAGGTCCGGCGGCAGCACGGGCAGCACTTCCATGACCATCCACTCGGCCTTGATGCCCGACTTCTGGAAGCCTTCCAGCACCTTCAGGCGCTTGGAGATCTTCTTGATCTTGGCTTCCGAGCTGGTGGCCTTCAGTTCGCCGCGCAGCGTTTCCACTTCGCGGTCGATGTCGATGGTGCGCAGCAGTTCGCGGACGGCTTCCGCGCCCATCAGGGCACGGAAATCGTCGCCGTATTCTTCCGTCTTGGCGAGGAAGTCGTCATCCGACATGATCTGACCGCGCTTGAGCGGCGTCATGCCGGGTTCGATCACGCACCAGGCTTCGAAGTACAGCACGCGTTCGATGTCGCGCAGGGTCATGTCGAGCACCATGCCCAGACGCGACGGCAGGCTCTTCAGGAACCAGATGTGCGCGACGGGGCTGGCCAGCTCGATGTGGCCCATGCGTTCACGGCGAACCTTGGCGACGGTGACTTCAACGCCGCACTTTTCGCAGATCACGCCGCGGTGCTTCAGGCGCTTGTACTTGCCGCACAAGCACTCGTAGTCCTTGATCGGGCCAAAGATCTTGGAGCAGAACAGGCCGTCGCGCTCGGGTTTGAACGTGCGGTAGTTGATGGTCTCGGGCTTGCGAACTTCGCCGTAGGACCACGAACGGATCTTCTCGGGCGAGGCGATGCCGATCTTGATGGCATCGAACTGCTCGTCTTGCGAGACTTGCTTAAAGAGGTCGAGTAGCGCTTTCATTAGTTACGCTCCAAATCCATGTCCAGGGCCAACGAGCGGATTTCCTTGACCAGCACGTTGAACGATTCCGGCATGCCGGCATCGATGACGTGATCGCCCTTGACGATGTTTTCGTATACCTTGGTACGGCCGGTGATGTCGTCGGACTTCACCGTCAGCATTTCCTGCAGGGTGTAGGCGGCGCCGTAGGCTTCCAGCGCCCACACTTCCATTTCCCCGAAACGCTGGCCGCCGAACTGCGCCTTGCCGCCCAGCGGTTGCTGGGTAACGAGCGAGTACGGACCCGTCGAACGCGCGTGCATCTTGTCGTCGACCAAGTGGTGCAGCTTCAGGTAGTGCATGTAGCCGACGGTCACGGGACGCTCGAACTGCTCGCCGGTGCGGCCGTCGAACAGCCACGCCTGCGTGCGCGAGGGCGTCAACGCCATGCGCTTGGCGACGTCGTCCGGGTAGGCCAGTTCCAGCATCGTGGTGATTTCCTCTTCGGTCGCGCCGTCGAAGACGGGAGTCGCGAACGGCACGCCGTTCTTGAGGTTCTGGGCCATTTCCATGACTTCTTCGTCGGTCAGCTCGTCGATGCGCGCGCCGGAGCCGGTCGTGTTGTAGACCTTGTCCAGGTAGGCACGGACGTTCTTGACCTGCGCGGTGCGCTCGTCGCGCAGCATGTCGGCGATGCGGTGGCCCACGCCCTTGGCAGCCCAGCCCAAGTGCACTTCCAGCACCTGGCCCACGTTCATCCGCGAGGGCACGCCCAGCGGGTTCAGAACGATGTCGGCCGGCGTGCCGTCAGCCATGTGCGGCATGTCTTCCACCGGGGTGATGCGCGAGACCACGCCCTTGTTGCCGTGACGGCCTGCCATCTTGTCGCCAGGCTGCAGACGACGCTTCACGGCCAGATAGACCTTGATCATCTTCAGCACGCCCGGGGGCAGCTCGTCGCCCTGCGTCAGCTTCTTGCGCTTCTCTTCGAAGGCCAGGTCGAACTGGTGACGCTTCTGCTCGAGCGATTCCTTGGCCTGCTCCAGCACGACAGCGTGCGGCTCATCGGCCAGGCGGATGTCGAACCACTGCCAGCGGTCCAGATCGGCCAGGTAGGCCTTGGTGATCGTGGCGCCCTTGGCCAGCTTGCGCGGACCGCCGTTGACGGTCTTGTTGACCAGCATCTTTTCGATACGGTCGAACTGGTCGTTTTCAACGATACGCAGCTGGTCGTTCAGGTCCTGGCGATAGCGGCGCAGTTCATCGTCGATGATGGACTGGGCGCGCTTGTCGCGCACGATGCCTTCACGCGTGAACACCTGCACGTCGATGACGGTGCCGGTCATGCCCGAGGGCACGCGCAGCGAGGTGTCCTTAACATCGGATGCCTTCTCGCCGAAGATGGCGCGCAGCAGCTTTTCTTCCGGCGTCAGCTGGGTTTCGCCCTTCGGCGTGACCTTGCCGACCAGCACGTCGTCGGCGCTGACTTCGGCGCCGATGTACGTGATGCCGGAATCGTCCAGGCGGTTCAGTTGCGTCTCAGCCAAGTTGCTGATGTCGCGCGTGATTTCTTCCGGACCGAGCTTCGTGTCGCGGGCAACAACCGTCAGTTCCTCGATGTGCGCCGAGGTGTAGCGATCGTCAGCCACAACCTTTTCGGAGATCAGGATCGAGTCTTCGAAGTTGTAGCCGTTCCAGGGCATGAACGCGATCAGCATGTTCTGGCCCAGGGCGAGTTCGCCCAGGTCCGTCGATGCGCCGTCAGCCAGCACGTCGCCCTTGGCGACGCGGTCGCCGCGCTTGACGATGGGACGCTGGTTGATGTTCGTGTTCTGGTTGGAACGCGTGTACTTGATCAGGTTGTAGATATCGACGCCGACTTCGCCAGCGACGTTTTCTTCGTCGTTCACGCGGATAACCACGCGTTCGGCGTCGACGTGGTCGACCAGGCCACCACGCAGCGCCTGCACGGTGGTGCCCGAGTCAACGGCCACGGTGCGCTCGATACCCGTACCCACGACCGGCTTTTCCGGACGCAGGCAAGGCACGGCCTGACGTTGCATGTTGGCGCCCATCAGCGCGCGGTTCGCGTCGTCGTGCTCCAGGAACGGAATCAGCGAGGCGGCGACCGACACGATCTGCGACGGGGCAACGTCCATGTAGTGCACGTTGGCGGGGGCGGTCAACATCGTTTCGCCAGCTTCACGGCAAGCGACCAGGTCGTCCACGAAACGGCCTTCTTCGTCGAGCGCGGCGTTGGCCTGCGCAATGACGTAGTGGCTTTCTTCGATGGCCGAGAGGTAATCGATCTGCTCGCTGACGCGGCCGTCGATGATCTTGCGGTAAGGCGTTTCCAGGAAGCCGTACTCGTTCAGGCGAGCGTACAGCGCCATGGAGTTGATCAGGCCGATGTTCGGGCCTTCCGGCGTTTCGATCGGGCAGACGCGGCCGTAGTGGGTCGGGTGCACGTCACGGACTTCGAAGCCGGCGCGCTCGCGGGTCAGACCGCCCGGGCCCAGTGCGGAAACACGGCGCTTGTGCGTGATTTCCGACAAGGGGTTGGTCTGGTCCATGAACTGCGACAGCTGGCTCGAACCGAAGAACTCCTTGATGGCGGCCGAGATCGGCTTGGAGTTGATCAGGTCGTGCGGCATCAGGTTTTCCGTCTCGGCCTGGCCCAGACGTTCCTTGACGGCGCGCTCGACACGCACGAGGCCGGCACGGAACTGGTTCTCGGCCAGTTCGCCGACGCAACGCACGCGGCGGTTGCCCAGGTGATCGATGTCATCGATCTGGCCACGGCCGTTACGCAGCTCGACCAGCACCTTGATGGTTTCAAGGATGTCTTCGTTGGTCAGCGTCATCGGGCCGGTGGTGTCTTCACCACGGCCGAGGCGGCTGTTGACCTTCATGCGGCCGACGCGCGACAGATCGTACGTTTCTTCGCTGTAGAACAGGCGCTGGAACAGGGCTTCCACCGCTTCTTCGGTGGGGGGCTCGCCAGGACGCATCATGCGGTAGATAGCGACGCGCGCGGCCATCTGGTCGGCGGTTTCGTCGGTGCGCAGCGTCTGCGAGATGTACGGACCACGGTCCAGGTCGTTCGTGTAGAGCGTCTGGATGTCGTGGACGTTGCCGGCGCGCAGGGCGCCCAGCACGCTTTCGGTAATCTCGTCGTTGGCGTTGGCGATGACTTCGCCGGTGTCCGGATCAACGATGTTCTTGGCCAGCACACGGCCGTACAGGAAGTCTTCCGGCACGGAGATGCGCTGGATGCCGCCGGCAGCCAGGTCGCGCAGGTGCTTCGCGTTGATGCGCTTGTCCTTCTCGACGATGACCTTGCCAGCGCGGTCCGAGATGTCGAAACGGGCCATCTCGCCCTTCCAGCGCTCGGGCACGAATTCCATCATCGCGCCTTCGCTCTTCAGTTCGAAGTTGTCGAAGTCGAAGAAGTTGGCCAGGATCGATTCCGGCGTCATGCCGATCGCCTTGCACAGGATCGTGACGGGCATCTTGCGGCGACGGTCGACGCGGAAGAACAGGACGTCCTTCGGGTCGAATTCGAAGTCCAGCCACGAACCGCGGTAGGGAATCACGCGGGCCGAGAACAGAAGCTTGCCGGAGCTGTGCGTTTTGCCGCGGTCATGTTCGAAGAACACGCCAGGCGAACGGTGCAGCTGCGACACGATGACACGCTCGGTGCCATTGATGACGAAGGAACCCGTGCCCGTCATGAGCGGAATTTCGCCCATGTAGACTTCCTGTTCCTTCACTTCCTTCACGGTGGGCTTGCTGACTTCGCGGTCAAGCAGCACCAGGCGGACCTTGGCTCGCAGGGGCGAAGCATAGGTCAGGCCACGTTGCTGACATTCCTTGACATCGAACACCGGTTCGCCGAGCACGTAGCTCACGAACTCCAAGCGCGCCATACCGTTGTGACTAACGATCGGGAAAATCGACGAAAACGCCGCCTGCAAACCGTCGGCTACGCGATCGGACGGGGCGGTATCCGCCTGCAGGAAAGTTAGGTAGGATTGAAGCTGTGTCGCCAACAGGAAAGGAACGTTTTGAACGTCTTCACGCTTGGCGAAGCTTTTGCGGATGCGCTTTTTTTCGGTGTACGAGTAAGGCATGAGCACTCCGACTCGAGGTTGCATGGGCCGTCAACCACGGCCCCAGGTGATACGACTCCAGGAAACCCCCCTGAAAAGGGCATGCCCCCAGTAGGGGTTTCCTGGAAACGCAAAAGCCCGGGGACTGCAAACTGCGCTGTCCCCGGGCAAGTTGACGCAGGTCTTACTTGACTTCGACCTTGGCGCCAGCTTCTTCCAGCTTCTTCTTGGCGGCTTCGGCGTCAGCCTTGGCCACAGCTTCCTTGACGGGCTTCGGAGCGCCGTCAACCAGGTCCTTGGCTTCCTTCAGACCCAGACCGGTCAGTTCGCGCACGGCCTTGATGACGCTAACCTTGTTGGCGCCAGCTTCGGTCAGGACGACGGTGAACTCGGTCTGCTCTTCAGCAGCGGCGGCAGCGCCACCAGCAGCGGGAGCAGCGACAGCGACAGCGGCGGCAGCAGCCGACACGCCGAACTTCTCTTCCATTTCCTTGATCAGCTCGGACAGCTCGAGCACGGTCATGCCAGCGATGGCGTCAAGGATTTCAGCTTTGTTAAGTGCCATTTTTCAGAACTCCAAATAATTTGGTAATGCCAGGGTTTGGGTGTCGCTCGGTCGTTCAGCGAATTCCGGACAGCAGGGCGATTAGGCCGCTGCCTTCTGGTCGCGCACGGCGGCGAGGCCACGGGCGAACTTGGTCGGAACTTCGTTGAGCGTACGCACGAATTGCGCGATGGGGGCTTGCATGGTGCCCAGCAGTTTCGAAAGCAACTCTTCGCGCGAGGGCATGGTGGCCAGGGCCTTCACACCTTCTTGGGTCAACAGGCTGTTGGGCAGCGAGCCCGCCTTGATGACCAGCTTGTCATTGCTCTTCGAGAAACCTGCGAGGACCTTGGCCGCCGCTACCGGATCAGCGCTGATACCGTAGATCAGCGGACCGGTCAGTTGCTCAGCCAACGGCTCGAAAGCCGTGCCGGCAACAGCACGACGGGCCAGCGAGTTCTTCAGAACACGCAGATACACGCCCGATTCACGCGCAGTTTTGCGCAGTACGGTGACAGAGGCGACGTCCAGACCACGGTACTCAGCGATAACAATCGATTGGGCCTTGGCGACTTCCGCCGAGACTTCCTCGATCACCACCGCTTTCTCTTGACGATTGAGACTCACGGTTTGAACACTCCATCAAAAGACGCTTGGGGCGAATGCCTTGCACGTCAACCGAATGCGGCGCCTGGTCGAGTTCTTCGTGTAAAGAAATCTTCCTGGGGACGCCGTCTACGCTGGATCCGAACTGTGTGAGCTTCGGGATTAAGCGGGGCAGCGGGACTGCCTTCCACACAAGCAAAGCGAGACGCTTGCTACCCTGCTCCAGCGGTCTTTGACAGCAGCATCCGGAGAAATCCGGATGCGGCCCAAAGTACGTTTACTACTGCCGGCTTAGGCCGACAGCGAGGCGATTTCCACGCGCGCACCGCCGCCCATCGTGGACGAAACGGCCAGCTTGCGCAGGTAAATGCCCTTGGCAGCTGCGGGACGAGCCTTTTGCAGGGCGTCGACCAGAGCGGCCAGGTTGGTTTGCAGCTGTTCCACGCCGAACGACGCGCGGCCGATCGTTGCGTGGATGATGCCAGCCTTGTCGGTACGGTACTGAACCTGACCGGCCTTGGCGTTCTTCACAGCGGTCGCGACGTCGGGCGTCACGGTGCCGACCTTCGGGTTCGGCATCAGGCCACGGGGGCCCAGGATCTGGCCCAGGGCACCCACGACACGCATCGTGTCGGGCGAGGCGATGACGACGTCGAAGTCCATCTGACCGGCCTTGATCTGGTCAGCCAGATCGTCCAGACCGACGATGTCGGCGCCAGCGGCCTTGGCGGCTTCAGCCTTTTCGCCTTGGGCGAACACGGCGACGCGGACCGACTTGCCGGTACCAGCGGGCAGCACGACCGAACCGCGGACCAGTTGGTCCGACTTCTTCGGGTCGATGCCGAGCTGAACGGCCACGTCAATGGATTCATTGAACTTGGCGACAGCGGTTTCCTTGACCAGGGTCAGGGCTTCAGCGACCGGGTACAGCTTGGTGCGGTCGATCTTTTGTGCAATAGCGGCGGCGCGCTTGGACAGTTTTGCCATGATTAGATCCCCTCAACCGTGATGCCCATGCTGCGGGCGCTGCCAGCGATCGTGCGCACGGCGGCATCCAGATCAGCGGCGGTCAGATCGGGGCCCTTGGCCTTGGCGATCTCTTCAGCTTGAGCGCGGGTCAGCGTGCCAACCTTGTCGGTATGCGGCTTGGACGAACCCTTTTGCACGCCAGCGGCCTTCTTGATGAGGACCGTCGCGGGCGGGGTCTTCATGATGAAGGTGAAGCTCTTGTCCGCGAAGGCGGTGATCACCACCGGAATCGGCAGACCGGGCTCCATGCCCTGGGTCTTGGCGTTGAACGCCTTGCAGAATTCCATGATGTTCAGGCCACGTTGACCCAGTGCCGGGCCAATCGGGGGGGAGGGGTTAGCCTTACCAGCCGGTACTTGCAGCTTGATAAAGCCGACGATCTTCTTCGCCATGCTTTGCTCCTTGCGGGTTATATCGCTTCGTACCGTTCAGGCCCGAAGCTCCCCGGGGGTTGAAAATTAGGTCTTTTCGACCTGACTGAAATCGAGTTCGACGGGCGTAGCGCGACCAAAAATGGTGACAGACACGCGCACCTTGCTCTTTTCGTAATTGACTTCTTCGACGTTGCCGTTGAAGTCTGCAAACGGACCTTCCTTGACCCGAACCATCTCGCCCACTTCGAACAGGATCTTGGGGCGGGGTTTCTCGACGCCCTCTTCCATCTGGGAGAGGATCTTCTCGACTTCCTTTTCGGAAATCGGGGTCGGACGGTTGCCCGAGCCACCCAAAAAGCCGGTGACGCGGTTCGTGTTCTTGACCAAGTGCCACGTTTCGTCGGTCAGGTCCATTTCAACCAGGACGTAACCGGGGAAAATGCGGCGCTCGGTAATCGACTTCTGACCACCCTTGACCTCGACGACTTCCTCGGAGGGCACAAGAATGCGGCCAAAAGACGTTTGCAGGCCTGCGCGCTCGATGCGCTCGTTCAGGGCCTTGTGTACGCTTTTTTCCATGCCGGAGTACACATGGACGACATACCAACGCTTACTCATTCGCCGTCCTTATTTCCAGCCCAACAACAGGCCGTAGAGAATCCATTCGATGCCCTTGTCGAGCACCCACATGAAAATGCCCATGACCGCCACAAACGCGAAAACGATGCCCGTCATCTGGGTCGTTTCCTTGCGCGTAGGCCACGAGACACGCTTGACTTCGTTGTAGGACTCGCTGGCGAAGCTCAAAGTGCGGCGGCCGGGCTCACTGAACCAGGCGATCACTGCTGCGATCACGAGGCCGCCGACGAACACGCCGATACGGGCAGGCATCGGCTGCGCGCTGAGCACGGAGAACCCGACGATGCCAGCAATAACGACAAGAACCGCCAGCCCGAGCTTCACCCGGTCGGCGGTACTGGTTACGGTTTCTACGCTGGTATTAGACATATTGCGACGCGAGCCGCCGTGAATGCGTAACTCGCGATGATCTCCCGCGGGTTTATCCTGGCGGTGGCAGGGGCAGTAGGAATCGAACCTACAACCTTCGGTTTTGGAGACCGACGCTCTGCCAATTGAGCTATGCCCCTAAAACACTACACTTGCACTACGGCTGCTTCCGCACTACATGCAATCGCTTGCGGAACCATACATCATACTACTTTTACGGCAAGAATGGATAGAGGGACGAAAAGTCCACTCTACCCATCCTGGTATTGCTTACTTCAGGATCTTGGCGACGACGCCGGCGCCGACGGTACGACCGCCTTCACGGATGGCGAAACGCAGGCCTTCTTCCATGGCGATCGGGGCCAGCAGCTTGACGGTCATCGTCACGTTGTCGCCCGGCAGAACCATTTCCTTGTCGGCCGGCAGGTCGATCGTACCCGTCACGTCCGTCGTGCGGAAGTAGAACTGGGGACGATAGCCGTTGAAGAACGGGGTGTGGCGGCCGCCTTCTTCCTTCGACAGGATGTACACCTCGGACGTGAAGTCCGTGTGCGGGGTGATCGAGCCCGGCTTGGCCAGAACTTGGCCGCGCTGAACGTCTTCACGCTTGGTGCCGCGCAGCAGGATGCCCACGTTGTCGCCAGCTTGACCTTGGTCCAGCAGCTTGCGGAACATTTCCACGCCGGTGCAGGTCGTCTTGACCGTCGGGACGATACCCACGATTTCGATTTCTTCGCCGACCTTGATGATGCCGCGTTCGATACGGCCGGTCACCACGGTGCCGCGACCCGAGATCGAGAACACGTCTTCAACAGGCATCAGGAACGCGCCGTCAACCGCGCGCTCAGGCGTCGGGATGTACGAATCCAGTGCTTGGGCCAGCGACAGGATCGCCTGTTCGCCCAGTTCGCCCTTGTCGCCTTCCAGCGCCAGCTTGGCCGAACCCTTCACGATCGGGGTGTCGTCGCCCGGGAAGTCGTACTTCGACAGCAGTTCGCGGACTTCCATTTCCACCAGCTCGAGCAGCTCGGCGTCGTCAACCATGTCGGCCTTGTTCAGGAAGACGATGATGTACGGCACGCCAACCTGGCGCGACAGCAGAATGTGTTCACGCGTTTGCGGCATCGGGCCGTCAGCGGCAGACACCACCAGGATCGCGCCGTCCATTTGCGCCGCGCCCGTGATCATGTTCTTCACATAGTCAGCGTGGCCCGGGCAGTCAACGTGCGCGTAGTGACGCGTTTCCGTTTCGTACTCGACGTGCGCCGTGTTGATCGTGATACCGCGTGCCTTTTCTTCAGGAGCCGCATCGATCTGGTCGTAGCCCTTGGCTTCGCCACCAAACTTGTTCGACAGAACGGTCGTGATCGCCGCCGTCAACGTCGTTTTGCCGTGGTCAACGTGACCAATCGTACCCACGTTCACGTGCGGCTTGGTACGTTCAAACTTGCCTTTTGCCATG